>NZ_CP188089.1:4800000-6570206 GCF_049949235.1 Mucilaginibacter sp. R-33
GTGGTAGACGGTAACGTTTATCGTGTACTGGCGCGATACCTGGGTATCTATGAACCAATCAACTCAACCGGGGGTAAAAAAACATTTCAACAGGCTGCCAATGATTTTCTTAATAAGAAAATGCCGGGACTGCACAATCAGGCCATGATGGAGTTTGGTGCCATGTTGTGCAAACCTAAAAATCCAGCCTGTGGTATTTGCCCTGTCCGAATGGGTTGCGTGGCCTTTAACACCAATGCTGTTGCCGCTCTCCCGGTAAAATTAAAAACTGTAAAAGTACGTGAGCGCTTTTTTAATTATTTCCTGGTAACCAACGGCGATACCGTTTTGATGAACAAAAGGGGCGATAAAGACATCTGGGCCAATATGTTTGATTTGCCTATGGTAGAAACAAGCTCACTTTTAACCCTGACAACGCTATTGAAACAACCCGAAGTTTTAGCTGTTTTTGGTGATGATATTAAAGCTGCTGAAATTTCGCCGGTGCATAAACACATCCTTACACATCAGCGGCTTTTTGTAAGGCTGATAAAAATTGAAAACCAACCCCTCAAAACGCACGAAAACTGGGTTAAAATCAACGTTCAGAACCTGCCGGAGTTAGCTTTACCAAAAATCATTTTTATATTATTAAAAAATATTTTTAATTTGTAAAATAATTTTGCGTTAATTTATGGCATGTCTGGAATAAACAAAGTAATACTCGTTGGTCACTTAGGCAAAGACCCTGAAGTACGGAATTTAGAAGGTGGCGTATCTGTTACGAGTTTCCCTTTAGCTACTTCCGAAACTTTTAATAAAGATGGCCGCAAGGTTGAACAAACCGAATGGCATAATATTGTAATGTGGCGCGGACTGGCAGAAGTAGCGGCCAGGTTTCTTTCAAAAGGAAAGCTGGTTTACATCGAGGGCAAACTCCGCACCCGCTCATTTGAGGATAAGGAAGGTATAAAAAAATACACTACCGAAATTGTGGCCGAAAACTTCACTATGCTTGGCCGCAAGAGTGATTTTGATGCCGAGCCGTTAAAATCACCCTCAAAAAACGGGGACTCGTTTATAGATCATTTAAATGCCGAAGACTATTAAATTACCGATACTTACTAAAACATCCCAAAGAAAAAATGCCGGTAACACTTGTCACTGGCATTTTTCATATCCCGTAGAATTATAAATCGGTTATTGCTTAAAATAGTTCACACCCTGCGGCGCGGTACAATCGTCGGCCGGTCCGCATATATATGTCAGCGTAAGTACATTCCCTCCGGCATTTAAAACCATAGTGTAGTTGGCCGTTACCGCAATGACGTTGCTAACCGCCGCCAGTTCGGAAACCGGGCCAAAAGCATTGTTTTTGTTTTGATAATCGGTTATATCATACAAGGTTAATACCGAATTTTGGATCTTATATTTTCCAACCCGTTTTGACGCTGTTCCGATAAGCTTTTTGGAAACCGAGTCGATACTGGTCACCGTGCCTTCAAATGTGTGGTCGGTTTTAAAATCGTATTCATATTGTGTCCCTTGTTTTGAAAAAGCAGCAGGAACAATCCATTTTCCGGATATGTTTAGCTCGCTGTTTGTTACCGTCTCTTTATGACAGCCCCAAAAAGCCGTTACTAAAACAATGGCTAACAAGCCTAACACTTTTGCAGGATTCGTAATTTGCTTCATATCAATGATTACGCTAAAAAAAGCGTAATGATACAGCAGCATATTCTTTTTCCCGGCAAAAGCAAAAGCCCTCATATAATGAACTATATGAGGGCTTTGCCTGTTAATATATTTATCTTCCTCCAGGAGGGCATTTAGCTTTCAAATACTGTGTAAACAACGTGCGCAAATGCTGTGTTGTACCTTCGCCTTCCGATATCGAATGCGTACGGTTAGGGTATGACATCAGCTGGAACTGCCTGTTGTATTTCACCAGTTCATCAATCAGCAACTCGGCATTTTTGTAATGCACATTATCATCGCCCGTACCATGAATGTAAAGCAAGTTGCCTTTCAAATTCTTAGCATAAGTAACCGGCGAACCTTTGATAAACACTGCACGGCCGGCATCATCGCTTGGTACGCCCATGTAGCGCTCCTGGTAAATGTTATCATAAGTAAGCTGGTTGCCTACTGCTGCTACTGCTATCCCTGTTTTATAAATATCTCCATACTGAAACATCAGGTTAAGGGTAGATGAACCGCCGCCGCTCCAGCCGTGTACTGCTATACGGGTTGAGTCGACAAATGGCCATTTAATGATCTCTCTGGCTGCCATAGCCTGGTCGCGGATGTTGATAATACCTATGTTCTTGTAAATAGCCTTGCGCCAGGCTGTGCCTTTAGGGGCAGGCGCACCACGACCTTCAACCGACATGTAAATATACCCGTCATCTGCCATGCTGCCTTCATACAGCCTGTTACGGCCAGTACCCCAGGTATCTGTTACGGTTTGCCCAGCCGGTTCGCCATAAACGGTAAACAGTACCGGGTATTTTTTATTCGGGTCGAAATTGGTTGGTTTTACCATCCAGCCGTCCATTTCAATGCCATCAACAGTTTTTACTTTGAAAAACTCGGGTTTATTTTTAGCGTTTTTATCAACCGTTATTACAGTACCGCCAATATGCTTATGAGCTGGCAAACTGATCACCTCGCTTTGCGGGTGGGTATAGCTGTTGCTGAAATTGTGCAGCGCAACCTTGCCGTTAGGCGAAATATCATAGCTATGCGTTCCTGGCTCACCAGCAGGCGAAACACGCTCGGCCGTGCCGCCGCTTAATTTTATTTTGTAAAGATATTTCTGTGTAGCATTATCCGGCGAAGCAATGAAGTATACATAACCCAGAGCTTCGTCGATCATGTCGATACCAATCACATCATAGTTGCCTTTAGTGATCAGGCTTTCTTTGCCTTCGCGGGTTATTTTATACAAATGGCGCCAGCCGTCCTTTTCGCTCAGCCATAAAAAACTTTTGCCTTTTTCAATCCAGCCCCAGCCTACCGGGTCGCCGCCGGCCACACGCGCTTTAACGTCAATCCATGAATCATTATGCTCTTCGCGGATCACACGGGTGGTACCGTTTGACACGTTGCCTATAAATACCCGGCTTTCATTTTGCGCACGGTTCAGTTGTTCAAGAATAACTTCGCTCGAGTTATCGGCCCATTCCATATTAGGGATGTAATGCTGTACGGCATCGCCGGGCACATTGATCCACGTGGTTTTACCGGTAACGGTATTAACAACGCCCACTTTGCATGAGCTTGGATCTTCGCCCGCAACAGGGTACTCAACCGGCACAACATAAGGATAAACCGAATCAGTAGTGTTCAGCATCAAATAGGTTTTGATCTTGCTGGCGTCTAATTGCCAGTACGCTATTGATTTACTATCCGGCGACCAGCGGAAACCATCGCGGCAGCCAAACTCTTCCTCATAAGCCCAGTCAAAAGTACCGTTGATAAGCGTTTGGGTACCGTCAGTAGTTAATTGTTTTAACGAACCATCGGCCAAATCTTCCATGTAAATGTTATGCCCGCTTACGTAAGCAGCTTTACTGCCATCGGGCGAAAATTTGGCGAACATCAGTGATGAAGCCGGCAGGCTTTTACCCAACTGCCAAAGCTTTTTGGTATTAGAATCATACACCCAGTAGTCGCCACGGGTGTCATAGCGCCATACTTTTTTGGTATTGGTATTGATAAGGACTTTTTTGTTATCATCGCTCACCGCAAACCTTTTTACACTGATAGGCGCTTTGCCTGCAGGCGTCAATTCTTCTTTGGTGATAAAAACAGTTTTTTTTGAGGTATCACGGGCATCAATCATGATAATTTGCCCGCCGGTTATGCGGTAATACTGATAGCCGTCTTTTGTCCAGTTAACGGCGGTCCGTTGCGCCCGGGCCGTATTTTGCAGTAAGATTAACAATAGCGTAGTAAGGAAAAAAAATCCCGAACGGTAAAATTTCATATACATTTAGTTTGAATTAATAGAGCGGCGATATTTTTATTTATTAAATAACGTCACTGTAAATTTTGCGTTAAATTAGCACAATAAAGAAATCTAAAGCCCTCTGTAATGAAAAAAATACCTCTATTGCTCGCTGCCTGCATGTTATTTTTCACATCGGTAAACGCCCAGCGAGCCGACAGGAGCAAGTTCATTAAAGACAGTTTAGACCTCTATATCAGCAAGGCCTTAACCAACTGGCGCGTGCCCGGCATAGCTGTTTGTATTGTGAAAGATAACAAAGTTGTGCTGATGAAAGGTTATGGCATTAAAGAGCTTGGCCTCATGAACAAGGTAGATGAAAACACCTTGTTCATGATAGGCAGCAATACCAAAGCTTTCACGGCAACTGCGCTTGCTATGCTGGAGGCAAACAAAAAACTGTCGTTAGATGACAAGGTAACCAAATACATACCGGAATTTAAGCTGGAAGACAAAAACGCAAGCGACCAGGTAATAGTGCGCGACCTCCTTTGCCACCGCCTCGGCTTCCGAACCTTCCAGGGCGATTTTACTTTTTACAATACCAACCTTACCCGCCAGGAGGTAATTCAGCGTTTGGGCAAGCTTAAAGCAACTTATCCGTTCCGTACACGCTGGGGATATACCAACGCCGCATTTTTAACGGCCGGCGAGATCATTCCGAAGGTTACCAACGGACACTCATGGGAAGCTTACTTAAAGGAAGCCATTTTTGCACCACTGGGCATGGGCAATACTTTGGCCCTAAGCAAGGATTTACCGACATCCTTAAACCGCACGGTGCCGCATACTATTGTCGACGGCAGGCTTACCCCAATCCCTTATTGCCAGATAGATGGCCTGGCGCCTGCCGGGGCTATCAGTTCGTCGGTAAATGATATGAGCAAATGGGCACTTGCTTTACTGAACGATGGTAAGGTTGGGCAGCGCCAGGTGATCCCTTCCTCAGCCATCCAGGCAACACGTGTGCCGCAGGATATTGTGAGCAGTGTCCATCATATGAACGGCGAAAATAACTTTGAGCTGTATGGTTTAGGCTGGTTTATCCAGGATTACTCGGGCCACAGGCTGGTGATGCATGATGGCGGGGTTAACGGCTATTTGTCGTCAGTAACGCTTTCGCCGCAGGATAACCTGGGTATCATCATATTAACCAATACTGATCAGAACCTGTTGTTTGAGGCCCTGCGCTGGGATATTTTAGATGCTTACTTCAAACAACCTTTCCGCAACTACAGCGAGGGTTATTTAAAACAATACAAAGCTAATATCGCAACCGAACAGGCCGAAGATAAAAAGCTGAGGGATTCTGTACTGTTAAACCCCAAACCAATGTTGCTGCCAAACAAATACATTGGCAAATACAGCAACGATTTTTATGGCAGCATGGAGGTTACCCAGGGCGAGGGCAACAATCTCGAAATGCGCTTTGAGCATCATCCTAAAATGTATGCCTTGCTAAAACCACTGGGCGGTAACCGCTTTTATGTAACTTTTTCTGATCCTACCCTGGGGAAAGCTGTATTTCCGTTCATGGTACAAAACGGCGAGGTTACGGGAGTACGCGTAAAAGTGGCTGATTTTGTAGAGCGGGGCGCGTATGATTTTAAAAAGAATTAGGGAGTGACATTGCCGCCAACCTCGTTGTTAAGTGTTTAAAACCGGCGGCCTCTGAAGGTTAGATGACAAAGAGGGCTTGTCAGTCTGAGCCCGTCGAAGACTCGTGTGCAGAGGCCTGCCCACCATGCTTCGAGAGCCTACCCATGACAAGATAAAAAATGTGGTTTTTCGCAGCAGATCAGCTTCGGGTGAAAACGAGCAGAACGATGCTGGGCGGTGCGGCTGCAGGGGCATAGCAAGTTTTTGCAGAAGCGGAGGCATTGCGTGCGAGTCGGGGCAAAATAATTGCAGCTCGTGGTTCTGTTCGTTTTGCAGGGTGAAGGCCGCGCCGAGGGCTATGGGGCCAGGTTGTGCGCAAAGAAGCCTCTCTGCTGCAAGCCTTTTTGGTTACTTTTGTGGCGACAAAAGTAACTGGCCCCGCGCGGCCAAGAGCGCGACGATGTAAGTCAAATACTAATGAAGCCCGTTACCTTTTTAAGTTGTCATGGGTAACTTACCGTATTTTAAGTCATGGTAAGGACGAAACCGTCCTATGGTAAAAATAAAGCTTGCTACTTCCTGAATACCCCTTCAAAAAACAGCGCCATAACATAAAATGCCATGGCGCTGAAAAAATATCTAAACAATTAAATCTTATTGCAGCACAATCTTACGGATACGGTTGTTATAATAGTCGGCTACGTAAACATTGTTGCCGGCATCAACTGCAATACCCTGCGGCGAGTTAAAGATCCCTGCAGTGCCAACACCTTCCGCAAAACTGCTTGTTCCGTTACCGGCAATTACTTTTAATACTTTATCCTTGGTAATCTCCAGGATCCTGCCATTCTGATCGGCTATGAAGAGATTCCAGCTTTTATCAAACGCAATGGCCGACGGGTTGCCAACAACTCCGGTCCGTTTATTACCGCCAACAAAAGTAGTAACAACACCCGCCGGGGTTATTTTACGAATGGCATGATTAAGCGTTTCGGCTACATATATATTATTATTGGCATCAATAGCTATGCCGTTGGGCTTATTGAAAGTAGCGCTGGTTGCGGTTGCATTATCCAGGTAACTTGCCCCCCTGCTGCCTGCAAATGTGGTAACAACACCAGCCGGGGTTATTTTGCGGATCAGGTTATTGCCCAGATCGGCCACAAAAATATTTCCGGAGCCATCAATTGCTAACCCGCGCGGACTGTTAAACGTTGCTTTGGTACCTGTTCCATCGGCATATCCGGCATCGCCGCTGCCTGCAAAAGTGCTTACCACACCGGCCGGGGTAATTTTGCGGATATTATTATTGCCGTAATCGGCTACATAAATATTGCCCGTTGCATCAGTAACCAAACTTTGCGGAGCATAAAACTGCGCGGCGGCTATGGGGCCGTCAACATAGCCAATGCTACCATTGCCCGAAAGTGTAGTAACATCTCCTGCCGTTGTAACCTTGCGTATAGCACTGTTAAATGAATCGGCTACATAAATATTGCCGTCGGTACCTACAGCTATCCCCTGCGGGCTGTTAAAAAGAGCGGCGCCGCCCAAACCGTCAACAAAGTCGGCCGCGGTATTACCCGCCAATGTGCTAACTGTGCCACCAGTGGATGTTGTACCATCGCCGGTGGTAAACTGTACCACTTTACCGTAGCCAGTACCCGCGCTGTTTACAGCATATGCGCGTGCATAATAAGTTGTTTTAGGGCTTAAACCGGTAAGTTTTGTAGTATAAGCGTACAGAATTACCGTATCGGTGGTTTTCTTATCGGCAGTAGTAGGAGTTTGATTGGTGGCGCTGTAACAAATACCGTAGCTGCTCAGGCTTACGTCAGTCGATCCATTAAATAAACCGCCTGTATAGGCTATGGTTCCACTTTCGGTAGTAACCACATCCATTGTGGTTAAATCAGGCACGGTTACAGGCGTAACGTTTCCTTTTTTACCACAGCTTGTGCCGGCCAAAGCAACGGCAAATAAAAACGCGGCAAATAAAATTGTTTTGGTAAAGCTTTTTTTCACGAGTTAGTTTAAAAGTTATATGTAGTAAGTAAGCAAAATTAACTTATCAATACGTAGCAAATTACTTTAAAGTAACATTTTAACAAATATTAACATACTTATTACTTACCAAAAGGCTCCGCCGCCCTGCAAACGCAAATAAAAACGATTAACTGTTTTTATACGGGGGCAAAACCATCAAATCCCGGCAACATTTTTGGTGTATGCCTGTTATTAATTTACTATGAAACTCATAACGCTGTTCATATCCATTTTGATAGCCAATACAGTTATTGCACAAAAACACGTGCCGCTGCCCCACGGAATGATATTTGGCGAAAAGCCCGACACAATAGCCTTAATGCCCGCCTCTAAACTGGAAGCTTTTATGGAAAAAAAAACGCGGATCACTACGGCCGTTAGCGGCAGGGTTATTAAAGTAACCAAAGAAAAAGGTGGCTGGTTTGAAATGGATGCGGGTAACAACCGGGTTATAACAGCCCATTTTACCAATGCAGGGATAAACCTCCCCAGGCAATTGGCGGGCCGTACGGTAATCATTTCGGGAATAGCAGCTAAACAATTTATTGCCGATGACCTGCAGCATATGGCCGGCGATACGGTTAGCGGCAAAAAACAGCATAAGGTAAATGCCAACCCCGGCCGAAAGGTCAGCTTTGAAGTAAAAGGATTAATGGTAGATAAATAAAGCTATTCAAGCGGGATAAATACCTACCCGTTTGTTACAATGAGCCGCCTTAACTTTTCAGAAACCTCGTTTTTGTTTACTGCAGATGCTTCGCGTTTGCATTTCATATAATGTTCACGGGCAATTTTTTCGGCCAGGTCGCCGATAGTTTTCACATGCATCTCTTTGCCAAAACGTCCGGCCAGCCTTAAACCTATCCCGGCTATTACCATACCGGCAATACCTATGGCCAGGTAATAAAAGGCCAAAACAAAGCTAACCACCAATACCATGGAAAACAGGTTAATTATCCACTGCTTCGGCTGAAGCAAACGGATCTGGAAACCCATTTCTTCTTCAATGGCGGCCACAGCCTCAATACGGCTATCGCGCGGAAAAAGATCAGCGAGTTTGGTTTGGGGCTTTATGATATCCTTATCATACCCCGACGATGCATTGATGGCATTACGGAGTTTGTAAAACGCCTGCTGTGTAGTACAGCCATCATTTGTTTTTTTTACTTTTTCAACAACAACGTCGCAAAGTTTACCAAAGTTTTGCACATCGTTTACCGATGTATCGTTTAAACTGATGTTAAATGATTTTTCAATTTTCATTAAAACACCATCCATATCTTCAGGATCAACACTCTTCAGGTTGATTTCCTGACCATTAGCCGTATTAACTTTCAATCTATAGCAACTAAATACAACAATAGTGAACCTGCAATTAGGGTTGCAGGTTCACGTTATTAGCAATTAAACTACAAAGGCTGCAATTTAATGTTTTAATTATTTACTCAAATACATCGATTTCTCTTTGTACAGGTGTCTGAAGTATGGGTCCTGCAGGTTAGGGATAAAGCGGATAGCCTCACCTGTTGATTTCATTTCAGGTCCAAGCTCCTTGGTAACTTCAGGGAACTTATCAAACGAGAACACCGGTTCTTTGATGGCATAACCCCAAAGCTTGCGTTCGATGGTAAAGTCGCTCAGCTTATTGGCCTCAAGCATAACTTTTGTGGCTATGTTGATGTATGGCACATCATAAGCTTTGGCGATGAAAGGCACGGTACGTGAAGCACGCGGGTTGGCCTCAATTACATACACCTTATCATCCTTAACCGCGAATTGTATGTTAAGCAAACCGCGTACGTTAAGCGCTTTAGCTATCTTTTTGGTATATTCTTCTATCTGGTGGATTACATTGTCCGACAGATCAAACGGAGGCAATACAGCGAATGAATCGCCCGAATGGATCCCCGCAGGCTCAATGTGTTCCATGATCCCAACAATGTGTACATCCTCACCATCGCTGATCGAGTCAGATTCGGCCTCGGCGGCACGGTCAAGGAAGTGGTCGATCAGCACGCGGTTGCCCGGCAGGTTGCGCAGCAGGCTTACCACAGCTTTCTCCAGGTCTTCGTCATTGATCACAATGCTCATACCCTGGCCGCCTAATACGTAGCTTGGGCGTACAAGTACCGGGTAACCAACCTTGTGGGCAACTTCAAGCGCTTCTTCCGCACTTTCGGCTACACCGTATTTAGGGTATGGGATGTCAAGATCTTTCAGCAGGTCGGAGAAACGGCCGCGGTCTTCGGCAATATCCATATCATTGAATGATGTACCAATGATCCGGATGCCGTGCTCGTGCATTTTCTCGGCCATTTTAAGCGCAGTTTGGCCACCCAGCTGAACAATTACCCCATAAGGTTTTTCAAGCTCGATGATCTCGCGTACATGCTCCCAGTAAACCGGCTCAAAGTACAGCTTATCGGCCATGTTAAAGTCGGTTGATACTGTTTCAGGGTTACAGTTAACCATGATGGCTTCAAAGCCTGCTTCTTTAGCAGCAAGTAAACCGTGAACACAACTGTAGTCGAACTCGATACCCTGGCCTATACGGTTAGGGCCTGAGCCTAATACAATGATCTTTTTCCTGTCAGATGCTACCGACTCATTTTCGCCTTCGTAGCTCGAATAGTAGTATGGAGTTTTAGCAGGGAACTCGGCAGCGCAGGTATCAACCATTTTGTAAACGCGGTGCATGCCCAGGGCTTTGCGGCGCTGGTAAACATCTTCCTCGGTTACGTTACCTAAAATGTGTGCTATCTGCACATCAGAGAAACCTTTTTGTTTTAGCGTATACAGAAACTCCTCAGGAACGTTGTTCAATGAATAACGGCGAAGCTCTGTTTCCAGGTTAACCAGCTCCTGGATCTGGTTCAGGAACCAGCGGTCGATCTTGGTTACTTTACGTACCGATTCGATTGGCACACCAAGGCTCAGGGCATCATAGATGTGGAACAACCTGTCCCAGCTCGGGTACTCAAGGCTGGCCATGATCTCTTCGAGGTTACGGCTCTGGCGGCCATCGGCACCTAAACCGGCACGACCGATCTCGAGGCTTTGGCAGGCTTTCTGCAAGGCTTCTGTAAAGCTGCGGCCAATGCCCATCACCTCACCTACCGATTTCATCTGCAGGCCAAGTTCTTTATTAGCGCCTTTGAATTTATCAAAGTTCCAGCGAGGTATTTTAACGATCACATAATCCAAAGTAGGCTCAAAATAAGCCGAGGTTGTTTTGGTGATCTGGTTTTCAATTTCATCAAGATTATAACCTATGGCCAGCTTGGCAGCAATTTTAGCAATTGGATAACCGGTAGCTTTTGATGCAAGGGCTGAAGAGCGTGACACACGTGGGTTGATCTCGATAGCGATGATCGCTTCATCTGCAGGGTTTACCGAAAACTGCACGTTACAACCGCCGGCAAAGTTACCGATGGCGCGCATCATTTTGATAGCCTGGTTACGCATTTCCTGGTAGCAGCGGTCGCTCAGGGTCATGGCCGGGGCTACAGTGATCGAGTCGCCGGTGTGGATACCCATCGGATCAAAGTTCTCGATAGAGCAGATAATGATTACGTTATCGTTGCTATCGCGCAGCAACTCCAATTCGTATTCTTTCCAGCCTAACACAGCCTGCTCAACCAATACCTCGTGGGTTGGTGAAGCCTGTAAGCCACGGTTAAGGGCGGCATCAAAATCTTCCTTTCTGTGAACAAAACCTGCACCTTTACCACCCAGTGTGTAGCTTGGGCGAATAACCAGCGGGAAGCCAATTTCCTGCGCGCCTTCTTTACCTTCAAGGAAAGAGTTGGCGATTTTTGATTTGGCAACCCCTACGCCGATGTCAACCATCAGCTGGCGGAAAGCCTCACGGTTTTCGGTTTTTTCAATGGCGGCAATATCTACACCGATAACTTTAACGCCATATTTTTCCCAAATGCCGCGTTCAGACGCTTCGATACAAAGGTTCAACGCGGTTTGACCGCCCATGGTAGGCAGCACAGCGTCTATCTGCTGTTCGGTTAAAATTTTCTCAATGCTTTCGCAGGTGAGCGGCAGAAGGTAAACATGATCGCTGATAACTTTATCCGTCATGATAGTTGCCGGATTGCTGTTAATAATAGAAACGGAGATGCCTTCTTCTTTTAACGAGAGAGCGGCTTGTGAGCCGGAATAATCAAATTCGCAAGCCTGGCCGATAATGATTGGGCCGGAGCCAATGATCAGAACGGATTTGATGGAGGTGTCTTTGGGCATAGGGCTTTTTTTAAGTCAAAAGTTCTAAGTCAAAAGTCAAAGGCTGTTAAGCCTTTAAACGGTTTTTCCTATGCGCTGAAAGCCAAGAAATCCCGACTTCAGCGTCGGGGTGCAAAGATAGAGTTTTAACAAACACCATTCATGTTTTTTTTCAGATTTAATATTGTCGCCATAACACCGGGCCTTTTTTAAGTTTCGGAGCACATTTTCTTAAAACAATAGGCTTACTATTTCCGTAAAATCTCACTATATTTACTTACAGCCCGGCCTGTAATTTCCAATTGAACCTGTAATTGCGCCAGGGCGCAAATACGTTATATTTAAGGACTATGATAAAGAAGTCTGTTTTTCCGTTGCTTGCGGCTATTTTATTTTGGGGCAGCTGTGCTATGCTGCAATCAGTTGTTAAATCAACATTCCCGTATACCGCTACTATGGTTATCCCGGCGTCGGCCAAAGTTGATGAACCTCAAACCGCAGTAAGCACGGGCAATAGCTTTGACCAGGATTTTACTAAAGATGGCAACAATGCCAGCAGGATAAGCGAGGTGCGCATCATATCAGCCAAACTGCAGTCGAGCGATCCGTCAGATTATAACATTGGCAATATAGCGTCATTAAGGGTTTACATGGCCAAAAACGATGGCAGTGAAGAGGTAATGGTGGCCATACGTAAAGATATCCAACCCAACGCCGGCAACAGCATAGTACTTGACATTGACAACTCACACTTTTTAGACGAACTGGTGCGCCAGCCAAGCGTGCGCATCCGGATGGTTTACCGCCTGCGTAAAGCTACGGCAACTGATGCCAGCCTGAAAGTATCATTAGGAATTGGATCGTACCCGGCTAATTAAGCTTACCTGCCTATCGCAAAAGAAACCGGAACGCTGTATCTAACTTTAACCGGAACGCCAAATTGTGTTCCCGGAACCCATTTTGGCGAGTTATTGAGCACCCGCACAGCTTCATCATCAATAATGGGAGCAACAGATTTACTCACTTTAATATCTGTTAATGTTCCATCCTTTTCCACAACGAAAGAAAGTACCACAGTACCTTCAATACCCTTACGCAGGGCATCATCGGGATATTTGATATTATTTGATAAAAACCTGCCGAACCGCTCAAGTCCGCCTTTAAATTGCGGAGGTACCCCACGAGATTTCAGGTAAGTATTAACTTTTCCCTCTTTAGTTGTAGCTATGCCTGATATCAACACCCCGTTATCATAAATTTCGGTAAAAGTAGTTTTGAAGTCTTGAAAATCACCTTTCCACTGTCCATCGCGTTTACCGCCTTTTACAGGGCCTTCTTCTTCAACATAACCAAATTTGTTATCGTAACCTTTAAAGTAGCCATTACCTTCAGAAACCTGGTCGTTTCCCAATGAATCTTTATTGGCTATAATGAGGTAATTGCCAGACCTATCGGCTGTACGGTCTTTATTATCTTCGGGATACGACAACTGCGCGTATAACCTGCCATTAGGATAAAATTCCATATCCTCACCTGCCTTTACTCCGTTTTTATAACTGATAACGGATTGCCTTTTGCCATTAGCATAGTAGGTAACACATTGCCCTTCAAATTGCGGCGGATCGATCTTTACAGATTTTCCGATGAGTTTTTGAGAACCGCTGGGATAAAATTCAAAAACATTATATAGCGTTGAAGCCGAGTCTGGCTCACGCACCACACGGATATAGTCGGCACTATCACGTATACCAACATACTTACCGTTATTTTTTATAAAGTAAACGTTTTGGCGCTGGGCATAGGCCCCGGTTGCAATAAGAAGAAAAAGGGTGATTGTAAAAAGCGGTTTCATAAATTGCGGCTTAGGCGCCGCTAATTTACTTAATCAATTTATTATCTGAATCGGGAAATATCAAAATTGGCTCATAATTGCGGGCTTCTTCAACCTCCATGTAGGCGTATGACATAATGATCACGATATCGCCAACCTGTGCCAGGCGGGCGGTAGCGCCGTTAAGGCATACAGTGCCTGTTCCGCGTTCGCCTTTGATAACATAGGTTTCAAAGCGGGCGCCGTTATTATTGTTCACTATCTGAACCTTTTCGTTGGGGATGATATTTGCAGCCTCAATCAGGTCTTCATCAATAGTGATACTGCCCACATAATTCAACTCCGCCTGCGTTACCTTAACCCGGTGAATTTTGGACTTTAATATTTCAATTATCATGGCGCAAAGTTAGGAATAAATTTAGTCGATAGTCCATAGTCGATAGTCCATAGATTGTAAAAGATTTTTCATCGGCCGGATAACCAGTCTACTGAAGCGTCCATGGACTATCGACTATGGGCTATTGACTAAGAAATCAACACATTATCAATCAATCTTGTTTTACCTACGCGTGCTGCAACAAGGGCAACAATAGTTTCGGATGCTGGGGTGGCATGATGCAGTGTTTTGCCATCGGCTATTTCAAAATACTCCAGCTCAACGCCGGGTTCGTTGCTGATCATTTGGGCTGCCTGCTGCTGCAGGGTGTCAATTTTGTTGATATCGAAGTTTTCCTTAGTCCAGTTAAGTGCTTTGGAGAGAATGAGCGAGTGTTCCCTGTCATACGGGGTCAGGTGGATATTCCTTGAGCTCATGGCCAGGCCATCGGGCTCACGCTCAATCGGGCACATCACCAGCTTAACGGGCATCTCCAGCACCTCAACCATTTTACTGATCACCATAAACTGCTGATAATCCTTCTGCCCAAAAAAAGCGATATCGGGCTTCACAATATTGAACAGCTTATTTACTACCTGAGTAACTCCCTGATAATGCCCCGGCCTGAATTTTCCTTCCAGCAGGTATTCCAAATCGCCCATGTCAAAATGCCATTTTTCATTATCAGCATACATCTCGGTAACCTGCGGATTAAACAAAATATCGCAGTTAACTTCCTCAAGGCGGCGGATATCGTCAGTAATAGGGCGGGGGTATTTTTCAAGGTCCTTAGGGTCGTTAAACTGGGTGGGGTTTACAAAAATGCTGCAAACAACCTGCGTGCTTTGCTGCTTTGCCAGTTCAATTAAACCCAGGTGCCCTTTATGCAATGCGCCCATGGTTGGTACAAAGCCAATTACTTTTACCGGCTTACGGTTAAAATAATCGGTTATCTCATTTTTAGTGCTGAATATTTTCAACGTAATAGGTGTTACAAAATTTGGCAAAGGTGTACAATTGATTAAAAATAACCAAAAGTTACTTGCATAATTCGTTGGCAGTTTATATAATAATAGTTATATTTGCAAACTCAAATTTTTTGACTTCTTTACATTTTAAATACTGATTTAGTGATGGGTAAATCTAAGCTTTTGTTTATAACTCATGAAATGTCCCCTTTCCTTGAACTCACAAAAATTGCTGAAATAACACGCCAACTTCCGCAGGCCATGCAGGAGAAAGGTTACGAGATCCGTATCCTTATGCCGCGTTTCGGCAATATCAATGAGCGCAGGAACAGGCTTCATGAAGTGATCAGGTTGTCGGGTATGAATATTATTATCGACGATAATGATAACCCGCTGATCATCAAAGTAGCATCTATCCCGGCGGCGCGTATGCAGGTGTATTTTTTGGATAATGAAGAATATTTTCAGCGTAAGCATGTATTTGCAGACAAAGATGGTAAGTTTTATGCCGACAATGACGAGCGTATGATTTTCTTTTGCAAAGGTGCATTGGAAACTGTTAAGAAATTAGGCTGGGCACCGGATGTGATCCATTGTCACGGCTGGATGAGCGCGCTTGTGCCTGCTTATCTGAAAACAACCTACAAAGACGATCCTACATTTAAGCACTCAAAAATCATTTACTCTATTTATGAAAATGATTTTAAAGAGCAATTGCACAATGATTTTGCTACAAAAGCCATCATGAGCAATATGAACGAGCAGCATGTGGAGCCGTACAAAGGCGGCACCAATTCGGCCTTGTATGCCGGTGCAATCCACTACTCAGACGGTATCGTTTTGGGCAGCCCTGATATTGATGCAGATGTGTTAAATAATGTTAAAAACAGCAATAAATCGGTTTTAGAATTTGATTCTACCGCAGATTTCGAAAATTATTACAATTTTTACGACGAAATTACCAACGACGAATTGGTGGATGTTGCATAAGACTTAATATTATATATGAAATTTTTCCGATTAGACTTATTGACCCTGTTAATAAGTCTTTTTATTTTGAACAGTTGTAAACGCCAGGATGGTATTGGTTTGGGCGTCAATGATCAAAACGAGATCAATGGCAACCTGATAGTTGATACTAACATCGTTATTAACACTGTTGTTGATGATACTGTGGCTACCTCGGGTCAAACCCGGACACCACTTGCCAACTTTACCGATCCTGTATTCGGCACAACAAAAAGTATTGTTGCTTTAGGTGTTAACCTGCCTAATGGCGCCGCTTACACTGTTCCTGCAGGCACTCTGACAATTGACTCGGCTGTACTTGTGCTTAGATATTCTGACGGTTTTTATGGCGATTCGCTGGCTTCACGCTATAAAATAAACGTGTATCAGCTTCAACAAAAGGTAGAAAGCAAAACCTACTACAGTAATAACCACTGGGATGCCGATCTGGGCACTTTGCTTGGCTCTAAGACCTTCACAGCCCGTACGCACGATAGCATCACCATAGCCCGCATCCGTACCGATACATTAGATACCGTTCAGCGCGTAGCACCTCAGTTACGTGTGCCGCTTAGTAAAGCCTTTATCTATAACAACCTGTTTAATGCAAGCGGTGCTGTACTTGCATCACCAACAACTTTTCAAAGTACCATAAAAGGCCTTTACCTTTCATTAGACAAGACACAGGCCAGCGATGCGGGCGGTATTATCCAGCTTAATCTCGCATCATCACACATTGATGTGTTTTATAAGGTTGTTACAGCCTCCACCAGTACAACATCAAGCACCATTGATACGGCATCGGTAGCCCTGCCGTTCTTTAACCGTGCTGCCGAAATTACGCATACCTACAGTACTACTATCCAGGCAGCACTAAATAATACAACAACATCGCAAAATACGGTTTACCTCCAGGGGCTTGCAGGCTTAAGGGCTAAGCTTAGTTTCCCGGGCCTCGACAAGCTTGTTGACTCATCGATAGTATTAAACCGTGCCGAAATTGTAATAACACCACGTGCCGGTTCAGGTGTACCTTATGCGCCTTTACCTAAGCTTACCATGTACAAGCTGGATATAGCCAAACAACGGGCACTGATACAGGATGCCTCGGCAAGTGACCCGCGTTCGCAAACAAGTTTATTTGGCGGCAGGTATGACCGTACCAAAAAAGAATACCACTTCCTGGTTACGGCTTTTGTTCAGGACCTGATCCGTAAAAAAACAGTTGATTACGGTACCTACATTGCCCCGGTTGATACTACACTTATTAACACCACAACTGGTATTGACGTGGCACCGTCAACACAAACGGCAGCCCGTACGGTGATAGTAGGGAGTGATAAGTCAACCCCGGGTTACAGCATCCGCATGAACATCATTTATACCAAGGTTCGCAAGTAAGATATCTCTCAATAAACAAAAGAATCCCCGCTTAGGGGATTTTTTTGTTTAAGGCAAATACACTTTTTAAAATACTTTTTTAAGTATTTTAAAACTTCCTCATTTTCGAAAAAAATCAAAATAATTATTGCAGATATGTGTTATATAGCTGTTTATTTTGCGGCGTTTAACATTTATACTTGATTATTTTATGTGCGGAATTGTTGGTTATATAGGATTCAGGGATGCTTATCCCATCGTTATAAAAGGGCTTCACAGGCTCGAATACCGGGGCTATGACAGTGCCGGTGTTGCCCTGCTTGATCATGACCTTAAAGTTTATAAAAAGGCCGGCAAGGTTGAGGACCTTGAAAATTTTGTGAAGGGGATTGACCTGAAGGGGACAATTGGAATGGGCCATACCCGCTGGGCCACCCACGGCGAACCGAGCGACCGTAACTCGCACCCCCATTCATCGGGCGACAGGAGGCTTACCATTATCCACAACGGTATTATTGAAAACTATGGCGTGATCAAGGAAACCCTTGCGGCAAAAGGCCATGTTTTTAAAAGCGATACAGATACCGAAGTTTTAATACACCTGATTGAGGATATCCAAAAAGCAACCGGCCTTGATTTGAAAGACGCCGTGCGCGTGGCATTAAACAAAGTAATAGGCGCATATGCCATTGTGATCATGAGTGCCGATGAGCCCGATCTGCTTATTGCAGCCCGTAAAGGCAGCCCCATGGTAATTGGCGTAGGCAAAGGCGAATACTTCATAGCTTCAGACGCTACACCTATTGTGGAGTACACTAAAAATGTGATCTATCTGAATGATAACGAAATTGCCTATGTACACCGTGAAAACCTGCTGGTAAAAAACATAGACAATTCGGTACAAACTCCCTATATCCAGGAACTGGACTTAAAGCTGGAAATGCTGGAGAAAGGCGGCTACGATCATTTCATGATGAAGGAGATCTATGAGCAGCCCCGTTCCATCCGCGATTGCCTGAGAGGCCGTATTTACCCTCAGCAGGGCAAAGTTCAGTTGGGTGGTATAAAAGAATACACCGAGAAGCTCAAAAACGTCGACAGGATCATTATCGTAGCCTGCGGCACCTCCTGGCACGCAGGTTTGGTAGGCGAATATTTGATTGAAGAATACGCGCGCGTGCCGGTAGAAGTTGAATATGCCTCCGAGTTCAGGTACCGCAACCCAATCATTACCGAAAAAGACCTGGTGATAGCCATTTCCCAATCGGGCGAAACAGCAGATACCATGGCCGCCATTGAACTGGCTAAAGAAAAAGGCGCTACCATTTTCGGCATTTGTAATGTGGTCGGCGCATCTATCCCGCGTTTAACGCATGCGGGCGTTTATACCCATGCCGGGCCCGAAATTGGTGTAGCATCCACCAAAGCCTTCACCGCCCAGGTAAGCGTGCTAACGCTGATAGCTTTTTACATAGCCCAGCAGCGGGGTAAAATTACCCAAAGCAAAATGGTTGAATATTTAACCGGCTTAAACGAGATTCCGAACCTGGTACAGGAGGCGCTGAAATCAAACGAACATATCCGGCAAATTGCAGCCCGGTTTAAAGATTCGACCAATTGCCTGTTCCTGGGCAGGGGCAGTTCATTCCCTGTAGCCCTGGAAGGCGCTTTAAAGCTCAAGGAGATCTCCTACATCCATGCCGAAGGTTATCCCGCCGCCGAGATGAAACATGGCCCTATCGCTTTAATTGACGACGAAATGCCTGTAGTGTTCATCGCCACTAAACATTCATCGTACGAAAAGGTGATCAGTAATATACAGGAAGTAAAAGCCCGCAAAGGCCACGTCATTGCCATTGTATCCGAAGGCGATACCGAAGTAAAAGGCATGGCCGATTATGTGATAGAGATCCCGCAAACCAATGAGGCGTTTGTACCATTAGTTGCAACCATCCCGCTGCAGTTACTGGCTTATCACATAGCTGTAATGCGCAGCTGTAACGTTGATCAGCCCCGTAACCTGGCCAAGTCGGTTACCGTTGAATAAGGAATAAAATCAGATTTTTACCAGCCCCTGCCAGTAACGGCAGGGGTTTTGTTATTTTTGGGAAGAAACAAATACCTGCTACCTATGAGTTTTGAAATGTTTACCCAGGCCGAGTCCTGGATTTCCCTGATCACACTTACGCTTTTGGAGATCGTTTTAGGGATCGATAACGTGATATTTATTTCCATCCTGTCTGATAAATTGCCTGCCGCCCAGCAGAGCAAGGGCAGGCGGATTGGTTTGGGCATGGCCATGATCACCCGTATCCTGCTGCTATTATCCATTAGCTGGGTAATGACGCTTACCGCCCCCTTGTTTAACCTAAGTTCGGTTTTGGGTATTACCAGCCCGGAATGGGTTGAAAAATTGGCTATCTCCGGCCGCGACCTGATCCTGATCATCGGCGGCCTGTTCCTGATCTATAAAAGTACTGCCGAGATCCACCATAAAATTGAAGGTGAAGAAGAAAACGAAGGCGCAGTAAAAAAGCATTCGTTCTGGGGCACAATCATCCAGATCATGCTGCTGGACATCGTCTTCTCGCTCGATTCGGTGATCACCGCCGTAGGAATGGCCAGCCACGTGGAGATCATGATCCTGGCCGTTGTTATAGCCGTAGGCATTATGATGTGGGCATCAAACGGGGTAGCCTCATTTGTAAACAAGCACCCTACTGTAAAAATGCTGGCCCTGTCATTCCTGCTGCTGATTGGCGTTTCGCTTTTGGCCGAAGCTTTTGAACAGCATATCCCTAAAGGCTACATCTATTTCGCCATGGCGTTCTCTGTTTTGGTAGAGATGCTGAATTTAAAAATGAAAGCGAATAAGGGAAAGAAGGTGGTGAAGAAAGGATAATAAAAAACATCTCAATGTGAGTATTTAAATCCGGTTACCTCTGAAGGAGAAATGACAAAAGGGGCCTGTCAGTCTGAGCCCGTCGAAGACTCGCGCGCAGAGGCCTGCCCACCATGCTTCGAGAACCTACCCATGACAAGATAAAAAATGTGGTTTTTCGCAGCAGATCAGCTTCGGGTGAAAACGAACAGAACGATGCTGGGCGGTGCGGCTGCAGGGGCATAGCAAGTTTTTGCAGAAGCGGAGGCATTGCGTGCGAATCGGGGCAAAATAATTGCAGCCCGTGGTTCTGTTCGTTTTGCAGGGTGAAGGCCGCGCCGAGGGCTGTGGGTCAGGTTGTGCGCAAAGAAGCCTCTCTGCTGCAAGCCTTTTTGGTTACTTTTGTGGCGACAAAAGTAACTGGCCCCGCGCGGCCAGGAGCGCGACGATGTAAGTTTATAGAATAAAGTCTTTTATCTGCCTGCAGGGGATCGCTTCGTAACTCAGCAATGACGTGGTGGATATGTCATTTTACCTTCAGAGGCCTCCGGATTTAAACACTCAGCATGACACCTCTTCTTTTATTATGTCATGGATAGATAACGCGTTAGCCCCTTTAAGTCTCCCCAAAAAAGGGAGACTTAAAAAGCGGCATTTCTTAAAGTCCTTTCCTTTGGAGAGGGTTTGGGTGCGGCTAACTCGATGAATGACTTAATGACCCAATGACAAATCTATAGCGCCACTACCATCGCTTTACCTGCATATTTAACAACCTTGTCAGCCTTGGCAGTTAAAGCTACATCCGAGCCATGAGCGCCTTTAACCATCACAATATTAAACGTGCGGCTTTTCAGCTGGCCCGGAAAATGACCTTTAGTATCGGATATGCTAAGTTTACGTGTTTTATCGTTCCAGCTCAATGTAAACGTAGCTGACTGTCCTTTTTCGTAATTGTAGTTATCGTTTTCATCCTCATAAAACTTAAATGAGGCGTTAGCGCCGGGGTAAATCCGAAGCTCGATATTGCTGTTTGGTTTTTCGGTAGCATATTCAACATCCGGGCCCATTGGTATAATTGAGCCTGCTTTTACATATAATGGCAAAATCTCGATAGGTGCCGCGGCGCTGATGGTTTGGCCGCCGTCAAGCAGTTCGCCAGTCCAGAAGTTATACCATTTGCTGGCGGCAGGCAGGTAAACCTGGCGGGCCTTGGCTTTTTTATCTGCATCACTTGAAGTATATAGTTGCTCGGTTACCGGGTTAACCATAAAGGCCGGCCCAAACATATACTGGTCAGGAATGCCGTAAACCTTGCTGTCGCCGCGGTAATCAAATGCCAGCGAACGCATAATGGTATAGTTATCGTTAGTTACACGGCCTGCCAGTGAGTAAATGTATGGCATCAAACGGTAACGGAGTTTATCAAAGTTAAGCAGGATCGATCTTGTATTTTCATCCCAGTTTTTGCTGAAGATAGCGCGCTCACCTTTACCGTGGATGCGGAAAATAGGGCAAAACGTACCGAACTGGAACCAGCGGGTAAATAACTCGCGCTTATCCGGCTGCGACCAATCGGCAGGTTTCCAGTGATAGTGATAACCGCCGATATCTGACGTCCAGTAAGGGATGCCAGAGGTACAGGCATTAATACCTTGTGGTACCTGGTCTTTAAAATCATGAAAAGTACATTCAATATCGCTCGACCATAATGTAGACGCGTTGCGCTGCTCGCCGGCAAAGGACTGCCTTACCAAAAAGAAAGCACGCTTACCCGGAATATCCCTGCGCCAGCCTTCGTATACGCCTTTAGTATGCTGTAATGAATAAGTGTTAAAATAGTCGATGCCTTTGCCAATGGCAAAATTACTTTGACGGCGGGCGTCAAGCAACGCCCCATTATCCGGCTCGCATTGATCAATCCACCAGGCATCCCAGCCATAACGTTTAATGAGGCTGTCGCGGGCCTGGTCCCAGTAAAGCTCACGGGCTTTAGGGTTGTGGGCATCGTAATAAGTATCAAAAGTATGGGTAACCACGTTATCCCAGGTGATATCAGTTAAACCACCCATTTTGTTCAGCGCGTCATAGTTAGGAGTGCCTTTGCCAAACACCGGCCAGATAGAGATCATGGCATGGATATTGGCTGCGTGTAAAGCATCAACCAATTTTTGCGGATGCGGGTAACGTTCCGGTTTCATTACATGTGAGCCTATTGGCAATGGGTCCCAGTAGTACCAATCCTGCACAATCACATCAACCGGGATATGGTTATTGCGGTAATTATCCTTTACGGTAAGGATTTCGTCTTCGCTCAGGTACCTGTCTTGCGATTGAAACAAGCCATAAGCCCATTTACCAAACATTGGCGCTTTACCGGTAGCGGTTCGATAAAGATCGATGATATGGTCAAAGCCCGGCCCATAAAAAAAGAAATAATCAACCTGTTTACCGCTTTCGGATACATATTTAAATTTAGTGTTGTCCGCTTCGGCACCATAAAAATTACTGGCCGAATAGTTATCCCACATTAAGCCATAGCCTTTTGTTGATAACAGCACCGGGATAGCACCTGTAAGATATTTAATAGCCAGGTCCTGGTTACGGCCTTTGTAATTGATCGACATAGAATCTAAGGGATGGCAGCCTAAACCAAACAAGGCCTCATCCTTCGGCGATGCAAATTGTGTAGTAACGTTATAAGTGCTGATCCCCGCGATGGTTGCCGGAGTAATGGATTTATTGTCGCTGTCCTCGGCAGTGATCACGTTACCCTTCAAATCGGTATAGGTGATGGCATTGGTGGCCTTATTGATCTTTACTTTCAGCTTTGCCGTAGTAATAACCACCTCGGTTTTCCCATCAGTAACCTGGTACGCTGAATGCTGAACCCATTTATTATTCACAACCAATGATGGCTTGGTCTCAAAAGCATCAAAGATGGTATATTTTACTTCAACGATATCGTCCCTGCGGATAAGCACTTTCATCAAACCTTTGTCGAGCGTGAAAGTAACGCCATCAGCCGCCTTTTTGAAAGATTTAATAACTGCCGTAGCCGGCATGGCGGACAAGCCAACCAAAAGAAAAATAAACCACGCAATCGATTGCCTAACTTTTGCGCCTTTATGAAATACCTGTTTAAACATCATGACTATCACTGATTTGGTTTATACTGAGTGTGAGATTAACACTTAATTTGACACCGTGAATATAGCGTACTTTTTTTAATTGGAGTAATTTTTTTAATGTCGAATTATCAGTTAGCTACTAAAAGCCCCGAATATTGAGTATATCTTAAAAGTGATACAATTACCACGCCTTTTAATCAAAGTGGTGATACTATATTGTCAGTGTTCCAATGTTAAAAACAGGGTGTTCTACTAATGGAACGATGTTTTATAACTTACTGATTACCAATAACAATCTATTCATACCGGCTGAAAGGAGGTTTTGGCCCGTTCATAACAATCTGCTTATTAAGTATCATTATTGCGCTAAATTAACAAGTGTTCAGCCGTATAAAAATGGAACAGTGTTTTTTACCGGTGACGATGCCTTCGCCGGGCCACCGGGTAAATAGTTGATTGGCGGGATTGAGGCAGGCTTATCAAAAAAGTCTACAAACGCAAAAAGCCTTAGTGATTAGCTAAGGCTTTTGCGTTTGTTACACTATTGAAAGTGATAAAGGGTGGCACCGACCTACTCTCCCACGTTTTACCGCAGTACCATCGGCTCTGGCGGGCTTGACTTCTCTGTTCGGAATGGGAAGAGGTAGACACCGCCGATATAGGCACCTGAATATTTTTAAGTGTGTGGTTGATTATGTGAGCCGTGAGTGGTTCTTGTCTGATTGCTTATATCATGGTAGTTTTGCAACTACTCACCTAATCAACCATTCACCATTCACTATTTTTCACTTGCCACAAACATGACATATTATTGAAAGAAGTGATTGAAGTTAAGAGAAAACAACAGCATTGTTGTTCATTATCTGTTTTGTTTCGGATGAGTGATCAATATCTTGTTCATAGTCTTGCAACTACTCTCTCAATCAACCACTCACCTTAATCCTTCACGAAGAAAGCTTCGGGCAATTAGTATTACTCGGCTATGATGTCACCACCTTTATACCTGTAACCTATCAACGTAGTAGTCTCCTACGACCCTCAATGGAAGTCTCATCTTGTGGCTAGTTTCGCACTTAGATGCTTTCAGCGCTTATCTATTCCCAACGTAGCTACTCTGCAGTACACCTGGCGGCATAACAGATTCACCAGAGGTTAGTCCAACCCGGTCCTCTCGTACTAAGGTCAGCCCCACTCAAACTTCCTACGCCCACAACAGATAGGGACCGAACTGTCTCGCGACGTTCTGAACCCAGCTCGCGTGCCACTTTAATGAGCGAACAGCTCAACCCTTGGGACCTTCTCCAGCCCCAGGATGTGACGAGCCGACATCGAGGTGCCAAACCTCCCCGTCGATATGAGCTCTTGGGGGAGATCAGCCTGTTATCCCCAGCGTACCTTTTATCCTTTGAGCGATGGCCCTTCCATGCAGAACCACCGGATCACTATATCCGTCTTTCGACCCAGCTCGACTTGTCTGTCTCACTGTCAAGCAAGCTTATGCTATTGCACTCCGCGTACGGTTACCAAGCGTACTGAGCTTACCTTTGAAAGCCTCCGTTACCTTTTTGGAGGCGACCACCCCAGTCAAACTACCCGCCAAACAATGTTCTCCACATTGCAGAGTTAGACACCAAATACAGAAAGGGTGGTATTTCAACGTTGACTAACCAACTCCTAGCGAAGCTGGATCACAGTCTCCCACCTATCCTACACATCCTGTATCCGATATCAATGTTAAGCTATAGTGAAGGTGCATGGGGTCTTTCCGTCCCGTTGCGGGTAACCGGCGTCTTCACCGATACCACAATTTCACCGAGCTCATGGCTGAGACAGCGCCCAGATCGTTACACCATTCGTGCAGGTCGGAACTTACCCGACAAGGAATTTCGCTACCTTAGGACCGTTATAGTTACGGCCGCCGTTTACTGGGGCTTCGATTCAATGCTTCGCCTTGCGACTAACATCCCCTCTTAACCTTCCAGCACCGGGCAGGTGTCAGGCCTTATACGTCATCTTGCGATTTTGCAAAGCCATGTGTTTTTGTTAAACAGTCGCCTGGGCCTTTTCACTGCGGCTGACATTGCTGCCAGCGCCCCTTCTCCCGAAGTTACAGGGCCATTTTGCCGAGTTCCTTAGCCATGATTCACTCGAGCACCTTAGGATTCTCTCCTCGACTACCTGTGTCGGTTTACGGTACGGGTTTTTATTACCTGAAGCTTAGCGGGTTTTCTTGGAAGTCTGATTACCTGAACTATCACATCCCCCGAAGGTTCTGTGTACTATCAGCTTTCAGCAAAGTCTGCGTACTTAACTACAAACTCTATACCTACAGCCTTTAACGAACTATTCCGTCAGTTCGCGTCAGTGTCACTACTCCGTCACCGCATCGCAGTAATAAAAAGTACTGGAATATTAACCAGTTGTCCATCGGCTACGCCTGTCGGCTTCACCTTAGGCCCCGACTAACCCTGATCCGATTAGCGTTGATCAGGAAACCTTAGTCTTTCGGTGGGCGGGTTTCTCTCCCGCCTTATCGTTACTTATGCCTACATTTGCTTTTCTATTCCCTCCACAGTCAGTTACCTTCCTGCTTCGCCGGATAATAGAATGCTCCCCTACCAGTCATATTAATATGAATCCATAGCTTCGGTATACTGCTTGATGCCCGTTTATTATCCATGCCCGATCGCTCGACTAGTGAGCTGTTACGCACTCTTTAAATGAATGGCTGCTTCCAAGCCAACATCCTAGCTGTCTGTGCAATCGGACCTCGTTAGTTCAACTTAGCAATAATTTAGGGACCTTAGCTGATGGTCTGGGTTCTTTCCCTCTCGGCCATGGACCTTAGCACCCATAGCCTCACTCCAGCGTATATTATAAAGCATTCGGAGTTTATCTGGATTTGGTAGGATTTGACTCCCCCGCACCCAATTAGTAGCTCTACCTCTTTATAACTCAACCGCCAGGCTGTTCCTAAAAACATTTCGGGGAGTACGAGCTATTTCCCAGTTTGATTAGCCTTTCACCCCTACCCACAAGTCATCCGGAAACTTTTCAACGTTTATCGGTTCGGTCCTCCAGTACCTGTTACGGCACCTTCAACCTGCCCATGGGTAGATCACAAGGTTTCGCGTCTACCTCCCCTGACTATACGCCCTTTTCAGACTCGCTTTCGCTTCGGATCCGTGTCTTAAACACTTAACCTTGCCAGGGAAGAGTAACTCGTAGGCTCATTATGCAAAAGGCACGCCGTCACGGTGTTAACCGCTCCGACCGCTTGTAAGTACACGGTTTCAGGTTCTATTTCACTCCCCTGTTCGGGGTTCTTTTCACCTTTCCCTCACGGTACTGGTTCACTATCGGTCTCTCAGGAGTATTTAGCCTTACCGGATGGTGCCGGCAAATTCCCACAAGGCGTCTCCGACCTCGCGGTACTCAGGATACCACTATCCTATCATTCATTACCCGTACGCAGCTCTCATGCTCTATGGCAGGGTTTCCCACCCCCTTCCGGTTCTTCTTGATATTCATGTTGTGGTCCTACAACCCCTGCTATGCCGTAACATAACAGGTTTGGGCTTCTTCCATTTCGCTCGCCACTACTCTGGAAATCACTATTGTTTTCTCTTCCTCTGCTTACTTAGATGTTTCAGTTCGGCAGGTTAGCGCATTTATGCAATTAGTCTTCAACTAATTAGGTTTCCCCATTCGGAAATCTGCGGATCAATTCATATTTGCTAATCCCCGCAGCTTATCGCAGCTTATCACGTCCTTCTTCGCCTCTGAGAGCCAAGGCATCCCCCGTGTACCCTTTCTTACTTTCTTCTACTCATGCGCCTTTTGCGCCGCATGGTATGTCTTTATTTTAGTCCGTCGTTCGACAGAGTCAAGAGTTCAGGAGTCAGGAAGCAAGATTACTCTTGTTTCTTTATTCTTGTAATCTTGGTTCTCAATCAAACAACTTCCTATCTGTTGTTTTCTCTTGTTTTCAATTACTTCTTCCAATATGTCAAAGAACGTTAGTTGTTAGTGGCAGTCTTTAGTTGCAGCGGCAGTTTCCTGCTTCTGCTACTTATTACTGTTACTTACAAAGTGTGGAGAATAACGGATTCGAACCGTTGACCCCCTGCGTGCAAGGCAGGTGCTCTAGCCAGCTGAGCTAATCCCCCTTTCAGATGAGTGGGCAGTGGTTAGTTTACAGTGGCAGTTAATTACTGCTGCTGCTACTTCTTACTGCTACTTCCCCTTGTGTAGTCCCGAGCAGATTTGAACTGCTGACCCCTACATTATCAGTGTAGTGCTCTAACCAAGCTGAGCTACAGGACTATTTGTTTTTAATTGCAGTTATCAGTTGCAGTTTGCAGGACTTTTCTGCCTACTGCTGCTGCCACTGCTTACTGCCACTTGTCCTGTGCTTACTTGCGTTTGCACATTCCACAGATGGCTTCATCTTCTGGGTTTCCTTTTGTCTTTTTTTTGTGTTTTAAGAAATATCATGTAGGTAACAGTCCCGAGTCAATCAGAGATCCTGCTCCAGAAAGGAGGTATTCCAGCCACACCTTCCGGTACGGCTACCTTGTTACGACTTAGCCCCAGTTACCGACTTTACCCTAGGACGCTCCTTGCGGTTACGCACTTCAGGCACTTCCAGCTTCCATGGCTTGACGGGCGGTGTGTACAAGGCCCGGGAACGTATTCACCGCGTCATTGCTGATACGCGATTACTAGCGAATCCAACTTCACGGGGTCGAGTTGCAGACCCCGATCCGAACTGTGAATGGCTTTAAGAGATTGGCATCCTGTTGCCAGGTAGCTGCCCTCTGTACCATCCATTGTAGCACGTGTGTAGCCCCGGACGTAAGGGCCATGATGACTTGACGTCGTCCCCTCCTTCCTCTCTATTTGCATAGGCAGTCTGTTTAGAGTCCCCACCTTAAATGCTGGCAACTAAACATAGGGGTTGCGCTCGTTGCGGGACTTAACCCAACACCTCACGGCACGAGCTGACGACAGCCATGCAGCACCTAGTTTCGTGTTCCGAAGAACTGTGACGTCTCTGTCACATTCACTAACTTTCAAGCCCGGGTAAGGTTCCTCGCGTATCATCGAATTAAACCACATGCTCCTCCGCTTGTGCGGGCCCCCGTCAATTCCTTTGAGTTTCACCCTTGCGGGCGTACTCCCCAGGTGGAACACTTAACGCTTTCGCTTAGACGCTGACCGTATATCGCCAACATCGAGTGTTCATCGTTTAGGGCGTGGACTACCAGGGTATCTAATCCTGTTTGATCCCCACGCTTTCGTGCCTCAGCGTCAATCATACTTTAGTAAGCTGCCTTCGCAATTGGTGTTCTGTGACATATCTATGCATTTCACCGCTACTTGTCACATTCCGCCTACCTCAAGTACATTCAAGCTCTTCAGTATCAAGGGCACTGCGATAGTTGAGCTACCGTCTTTCACCCCTGACTTAAAAAGCCGCCTACGCACCCTTTAAACCCAATAAATCCGGATAACGCTTGGATCCTCCGTATTACCGCGGCTGCTGGCACGGAGTTAGCCGATCCTTATTCTCAAGGTACATTCAACCCGGTTCACGAACCGGGGTTTATTCCCCTGCAAAAGCAGTTTACAACCCGTAGGGCCGTCTTCCTGCACGCGGCATGGCTGGTTCAGACTTCCGTCCATTGACCAATATTCCTTACTGCTGCCTCCCGTAGGAGTCTGGTCCGTGTCTCAGTACCAGTGTGGGGGGTCATCCTCTCAGATCCCCTAAACATCGTCGCCTTGGTATGCCGTTACCACACCAACTAGCTAATGTTGCGCATGCCCATCTTGATCCTATAAATATTTGATTATAATACGATGCCATATCATAATGTTATGCGGTCTTAATCTCTCTTTCGAGAGGCTATCCCCCTGATCAAGGTAGGTTACATACGTGTTACGCACCCGTGCGCCACTCTCATTAGGAGCAAGCTCCCAAATCCCGTCCGACTTGCATGTATTAGGCCTGCCGCTAGCGTTCATCCTGAGCCAGGATCAAACTCTCCATTGTAAAATGTTTTGTTTAACCACTGACCCTATTATTAATTAATAGAATCTGTATTATTATATCTTTATACAGTCTCTCTTCTTTTTCTAACTCTTCAATCTTCCTCAGCCTTAGCTTTGGTTAATCTCCCGTTACGCTACATGATTTCCATTTCTTAAAAGAACTTGATCGCTTCATCATCCGAATCAGCTATTATGTCGTCGCAATTCGCATTGCTTAACTTGTCAGTTTGTTTCCCCGAAAATCGCTTCCGGCTCTTTTGTTTTACTCATTAACCATCGTTAACTTTCTTCCTTCTTTTATTGACTGAACTCGCTCAGCCTCAACTTCTTTCGCTCTCTCAAGCACCCTTCCGTTTGGGTCTGCAAAGGTAGAAAACCTTTTCTTATTTCCAAAACTTTTTTATTTTTTATTTTTAAAGTTTTGCAGTGCTTCTCTCTCTTCTCTTTCCCTCGTTTGCGGGCTGCAAAGGTGTGGATTTTTTTTCATTCCCACAAAAAAGATTTTAATCTTTTTTTTCCTGTACTTTTCTATCCTTTTAATGTACTAACCCCGCTAACTCACTTCCTCGTTTGCGGGCTGCAAAGGTAGCCACTTTTACGCCTTCTCCAAATTATTTCTACCTATTTTCCTTAATGTTTCCTTAACATACTATACATCAGGCAAAAAAGTTTATACAAGCCTCGAAAACCAGCGTTAGGGATAGCAGCGGGTACCGGCCAACGAGCGTAATGCCTGCAGGCGTATGAGCGAATAGCCCGGTCAGAGGCAACGCCCTCATTCAGCTTGCTGTTTTGAGCTCACGGTTAACACTTACAAAAATCACGGGGCATCAACATCCGGGACTATAGATAACTTATCCATTTGCAATCTCTAGATAGATAACCGCGGAAAACTCACCCCACGATGACTTGCATACCCCCGGGCACACTATTTCCCTAACTTTTCATTTACAATGCCTAAAACGATTTATAGAAATCTATATTTGTTAAACAACCAATTCAAAACACAATACATCTTATATAATGGAGGAAAAACCGCTACGGAGCCGGCAATGGTTTGGTAAAAAGGGCAAGGATGGCTTTATATATCGCGCCTGGATGAAAAATCAGGGCATCCCGGCACATCAGTTGCAGGGGAAGCCGGTGATTGGCATCTGCAATACATGGTCGGAGCTTACACCCTGTAATGCCCATTTCCGGGAATTAGCCCAATCTATAAAAAACGGCATTTATGAAGCCGGTGGATATCCCGTTGAATTCCCGGTGATGTCATTAGGCGAAACTTTGGTTAAACCTACTGCCATGCTTTACCGAAACCTGGTAAGTATGGATGTTGAAGAAAGTATCCGCGCCAATCCGCTTGATGGCGTGGTGCTGCTTTGCGGCTGCGATAAAACCACGCCGGCACTGGTAATGGGAGCCTGCAGCGTAAATATTCCAACCATTGTAGTATCGGGCGGGGCCATGTTAACAGGGAAATACCGGGGCAGGGATATCGGCACATCGGATATCTGGCGTTTTTTCGCTGATCATCAAACCGGGCAAATGAACGACGAAGACCTTTATACTGCTGAAGCCTGCATGGCCCGGAGCCAGGGGCATTGCGCGGTAATGGGAACGGCATCAACCATGGCTTGTATGGTCGAATCGCTGGGGCTTTCACTGGCAGAGAACGCGGCTATCCCCGCGGCCGACTCTCGTCGCAAAGTATTGGCACACCTGTCGGGCAACCGCATTGTTGATATGGTGCGTGAGGACCTGAAACCTTCAGATATCCTTACCAAGCCGGCTTTTGAAAACGCAATAACAGTTAACGCTGCTATTGGCGGCTCTACTAATTTCATTATTCACCTGTTGGCTATAGCAGGCCGCATAGGGATTGATTTAAGTATTGATGATTTCAATACTTCGGCCAGGAAGATTCCCTTACTGGCTAATCTGCAACCTTCGGGTAAATATTTTATGGAGGATTTTTATTATGCAGGAGGTTTGCCTGCTTTAATGAAAGAGCTCCACGAACACTTAAACAGCGATACCATAACCGTAAGCGGGCACCCTATATTACGTAATTATGAAAATAGCGAATGTTTTAACCGCGAACTGATAGCGCCGGTTGATAATCCTTTTAACCCAACAGCGGGTATAACGGTACTTAAGGGTAACCTTTGCGAAAACGGGGCTGTGATGAAACCGTCGGCGGCAAGCCCGGGCTTAATGCAGCATACCGGTAAGGCTGTGGTATTTGAAAATATAGAGGATTTTAATCATCGCATCAATGACCTGGCATTGGATGTGGATAAAAACAGCGTTCTGGTATTGAAAAATGCAGGCCCAAAAGGCTACCTCGGTATGCCTGAAGTAGGCAATATGCTGATCCCCAAAAAACTGGCCGACCAGGGCATTACCGATATGGTACGCATCTCCGACGGGCGGATGAGCGGTACGGGCTTTGGCACGGTAGTGCTGCACGTCTCGCCCGAGGCGGCAATCGGCGGAACGCTGGCCGTAGTGCAGGATGGCGACATGATTAAACTTGATGTACCCGCCGGTACACTGCACCTTGAGGTTAGTAATGAAGAAATTGCCGAAAGAAAATCAAAGCTGGCATTAAATAACAATATCAGCAAACGGGGATACACTTATTTATATCAAACGCATGTAGAGCAAGCCCATCTTGGGGCTGATCTTGACTTTTTAAGAGGGGGCTCGGGGAGTGAGGTTTTAAGGGATTCGCATTGAGAGAGACAAAATAACAAATAAGCTTTGAGCGAGGGCCGGTCAGTCTGAGCCTGTCGAAGACTCGCGCGCAGCGGCCCGCCCACCATGCTTCGACATGCTACCCATGACAGCCAGCAATTAGTTTAGTTAACCAACCATCAACCTAAAAAATGATAACTGATAAATTTAGCGAACAGGTAGCTATTGTAACCGGTGCCGGGCAAGGGATAGGTTTTGAAATAGCAAAACAGCTAAGTCTTGCCGGTGCGGCTGTATTATTGAACGATTTGAGTAAGGAACTGGCTGCTCAGGCATCCGATACCATTAACGGGCTCGGCGGTAATTGTTACCCGATAGCCGGCGATGCTTCGGACATTGATTTTATACAGCAAATGGTTGATGAAGCGGTACTGCGTTATGGCAAACTTACCATTGCCGTTGCCAATGCGGGGATCACTTTGTTTGGCGATTTTTTGAACTACCCCGCCCAATCACTGCAAAGTGTAATGAATGTTAACCTGCAGGGCAGTTTCTTTTTGGCGCAAAGGGCAGCCAGGCAAATTGTGCAACAAAAAAGCGGGGGAAGCATCCTGTTCATGTCCTCGGTTACGGGGCACCAGGCCCATCAGGACCTTGCCGCTTACGGTATGACTAAAGCAGCCCTCGAAATGCTGGCCAAAAGCCTGGTGGTTGAACTATCACAACATCAAATTACCGTAAACACTGTTGCTCCCGGCGCTACCCTAACCGAACGCACGATGGAAGATGCCGGATATCAAAAAACCTGGGCCCGCATTACCCCTATGGGTCGCGCCGCAACTGTTGAAGATGTGGCAAACGCGGTGTTGTTTTTGGTTTCGCCAGATGCAAGGCACATTACCGGTCAAAATTTGGTAGTTGATGGGGGGTGGACGGCGGTTAGTACTTCTCCATATTAGTGTAGTGAATGGTTGATTAGGTTGATAAGTGAGTGGTTTCCTTTCTTTGGATTAAAACTTGCGAAGTTTTAACGAGCTATAAGGTTATTCAACAGATAATCAAATGTAAACTTTGGTTCGTAACCAAAATACCGTTTAGCCTTTTCGCTCACATAAACCCGGTCGATACTTTTTGGGAACTCCCAGCCTTTTGATAGATAAACAGTTTCAGCCTGAGGATAATGCTTTCTTATTGCTTCCGCCGGGTTATGCTTTAATTGTACAAGCTCATCTTTTTTAAAGGGTGAACTACCGGTGATATTAAAGATCTCGAAATCAGGGAAAGTTTGCTCCAAAGCTAATCGAAGGCCTTCGGCGCCATCGCGTTCATCGAGGCCGCGGTACAGGCGGTGATTTAGTTTGAGGTTATCCGTTTCGGGCAGGAAACGGCCAACTCTAAACACCGATGCCTGCAAACCTTCGCGGTAAAAAAAATCTTTACAAAGCTGCTCGGCCGTTTGCTTGGTGATATCGTAAATATCACGTGGTTTAATGGGCAGTTCTTCATCAACCCAAACAGCCTGGTTAGCATCCACCATCGCATCACCATAAATAGATGTAGTACTGGTATACAGCATTTTTTGAACACCATTAGCAATACAGGCATTAAGCAAACTGAGCGTACCGTAAATATTTACATCGATGAAGGCTTCCCTGGGGTAGCTGAGTTCATAATGTTTACCGTGAATAGCCGCAGTATGAATAATTGCATCGATATTTCGAGTGACTATTAAAACAGCATCTTTATTTAATATATCAATCAGTTCATCGGTAGTTTCGGCCGGGATGATATCAATGCCGGTAACCTGGTGCCCATTTATCCGAAGATGGTTAACTGTAACCGCGCCCAATCTTCCTGATGATCCTGTTACTAAAACGCGCATAAGTTAATGACCGGGCGCAATAGCCAATATCCGGGACCACTCGGGGTGGCGTTTCAGGTACGATGCCACGTAAACACAAAGCGGCACCAGTTTCAGGTTATTCTGTTCGATATAGTTGAATGTTTTTTCAACAATGGCCGATGCCACGCCTTTGCCTTCCAGCTCAACCGGCACTTCGGTATGGATGAGGTAAATTTTATCGTCCTTTTTTTTGTAGTCGATAAAAGCACGGTAGCCTTCAACAGTCAATTCAAAATTGTGGATGGCCTCATTATTTACCAGGGGGATTTCTTCGTATTTCATAGCGTATATATTACGGGGTGAACAAATGTATAAAATGTTCACCCCGTTTAACAGAAATTACTTCTTAATTCCCCAAACCGATACCGATCCGGCCTTCACTTTAAACTCGGCCCAGCCATCAGCAGTGATCACTACCTCTTCTCCATCGTGTTTATCAAGGTAATCAACAAACACTTTGCCTGCATGCCCCGCTCCAATTTCCATCTCCTTGTAGCCATCCTCACTGTTTGAAATCACTACGGCACAACCTGAACCTTCGTGATCTGTATCGCCTTCACGCGTCCAGCCTACGCAATTTGGATGATCAAAATAATCGCGCTGGGTTCCGTAGGCCATGTTTTTCCTTACATAAAGCATGGTTTCAAGCTCCGTTACTACAGGCAGTTCTATTTCATGATCTTCGCCATCACCACCTTTGTCGGTATATTTTGAGCCATACATATCGGCATAAAAAACACAGGGATAACCGGCCTCACGCAGCAGGATCAGCGCATAGGCCAAAGGCTTAAACCACTGATCGATTGGTTGCTCCAACGACTGCAACGGCTGGGTGTCATGATTTTCGACAAGTGTAACTGCCAGTTCGGGTTTTACGCTCACAAGTGTATTATCAAAAATAGTGGTGAGATCATAATCCTTCCCGGCCCTCGAGGCATGATGAAAGTTATCATGCAGCAGGGTATCAAAAAGCGACATGCGCCCTTCGGTAGCCTCAATGTATTTTAACAATTTAGGCAAATCAAACGCCCAGTACTCGCCAACAGTAAAAAACTCGTGCTTAAACTCATTGCGCATAAAATCAAGCCATTCGTTGTAAAAGCCATGATCCATATGTTTTATGGCATCAAGCCTGAAGCCATTAAATTTTGCGGTTTTAAAATACCACTTGCCCCACTTTTTCAGTTCATCCCGTACGCTTGGGTTACGGGTGTCGATATCTGAAAGCATAAGGTAATCAAAATTGCCGTTTTCGTCGTCAAGCACATCTTTCCAACCCTCGCCATATTGGTTCTGGATGCTGAATATGGCCGTTTCCTTTTTATAGGCGTCGTAATCAATACCCGAAAAACACTGCCAGTCCCATATAAATTTGGAGTATTTCCCCTTGCGGCCCGGGAAAGTGAATTTGGTATACGCGCCTATTTCGTAAACCTCGCTTATAAACTCGTTACGGTTGGCGGGGTCAACCTTGCGGGCGTTCACCTTTTCAATTTCGTCGGCACCGCCCATGTGGTTAAGTACCACATCAACATAAACCTTTAACTGGGCTTTTTGCGCCGCAGCTATCGCATCGAGATATTCTTGTTTGGTGCCGTATTTTGTTGCGATTGTACCTTTCTGGTCAAACTCGCCAAGATCATAAATATCGTAAACATCGTACCCGGCCGAGAGCCCTCCGCTTGCCGCTTTATAAGCCGGCGGAAGCCATACCGAATCGATCCCTTTTTTCTTCAGATTTTCTGCATCATTTTTTAACTGATTCCACAATCTGCCTCCGGCGGGGTAATACCATTCAAAAAACTGCAGCATTGTAAAATTTTCCATGCTTTTAATTAAGTAAGCTAATTATAAATGACTACTTAACTAAATATAAACAGAAAGGTTTTATCCCGGCTTAACCGCGATGTTAAATCATTATAAACCTGTTTACCGGCATGAACCTGGTGGATGTTTTGTGTGGTACTATCAGGCAATGGCTCATTACAGCCGCTTTCGTCAATAAGCACGACTATACGGTCACTGTAATATTCCCGTTTTAACGCGATTGGAGCTATTTCCTGATTAGAAATCTTATTTAAGGATCAATACCGGATGCCTGGCATTTAAAGACAAAGCTTCGGTTATGCTGCTGTGGCTTAAATTATAAAAAAAGCTGTGTTTGCCCGGTAGGGCAATGATCAATTGTACTTGCTGTTCTGTAGCAAAATTGAGTATGCCCCGTACAATATTTTTATCCTCCGAATAATGAAGCTTACATTCATAACAATTAACCAGTTGTTTTACCGACGCTTCAAATTCGGCCTCCCGGCCAATATGTTTTTTCTTTGGATCGACATACAGCAGCATCAGCTTTGGGTTAAGCCAGCTGTGCGACGTGTTAAGGCCCTTTAAAACGCCGAGCCGGGCTACGGCTTCCAGATCACAGGGTACCAGTGCCTGCTCTATTTTCTGATAATTACAATCGGGCGGAATAACCAATACTTTTACCGGGCTGCTTTTTGCTATTTCAATGATCTGTTCGCCAATCATACTTAACTCGTGCCCCATATCGCCGCCAACTATCATCAGGTCGGGGTGCTGATCTTCAACTACATTGTGTATAGCCCTAACGATAGGCTCAGTGCTGACTACCGTTTCTATCTCAATATTTTCGTGACATCGATTTTTCAGCTTTTTCATCAGCTCCTTAAGCTGAGCTTCTATTTTTTGCCGCTCATTTTCAATATCATCAGCGCTTATCAGTAAAAAATCGGGCGAAGGAAGGATTTGTTCATATACCGATGTATAATAACTTTTGAGCAGTATAATTTTCTTTACCGGCATATCACAACCCATGTCGGCTGCATATTTTATAGCATTGGTATTGGTGTCGGAAAAATCTACCGGTATTAATATAGTTTTCATAACAAACAATTTAGGTACGTACGAGACCCGTGCGCTTAATGCTAAATTTACGATTTGTTTAACTATTTAATACAACTATTTTATAGCTAAAACGCTAATAAAACCTTCCCCCCTTTATCATAAGCAAAAGCCTGCGCAAACTCATCAACTGTATAAGTTGCCGATGCCGCAAGTTGAAATTCGGTCCTGCCAATGGAATGTACTAAATGACTGATCATCTGAGTTTTTTCTTCGAGCGAAAGCCCTGCCACGTATCCCCTCACACCAAAACCTTTAATGACCAGGTTTTTAAAAACGACTTCGGCGTTGAGGTAGGCAGCCGGCTGTGGATCAAGCAAACCATAAACAATAAGGTGTCCTCCGGGCGATAATGAGGATATTATTTCAGTAGCCAGCTCCCCGCCTACCGCGTCAAGTGCGGCTTTGATGCCCTTGCCTTTGGTAATTTCATCAATAACCTGTTTAAGCTTACCGGGTTCAGGAACTATTACTTCCTCGGCTTTTAAAGCTAATAACTCTTGCTTTTGCGCCTCATCGCGTACTGTGGCTATAACACAAATACCTTTTTCGGCGGCAAGCTGTATCACTATGCGCGATACTGTGGAATGGCCCGCGGTAAGCAGCAGCCAATCGCCGCTTTTAACTTTTGCTTCCTCTATTAAACCATATGCGGTGTACGAATTGAGTAATAATTGCGCGGCTTTTGCTAAGGGGAAGGTATCGGGCAATAATACCACGTCCTGCTCGTCAACTACCACATATTGCGCCCATGCCCCTATTTTGCTAAAAGCTACCAGGCTGCCTTTGGGGATAATGCTGTCATGCCCGGCTTCTTCAACATAACCAGCGCCTTCCAGTCCCGCTATTTGGGGCAGCACTGGCTGATAGCGGTATTTTCCTGCAATAAAAAGCAGGTCGGCCGGGTGTACAGGGCAGGCCTTCACCCTGATGAGCAACTGGCCGGAAGCCGGTTTGGGGTAGGCTAAATGTTTCAGTTGTATCACATCAGCGGCATTGCCTGCCTGCTCAAAAACCAATGCTTTCATAGTTGAAATACAAATTTCGGCTATGAAAGTTTTAATTTGGCTGTTTAGCCAATTCTACTATTACTATTGAGAATCGAAAAATTCACAAAAAGGGGCAACCTCTATATTAAGGGTAAGCTCTTTTTTTCTAAGCCATCACATTTAAAACTTAATGCTCATGCTTAATGTACCACGAGTTGGGTTTTGTGGCGCCAAACGGAACGACCAGTATTTTTCATTGGTCAGGTTATCCAGCTTAAAGCCTATGCGGTATTTAGGCTGATCATAAAACACAGTGGCATCAACCGTGGTATATGACGGTATGGTGAATTTAAACGCGGCGGTATTGGTTTGGAATGAATCACTTCCGTAGTTGCCACCCACTCCAAAACCCAAACCCTGAATTTTACCATGGGTAATGCGATAGCTCATCCATAAGTTGGCCAACCTTGCCGGGCCTGAGTTGGCAGGACGTAAGCCCAGAATACTGGCAGCACCGGGGGCTGCATTAGTAATTTTACTGTCGTTATAAGCAAAACCAGCGACGATATTGAAGCCACTCAAAGGATTGGCGATCACTTCGGCCTCAATGCCCCTGCTTAACTGGGTGCCTGCCTGTGTGATAAATCCAGTATGTGCCGGATCATCCATTATGGTATTAGTCACAGAAATATTATAGTAACTAACTGTCGAGCTGATTTTATGATCCCAGATGTCGGCCTTTATACCACCTTCCCATTGGTTGGCATATTGGGGTTTAAAAGTTGAGTTATCAAAGCTTGTGGCTGTAGGAGTAGCATTATTAAAACCATTCATATAATTACCAAATAATGATACCTGATCTTTAACTACCTGGTAAACCAAACCAAATTTGGGCGACCATGCCGTTTGACTGAAATTGCCGGTGGTTTTGCCATCGGCGGGTGTGTAAGCGCCTTTGTTAACAAACCTGTCGATACGGATGCTGGCCATGGCATTCAGGCGTTCGGTAATATTAAACACATCCGATACATAGGCAGCGTAAGAGCTTTGGTTGTTTTGAACATAATCGCCGGGCTTGGGAGCGGCGGCGGCTACAAGTGCCGAAACTTTGTCTGCCGTAAAACTATTATAAGCTGCTCCCGGGTCAAGATAACTTATTGCCGGTGTGCTTACGGTAACGTTGGTATTATTGCTTTTTTGATTGTAATACTCCAAACCTGCAACAATGCGGTTACGGAACTGACCGATTTTAAAATCGCCTATAAAATTTTGCTGTACGTTGGTGATATAATAAGGATAATCTTCCTGGGTAACCTGCCGTTTTATCTGCTTGCTACTATCGACAAGGGTAAATGCGGTCACCATGCCCTTTGTAGTCGAAAAAGTTTTATTGAACATGGTTTGCGATTTCCAGTGATCCGAAATTTTGTAATTGATCAATGAATAAAGATCAATTTGCCTGCTCAGGTAATCAACGCTATTGTTACCGAAAGAACGTTTATAGTCGATGCCGAGATCCTTAACATTATAGGTCTTTCCTTTGATATCCGGGGCAAGCCTGTAGGCCGAAGTGGCGTTCGAGTTACCTATTTCGGCGTCAACATCAACCGATAAACGATCATTAACGATGTAGGTTATGCTGGGGGCTACAAAAAAACCGCGGTTAAAGCCCGCATCCTGAAAACTGTGCTCATTGTGCAGCGCCGCGTTAACGCGGAACAATACGGTTTTATCCTTATTTAAAGGCATGTTAACATCGGCCGTAAGGCGATTGAGATCAAAGCTGCCTGTTTGGTAAGCAATTTCGGTACGCGGCGTTTCATTAGGTTGTTTGGTAACACGATTAAACAAACCGCCGAATGAAGCCAGGCTGCTATTGAACAGTGTACCGGTAGGGCCTTTTATAGCTTCTATCTTTTCAATATCGGCAGGATCGATACTATTAAAATTATACCCCGCTACGCTGTTACGGATAAAGTTGCCGGTAACAAAACCTCTTGATAACAAGGTAGTACGCCCATTATTATATACTAATGGCACACCCGTACCCGGGATATTTTTAAAACCGTCTGCATAACTGGTTACAATCTGCTCTTTCATCAGTTCGCTGGTAACCACACTGTATACCTGCGGGTTTTCAAGGTTTTTCAGTGGCAGGCGGGCAACATCTTCAGTTTCTTTCTTCAGGAATTTGTTGTGCCTGGCGCTTTTAACGTACACCTCTTGCAGGTCTTTTGCCCCTTCGGTTAAAACAAAACCTACTGTGGTGGTTTCACCTGCACTAACAGTAATCTCTTTGGTTTGAGATGCCAGGCCAATAAAGCTTGCAACAACAGTGTATGTACCTGCGGGAACATTTTTTATAGTAAAATGGCCGCTTTGTCCGGCAGTAGTACCAAACTTAGTATTGGTTAAAACAATGTTGACATACTCAGCAGCCTTACCATCAGCGGTTTTCACGGTACCTTTTATAGTTCCTGTGCCAGTTTGTGCAGTTGCATTACGATTTACAAACAGTATCGCCAGTATAATACTAAAAGCTATTTTGAATACTACTTTGAGATTTGAAGAGATATTTGTTACGGCCGGCTTACCGGAAGCAAGAATAGAAGTAAGTGTAAAATGCATATTTACTAAATAAAATAAAGGATCAGCATTATTGATCCGGAGCTAAAGTGTACCAGATACCCGGAACCGGCGCAAATTTATATTTATTTAGATTAATTACAAATAAGGTTTTATAATAGATTTTATCATGCTCATTATGAGCCATGACCGCCAGTACAAAAGTTACTAAGATGTTTACATCGCTTAGCTCATCAATCATGGCGGGGCGGGACGTGTATAATTAATTCTGAAGCCATTTGCAAGCGCAGCAATTTGCCCCATTCCCGCGGGTATGCGTATCGCCAGTTATATTGTCCACGTAAAGCAAACTATAATGTTTTAAAACAGTGAGTTTTATCTGGGGCTTGAAAGTAATGAGTAATTGAGGTACTGAAATGGTGTTATTAACGAGGTCTGGCAATTTAAAATCTATCCCTTAAAAACTACTCCTCCCTCCCCGGAAAACTTTCACTGCCCCGCATATAGCTGCCCAAACGTTTAAGCAGGTAGGTTGCTTTTATCAGCAGTGTTTTATCGGTAACAAATTCGCTGATATCGTCTGCTTTGTTCATTAACTCCTGTTTGTACACGTCCTTAAAATCGAAATAATTGAGTGCAAATTTCCATTTGCCGGTTAAAAACGAAAAAACTTCGCTGTCGTTTTCAAGCAACTGCGAATAGTTAATTACCAGGTAATCATCGGGCTGCAGCTTTTTAAGCATTTTCAATATTGCTTCATTGTAATTTATCCATACTTTTAAATAGCTTTCGGCATGGTCGTGGTAAAAAGCCTTCAACCTGCGTGGCCGTCTGAAATGAGTCCACACCTGGCGCTGAATATAATTACGGGCCATATACTTTTGATCAACGGATACAAAATCGCGCCTGAGTAATGAACTAACCACCGATTGGTAATTACGCAAAACTACCAGGTACCTGGCGCCTGGCAACAGCTTGGCATAAGTATCCAAAAAAAGGCAGGTGCGCGGGTCTTTCCAGGCCCATTGCTCATAAAGCTGCTGTTTAATGCCAATTACCGCCCTCATCTTTTCAAGTTGGTAAAGCGGCACCTCAATATTCCGGGTATCTGTTAACCCCGATACTTCCAAACTGTTACGATCAAGGATCTCTTCATGGAGCTTCAAAAACTCCAGATCTTCAAAGTGGCCATCAACATTGCCAGTACCGCTGCCGCATAAGCGTTCGCCGATTTGCAGGCCGCAGCGGTTTAACCAGTTGGTTATAAGCGATGTGCCCGAACGGTGCATCCCCGCCATAATTAACGTTTGCCGGGGTATGAATTTAACTGTTGTATTGATCATAGCTTGGTTAATAGCGGCCGGCTGGCTGTAATTGCTTAATTTGCACCTGCTGATAGTTATCAAGAATAAAACCTGCCAACATTTCGGTTGCCTCAGTCCGCCTGGTAATATGGGTGTTGATATACAAATCAGGCGATGACGGGATCTGGAAAGGATCATTAACACCGCTTAGGTTAGTTACTTTATCGGGATGTCCTTCGGGCAGTAACGCACGTTTGTATAAACCCTTGGTGTCCCTTTGAATTAATGTTTTCACCGGGCAATCAATATATATCAGCTTCACATCAGGATAAGTAGCTATCAGTTCACGGCGGATCACATCGTACGGGTTTATAGCGCTGATAATAGTCACCACGCCATGCCCGGATAATTTACCGGCGATAAACCCCAGCCTGCGGATGTTTTCAAAGCGATCTTCCTTAGTGTAACCCAGGTTAGGGAACAGCTTTTGACGGTATACATCAGCATCAATAATTTCAATAGGGATATCATTATCAGATAACCTCATTTTAACATTTTGAGCAAGGGTGGTTTTACCTGATCCGGATAACCCGCAAAGCAGAATAATCATAAGGTGGTGTGTTAAGCATTAATAATAATTGTTGTGTAAACCGTTATTGAAAGCTTAACGCAAATATTTCGGACAAAATTGCTGTTAACACTTACTGTGTCGATACATGGCAACATTGTATCGATGAACAGCAAAATGATGTAGACGGAGAGAAAACTTCAGCAATTAATTATGGTTACTGCTTCTGCATGCACCAGGTTGTCATACAGCGCAGGTTTTGCACATTGGTGGTTTTTATAGGCTCATAAAGCTGCGCGCCCAGTTCACGGGTATATTCAAGCAGGATCTCTTCGTTTACCAAAAAACGTTCTGAACCATCGGGCAGCAGGTAGCGGTAATTACCCAGGGGCCGTACTAAAGTTTCTATACCGATATCAGATGCCAGCCTTGCAAAAAAATAACCGCCGGGTTTTAGTACCCTCCACAATGAACGCAACATGCTGTCAAAATGTTCGGCATCATTGGCAAAGTGTAAAACGGCACTGCAAATTACCAGGTCAAACTGCTCGTCTTCGAAAGGCAGATTTTCGACAGCGGCCAGTTTAAAGTTATCAGGCGACTGATCGGGACACAGCTCGGCCGATAAGCGTTTAGAAAGTTCAACAGCATGTTCGCTTTGATCAATACCATAAACGCTGAAACCGTTTTGCAAAAAATAAGGTATGTTTCGCCCGTTGCCGCAGCCTGCGTCAAGTATAGTACGGCAATCATCAAAACGCCCTTTCAATAACTGATCGAACAAATAGATATCGATATTGCCGTATAATTTCCGGAGGTTACTGCTGTTCATGGCCAATACTGTTTTGCACCCGAAATTACTGTTTTATTGGATGCCATGGAGAAAACTTATTAACTTTAAGTATGGCTACCGATATGCAAATATTTCTGCAGTTTATGAAAAGCACATTGCTTCCGCTCCCGGGCGTTACCACCAAAATGCACTTTGAGCATCCTGCGTTTTATGTTAATGATAAGATCTTCGCCAACATACATGAAAAGCATGAGCAACTGGCCATTTATACCACCGAGCGCGAAAAATGGATAACGCTTGATCCGCATACCTTTTTCATCACGCCGCATTATCAAAATTACAAATACATGCTGGTGCGCCTCGAAACCGTATCACCCGGCGACCTGAAGCAACTGTTAATAACAGCGTACCTTGCAAGGGCTACCAAAAAACTGATCAGGGAATATGAAAAGACGGTAGCAAATGGGTAGCTGGATATCAACAAACAGGCTTATCCTCCTTAGGGCCTTACTCCGTTCAAAGCGTCGCGGTTAAGATAAACGTAAATCAAAACCCCTACTACTAAAACCGCCAGCACTACAAGTCCGATCTTCCCTTTTTTCTTGTCCTGGCGCATAAGCCAAACCATCGCAGCTATTAGCGGAATAACAAAAACAATGTAAAAAATATATCCTGATGCGTTCATATCGTTATTCTGGGATCATAGTTCATGGATCATAGCAAATAGCTATTAACTATGATCCATGAACTATGATCTATTATCTAAAAAGCCATCCTCGCCATCGGGGCAACCTCCTGCCCTATAAACTCGCCTTTAAGGTATTTGTGATACCCGGCTATGGCAATCATGGCGGCGTTATCCGTACAGTATTCCATTTTAGGGATAAAGCTGTTCCACCCGTTTTTTTCGGCCATTGCCTGCAGGCCTAACCTCAAGCCTGTATTGGCCGATACGCCACCCGCCAAAGCTATATCTTTTATGCCATATGCCTGCGCTGCTTTTTGCAGTTTGTTAAGCAAGATAGTAGCGATCCGTTTTTCTACAGATGCACAGATATCGGCCATGTTCTGGTTAACAAAATCAGTGTTTTGAGCTACGTTATCACGGATAAAATACAGGATGGAGGTTTTCAGCCCGCTAAAGCTAAAATCATACCCCGGGATCTGCGGCTCCGGGAACTTATAAGCATCAGGGTTTCCCTGGCGTGCATATTTATCAATGAGCGGTCCGCCGGGATATGGCAAGCCTAAAATTTTACTGGTTTTATCCATAGCTTCGCCGGCGGCATCGTCAAGGGTTTGCCCTATGATCTCCATATCAAAATAATCCTTCACCAGCACAATTTGCGTATGGCCGCCAGATACGGTAAGGCAAAGGAAAGGGAACGAGGGATTTTTATCGCCGATAAAGTGGGCCAGGATATGGGCCTGCATGTGGTTAATATCAATAAGCGGGATGCCTTTTGCCAGTGCGAAAGCTTTGGCAAATGATACGCCCACTAAAAGAGAGCCTAAAAGTCCGGGACCGCGTGTAAAAGCTACCGCATCAATATCATTTTTGCTTACTTTTGCGTTTATTAATGCCTGCTGAACAGCCGGAACAATATTTTGCTGATGAACCCTTGAGGCTAACTCCGGGACCACGCCTCCATAGGCCTCGTGTATGGTTTGATTGGCAATAACATTGCTCATGATCACGCCATCAACACAAACCGAAGCTGAGGTTTCATCACATGATGATTCGATTCCTAAAATTACGGGCATTTTTAAGTCAAAAGTTTAAAGTCAAAAGTCTTAAAAAGACTAAGGCTGTTGAATTATTAAAAAATCGACTAAAGGGTAAAACTATTTGATGTGTTTTGAATTTACTCTTTAATCCAAATAAAAGGCAAAGTTATTAAAAAAGTACTCAAAATATTCCTGGGCCTGGTATTGTTCATTTTATTGACATTGAGCATACTTTTGCTCACGTTTCAATTTAAGCCGGTACAAACCTGGGCTGCCAAAAAAGCGGCAGCTTATATTGCCGGCGAATTGAAAACCAAGGTTGGGATTAAAAGCCTTTACCTCAGGCCATTTCGCTCGGTGGTAATTGAGGGGCTTTATATTTTGGATAAGAAACAGGATACTTTACTAAGCACACCCCGGTTAGCTGTTGATATTGAGGGTTTTTATCTTTTCAGAAGTATTAAACGCCGTACCATCAACTTTTCCAATATCGAACTGGATAATGGATCCTTCTATCTCAAAAAACAAAAAGACAGTACTACCAACCTGCAATTTGTTATAGATTATTTTAATTCGGCGGATACCACCAAAAAAACCCAAAACAAACCCTGGACGCTAAATTTTGGCACCATCGCTATTAATAACTTTCATTTCAGGTACAAGAACAGCCTGCGCGATACAGTAATAGCCGGGGTTAACTTTAACGACCTGGATGTGCAGCATTTCAGCACGCTGATACAGGGTATGGATTTAAAGAACCACCTGTTTAAAGCCAATATAAAAAGTTTAAGCCTGCATGAAAAAAGCGGCTTTACGGTAAAACACTTCGCATCGGATGCAACGATCGATACCAACCAGATCATGCTGAAGCACCTTGCTATCCAAACGCCCCGATCAGACCTAAAGGATTATTTCCGGATGAAGTTTAAATCGTTTGATGATTTTGACGATTTTGAAAATAAGGTACACATGGATGCCAGCTTTAAATCGTCACGCATTTCGTCATCGGATATCGCCTACTTTACCAGTTCATTAAAAAAAGTGAGTTTTGATTTGGGTATTGACGGGCAAGCCAAAGGTTATGTGAACAACCTCAAAGCCAAAAAAGTGACCATTACCGGCGGGCAGGCCACTTTTGTTAAAGGCGATTTTAACCTGCACAACCTTACCGATTGGGATAACGCATTCCTTGAGCTAAAATTTGACCAGGTTGCCTCCAACAAAAAAGACCTTGATTACCTGATCAGCCATTTTTCGGGAACGCCTACAGAAAAGGCTCCGGCCATACTTTCCAAATTCGGCAACTTTAATTTTACCGGCAGGTTTACCGGCTCGCAGAATGATTTTGTTGCCTATGGTATTTTTAAAACTGCACTCGGTCGTTTTGATTCAGACATCAACCTTAAAATTGATAAAAATGACCGCCCAAGCTACAGCGGCAGGGTTAACGCCTATGCCTTTGACCTGGGCACCCTGCTTGATCAAAGCGATTTGGGCAGGGCCACCTTTACTTCAAACATACAGGGCAGCGGCGACGCGCTGAAAAGCCTTACTGAAAAAGTGGATGCAAAAATCGCATCCATCACCTATAATAACTACACCTATAACAGGCTTACACTTAACGGCAGTTTTATAAACAGGCTGGCCAACGCTCATATTACCATAAACGACAGGAACATAAAGCTTGACCTTAAAGGTAAGGTTAACCTTAACCCCGCTTTGCCAACTTATGATTTAACTGCCGATATCAAAGACGCTAACCTGAACAAGCTTGGTTTTACCAAAGATACTTTGACTGTAAGCACACTGCTTAAAACCCAGTTTAAAGGCGATGACCTGGCCAATTTGCAGGGTAACATCCTGTTTTCGCCGGCAAGGGTGGTCAATCCACGAAATAATTATGCCGTTGATTCTCTGTTTCTATCAGCCGAAGGCATAGGTAATAACCGCACCATCGCTTTAAAATCTGACTTTGCCGATGGTAGCATCAAGGGCAAATACGATCTTGCAACCCTGCCTTCATATTTTAAAACCATTGTTAAAAAGTATATTCCTTCCATAAAAACAACTATAGTGCCGCCTAAGCCTGAGGAGTTTGATTTTTCGCTGAACCTTAAAAACCTCGATCCGCTTACAGCCATCTTCCTGCCCGATCTGAAAATTCCTGAGCAAGGAACTTTTGTTGGGCAGTTTAACTCGGAAAAGAAAACAGCTACGCTATCGGGCTATATTAAAACGCTTAAATACGGCAAAACCGTTTTCCATGATTTTATTATTGACGAAAACACTACCGATAGCTTGCTGGGCCTCAACGTATCGCTGAGGCGGGTTGACTTAACGGACAGCCTTTTTATCAAGGATATCAACATTACCAACTTCCTGAAAAACGATAGCCTTAACTTTAACGTTAAGCTCTCCGATAAAAACGCTGTTAACCAGCTGGACCTCTACGGCCTGGTTGAATTTGGCCGCGATACGACGGCCAAACTGAAACTGCTGCCATCAGATATCATACTGGAAAAAGAGAAATGGAAGATCCAGGAGCAGGTACGGATCCGTTTATTGGATGGCAAAACGCAGGTATCGGGCTTTGAACTTTCAAACGGGCCGCAAAAAGTATTTATCGATGGCTTTATATCCGATAACCCTGCTGATGAATTAAAGCTGTCGTTCCAGAAGTTTAACATGCGTACGTTTAACCAGCTCACGCGCACTTCGGGGGTAAACTTAAAGGGCTACCTGGATGGCGATGTTAAACTAACCTCGGTGCTCAAATCTCCGGGCATCGATTCGCATTTAACCATTGATTCACTTACCATGAACAAAACGCTGATAGGTAATGTGAAATTGGCCACCATGCTTGGTAACGACCGTAAACAAGCCGATGTTAATATGAATATCATTAACCGCGGGCTGGAAACCATGAACATTGGCGGCACCTACTCGTTTGGCAAAGAGACTGATGATAACCTTGATTTTGATATCAAGATGAACCAAACCGAAGCCATTATATTTGAGCCTTTTGTTAAAGACCTTGTTTCGGATATAAAAGGCCATGTTTCAACCGACCTGAAACTTACCGGCAAGCCCTCGAACCCGCAACTTAATGGCACCGTTACCCTTGTTAATACCGGCCTTACCGTTAATTATTTAAAAACAGCTTACACGGTTAATAACAAGCTGGATGTCAACAACAGCATTATCAGCATTAAGGATATGGTTTTGAAAGACATTCACAAAGGTACCGGAACCGCCAATGGTACCGTAAACCTCAATAATCTGTCCAACCCGGATATTGATGTAACCCTTAAAGCCAATAACCTGATGGCCCTGAATACCACATTCAAGGACAATCACCTTTATTATGGTACAGCTTATGGCACAGGCACTTTCAGCTTTAATGGCCCGGTTGATAATATGAAGATTGATATTACCGCAAGCACCAATGCCGGTACTGTTTTCAATATCCCGCTCAATACTTCATCAACCGCCAATGATTACGATTTCATCAAATTTGTAAGCCATAGTGATACCGCCAAAGTTGTTGCCAAAGAGCGTGCTTTTAATGGTGTTACCCTAAACTTTGATTTGAGCGCCGATGAAAAAACTATTGTAAAAATAGCTACTGATTATGGGCAACTTGAGGGCAGCGGCGTAGCCCGTAATTTAAAATTGAATATTAACAGCCTGGGCGATTTTGAGATGTACGGTGACTTTTTGATATCATCGGGCAAGTTTGAATTTACTGCCAAAAACTTTATCAGTAAAAACTTTACAGTAAGCCAGGGCGGTACCATCAGGTGGACAGGTAACCCCTCAAATGCCGAGATTAACCTTAAAGCCCTGTATGAGGTGCGTACCAGTAAGGCGCCGCTGTACACTGCCGCGGGCTTACAAACCCCTACCTCGGGGCAGCAAACGCTGGTTCAAGCCGAGCTGATCCTGACCAAATCTCTATTACAGCCTAATATTGATTTTGACTTTAACTTCCCTACCGACCCATCTGTTAAGGACGATCTGTCAACTTACCTTGCCGATGCCAATAACCGGAGCCAGCAGGCTATCAGCATTATTGTTCGCCGTAACTTTACATCAAACAGTAATAACTTAACCAACCAGGTGCTGGGTACAGCCGGCGAGGCGGTGAGCGAATTTGCATTTAACAAGCTTAACAGCCTAATATCGCAATCAAACATTAAAAACTTCGACTTAAATATTCGCTCCTTCAACGAGGCAAGTGCTTCGCTGCATTTCTTTGATAGCAGGCTATCATTTAACGGAAGCTTGTTCAGCAATAACGGCTCAAATGATATTTTTAATAATAACAACAGCAACCTGTTTAACCAACGGTTTAACAGCCTTACCAAAGACTTTGAGGCCTTATACAAGATACGCCGAGATGGCAACCTAACGGCAAGATACTCTTACAGGGCGTTGAACAACGTAACATTAAGCAGCCTTACAGACGTGCTGGCGCCGCAGTATGTAAACGGGTTAGGTTTGGTTTACCAGAGAGACTTTGATACCTTCGGCGAGTTTATCCGGAACATATTCAGGCAGGGCCGCCGCAAAAATGCGCCGGTTAACCCCGCTCCTATCCCATCGTCAATTACCACTCCGGCAACCAGGCCAGATGAAGATGAGGACCAGTAGAGCCGAAGGCTTAAAGCTAAAAGCTTTCCTGCACAAATACATTGAATAGTAAAAGGCTTAAAGCGATCTGCTTTAAGCCTTTTACTATAAATTATTTATTTCGCTTTGGGCTTTCAGCCTTTCGCTTTTAGCTTATAACGATCAATGATCCCGCATAATGGCGTGGTCCATCTTGTCGCGTTTGGTGCGCAGGTAAGCTTCGTTATGAGGGTTTGACGCTATTTCGATAGGCACATTCTCAACAACTTCCAAACCGTAGCCTATAAGGCCTGCACGTTTTTTGGGGTTATTGCTCATTAAACGCATTTTGGTAATACCCAAACTGCGCAGGATCTGCGCACCGATACCATAATCGCGCTGATCCATTTTAAAGCCCAGCTTCAGGTTAGCATCAACAGTATCATAACCGTTTTCCTGCAAGTGATAAGCCCTCAATTTATTGATGAGGCCAATACCCCGGCCTTCCTGATTCATATAAACAATAGCACCCTTACCTTCCCTGCTGATCATTTCCATCGCTTTATGCAACTGCGGACCGCAATCGCAACGGCATGAACCAAATATGTCGCCGGTAACGCATGAACTATGCACGCGGACCAAAATAGGCTCACCAGGCTCCCAGGTTCCTTTTACCAGAGCGAGGTGATTTTCGCCGGTATCAACCTGGGTATAAGCTATCATATCAAAATCGCCCCATTCGGTAGGCATTTTAACAGCCACTTCACGTCTTACCATCGACTCATGCTCCAGGCGATAAGCAATGAGATCTTTGATAGATACTATTTTAAGATTAAATTCTTTGGCTATCTCCAGCAGATCGGGCAGGCGGGCCATTTCGCCGTCTTCCTTCATAATTTCGCAGATAACCCCGGCGGGTTCCATACCGGCTAAAACGGCCAGGTCAATAGCAGCCTCGGTATGCCCTGTACGGCGCAGTACACCGCCATCCTTGGCTATCAGCGGGAAAATATGCCCCGGGCGACCAAGGTCTTCGGGTTTAGTAGCCGGGTCGATCAGCGCAAGTGTGGTTTTTGACCTGTCGCTCGCGGAGATCCCTGTAGTACAGCCATGGCCAAGCAAATCGACAGAAACCGTAAAGTTAGTTTCGTGCGATGTGGTGTTATGGCTTACCATAGGCATCAAGTCAAGTTCGCGCGCCCTTTGCGCCGTAATTGGGGCGCAAACCAGGCCGCGGCCATGGCGTACCATAAAATTAATTGTTTCGGGGGTGGCATTGCGGGCGGCCGTTAAAAAGTCGCCCTCGTTTTCACGATCTTCGTCATCAACTACGATAATTGTTTTACCTGCTTTGATTTCTTCAATCGCTTCCTGTATGGTGTTTAACATTCTATACTTACTTGTTGGGTAGCGCCTAAACGCTTGTTTAATCTAAATCAAATTTAACGCATATTACCATGACTTGGGTCGGCCTTGTGTAAAATGATAATGCTTTTATAATATGACGTTTATTAAATATACCGTTAATGACCGTGGCGGGTTGCCTTAGGCTTAAACTTTGCCGCCACACGGTTTACAAAGCGTTTATAAATCTCCATATCAAACAGGGCGGAGTCTGTAGCCGCTTTATAAGAGAGGAACAAACCGATAGGCAGCAGCGTGATAATAGAAATCCACATGCCCAGGTACTTGTTAATATCGCCGCCCTTAACCGATTTTTCGCCAATAGTGGTAATGATATAGTAAATCAGGAAAAATACCACCGAAACTACAACCGGCAAGCCCAAACCACCTTTGCGGATAATGGAGCCCAGCGGCGCACCGATTAAAAACAATACCAAACAAGCTACCGAAAGGTTATATTTCTTTTGATACTCTACAAAATACCTGCGGATACCTTCCGAATCGCCTTTATACCTGTCGCTCCGGTTTTTGATCACATCCTTGATCGACCTTATTTCGGAAGCGGCACTGTTGAGGCTCATTTGCTGTTCGGATAAGGTAAGGCCCTGAAAAACATCTTTTTTAGGATCAAACTCTTTATATTTTTTAATAACCTTTGATTGCGCAGGTATTGAATAGTATTTAATGTATGGTGTAACCAGTTTATAATTCACCATCACATTGCTATCCACCGAACGCTGCGACGAATCGAGATAATGCCTCAGCTGTTTAATGTTCATCATTTGTGATGCCTGCTTAAACTCGCTTTCATTGGTACGGGTAAGCTTAAATGCCGACAGATCAAACTTGGTTTCGGTTTCCTTAAAACGCTGGCGTAAAAGGCGCTGCCGGGTATTATATGTGGCATTTTCGGAAGCAGTTTCTTCATATCGCACCCCGTCTTTTAAACGCAATACCAGGTATTTATCGCCCATGGTACGGAACATGGTACCTTCGCGGGCCAGGATCACCGAATTGTTATTATCACCATTTGGGCTTTTTTGATAGATCATGATATCATATAAACGCTGGCCATCGGGATCCTTACGTTTTACCCGGATGGTATAGCCGGGAAAACTGGTACTGAACACCCCCTCGGGCAGCAAATCGGCCGATTTTTGTTTCCGGGCATCATACAACAGCGAATAATATTTAAGGTTGGCCACCGGCAGCATATAATCCGAAAAAAAGAACGCCGCGATACTAAGAATGGTAACTATGACTATCATCGGGTACATAGCACGTCTTAATGAAATACCGGCAGCTTTGATGGCAACCAGCTCGTAATTTTCACCAAGGGAGCCATAGGTCATGATGGTAGAGAGCAGGATGGACAACGGGAGGGCCATTTGAACATTGGTGGCCGAATTATACAACATGAGCTCCAGGATGGTATACCAAGCAAAGCCCTTGCCAATAAGGTCGTCAATGTATTTAAACAAAAACAACATCAGCAACACAAACATCACGATGAAAAGCGTAACCAAAAAAGGCCTTATAAATGATTTAAGGAGTAAAAGGTGAATCTTCTTCATTAGTGCTATTTGCAATTAACAGGGGCAAAACCAGTTAGCCGCACAGTTAAAACCCTTTAACGTGCAAAACCAGTTCAGCGTACAAAATTAGCTAAAATAAAGTTTTATCAGGCGCCCAATACACTTATGAGGTAATCGATAGAGTTATCCCAGATCTGCTTTCGTTCTGTAATGGCATCTTCGGTGGCAAAATCAGTAATGGCCAGGGCTACATCATTGGTAAGCTCATCCTGCATTATTTCCATTTCAAAATAATACTGGGCGTCATCATCGAGCCATTTAAAACGTACGGATCTGTTTTCCTTAACTGAACAAAGTTTGGCTTTTTGCGATTCGTCATCCCATGTAAAAGTATAAACATGGTCACGAATATTAACCTCATCGGCAAACCATTGAGACAAGCCATTAGGCTCGCTTAAGAAGCTGAACAGGATACGCGGAGATGACTTAATCTCGTACTCAATGGTAAATTTTTTCTTTTCGGACATTCGGTTTACACTTAAAAAAACAGGAACAAAAGTAAATGTGAAACATTTTTTCTAAAGAAAACGAATTTCTACTATATTTGCAAACCTTTTTAGGGACGGCCATTTGTTTTATAGCAAAGCCACTCTTTTTATTAACCACAAAAAGAGCCATAAAAATAAAAACGGCGGGGTAGCTCAGATGGTTAGAGCGTAGGATTCATAACCCTAAGGTCGGCAGTTCGATCCTGCTCCCCGCTACCAAACAGGCGAAAGCGGCAAAATCCAGGTTTAATTCTGGTATGCCGCTTTTTTTATTGCTAATAACTTGCTGTAAATAAGCGACATACAAAAACACAAAATTTATTCGAGAAGTTCGACACCCATTAGTTTTTTTACTATAGCTTATGCCGCTTGGGAATAGCAAAAACTGAATTTTCTGTTTGGTGAAATAATCCCCTCTACGCCATTTAAACGCCATTTTTGATACAAAACCGAGGGCTAAATTGATGCTTTGAGTAAGGTTCGACACCCCCTTTGAAGATTTCCATAAAACAACCTCTATTTCCTTCTTTTCTTCCTGGTATTTCGACCCATATTTGTTATAAAGTTCCGCGCTTATTTCTTCTTCTATGTAACGTTCTTCCAACCTTTCGATCTTTTTATTGAGATCAAATAATTGACTTTCCAATAATCCGAGGTCATCCTGCTGGCCATCGTTCATTTCATTAAACGTGGTCGTCATCTGCGCTTTGATCAGATCCCGCACTTCTACAGGCGCATCTTCCTGTAGCCCAAAATAATTTAGGATATTAAAAAACGTCTCATTTAGCTTGCTGGCGTTTTTATTATTGCAGCAGCCGACGGTATTGCATTTATAATAATGGATGCCTTTCTTTTTGGCTAGGTAGCCCCGCATTAGCCTGCCGCAATCCTCACAGTATATAAACCTCTTCAAGGGAATCGCCGGATTTTCTTCGACCAATTTATAGCCATGGGCGTTTTTATCCAGTAAGCCATTCACCTGTAAAAACAAATCCTTGCTCACTAATTTTTCCTGATTACCTTCCACCACACGGCCTTCCAGCATATTGTGTGCCATCAACCCGCAATAAAAAGGGTTACGGAATATTTCAGAGATGCGCTGGTGGTTAAGCTTTAAACCCTTTTGTGCTAATCGCTGACGGATCGCTTCGTTATTCAGTTCCTCATCTACCTTCCAGGTAAAGGCCTGACGCAGCAGTTTCCCTTTCTGATTAACCACGATTTTGCGTTTACCCTCAACCCGGATATTATCATAGCCTAAAGGCGGTGCGGTCGGCCAATCCCCGCGGAGCAGCATCTCCTTAATACCCGCAGCGCATTTTTCTTTACGGAGCTGATTATCGAATTCCCCAAACAGGAACAGCATTTTTTGCTGCATCTGGCCGGATGAGCTGGAAGTATCTATGGGCTGTGTAACCGAAACGATCTCGATGCCTAATTTACGCAACTGTCCGCTCAGCCAAATGGAGTTATCGTTACGCGAAAAACGCTCCAGGCTGTAAACGATGATATATGAAACGCGTTGCTTGGACTTTTTGACAAAGGCCAGCATCGCCGCGAACTCCCGGCGTTCATCCGTTTGCGCGCTTTCATAAGTACCGCCGAAATCTGCCAGCACCGTGTAACCATGTCTTTCGGTGTAAATGTTGCAGGCTTTGCGCTGGGTATCTAAACTTAGATTTTTATCGGCCTGTTCTTTAGTGCTGACGCGTGTATAGATCACGCAGTTGGTGCCTCTCTTGGTTTGGGCCAGTGTCGCACCTTTCGCAAAGGTGTGGAATATCGGATTTTCGACCATAACAATGTAATTTATGCGATTTGCTATAGTTACAAAATACGCACTTTTCAGGTCAAATCAAAGCTATTTCCGCTTTTCTTTGCGGTATTGACGATAGATAATTAAGGTAAATTCTTTAAATGTACGGATCACTTCAAGTGCCTGTTCATCGGTAAAATTTGCGAACCAGGGACAGGACCTGACCTCATCAATCGTCAGGTCGTGCCGCCTTTTCGGATTCAAATCAATTGGCTCGCCCACTGTCCTTAATACAATAATTTTATTTTACTCCGTTGGTTCCGTTTATAGGAGGGTTCATAAAAGATGTACCCGAAATCATGCAAATCCCGGATACACCTATGGTAAGTCGTGCTGGCGGAAATCTTAGCAAGTGGCATGATTTCATGCGCATAGGCCTGCACCGGGTTCTGAAAACCCTGCGATTGCCAGTATTGCACCAGCGCAGCGTAAATTCCAATATGGGTAATACATATCCGTGCATCACGCTGTATGGCTTCAAAGAAGCCTGCTATGGGCTGGCATATTTCCACCTGTCTACAAATTAAACACGGACACCTTGCCTGCGACGCTGTTCCTGCTTTTGTTCAGTGGCTACTGTTTCCTTTGCGCCTTCCTTTTGTGACTGCTGTTGGCTCTGACCCTCTTTCTGTTCGGCAGCAGCTTGGCCCTGTTGTTGGTTCGGTGCCTGCCCCTGGTTCTTTTGCTCAGCTGCTTTCGCAATTGCTGCCCTTTGCACTTCCTGCGGTGTCATTTCCATCTTTTGCGTGTGGTCAACGGCCTGTTTCTCCACTTTACGAACGATCAGGCTTTGGCCGTTAGCATCGTAAAAATCCAAACGCATCATGCGTGGATTAGCAACCATTTTCGCAGGTGTTTCTTGCCCATCGCGTAAAAGAATCACATCCACCTTATTGCCTTTTTCAAGTGGACGGATCATACGGCTACGGTCGTATTTTTCTTCCACCCCTTTGATCGGGTATTTCTGTAATTCCTTTTCGTGATCCCAAAAAGTAACTTTCGGGTTAAAGTTGCCATACTGGTCAGCGTTCTTAAAGTCCAGTCCCCGCCACGCGAAATAGGTTTCGCCGGTGGGTTTCATTCTCACTTCGCCGTTCTCTTCAACGGGTGCCACTTTGGGCTGCTCGCGGTAAGCCGCGCGCCCGTCCATCATATTGTAGCGCTCCTGGAGCGTGTAGTTATATTCCTTTCCAAAGAAAAAAGTTTGGGTAAGATCTTCTTTGCCGGGCTGTTTTAAAGTCACATCGGCCCGGTTAAAGAAAGTCATGTCCTTATCCTTCTGATCCCCTTTGGAAAAATGCAAGATGGAATGTGTTTCATCCTGACCGAACTTGCGGCTGTGCGGAACAGTAAACTCAGTGAGTTTTTTTTCCATTTGCTCGCGCAAGGGTTTTGCAATCTCGTCACCAAAACCCAGGTAAAACAACTGGTTCTTTACATAATCAAAACTTTGCTCGTTCATAATGCTTGAATTTTTAATGGTTAAATAATCGTTTATAAAATGTGCCGGGTAGAATGGCTGCTGCGATGCACCCAACCTTGTCGGTTCCAGCTTATCATTGAATAAGCATAGCCCGCCGTCCCGTACACCGGCAAAGAAATACTGGCTCACAATCGCGGGCTCGAACAGTGATTGCAATTCATGGTAGTCATAGCCATTCTCATGGTTATGGTGAGCGGTTACCAGGGTCAAGCCGGAGTGCGGCAGGGCATAACCCTCCAGATCCAGCTCCAGCTTTTGATTGTGGAAACGCCCGGCGATCAGGTAATCCGTCCCCTTGTCGGCCAGTTCATTATACAGTATCGCGCTGTCCATAAAGGTGCGGGCATTCCGCAGGTTGCCGAAGGATTCCAGCAGCCGGGGGCTGTGACCGGTCTCGTACACCATCCCGCCATCGTGCTGATGAGCGATGACATGATATTCCGCGATCTCTTTCAGCGGGTCGATTGTCCGCTGCCAGGACACCGGCAGCAGGTGCCCCCTGGAAAGCGCGTTCTCAAAAACATCAAAGGATGTACCCGGCAGCAGGTACAGGTTTTGCGCCGCCATCTGGCGCGCTACGGTCGTAACATCAATCTTTACGTTTTCCTCAGCGTCAAACCCCAGGCTGCTTTTTAGGGTTGCGGCCTGCATATACCCGTAGTTATCCGAATTGAACATTTGTTCCACGAAGTCGAATTCCCCGTTGGCGGCATCGCAGAATTTTTCGGCTGCGCCCGCCGATGAAAAGAAATGCAGACCCTGCGGTTTTAGATCTTCATCCGGCTGGTCGTTGAAAACCACCCAGGGATTGCCCTCACTAATTGCCTGGTCCAGTTCGGCGCTTAATACTTGCTGTTCGTCCCTTGTCATAGGCTGAATATTAATGACTGCTCTTGACTTCCTGGTTGTCGCGCAGTAAGAGCGTGTGTCCGTCCTTCAGTTTTCCTTTGACCTGTTTGATCTTTTTGCCGAACAGTCCCTTAGCCGTATTGATGCCGGCTGTGGTGAGTTGCGCGGTCATCGACGGGTCGAAACTCATCACATCCATATTCTGCACGCCGCTGGCTGCACCATCGCGGAGCACATCGCCAGTAATGGCTTCCGGCACGCTGATACCTTCCAGCCCGTCCGTCTGGTCGAACACCGTCAGATCGACCGGATAAAAATTATAGCCCACATGGATGCTTTTGATGTTCAGCGTATAGCGCTGGTTAGCTAAATTACCGCTGCCGTAGATGCGCTGCCCTTTGGCGTAAAGCTGCCCCCCGAGGGTCACCGTATCCGTCAGCTTTAAGCAAACCACCGTTCCCTGCACGATCTTCTGTGTGCCGTCAATAACCGCCGGTATCGCGCGAAACTTTTTAACCGGGGCTTTTTCCTGTCCGGGAGCTGCTGCCGCTTTTACCCGATCCGGATGCTGGATATCCAGTATTTTTTCCAGTATATTGTTCATTTGTTTGAGTTCCGGATCTTCTGCGGTTTTTGGCTGTAAAAGCGAATCAGGCAATGCCCGGTGTTCAGCCGGCAGCGTATTTTCTTTTGTAGGCTTTATTGCCGGTTTATTGATTTCTACCTGTAGCTGCGCCAGCCGCTGGTTGATTTGCACGGTACTGGCAGCAGGGCTGACGGGCTCTCCCGGGCCAGCGCCAAAAGGAGGCTGATGAGGTGGAAAAACATCACTGATATACGCCCCGGGAAGCGCGTTCACCGTGTCGGCGCTGTTTTTAGCATAGGGGTCGCCTTTGCGCAGCTGTTCCTTTTTCAGGGAATCCGCCCGCGCCCGGTCATAAAAACTCATTTTGTCGCCTTGCTGATCGGTGGCGATGATCCCGGCTGGCAATTTCATGCTTAAGCCTTTTTTAGCTTCAGCTTTTGCCTGTTCAGACTGACCTCCGCCAAGCGCCCAAAAAAGCATGGTCGCAAAGCAGAAAATGATTAGAGGCATTACCAGCAAGAACTTGCGCTTACGCCGCTCCTGTAAACTGAGTGTGTTAGTTTTCATAATGATTGTTGTTTTTGTCTATTGTTTATGGTACTTATAGCATTCTGTTAATGACTGCTGACCGTCAGTACTTTGTTCTCAACGGTGTTCCAGCGCTCGACCAAAAATCCGAGCAGGTTATTGTCGCTGCGGGTTACTTCCCGCAGATCACCTTCGGTGACCAGGCTTTGGCTAACGTTGCTGGTCGAGCGGATCAGATGCAGTGTGGCGTAGCAGCGGAAATGATAGGGGGCGCTGCGGGTATCGACCTGCACGCTGTCGACATTGATCCGCTGGCTGATATTGCCGGCGACGATGCCCGAATAATAACCGCTGGCGGAAAGGCTGTCATAGACTTTTTTGGCGGAGCCATCGGCGAGGTACAGCGCTTTGGACAGGTTCTGCCGGATTACCTTATCGTCAGGATCAAGGGTAAAGAACGCTTCATGAAAGGCGCGGACATGTCCCCGCGCCTGCATAGGTAAAGAGGTGCTTTTATCGGCAGCTACCGCTGACCAGGCGGTATTGCCCGCCAGGATATAGACCTTACTTTGCAGGGCGACCGTTATGCTTTTGATCTGCCAGGCCATAAAGCCGATGGCGGCAAAGGCGGCGATGACGATCACGATGGTGAAGGTGCGGACGTGCTGGAAAGCGGTTTCGAGGTTTTTCATCTTCTTGAACATACAGGGTTACTTTTTTGGTGGGCTGCCCGATAGCTTGCTTTTGTTAAAGTGCCAGATATCGCCAGATTGAGGATTCGTAGTTTGCTGATTATGCTGGGTATTACTGCCCCTGCTGAAACTTTGCATGACCGAGCCGCTGAAATAGGACAGCGCCATCGACGCGAGTGCGCTGGTTTTGCTGAACAGGGCATGGCCGCCGACATTCATAATATAATTGGCGACGCTGGGGACGGTGAAATAACCGACGATGCCGATAAGCAGGAAGATCAGATAAGCCGTATTTGCATTGCCCAGCTCATTGCCGCCCAGGTTCCCGCTCTGGATGCCGATGATCATATTTTCCTGCACCTTAGCGATGATCGCCCCGAAAATATTGGCGACGGGCAGCCACATGAATACGTTGACATAGCGCGCCAGCCATTGCTTAAGACTGTGCTGGAAGCCGTCGAAGATGCTCAACCCAAAGCAGAGCGGGCCGAGGATGGCCAGCACAATCAGCTTGAAAGTCCGTACAGTATCCAGACAAAGTGCCGCCGCCTGGAAAAGTACGTTTAGCAATTCGGCAATAAATTTCCGCGCCCAGTTTTTAATGCTCCAACCGGAAAACGCGTCCGATATCGGATTACTGCTGCCTGTATCCGTGGCGGCGCCGTCCGGGTGACTGTACTGGTACCATTTGTCAGGATCTGCATTCTGATCGTCAGGTGCCACGTCGCCGGCATCGGGCTTATCATTTTCCAGCAGGCGTGCAATCGCTTGGTTGGTATTGGTGACCATGCCCTGTGTAGCAGTGACAGCCGGCTGTAGGACGCCGTTGATTAAGGCCAGCACCGCCGGGAAAACAAGAATGCAGAAGCCGATGGCGAAGGGGCGCAGCAGCGGATAAACATCGACGGGTTCAGCGGCTGCGAGATGCTTCCAGACCCTTGCGCCGATATACCACAGCGTGGCAAAACCCGCAATACCCCTGGCGACGCCGATCACCCCGCTGCACAGGGGCAGCATCTGGTCATAGAGCTTGGCCAGCATGCCCTGCAGGCTGTGGAGGTCATCGGCAATACCCTGGGCATGGGAAAATAGCGGCATGCATGTTGTAAACATGACAGTGATAATGATTTTTATTTTCTTTGATTTCATAGCTGTTAATTTTAAGCGCAAGTGCAGGAGTAGGCCGGTAATGCCGCCTCCAGGTCAAAATCTTTTTGCTGCGCCAGGGCCATCTCCAATAGTTCCGCGTAGGTAATATCCGGGAAGAAGTTGCCGATCCTCCGGTCGCGGCCTGCGTTAGCCCTGCGCTCGTCCTCGATCCACTTATCAGCGAGCTCTGGGTATTGCGCCATAATTTTGATGATACTGTTCTTCCCCTTTAAAAAGCAGAGGTCGCAGTTACCCAGGATCGGCGGGATCTCCAGGGTATAAGGCTTGTTCTGCCAGTAATCGTTCACCATTTCCTTTGTAACCCCCTGTTCGTATAAAGGGAACCGGGTAATCGTATGCTTATAGGTCTGCCGGTAATTTTTCACGCGGTTCGGCTCATCGTACCGGAAGCCGATAAACTGCTCAAATTTTGTCCCGATCAAAGGACGGAGATACCTGCGGGCGACCCTGATCTTCAGTTCCACCGTGCATATTCTTCTCGCGCGGTTGGGCAGAAAGCGCTTCCAGCTGGTCAGCGCATCAAAACCTGTTTTACCCGGGCTGCGGTGATGGATATAGGTCGCGCGGTGGATCTTAAAACCTTCGTGCTTTTCAATATCATCGAGAAACTTGTAAGTCAGCGGATGTTCACGGCCCGTATCGGTAAACAGCACAATGTCATTGGGGTCCGGTTTTTCGGCAATAGTCATGTAGGCAGAAGTCTTTCCGCCGGACAGATTAAATACTCTTTTCATGATTTGCGTTTATAGAAGCCCGTTGATCTTTTTTAGTGCCTGGCGTTCGTTTGTTTCGCGCGTGCGCTGTAGCGCAATACGCTTGGCCTGGTCAGTGAACTTCCGCAGGTAACTCAGCTGGTTCCGGCTTTCCAGAAAGAGGCGGTATATCGCGGTCAGACGTTCCGCATCGCTCATCCGCAGCTGGCTGTCGGTCACCACCATAGCCAGGGCATCGAGGTTTTTTAAGCTTTGGCCGGCTAGGTTATTATAAATCTTCATGATATAGGCCAGTTCATCCGGGCTGAAACCGGCATTCTGGTTAAAACCTGCGGCGGCAGCCTTATATTCCCGGACGAGCTGCGCCTGGTCACTGATGATATCCGTCACGCGGGGATATTTGCGCACCGCCGGGCTGACGAGGTACAGCCCGTCCAGGAAAACCTCGTGCAAACTGAAATTACCCCGCGCAACACTTTTTACCGCGCTGTAGCCTTTGCTCAGCACCGAGTAGCCGCTGTACATCTGGCCCAGGATATCTTTGAGGCTGGCCAACTTTTGGTAATCCAGCACCAGTTGCTGGACACAATCGGCTACCGACTGAGCGCGGCTGTTGCCCGGCGCGCTTACCGTTAATACAAGGATCATTGATCCAATGGCGATCATTTTCTTCATCACTATATCTCCTTCACATTTTTTAATGACTATTGAATTCCGTAGAGCTTTTTCAACTGTTGCTTGTCTTCCTGGTTCTGTTTCCGGCCCAGCGCCAGCTTCCGGCACTTTGCGGCAAATGAACCGGCAAAAGCATATTTATCTTTCATGCTTTCATAAAGCTGGTCGAGCCGTGTCAGCCGCTGGGCATCGGTTAGCTGTAGTTTGCCTGGTGTCAGTACTTGGAGCAGTTCGTCCATATCCAGCTGGCATTTGGCCAGCAGGTTATCCCGTACTTTTTTGAAATAGGCCATTTCGGCGGCCCTCAGCAGTTTTTGCTGCTGCTGCCAGCTGAATTCAGCAGCCAGCATCCCGCGGATCTGCCGGTCGAGATCGGCGATGGCCTTACCTTTCGCGCTGTTTTTGATCAGCGGGTTAACCTGTTCGAGTGAGCTGAAATAAGCACCGTGCAGGCTGAATGTACCATCTTTGAGCACATGCGCCAGGTCCAGCCCGTTTTCCGTGATCCGGTAACCGGTTTTCAGCGCGCTGTAGTAGATCTCGTACTGGACGATCTGTTCGGCCATTACCCTGCGCAGCTTGGATTGCTGGCTGAACAAATCCCCGAAAGAAAAGGACAGCGACTGGGCTTTCGCGGACTGGAATACCAGGCTTCCGGCGAAAAAGATCAATAAGAATTTACATACGGTTTTCATCGTTTTATTATTTAGTTGATTCCATACAATTGTTTAACGGCCGCCCGTTCCCTGGCATCGCGTGCACGGAGGTAGCTCAACCCCGCGTTTTGCCGGTTGAACTGGCGCAGGTGGTCGAGGTTGGTTTGCATGGCGCGGGACGCCTGGGCAATCTTTTGCAGGCGTTCAGCATCATCCATTTGGGTGCTGAAGGACGAAACGGCCAGTAACAGTTCATCGAGGTTGCGCAGGCTTTCCTGTAAGATGCCATTATAGACCGTGCCCATATAATGAAGTTCCGCAGGGGAAAAATGCGGGTCCCGGCTGAACAGGCCGCTGGCCTGCTGGTATTCCGAGACCAGCCGCTGCTGCCGGGTGATAATGGTTTTGACCTCGTTAAAGCCGGCGATCAATCCCCTGACCCTGTTGAGCTCTTCATAGTAGTTCGCGTAGAGTTGCTTTTCCTTATCCAGCCAGCCGCAAATATCATTCAGGCTGTTCAGGTGCAGCGTATTTTCCAGTTTGCGCGCGGCATTTTGCAGGCCGATGGTCTGGTTTTGCAGGCGCTGTACTTTGAGGTCGATAGCGACGATCACGCGCTTGACCAGGCCGGTGAACGCGCTGACGACCGGGATCTGGGCTTTAACGCCTGTGCTGCTGAGAGAAAGCAGGCAGCAGATGAACAGCAGGATAGTTGTTTTTCTTTTCATTTGGATTGGAATTAATGGGTGAGTGCCTTTTCTTTTACCAGCGCCTCGATGCCTTTTTGCACGCTGCCGTATTTTTCAGCGTAGTCCAGCACCTGGACCCGCTCGCGGCCCTCGGTGGTAAAGGCGTAATATTCTTCCGGGCAGAGTTCGTTTTTAAAGACCTTCATGACCTGCCCGCCGAGATCGATAAAGATCTCGCGGTTATCCTTGTTGACCGAGAGCAGGATGGTCTTGCCTTTATCGGACAGACCGAGCGCGTCCTGCAGCTTGGCGAACTTGCCCTGGAATTTCCGCATATCCATGAGTATCTTGATATCGGCATTATTAATGATGGCGTCTTTGATGACCGGTGAATTGATCAAATCTTCCAGTTCCTGGGTGATGACGACCGGGATGCCGTTGAACTTACGGATGGTCTTAAAGGCGTAGCGCAGGAACTCGGCCATGCCTGATTTGGCGATGGCTTTCCAGGCTTCGTCGATGGTCAGCACCTTTCTTAATCCCGGCAGCTTGCGCATTTTGGAAATAAACAGTTCCATAATGATCAGCGTAACTACCGGGAAAAGGATCGGGTGGTCCTTGATCTGGTCCAGTTCGAATACGATAAAGGGCTGGCTCAGGAGTTGAAGGTTTTCCGTGGCGTTCAGCAGGTAGTCAAACTCGCCGCCTTTATAATAAGGGCGCAGCACATACAAGAAATTATCCATATCAAAATCCCGTTCCTTGACCCGGTGGCTTCGCAGCACTTTCCGGTAGTCGGTTTCAAGGTAATCGTAGAATGAGTTGAAGCCGGGGAATAAGCGGGTGTTTTGCGTCAATTGCTCATAGTAGCCCTGCAGGGCATTGGAGAGCGCCACGTATTCGGCGCGGTTAAAGGTCTCATTTTCGCCTTTCCATAGGGAAACCAGCAGCGCTTTCAGGCTTTCCTTCTTTTCGGTATCCAGCACATCGCCTTTACCCAGGTAGAACGGGTTGAATTTGATCGGGTTGTTTTCCTCATAGGTAAAATAATAGCCGCCGACCAGAGCGCAAAGGCCTTTGTAGCTGCCGCCGATATCCACGGTTACGCAATGCGCGCCCTGGTCATAAAGCGAGCGCAGGATATGGTTAACGGTCATGGACTTGCCACCGCCGGAAGTCCCGCAGACGAGGGTGCCCATGTTGCTGGTGATGCCGTTATGCCGGGGCGCGTCATACAGGTCGGCAAAAACCGGGCGTCCCGACAGCCGGTCGCAGAAGCGGATGCTATTGGCAGGCGGATCGCTGCGGTAATTGCTTTCCAGGTTCAGAAAGCAGGCCGCCTGTTCTGCGAAGGTGTCAAAAGTATCGTTCAGCGGAAAGTCACCGCCATTACCGGGGATGCCGGCCCACCAGATCTGCGCGGCACCGTCGGTTTCCGGTTTGGCCGCCGCATCCATGGCGGCCAGGGCCGAAACGACCTTGTTGCCGTTCTCCTTTAAACGGGTTTCATCCGCCGACCAGATCATCACGTTGTAGTGGGCTTTGACGGGCAGGCGCTGTTTGGCTATGGCTTCGTTTAAGAAATCGTTGGTCGCCTCCAGCGAAATGGCGTTCTCACGCGAATAGGCCGACAGGGATTGCAGACGCAGGCGTTTTTTCTCCAGTTGGCGCAGGGTGGCCTGCGCGTCGCCGACCAGGATATACTGGTTATAGATATGGCTGCAATCCAATAGTAAGCCCAAACCTGCAGCGAAGCTCACCGGGAAACGGGTCTGGTCTGTGGAATAGGCATCATAGGTCAGCCGCGAGCCGCAATGCGCCGGCAGTTGTTCGGCGTCGCCTAATGTGTAGACGGCCAGTTGCTGGCTGCCGATACGGATACCATCCGAAAGGCTGATGTCTCGGATTAATAGCTGGCTCTCCTCTTCCGGCAGAAAGCAATAACGCTCAATCAGCCCGGTTCTTTTCAATCGGCTTTGCAGGTCGGCGGCGGTCAGGCGGGTTAAGGTGATCAGCCGGGTATCTTCCAGCATGCGTTTGAACTGGGTGCAGATATCCAGGAACTCCTGACGCGCCTGTGCCTGCAGGGTTTCCTTCGGTACCAATACCGGGCGCAGTAACGTGGAGAACAGCGAATTGCTTTTAGACCGGCCCTGTGGTTTTTTGGTCAGATATAACAAACAGTCGTGTTTAAGGTATGGCCGCCCCGCAAAATACTTTGCAGCCGCGCCCGACAGGAAGCTTTGTTTGCTGCCTTCACCGGTGGCTATTTCAGCCCGTGTAAACCAATCCTGCTTATGCAGCACGCTGTCTTTGGGCAATACCCTGATCGCCTTAATCCAGGCCTGGTGCATGTTTTCGTAGTCGTCGTCCGAAAGGGTAAATATCTCGGGGAGCTGCACTCGGTAGGCCACGGTGTACTCGCCTTGCTTGGACAGGATGCAGTCATGCTCCACGCCCATGAGGGGCAGTATGTGTTTTAATTCTTTTTCCATCTCACAGATCTTTCTCGCTCGTTATGGGTGTTTTAAAATTTCGGCCGGTTCCGGGGCTTGATCCGCCGGGCGTTTTCCCGGTGCGCTTCCTGCAAGGCCTCTTTGTTGCGCCGGATCAGCGCCGGGATATTAGTTTCGCTTAGCGGCATAATTTCCGCTTTCAGGTCCTTTTGTATGGGATGCCGGCGCAGCAGCTCGCGTTCATCCATGCCGTACTGCCGGGCGGTGGCCACGGGGTCAAGGCCGATTTCATTGGGGATCTTCAGCTTAATGACGCCCTCGGGGAATTCCAATAGCTTGGGGTCAAGTTCCACGACCTGTCTCAGCACCGGGTGGTAAAACGCTTCGTAATGCCAGCCGTCGCTGGTCAGGTCAAAGCTTTTCAGGCTGATCACCGGATGAAAGTTGGCGGCGTGCCTTAATTCGTGCAGGTGCAGGTCGATGATAAAAGCTTCCCCGGCGAGGTCGATCCGCGGCAGGACACCGTTTAACCGCTGCTCGACCGCTGTTTGGTCAACGATGAGTTCGAAGTCGGATTTACCCATTACCAGCTCAGGCGGCAGGCCATATTTGGCCGACATGCCTTCCGGATCAAGACCGGTCATTTGCGGTACGGTGATGACCTTTACACGGTTCTCGTCAAACAGGTCATGTACCGCGCGCTGTTCGTCCAGGTCATACAGGAGTTTGTAAAAGGCGCCATGATCCTGCATGTCGCTGATAAATGAAATTTCATTCGACTGGTCATTGGTCTGGCGCAATACTTGTTTATCGATATCCACCTCGAAGCCGGTGCCTTCAATCTCAAAAATGACGGGCGTTTTTAACTTGCTCATTTTACTTCTCCTTTTCTGATAAATGTTGAAAGCATCTGCGGCTATAGGATTTTAGTACTTTGGGGATACGCTTGCGGGCGGCGGCTTTCATCAGGCCATGCTCGCCGTACTTGCGGCTGAGGCCGAATATTTTGATACTGCCGTAAGCGGCGGCGCTGCCTGTCACGGATAAGCAAACAAGCGTTCCTGCACCGGTGATATAGAGCGCGGCGAAAACCACCAGCAGGCCCATGACCAGCCCGGCGAAATACCAGATGTACTGCGCCCGCAGGCCGCGGAACTCGATGCTTTTGTTGATGCCTTTATTGATTTGATAGATGCTATTATTCATAATTATTATTTTTAAAGTCTGCCGAAAGCCCTCCCTTCCGGGGAGGATTGGGTGGGGCTTGCTGATACCGTTCTGCACTCGCGATGGTATCATGGATTGCGCCGCCATGACTGAACAGCGCCAGGCGCTCCAGCCAGAAGTTGCGGTTACGGCCCATCACCACTGAATGGTAGCCAAAGGTGACGACCAGTCCGCCAGGTTCAAGGCAGTCAGGTATAGCGTCTTTAAGCTGCCGGAAGGGGCTGCAAATGATTCCTTTATAGAATTCCATGGACTTGCGGTAAGCATAGGGCGGGTCAAGCAGGATGGTGTTAAATTTTTTACCGCTCCAATTGCGCAGGAATTCCAGCGCATCCTGATGATGACCAGCCGGCATGGCCGGATCACGGTCGTTGCGGGTTTCATCGACCGTGAGTTTTGTTGGTCCTGCAAAAAGGTTAAGCACCCGGCCCTCACAGGTTTGCTCCACCCAGTTGCGGATCGCCTTTACTGAAAAAGTATAGCGGTGCAGCGGGCAGCGGATATGGTCGAAGTGCAAGGTTTTCATATCCGTACTCCTTTCGCTCTTTTCAGTACCTGCTCAGCGCGTTCTTTCATTGCGTTACCATTCGCTACGGTTTTCGACACCCATTGCTCCATTTCAGTGTTGTCTTCAGCTGGCCGGATCATGACGACTTTGGCTTCGGTATCTGCCCCATTATTATTCTGCTCATTAGTGGCTTGACTGATGGCTGTTTGTTCTTTTTGCTGTTGCAGTTCCTGCTTCGCTTTGATATTCTGCGCGATCTCCCGCTCAAGCCGAACCAGATCGGCTTTCATGTTTTGCAGTTCGCTTTCTCTTTCGAATTTCTTGCCGAGCAGGCTTTCCAGTTGGGGGATCTGTATCTCCAGTTCTTTTAATTGTACACTTGTTTTTTCCGCCTGACCTTCTGCCTTGTCAATGGCGTTCAGATAATAGCGGGCGGCCAGTTTGGGGTTATCGGTATTCGGGGCGCCGGAACTGTACACATACTGGTTACCCGTTTCCGGGCGCAAAGCATACAGCCGGTTATAATAGCTGACCGGCTTATCGCTGTCAAAGTTGCCCAAGTGCCGCTCGATCATCAGGTCGAAACCGTACAGATTGCCGAGTTTGGCCTTTCCGGTCGTTCCGGCTTCCGGCAGCCAGTTCCGGTACTTGGAGATGAGGAATTTTCCTATGGCTACGGGATCGGCGCTTTTCAAGTTATCCAGCTGGATACTGTTGATCTTCGTGCCGTCCTTGTCGGTTTTGAGGTTTTGCCGGTAAGCTTTTACATCAGCAGACACGCTGAGGACTTCCGCGCTCAGCTTTGCTTGCTCCTTCAGCTTATCTTCCAAAGTGTACTTGGAGCGGTTGATATCCCGGTAATGCGCTGATTTCAGGCTTTCCAGGGCTGCGATCTTTTTCTCCAGCTTGGATTTTTCGAGCAGCGATGTATCGCCGGAAAGGATGGCGATGTACTCCGAAAAGTTCATGCCGCTCTTTTCATCCACCGAACCTTCATCGATACTACGCACGTTCAGCTCGCAGTTTTTCATTTGCGATATGAAGGTTTGCTTATTCTTCAGCAGGTTGAACTTGTAATTATCCAGCGACTGCTCTACCGCATAGATGTAGTTTTTGACCTCATTGCCGTAATGTAGTTTGGCGATCTGGTTGCCCTGTCTCGCGCCGCGCCCGTTGCGCTGTTCCAGCTCACTGGGTTTCCAGGGAATATCCAGGTGGTGCATGGCAATCACCCGCTGCTGCACATTCAATCCGGTGCCTGCCTTTTCCGTACTGCCAATGAGCACGCGGATATCGCCACGGTTCATTTTTCTGAACAGTTCCGGCTTTTGCCTGTCTGTCCAGTGATGAATAAAAGTGACCTCACCAGCACGCACGTTCAGATCGCTGACCAGCTTATCCTTCAGTGCATCATACAGGTTGAAGACACCGGGTTTCGGCGTGCCGATATCGCAAAAGACGATCTGTGTTCCCCGGTGCGCAGTGGAGGCATGGTATAATTCGGCGACTTTGCGCGCGCAGGTATTGACCTTGTTATCCGGATGGTCACCGTAAGCTGGGTTGATAAGCCGCATGTCGGCCGCCATCTTTTTGGCGTAATTGGTTGCGATCAGCATGCGGCCCTTATCTTCATCCTCGGTGAGTGGCGGACGTCCGATCAGGGTAGCATCCCCGGTTTCGGCGAATTTCATCAGGCGCATGATAAAATCGCTTTGCTGCTGCGTAGGTGTAATATTGACCAGCTGTTCATCCAGCGCCGGTTTATCCAGGCTGATATGTGCTGCAGTCTTGTAATCCGTGATCTCGTTATAGAACAATGCCAGCTCGGGCACCTTGATAAAATGACGGAAGCGTTCCTTGCTGATGATCTGGTTGGTTACGGAAAACTCGAAGTCGGTGGTTTTCCTGGCGAACACTGCTGCCCAGCCGTCAAAATTGCTGATGCGCTGTCGCTCCATTTCCTTTGGCCGGAGGTATTTGAAGATCAGGTACATTTCTGTCAGCGAATTCGAGATCGGCGTACCGCTTAAAAAAGTCACGCTGAGATCACTGTTAAACCGTTCCTGCAGGGTGCGGACGGCAAAGAGCATGTTCAGGGCCTTTTGACTGCCCTCGATATTGCCCAACCCCGCTACCCGGTCATGCCGGGTCGTAAAAGTCAGATTCTTGAATTTATGCGACTCATCAATGAACAGGTGGTCAACGCCTGTTTCGTTAAAAGTGATTCCGCTGTCCTTCTTTTCAGTGATCTCCTGCTCCAGCGTTTTGAGCTTGACCTGCAGGTTCTTTTTACGTACTTCCAGTCCTTTCAGCATCCGGCGCGAAACCTGGCCGCCCTCCAGTTCAAGCGTGATAAGGTCTTCGGTAACCGCGTCCAGTTCTTTACTGAATATTTGTTGCTGGATCTCCGGTGACTGCGGGATCTTGCCAAATTGGTCATGCGTCAGGATGATGCAGTCCCAGTTATTGTTCTTGATCTCATGAAAAATGCGCAGGCGCTTATCCGGTGTAAAATCATGCTCGCCTGGGAAAAGTATGCGCGCATTTGGATAAGCTTTCCGGTAGGTGTCGGCGATCTGGTTGACATTGGCTTTCAGCGCCAGGATCATCGGCTTCTGTACGATACCGAGGCGTTTCATTTCATGCCCCGCGACGATCATGGTCAGTGTTTTGCCCAGGCCGACCTCGTGATCGATCAGCCCGCCGCGGTTTTGAACGATGCGCCAAGCCGCGTTTTTCTGCGAACTGTAGAGCTCGCTGATACCCAGCGCTTTTTTATCGAGGCCGGGAAAACGCAGGTGGCTGCCATCATATTCCCGGAGCACATAACAGTTAAAGGTCCGGTTATACAGCTCCGTAATTGCCTGCTTGTGATCACCGGGCAGTTCGTGTAGCCAGCTGGTAAAGCCGTTACGGATCTGCTCGATCTTTTCATGTGCCAGCTGGATGGCTTCGTTATCCGGGTAGCGTTTGGTGGAATCACCCACCTTGACCTCGTAGCTGAAATAGGGCGTGGTATTTTCCAGCGCATGTTCCAGCAGCGTATAGCCATAGGTCGTGCGGTTACTTTCTTTCGGACGGATGGCGAACTCCCGGCTGATCTTCAGGTTGCTGCCCTGGGCCGCTACCTTGAAATTATCACTGGAGGCCAGGTAGCTGATGGTCACCGGCACTTCGAAAAAATCACTCGCGAAGCGCTCATAATAATCATTCGGAAACCAGCGTTCTCCGAGGTTAAAGTCCAGCAATTCGAACGGGATCTGCTCGGGCTGGGCCTTGTCCATAGCTTCCAGGCTGCGTCTGATTTCGGGGTCACCGGGGTTTTCGGCTTCTGCCGCCCGCGCAGCAGCCAGTTTTTCCACCACGTTGCCGCTCAGGTATTCGTCGCGTGTTTCCCAGTTCCGACTTTGCGGATTGAGAAATACGTGGCTGTGCAGGTTGATAATGGTTTCTTCGGGATCAAGGCCGGTCGCCGCTGCGATAAAGCCGATATCCACCCGGCCATGATCGTTGAGACAGCGCGCCAGCGCAGATACGGGATCATCGGTCTTAAATGCTTCCGCCTGCTGAAATACCGGCCCGTTTAAAATATCTGCGGGCAGAAAGTCATTGCCCTCGCGCCGCTCGATAGAAGCCAGTACCTTAAAGCCGTCTTTTTCATCCGCCAGGATAAGCCGCCGGTTGGCCGGACGGTTAAGTTCGCCGTATTGTTTTTTAAAAATGGCATAAGCTTCGTTCAATTGTTCCCGGAGCAGAGGAAACGCCTGGAGCGCTTCCGCCTCGTAAGTGTAGAGTGTATAGTAACCGTCCCGGATGCGCAGGTAAGCGCGGTAGAACAACGCATCCTTCTGATCCGCAAGTGGTTCGAATACGGCGCGGCTTCGCTCGTGGTCAATATCTTTGATGGTACCGGTTTGCAACCCAACCGTTACCAGGCTGCCTACTTCATGAAAAGGCCGCAGATCGCTGAACCAGGTCTTTTCTTCCTGCCGGTCAAAGTTAAAATAGCTTTTTAAGCTCTGGTCGCCCTCGAAATAAAAGTGGTGCCCGTATTGCGCGAGTTTAGCAGTCAGACCTTCAACCTCCCGGCTGAAGGCGCTGCCATAAAGCCAGGCCAGCGGGAAACGGAGTTCCTCAGCATTGGAAAAAAGTTTATAGGCATATTGCTTTCCGGCCTGCAATTTAGCGGTGACCAGCACCACACTTTCATGGTCTGTATTATCCCTTGTTCTGATGGTGCCGATAGAGCGGACAGTTCCCGGAATGACTGCCGCCCGGTCAGTGTCGGTCAGGTAATCCAGCGCCCGGTTGACCTGTTCAGCCGGCTGGCTGTCGAAGAGACCAAGCTGTACCGATACGGCCACCGCTTTATTTTCCGGCACGGGTGTATAGGTGAGCTTTGGCAGTTCCTCCTGTTGCAACGCTACTTCAGGGTTAACCGAGTGCCGGGCGCGCATATAGGCGTTGAGGTCTGCACGTCGATTTATGCCGTTGGAGATCTGTTCGCGGAGCGGGCCGGCGATGGCATTGATATCACCTTTTTGCCAATATTCAACGGTGGCCTGCCCGTACTGGGTTTTACCCGGCCGAATGGTATCAGCCGCTACGATACTTTCTCCCTGGCTGAGGATATAGCGGTTCACCTGGTACCGGCCGAACTCGTTCTCGCGCCAGTCCGTGTCCAGCAATTGCTGTTCCTCTTGAGTAAGGGCTGTTTTACCATCCCGCTTTTGTACAATCAGCAGGTGGCTGGGGGCTTCGGTATTACCAGTGTCCTTCATCAGGTTGTCGGGCATCAACGACAGGCTGATAAAATCGGCACGGTTAAACAGGTGTTCCCTGGCGGCTTTGTTCGATGGTGCGTTCAGGAAGGCATCGGTGGTAATAAAGGCCATGATGCCGCCATCGGCCAGCTTATCCAGCCCCTTGGCAAAAAAATAATTGTGGATCTTGCCGGAGAGCTTTTTGTCCGGGTAAGCCGGGTCATAGACCTGGAAATTACCAAAGGGGATATTGCTGAGGATAAAATCGTAGCGGCCGTTTTCGGATGCCGCGGTTTGTTCCAGTCCTTTGATCTGTACGGTTGCAGGAACTGGTAAGGCGCTTGCTAAGGCGGTGAGTACTTTACCGGTGAGCAGGTCTTTTTCAACAGCAGTTATCTGCTGCAGACCGGGAAATGTTTTGACGGCCTCCGAGATAAAAATGCCGGCACCGCTGCTGGGCTCGTACAGGCGTGATAGCAAAATGGCATGTTCCTTCAGCACCTGATACAGCACCTTCGGCACTACCGCGGGTGTATAATAAGCGGTAAGCACACTGTCCCGGAGCGAATCAATCGCGGTTTTATAATCAGCTTCACCGAGTTTTTCCCGCAAAAGCCCGTGCAGTTCCATGACCGATGGGTAAAGCTTCAGGTCATTTTGGGAGGCATTCAGTTTTTTCCATTCGCCGGCGGGGCCTTCGGGAAACAGTACAGCTTTGAGGCCGCCGAACCCGGTATAGGCGCGCAGGGTTTCCAGCTGCGCTTCCTCCAGCTGGTTCCCTGGCCGGAAGGCGAGCGCGATCCGGATCGCCGCGATATTGGTCCGCAGTTGTACTAATGAATTATAGGCCATTGTTTCTCGCTGTTTCTTTTTGCTTTGTTCGGTTAGCGTACCAGGTATTCGCTGATCATGCCCATGACGGCATGTCTCAGTTGACGGCTGTCTTCGGTTTCCTCTCCGAAAGCGAAGACCTCGAAAATGGGCTCACAGGCACCGATGAGGTTGATGAGCTCATAGGTCAGGATGCCGCTTTGGAGCATCCTCCGGTAGTCCGGTTCAAATTCTGCCTCCAGCAGTTCGCGCATATAATTGAAGCGCGAAGGGCGCAGGTCGCGGGTGAGTTCTTCGAGGCAAAGTGCTTCGGTGACATACGCCGGGCGCTGTTCTTCCTGCAGCTGTGCCAGCAGATCGGTGATGGAGTCCACCTTTTGCTTCAGGTAATGTTCCAGCCGGTATTCCTCCTGCAGCGCAATGAGCAAGTCGGTATGGTTATGCAGCAGATAATCGTGCAGTTGTCTGATTAGTTGTGTTTTCATGACTGCCGTATTAGATCCCGAAGAATGATTTAATAATGGTTGCCACCACCACGAGGAAGATGCAGGAGCCGAACCAGGCGGCGGCAACTTTGGAAGTGTCCTGGTCGCCGGAATTCCATTTCTGATATACCTTGACGGCGCCGATCAGGCCGACGATGGCCCCGATGGCGTACATCAGATTGGTGCCGCTTTCAAAATAGCCGCGTACCTGGGTATTGGCTTGCTGGATGCCGGCGTTGCCGTCTTGAGCGCTGGCTTGTAAGATTTGGATGATGAGCAATCCGCAGACCGCACTCGTTTTCAGGGCTTTGCCCACGATTTTTCTCTTGCACGTTTTCATGTTCACTATCGTTTGTTAATTATTTTCAGGGCATAGCTTTCCCGTACCCGCTCCGCACGCACCTGCGGAGGGGCTGGAAAAGATTGCTGCCGCCGTTTCCCCTTGCCGGCATTAGCCTGGCGCTATGCGCCGGGACGTTCGGTCAGCAAATGCTGTTGTTGGTTTTATTTCTTCCGGTGCCCGGCCCCGGTTAAGGGGCACGGGACGGAAGCGGCAGGCCTGCTAACGTTCCCACCACTGATCCACTTCATCTTCGGTCAGCAGGGCGGTGCCGGTTTTTTCGCATTCGTTGACGATCAGGTGGCTGATCGCGGGCCTCTCCGGAGCGGGGAATGCTGTGTGTTGTTGCAGGATCTGCTTCAGCTGGGGGATCAGGATCGCGGGGGCAAAGGGTTTGTCGGCAGCTTTGGCAATGCAGGCTTTGAGTTGGCCTACGAGGATGTCGGTTTCGCTGATGGTAGCCTCCTGGTAGGCTGTTTCCATTGGGTTTTGTACTGCCGCCGCCATTTGTTCATTTTCAGGCTGGTACTGTAAGGCCTGTAATGGCGCACCGGCTTTATCGCCGCTGAGGCGGTTTAGCAGATTTTGCAGCTCGGGCCGGTAGCAGCGTAGAATAACGAATATGTAGTAAATAATCATTGCCACGAGCACGGCGCTTAAGTATTGTAGCCAGCTGATTTGGTGCAGGAGATGGTTCATATTTTTTATCGCTTTTGGTTTGTTCAATTAGGGCAGCGCTTGCTGCCATTTGTTAATACAAAGCAACCGGATTTGGATACGCGCAAAAACTTCAACTTCGCGCTGCACCCTTGTTGCAGGTATTGAAGCCTGGTGGAAATGAGTGGTTTAAAGAGGTGTTTTGGTAGTGTTTAGGTGTATTTTTTTTGATGAAAACAAAAAAGCCTCCCGACGGGGAGGCTGTATGGCTTAGAATTATGACGGTAGGTATTAGTATTCTTTGATCTTGCTGATCAACGCTTCGAGGGCCTCGATTGCGACGGCTTTATCGCTGCTTTCCATTTTGTAGGTGCTGGTCCGGGCGCTTTTCCAGGAGAAATCTGCAAAGCGCTCGGTCGAGAGGAAAGGTACGATGCTTTTGAGCACCTGGCTGAAGGAGCGGGCGACGACAAGCTTAATATCATCAGCTGCTTTTAAAATAATGGCGATCTGGTCGACGCTCAGTCGGCAGAGCACTTTAAAGAGTGCCTGGATCTGGGGACCATCAAGCTGCGTCCCGCTCAGATAGGTTTGGTAACGGAGGTGCACGCTCTGGTAAAGTTCCTGGAGCAGATCCAGCAGCAACTGGCCGGTTTGGCGGAAGGGCCCGCTGCCGGGGTATTGCGCGAGGTTGATGTGCATTTGTTGCTGCAGCAGGCGGATAGCCTGGTCATAGTGACCGGCGACGACCTTGATATGGTCACCGGAATAAAGGGAGAAGGCCTGGTGCTTCAGGGTGGCGGCGATCCGGCTGAATTCTTCGGGCAGGCGCTCACGAATAGCGGCCAGTTCCGCGGGCTTTAAGTGATCAACCGGATTCTTGTCCGGGTTTAAGGTAATCTCGGCCAGTTCGTCCAGCCAGTAAAAGGGGTAATTCTTTTCATCGTTTAATCGCTTGCTCATTCCCACAGTATTAAGTGAATAATGGCGGGGCCGCAAAAAACTAGGCATACCGGTATATTTTCGCTAAATCAGGATGATTTCAAACGAATGTTTTGTTTTCAGGAAGGTATGATGAATTGGCGGGGCCGCTTTGGTTAAAAGCTTAAACACGGGTTAGTGCAAGTCTGCGCCTTTTGAAGGTACTGGTATACCTGTGGAGAACGCAGAACAAGCACGCCCGCGTTTAAGCGGGCATTGCACTTGCTCTTGGCTCTCCTTTTTAAAATTACCAGTTTCTCAAAAGGCCAAGAAGGTCGTGAATGCTAAAATAGCTTTGTATGTTAGAAAACAGTACTGTTTCTTATCTTAAATTTTGTTGCCATAAAGGTAATAATTTATGTGTCCTTACTTAATGATTAATTCTCATTTCCCTTTTCAGCAGCTGCGAACGCCCAGCTGATGACCTGCGCGATGGTGGCTTTCAGCGCCTCGCTGTCTTTCTCCAGGTTAATATCGATGCCGCAAACCTTGCTTCTATTGGTGTTGGCGTGCAGCACGATATAGTAGATGCCGCCGAGCAGTAACGCAATCACGGCTTTAAAGCTGATACCGCTGTTCCGGAAAAACGGCTCGGTCAGCCCCAGCAGTTTATCCCCTTCGCGTTCCCTGGCCTCGGAGATGCTGCGCATGAGCGGATTTTCCTCGCTGATCTGCCAGAGGATGATCTTCTGCATTTCCTTGTTGGCGTTAAAGAAACGGTAGTTCTCCTGCATGAGTTCCATAAACAGCGTTTTTACCCGGTCTTTGTCAGCATCTTTCCCGAGCTGAAATCGTTCGAAAAACGGCGGCCAGTAATCCTTTTCCATAATATATGCTTTCTGCAGGTTGGCCAGGCTGTCAAAATAGTACCTGACCAAGTTTTTGTCCCGTCCCAGATAACGCGCGATGGCATTGACCCTTAAGCCGGTATAACCTGTGTTTTGCAGGATCTCGCCGATGGCGTCGATCAGCCGGCGTTTGGTCTGATCGGGGTCCCTGATTTTATGTCGCTTCTTCTTTGTAGCCATAGGCAATGGGTTTTAGTTGGCTGACCTTCAGCTTGCCGTCCACCCATTGCCAGGCATTGAGCACCTGGTCGAGGTGTTCCTGCGTATGGGTAGCCATCAGGCTCATCCGCACCCGGGCATCCTTTTTGGACACGGCGGGATAGCCGATCTGGTTGGCGTAAACGCCGGCCTCCAACAGCAGCTTGGTTGCTTCTGCGGCCAGTTGCGGGTCACCTGTTTTGACCGGGATGATCGCGGAGGCGGTATTGCCGGTATCCAGCCCGAGTTCCAGCAGCCCGTTTTTAAAATAGCGGATATTGGCCCATAGTTTGTGCTGCCACTCGGGCTCATCGTCGACCAGCCTGATCGCGGTGGATATACAGGCGGCGGCGGGCGGCAGGGTAGCTGAAAAAATATGCTGCCTCGAATGAAATTTTAAATATTCTACCACTCCAGGCTTTGCCACGACATAGCCGCCGACATGGGCGAAGCTCTTGCTGAAGGTACCGGTGATGATATCGATCTCCTGGAAAAGATCATACAGCTCGATCACGCCGCGCCCGGTTTCGCCGATGACCCCGGTACCGTGTGCGTCATCAACGACGATATAAGCGCCATATAGTTTACAAAGCGCCACGATCTGGTAAAGCGGGGCAAGGTCGCCGTCCTGCGAATAAACGCCATCGATAATGACCATGCGGGTGCGGTACTGATCCTGGCTGATCCGTAAGATGCGTTCCAGCGCTTCCAGGTTGTTATGGGGAAAGGTCTTGATATTGGTGAGGATACACCCTTCCTGCACGCTGGCGTGCACGGCCATATCAAGGATCGCGAGGTCCTCCTTTTTGAGCAGGCACTGGAGCATCGCGCTGTTGGCGGTATATCCGGTCGTATAAACGATGGCGCTTTCCCGTTTGAAAAAGGCTGCAATGCTTTCCTCGATCTCCCGGTGAAAATGATAATGCCCCCCGATAGCCGGGGACGCGCCGGCGCCGGTGCCGTATTGCTCAATGGCCGCGATGGCGGCAGCTTTAACTTTCGGATGCTGGGTAAAGCCCAGGTAATCGTTGGAGACGAGGCTGACGAATTGCTGATGAGGGTTGCCGGCGATGCGGAGTTCAGCCACCGGGCCGCAGCCGCTGAAGGATTCCTGCCGGTAGTTCCAGTGACCTCGGCTTTGCCAGTTATCAACGTAAGCGGCCCATTCGCAAGCGCGCTCATCAGGTCCGAGTCCCGGTATGTTCTCGAAGTCTTTAAAGCTTTTGTTTTCTAAATTTTCCATGTTATGATGAATTGATTTAGGCGAATTTACCGGGCTGTTTCGCCCCTGCCGGGGAATTAGGGGGCGATATTTTAACTTTTATTTAATTTTTTTGAGTGGGTTATGTAAAGCCCTTTCGTTTTTAAGAAAGCGCGCCGGGGATTCAGGCCACCGGCACGCTTGCCATTAATTAACTACTAACTTCTATTAACTTATAATATAAAGAACGATGTTCGGCCTTACACGCTGTCTTGTTAGTAAAGACAGGTATATACGCCATCCCCTAACTAACGAAGATCTTTTTCCTGTCGTAAACGCACCAGCATGTCATTAACCATGTCCGGCAGGTCGTATCGCGGCATCCAGCTCCAGTCGTGGCGAGCCTGATGATCGTTGATGCCGGTCGGCCAGCTGTCGGCAATGGTCTGCCGAAAATCGGGCCGGTAATCGGCGCGGAAGGCAGGAAGGTGTTTGCGGATCGCGGCTTCGAGTTCGCCGGGACTGAAGCTCATGGCGGCAACGTTATAGCTGGTACGGACAGTCAATCCGAGGGATGGGGCTTCCATGAGTTCCAGTGTGGCCCGGACGGCATCGGCCATGTACATCATCGGCAGGGTGGTATGCGGTTTCAAATAGCAGGTATATTGCCGGTTCTTAATGGCCTGGTGGAAGATCTCCACGGCATAATCCGTCGTACCGCCGCCGGGTTGCGCGGTATGGCTGATCAGGCCGGGATAGCGGATGCTGCGCACGTCCACACCATAATTATCATAATAATACCGGCACCAGTTTTCCCCGGCTGCCTTGCTGATGCCATAGACTGTGCGGGGCTGGGTAATGGTATGCTGACTGCAAAAGGCCTTTGGTGCATGGTCTCCAAAAACGGCGATGCTGCTCGGCCAGAATACTTTTAACTGGTCGATCTTGGCAGTATCCAGTACGTTTAGCAGGCCCTGCATATTCAGTTCCCAGGCCCGTAGCGGCTGTTTTTCAGCTACCGCCGACAAACTCGCCGCCAGGTGATAAATCTCCGTGATACCTTCGTCCTGCACCAGTGCCTGTATGGCAGTTTTGTTGAGTACATCGAGTACCTGAAAGGTATGATCATGGTTTGCAACTGGCCTTTTGATATCGCTGCCGATGACTTGGTTCGAACCATAACGTTCCCGTAAGGCCACGGTCAGTTCGGTACCGATTTGGCCGTTTGCGCCGGTGATCAATATCTTGTTCATCGGATCATCTCCAGTTCTTTTCCTGTTTTGGTAAAGGCCGCTATGGCCTTATCCAGATGCTCCTTTTCGTGTGTGGCGCTGAGCTGCACACGTATCCCCGCCTTGCTCTGCGGTACTACCGGGTAATAAAAGCCGATGCGTTCTTTTTTATATAAACCGGCAGCTTTCGTAGCTGCTGACTCTTGTTGCATTATCAATTGTAATTTAGTATACATAGATTCAAATTGGTCATTTTTTCTCATGTTGACAGAATTGTTTGTCTTTTGGGAAAGTCTCCTGTTTAAATACCCTGGCGCCCTATTTTTCACCGTTTTAAGGTAATAGGACGGCGGTCTTGGGTTATTAAACAACCAGTGGACTATAGCTTTTGCATTCCTTCATCACGAAACTGCTTTCCACATGCTCCACGTTCGGCTGTCCACAGATACGTTCCATCAGGAAGACATAATAGGCCTGCGGCGTGGTAGCGGTCACATGCAGGATAAAATCCCAGCCCCCCGATACGTGCAAACAAAACTGTACTTGGGTCATACGGGTGACGGTCTGCTCAAAATCTCCGAGCAACATTTGCGTCTGTCGCTTGAGTTTGACGTGCACAATGACCAGCACCGGCTGGCCGGCCAGCGCCCGGTCGAGTACGGCGATATAGGCCTTGATATAACCCGCCTGCCGTAGTTTTTTTATGCGTTCGTGCACCGGATTGGCCGAACGGTGCACAAGTTTGGCGAGTTTGGCAATATCAACGGAGGCATCCTGTTGCAGGAGCCCCAGCAGCTTTATATCGATCTCGTCAGGCTTGCCGTTAATCATACGCTAGGGTTTGGGTAAGGCGATAAACCTGATCAGTTCACTCCCGTTGACATATTTTTTCGCGGTTTGCTGTATATCGGCAGCGGAAACTTGCTTGATCCGTTCGGCCTGACCAAGAAGGCTGTTCAGATCCTCCCCGTTTTGCAGTTTGGTTGTCAGATAGCTTAACCAGTAGCGGTTGTCCTGCAAGCTGGTTTCCAACTGGCGCTGTTCCTCGGCATGGAATTTTTGGAGGTCGTCCGCTTCCGGACCCTTCGTTTTGATCGCTTCGATTTCCTCCAGCGCAGCAGTGATCAATCTATCCACGTTCGCCGGAGCGCACCCGAAATAGATCACCAACTGGTAACGGTCGCCCGGGCCGTGCTCGCGCTGGAACTGTACGGATGGCGAATAGGCCCCACCTTCGCTTTCGCGCAGGCGCGCATTCATGCGGAACTGTATGACGTCCTTCAGCGCCGAAAGCTTCAGCACTTCGTCCGGGCTGTAGGTAAAATCCCCGTGGTACACGAGCATGACGGTGGCTTTGTCTTCTTTACCGGCATAAACCGTTTTGGTTAGCGTACCGCCGGGGATGCGGATGCCCTGGTCTTTGGCCTTTTCGGGCTGCCCGCCGCCGGAAAGACTGGCAATATACTGTTCGGCCAATGGTTTCATTTCATTGGTGGTGAAGCTGCCGCTGAATACAAAAGTAAAGTCACCCGCATCAGCAAAGCGCTCCTTATAGATTGCATATAAGCGGTCGAGCGATATCTGTTGCAGTTTTTGCAAGCTCGGACCTGTTTTCCGCACATTGTAATTGCCCAGCACGGCGCTCACGCTGTCCTGGAAGATGGCCTGCGGGTTGCTGTAGCGGTTAGCGATGCCTTGCGAAGAGCCACTTATGATCTGCGAGAACATCGCTGTATCCTTTCGCGGCTGGTTAAAGTACAGATACAGCAGTTCCATGGCCGTAGGCAGGTCGGCCTTGGTGCTGCCGCCTTGGAGGCCTTCCCAGCGTTCATTGATAAAAGGTTGCACTTGAACCTGTTTGCCCGACAACATTTTGGGCAAAGTGATGGCATCAAAATCGCCGAGGCCTGAGGAAGCAATAATTCCTGCCGCATTGGCCGCGGATTGGAAGTCGGCATCGCCGTAGAGCGAGGTACCGCCTGGACTGAAAATGCTGAATAATACCTGGTCGTTTTTAAAGTTGGTCGGCTTGAGCACGACCGTGGCCCCGTTGCTTAGCTTCCAGGTCGTAATACCCAGTTCCTGGTTTTTTGTTTCTGAAACGATCTTTCCCGGTATGGGCAGTTTGGCGATGAGTCGACTGCCGTTTTGTTTTTCCGTATAGGCCGCTACCGGTTGCAGGTCCCGCGTAGCGATCCAGCCGTTTACCGTTGCTTCGTCCGGCAGTTCACGCCGCTTACTTTCCGGCGCGGTCAGGATGATGTCGCGGTTGGTATCGCTGATCAGTCGGCCTGTTTCTGCATTAATGACCGTGAGCGTAAGTTCCGGTAGCAGTTCGGCTGCCAGTTTGTTTTCGTAACCGATACCCGGTGCGGGTTCATGCTCCAGAAAATGACGTTTGAGCTCATCGGCCAGGGCCGTGGAATGCTGCCGGTCTTTTTCCCGGAGCAGGGCAGCCGCTTGCGCGCTATAGGCGGCTTTCACCCGTTTAATCTCGCTTTCAGTGAAGCCATAGCGTTTGATTTGTCTTACGGCGGTATAGGCCAGATCAAAACCGGCTTTGAGCTGTCCGTCTTTGACGGTAAATTCCACAGACAAGGCATCCAGTCCATGGATCACCTGCTGGTAGCCGCCCTGCATGTTCAGCACCGGTGCGCCGGGAGTTTTGCCGATGTCGGAAAGCCTTTCGGCCAGTAACTGTCCGCACAAATTCCGTAGCAGGCTGGCCTTGTAATGCGCCCGGCTGCCTTGCTGTAATGCAGGCGTTTTGAAGTCGATCTTTATGCTTGTTTGCGCCAGTTCCGGGTCTGTGAGGGCGAGGAAACGGTCTTGGTTTAGTAACCTCGCCTTATAAGCCGTCCTGGTTTTTTCATTTTTAGGATTTAACAGGTCCGAAAACAAAGCCTTCACCTGCTTTTCAACCTGCGCTGCATCCACATCGCCCACCACGATCAGTGCCTCAAGGTTGGGACGGTACCAGTCGCGGTAAAATGACGCGATGGCGGGTTTTTGAAAAGTGGTGAGCACTTGCTCGGTGCCAATCGGCAACCGCTGACCATAGCGGGAACTGTTGACCTGGAAGGGGAAAAGCTTGGGTAGCAGGCGGTCATTTGCGCCCTTGCGCAGCCGTTTTTCTTCCAGTACGACGCCGCGTTCCTTATCGATCTCCGCGGGGTCGAGCGTGGCTTCGCCGGCCCAGTCCCGCATGATCTGCAAGCCGTTCGCAAAAAGTTTCGGATCGTCGGTAGGTAGAGGTAGTTGGTATACTGTTTCGTCAAAAGAAGTATAGGCGTTCAGATCGGCGCCAAAGCGGATGCCGGACTTTTGCAGGTATTCAACCAGTTCGTTCTTGGGAAAGTGTTTGGTGCCGTTAAAGCTCATGTGCTCAACGAAGTGCGCCAAGCCTAATTGATTCTCATTTTCCAAAATAGAACCTGCCTTGACGACCAGATACAATGTCGCCCTTTTTTGTGGTTCGGTATTTTTTCGGATAAAATAGGTAAAGCCATTGGCCAGCTTTCCGGTATGAATAGCCGGATCAAGCGGCAGTTGCTGCGCGAAGCCGGAAAATGCCGCGAACAAGCCGGCAATGGTCATCAAATAGCGATGGTTGTTTTTCATGTATGGGTTATAAAATGTCTTTGTGCTTGATTTTATTGTTTAATATGGCAAAACAGTATCTGCCAAGCTTAACTGAGTTCTCCTTTACCTGTTACCAAATCAGGCAGCTTGATGTCCGATGCGATTAACGGTCATCTACATACGACAAACGCAGAGCCGCAGTCAGTACCGTTCCGATCTGGCCGTTCACTCCGGTAACTAATATTTTGGGTGTTTTACTTTTCATTCCTTTCAAAATAGCAGGGCTGCAACTCGGGCGTGCCCTGCTGAAAAACTAATCTAAAACTGCCGGAAAGCCTCGCTCTTCCTACCGGGAAATCTAATTATGCCTGTACCGGGCTTCGCGTTAGGGATTAACCGGTCTGAATTTACCTGACAAAAATGCCTTCCGATGAAAGCCGGTTCCTGACTTCATTCAACTCCTGGTCATTTCACAGCATCAGCGAGCGAGCAATAGGCTTTGTAGCCTTCCTGCTTAGGCATTTGTTCTTTTAATACATTGCAGCTAAGTGTCGTTATCTTTAAAAAAGACACGGGAATGAGTAAAAGCATTTCCAAACATGATTAAATTTCATGCCATTGATTATTTACGTGTGTTCACATTAGATCTCATGGATCAGGGATTTGGCCATGTCTGCTCATTGTTTTTCATTTTGTTCAAGGTTTCCATAAATGCCGGTCTATTACCAGACAGTCGGATTGCTTTTTCCTGCCATTCGATTGCTTCAGTTTTCCTCCCTCTTTTATATAATAAATTGGCATAGGTATCGTAAGCTTCTATATTATCCTTGTCAAAATGTTCCAGATCATATTGCATCACTTTAATGGCATAATCGAGTATTTCAGGATCATTTATCTGCTCAAAAATCGCCCATGAAACATTATTAATATGCACCTTGCTGTGGTACAGGGCAAGATCAAAATAGCCTCTATAATATTTTGCCAGTGAATCAACCTGCGGAGCTTTACCCCAGTAGTATATTAGCTTTTCCATCAATAACCGCTCCCTGCCTAATTCGCCGTATTTGGTAATCACTTTTTCATTGATGGATTTCCAATCTGGATTCTTCATCCTATCGGACATATAAGGCAGTATTTCCTCTTTGCTAATCATGTCCATGATGAAGTTCTCAGCTGCATAATCTCCCAGAATCTTATTTATTTTATCGGATTCGTTCTTAAATAGTTTAAAACCTGCGTCTGTTGAACGAATCGTTATCCGCTGTATGAATTTCAAGTTTTCTTTGCTATACGAATTGTTAAAGTCTGTTAAATATGCATCTGTTATGCGTTTTACATTAACTTCATCCTTTTTTCGCACGCCCATTAGGATCAATCCACGCAAGAAAGTCGTATCCCTTTTTCCCTGATTGAACTCGCTCAGTAGCACAGGATATTGGTCATCCGTATTGCTTTTATCAAGGTCTTTTGCGATAAAGAATGCCGGGTCGTAATTAAAGCCAGAACTGTTCAGATTAATCATTTCTGAATGTATGGCCCGGAGGTTTGAAACAGGTATTTTAATGATTTCTCGGTCATAGGTCATTAAACCATTTTCTTCACCCTCCACATCAAATGGCTGTGTATAAATAGAGCCACTTAAACCTTCCGCTTCCAGAGATTTCATTTTTTTGATCATTCCCGTGTATTTGCTTTTCAGTTCGTCTGCGCTAACCTGCACATATCCCCAGCCGGTCAGGTCGTCCCATTGATGAAAGGGAACGGGTACCCCGACACCTCCATATTCTCCCAATACCCTTGCTTTGCCTTCTTGTCTTTCCGCATTCATCGGTTCAGGATAAGAATGCACATCGGTAATATCAGATGATATATAAGGATGTTCAGCGGGTGCTCTGAGTTGATTGTTCACATAGAGCAACTCTCCGCTATGCCCGTTCACTAAACGGGTAGGGTCTTGATGCTTTACCCATTCGGTGAGACGCTGCTGGTCATAGGCTCCCCAACGCTCATTGAACAATACCCATGTAGTAATACATGGATAATTATATAATTGTGAAATCGTTTCCTTTGCCTGCTGTTCAAAAGCCTGTTTGGCACCAGTAGGCAAACCTTGATTGGGGTTCACAAAATCCTGCCATACCAGAACGCCTACTTTATCGGCATGATAGTACCAGCGGGCCGGTTCTATTTTGATATGCTTGCGAATAGTGTTAAAGCCCATTGCCTTGATCGCTTTGATATCAAAGGCTAATGCTTCATCAGTTGGTGCGGTATATAACCCATCCGGCCAGAATCCCTGATCGAGTGTACCTAAATTATAGGTGTATTTGTTATTCAAGAAAATACGGTCGAATCCCTTTGCATCTTTTTTGATTTCTACCTTACGCATACCGAAATAGCTTTTTACTTCATCCTTGCCTAAGTGAATAGCTAGGTCATAGAGGTATGGGTCATCCGGTGACCAAAGCCGGGCATTTTTTACTTGAACGGTAATCACAGTATTAGACCTGCCCTTTACCCGTTTTCCTGCAACAGTAATTTCAACCAGCGCGTCGCCTGCCGAGCGGACTTCAATATTGACCAATGACCTATCCACGTCAGGTGTTATCTTCAAACCGCTTACATAAGCCGCAGGAACTGTTTCCAGCCATGCCGTCTGCCAGATACCGGAAGTCGGCGTATAATAGATATTTTCCGGGTTAAGCACCTGTTTGCCGTGCGGGCCATAGCCCTGGTTAGTAGGATCATACACTTTGACCAGTAATTCGTTTGTACCATCTTTCAGCGCATCGGTTATATCCAAACTGAATGCGGTGTAACCGCCTTCATGACCACCCACGTCCCTGCCATTCAGAACTACCTGGCACCGATAGTCCACTGCGCCAAAATGTAGCAGAACCCGTTCGTCGGTTTTGATCTTTGGTTTATCTATATTCCGTTTGTACCAGAGTCGCTGCGTCGGTAGCAAAGTTTTCTTGACTCCTGACAGAGCGGATTCCAAAGGATAAGGCACTAATATTTGTCCTTCATAACTATCCGGCTTATTAATACTATCGGTAATAGCATAATTCCACAATCCGTTCAGGTTCGTCCAGTTCTTGCGTCGTAATTGCGGGCGGGGATAGTTATTCAGGGGTTTGTCAGGTTTAACATCTTTTGCCCAACGGGTTTTTAAAACCGTGGATTGAATCGTCCAGACTTCCTGTGCAAGTCCGCTTATCGAAAATTCAAAACATAGCGCTGCCACGAGCAGCCATTTTTTTTGCTGGTGTCTCATTAAAAAATATTTAGATTATAAATTGCTGTCTACTATTTGTCTTTTATTTTATTGGCTATGGCACTGCTTCCGGGCTGTCCAGTTCCAAACGTTCATCAAAGCCCTTCAAAGCCGCCGGTCGCCCCTGCGTCATCCATTTTGGCGCAGGCTTATCCATTAGATAATGGTCAAAAAATTGCCGGACTCGTGTAGCAAAGTCATCTGCTGACTTACCTGATATTCCATGATTGCCATCCTCATATTCCAGCATCCAGACCTTTTTGCCAAGGCGGCGCAAACCGGTGAAGAACTCTATGACGTTTGGAAATAAACAAATGCCATCCTTTGTGGTATGCATTATTAGTAAGGGCGTAGTTACCTTGTCTGCATTAAAAATTGCAGAGTTCTTTATATATTGCGCTGGAATGTCCCAGAGTGGTTTGCCCATTCTAATCTGACCGATCTCGAAAAAAGCATTTTGACTTGTACCATCCTGCGCAAGGCTCCCATAGCCGCTGATAACATCGGCAATGCCCGAGGCCGACATACCCGCTGCAAATACATTGGTTTTTCCTATGAGGTAATTAGTCTCGAACCCGCCAAAGCTGCATCCTTGCAAACCCAGTTTATAAGCGTTCACAAAAGACAATCCTTTTAGGTATTCGGCACCCGACACAACTGCATCATAAGCCCCTTGCAAAGGATTGCCAATTGTATAATAAATATCAGGTGAAAACACCAGGTAGCCGTTGCTGACAAAAGTGGGAATGTTAATATTACATCCATCACAAAGGCTCCCCGGTTTGACATAAAAGTTTTTAAACTCAGAGCGTCGTTCGTAGATGTATACAATAACTGGATACTTCTTAGTTGGGTCAAAATTTTCCGGTTTGTACAGGACACCCTTCAATGTTCGGCCATCATAAGACTTCCATGTATGGAGTTCTGTAGTATACCAATTGTAATTTTTTTCAGGGTGAACGTCTGATAACCTTCTGAACTTCCTAAAATCTTCTGTAAAAAAGAAATTGGGTGATTCTCCGGCACTCATTCTCGAAATAAGATAAGCGTTGGCATTTCTTGCTTTTTGAGTGATATTCTGCCCATAAGGTAAATATTGGCTGTTTTTAATCTCGTAGATGTAGGGCCCTATTGTCAATAATTCTGGGTTAGTAGATTTTCCTATCCTTGCTTTGAAATATCCTTGATCGATTGTAGATTCGTTCAGAGCAGTCAGAATTAGTTCCGAGTTGGACTGAGTAGTATTTTTAAAGTTCTCTGGCATATTGAAAATGATATGATTATGCTTTCCATAGCCGTTTGTCAGATTAACTGGAGGCCGTACCTTCCTGAGATCAATCTGCCAAAGATCATTCCGGTCATATAAAAGCACTGCGTTTTGATCAGAAACCCATCCCGCTACACCACGGGCATTTGTAGAATCTTCAGAATTTCTGGAAGATGTCAGCCAATCGGTAGTTATTCCTTCGGTTATCTTTTTGGTAATACCTGTTGTCGTTTCATAGCTAAAATATTGTCTTTGTATGGGATCGAAATAAACCGCAAAATTTCCATTGGGCGAAAGATTAAGCGTATATGGCATTGACAAGCTCCGCTTTGCGTCCTTAAGTGAAACGATCGTATATATCCAGTGCGACGCGGCGGCCATGTGTGTGCTTTGGTTTCTGTATAGCCTTCCGTATTCGCCGTCGCCGGGATAGTCGAAGCTCTCACCCGCATCTTGTTCCAAACGGACAATTTTAGCAAATGGATTAAGAATATCGACCACAGCCATATATGTAGGTATTTGTCCTGAGTCTTTCAACTGCTGGGGCTGCAATTTCTGGTCTTTATAGCTCCAAATATTAAGTTTTACGGCATCAGAAAGTACAGGATTCATCTGTTTCTCTTTGGGTTTAAGGGAAAGAAACAGTTTATTGCCATCGTTGCTGAACCGGGAAATCGCGGCGATGCTTAAGTCTGTGTCGAGCCCTTTTGCTACCTTTCGGGCATGTTTTTCACCCGCACTATAAAGCCATATTAGAGGGTCGTTACCGGTATTAATAGTGTCGGTTGCCATGAATACCAGGCGCTTACCCTGCTGATCCATAACTAGGTTCGCTATTCCCGAGGCCCGAATAACTTCCTTAGTTGTCATTTTTTCGAGTTCCATCCATTGAATGGCCTGCTGAGATCTATTGTCAGATATTTCTGTTTTCAGCACAAGAGCGTTCCCGCTATCTGCAAACTGATATTCCAGCACATCAGGAATGGTGGTTTCTTTATGTGTTGCCAGATTAAGCAACACCAGTTTTTCTGGTGCTGCTTTACGAAAAAAAGCGATCCAATTTCCGTTCCCTTGTTCAGGTATAGAAAAGGAAATGATTTCCGGAATATATTGTTTGTCCGGTCGACCCAATCTAAGAATGGCCAGGCTATCTCCATCTGTTTTCAGCACGGCGTAACGGCTATCAGCAGTGAAAGTAGGATAGTCCTTGTTCGAAAGTGTTACCTGCCATGCCTTTGCCGAAGATTGAAGGATGGTGGTAAATCCCCGGGAATTGTCGTATTCTCCTTTTCTTACATGGTAAGCAACGAAATTACCATTGTTGCTGATAGTGCCCATTTCGACACTTTGCCACTGGTCGTAAGCCCTTGAACTGAGAGTTGGTTGACTTTTTCCATTCCTTACCTGACCATTAACAACCGCGGGGCGTAATAGTATTACCAACAATACAAGGGGATTAATATGTCGCATTTTTCGTTCTTTATTTTGTGATATTTTGTTTGATGTGCTTAATAGCTGGGGTTTTGCGTGAGATTTGGATCTTTCAGGATCTCGCCGGCCGGTATTGGGTACAGCTGCCGGTTGGTGTTCCAAATACCACCTTTTAATGGGGTTACGTTGCTCATTACCTCATTTACTTTATTCAGCCTTTTCAGGTCCAGCCAGCGATGCCCCCACTCACTGAAAAGTTCGACCTGTCGCTCGTGCATAATTGCTTCAAGCAAAGCTGTCTGTGCAGTAGCAGTTGTTTTATTCACTCCTGCACGCTGACGGATGGCGTCCAAATCGGTTGCTGCCTCAGATAGTTTATTTTGTTGTGCCCGCGCTTCTGCCCTTATCAGGTATTGTTCGCTAAGTCGAAGCACCATTGCATATTCCGTTACTGGTTGACCAAATTCTGAGACTTTATATTTATAAGAATAATAATAATCCACCGCTGGCGTAACTGAATTGTCCGTAAAACGACTGATCCATGACACTTTACGCTGATCTCCGCTTTCAAAACTGTTCAATAGTTGATTAGAAAGATAGACCGGCCACTCATCTGATAGGCCAGTAGAGGGGATAATAAATAGGCGCGCATCTTCAGTATTAAAGCCATTATTTACCGGTTGCAATTGCCAAATTGCCTCTCTGCTATTCATCTGAAACACATCATTTAATCCCGTTAAGCCGTACAGGGCGGTATGACCAATGACCTCGGCAGCAGTATTTTCAGCGTTCGCATATTCTCCATGGTATAAATAAGCCCGTGCTAACAAAGCAATAGCAGCCCATTTATTAGGCCGCACTCTTTCAGAAGTCGCGTTTACTAAAGAATTATCCACATAATTATCATTTAATATCGCTTGTGCCTCCTTTAAGTCAATGATGATTTGCTGATACACGATATCCTTTGGGCTGCGTGACAAGGTTGAGTTCACAGTATAATCTGTGGAAAGAGCAAGCGGTACATCACCGAAAAGATTGACTAGGTAGAAATAATAAAATGCCCTGAGAAATTTAGCTTCTCCAAGCAATTGATTTTTTATCGAAGGAGTCAGTTCCGAAGAACGGCTTAATCCTTCAATAGCAGAATTACAAGTAAATATAAGGCTATATAGATTGCTCCAAGGATTCGGATATCCGAAATTACTGCTAGTCAAAGAATTGGTATAGAAAGCACTATAAGTCTCATTGTGTGTACCACTATACAGCACCAGTTCATCCCCGGAAAGACCGGTTAATAGCGGCATACTAGTCACACCATTGCTCTGAAGGCCACTAGAACTCATTTTTATGTATAAACCGGTCAACACTGCTGTAGCACTGGCTTTGTTTGAGTACACATTCAATTCCGTGATATTCGTGTCCGGCGGATCAACTTCAACCAGCTTTTTACAGGAAGTGATTGAGAAAATAAAAATTAGCAGGTATATAGTAATCCTACCATTTAATATATGCTTGATATTTATTTTATGTTTCATTGGATTAAGATTTAAAACCATTGGATATGTCTTTTGTGATGGGGCTATAATGTAATTTGTACCCCCAGTGTCAGTACCCTTATTGGTGGCAACGATGTTGAACTTTTAGTCTCTGGATCTAAGCCTTTGTATGAGCTAAAGGTCAATAGATTCTGGCCCTGCAGAAATATCTTCGCATTTTGAAGATGTAATTTTTGCTGGAAATTCAATGGTAGCCGGTAAGAAAGGGAAACATTTTTTAACCTGATATAAGAAGCGTCGCGATAGGCAGCATCACTCTCTTTGGCCGCTGCATAGGCAGAATATGTGGCGAATGTTTGCGTGTAGCGTTGTATTGTTGTTATATCGCCTGGTTTTTGCCATCTGTCCAACACATATAGAGGAGCATTTCCTTGACCGCCGTTAAACCATCCCGGCATTATATTGCCACCAGGATAATAGTTTTGAGCAACTTGCTTTACAAATTGCAGTAAGAAATTGAGCTCAACTCCTCTAAATTGAAAATTATTAATTATTCCTCCGTAATATTTGGGTGAAGTATCAATGATTACCGTTTTATCGTCTGGTAGTACGGGTGTCGAAGTTGGATTGCCCTTACTATCCATAAAAGAATATATGCCAGTCGTTGGATCTACACCTAAGAATCGATATGTTTTTATAATGTTAATTGATTTTCCAATAGCGAGATCGTTCACATATGGCGATTCTTTAAAATTTGGAAAGGACACTAACTTATTTTTTGGCATGGTAATATTTGCGCTAGTTGACCAATTGAAATTTGATGATTTAACGTTAATGGTATTCAATGTTATTTCCCATCCCGTATTCTGTATTGTAGCCGGAAAATTTCTATCAATTGTAGCAAATCCGGTAATAGTTGGCAGTTCATATGGTAACAATTGATTCGAAGAACGGTTGCGGAAATAATTTGCATTTAATAAAATGCGGTCTTTTAAAAATCCCAAATCCAGACCGAACTGCAATTTCTTTGTTTCCTCCCACTGGAGATATGGATTAACCAAGCCGTTTGGTTGTAAACCGGTCCCACCCAGGTAAGGTAAATCAGAATTTATAGGCTCGTATAAATTGAGGAAACGATAATCAGATATCTGATCGCTTCCGGTCGTGCCATAACTTGCTCGTAACTTACCAAAACTTAAGAAACTTAGATTTTGTTGAATAAAATTCTCATTTGAGAAAACCCAGGCTCCGGCAAGAGAGGCAAAATTATGAAATTGATTTTCGGGGCCGAAACGAGAACTCCCATCCCGTCGTGCGGTGAAATTCACAATATACTTATCCGATAAATTATAGTTGATGCGACCAAAAAGCGCGTTATACCTGTAAACGGTATGTGCTGTTGAATTTACCGTTACTCGTGCCGCAGATCTGATGTCGCCTAAGACGAGGTCACTGGGGAAACCGGTACCACTCAATATTTGTCCCCTGCTATTGTTTTGTTGAATTGAAGTACCAAGTAGTGCCTCTAACCTTCCTTTTCCAAAACTTCTCTTAAAATTTAATTGCGGTTCTATGATCCAGGAATTGATGTTGTTGTGTCCAAAGCTTGCGCTAGGTGTGCTATACGGTATTTCTTCTGGTAATCTTGCTGTAATCGGAAGGGCGTTGGCTTCGTCGCTCTGCAAATTTGTATATCCAAAACTGGTTGAGAAATCGAGTCCAGCAGTAATTGAATAGTTCATGAATATATTACTCACTAAATTGGTGGTCTTATTTGAATATTTCTCAAAAGTATATTTCAAAGGGTTTGTCCACGTTGAAGATCCAGAAGAATTCACTTGCCAGTTCAAGGTGCCGTCATCATTAAATGGCCGAGGTGCGATAGGAGCGAGCGAAATTGCGGCATTAGTCAGATCCTCATTGGGTAAATGATTGTTGTCAATCATATAATTCCCCGAGAGGGTAATGCTGAATTTTCTATTAGCTGATGTGGCTCGCAAATTGAAATGGAGTGATCCTTTTTTATCTGAGAACTCACCTGGAAATACAGTGGTTTCCCGGTGGAAAGTTGAGCCGATAGTATATTGAGTGTTTTCACTCCCTCCCGAAAGGCTAACCTGCATATCATTATATTGTGATGTTCTACCGATCAGTTCTTTTTGCCAATCTGTATGCCGGGTTGTATCCCATAAGGTTAAATCATAGTCTCCACCTATTCCATTACCGACCGTGCCATTGTCGTTGGCTATCGCTTCATGGCGCATCTGTAAATATTGTTGAGCATTAAGCACTGGCAGTTTTCTGGTAACCTTACCCCAACCGGTTTGCAGGTTGAAGTTTACCTGAGTTGCTCCTGGTTTGCCTTTCTTGGTAGTGATAAGGATAGCGCCATTAGCTGCCCTGGAACCGTAAATGGCAGTTGCGTCGGCATCTTTTAATACTGATATACTTTCAATGTCCGCAGGATTAATGAAGCTAAGCGGATTTCCATTTGCGTTTATATCCCCGCTTCCCGAACTACGAAGAATGCCGCCAAGATTTGACAATAATTGCGAGCTATAGGGCACACCATCAATGACATAGAGCGGATCATTTCCGTTCAAATAACTGTTTTGCCCCTGTATGCGAACTTTTACTCCGCCTCCTGCAACACCGCTTGCTTGCTCAATGAATAAACCTGGCACACGTCCCTGTAAAGCCAGTAATGGGTTATTTACAGGTTGTTTTTCGATGTCAGCTGCTTTAATTGTTGTCACGTTACCAGTGCTTAAACGCTGTGAGGTTTGCCCATAAGCGATCACCTGCACCTGATCGAGGCTGGAAGTTGCTACTGCCAGTTGGATCACACCGAGGTTTTCAGCCGCTTTCACTTCTTTGGGCTGATAACCAATAAAGGTAATGACCAGCGTAGCACTGGGATCGATCTGCTTAAGCGTAAACTCCCCGCGTGCATCCGTAGTGGTGGCACTTTTGCCGTCTTTCACTTTAACAGTGGCACCGGGCAGGGGCTGGCCCTGCTCGTCGGTGACTTTGCCGCTGACGTCGATGGCGGCAGGGGCGGCTTTCTTGGGTTCGGCAGGTGCGGATGCTTTTTGCCGGACGATGATGGAGTTGTCCTGTATTTCGAAGTCCAGGTTTTGGTTTTCGAGGATACGGTCCATAGCGTCTTTTAAGGGGGTATTACTCAGGTTAACAGTTACCGGCTTGGTATTATTAACCAGCGCGGATGGGTAAAGTACCATGTACCCGGTTTGTTTTTTGACTTCTTTAAAAATGCTTTTGAGGCTGGCGTCTTTCTTTTTGAGCGTGACATTCTGCGCCCTGGTAGCAGCACTCACCTGGATAAGGGTAACGAGTAGTATAATGGTCGTGAGTCGCATGATCAGCCATATTTTACGGTACACCTGCTTGGGTATACCAATTCCATGTGTATATTTTTTATACATTTGTATTCCTTGCTTTTGCAGTCCGCCGCTATTTTGAAACGGTCGTGGCGGCTGCGGTTAACATTTAGTTTTTTAACGAGCTGGGTTGAACCAGGAGTGTCGAGCTTCTGGTTTTTTTTGGCCTTGATTTATCGTCGTAAATATTTTTTCATGCGTTTAAATTTTAGGGTGATTAATTAGGTTATTTACTGACATAGATAGTTTTGCCCTGTATTTTAAAATGCACCATGCGGGTGCTTTCCAGTTTTTGCAGAACTTTCGATACATTACTGAAACGCGATACACCGCCGCCAAAGGCCTGTGTTTTATCGATGTCGCCATATTGAACATCGACATCATACCAGCGGGCTACCTTACGCATGATGCTTTCGAGCGGCTCGTCGTTGAAAACAAACAAGCCGTTCTTCCAGGCCAGCACTTCTTCGATATCAGCTTCTTGTACATTAAGCTGGTTATTGCTTAGTACGGCCTGCTCACCCGGTTTAATGATTTGCTGCTTACTGGCTGTCGTGATCTTCACACTGCCCTCCAATAAAGTGGTTTTAAGCGTGGGTTCATCCGCATAACTGTTAATATTAAAATGCGTACCCAAAACTTCCACGGTTTCTTTTCCGGTCTTCACCCGGAAAGGATGCGCCTTATCCTTGGCCACTTCAAAATAAGCTTCGCCGCTTAGTTCCACTTCCCGGTCCGTACCCGTAAAGGATGCTGGATATTTTAATGATGACGCGGCATTCAGCCATACTTGAGTGCCGTCCGGTAATACGACCTGGTATTGTCCGCCACGCGGCGTCTCAATAGCATTGTAAATGCTTTCCGCGCTGTTATGACTGCTATTCGAATTGTCATAAACGAGCGTGCCATCCGCTGTTTTTTGAATCGTTTTTCCGGCTTGATTGGCAATAGGTCCATTTTTAGCGTCGGTCAGTGATATGCGCTGTCCATTCCCCAGTACGAGGTAAGCCTTGTTACAGCCGGGCTGTACATCATTAACAGCGACGGTCTGAACAGCACTTGTCTTTTTATGCTCTAAATAGCTGTAGCTGCCTATGCCAATAGCGGCCAGTAGCATGGCTGCTGCGGCATAGCGGTAAATAGGAACGATGCGACGGCGGTGGATCCGGTTCCATATCGCTGCCTTTACCTGGCTGATGTTCCGGTCTGATTCCGGAATTTCTTCTTTTGCTGCAAGGCCCATATACCAGCGTTCGATAAGGGCCGCTTCTTCCTCAGTGGCCGAACCGTTGACGTACCGGGACATCAGTTCCTCAATTTCTTGATCATTCATACCAACTGTTTAATATTCGCTTATTAACTATCTAACAGGTTATCGGCACCAAAGGAGTAGTGCTATGATAAAAATATTTTTTTCGCAGGAATAATATGAACTGGGCACGAATCCGTGTTAAAGTGTAGGGCAGACTCTGCTCAAAGCTGCTACTGAAACAGCCTGTTGAGCCAGAGCAATGATGCCATGAGATGTAGCAAAACGATGGAGGTAAAACGGGCTCGTAACCGTCTGAGTGCAACAACTAGATGTTTCTTAGCAGTCGCTTCTGATATTTGCAGTACATCCGCAATTTCCCTGCTGCTGAGGTAGGATTTGCGGCTAAGCTCAAAAACTTCCCGCATTTTTGGCGGAAGGGCGGCAATTTCTCTTTCGATCAGGGCTGCCATTTCCTTTGTTCTCAGCTCCTGGTCGGCATAAACTTCTTCCTGCGCCAAGTAAGTTTTCATCGACTGGAGATACTTGTGCCTGACCTGCTCGCGGTAAAACAAATTGATAATGCGGAACCGGATGGCCTGAAAAAGATAGGCAGCTAATGTAGTATGGAAAGTCAGCGTCCCCATTTTCTCCAAAACCGACGAAAAAATATCCTGCACAAGATCGGCGGCTTCGTCGTCATTTTTCAGCATTCTCCGGGCATGGTTATATAAGGCCAGCCAGTACCGGTTATAGACCTCTTCAAACGCACGCTTGTCATACTGGTTGAGTTTATCAACCAGCTCGGTATCTGTCAGCTGCGAATAATTGATAGTCATGGGTCTGTCAAACCAAAATTACTCAATCCCTTACAGATTTCAAATTATTATGATAAGCAGCATTTTTAGCAGGGCCGGGATTTTGCAGGTGATTTCTTTCTGCTTTGCCTTCGCTGCTTTGTCCACTGCCCATTCATTCAGGTCGGCATGTGTGGCGTACTGAAACCGCCGGTCTTCATATCGCTTTCCGTCAGCACTGATCGCTTCATGGGTATATTTATCACCAGTAGGGTCGTTATCCAAGAAAAGGAACACTTTATCATGCCGCTCCAGAAAATCTTGTGTCGCTTTGCGGCGCATCAGGTGGGCGCTGTGCAGGATGACGTAATTGCTGTGCGGCGGGTTGTTTTTGTGCAGGGTCATAAAGGTGAGGAAATCAAAAAAGCCTTCAAAGACCCGCACGACCGTAGCGCTGTTATCGATCGTCGTGATCTGCTTATTCTCAGCGGCCTTCATATAGGGGCTGCGGATCTCGAAACGTCCGCTGTCGTTCCGGAAACCGATGCCATAATAGTCTTTGCCGTTAATTTTAAAGTTCACCTCGCGGCAGTAACGGTATGCTATATCTAGGTCTATGTTTCTTAACCGGAGATAGCGGAGTAAGGCCGCTGAGTGAATGCGGGCATTTTTATATATGCTGACTTTTGCCGGCTCCGGCATTTGTTCGAGCTTCAGGTCAACGCTGCGGATATAGGCAGCCGGGCTAATTTCCTGGTTATTGAGCTGTCTGACCGCTTCTTTGATATCGATATTCCGGTACGCCATGATAAAGTCCAGAAATGATTTCCGCTTCAGCTCTATACCGAAATCGGTCCACTTATTCCTGGAGCGCTCGATCCGGAAAGATGGGTGGTTCTCCGCCCGCAATGGCGACAGGTAATAATGAAAATCACCGACAACCCGCACGGGATTGATACCCATACCCGCAAGGTAGGATACCAGTTCTATATCATTCAGTTCAGCACATTTCATATGCTACTTCTCAACTTGCAGTTTTCGTTATCCATCGTTTTAAGCTACAAAATTAGGGGCGCGAATGGAAATCTTCATAAAAAAACTACAGTTCGCTTTTTATAGCCGTAAGATATGTAGCTTTGATATTGAATCAGTTTGACTTGCTTGGGGATATACTGATTGTAGAGTTAATTATTATTCCTTCACTTTAAACCTGAACTGTTAATGCAGCTACCCGATTGTATTACACCACGCCCTGGCGAAGACGTCATTTTTTATAACGAATCGGTTAAAATAGAGGGAAAATTCGTCGGCTATAATGTCGCAGATGCATTGATTATTCAGAATCAGTTTGGTTCGCAGTCAATCATTGATGACTTTTTGAAAGTTCGCCCTAAAGACCCTTTAAATCGCGCAAAGCCAAGTTGGGACTTGTTACATAGGAGTGGCGGCACCATCAAAGCAACACCAGACGAGATCGCAGCATTTGACAAATTACTGAATGTCCGTATCCCGCCGGGCCCCTGCTATATGGAATTCATAACAGAATTATGGGCCCGCGGTTATGAGACTTTTCTGGTGGGGGGCACCGTCAGGGATGTTATCAATGGGCAAAAAGCCAATGACGTCGACCTGGTAACCAGTATGCCGTTTAATTTGTTGGAACCGCTGGTAGAATCGATGTTTGGTGATAAGAATTTCAGCCGCGCCAGGCCTAACGGGTTCATGAGTGTTGCGCCGAAAGAAAGATTTGACCCTAGTATAGATGTAAAGAATTTTTTTCTCTCATTTCCTGGAACAAATATGGCCACATTTGGATCTAACTTTGAAATAGATCACCGACTACGGGATTTTTCCTTCAATGCTATTTATTATGACCCAATCAATCATTTCTATCTTGATCCCAGCGGCAGGGGTATTCAGGATGCAAAAGACAAAGTTATTCATATCATTAAAGATGTGAAGTTTGAACATCCGAACTATGCCAATGCCACTGTGTTAATCAGGTTCTTTAAATTTTTGAACCGGGGATATTCCTATACAGACGAATCACTTAAGCAAATACAGGATACTTTTATTAGGGAATTCTCATCATTAGGACACACGAAACGAATATCTCATTTCAAAAGACAAATACTAAAGAAAAGCCCAAAGGCGGATCACCGGGAGCTGATTAGCCAAACAAAACAATTTATGATCGATTGCGGCTGTAGCGTAATATGGGAGAGTTTTTATGAAGAGCATGTGGAGGAGCTTCAAAAATGACAATAGATAACTACTATATTCCCCTGGAAGAATCACCGGGAGGATTTGCCTATAATTACGACTTGGCCAATTTGATTGTTCCCGATGATGACGACATCGCAGAATTAGAGGCTCAGTTTGCAAGAAATTTTACGCTTATACAAGGTACAGTCATCATCAATGGGGCGACATATAACAATTGTGTGATTCTTAAGCCGAATGAAGGCATCGATGATAAGCATTATATACGGGTAAACAAAGACGGGATACCTGATCAATTAGGCGAAATCACCGGGGCCAGGCCACCCGCTGAATGGATCAACGAAAATATGCTGGAAGTAAGGAATTCTGAGTTTTACTACTACCAATATTTTACACACCTGGATAACAATTATATTACCCCTTATCTGGAAACGTCCAATGACATATCGTTTCCCTTGCTCGACTATAGTCATATCCTCAATACCCCGAAATTACTCATTGTCGGAGGTCCCGGCGTAGGAAAAACAACGTTTATCCGGAAGTTGGCTTACTATTTATTAAAAAAGCTTGACAAGGCGCGTAAACCGGGATTGGTACCTGTTTACATCAAATTAAGATCACTAAATTTTTCTTTGAACGAGCTGGCAATCAGTCATTTTCTGAAAGAAACTTATTCAAAAATGAGCCTTGATGTCGCGCATCAGACGATAACTCAAAAGAGGTTTTTATTGCTATTCGACGGGCTTGACGAAATCGAGCCCAAATATCAGGAGATATTTACGTTCTGGCTCAAAGAGCACGTTTTGAACAACGAGCGCTATCAGGTAATCATAACTTCCCGTGAAATTTCCATGCTTCAAAAGAACGAGTTCGACTCGTTCAAAAGACTAAAAATAGCGCCCTTCAATTTATCGCAGATGAAGGAGTACTGCTATAAAGTAACTTCTGAAAAGAACACACGCAATTTCTTTTTTCATTCGATTGAAAAAAACCCAGATTTGGAAAAAATACTTTCAAATCCCCTTATACTGAGTTTAGCACTACGGCTTTACCTGGATAAGAATATTTTGCCGAACGATATTACATCCCTGGTGAAGGAAATCGTAGATCACTTGTGTGAGAACTGGGATCTCAACAGGAAAATTAAGCGATATAACTTTTTAACATCTTCGTTAACACGTACCTTGTTAAGCAAGATTTCTTATTTTTTGCACACCAATGAAAAGGTCTTGTTCTATTCAGACGAAATAGAGCATTTGTTGCCCTACAAATTAACCGCTTTTAATGTAAAAGACATACTGGAAGAGATTTCGGAAGCAACTGGTTTATTGACGCCGGAGAGTGATAACTACTGGACTTTCTCACATATCTTCTTTCAGGACTTTTTCTGTGCCAATTACCTGATCGACAAATCTTCCAGCGTAATCGATGATTTTGCAAAATTTAAAGGAAATTACAAGTGGATCAATGTTTGGAACAACCTCATTTCAATGAGCAGCGATCCTGAATTTTACATGGGAGATCACACGAAAAGTGAATATGAAAAATCTTTAAGATTGATTCGCATGACGACCTTGTTTAGGAAATCAGATTATCTTGACAGTGCCTTGTATCACGCTGTATTGGATCAGATGCAAAGTCTTATTGAGAATTACTCGCATAAAATAAAGTCTATCAATTATGGAAGCCCAGTGATCGACGTAATATTGAATGATCCGTCAACTGAAGATATTAACATCCTTTGGTATATCTTATGCATGATTGTCATTAAAAATCATGAAATGCCGACAGAGCATTTTAAAAACAGTTTGTTTAAAGGAGATTCTGAGTTTGTCAAACTAATGAACCTGCTGCTTTCTTCTTCCAATGACTACCTTCTCGATAAAACGGATACATCTATTCAAATCGTTAAAGAATAACAATAGCGACAAACCTATTTAAAATTCCTGCCTTTGTAAATGGCGTCTTTCGGCTGCAGTGTCTTAAGGGGCTTATACATGGGAATGAAAGGCGCGGCTTTTCATCGGCGCGGGATAAGGTGAGTACCAGTTGCTTGATGTTTGGGATAGCGGTGAGGTTGCCAGGAGTTTGGTGATGTCGAATACGCTGCATGATAATGTGAATGACCTGGATTGGCTCGACGACGCATTCACTGTAGATTATTCTGTTGCAACAGCCCGTTTTTTGGGCGACCCAGCGCTCCATCCAAAAAAGGCCCGCCCACGCTTCGCCGGGGCAAGCCTTTTTTATGCACATCGCCAAAACACGGGCAGTTGCTTTCTATTTAAACAGAGCATTTCATCGGTATATTTGTAGAATGATGAAACACGTGTTTGTAATTGATGATACTGGTTCCCCCGGTAACAAATCAGAATCACTGATGCTAAGGAGCGACCGGGTAACTTACGTGGCGGTATTTATTGCAGCAGACATCCGGGAGGAACTCGCACTTGCTGTTCAAAATTTGCTCTCCAAACACAATCTTCAAGAATTTCATTTCACAGACCTGATCAACCGTCGAAAAGAGTATGCAGGCCTGAGCACCGACAGTGTTATAAACCTATTTAAAGACTTCACCGGTATATTGAATAGATACCGGCTACCCTATTTTGTTCAAACAATTACACCGAGAACACTTGCTGAAAATGGACTAAGCAATAATCTCAATAAAACGCTTGATGAAATTGCACTTGATTTCCTTTTTGCGAGGATCGTTCATTTTGTAAAAGTAAAACGGATCCACAATCAATTTGAAGTGTGGATCGACTCGGGGAAAAAAAAACACGGACATTCAGCCGAAGTACCCAATCTGCGGAGGGTAACTAAAGATAACATTATGCTTTACCAATCGTCAGATAAAAACGTGCTAATCCAGGTCGCTGATTTTTTTGCCTTTGCTATGAACAGGAATCAATTGATAGCCATTAAACCATCGCGAACAGCATTCGATATCGTGCTTATTACCTTGCTCAACAGCGTATTTTTTTGCAACGAAAGTTCAGGAAGCGCGTCGGTTCTTTATGATGAAAAAATATTCACAAAGGAAGATTACGACACTTACCAGATTGAAAAATTTAAAGAGCTTGGTGTTTTCGAATATTGGAAGAAGGTAATGCGCGATTAAACAGCCGGTGGCTTTAGCCGGGAATTCAAAGATACCAGTGCTTGTCCCTTTATTAAAATATTCGATAAACTATATTATTTTTAACACCCTAAACATTTCACAATGGTAATCGACAAAATCAAAGAAAACCTTATTCCTTGTTTTACAATTTCCCTGGTAATTGCTTATTTTGGTTGTGATGGCTATTATTCGTTTTTCCATATTAACATCGCGTCATTCATGTCTATAACTGACCTTACAATGGTATTCGCTAAATATGTATGGCTATCTGCAATGAGCATATTTATCTTTGGTTATATGCTTTATAACTATTTAAAGCAAGTTGGCAATAATGCAAGCTGGTGGGATAAAAAAATCGGGAATTCGACTATCAAACGGAGATCGCTGTTTTTATTCCCTGCTATACTGGTGGTTATTATATTCGGATTTACTTATAAAACTTTAGGCGATTATTTGATGCTGACTTATGCCGGGACACTTGCATTGCTGGTGCTTGTAGTCGCGGGTATTGCTATTTTCTCTAGTGTAAAAACCAAAACCGAACTAACCGAGATATCTATTTCACAGTGGTTTTTAATCATATTCGTTGCTTTAATTTCTTTTGTACTTGCGCCTAATATTGTGGGATACGTTATTGCATTAAAATCTACGCCTGGAATCGTGAAGGTTAAAATGGAGGGTTACGATGCCGAAGTGATTACAGATAACCAAAATTTAATTTATGTTGGAAAAATAGAAGGTTTTTTCTTCGTTTATAATTCCAAATCAAAAACGGCAACGGCTTACCCAATGGGAAAGGTACAAAAGTTTGATATCATTGAGGAATAATTGAATTAGCTGTTAATAAAATTATGTCAGACAATCCTGATTTCCCACCTATCGTATATAAATACCGCAATTGGACAGATATCAATCACCAGAATATGCTGCGCAATAATGAGCTTTACCTATCGTCGCCAGCTGATTTCAACGATCCGTTCGACTGCCGCATACCGGAAAATTTTTATTTGCTTGATACTCCCGCAAAAATCGACGAGTACATCGGGAAAGTGATAGACCGCCAATACGATACGCTACTCAAAGACAGAATTGATCTAAAGTTATTTAGCGAAAGGATGAAACTACGATTGACAAATCGGTTAGATCAGGTACAAGGAGAACATGAGCAAATAACTTTTGAAGCGCTTGATAGAAACTACGGTGTGCTGTCCCTGAGCGCGCGTTGGGATAGTATCCTAATGTGGTCTCATTATGCACAAAATCATAAGGGTTACTGTATTGGATTTCATGAAGAAGAATTATGTAAGGCCAAACTTTTTGGCCGGGGTGGTATGGTGATTACTCCGGACGACAACAACTATCCGGCAATTGATCCTAATGACGACGACATCATGAAGAAAGTAATATTGCAGACACAATACAAATCCAATGAATGGGCTTACGAAAATGAATACCGCCTTACGTCCCTTCTACCTGGCCTACCTACCGTTAATGACCGTAAAAGGTTCGTCACCAACGCGTGCGTGGCGGAACTAACGCTTGGCCTGCAGACCCCTGAAGATCACAAACAGGAAATGATCGAAATTGCCCTTACTAAAGGGATCAAAGTATTCCAAACAGTCAAGGTGCCCTTTAAATTTCTTATAGACCGTATTCAAATCGCCTGAGAATTCGAATAAGACCTGTTAAGCGCAGGTCTTATTATTCGGTCTATTTATTAGTTAGCCCTTTCATCTTTTCGCTGAGTTCCTTCAGCCCGGCTTTTTTCAGGCACTCATCTGCAAAAACTTTCAACTCTTCCACATCCTCTGGTGGAACTAGTTTCAATAGTTCCTGCGCTGCATCCCCATCTTTACCGAGGCTACCCACCACAACGCTATTCAATAACAATACAGTTTTCCGGTTCATTTTGACATCGATCTTCACAGATTCATTCATCCCTGGACTACATAACAAAGTTTCGTAGACCGTTCCCAACACATTCGTTGCCATATTCATTTGATTTAATGGTTAATATTGGCAGCAAAGTTAATTTGTAGTACTGAAACGATCCTCATCATAATATGATGAGGATAATGCACCTTTTTATGCTGAATTGTATTTCTCTGTAAATTAGTTTAATTAAGCCGGATGGTGACCCGCCGTTTCAATAACCTGCTTCTCTTTGTCCGGTAAGCATGGCGATACTGGCAGTCATCACAGCCGCAATCATCAGCCGGGTGCACGCAGTGACAGCCTTTTGCGCATCCGTCCGGAAAACGTTCATACAGCATCCGGATTTCCCATTCATTAGGTACGGGGTCCCTCCAGTTCATGTGTCTTTGTTTTAATAACCTAATATACGATTTTGCTTAAAAAATGTCAGTCGCCTGTATTTATCTTTTATTGCTGATTGATTTGTTTATCCTCGCTTTGTGGCTGGAAACCCATCCTCATCAAAATATGGGGAGGATAGGTAAATGTGGTTTAGAGGTTCTACTTTTGATCTTGAAACGTGAAAGGGGTTTGTGCAATGGAGTTTACAAATGAAGTATTTTCGCTTTCCCGGATAAGGGAAACTGACCTGGCTTATCTTTTGGATAGGTTAGGTCATGAGCCTGCTGCCCGGAAGAAAAACGATACGGATTGGTGGTATGTGTCGCCGCTTCGCAATGAGCAGACGGCAAGTTTTCATGTTGACCGTTTGACCAATGAATGGTATGACTTCGGGTTGATGGCGGGCGGGAATCCGGTCGACTTTTTACTGCGCTATCACCGGTGTTCCGTAACGGAATTGCTGGAACGGATAAACGCTTCTTTTTCCCCTCACCAGCTGCCGTTTTTTGAAACCGGTTCACATGAGGGACGCGCGGGTACCGGCAGTAAATTATTGGTGAAAGAGGTACGCCCGCTCTATGCTTACCCGCTCAAAAATTATCTGCACGAACGGTCGATACCAGTGGCCATCGCCGACAGCTATTGCAGGGAAGTTGCCTACGAAATTAACGGGCGCTCTTACTATGGGATCGGCTTTCAGAACGACGCGTGCGGCTGGGAGATCCGCAATAAAAATTTCAAGCAAAGCAGCGCGCCGAAAGACATTACCTGCCTGGGCCGGGGCACTGGTTCTGTACACGTTTTTGAGGGCTTTATGGACTTCCTTTCTTATGTGGCTTTACATCCCTATGAGGACCCGCGTTCGGTGGATTTCATAGTGCTGAACGGCGCGGGTTTGTTTGACCGGGCGCTGTCTTTTTTAGAAAGTCATTCGAGTGTTCATCTTTGGCTGGACCGGGATGTGACGGGCAGGGCCTATACGCAGTATGCCTTGTCACTGGGTTCGCGGTACCGGGATGAAAGCGGGTTTTATAGCCGGCATAAGGATTTGAATGACTGGCTGGTACACAAGGGCGAAGTGCCGAAACCGCAACTGAAGCCGGTACCGGGCTTGCGGCCGGCGGGCTGATATATGGATGTTTTGGGTTATGCTTTTTACCCTCACCAGCCTGGGGGTTAGATTGCCTTGTGTGCAATCGGCCAGATGTACAGTTGTTTAACAACAACTGAAATCTGGCCGCCCCCCTCCGAAGTCGGGAGCGGTTGGGACAGTGCCGGCTTATGATAGCTTGTATTTTTTTGAGTTGGGATATTTGAGTGGAAAGGATAAGTGATGGAAGACAAGAAAACGGGCCGGGTCAGACTTATAGGCCTGCGGCTGACAAGCGATGAATATCGCTTATTAGAGGGCCGCTGGAAAAAAAGCACGGTGCTGAAGCTAAGCGAATATGTACGGCGGGTTTTATTTGGAAAAACGATTACCGTTTATAATCGCAACCAATCCCTGGATGAATTTATGACAGAAATGATTTTATTGCGCAAGGAATTGAACGCCATCGGTGTAAATTTTAACCAGGCTGTTCACCGGCTGCATACACTGGATCATTTGCCGCAAATGCAGGGATGGTTGCAGGGGTTTGAGCGGGATAAAGATGTGTTTTTTAACAAGGCTGACGAGATCAGGTTAAAGATCAATTCCATCAGTGCGCAATGGTTGCAGTAATGCATTCGTCAAGCAGTTTGCGCAACTGTTTAAACTACAATGAGCAGAAGGTAAAGACCGGCCATGCGAAGTGTCTGGAGGCGGGTTACTATCCGATGGATGCGGCGGATATGAACTTTTACCAGAAGCTGGCGCGGCTGGAAAAGCTGACGGCATTGAACCAGCGGACCAAAGTGAACAGCGTGCATTTTTCTTTGAATTTTCACCCGTCGGAAAATCTGTCGGAGGAAACATTGAAAGCGATTGCAGCGGTGTTTTTAGAGAAGATCGGTTTTGGCGGGCAGCCTTATTTATTATACCAGCATTTTGATGCGGGGCACCCGCATATTCATTTGGTAACGACGAATATTAAACCTGATGGAAAGGCAATCAACCTGAATAACATGGGCCGGAACCAGGCGCAGGTTGCCCGTAAAGAAATAGAAATCGCCTACGGTTTGATACAGGCGGATACTCAGCAGGAACGGGAAATTAATCACCTCAAACCTGTCAATGTCCAGCGGGCTTTATACGGCAAAATGGAAACCAAAAGAGCAATTTCAGGGGTGCTTAATGCAGTAATTAAAAATTACAAATTCAGCTCCCTGCCGCAATTAAATGCGGTGCTGGGTTTATACCATATTACGGCGGATAAGGGCAACGAGGGTTCACGAATCAGGGCGCATGATGGCCTGGTTTACCGGGTGCTGGATGAGGAAGGCAACAAGGTTGGAGTGCCGATCAAAGCAAGTGATTTTTTTGACAAACCGACACTGAAAAAATTGCAGGAAAAGTTTGTGCATAAAGAAGCGGAGAAGTCGCAAGAACACCGGTCAAGGATAAAGACCGCAGTCGATTTGGCATTGCTGCGTGGAGCAACGGACTTATCAGGTTTAGCAGAAACTTTAAAACCATCAGGCATAGATCTCGTCATCCGGCAAAATGCAGACGGATTGATCTATGGCATTACCTACGTAGACCATGTGAAGAAGACGGTTTTTAATGGCAGCGAATTGGGTAAGGACTACAGTGCTAAAGCGGTGCTGGAGCGGTGCGCAAACGTTGGGGCCAGTGAGGGGAAAAAACAAAACGGGGAAGCGGAAAAACTGGGGCAAGGCAGGACGGCCAAACAGGGGTGGCAAAGCGTAAATCCGAACCAAAATTTCGCTGGTGAGGGAAAAAATAATACGGGATCGGGTATGGGAGGAACACTGCTCGAGCCGGGTGAGCAGCCGGAGGTGATGGACTGGCAGCTGAAGCGGAAAAAACGAAAGAAAAAGCGGCAGCATTTGCCGCCGGTATAAATGCGCGAGGCATAAAATAAGTATGAATTGTGTGATTGACTTAGCGAGGAGGATAAGATGCAGACAGGAGAAAATGATCAGGCGATGCGCAAGATCCTGGATATGACCAGGCTGATCAGTATGGTGGTTTTAGGACTTCATTTTTATGAGGTCTGTTACGGAGTTTTTGCCAGCTGGCATTTGGTGTCGTCGTTGTCGGACAGGCTGCTGGGGAACATTGTGCGAACGGGCTTATTCAGTAATTTTTATAAGGCAAAACTGATCGCTTTAGGCTTTCTCGCCATTGCGCTGATCGGCGTGAAGGGGAAGAAAGATGAGAAGCAAAATTTTAAGACGGCAGGACTTTATTTAATTATTGGCTTGCTGCTTTTTCTCACCAGCTATTTTGCATTACTGGTTAGAGGGAAAATTCAGGTTGTGGCTTCCTTATATATGGGTGTTACCAGCTTAGGCTACCTGTTATTTTTGAGTGGCGGCACGATGGTTTCCCGGATCATCCGGGACAGGTTAAGCGGTGATATTTTTAACCGTGACCAGGAGACGTTCCCGCAGGAAGAGCGGCTAATTGAAAATGAATACTCGGTGAACCTGCCGGCACGCTATGTGCTAAAAGGAAAAGTTCGTAATTCTTACATCAATTATATCAATATGTTCCGGGCGCTCCTTGTATTGGGATCGCCCGGTTCGTAAGGTCGGGCAAAAGCTATTTTATTATCCGGCATGTGATCACGCAGCATATCCGGAAGGGCTTTGCCATGTTCGTGTATGACTTTAAAATGCCGGATCTGGCGGTCATCGCTTACAATACCTGGCTGAAATATAAAGGCAATTACAAGGTCGCCCCCAAATTCTTTTCCATCAATTTTGATGACCTGTCGCGGAGCAGCCGCTGTAACCCTTTAGATCCGTCGGCCATGCTGGATCTGACCGATGCGGTGGAATCAGCACGCACTATTTTATTGGGCTTGAATCGCGAGTGGATCAAGCGGCAAGGTGATTTCTTTGTGGAAAGCCCGATCAACTTTCTTACGGCTATTATATGGTATTTGCGCAAGTATAAGGATGGGGAATATTGCACGCTTCCGCATGTGATCGAGCTGATGCAGGTGGAATATGATAAGCTATTTACCATCCTGCGCACAGAGCAGGAAATTGATGTACTGATTAATCCATTTGTAAGCGCCTTTATGCGGGATGCAGTGGAGCAATTGGAGGGGCAGATCGCCTCGGCCAAGATCACCATGGCACGGATCGCCTCTCCGCAGCTGTATTACGTGCTGTCGGGTAACGAGTTTACGCTGGACATTAATAATCCGAAGGAGCCGAAGATCGTTTGCATGGGCAACAACCCGCAGAAGATCCAGATCTACGGTGCGGTGCTGTCGCTGTTCACCAACCGGCTGCTGAAGATCATCAATCAGAAGAACAAGTTGAAATGCAGCCTGGTGTTTGACGAGTTTCCAACGCTCACCACGGACATCATACCCACCATTTCTACCGGCAGATCCAATTTAATCTCTACCTGTTTAGGGATACAGGATGCCAGCCAGCTGCGCAAGGATTATGGTAAGGAACAAGCGGATGTGATCATGAATATTACCGGTAACATGGCGGTCGGCCAGGTGTCAGGCGATACGGCGAAATACGTTTCGGAAAAGATCGGCCGCATCATGCAGGACCGCGAAAGTTTATCTATTAACCGCACGGATACTTCTATCAGTCGCTCGAAGCAGCTGGAAGCAGCGGTGCCGCCATCACGCATCTCGGCGTTAAGTTCCGGCGAGTTTGTGGGTATGGTTGCCGATAACCCGGATGAAAAGATAGAACTTAAGGCTTTTCATTGCGAGGTTATTAATGACCATGAGGCGCTGAAAAAAGAGATCGATGGGTATCAAGAGCTGCCGGTGGTGCGGCAGATCAATAGCGGGATCGTGCAGCGGAATTATTTGCAGATCAAGCAGGATGTGCAGGAGATCATTCAGCTGGAGATGGAGCGGCTGCTGAGCGACCCGGCGCTTTCGCATCTTATTATTAAAAAAACTGGCTAATATGCTAATATTACATATATTAGATTATTATAAACTGTCGAAATCAGCTAATCTCATGCCTAACCGAAAATTCACGCCCGGAACACAATGATATGTAACATTCATTCTTACCACGATTTGCGGATAACATCAACAACTCCTCTATTAATTAAAATGGGATGTCTGAGTCATTTTAGTCGTTGTCGCTTATTATCTTATTAATACCTTTGCCTTTATATAAACATTGAGTTTACGTTAGATATATTTAATCAAAAACATATTTTCAGGAAGTAATGAAACAAAAAGACAAAATTATTGCAAAAAAATCTCGAAAAAAAGATGTAGCGGTAGTTGACGTTTTTTGCGGAATTGGCGGCCTAACCCGCGGGATGCAAGAGGTTGGATTGAATGTGGTTGCCGGCATTGATTATGACAAAACCTGCGATTTCGCTTTTGAACAAAATAATAAATCAAAATTTTTACACCGGGACGTAACAACTATCAATGCAAAGGAAGTAATTAAGCTTTATCCTAAAAATAGCTTGAAAATCTTAGTTGGCTGCGCCCCGTGTCAGCCGTTCTCCCAGGTGCCTGGCGAACGTGAAGACAAGGAAGGCAAATGGAGATTGTTATACTCGTTTGCTGACCTTATCGAAAAGGTTAATCCGAGCATCGTTTCTATGGAAAATGTACCGCAACTTATGAGTCACAAAAACGGGGTTGTTATTAAGGACTTTATCAAAAAACTTGAAACATTGGGGTATGCTGTCTCTACCTACAAAGTTAACGCGGCAAATTACGGGGTGCCTCAAAGACGTTACAGGCTTATTTTATTTGCTTCAAAATTCGGCAAGATTGACCTAATTCCAAAGATATTCGAAGATGCAAATGTGCCTACAGTGGCGGATGCAATTAGTCATTTGCCGCCGGTAGAAGATGGGGAAATCCATCCGAAAGACCGTTTACATAGAGCCCGTAAATTAAGTCCTGCTAACAAGCAGCGGATAATGGCAACTTCAGAAGGCGGCAATTGGACAGAATGGCCATCCCATTTGCTTGAGGGGTTAACGTGCCGTGAAAGTAATATGGGCAAAACGTTTACTAGCGCGTATGGCAGAATGTCCTGGAATAAACCCGCGCCGACATTGACTACGCATTGTACTGGACTGAGCAATGGAAGTTACGGTCATCCTATACAAAATAGAGCCATTTCACTACGCGAGGCCGCATTATTGCAGTCATTCCCGGAAAACTATAAGTTCAACAATGAGGAACAGGAACTAAGCGTTTCGATCCTGGCAAGACATATCGGCAATGCCGTTCCGCCAAAACTTGGCGAGTCCATTGGAAAAAGCATATTAAATCATTTAACTCAACATAATTTCGATGGGCGGCAAGCTTAAGTGGAGATTTGACGCAAGCACTTTTAAGCTTTTGGGACGGGGTTTAATCACGGACCGGATAACGGCTATATATGAACTCGTTAAGAATTGTTATGATGCCAATTCTACAAAAGTTGAACTGGATTTTATAAACGTAGAGAACCGAGGCTCTAAAAGCGTCATTATTATCCGGGATAATGGGTCAGGCATGAGTTTGAGGGATATAACGGATAAATGGCTGGTTGTAGGAACTTCAAGCAAGCGCGGCAAAACTTTTTCAGATCCGCCGTTTAACCGGCGTTATATAGGCGAGAAAGGCGTAGGACGATTTGCCACGGATAAATTAGGCGGGCATTTGCAGATATACACCAAAAGAAAAACCGATTCGGAAATATTAAAAGTTACAATAAACTGGTCGGAATACGAAAATCAGGTAACGCAAAACGGGGCTGGCAATCAGCAAATGTTATTTACCGAACTCGAAAACGATTACGAATATGTCGGCGACAATGGTTTATTTGACGACGGGCACGGGACGCAGCTCGAGATAACAATGTTGCATGAAGCCTGGGACAATGAAATGCTTTTGCGGCTCGAAAACCAGTTGGGTAGAATACTGCCTACTCTATTTGATTTGAACCCGCCTTTCGATATTTTTCTAGAGGCGGAATCGCTTGAAATGCCGAATAGAAAGGTTGTGCCAGAACCAATCGAAAATCTGGCTACTGTGCACGTCAAGGCAACCTATGATTATAAAAGCGGGCAACAGGGCATTGTATATTTCGACGAAGAAAAGCAAGAGTTTGTTCCGCACTATGTCGAGCCGGAAATATTCGGCCCTATATCGATGGATTTTTATTATTTCAATGCTGACGCCCAAACACAATTTAAAGCCAAGTATAAAAACACCTCAAATTATATTGAAGGCGTTAAAATCTACCGCGACGGCGTAATATCTACACCATTCGCTGAATACGAAAGCGTTCTGGATAAGCGCCGGGACATCCTCGGGATTGACAAACGTCGTTTTCAGGAGGCCTTTGATAAATTAAGCACCCGCCAGTTTATCGGTATCATCCACATAACGCGGGATGGTAACCCGGCGATACTTGATGCGACCAACAGGCAAGATTTTGACGATACGCCAGAATACCGACGGCTAAAGGAATTCGTAATTGAACAAATTGACGAATTAGCAAAGTACCGCGCCGTTAAGCGTAAAGAAAATAAAGTGCGGGTTCAAAACAACCTTAGGCGGGCATCCGCGGATGTTAAGGATGTATCTAAAACATTAAATAGGATTATTAAGGAACGTCCTGAATTAAAAAGCGTATTAGCTCCGGCGATTGCAAAGGCTAAAGATGCTTCGGATAAGGTAACGGAAGGCGTTAAAGAAACTGAAACCTCCGAGCAGGAATTTTTAAGGAAAGAAGAACTTTACCTTAGCTTAATGTCGTTGCAGGATTTTGCAAACGAATTGGCTCATGGTATCCGTTTTGCGCTCGCTCCGGCAAAACAAGGGGCGGAATATATTGTGGAGTTTTTCCCGGACCCGCGGCTGAATGATAAATTTCATGAATACGCCCGGTTGATTTATAGCCAAACTGAAGTAATAAGCACCCTTGTCGACTTTATGCTAAGCTATGCTCAGGTTGATATTGAGGACAGCGATTTTTCCGTTAAAGATGTGATTAACAGCGTCCTTAAAGGAGCTCATTCGATTATCTTTGAGAAAGAAGGCATTGTTGTCAATATAGATGTTAAGGAGAACATTCAGCTCACCGGAAAACGCAAGTTTCTTGAGGATGTCTTATCGAATCTAATTTCTAACTCAAAGAAAGCACTGGCAAAAGAAAAAGAAAAGAAGATATTATGCGAAACTTTCGTCGACAGCGATAAGCTGACCATTGTATTTTCAGACAATGGCTCCGGCGTTGATCCGAAGATCCGGGACAAGATGTTCGAAATGTTCAAAACTACTACCGCTGAAGAAGGCGGCGCAGGGCTTGGATTGTTTATCGCCCGTTCGAGAATGAAGGCCCTTAATGGCACCATCGAGCTTGTGAACAGCGCTTTTGCTCCCAAAGGAGCAAGTTTTAAATTGACCTTACCTTTAAAGAAATAGTTTATGGCAACTAATAAGCCGCTAATTGTCGTAGTCGACGATGACTTTACAAAAGATCAGCCCCTGTACGGATTTTTGGAAACCGCTTATCCTGCAGAAAACATTCATTTATTTCAAAACTCCGGCGACGGCGTAAATTTTATTGAACAAAATCTATCGAAGAAAATCATTGTTTTATTAGACATTATGTTTAATGGCCAGGAAGTAGGCGTAGATGTTTTTAACGAAATTTCCAAGAAAAGCGCGCTTGTGTGTTTTATCGTGATGACCGGTAACATTGAACAAATATCCCGGGAAGGCCTAAAGAACCTAATCAACGGGCATGCATGGTATATCGTTCAACGAGATAAGCCAGCCAAAGATATTCTCGCGATTATCAAAGACGCCGAAAATCATATCAACCTCCGTGTAGACGGGGCTTTGGAGGAATGGGTTTTCCGGCATACGCCGGAAGAACAAGCCAGGCCATTTTTAAAAACAAGAAGCGGTAAGTCATATTCCCTGCTTGATATCCTGCAATCGCTTCGCACCGGCGACAATGACGATATTGGTCAAAAGATAGCAGGCGATATTATGGCGCTGGCAGTCGACTTGTTATTACAGGATAAAACAAAAATAGGCGGAGGCGAATAACATGCTTAACGTAATTTTCGTCTCGGACGATCTGGATGCGCAGATCGGCCCTAACTGCGCCCTTTCGCATAGTCATTTTACCGGAGAAGTCAATTTGCAAGGAAATAACGTAGTCCTTTTAAACGGGGACCTATGCACGGCAACAGAAGTTGAAAAAAATATTACATCTTTTGGCGGCGGCAAATTTATTTTAGTCGCTTATTCGCACGGATGCGAAGACGCATTAGTTTCAAGTGCAGATGCTAATGGCTATATCCATGCGGGGAATTCGTATTTCTTTGGATCAAGTCTTGTTTATACCAACTGCTGCCATTCTGCAATAAAATTAAAAGACAGTTTAATAGGCGCGGGTTGTCTGGGTTATGTAGGATACGATGACGACGTCCGGTTACCCGAAAACGAGGCGGACGATATTCTTTTTATTGCATGCGAAAACAGCGGGCTGATTCACTTTCTTAACACGGGGGACACCCTATCTGATTCCGTAGAGGTAATGAAAAGCAAATATAGGGATCAGTACAAATCTTTCCTTGGTCAAAAAATGAACGTTGCGGCAGCCTTTTTGCTTCGAAACTTGAATAGTCTTACTTTTCACGACGACGGATCGCTTACACGCGAGATTTTGGAAAATTGACCTTGTTAGCAACAAAAAGAGATATCTGCTGTAACTTGTTAATTAGCAAAATATTTTCCAAATGGATATTTGGTCTCCAGAGAAACGCAGTAAAGTCATGGGTTTGGTACGATCCCAAAATACCAAGCCTGAAATTAAACTGCGAAAGGCTCTTTTTTCAATAGGATACCGTTACAGGATACACGAAAAAAAGCTTCCTGGAAAGCCTGACATTGTACTACCTAAATATCGAACGGTAATTTTTGTGCACGGTTGTTTCTGGCACAGTCACGTGGATTGCAGGGCTGCAAACCCTCCAAAATCAAACTTACAGTACTGGACGCCGAAATTAGCCCGCAATGCGGAGCGCGATGCTGCTCATCAGGAAAGCCTGAAAGCTTCAGGATGGCAGGTAATCGTTATCTGGGAGTGCGAGTTAAGGAAAGATGCGCCGGCGGTCTTGTCGCTCATCAATGAAAAACTAAAAGGCGGCAACAGCTAAAAAGGACGGGTTAATTGAATCTTTATTTTTCTTGAAAATAGGCCTTTGGTAAAGCATCAAGGATGTCAGCAGGTTACGCGACTTTCTTCTACCTGCCGGATCATGATTTCAAGCCCCTCGTCTCTGGTCATGATATTACCCAGCTCTTTTAATGACTGTTCATCATGATAGATACCGTTAGGATCATTCCAGACCAGCCATTCAATAATATCATTTCTGTCCATCGCGTTCACCAGTACAAGGAATTTATCCTTCGGCAATTCAGTAAGAGACTGATAATTATAACCGCTGTTTTTCCAGAAATTCATACTTAAAGATAGCAAAAATTCCTTATATTTAAGGAGAAATCATTAAAAAAGGCATTATGATTGCTAAGATATTAACCGTATCGGATGTGGCAAAGTTCATGACACAACTGGTACAGGAAGGCACCAACGCCCATCCTGATGAAGATTTTAATAACTATGTAAACATGGAGACCGGAATTCCGGCGTATGCGCCTGAGCAAGTGGCAGAAAGAAACCGGCTGATGGCCAATGTTTCGATGTTTGTGAAGCTGCCGGCCTGGATGTGTACAGCGTGATGCAGGAAATTTTCCTGACCGAGACCGGTCTGGACAAATATATACCACTGCCTTCGCAGTTATAACCTTCGCACAACATTATCGCCGTAAGTTTGTATATTGTCGTATGGCAGATGTGCATTCCGTAGAAACCCGCAGTTACAATATGTCCCGGATCCGCAGCAGGGATACCAAACCTGAAATGCAGGTTCGGAAATTCCTTTTTTTGCGCGGATTCCGGTACCGTCTGCACGATAAAAGATTGCCCGGCAGGCCTGACATAGTGTTGCCCAAATACAAAACCATTCTGTTTATTAATGGCTGTTTCTGGCATGGTCATGAAGGCTGCCGGTATTTTGTGGTGCCCAAAACCCGCACTGAGTGGTGGATAAATAAAATTGATACCAACAGGGGCAAAGATGCCGCAGCAGTGATAAAACTGCAGGATGCGGGCTGGAATATTATTACCATATGGGAATGTGATCTGAAAAAGAATAACTTCGAACAAACGCTCAATACGCTGATCACAAGGCTGAAAGGCTAAAAACGCTTTCTGGGGCACCGGTTATTATTGCTGTAAGCATTTAATATTTCTATCTTAGATGTTTACTTGAAATATTCTGATGCCATTCCCAATTATTGATTTGTTTGCAGGCCCTGGCGGACTAGCTGAAGGATTCAGTTCACTGACTGATGATGCGGGTGATCGTGTCTTTAAAATAAAATTGTCAATCGAGAAAGATGCTGATGCGCATCAGACACTGACGTTGCGTTCATTTGTCCGGCAATTCCCTGTTGGCCAGTTGCCGGATGAATATTACCGCTTTATCGAAAATAATCTATCCCTTTCAGAGCTTTATAATACCTATCCGGTTCAATACGGGGAAGCCAGTGACGAAGCTTGGCAAGCCACCCTTGGTCTTACGCCGGAAGCAGAAATTGATGAGCGTATTACCCGGGCACTGGCGGGCGATGAACCGCACTGGGTGCTGATCGGTGGACCTCCCTGTCAGGCATACTCGAATGTTGGACGCTCACGTGTTGGCGGCATTGATGAAGATGATCATCGTGTATATCTCTATAAAGAATATCTCCGTATCATCGCCCGCCATCATCCGTCCGTTTTTGTAATGGAAAACGTGGAAGGCTTGCTTTCGGCCACAGTTAACGGCGAGAGGGTGTTCGGCTGGATACTCAGGGACCTCCAGGCACCGGCAACGGTTTTTGATGAACTAAATGCTCCGGGATACCAGATTTACTCCCTGGTAACCGAAAATGTACGCAAGGATTCCGATTATCTGATTAAAGCAGAGGATTATGGTATTCCGCAAAAACGGCACCGGGTAATTTTGATTGGCGTAAGAAATGGCATTGCCGAACGGCCTGGCACGCTGGATAATGCGGCTGACGTTACCCTGCAATCTGTAATAGGAATGTTTCCAAAAATCAGAAGCGGAATGAGCAGAACCTTTGAACGCAGTGAAAATGTCATCAAAGAGGACGGCTCTGTCAAAAAGAGAAGATTTTACAATAAGGTGGAGGATTCTCCGGAAAACTGGGCTGAATTGACAGGAAACTTCAGAAATGACATTGTCGAACGCCTCGGTGTTGAATTACACGAAAATACTGAAGGTGCCCCGCCGGGCACCGGGGGCCAGTTCACACCATATCAGTTACCACTCATCGCTGCGGATCACCCGCTTGCTGACTGGTTCAGTGATGACAACCTCACCGGGATCACCCATCATGAATCCCGCAGTCACCTTACCCAGGATCTTAAAAGATATCTTTTTGCTGCTTTATATACCCGTAAAAACAAACGGTTTCCAAAGCTTAACGATTATAAATTATTTGACGAAGATCTGCTTCCTGATCACGACAACGTGTCTTCAGGGAAATTTACAGACAGATTTCGGGTGCAGCTTCCGGACATCCCCGCCACCACTGTAACCAGCCACATCAGCAAGGATGGTCATTACTTTATTCATTATGACCATGTTCAATGCCGCAGTCTGACGGTGAGAGAAGCAGCGAGAATACAGACTTTTCCGGATAATTATTACTTCTGCGGCAGCCGTACGGAACAATTCCATCAGGTTGGAAATGCAGTGCCACCTTATCTGGCTTATCAGATAGCTGAAATTGTCAATGATATGCTGATGAGGAACCTTGCGCCTGTTATTCAGGAGGATGAACTGGCTGATCAGCAATAAATATTATAATACTTTAATTTAACAATGTAAAAACCGGCTATATTTATTTGCTTATCACAACCTTAACCTTTATAATCAATGATAAACAACGCTTCAGGTGCTACTGCCAGCCAGCTGATCAGAAATTTCCTAACGGAACAGTCTCCGGCCAGTATGCTTTCTCTGACAGCATATGCCGGAGAAAACGACCTTGACGACGAAGCGGTCATAGAACTTGCACGCGGATTGGCTGAATCTGGTACGGTAATTAACGACATCAATGTTCCTTTATGTGATATCCCTTCTACCGGAGGCCCTGGTTCATTGTCGACATTACTTTGTCCGGTTGTTTTAAAACTGCTTGGAAACCACATTCTGAAATTAGGTGTGCCCGGGCGGCCAGCCGGCGGAATTGACGTACTCGGGCAGATCAGCGGTTATAAGACGAATCCTGACGCTGAACAATTAAGATCGTGGCTGAGAGAAAACCGGTATGTTCATTTCCTGGCCGATCAGAACTTTGCACCGCTGGATGCTTTGCTTTTTAATTTCAGAAAGGCAAATAACAGCCTTAATATTCCTGCACTGGTTATTGCGTCGCTGCTGTCAAAAAAAATAGCCGTGAACCTTAAATATATCGGACTGGATGTGCGCGTTTCGCCTTTCGGCAACTTCGGGGCAGATAACGCTGCCGCCGGGAAGAATGCGGCGCGGTTTAACAGAATTGCAGAAAAGCTGGGCATACGATCAGTGTGTTTCCTGACAAATGGCATTGTGGCGCAGCAACCCTACATCGGTCGGGGCGAATCCATACTTGCCCTGAAACACGTTTTTTCGGGAGAAAACGCGAATCTGAACAGACATTTCGGGCTTTTGGTGCAAATGGCCGTATCTGTAAGTACCCGTAAAAATCTCTCCTTTACTTTAAAGGATGTTGAACAGGCCTTTTTCGAAAACGTGACTACGCAGGGCGGTAACATAACATCTTTTTATGAAATTGCAGAACGTACGGAAAAATCACATATACATGTGATTAGGGCACCGGGAAGCGGGTTTATAAAAGTGGATCTTCATCTGTTGCGCGACGTCATAGTAAAAATTCAGAATAAAATCAAAGATACCCGTTTTGCTGATCCCTGCGGAGTTATACTGGCGAAAATGCCCTATGAGTTTATAAGCGCAGGCGAGGTGATATGTACCTACCGCTGCGATCCATCCTACATGAAAGAATTCAGCGAAAAGCTTGAGGCTTGTATTGATATTACCGGCAGTTCGTCTGCTGTTACCGACTTAGAAGTTATTTATTAATGGAAAAATATTGCTGTTTCAACTGCCCCGGAAAAGACTATTCTCTGAAAGAATTGACTGATCTTTGCCCAATCTGCGCTAATCCGTACGGCTTTCCGCTGGACTGTCATCCCGACTCCATTGACGGAATCAAAATAATAAAGTCGCTGGACCGGGGCTTTTACGGTGCGACCTATGTGGGGGAATTTGCGCCTTTTGGCAAACTGAAAGTTAAAAGGGTTATTAAAATAATTCCGGTGGCACTGTATTCCCTGATGAACAAAAGCTTTAATCAGGAATGTGAAAATCATCTTGAACTTTCGCAGAATTCCATTCATGTAGTAAACATTGACAACAACATTTATAAGGAAAGCATACCTGTTACTTTTACAAACGGCGTGACAATAGATTGTCACATGATCGGTCTTGAATATCTGGATGGCATTACCCTGAAAAATTTTCTGAACCAGGATAAAATTCCGGCAAATACAATTGCACAGATATCAATTGACCTGATTACCCTGTTACAGGAACTCCGGATCAACGAAAAATATCACAATGACCTGCATCCCGGAAATATTATGATCGAGAATCTTCCGCCATCAAGAAAACGGCTGGGCGAAATCGATGAAAATATAAAGGTAGTAGCAATAGATCTCGGATCAGTGGACCAGAAAACCAAAAGCCATGATGAATCAGACCGTACCGGCGATCTGCACTGGGTGGCCCAGTGTTTAAATAAGCTGAGCAGGAGGATCACAGATGATCCGGACCAGTATGATGAAAAAGACTGGCGCCTTGCTTTCCTGCTTGAGGAAAAAGCAGATTTTCTGAAGCCCGAAATTATCCATCAGAAACAAATTACCTACAAGGACCTGATTAATCAGATAAAGGATACTTTTTATCAGCATACGAACCCGTGGCAGGCGGAACTGAAGCTTAAAAGCTTTGATGATTCGGTTAATGCCCAGTCACTCAGTCCGTGGTATATCTCGTCACTGTTTGTAGACAAAGATGACACCTGGACAAATAGTATCAGCATTAAGGGACCGCAGGTGATTGCCGGTATGCGTGGTTGCGGAAAAACTATGCTGCTGCGCGCGCTTGAGTTTCATGCGCGCCTCATGCCCCAGAATACCGACGAACAAAACAACAGTGATCAGCTGATAGCCCGCTTAAAATCCGAAGACTATATCGGTCTTTATGTTTCCTGCGTTAAACTGCTCGATTTCAATGCGCTTGACGGTAATGCCTACAAGGAGATATATGAACCATATTCGAAATTACTGATCGGTTACGCCATACAATCCATTGATGTAATCCGCCATCTGAAGGACCTGAAAACCGAGGCAGTCAGAAAAGATTATTTCGTGCACATTGCTGCCGCGCTCGCACTGCTGATCAGTGATTCAGAAGAACTGAATAATGTAACCAGCGATTATGACCTGGGAACAAAACTTAAAAAGTACCTTAATTCGCTGAATGACGGCCAGTCTCAGCATAAGGTAACCATTCATCCAAAAATCGCTTTTCCACAGCTGGCCGAAGCAATAAGAAAGGCGTCCGAAGTCTTTTCGAATTCAAATATATTTTTCCTGCTCGATGACGTGTCTACCCGTTACCTCAACGATACAAACATTATTAAACTGGTGTCTGAATTGTTATTTCAGGATGAAACCTGTGCATTTAAATTCACAACGGAAGCACAAACCCTGGAGATGGTTATCATGGCGCCCGGGAGTCAGTCACAGGCAAAAATAGGCAGAGATTACTCCATTTTTGATCTTGGTGCCGAAGTGAATAAAATTATCCATGAGGATCACCATGAGGGACAGGCCTTCATTGAAAATATACTTTTGAAAAGGGCAAAGTATTTCCCTCTCCACCCTAAAAACATGACACCATCGGAGATTCTGGGAGATGCTTCGCTGATTTCAGTAGCGGAGGATATCGTCAGGGAAGCAAAGGCATCCGATAAAAAAGGTATTTATCATGGCATATCGGCGCTTACCGCTGTCTGCGTAGGTGATTTGGGCGACGTAATCGCTTTATACGAGTTGATACTCCGCAAAGGGATTGAAGCGAAAAAGTTTCCTATTGACGCGAAAATCCAAAACGCCTGTTATCTGGAACTGTGCAATTCCAGACTGTATGATCTGAACAGGCGGGATACGCGTTACCTTGATTTTGTGGAAGGGTTTGCCAATGCATCCCACCACCTGCTTGTGCAGTCTGCCATTCGTAAAGCGAAGGGCGAGGTGGAACGGTTCAGGCAGTATACATCTATATTTATTAATATCACTCACGGCGACACCGATAGTCAGTACCGTCAGGTACGGCAGTTAATCGATGCCGGTATTTTCAATCTCCAGGGAGGGCCTGAAGCCTCAAGAACCAACAGACAGGGACTAAAACCACAGCAGCAATTCAAGCTGATCTTCAGGAAACTTTATGGTGTCAGTAAACATATGGGGCTGTCCAGCGCCGACCGTTTTGAAATTTCGGGACCGGCACTGGAAGAATGGCTTAATAATCCTAAAAAAGGCAAGGAAATATTAATTAAAAACCTTAATCCCATCGCCGAAGATGAGATAGCGGAACAGATCAAAGAAGTAGTGCTTCCGGAAGAATCAGCCAAAGCTGACGCTGCGGAAAATCAGCAGTTATATCTTTTCGGCAATCAGGTTGAGGACGAGACAGAACATAAAGTGCTTCCGGATTATGAATTTACCTTAAACAAGCTGCCGGAAATTTCGGAGGTCGAAAGCGCGGCGTATGATGATTTAAAAATCGACGTGGCTGTAATTGGTCTCGGATTTGAAGAAGCAACATTGTACGCGGCAAAGAAGATCAAATCATTCCAACCGGAACGGGTAATTTTCATCCGGTTTTCTGAAGAGGGTTATACCAGTGAAATTCTGGAAGAATTCTCCTATCTCGGTGAAGACAATAAAGTAATTACAGACAGTACGTCGTTCAATGATCATCTCGGTTGGCTGGAAGGCAAAATGGTCCTCGTTGACATAACAGGCCTTCCCAAAGCAGTAATTTTTGACGCTATAAAAAACTCCTATGTTAAAAATGGCAGGTTTTGTTTCTCTCTGATGAATCCGGCACAGGAATATCCGCTGGATGAGGAAGTACAACCAATTATCGATTTAAACAATGAGAATGATTCTTCAATTCTGCTTAATGAGATGTCAGGTATCGTAAAGGGTGAAACAGGACCCTATGCGCTGATTAATCTGCTGCCGCACTACACAAATATCTCTGATCCGCGGGTGCTGTTTTCATTTGCATCAGCAAAGCATGAGCGGTTATACACGCTGATAGCCGAACGTGAATATGAAAAGATTAACGTAGTGGTATCTAACGGAGGCACGGCGAGGGAAAAACTGTCGAGGATCTCTGCCGAGTTTTCACTGAGACAATTTAACTCGGCTGTCATTCATTATATTGATCAGAACAATCTGGACGGGACGCTCACGCAACTGGCTAAGGATTATTACGCCTATTTCATACTTAATAATCTACATTTTGAAATCGCCTTAACGGGCAGCAAGATACAGTCGGCCGCAGTAGCCATCTTTTCGTCTGTCTTTAAAATATCACAATGCTGGTATGTAAGACCAGCCAGCTGGGATACCAAAAGATTTTCAATAGGCTATTCCGATTTTAAAATATTTCAGGTAAGCATAAAACAGGATTTATCATGATTGATGCTGACAATACAACAGAGTTAAATATGCTGGATGCTTACGCCTCTGAAGAGGCAAAGCCCAAACCCAAAGCAACCATCAACTCCTACAGGTCATTTGGCTATAACCTGCAAACAGCAGTCGCTGATATCATAGACAACAGCATTTCCGCCGGCGCGGTCAATATATGGGTTGATTATGAATGGAATGGCAGGGATTCTTTTCTGCTGATTGCCGACGATGGTGCAGGCATGAATAAAGATGAACTTGTTGACGCACTCACCCCCGGAAGCAAAGATCCCGAGACCGACCGCGGGGAGAATGATCTCGGAAGATTCGGTATGGGATTAAAAACAGCTTCTTTTTCCCAATGCCGCAGGCTCACTGTGGCTTCCGCGACAAAAGGAGATAACATTGTTTACCGGTGCTGGGATCTGGATTATGTAAACAGTGTTCAGAACTGGATACTGCTTAATTATCTGTCCGGCGAAAAATTCTTAAACCGGCTGCAAAAATCACATCAGGGAACGGTTGTGATCTGGGAAAAGATGGATAAACTGGTCGGGAAAGCCAATCCTGAAAATGATGCGGTCCGGCGTATATTTCAACAGGAAATGGAGCATCTTGAAGTTCATCTGGGTATGATCTTTCACCGGTTTATCGAAAATAAAAAGCTGAAAATATGGCTGAACGGCATCAGAGCCGAAGCATGGAATCCCTTTCTGTTAAAGTCAGGATCAACAATGCTCGGCCCGGAATTTTTAGGCCGAGCCAATACAGAGGTCAGGGCATTTATACTTCCCCATATGTCGCGCCTTGATGAACAGCAGCGTAAAACTGGCCAGGGCCCGAAAGGCTGGTATGAGCAGCAGGGATTTTACATTTACCGGAATCAGCGCATGCTCGTTGCAGGCGACTGGCTTGGAATGTTTACAAGAAATGAACATTCAAAACTGGCAAGGCTAAGCATTGACTTCAATAATGACCAGGATCATGAATGGGCGCTTGATATTAAAAAGTCAACGGCGAAACCGCCCGTTGAATTGCGTAAAGACCTGTACCGTCTGGGAAGCCTTGCGGTAAAGGAATCTGCAAAGGTCTATAATTACCGCGGCACAGCCTTAAAACGCAATCCGGATCTCCCTGAATTTGCTTTTCAGCCGATATGGAATGCCATAAAAACCAGGGAAGACGGGATAAATTATACCATCAACCGCACACATCCGCTGCTCCGGCAATTACTTGCAGGTGAAGAAAATGACTATGGCAAAATGAATCAGCTATTAAAACTGATTGAGAGGAACATTCCTATTGAAACTATAATCTACTACCAGAGTGAAGATCCCGGCATCCATGAATTAAGGACAACAAGCCCGGATATCGATGAAGTAACAATTGCCTTTGCAAAGCAACTTTTTGATACGCTCACAAAACAGGGGACGGGCAGCGAAATTGCGGTAAAACAGATCCTGAATATTGAACCTTTTAACCAGTACCCACAATTAATTGAATATCTGAAATGATTGATCCATTACAGGCTGCAAGGCAGATTACCCATATTTTCCTCGATTCCTATGATAAAGTCACCAGGGAAAATATCGAAACCGAAGCCGACAAGGCTCTGGCGTATCCCCACTACGGTCAGGTAGACCGGGCGAAGCTTATTGAACAGCTGATTGCAGATTTCGGCGTATATTCCGGCGAAGCAACCTCCTTGGTGGATGAGAACATCGTTCCGTGGGTGGCAGAGCGTAAGGTAACGCAATCCGACTGGCCGCTGTGGGCGAGATATGCAACCCACATGAAATCAAAAGACCCCGGCTTTCCGGTCAGAAGCCTAGATATTCTGACAGATACCGTTCTGGATAAATGCGTTGACCCTGCCAGGCAGGGAACCTGGGATCGGAGGGGAATGGTTGTGGGCCACGTTCAATCCGGCAAAACTTCCAACTTCATCGGTCTGATCAATAAGAGTGTTGATGCCGGTTATAAGTTAATCATTGTAATTGCCGGCATACATAACAGCTTGCGGAGCCAGACCCAGCTCCGGGTTGACGAAGGCTTTATAGGCAGAAAAAGCGCGGATTTTATTGAATTGCACCGGAAAATCAAAACCGGTGTCGGCGAATATCATGTTGACACCGAGATTTTCAGTTACACCTCTTCAGCTGACGACGGAGACTTTAAAAAAATAATTGCAGAGCGGCTTAACGTGCCTGTGGGCGGGCATAGTCCAACTGTACTCGTAATAAAAAAGAATAAAAGCATTCTTGAAAATCTTATTGACTGGCTTTCGAGATATTCCGTAGATACAGACGAGGGATTCCCGGTTATACAGAATATACCCCTGCTGGTTATTGACGATGAGGCCGACAATGCGTCGGTAAACTCTGGTAAGGATATCAACGATATCAGAACGATAAACAGACTCATACGCACATTGCTTACGCTCTTTCAGAAAAAGACCTTTATCGGCTATACCGCCACGCCATATGCAAATATCTTTATTCCAGAAGAATGGAATAACGATCAGGAATCGGTTATAGGCGGAAAAAAATTCCGGGTCGGGGAAGACCTGTTCCCAAGGGACTTTATTGTAAACATCCCTGCGCCCTCGAATTATATCGGCGCGGCCAGGATTTTCGGTTACGAGAATCCGGAGACCGGTGAAGGTTGCGAAGGCCTGGATATTGTCCGTCCCGCTGACGATCAGGAACCCTATTTCCCGAAAACCATCAATAAGACCAACAAGGGCAATCTGCCGGACGACGTTCCTGCCTCGCTTTATGAAGCAGTACAGTCTTTTATCCTAACCTGTGCAGTCAGAAGATTAAGAGGCCAGGAAAACGTGCATAATTCCATGCTGGTCCATGTTGCGCTTTATGTAAGCTGGATAGACCGGGTAGCAAAGCTCGTGGATGAAATTCTGGAGGATTACAGGGGACAGATAAAAGCCGGCAAAGGCAGCGTAATGACGGAACTGCAGGCGTTGTACCAGAAAGATTTTATTGAAACGACCCGGAAAACATTAACAAGCCTTGGGGACTACAGTGATGCCGCAATTACGGTTCATAACTGGGAAGATGTCAGGAAGGAACTCAGGAACGCCGTTATAAAAATTGAAGTCCGTGCAGTTCACGGCACCCGGAACACGAGTCAGCTTGAATATCACAATGTCGCAGAGATTAACTATGAGCTGAATAAGAAAACCGGGCTATCGGTAATTGCGGTAGGCGGAAACAGGCTGGCGCGTGGAATTACGCTCGAAGGCTTATCGGTCAGTTATTATCTCAGGACATCCCGGATGTACGATTCGCTGATGCAGATGGGGCGATGGTTTGGATACAGGCCCGGATACGCAGACCTTTGCAGGCTGTATACAACCGACCAGTTAATCAGCTGGTACAGGCATGTCACGGTTGCCACACAAGAAATGCGGGCCGACTTTGACGAAATGGCGGGCAGAAATAAAAAACCAAGTGATTACCGGTTAAAGGTGCGAACCCACTCCGGCCAGATGACCATCACCGCTGCATCAAAAATGCGGAAGCACGAAATTATCCGGGTCGGATTTTCCGGATCGTTTAAGCAAACCTATGAGTTTTCCAAAGAGCAGATAACGATAAAGAAAAACCTGGATGTCTTACAATCGCTGATCTCAGACCTGCCGGCTCCTTTTACAGATCAGGGAAACAAATTTTACTGGAAAGGCAGCATAGCAGACAAAGTTGCTGCTTTTATAGAAAATTACCAGTCTGAAGTCCCTGGTATAAAACCAGACGTAATTGCTGCATATATCCGCAAGCAAAACAAAAAGGACGTACTGCTTAACTGGTCGGTGGCATTGAAATCAAATACAAACGCCAAACATACCTGGAACTTTAACTTCTCCGACGGGCCACGTCCTGTAGGTTTGACCGAGCGTACCAATATCAGCAAGGGCAGGACTTATATTTTATCCAAAGGCAACATCCAAGACCCGCCGGATCTTTATTTCGACCTCGGCCTGAAACCGGAAAAAGGCAAAGTCGGCGTACCAAGTGAGCGGGTCCATGAAGCCAGGGCAGCCAGCGGCAACGGATTGCTGGTCATATACCCGCTCGATCCGGCGCAGATTACAGCAGAAAATAACCCGCCGGTGATTGGATTTTATCTGGCATTTCCAAAAATCGCAAACGAGGAGCTCGTTGAGTTTGCCGCGCAGGTGAAACCCGGGTTTGAAGACGGCCAGGATGATGACGATGATGACGAACAGCCATGAATTATGAAACCGAATTAATCTGGAACAGTCATGTCGGAGATTTCCAGGGTTATATTAAAACAAAGATTCCGGAAATAGCTGTAGTTGACTGCTATATTGCCACCAATGGTTTTACAGGAAATCGGGCGCTGCTGATTGATTTTAATATTGACCTGTCCACGGCTGACTTCAAATTTCAGCGTTTCAGGGGAGTTGAAATTCAGATTTTGCACCTTCCTGATAAACAGGAACTGGCCGTCATTTTAATGGAAAACAGTCTGTCCGGCGTCTTTACACTGCTTGTTGAAGATATGCTGTCGGAAATGTCAGACTGTAGTAATGAATCCATGGCATTGGCGGCAGCTTTCAGAATTATCGGGCTATGGAAGCGGATGTTTGAAAATTTAAGTCCGGACGGCCTCACTGCGGAACAGCAGCGGGGATTGTTTGGCGAATTATATTTTATGCGGCAGGCAGTAAATGAAGGGATAAGCCCGGCGCTGATGCTCGAATCATGGCAGGGTCCGGATGCCGCTAATCAGGATTATATTATAAATAATATAGGTGTCGAAATCAAGGCAACCGCGGCCAATCATGCATCTATTCAAATTTCCAATGAATGGCAGTTGTCTTCCGCGCATCTGGATAAGTTGTTTCTTTACCTGCTGGAACTAACGGAACGAAAAGGCGAAGCGCTCACCCTGAACAGCATTATCAGTGAATTGAGAAACACATTTGGCACGAATCCCGCCCTCATGGATAATTTTAGTCAGAAACTGATCAGGGCCGGTTATCTCGATGAACATACCGCTCTTTACCAGCGCAAAGATTATGTGGTCCGCAGAATAAGTGCCTTTCAGGTGACAACCGGATTTCCGAAAATCTCAGGTGAAGATGTTCCGGACGGAATTCACAGCATAACCTATAAAATTGAACCGGCCGCCTGCGATGATTACAGAATAGAGCCGGATAATTTATTCGCAAATCTGATTTAAAAACTGCTATGGAAGAAAATTTATCAGTTGTCCGGAAAGTAAACTTTGAACTGGATCAGTATATCCACAATGTTTTTCACGAAGTTCAGTCGCGGGTTTATGCAGATGGTGAAGGCGTACTAAAGGAAGACAAGTTTACCGAGTATATGCTTGATCAGCTGTCGGAAGCCAGTGAAACAGAGGGTATGGTAGTCTGCAACTATGTGAAACCCAATGAGCGCGGCAATATCGAATTCAAGATCAACGGATACGCTATAAGAGACGGATTTGAAACTATTGACCTTTTCATTACCCTTTACCGGGATACCAATGAATTGTACAATGTTAAAAAAACCGAATTTGAAGACATGATTAAATATGTCACAAGGTTCGGTAATGCAGCGATCAAGGGGTACCTGGATGAAATTGACCCCTCTCATACCGCCTGGTCTTTAGCCAAAATCATCCGGGGCAATTACAAAACCTTTGACCGTGTAAATATTTTCCTGCTTTCCAACGGCAACATCCCACATGACCCGCCCTCAAATTTCCGGCTGAAGGGGTTTGATGAACTCCGTTTCATTTTCCATATATGGGATATTGAACGCTTTCATCGTCTGTCTCAGTCAAAAGACAATCGGGAGCCGATTGAAATTACCTTCTGTGAAATTTATGAGGAAGCTGTCCCCTGCCTGAAAATGCCTGTTGACAATGAAGTCTATGAATGTTACCTGGCGATCGTACCCGGTAAAATACTTTCTATTCTTTACGATAACTATTCCACCCGCCTTCTTGAAAGCAACGTGCGGGCATTTTTGCAGCAAACAGGAAACATTAATAAAGGGATCCGGGATACCATCCGCGGGGAAAGGCCATATATGTTTTTACCTTACAACAACGGGCTGGCCGTTACTGCTTCTGAAGTGGAAACCGAGATCAAAGATGGCCAGCTGCTTTTGCGGTCTGTGAGGGATTTTCAGATTGTCAATGGCGGCCAGACAACAGCATCCCTTTTTCATACCGAAAAAAAACATAAGGCCAGTCTGGCCCAGGTATATGTACAGATGAAACTGACGGTCATAAAAGACCAGGAACTGAAAAACAGGGAAGTTCCCAATATTTCAAAATTCGCCAACAGCCAGAATAAGGTTTCGGATCTGGATTTATCTTCCAACCATCCTTTCCTGCAGCGCCTTGAACAGTTATCCAGAACTACGTACGCTATTGATCCGGAAAATCACAACAAGCAAACCATCTGGTTTTTTGAACGGGTTAAAGGCCAGTATAAGGAATTGTATAATAAGGAACCCACCAAAAACAAACAGGATGCCTTTAAAATAAGGTATCCGACAGATCAGAAATTCGTTAAGTCGGAAATCGGAAAACTGATGAATACCTGGAAGTGCCTGCCGTATAACGTTTCATTAGGCGCAGAAAAGAATTATCCGAAGTTTATGGAGTCGGTTGAAAAAGAGTTTGCAAAAAAACAACCAGGCAAAGTCTATTATGAGGATCTTATTGCCAACGCTATCTTATTCCGGAAAGCTGAACAGCTGTACGGCCGCAAGGGTAAAGATCCCGTAGGCGACACCAACATCCGTTCCTTTGTGGTGACCTATTCATTGTCATTGCTGTATTACCTTACAGATCACCTGATGGATCTTGGCAAGATCTGGAATGAGCAAAGGGTTTCAGAAGGCACACAAGTTGAGATCTACCGGCTTCTGCAACATGTCTATCAGTACCTTACATCTTCACAGGAATCTTTGATCAGTGAATTTGCACGGAAAAAGTATTGCTGGGAAGAGCTGATCAAGCTCAAATATGAGATTAACAGGGAAAATTTAACCGGGTGCCTGCTTACGCCAGAAGAACATGCCGCCCGTTACTCGGAAGAAACCGGTAAAATAAAGGAGGCGGAACAATATGCGCAAACCGAAAAACTAAGCCAGCTTGGACTGGCTTTCTGGGATGGTTTTTCAAAATGGCTGCTCTCACGCGATGATTTCAGTACCATCCAAAAAAACTTTGCAGCAAATATTAAAAGTAAAATGTTCAGACTCGGAACGTTTAGCGATACGGAAATACGACAGGGTCTGCAATTGCTTCAGCAATTTGAAAAACTGGAAATTACCAGTGAGTACATCTGTTCACTATCCTCTTATAAAGACGTTAAAGCCATCAATACGGCTGAAATTTATCACCGGATAAGCCAGCTGACAGACAAGGACTGGCAAAAAATAATGGACGTGGGGGATCAGACCAAATCGCTGAATTTTAACGACATCAGTGTTATTAGGACCGTAGTAAAAAAACTGAAGCAGGGTGAACAAATAGACTTTAAAAGGCTTTCCGTGATTAATGACTGCTTGGACAAGGTGAAAAAATATGGAATAAAATTTTAACTAATTGTCCAAAACTGGCCCCAGTTGTGACTTATAGTCTGCTGTTTTTTTTATATGATAACAGTAAATTTGAACATGCAGACGCCTACTTTACCCGGTCAAATTTGTGAGATTTTAACGCCGATGGATGATGAAAATCCATCGGATGTTTATATTGTTGCGGAAGACCCTTCCCCCTTTGACTTGGACGATGAAATCTATATCGTAAATTTGCGTGAGTTACAGAAAAATCTAAATAACCCTTCAGAGGCTTCACAAATAGCCGTTCAGAAATCAGATTTAAATGTCGTTGCTGAAACTCTGGAAGAATATATAGGTAGCTGGAATATCACCAAGCAAGAGGGTCCGTTTTAGCGTTTGTAATCTTGCCTATTAATGTTCATCGGCCTTTGATTTTTTCTTTTAATGAGCCTGTAACAATGGTAACATCAAAGATATAAATATGAGGTGTCATTGTATTATTTACTATCCTACCTCATTTAAATTATTTTTCGTTGGTACTACTCCTATAGACTTCTTTTCCTGATACTAAATATAACTAGATACTCCAAGAATATTTGGGTTAAAGCAATATTATTGTCAACGTCGTGATTATTGTACTGGTTAAAACTGGCTAGTTCAAATATATATGCCGTAGGGGTGGTAAAGGACATTAGTGAGTTCTGGGGACTCGCTGAAACGGATCCTCTGATCCGACTAAAATTGACCGGGGCAATCTTGGTTAACCGGACCGCCCTGATTATAAAGTTGTGCTTTAGCGGCGACCATTGTTCCTGGGAAGACCATCCAGTTGAGCTAATGGCTAATACGACTTTAAGCATGAGTAAAATCAGACAAGTACTAAGAATGTATGACCAGGGACGAAGTAAGCAATTTATCGCCCTGCACCTAAATGTAGCACGTAACACCGTAAAAAAGTACCTGGCCGCCTATGAAGCCGGTGGCTTCAGTTTCAAGGAGATCAATGCCCTGAATGACAAAGAGCTGGAAGACTTTTTTGGTAAAGCCAGAGAACGGGAACGGGACCCCAGCCAGCGTATGCAGTCGCTGCTGCGCTGCTTCCCGCACGTAGATAAAGAACTCAAACGCACCGGAATGACCCGTAAGATCCTTTGGGAGGCCTATAAAAAGGAGTTTCCCGATGGTTATGCTTATACCCAGTTCTGCGACTATTACGTAAGCTGGAAAGGGAGGGTAAACCCCACGATGCACCTCGATCATAAAGTCGGTGATAAGCTTTTTGTAGACTTTGCCGGCGAGAAGCTAAGCTATGTCGATAAGGAGACCGGCGAAGAAATCGCTGTCGAAGTGTTTGTGGCTATCCTGGCCGCCAGCCAGTTGACCTATGTAGAAGCGGTTCACAGCCAGCAGAAGGAAGACTTTATTACAGGCTGTGAGAATACGATGCACTACATCGGCGGGGTTCCCCAGGCCCTGGTACCCGATAACCTGAAGGCTGCGGTGACCAAAAGCAACCGCTATGAACCTACGCTGAACGAGACTTTCCTGGACTTTGCCAACCACTACGGAACCACCGTATTGCCGGCAAGGGCCTATCGTCCGCGGGACAAGGCTTTGGTAGAAGGCGCGGTAAAGATCATGTACAGGCGCTTGTATGTGCCTATACGCCAGCAAACTTTTTTCTCACTTAAGACTCTGAATGCAGCTATCCGGGAGATACTAGATGAGCACAACAACCAGCCCATGAAAGGCCGTAATTACAGCCGCAGGATGCAATTTGAAGAGGTTGAGCGGGAAACGCTTGATCCGCTACCGGTACAGCGGTATGAGTTCAAAAAGATTTTCCACGCTACCGTGATGAAGAACAGTCATATCTGTTTGGGACCCGATAAACATTACTACAGTGTGCCGATCCGCCTGATCGGTAAAAAGATAAAAATCCTGTATTCCGGCTCTACGGTAGAGATCTTTTCCAACTACGACCGCGTTGCTGTCCACAAGCGCAACAAAACACCTTACCAGCATTCCACTCAGCAGGAACACCTGGCCCATACACACCGCTATTCCAATGAAAGGACACCTGAGAAATTCCTCGAGGAGGCGGCGGCCTACGGTGAAGATGTGCGCTTATACATCGTTAAGATTCTGGAACGCAAGCAGCACCCTGAACAGATCCGCAAGTCCTGTGAGGGTATTTTAAGCTTGGGTAAAAAGGCAGGCGCAGAGCGCCTGGCCAATGCCTGCAGAAAGGCTATGGACTACGGGGTCTATACCTATAAAAACATCCAATCCATCCTCGAGAACAACATGGACAGCTACAAGGAGAGCAGCATCTTTGCTGATGAACTGCCAATGCCTGCCCACGATAACATTCGCGGAGAAGAATATTATAAATAACCTTTACAACCATAAAACATGAATACAACTACATTGGAGAAGCTTCGGAAACTGAAATTCACCGGCATGTACAATGCCTTTAAAACAAACCTGGAGAATGGTAAGGCGGAGGAATATACTACTGACCAGCTATTGGCCTTGCTGGTAGATGCCGAATATGATTACCGAATGAACAAACGGATCGAGAGCCTGATCTTTAACGCCAGATTCCGTTATAAGGCTTCTATTGAGGAGATGAACTACCATCCCGAAAGAAACATTGACCGGAATTTTGTGCAGCGCCTGGCAGACTGTACTTTTATTAGCCGGGCGGAGAACATCCTGATCACCGGTTCTACTGGCTGCGGCAAGAGCTACCTGGCGACAGCATTAGGTATCAATGCCTGTGAAAAAGGCTACAGGACCTTGTATATGAGCATTACCAAGCTATTTCCTAAACTGAAGATGGCTAAGGCTGACGGAACCTATATTAAGGAAATTGCCAAGATTGAAAGGATGCACCTCGTGATCTTTGATGACTTCGGGATTCATCCCCTGGATGCACAAAGCCGCGCTATCCTGATGGAAGTTATTGAAGATATTCATGGAAAGACATCGATGATCTTTACTTCACAGCTACCGGTTAATAAATGGTTTGAAGTGATTGGCGAACGGACAATTGCAGATGCGGTACTGGACAGAGTTACGCCGGAAGCTCACCGGATCGAGATAGAAGGTGAATCCATGCGTAAACGAAGAAGCCGGAAATCCGAATACGAATACGACTAAGAAGAGGTGGTATATCTGTATAACTAAATACTTCAGAAGATTAGGTTAAGCTATAAGATTCAAATATTAAGACTTTCGTTTAAGTAAAATGGATGATATTTAAGGGGTGAGAAAATTGAGTGAAAATTTAAAATTTGGGTGTATGGAGATTCCGCTCAAACTGACCACCTGATTCCGATTTAAAGTGACCAGGGTATTCCGGACCAAAGTGACCACCTGATTCCGGATCAAATTGACCACCCCATTTTTGGTAGTTTATGCATCAGACGCTGGCCGTCCTTTTAAATGCCAAATACAGTCGCCGGGTGAACGAGTTGATCGGTAGCCTCATTAGGTATGCGAAATAGCGCTGAAAGCCTCTAATAAAGCAATGAACGGCCATAACCAGAATGGAGATCCTGCAATCACCTTGCATATTAAAGCTTCGAAAAGAAAAAAGAGGTTATAGATAGAGCAGCACCAGGCTAAATGGAAATTGGTAAATAATTATCTTTGTTTATGCTGCTAAAGCATGAGCTGCATTTCTTTGCCAGCAAACAGGTGGTCAGTTTTGCCACGGAATAGGGTGTAACATATCTCCGAAACGCCCAACACCTAAATTATTGATTTATAGCCAGTTAAATTAACCTCAGGTAAATAAAATATCGTTATTAGAAACCAATACATGCGCTATTTATCCCTGTTTATATCATCTATAAAATCGGTCCAGTAACAGACGCTTGTTCAAAACAGCTTCCCGAGACGTCAAAATCAAGTTCAAGCGTGCGCCGAGGGGTAAGAAATCCATTAAAACAATTTACAATTTTTTATACATTCACTTTTTTTAAATTTTAAAAATCATTTATCATGTCAACATTTCAGAAATTAAAAGATTTAGTAGCCGCCACAGAGGCGGATGCTATTGCATTCCACGAGAAAAATAACAAAGCAGCCGGCACCCGTTTGCGCAAGGCCTATCAGGAAATTAAAGTACTGGCACAGGCGGGCCGCACCGAAGTAACGGATATTAAAAACCAAGAGAGTAAATAACAGCATTAACTGTTTTGAGGAGCGGGCGGCCAACACACTGGGTCGCCCGTTTTATTTCAATAAGGATTGCCTCCCGAAAATGAAAATTGTTCACAATGAGGCTATTTATCAACACCCCCATTTCTTCTTTTTTTTTCGACTAATTTTACTCTTACCTGAACTGACAATCATATCCATTAACTAACCAACCAGCGCTATGGTTGATATCAGTCTCTGTATCCAACTTAGTCTTTAAGCTTTTAGAGCGACTAGGAAAGAAGTCAGAAATCATTCTGTTGCGACCGGCGTATTTTGAACTTAATTGTTGTTATGAAAATTTCACTTCCTGCTGTAAGTTATGTCGAAACCACTCCTCAAGGCACTATTATGTCTGTGTTAAATCTGACAGAAATAATTGAGTCCAATTTAACCGCATTACCAGGTGCACGTACTGCCTATACATTTAGAAAAAAAGGATTTGAGGTGCTGGTTTTACAGCACCGAGATGAAAAGTTTTCGAAATCTTATGATTATGTACTTTCTGGAAATGCATCAGAGTTGGATATAAAATCAGAGGAAATTGATCTTCGTACTTGTGAATGGGTTAAACATCCGTTGTTCGGAGAGAAATACCTGGCCCAACACACACCTGAACATGTACGCGAATCTTGGATCAACGCATTTCACTATAAGGAAGACACGGCTGAATCTTCGGGTCTGAGATCGCCACAATTAGGTGCGCTACACGCGATACAAGCACATTGGACTATAACTGACGAGACAGCAATTATCGTGTTGCCAACGGGTACGGGCAAAACGGAGACCATGTTATCGGTAACAATTTCTCAACGTCCAAAATGTTTGCTGGTCATCGTTCCAACAGATGCGTTGCGTAATCAATTGGCGAAAAAATTCGCCACTTTAGGGATATTGCCCGAATTTGATATTATCGAAAATTGTGAATTGCCAATTACCGGGATCGTCAAACATGGGTTTAAAAGTAAAGATGAAATAGATAATTATTTTTCAAAGGTAAACGTCGCGGTGACGACAATGGGAGCCCTGACATCATCTTCTGCTGAAATGCAACAATATATGGCCGAAAAACTCAGTCATCTTTTTGTTGATGAAGCCCATCACTCCCCTGCAGAAACCTGGAATAAATTCAAGAAAAAAATGTCAGGGAAACCAGTGGTATTATTTACGGCTACACCGTTTCGGAATGATGGTAAAAGGCTTGAGGGAAAGATCGTTTTCAATTTCCCTCTAAGAAAAGCACAAGAACAAGATTATTTCAAGCCGATCCGTTTTCGACCTGTAAACGAATATGACCGAAATATAGCCGACCAGGTAATTGCGGAAGAAGCTATAAAGGCACTAAAAGAAGATTTAGCAAAAGGTTATGACCATATATTGATGGTTAGGGTCAATAAAATTATTCGAGCGGAATACATTCTTCAATTTTATGAAAAGCATCCGGAATTTAATCCGATCATCGTCCACTCACAAATAAAGCCATCTTCTAAGTTAAAAGAATTAGTACAGGAGGTCATCGACAAAAAACATAGAATAATAATTTGTGTCGACATGCTTGGAGAAGGGTTCGATTTACCGGAATTAAAAATTGCAGCCTTTCATGATACAAAAAAAAGCTTAGCTATAACGTTACAACTTGCCGGACGGTTTACCAGGGTAAAAGCTAATTTAGGACCTGCTACATTCATTGCCAATATAGCAGAGCCGGAAGTGACTGAGGATCTCGAAAATCTATACTATAAAGATTCTGACTGGAATATTCTTCTCCCTGATCTATCTTACAAAATGAGCCTGGAGCAAGAGGATTTTAGAACATTTCTTGAAGGGTTCAAGGGCTTTCCAGATAAATTTCCTGTACAGGCTATAAAACACCCGCTAAGCACAATTATGTTCAAGACTGAAACCAAAGCTTGGAAACCTTTATCTTATAAATCCGGGCTTCATGCAGTCGATAAATATGATTATGTGTACAGCGATTATAATGACCAAGAAGAAGTGTTACTTATAATCACCGGCCAAAAATCGTATGTCAAATGGGCGAAAATCGAAGACTTCACAAGCATGAACTTTGATATCATTATAAGTTACTTCGATAAAAAAAACAAGTTGCTTTTTATACATTCCTCAAACACGGGCTCTTATTTTGAAAAATTCGCCAAAGCCATTGCACCAAATTGCACGCTAATAAAAGGTCAAAATATGTTTAGGTGTTTTGCCGGAATTAATAGAATCAGGCTTCATAATGTAGGTGTCCGCGAACCAATGGGTAGAGCAATGAATTATATCATGCGCGTGGGGAGTGATATAAAGTCTGCATTGAGGGCGACGGAGATTAAAAAAGCTATCAAGTCCAACATTTTTGGCGTAGGTTTCGAAGCGGGATCTCGTAATAGTATAGGCTGCAGTCACAATGGCCGTGTATGGTCAATGCGTAGCAACAATATACCTACTTGGATAAAATGGTGCAAAGCCGTTGCTAAAAAGATTACAGATGAAAGCATAGATAGCAGCTTAGTTTTAAAAGGAACACTTTTACCAACTGAGGCAACAAGAATACATGATAGCGTTGCTTTCAACATCGAATGGCCGGATTTTATATACAGAGAACAAATTGGTACGCTGGAAATCAAATATGCCAATGGTGAAGAATACCCGATCTGGAATTGCGACCTAAGTATCATCGAACAAGATCAAATCAGCATTAAATTTTTACTTGAAACACCTGCAGGCAAACACCGTTTTAATTTGGAACTTGTCAATGAGCCTGATAGAAAAGATTTCAAAATCGAAGGAGACCCACAGCTATCTATTATAGACGGACTAAAAAGCCAATCTTTAAACGAGTTTTTTTATTACAATCCTCCACTTATTTATTTCGCAGATGGATCCTTCTTAGAAGGCAATTTATTTACCGAAGTGCCCTCAATCATCCCTGCATTTGACAAAGATAAAATTATTGGTATCGATTGGACAACTGCCGATATCCGAAAAGAATCACAAACACACCTTAAAGACAAAGCAAGTATTCAATTTTTAATGCTGGAAAAGTTAAAAAAAGAAAAAAATTACGAAGTCATCATGGATGATGATGACAAGGGCGAAATTGCGGACATTGTAGGATTATCCGTAAATAACAAAGAAAAAACATTAAATATTGATGTATATCATTGTAAATATTCAGTCGACGGAAAAGCCGGTACCCGAATAGACAATTTCTATGCTGTTTGCAGTCAGGCTCAAAAAAGCATTAAATGGATGGAAAACACAGACATGATATTTAAGCAACTGCAAAAGCGCAGCAATCAACGTCTCAAAATAAAAGGCATCGATAGGTTCGAAAAAGGCGATAGCGATCTGCTGGATCTTCTTAAAAGACGTGCAAAAAAAGATCTTAAAGTTAAGATGAATGTATATATAGTTCAACCTGGCTTATCAATAACCAAATACAGAGAAGATGGCGATATCTCGAAATTGTTGGCGGCAGTAGAAAGTTATTTGAAAGAAACATGGAATGCGCCATTAACAGTTTATGCTAACTCTATTTAGCCACGAATATTGTTAATCCGTTAGGCGCATTTGATTTAGGCGCGGCTGAATCACACCAACAATAAAAACAAAACAATCAATAGTTAACCTAAGCTTATTACGATAATAAATATTAATATTTATGCAAAAGATAGCTGACTATAGCACCTATGAGCGCTGCTGATGCAAAACTCATTAGCGTTCCTACTAATATGTATTCAGTCTTTTTTTGCGCCCGGTCTTCTGCATCGCCAAAGCGCAGAATAGACTTAGCTGCCATCAGAAACCCTAATGCCGTATATTGATTGGTAATAATGAAACTAAGTATCAGTACTCTTTCGCATCGGCCAATCCATATACCGGCTTTATCTAATCCTGCTGTATCCATCCCAGCCTCCTTTTGCCATTTGCTTGTTGCTATTCCGATAGCTATACCTAATGGCCCTGTTACCAGGTAGTAAGCGATTATTAACACCCAAAAATGTGCCGAGTTTAGGTACTTAGATATCCAGGTAAATACAGTGTTGGCATCAAAGTAGAATATAGTCCAAACAGCCACAATTACAAATACATGGAGTAATTGGTCGGTAAGAAAGTAAGCAAATGCATGAGGACGATAGCTCTTCCAGATATCTATTAATAAGTGGCTTACCATAACAATCAATGGCAGGTACCAGTGACTCCAGTCCCATAAAAACAAGTACGTCAGCGCTGTTACTACCAGTATGTGATAGTACATTTCCGGAGCTTTCTCCTTTTTGGTATTCTTAGCTTTAACCCACTTTGTTGGTTGCAACAAGAAATCACTTAGCAGATGTGCTAATAGCAAACGTAATAATAGGGTTAGTTCCATTACAAGAGATATTGCTTTTCCAATTCTTTGCTAATATAGTTAATTCCCTTTTCTACTTCTTTCCATCTTGCCGCTCTCAAACTGAGCGCGACTGCGGGTTGGGTCATTTTCAGCTTTTTGGCTACCTGCTCCTGGGTGTTATCATCCTTTTCCAAAAACTGAAAAATAGTTTCCGCCTGCGTTCGTGTCCAACTCCTGATAATCGAATTCATGAACATCAGTAACATTTCAAAGACCTCGTTACTTTTTTCATCAGCAGTGGTTAGCCTTATAATGTCATCTTTATTTAGCTGGTCAAACTTTCTGCCCGAAAGATGAAATGCCTCTCCGTCTGAGTCCAGTACATTCTTTCCCTCATAGGCGATCTCACCTATGCCGATAGAAAGCCGGGTGCCTAATTGAACTCGAATATCTGATTTTGAAGTTTTACCTGCCAGGCTAAATGAATCTGAGTTAAGTTTAAACCAGCATATCAGTTGGATACATCTTTTTAAAACCTGGGTAATGTCATTTACTATCAATTGATAGCTATCGCCGCGAAAGACCTGCGCGTCCTTGGTATTCTTAACCATGGTCTTCATTAGTTGTTCTGTCTCTACAATTAATTTACTGCGTCTATCACTTGGTAGCTTAGTGAAGTTCTTTATATCTCCTGTTACTACAGCGTATATTTTCATACCTAATATCTCTCCTCCTGCTAAGTTATAAGTAATTTTACTTATATCACAAGATTATAAGTGATTTTACTTATAATATGTATATATAAGCCTATATGCTTATATCTCTTATTCTACCTACATGCTCTACAGTACCTATAATGTAAAGCACATAATGATCTTACTTATTATCTTAGGCATATAACTACTACATCACTATCGTAGATGTGGGCCAGCATCTATGATAGTGACTGACAAAATATGGTATTTAAATATGGGAAGTTTTATCAATTATATTTTTAGCGTTTATAACTGCCTCTACATCAGCAATGAAGGTCGACCGATTGCGTGTCCCTTCTACTTAAGGAAACACCACCCTGTGGCCGTTTCCTTTTTTTATGCTAATAAAAATCTATAAGCCAGACAATTACAATCCGAGCTTTACTAATTCGATTTTAGTAAAGAAATTCGTAAACCGGTTGTAGCTAACAGTCAAAAAAATAGGATGGCACTACGATCAACAATCTTTTTGCAGTTCGATTTCTCCTTAAGGTTCATCTCGCCCAGAGACTACTAAATCACGATCAAAAATATCAGCAAAAAGGTACTCTTTTAAAATACGCCCATCCGCGATTATCTTCCTGCGGAATTGGTGCGATTTCTATTCTAACAACGTCTTTTATTCCGGCTGCCTCACGCTCGTCTATTAATGCTTTAAAAGTGTTTAATGCTAATATACATGGTGAAAAACCGACATAAGCATAGAGATGTGTTAATGCTTCCTTGATCTCGTTAACGGTTAAGCCATTTTCTAACGCCGCTGTTAACGCTTGCTTTAATTTGGGAATATTGCCGACCGAAGTGAATGCAGATATTTTGTCCAGATCCTGTTGCCGGGTATTTAATATTTGAGCACTATTTTCATGATAAATGTGTGTTAAACCGATCCTGCATCAAGAGGCAGGACCGGTTGTTAAAATTTAAATTAGCGGTTGATGCTTTTTTGCATAGCAGCCGGATACCGGTCGCCTACAATTTTTATCTGAGCAGCGGTATCTTCAATATCTTTCAGATCAGCAGGTGTTAACTCAACTTCAACACCTCCCAAATTCTCATCCAGGCGGTGGATTTTAGTAGTTCCCGGAATCGGAACGATCCACGGTTTTTGTGCCAGTACCCATGCAATAGCAATCTGTGCCGGTGTGGCATCTTTATCTTTGGCGATTTTACCGATCAGGTCGATCAATGCCTGGTTTGCTTCGATTGCCTCTTTCTGAAAACGCGGAAAATTGGCGCGCACATCTTTGTCCCCAAACTGAGTATCTTCTGTAATCTTACCGGTCAAAAACCCTTTACCAAGCGGGCTAAACGGAACAAAGCCGACACCCAGTTCTTCCAGGGTAGGTATGATGATTTCTTCGGGTTCTCTCCACCATAACGAAAATTCGCTTTGTAATGCGGTTAATGGTTGAACAGCATGCGCTTTGCGGATGGAATCGACACCAGCCTCACTCATACCGAAGAATTTAACCTTACCTTCCTGTATCAGGTCTTTAACGGTTCCGGCTACATCTTCCATCGGCACATTAACATCTACACGGTGTTGATAGTAAAGATCAATAGCATCTCTTTTCAGTCGTTTTAGCGACCCCTCAATACTTTTACGGATCGTATCGGGGCGGCTATCCATCAGCTGTTTGCCATCTTCTATTTTGACGCCAAATTTACTGGCAATTTTTACTTCGTGGCCAAATGGTGCCAATGCTTCTCCCACAAGTTCTTCATTGGCAAACGGGCCATAAACTTCAGCGGTATCGAAAAAGCTAACGCCTTTTTCTACTGCACGACGAATCAATTTGATCATATCATTTTTGTCTGCAGCAGGGCCATAACCAAAGCTCATACCCATACAGCCTAAGCCAATAGCTGAAACTTCTAAACCCTGGCTTCCTAATTTTCTTGTTTTCATAATATATCTATTTATATGTTTTTAAATCAAGCGTATTTTTTTCGGGGCGTTAAGGCCTTGTTAATATCCAGCAGAAATTGTGCGGCCATACAGTGGCAACATCTTTCCGCCGTCAAGATTATTGTTATCCTAAATACCTTTACCATAGTATAATTATTGATAATTAAGATTTTGTTGAAATGTATTTACAACAGTCTTAGGCTATGGTAAAACCACCGTCAGGCGCAACGGCCTGTCCGACCATAAAGCCTGCAAGCGGACTGCAAAGCCAAAGAATGGTTGAAGCGATTTCGTCTTCCTTACCCACTCTTGCCATTGGAATGGATCTGATGATCGCGTCCATGTGCTCAGGCGCATCCTTAATGGCTTTGGAAACCATCGGCGTTTCGATGACACCAGGGCAAATGGCATTGATGCGAATACCTCTTGCAGCATACTCTAAGGCCGATGATTTGGTTAAACCCAGCACGCCATGTTTGGCAGCGGTGTAAGCGCCTAAGTTGGCGGTGCCGATCAGGCCACCTTGTGAGGAACAGTTGACAATAGCACCACTCCCTTGTTCGCGCATATGGCGCAGTTCATATTTCAGGCAGTTAAAAACGCCCCGAAGGTTTACTGCTATAGCGCGGTCAAAGTCTTCCCCCAATGCATCAGCAGTTTCCGCTACCGGCACTTGTATACCTGCATTGTTATAGGCTGCATCCAGGCCCCCCAGTGTAGTAATAGTATATTCCACCATTGCTGCAACTTCTGCTTCGTTACTTACGTCACAGCCGATGCCTATGGCCTTATATCCGGCCTGCGTCAGTTCGCTTGCCACCGCCTTAACGGCTGGTTCATCCACATCGGCCAGGGCAACTGCTGCGCCTGCCTGCGCAAAGGCTTTAGCTGTTGCCAGGCCAAGGCCCGATGCTGCACCTGTAACCAGAACCACTTTGTTACTGAATGAGATTTCCATATTTTCTATGTTTAACATTGATAGTGCAAAATTAGCCCGCGTATAGAAATGTTAACTTATACGTTTTACGGGGATGCTTACCATTTTTACATATTGTGACCGGCAGAAGCCGTTGCTGGAATGAAAACCTGTAATTTTGAGTGTATTAATTCATCCGGTTATGGAACACAGCATCAACTTCGACAGTGTGAGCTCCTATAATAAGTTTGGTAATCACCCGACCTATCATCCGCTGATCAGCGTTTTGGATTTGTCCAGGGCGAAGCCCAATCAAATTAAGCACATGCACATGGGTATTTATGCCATTAGTTTGAAAGGCGTAAAAGTTGGCGACCTCCGTTACGGAAAAGGTCATTATGACTTTCAGGAAGGAACGCTGGTGTTCTTCTCACCGGGGCAGGTTCTTCATATTGAAAGCAATGAAGAATGGCGCCAACCCCAGGGACTGATACTTGTTTTTCATCCTGACCTGATACGCGGCACTAACCTTGCCCGTCATTTTCATGAGTATAATTTCTTTAGCTATAAGGTTAATGAAGGGCTGCATCTTTCAGAAGATGAGCAGGAGATTATCAAAGACTGCTTTGCGAAAATCGAAACGGAAACGAAACGCCCTATTGACAAACACAGCAAACAAGTCATCGTAGCTAATCTGGAATTGCTGCTGACTTATTGTGTACGTTTCTATGACCGTCAATTTATTACCCGGGAAACAGTGAATAAGGGTATCCTCGAACGCTTTGAAAGTTTATTGAATGGTTATTTAACTTCTGACAAACCGCAAACAATTGGCTTACCGGCTGTAAAATACTTTGCAGACGAACTCAACCTATCGGCTAACTACTTCGGCGACCTGATCAAAAAAGAAACCGGCAAAACACCGCTTGAATTTATCCAGCTCAAACTGATCGACGCGGCAAAAGAGAAAATCTTTGACGACCGGAAAACCATCAGTCAGATAGCCTATGAATTGGGCTTCAAATACCCATCACACTTTACCCGCCTGTTTAAACAACAGGTAGGTGTCACGCCAAATGAATACAGGAGATTGAATTGAAACCAAGCATCTACCTTGAGAGTTCCCGAACATTGTTATGATGCAGAAAAAAGTTCGAGAAATACGATGCGCCGCTCTCGAACTTTTTTCTAAAACACCATTTTACGCAAATCCTCCAAGAAAAAGTTCGACATATGTATATGGCTACATTTCAAGCAAAAAGCCTTGAAGTTCGAACTTTCATATTTGATCTTTTATGATTTCTATGGCATCAGATAGTTCCTTCTCATTTCGGGCTACTGCCAACACGCTATCTTTGTCATTACTCATAAACTGCTATGAACCTGACGTTCTAACTAACGTGTCGTCCAATTATTCTTTATGGCTTCCGCTATGTAAAAATCTCTTTTATCTGAATTATCGATGCGCAATATTCTCTTGTAATGTGTCCGGCCCAATTGAGAACGCAGTGCGTTCGCAATTGGAAACATGCTATAAAACTGCCTAAATAATTCTATCTGCCGTTTCGAAAACCCACTGCCATATTCCGGTTTTGAAGAAGAGCAGCAAGAAAAAGATCTGGCTTAATAATGGAGTTAATGCAATGGATTTACCTGCTTGGGCGAAAAACCGAAATGCCGTGAAAAACTTGCTGAAAAGCTTGCCGGACTGCTGAAACCAACCTGGTAAGCTACTTCTGCAATGGTGGCAGTGCGGCGCGCCAGGAGATCGTGTGCGTGCTGTAGCCGTATTTCGCGCACCAGTTCGCCAGGGGCCCGGCCAGTTATTGCCTTTAATTTTCGATGCAGCTGAATCCTGCTCACACCAATATCCCCGGCCAACTGATCGGTTCCATAGCTGTTATCATCCAGGTTATTTTCAACCGCGGCTTTTATCTTATTTAAAAAAGCCTGCTCTATCGTCGGCATATTGGGCAACTCTATCAGCCATCTCTTGTGCATTGCAACATGTTGTTTCAAAATATTGCGCGTCTCGATCAGGTTCCCGATCAGCGCCAGCAGTTCGCGCTTCTCAAAAGGTTTGGCAAGATAAGCATCGGCTCCTGTTTGAATGCCTTTTACGCGGCTATCTACGTCGGCCTTTGCCGTCAGCATGATGACCGGGACATGGCTTGTCCGTTCGTCTTTTTTCAATATCCCGCACAACTCATAACCATCTGTATCGGGCATCATCACATCGGTAATAATGAGTGCCGGAATTTGTTCTATACCCATGGTGATTCCTGCCTTGCCGTCCGAAGCGGTAATTACCCGGTACTGCTCCGCAAGCTGACGTTCAATAAAGTCACGGAGCTCCCGGTGATCCTCTACCAGCAAAATCAAGTCCATATCGGTCTCGGTTTTATCAGGTTTTGCTTCTTCACTTTCAGGGGTTGCTTTCATGGTCTTAAATTCCACTACACCCTCATGAGCGCTCGCCGCTTCGTCCAAAGGCAACTGGATCACCACTTCGGTAAACGCCCCTTCCCAGCTATTTGCCGCAATACTGCCGCCCATTAGCTCAATCAGTTCCTTACAAAGTGCCAACCCGATACCGCTTCCTTCGGCAGCCTGGCTGCCCGGCGAATTGACCTGGTAAAACCGACTGAAAATATAGGGAAGCTTTGATCTGGGTATCCCTTTACCCGTATCGCGAACGCGAACAACATATTGATTCCCGGACATCCCATCATCGTGATAGAGAAAAACCTCTACCCTGCCGATCGCAGTGAATTTTACCGCATTCCCGATAACGTTCAACATGACCTTATCCAATTTATCCCGGTCTGCCATTACCCAAAGTTCGCGGTAGTTTGACCGGAAATGCAGTGTGATGCCCTTTTGCAATGCAAGCGGCTCAAAACTTTGGACATGGCCTAATAATAACGCATTTAAATCGAGCGGTTCGTACAACAATTCCATTAATCCCTGCTCCAGTTTACTCAGATCAAGCAACTGGTTGATAAGCCTCAGCAAGCGCTCGGCATTATTCAGGATCATCCGGTAATCCCTCAGCAATGATGGATCGGCGGTCTTGCCGGCAAGTTCCTTAACCGGATTGAGGATGAGCGTTAACGGCATCCGGAATTCGTGCGCAATATTGCCGAAGAACCTTGATTTAACAGCGTCCAGTTCACGCAGTTTATCCGCCTTTTCTTTTAGTTCTGCCGTGCGTTGCTGTACAATAGCTTCTAATTTCCGGGCTTCAGCCGCAACCTGTTCGGTTCTTTCAGCTTCTTTTGCCAGTGCAAAAGCCGACAATGCTTCAACCTCGGCCAACTGTGCGGCCAATTGCTGGTTTGTGCCGGCATAATCGAGCGCGAGATAAAGGGAGAGGCACACCGGTAAAACAAGTTCGCCCGCGCTCATCACAAATACCCGCATTGAATTATAACCGTAAGGCCATACGCCGAACGTATCATCCCAGCAAAAAATATAAACCAGGAAAACGGCCATTACACCCGTTGTAACCAACCACGCCTTGCGCCTGCCTTTACGTATGAGGTGATATACACAGATAAAGCCATCCACATTACAAACCAGGAAAACTGATGAAAAAAAATCAGGAAAATCAGTTTCCTTTAATATATAAAATTTATAAAAGTAAAAAAGTAAATAGGCCGAGCATACACACGCCAGGATAATCTGGCGCCAGCGATGTACCTGGCCATAATCTAACTTATACAACAAAATGAGGCCCCACCACAACAGCAACACCTTCAGGTTATAGGTCATGTAATGAGCAATATATTGCAGCTGCGGATGGCCGGTTAAATAAAAAAGGTATATACCCCCGCTGGTGATGCCTGTTAGCATAACAAACAATGCGTAATAAAAATTCAGCTTCTGCTTCGGATAAAACAGAAAAAGCAAAAAGTGCAGCAAGCCAAGAATGAAGGCGGCGGCGGCACACATTGGCACAAAATTATATAGTGTCCGGGCGCGCATTATCCGCTTGCTATACAAATCGTAATTGGTAAGTAACACTTCAAAGCCTACAAAATTACGGTATACACCAAAAGGGTTGGCGTAGTGAATAGTTATCAGATGCGGCGTATTGCCCTTTAACCAAAAGGGTATCATCTCCAATGGTGCCCGGTTGGCTTCCGTTGCTTCAACCGGGTGGCCGATTTTGCCATAGCCGCCTGTTGGCTCACCATCAATAAATATTTCCGACGCGCCGTCATGATTAATGCGCAGGCCAAATTTTTGGCCGGCCACATCCTTACCTGCTTTTACCCAAATATTAAACCAGCCAACACCTTTCCACCCGGCGGGTAGCTTGTCTGCGCCAAACGCCGTATAACGTACAGCTTCCCAGCCGTCGGAACGGACATCAGGCGGTGTATTTGCGCTATTTATTTCAGGATGAAAGAACCAGTGTTTATCACGCAGTGATATTTCATTGTAAACACCAAAATCTTTGTGATGCAGGGTTACCGTGTCTTGTGCATTGGCCGTACCGAAAAAAGCCAAAAGCAAAAGCAACAAGACGAAGGTACATTTAGCTGGATGCATGCTGAGATTAAGTTTGCGTAAACTGCCGGGATTTTATAATCAAAAATAATATTCTATTTATTATAATATACAGATACTACGGGGCTTTATTCATAACAGAGCAGCCTTAATATTAGTTAATGCCTTTTTCCAGCCTGGCGTTTTGCCCCGCAAATATCTTCCATTCACCGTCCCGTTTTACCACGACGATCATCCGGCGAAACTCAAACGTTTGACCCGGATATCGTTCGTCGCCGGCAAGACCCGTTCGTACGTGTACAACCGCAAGGTCCTGGTTAAGATAGGTAATATCTTCAACAGCCCGGGTATAGTACTGGGTGTTTTTAAAATAAGTATTATGAACCTGCTTATAATGCCTAAAAATATCATCCCGCCCTTTATAGTAGGCGCCAAACCAGTTTACCCAGGTAGCATCAGAGGTGTAGTTGGCAGCCAGTTTTTCCGGGTTATGGCTATTCCATGCATCTTCATAATTTTTGATCATCTGCCGTATCGCAGCGTTGTTCGATGCAGTGTCAGGCTGCTGGGCCAGTACGCTGATACTGCATAGCCATATCAGAAGTATCAGGCTTGTTATCTTTTTCATAGGTATTATATACAGGACGACAAACATCCATAGCGGATACTACAAATAAAGGTGATACTTCATGATGTTACTTATGTTTATGTTACAAATCCTTTACCTTTTGTTACATACAGCTAAACCCGCCCTATTCATCCTTGCGGATGCATGTAGAAATGGCCGGCGGTTGGGATGAAGGAAAAACAAAAAAATCTTTGCCGACTTCTGGCAAGTTTTTACGGCATGAATATTGAAATTAATAGTGTTATGAAATACACACACGCTATTTTAGGAGGAACCGGCCATATCGGTGCCGCGCTTTCGACCGCTTTGCTGCAAAAACAACAAAAGGTGATGATCATTGGCCATGATCCGGCTAAAGCTGCCGAATGGACTGTTAAGGGGGCAGCCTATGAGGTTGCAGACATCCGGGATACAGCCCGTTTAAAAGAACTGTTCGGACAGGCGGAGCGCCTGTTTGTGCTGAACCCAAATGCGGCTCCCGATAAAGATATCGATGCGGTGGAAAGGGAACAGATCGGCAGTATCCTAAATGCGCTTGAAGGATCGGAACTGAAAAAGATCGTCGCCGCTTCTACCTATGGCGCACAGCCCGGAGATCATATTTTTGACCTCGGTGCACTGTATGAATTAGAGCAGGGCTTAGCCAAATTGGACATCCCGCTGGCAGTGATCCGCAGCGCTTATTACATGAGCAATTTTGACCAGGCAATACCTGCCGTCCGTGAAAAGGGAGAATTGACCACTTTATTTCCGGCGGACTTTAAGCTGCCGATGGTCGCGCCGGCAGATATCGGTGCATTTGCAGCCCAATTAATGCTGGACGACCGGACCGGGCTGTTCTTCCTGGAAGGGCCTGAAACCTATTCTAATCAGGATGTGGCTGAAGCATTCGGTAAGCTATTGCACAAAACGGTAAAAGTGGTGACCATCCCCGAAACTGGTTGGTTGGACTTTCTGATAAAAGGAGGCTTTTCCGAAAAAGCGGCGGCATCTTTCGCTAATATGACGAAACTTACCATTAGCCAGCAATCGGAAATACCAACCGCCCAACACGGGCCTACTACCTTGTTTCACTACCTGGAAAAGCAATTGCAGGTTAATGATGCTTAAAATACTGTATCTCTTTTTCGTGTTTCATCGCGGCTTCTTTTGAATCGAAAGTGCCGAGATTTTTACGCTTGTGGGTTTCAGGATCGACTTTTTTGGAGTAGATCCTGTATTGCCCTGATTTTAATTTCCTGATCATTATTTATTAACATACCGCGAGCGGCAATGTTTACGCAAACAAACAACAGGATGTTAAATCGTTGTTAAGCTGATGAGATGGCTTTGTATGGCCTAAAGTGCGGATTGCACTAAAAGGATTACCGGAACGACTTGCCGGAACAACCTGGATCAATTATTCAAAGCGTGATCGCCGAAAATACGCGATCAGGTTGTGGCTGCCTGTACACAATGGACTTTTTCGATGCCCATGGGTGTGCCGGCAAAAAACATTTGAAAACAAACAGCTTAACCCAATTACTATAAGTTTTTATCACATTATTTAGTACTGGCTAAAAAAAACGATAAAAAATTGCTGGCTATTGCGGTAGGCTGTTCTTCCATTAAAAAATGACTGGCACTCAATTGATGTCCGGTTACATCTCCGCACCATTGCCGCCAGATATGGAGTGGGTCACCAAAACTTGTTACAAACCCGTCATCTGACCAAAGCACAAGCAAAGAACACTGTATTCGCTGGCCGCTTTTCCTGCTCTCGCGTTCTGCCTGCAGATCAAGAGCGTTACCTGCCCGGTATTCCGCGCACACCGCATCTATAACAACACGTTTGCGAAAGCAACGAAAATACTCATCGCGTGCCGCCGGCAATATAAACGATTTCCCCCCGGACCATTGATTAAGAATGTACTCCAGGTAGAAATCATGGCTTACTGTCAGTATGGTTTCTGGTAAAGGATGGGGTTGGCCCATAAACCACCAGTTAGCGAGTGATCCAGCCAGGGAAAAGTCGATCCTGTCCGCGATATCGGCGGCAGGTATAATATCAAGCATGGCAGCTTTCCATATCCGATTCGGAAAATCCAGGCACATGCGCAAAGCAACTCTTCCGCCCCTGTCATGGCCTGCGATAAAGAACGCGGGGTATCCAAGCTGCTCCATAAACGCAGCCAGCAGCCGTGCCATATTTTGCTTGGAATAGCGTTCATCACCACCATCAGCAGTGATAGTCGAATCGCCGTAACCTAGCAGGTCTGGCATTACCAATGTAAACGCCGGGGCTAACAAGGGTGCAGCCTGTAACCAGGCTGCGTGCGTTTCAGGGAACCCATGCAGCAGCAATAAGGGTGGTCCGTTGCCAACGATGCTATAGGCGATCTGTGCACCAGGTAAATCCGCATAACGAGTGGCTAACAACTCCATATTCCTTTCATATTGCAAGGTTGAATTGCGAGACTGGTCGCATCACAACCTAACTGATAAAGCGTGATGAAACACGTTCGCAGGATCCCATTTTTGTTTTACCTGTTGCAATCGCGGGTAATTATCCTGGTAATACAGGGTTGACCATGGAATGCCGGAATTGTTCCATTGCGGTTCGACTGTGTCCGTGTCTGGATGATTGACCATGCAACCGCCATTCTGTTCATTGGGTACCGGGACACCTCCGGTAGCAGCAAACAGGTCCTTATAAAAATTGCGGACCCAGTTAAGGCTGGCGGCTTCGCCATCCGGATCGGCCCAGCCTGTATTGCAGGCAACATCAAGGATACAATCCCGTTGCGCGGATGCTGTAGCACCCGGCTTTACGGTATTCACCTGGCCGCCATAGGTGGCCATTCCTAATCCTCCGCCTACCGGATCACTACTCGTCAGGTATTTGTATATGGTTGCGATTTGATCCTCTGAAAAAGGCCGGCGAAGAAGAGCATCTTTAATCTTGGCTTTTGCTTTGTCATATCCTGGCTGAAAAAGTTCGGGAAACGGATTGAGCGCAAATTGCAGCCATGCCGTCTCTTCTATTTGCCGGGTAAAATTTAAGCCTAAAGGCTCTGCAATAGCACCCAGGTGCTCATCAATGAGTTGTACAGCCTTTGGACCTGCCGTGCAAACCCCTTTCATCTCCAGTTTGCCCATATTACGGTGATTCAGAAAAAGCAAACTGAACAGCTGTTTATAGGGAGATTCCGGACCGCTGTTCATTTGCGCCCATACCCCGAAATTTTGGACTAACTGCGAAAGTAATGGTTCATCAAAACTACTCCAGTCCCACGACACCCTAAAAGTCGTAATGGTTTTGGGTGCTTTGGGAAGAGCAAGAGTTGGATCGCAACCAACGACTCCCGGAGATCGTAACCAATAACGGGTAACGATACCGAAATTGCCGCCGCCAGCGCCGGTGTGAGCCCACCAGAGATCATGGTGAGGGTCATTTTCTTCGCGCGTGGCGATGACGCTATGCGCCTTACCAGATGGATCTACAGCAACCAATTCTATAGCATAAAGATAATCAGCCGCCAATCCATGCTCCCTACAAAGAAAACCAAAGGCGCCACCAAGCACATGGCCGCCGACCCCTATGTCAGGATGCTCGCCAGCGGGCAAAACTACTCCCCAACCTAAGAAAAGCCTGCGGTACATCTCACCGACAGTGGCCCCGGCTTCTACAACAAAAGCTGACCTTTCGTTGTCATAGTAAATATTTGTCATGAGCGACATATCGATGAGTGCCTGAACAGCAGGATCTGAAACGAAATTTTCCAGGCAATGACCGCCGCTGCGTACAACCAGCCGTAGTTTATTGTTTACCGCTTCCTGCACAGCGTTCACCGCGTCGTCGGTAGATTGCGGCAAGCAGATATATTCAGGTTTTCCTGTAAAGCGCTTATTAAACCGTTTTTCTGCCAGGTCAGGATAACGGATATCTCCTTCGATGATTTTGTCCATATTTTTAAGGCTTATTTTTAAATAAAAAAACTCTTGCCCCGAACCCGACAAAAGCCTTTATTCATAATTGGTCCAGCTTCTTTACCAAACAGTCGCTATGCGTAATTGTTCGGACTGCTCCGCTGTTAATTGATAATTATTGAGCGGAAGGAACTCATTAAGAAGCTTAACAAAAGTGCGCGGCTTTTACCGCTTGGCTTTGCAATACCACTTCACCAAAGTATTCCCCGTGATGCCCCGGCAATATTGACAAATGGCCGCGAGGTAAAAGTCGTGACATGGCAACAGAATACCGCAGCCTTTTTATTCTAATCGACCTAATATATTCAGTGCTGATTAAAAAATTCGGCCATTTGCTCCAAACCAGTTTTTGAAAACATTCTCTCCGAATTTTCCAGCGTGTCTTTTGTGGCTTTAGCTCCTCTTTCAACCATTTCTTTTTCAAAATGGGCAATCGCTTCTTTGATATCAGTAAATTGATTCCCGGTTAAACATTCGGCCAGTTCAAACGAATCCTGCAATGCCACATTAGCACCTTCGCCTGCATATGGTGGCATCCGGTGCGCGGCATCCCCAATCATTGTAAGGCTCTCATCCGTTTCCCAGCTTTGATTTAATGGAAAATAATATTGTGGGCGGGGAATGAAACAAACTGCATCATTTGTAAAAAACTCATGCCATTCATCGCTCCAGCTGGCAAAATCTTTCTTAAACCATTCAAAAACTTCCTCTCTGTTATTGAAATTAATGCCGCTTTGTTCCAGCCAGTTTTCGGGCGTTTTAAAATTCACCACAAACATAATTGAGCCATCGGCTTTTGTGCCGTAACCTACAAATCGCCCGTCATCAAACGCCATTACTTTTCCTCCTTTTGCAAAGGAAAAAAGTTTTGGGGTGTATTTTTCAGCGTTGTAAATATTGCCTTCAATCAGCGTGATACCTGAATAAACCGGTTCAACATCACTTAAATAAGGCCGCACTTTTGAATTGGCCCCGTCAGCCGCAATTACCAGATCGGCATAAGCGTTCGATCCGTTTTTTAAAAACAAACGCCAGCCTTTTCTTTCTCTTTCCATTGAAATGAAATGGCTGTCCCATACCACGGTATCGGACTGCAGGGAGTTCAATAAAATATCCCGCAAAGGCGCGCGGTCTATTTCGGGGCGGGTTTCCGCGGTAATGGTCGCAAAATTGTGGTCATCAAAAGTAATATTGAGCATTCTATCCACAAGCAGCATCTTACTTGCTACAGGACGGTGGTATTTATAAAATTCATCCAGCAAACCGCTCCGTTTCAGCGCTTCCAGTCCTGTGCCTTCGTGCAGGTCGAGCGTGGCGCCCTGCACGCGTACATTTCTGTCCATATCCCGTTCATATACTTTTACATCTGCACCTTTAAGTTGTAAAAGCCTTGCTAAGGCCAGCCCCGCCGGTCCGCCACCTACTATGGCAACCTGTTTATTATCTAATAACATAATTTTTCATCGTTTAATTACGATGCAAAATTATTTCTGCCTGATGGCCGATAATAGTATAAATCGGTCGTTTTTGTTTTTCGATAATTCTTTGGGCACAACGCCCGAAAACTTCTTCACTTCTTTGATAAAGTGGTTCTGGTCAAAAAAGTTCTCCTCCGGAAACAGCCGGCCGTCTGCAATATGCTCCAACGAGGCGCGGAAACGAAGAATATTGCAATAGGCTTTAAGTGAGATCCCGAATTGCTGATTAAAGTAGCGATTTATCTGCCGGCTGCTCCAAAACACTTTTTCGGAAAGCTCTTTAACCGTGATCCTCCCTTTCGTTACATAAATCAGTTCAAACAATTTTCGTTTACGTTCATCTATTTCTTCCGGAATAAGTGATCTGATCTTTTGCGTTGCTTTTTCTACAAAGCAGTCAAAATCCAACAGATCGTTTTCTGTAAATCCCCAATAACCATCTGGTAAGAATCTGCCACCGTTTACTATATCGGCAATGGCCTCTCCAAAAATATACTCAACGGCAAGCAATTTGAAGCTAACGCAGAATATTACGCTATTGGCCGAAACTTTGGCCTGTTCAAACTGGGTTAGCCCCCCAAGCTGTGCAATATTAAAAGGCTGTGTGGCAGACTTAAAAAGCAATATATCAATAAGTCCGTCCGGTAACCCCGTTGTATCTTTGTCGGCATCCGACAGGTTGCGTAAAAACCAAAAGCTATCAACAAAATCCGAAAGTGGTTTACCGGGCTTAACAATTCTGTATTCCAGGTTATTGCTCATAGCTTTTGTTAATTTACTGTATTACACTTCAAATTAGCTGGTTATCATTGATTTACAGGTGGTTTAATTATTAAGCAGCAGGTAAACTTAAATAAAAGGTGGTTCCTGTGCCCATAGTTGTTTCAAACCAAATTTTGCCGTTGGCATTTTCAATAGAGTTTTTGATGAATGCGAGGCCTAAACCCGTTCCGGAGCTTTTGGTGGTAAAGTTTGGCTCAAAGATCTTTTCACGCATCTCTTCCGGAATCCCGTTACCATTATCTTTGATGGTGAGCAGGATATTTTTGCTGGTTACCAGGTAATTAATATCTATGATGCACTTCCTGTCCTGGGGGGTGGCTTCAATAGCATTTTTCAACAGGTTATTAAAACAGCGCAACAGCTGGTCGCGGTCGGCATTGATAATGAACGAATTCTCTGGTTGCAGATAGGTGATCTGCACGTTATCCATCTGTTTAAAAATGGTAACCGCCTGGTTTAACATATCAAAAATATTTATCTGCTCAATGCGGGTATCCGGCATCTTGGCAAATGCCGAAAACTCCGACGCTATCGACGACAGGCTTTCGATCTGCTCCACAAATGATTTGCTGAAACGTTCAAACTTCTGATCAAACTTAGGATCTTTATCCTTCCATGATTTATCAAGCAGTTGTAAGCCCAGTTTTAGCGGCGTTAGCGGGTTTTTGATTTCATGCGCAACCTGCTTGGCCATTTCGCGCCAGGCGCTTTCACGTTCGGATTGTGCCAGCCGCTGGGCACTGTTTTCCAGGGCCGATATCATTTTGTTATACTCCTTAACCAATGCGCCGATTTCGTCATCGCGCGACCATTTGATATGTTCGTTCTTTTTACCGTAGATGGTTTTGCTGAGGCTTTGTTGTATAAAGTTTAACGGCGCGGTTATCTGCCTTGCTATGATGATGGCAAACAGGCCAATTGCTATAAAAACAATGGCGTAAACGTTTATCATTACATTAAGCAATGAGCTTATGCGCTCACGGTAATCGGCTTCATTACTAAAATAAGGCAGCTGGATATAGGCAACCGTTTTGTTTGATGCAGTAAGGGTTACCGGGGCATAGGCCGCTTTATAGTTCAGTTCACCAATTTTTTCGTCGTTTACAAACTCGGTTTTTTGCAGTTTGCTCAAAAAGATAAATGCGCGGGCGTTCATCCGTTTTGCCACGAGGCCGTTTTCATAAATTTTAGGCTGAGTGGTTAGCAGGGGAACCCCATTAGTATCAAACAAAGTAAGATCGGTTGCGTAAGTATTGGCCAGCTCATTAAAATGAACCTGGCTCTCCTCATTGATATGCTCAACGTACTGGGTAAAAAGACCGTTTTCAAATGCCGATGCTATACGGGTTATTTTATCCCTGATCATTTTTTCCTGCTGGGTATAGTACTGGTTACTGATGGATAAAAAAGTAATAAAACCAACAAGCACCAGGGTAACCACTACGGCCAGTATCATCGAGATCTGGATGCGGGTTTTATACAATACCTTATCAAAATTTATCCTGAAGTTTATCTTCAGCCCGTCTTCGGCTATGTTAAAGATCTTGATGCGGGCCCATGACCATTTTAAAGTGATGATAACCGCGCTGAATATTAGTATAACCACCAAAAAGAAGGTGAGTGAAGTAACCGCATAGTAAAGCGAGTTTTCCTCCCTGCTAACAACAATCAGGTTTCTTTCGCTGGGCCTGTATATCAGGTGATTGTATGTTGTAAAGCTTTCGTACCAGGCAGTACTGTGATTTTGAGTGGTTTTTTCGGTGTATTTTTTCAGCTCGCCTTTAAACTCCCTGTTATCAAGCGGGTAAACATAGGTGCCGCGCTGGCTCAGCAATTTGTTATCGCTATAAAAGGCGTATGAATAATCTTTAAAGTCATTTTCAGGGCTTATGTTGCCGTCAATCAATAACTCAGGGAAAGCGCCTGATAATTGCAGCGGTTTTGATTTAAGCTCTATTACAATAGTGCCCAATTGTTTATTACTGGTATTTACAGGCAGTATGGCAAAGTAATTCTGGTATCCGAATGATTCATTTTCGCGGTAAAAATAGTCGGATACCTTAAATGAGCTATATAGTACGAGGTCTTTAAACACACTCAGCGAGTAGTTTTTATCTGCCGATGTAGGCTCATCATTGGCATCAAATTCATGAACTTTAAACTCGTACTTTGACAGATAACCATCAAAATAAAGTTTTTGGAACCGGGTTTTAAGATAATCGCCGTTGTGCAGGCCGTTAGTAAAATAGCGAACTATGGCGGTATCCGTTATAATTTGATTTTCTATCCTTTTAAAAATATAATCGGCTGTGGCATCATCCGGGATCTCCAGTTTTTGTACCAGGGCTTTCCGGGTTTCGTGCTCTTTCAGGTCTTCAAAGTGATTAAGCTTAATGGCTGCTATCAGGGCACAAATAAACACGATACCTAAAAACGATGTGGCAAAAAGCTGCCCTTTGTAGTAAATAAAACAATAGCCCCTTATCAATACCAGCAGTGCCCACAATATGTAAAACAACGTAAATTCATGAAAATAGGTAAACACGGCGGTAGCCATGATAATTCCCGCCAAAAACAGGAATAACTGGTGCGTTCGGGGTACGTTAAGCTTCAGACATATGGTTAAAATGATTTCATTGAGCAGGTAAAATATCAAAAAGCTAAAGCACAGCATTAATACCCCCAATATGCTGAACCCCGTTAAGCTGAGTACATTGTTTACATCAAAATTGATTTTTGAATTGATAACCAGGCCATGAAACAAACGCAATAATGATGTTGACACCCCTATGAGGGTTAAAATAGCAATAACCACGATAACATAGCCGGCAGTTTTGTTTTGCACATTGATTAAAATCCTGCGGCGCTGCCTGTACACGTAGGCTACAAACCAAAAAATGACGAGGATATTGATACAAAAATCGCCCAGCGAAGGATAAACCGGGCTTGAGCCATAAAATGCCGGATTGAAAATGCTAAGCTTATAAGTAAAATCGGGCAGGTTATAATGCAGGTTAACAAACCTGAACAGCACAATATATAAAGCAAGGAATATGACAGATAATACCACATACCCTTTTGCTGCCACGTAATTGCAAATATTATGCATCAGTACACAAAGTGTAATGGCGGTGAGGATCCAAAATGAAAGTTCATAGTAAACAAAATCATTATTGGCGTCATTATTTTTAAGCTTTACCGAAAACAGGTAATCATTAACGCTGCTATGAACTTCATAAACGTTGAGATCTGTAAAATCGGCTATGTCAATGTTATCATCATCGAGCAGATCCCTGGCAAATTTGTTTTGAAGGTATTTGTTTTGGAACGCGTAATTGATTTTAACCGGAATAAAGAAGATAACGGAAAAGTTTCCCTCCGTTTTCCGGAACGTTTCATAATACCCATTGGGCTGCTTAATAAAGGAATAACCATCTTTAATGGTATTGGTACTATCGGGCAATACTTTTATGCCGCTCCAAAAGCTTAATTTATTATTGGTTAAGGTTATAAACCAAATGTTGTTTTTGGTAGTAAAATTTTCAATAGCATTAATAGCATCCTGCTCATTATTGCGCAGGTTCATCATCTTTTTAAAACGTTCGGTGCCGTTAAGCTGCTTATTTATTAACGCTTCTTTGTTACGGAGGTTTTCTTCCAGTATCCGGGCAGACTGCACAAGACTATTTACGGGCGTATATGTTTTTTGAACAATAACGGCCGTAAGCAGCAAACTAAGCCCTAAAAGGGCAAGCAATAGGCGTATTTTTCCGGAAGTAGTCAAGATGTTGCTATACTATGGATTTTTTGTTTAATACAAGCCTATAACAAAAATAAAAGCCACATGTTGTATGTGGCTTTTAAAAATTATTGCGGTAACGCGGCGCTTGCAGTTTCAACGGTTTTATCAACCTTTTTAACAAGGCCCTGCAGTACGTTGCCCGGCCCCACTTCGGTAAATGAGGTAGCGCCATCTTCAAGCATGTGCATTACTGTTTGTGTCCACCTAACGGCACCGGTAAGCTGGGCTATCAGGTTGTGTTTAATCAGTTCAGGATCGGTATATGGCTTGGCATCTATGTTTTGATAGATCGGGCAAACCGGGGCTTTGATCTCGGTAGCCACAATCGCGGCCTCCAGTTCAACCCTCGCGGCTTCCATTAACGGTGAATGGAAAGCTCCGCCTACTTTGAGCTTTAGCGCACGTTTTGCACCGGCTTCGGTCATTTTAATACAAGCCTCGTCAATACCGGCAATGGAGCCCGATATCACCAGCTGGCCAGGGCAGTTGTAATTTGCAGGCACAACAACCTCGCTTATGCGCTGGCAAATATCTTCTACCGTAAAATCATCCAGGCCTAAAATAGCGGCCATGGTTGATGGTTGTATTTCACAAGCTTTTTGCATAGCGTTGGCACGTGCTGCTACCAAACGCAAGCCATCTTCAAATGACAAAGCCCCTGCGGCTACCAGGGCCGAAAATTCACCCAGGGAGTGGCCCGCAACCATTTCGGGCTTAAAATCATCACCCAAAACTGTGGCCAAAATGGTTGAATGTAAGTAAATAGCAGGCTGGGTAACGCTGGTTTGCACCAGGTCATCGGCTGTGCCTTCAAACATTACATCAGTAATGCGGAAACCCAGGATTTCGTTGGCTTTTTCAAACAACTCACGTGCTTTTTCTGATTGATCGTACAGGTCTTTGCCCATACCCGGAAACTGGGCGCCCTGGCCCGGGAAAATATATGCTTTCATTTTAGAGATTAGAGGTTAGTTAATTAGAGATTGGTTGTTATTTGATTAAAGGCGGGAGTCGATCAAGCTTTTTAAAAACTAATCTCTGATCTCCAACCTCTAATCTCTCCCCAAAGGGCTTAACTCAACTTCGAACTTATCAAATTCAAAAACTCAGTCCTGGTTTTTTCTTTCAGGAACTCGCCGGTAAAGGCAGAGGTTGTGGTTACCGAGTTTTGCTTTTGCACGCCGCGCATGCTCATGCACAGGTGGCGGCATTCAATTACCACACCAACGCCTACAGGGTTCAGTGTTTGCTGAATACAATCGCGGATCTCGTTTGTTAAACGCTCCTGCACCTGCAAACGGCGGGCGAAAACATCAACCACACGTGGAATTTTGCTTAAACCAACCACATGCCCGTTAGGGATATAAGCCACGTGCGCCTTGCCAAAAAATGGCAGCATATGGTGCTCGCACATCGAATAAACCTCAATGTCCTTTACTACCACCATCTGGCTGTAATCTTCCCTGAATTTGGCCGAGTTCAGGATCTCTTCGGCATTAAGCTCGTAACCGTGGGTTAAATAAAGCATGGCTTTGGCAACGCGCTCGGGAGTTTTTAACAAACCCTCGCGTGCGGCATCTTCGCCTATTTGCTTTAATACGTTATGGTAGTTATCTTTCAAACTATCAATCCGGTCCTGGTTATAACGATCTATTTTAATGTATCCGCCGAAATCGTCGTCGTCGGTATCCTGGCTAAATTGTGAGTCGCTCATTTTATAAAATTAACCGCCAAAATACTCGGCAGAATTATTCTCAGTTTCATAAAGCTTAACCGAATGTAAAAACACCCCCTCATAAGCTTCAACAGGTCCTTTTAACTGGTTAAAGATCTCAATACAGAGCAACTCGGTCGATGCCATTTTACCCGCCATAAAATCAACATCCTTGTTGATGTTTTTATGGTCAAGTTTTTCAATAACATACTCGTTGATTATAATTTTAAGCTCTTTTAAATCGATAAGATAACCGGTGGCGTGCGTGACTTCGCCCTTTACAGTTACAAACAGGTTGTAATTGTGACCATGCCAGTTGGGGTTGGCGCATTTGCCAAACACCTCAAAGTTTTTTTCAGCGCTCCATTCCTCACGGTACATCCGGTGAGCGGCATTAAAATGTTCCTTGCGCGTTATATGTATCATCATAACAAAAGTGGGTGCAAATATACAAAACAAAAACAGGGTAGTTGTTTTATATTAGCCGTCAAAATAATGCAATATGCTTATACTCATTGTTGCAGCTACCAAATTTGAGATTGAACCCCTGGTAAACCAACTGGGAAATAAGGTTGATGTACTGATAACCGGTGCAGGCATGGTACCAACAGCCTTTGGCATGGCCCGGCAATTAAGCAACCATACCTATGATCTTGTGCTCAATTTGGGCATAGCAGGCAGTTTCGACCGCAATTTCAATTTAGGCGATGTAGTAGAGGTTACCGAAGATACCTTTGCCGAACTTGGAGCTCAGGATGATGAGGCTTTTATCTCTATAGACGCCCTCGGCTTTGGCGAAAGCATTTTTTTGCCTACAACATCGCTTGAGCAGGTTTATCCCAACTTTTTTCTGAAAAAAGCAAAGGCTATCACTGTTAATATGGTACATGGGCACGAACCATCCATTCAAAAAGTACAGCAACGGTTAAACCCGCAACTGGAAAGCATGGAAGGCGCGGCTTTTTTTTACGCCTGCCGGCAGATGAACATGCCATGCATGCAAATCAGGGCAGTGTCAAATTATGTGGAAAAACGTAACCGTGAGGCCTGGAACATTGGGCTGGCCATTAAAAATCTGAATACATTTGCCATCGACCTGGTGAGCCAGATCATTAACAGTTAATCTGCTACCCGTATGAAACTAACTCTCGGATTTTCGCCCTGCCCTAACGATACTTTTATTTTTGATGCCCTCATTCACCATAAAATTGACACCGAAGGCCTGGAGTTTGAAGTATTTTATGATGATGTGGAAACGCTTAACCAAAAAGCCTTTCGCGGCGAATTGGATATAACCAAGTTAAGCTACCACGCCTTTGCCTATGTAACCGACAAATATGTACTGCTTGACTCGGGCAGCGCGCTGGGCTTTGGGGTGGGACCATTGTTGATTTTTAGCCCGCCAATTACTCGTTTCTTTAAAGATGATGACGATAAAGAAGTTTTCAGAGGCGAATCGGGCACAAGCGAAAAAGTTGACTTAATACCTATCGTTTCGCGGTCAAAAATTGGCATTCCAGGTAAATATACTACAGCTAACTTCTTGTTGAGCCTTGCTTTTCCTGATGCAACCAACAAAACAGAGATTGTTTTTTCTGAAATAGAAAACTCGGTATTAAACGGAACAATTGATTTTGGATTGATCATCCATGAAAACAGGTTTACTTATAAGGAAAAAGGGCTTGCGAAATTAGTCGATCTTGGTAGCTACTGGGAAAAACGTACAGGCTGTGCAATTCCATTGGGTGGCATTGTAGCTAACCGCAATTTACCATTAGATGTTCAGCATAAAATTAACAGGGTGCTGCGTAAATCGGTGGAGTTTGCTTTTGCCAATCCAAAATCAGGCCTGGAGTTCATTAAACAACACGCCCAGGAAATGAGCGAAGAAGTGATGTATAAACACATTGAACTGTATGTAAACCAATACTCCGTTGAGTTGGGGGAAGAAGGGCGTAAAGCTATCAACCTGATGTTTGATACCGCTTTGGAGAAAGGGATTATACCGGAGGTGAAGGATGGGATATTTTTGACAAATTAAAAAACTGAAATTATTAAAACAACGTCATTGCGAGGTACGAAGCAATCGCGAACTATACAGAGCTGCCCAGCTTATCGGGGATTGCTTCGTACCTCGCAATGACGGCTCTTATATTATAACTCCTTTTTTAACAGCAAGTTGCCAATCAATACAACAAAGCATCATACGGATACCTTTCAGTATGTATAGCCTTCACTTCTTTATAAAGTAAGGCCCTAAACTCCTCCACATTTTCCTTTTTAGTTGCGGAGATAAATATGGCAGGAGCATTGTTTTTGGCCATCCAGCTTTGTTTAAAGTCTTCCAGTGTTAATGGTTCTTCCTGTTGCGGTAACTGGTGATCTTCGGGTTTAAAGGCATCTATTTTGTTAAATACAGTAATGATGCGTTTGTCGATAGCACCAATGTCTTTCAGAGTTTCGTTAACCGTGCGGATTTGATCTTCAAAATTAGGGTGTGAAATATCTACCACATGGATCAGGATATCCGCTTCGCGGGTTTCATCAAGCGTCGATTTAAAACACTCAACCAAATGGTGGGGCAGCTTACGGATAAAGCCTACCGTATCCGACATCAGGAAAGGCAGGTTTTCAATCACAACTTTCCTCACGGTGGTATCTAACGTAGCAAACAGCTTATTCTCCGCAAACACCTCCGATTTGGCAATCATGTTCATTATTGTTGATTTGCCTACGTTGGTATAACCAACCAATGCCGTACGCACCAGTTGATGGCGGTTTTTACGCTGGGTTTCGTTCTGTTTATCTATCTGCCTTAGCTTATCCTTTAGTAAGGAGATTTTATTCAGGATCAAACGACGGTCGGTTTCAATTTGCGACTCACCCGGGCCGCGCATACCAATACCTCCCTTCTGGCGCTCCAAGTGTGTCCAAAGGCGAGTAAGGCGGGGTAATAAATATTGCAATTGTGCTAACTCAACCTGGGTTTTGGCCTGCGCTGTTTGAGCACGGCTTGCAAAAATATCCAGGATCAGGTTATTGCGGTCCAGGATCTTTACCTGTAGTTCGTTCTCAATATTACGCAATTGTGAAGGCGAAAGGCCATCATCAAAAATAACTATATCAATTTCTTCTTCTTTAACGTAGGCTTTAATATCTTCCAGCTTACCTGAGCCAACAAAAGTTGCCCTGTCCGGGCGCTGCAGTTTTTGAGTAAAGTGGGTAACAGTCAATGCCCCAGCCGTGCTGGCCAAAAACTCTAACTCTTCCAGGTGTTCCTTCTCAATCTCGTCGGTTTCGTTAGGGGTTATTACACCAACAAGTACAGCTTTTTCCTGCTTCACAGCAGTATCATAAAATTTTTGCTTCATTAATTACAGTATGTCAATCCAAATGCCAATTGAATAAATGTACGTAAACGGGGCTGTGAAATAAAATTTTAATGTCAAAATAACATAAGCGGGAATAAATTCATGACAGAAGCTTTCATTATGAAAAATTAAATTAAAATGACTAAAAAAATTTGCTTTTAAATATTCCGGTAATTGTTATTTTTGATTTGATTAAACCTCATCACGATGAACAGGCTCTTACTGCTGCTTGGAGCAGCCCTATTTAGGTTACCGGCTAAAACCTCAAAAGCCGGAACACATCTCCATTTTTTTCATTTTATAACTTGACCATATCAGTACCCGAACGATTACGTATCATTCTGCGATCATCTGTTTGCTCTGAATTAAAATAATCCTGATAGGCAAATGCACCTCATGTAATGCTCTATTAGCCTGCACTCAAACCATTATAGTATAATTTAAACCCTTACAATTAATTTAAATGAATAAGTTATTAACCCTTATTGCAATAGGAGCCTTTGCAACTGCCGCAAAAGCACAAGCTCCTGCTATCCCTACCGCTCAGGCCTTTGGCAAGGTGGACAAAGCCGACCTTGAAATGAAAGCCTGCGATTTTGAAAAAGATGCCAACGCTGAAATTCTTTTTGATAAAGGCGAAGTGTACTTCGATACCCAATACAATATCATATTTGAAAGGCACAAGCGGATTAAAATATTTAACGATAATGGTAAAGATGAGGCCAATATCCGGTTATCTTATATCAGTGCCAATCATTCGGAATTTATAACAGGCTTACAGGCCGAAACTATTAACCTTGAAAATGGCGTGGCAACTCCAATTAAGGTCGACAAAAAGCAGATCTTCACACAAACAGTCGATAAAAGCCGCTCCGCAATTGTTTTTTCGTTCCCTAATGTAAAACCCGGTAGTATTATTGAATATAAATACAGGCATACCATTAATAACATTGTTGATTTTCCCGACTGGTATTTTCAGGACGAATTACCAACACGCTACAGCGAGCTTAATACCAATATTCCGGATATTCTAACTTACAAAAACCTGGTAAACCTTCATTACCCTTTGGTGGTGGATAAAACTTCGGGCAGTAATACCCACACCCAGGCAATGGCCAACATCCCTTCGGTAAAAGAGGAGCCATACATGGATGCCATTAACGATAATTCGGAAAGGATCCTTTTCCAGTTGCTAAGCGTTCGCGGAACTTTTATGCACAGCTTCTCCGACACATGGACAAAAGTTGGCGAAAATGTTGTTAAATGGGAAGATTTCGGCGAACAGCTTAACCGCAAACTCGCAGGCGAGGAAACAATTGTTGCTAAAGCAAAAACTTTCAAAACCGACGAAGAAAAAATAGCCTACATTTTTAACGAGGTTAAAAACACCATGAAATGGGACGAGTCATATGACAAAACCACCAACGATGGTACAGTTAAAGCATGGGAAAAGAAAACCGGCAACTCAACAGAGGTAAACCTTATCCTTTATCATTTACTTCAAAAAGCGGGCTTAAAGGTTTACCCTATGATGGTTAGTACCCGTAAACATGGCCGCATAAACCCGGCTTATCCAAACTCATACCAGTTTAACAGCACGGTGGCTTACATACCTGTTGATAGCGCAAAACACTACGTACTTGATGCCACCAGCAAATACAATCTTTATAACCAAATCCCTTATAACTACCTTAATTCATTTGGTTTTTTAATAAACAAAGCGGATAATATTTACGAAATGACGTTTTTACAAAATACTGATGCGGTAAGACAGGTAGTTTTGATTAACGCCGAAATTAAGCCTGATGGCAAAATGGCCGGAAGCGCCGATATCAGCAGCTTTGCCTATAACAGGATCAATGTTATAAGAGGTTATAAAACCGATGGTGAAAAAAAATATATTGAAAACCTGCGCGATAATAACAACAGCCTTAAAATATCGTCGCTAAAAATTGAAGATATTGACGTTGATACGCTACCTGTACGTCAAAACATCAATTTCAATCTCGACCTTGCAGGCTCAGATGATAATTATATCTACTTTAATTCAAACCTGTTTACCGATCTTAAAAAGAACCCGTTTTTAAGTGAAAACCGTACTACAGATATCAACTTCGGCTATCGTGACAACTATGCTATTACCGGCATTTTTAAGCTGCCTGCGGGTTATAAAGTTGATGCCTTACCTAAGAGCGTAAGTATGGCTACTCCTGATAACTCCATTGTGTTTAAACGCATGGTAGCCGAACAGGATGGGCAGATCATGGTACGTCTTAATATCGATCACAAAAAATCGATATACTTTAAAGAAGAATATGCTGATTTTCATGAGTTCTGTAAAAAAATGTACGAGATGATCAACGAGCAGATCGTGCTTAAAAAGTCATAATAAATAATATGTTCAGTAAATATTTTAACAGGCTGCTGCTAACTGCAGCAGCCCTGTTTGTTTTAGCGGCTAAAAGCTACGGACAGGATAAAACCATTCCTAAAGATCTTTATATAGCCTCAACTATTCCCGATTCATTGAAGGAGGATGCAAATTCTGTAGTGCGCTATAGCATGGAAGATGATAATTTTATAGGTCCCGGTAAAGCGGAAGAGCACTTCCATACTATTGTTACCATCTTAAATGAAAAAGGAAACGACGAGGCCGAGAAGGTTTTACAATACAACAGAAAGTACAGCCTGGTAAATTCATTTGAAATGCGTGTTTACGGTGCTGATGGTACCCTCATCAAAAAATATCACAAAAGTGATATGTATGATAGGTTAGCTGTTGACAATGAAACCATGGCAACTGATGACAGGCTGCTTGCTATAAGTCATACCATTGCCAGTTATCCTACAACTGTTGAGTTTATTTATGATTTAGATGTTAGGAGCCTGATGGACCTTGGAAGCTGGGCTTACCAGGATTATGAACAATCTGTTCAAAATGCCTATTATCACATCTCCATTAACAGCGATGCCGGCTTTAGGTACCTGAATAAGAATACCAGTATTAAGCCACAAAAAACCACCGCCGATAAAATTGACAGCTATTCGTGGAAGGTTGCCAACCTAAAAGCCTTTAAGCATGAAGAAGGGTCAAAGGGATGGCGGGTATTGCCAAGGGTCTATTTTGCCGCCAGCGATTTTGAGTTTTACGGCGTGCCCGGCAATATCAGCACCTGGCAAAACTATGGCAAATGGCAACAAAAATTGAATGCAGATGTATGTACACTTAGCCCGGAGCGGGTTGAGGAAATAAAGAAAATGACTGCCGATATAAAAACTGATAAAGAAAAAGTGAAGTTTTTATATGAATATATGCAACACAATGTACGTTATGTGAGCATACAATTAGGTATAGGCGGCTGGAAACCCTTCCCCGCAACATTTGTTGATCAAAAAAAATATGGTGACTGCAAGGCTTTATCTAATTATATGTCGGCCTTACTTAAAGCGGTAAATATACCTTCGTGCTATGCAATCATAAACGCGGGCGCAAACATGCAACCGGCAGACCCTTCATTCCCTTACGATCCTTTTAACCACATTATATTATGTGTACCGCTTAAAAGCGATACTACCTGGCTTGAATGCACAAGCCAGACCCAGGCTTTTGGAAAGTTAGGCTCATTTACCGAAAACAGGTATGCGTTATTAGTCACTGAAGATGGCGGCAAACTCGTAAAAACGCCTAAGAGTATAGATACTGATAACCAGTTTAACAGCGAAGTACATATCACACTTGATGCCGATGGCGGTGCCAAGGCAAACGTCAAAATCATCAGTACAGGCGATTACAGGGACGATTATCTTGGCTTAATGTATTTAAAAACAGATGAACAGAAATCGAAGGTGATAACTATGTTGAACATGAAACAGCCTTCCGTTTTTACTTTTAAACCGTCAACAGACAAAGATGGGGTAAAAGAAGTCGACATCGATCTGGAGTACGATAAGTTTTGTGATGTATCAGCAGGTGGCAAACAGTTTTATAAACCAAGAGTATTTGATTTATGGCAGTCAACATTCCCGGTAGAAGAAAAACGAAAAAGTGATTATTATTTTGAAGTACCCATGTTAAAAACATGCGTTACTACTATCGATCTGCCTGCTGGCTTTGAAATTGACGCCCTGCCAACCGATCAAAGCCTTAAATTTACTTACGGTACTTATGATGTTAAGTATGTTTATGACGCAACTAAAAACCAGGTGGTAAGCACTACCAAATTCAATTTAAAAAACCACGTGATCCCGGCTGCCAAATACAGCGAGATGCAGGTTTATATGGATGCTATAGCCAAAGCCCAAAATAAAAAGCTGGTGATACGCCGTAAAGCATAAATTTGTGCCTGATGATATTCAGGCTCGACGAACGTTTAATATTTCCAAAGCCCGATCTGGCCGAACCAGACGGGCTTTTGGCTGTTGGCGGTGATTTGAGTACCAAACGGTTATTGCTGGCCTATCAAAACGGCATTTTTCCCTGGTATAGTGATGATACGCCCATCCTGTGGTATTCGCCGCACGAGCGGTTTGTTTTATTTCCTGATGAGCTAAAAGTATCCAAATCCATGCGGCAGGTATTACGCTCAGGCAAACTGAACGTTACTGTTGATACCTGCTTTAACGATGTCATAACAGCCTGTTCAACCGCTCCGCGTGAAGGGCAGGATGGCACCTGGATTGTGCCCGATATGATAGCTGCATACAATCGCCTGCATTTGGAAGGCTATGCCCACTCTGTTGAGGTATGGCAGGATGACAAGCTGGTAGGCGGGCTGTACGGTGTACACGTAGGTGATGTTTTTTGTGGGGAGAGTATGTTTAGCCGCGTCAGCAACGCTTCAAAAACAGCGCTCATCTATCTGTGCAATACAGGGCTTTACAAGCTTATCGATTGTCAGGTACACACCGGTCATCTCGAATCGCTGGGAGCAAGGATGATAAGCCGGGAGCAATATATGGATGTATTGCTAAATAATTTAGTTTGATTAGTTACCTTTGGGCCCTATGCAGCAGGTGGTAAATTTAAAGGAAAGGATCATTTTAGGTATCGACCCCGGCACAGCCGTTATGGGTTACGGACTGCTAAAGGAAACCGGCCCTAAAATTGAGCTACTTGCTATGGGCGTAGTAAAAATGCCCGTTACAGACGATCATATGCTTAAGCTGCAGCGTATCTTCGAAAAAACCGTCGCCATTATAGATAACTATCACCCCGATTGCCTGGCTATTGAAGCTCCTTTTTACGGCAAAAATATACAGGTAATGCTTAAACTTGGCCGCGCCCAGGGCATGGCCATAGCCGCCGCATTATCGCGCAATGTAGAGATCACCGAATACGCTCCCCGTAAAATAAAACAATCCATAACCGGTAACGGGAACGCTACCAAAGAACAGGTAGCTGCCATGCTGCAAAGCCTGTTAAAGTTCAAGGAAACCCCCGATTTTCTGGATGCTACCGATGGTTTGGCTGTAGCTGTTTGCCATTCATTTCAACGGATCCCTACAGGTTCGGGTTCCGGAAACCCGGGCTCTAAAAAATCATATTCAGGTTGGGATACTTTTGTGAAGGATAATGCTAAGCGGGTTGTGAAGTGAGATGAATTTGAAGTAGGATAATAAAAGAAGCGTCATTGCGAGGTACGAAGCAATCCCAAACTATACAGGGCGGACCTGCTAATCGGGGATTGCTTCGTACCTCGCAATGACGCTGTTATGTTTTGAATATTTCGCCTTTACGGCTTCACCACACTTTTCACATACTTATCTACACGCCCGTCTTTAATCACCCCTTTCCAGTTTAAGCCAAAACCGAAATCATATTTATTGCCCTGCTCGTCAACATAGCATTTCATATCGTGCGGCACATCCTCAAACTGGGCTTCAACGGCTTTCATATCCACCGGCATTTGCAGCGGTAACAATGCAGATGGCTCTGCTTTACCTGTCATGACATCAAGTGACGCCTGGCCTTGCACGCCGAAATCAACAATGATGGCATTGGCATCCTTTTCAAATTCAGCAAATACCATTGGATTGCTCATATTAACAGATACAATAACCGGCTTCCCTTTCATTTTGGCATAAGTATCGGTAACCATAACCAAATCGGTAACATTAATAGCAGTGCTTGACTTACCGTTGTAAGTACGGTTTGTAAATTTCTCCAGCGGATCGCCGCCTGCTATACTGGTTGCGCGGGCATCGGCAGCAGTATAGGCACCGTATTGCAGGTTAACCGGTACATAACCTGTTCCGCCGTTTTTGGCATCGGCACTGTTATAACCGCCGCCGCTGTTGGGGCTGGCTATGAATACCAGGGCATAATCGGCTTCATCCGGATTATCTGTTACTTTAAAATATTTTTTAACAGTCTCCATATTTACAGGATATTCCAATTTTTCAGGTGTCTCCATTCCCAAAAAATTCCTGCCGGCAGGGGTGAATTTTTTAGGAACATATACCGTTTTGCCGCTTTGTAAAGGCAGAATATTAGCCTTATTTTTAAGCATCACTATCGATTTAAGCTGCGCCTGGTAACCGGCATCCATAAACTCAGGCTTGCCAACAACCTGTTTGGAAACTTCAGGTTCCAGATAAGGGTTTTCAAATAATCCCGTCCTGAAAATATTGCGCAATAACCTCACTGCCGATTGCTCAAACCTTGCCCGCATAAACGCTTCGCCATGTTCTTTTATGCCTATCTGGTATGCTTCAACAACCGGGGCAACCTCGTTATTGCCGCCAAACTGATCAACACCCGCCATCAGCACTTTGTAATGGCGCTGCGCTATAGAAAGCCCTTCAACACCCCATGACTTACCCGAAAGGAATGAATCAACGGTAGTTTCATCGCCGGTAACCAGCCAATCGGTACAAACTACACCATCATATTTGTACTTTTTGCGAAGCAAGTCGTTAATAATGTAGGAGTTATAGTTGTTGGCCACGTTTTCGTGGTTTTTGATATCCTGGTTATAGGAGATGGTGTAATAAGGCATTACGGCTGCGGCCATGCCGGTTTTACCTTGCAGCTTAAATGCGCCCTCGGTAAAAGGGATCAGATGCTGATTAAAATTATTCCCAGGATAAACGGCATACTTACCATAAGCATAATGCGCATCCCTGCCGCCCTCACCGGCACCACCACCGGGCCAGTGTTTAACCATAGCGTTTACACTGTTATATCCCCAGCCATTTTTAATTTCCTTTTCGGCAGCCGAAGTCTGGAAGCCATCAATATAAGCACGGGCCATATCGGCAGCTAACTGCGGATCTTCGCCAAAGGTACCGCTAACGCGAGCCCAGCGCGGATCTGTAGCAATATCTACCTGTGGCGAAAGCGCTGTCGAGATCCCCAATGCCCTGTATTCCTGTGCTGCAATGTGGCCGAAATTTTTTACCACTTCAGGATCAAAGGTTGCGGCCAATCCAAGCGAACCAGGCCACATGGAAATAGCGCCGCCTGCCCCTGCATTATATTCGGCGGTAGCTACGGTACCATGTCGTGGGTCGGAGCTATTATTATTCGGAATGCCCAAACCCAACCCTTCCACAAATGCCTGCGCATTGTTATTCCATTGGGCTGCTATTTCAGGGCTTTGTACCGAGGTTACCAGCACATGCCTTACATTATCCTTAGCTAAAAATTGCTTTTGTTGATCCGAAAGATCAGACGCTTTGGCACCGCTTTCAGCAAAAACTTTATTGTTATAAGTACCGGCGAATGGCCCGCCCGCTGCCGCCGGGATTGGTTGATGACGGCTGTACAACATCAACCCGGCAATTTGCTCAACACTCATTTTTGAGGCAAGGTCTTTGGCACGCTCATCAACCGGCAAGCGCCAGTCTTCATATTTATCAAGCTTCCCGTTCTTGTTCAGGTCTTTAAAAGCAAAGCCATCAACGGTTAATATTTTCACACCCGATGTGGTAGCGTAGCCCAGGTTTTGCCCACCTGTGTTAGTAACAAAAGCAATATCGCCTGCTTTTCTTTCTGTCCATTTGTTTTGTGCTATAACAGCGGTTGCCGGCAGCAGGGCCAGCAGGGTTATCAGTTTAATAGGTTTGGCCATGATCATTCATGATTCGGGTTAAAGAAAAAAGCCCCTGCAAAAAATATGCAGAGGCCGGGGTTGGTTTTACTTTAGTTTTAGTTCTTTTATGGTTTGTTCGGGCAGCAGCGCTTTGTTTACCTTTTCAACAGTGATATCTTTAGCAAGGCTGAAAGATGCCGTTTCTTCTATTTTGCGCGATGATGAGCCTATTTTCACTTTATAGCTTCCTTCATCAGCTATCCAGGCCTGCCTGTCGGTATAAAACGAAGCCAGATCTGCCGCTTTGATAGTAAACGTTAAGGTTTGAGATTGGCCCGGTGCCAGCAGCTTTGTTTTACCAAAAGCCTTCAGTTCATCTTCCGGTTTATCCAGGTCCTTTTTAGGAGCAGCGAGATATAGTTGCACCACCTCTTTACCGGCAACATCACCGGTATTTTTAACAGTAACCGAGGCAGTGATCATGTTTTTGAAAACCTTCGAACTCAATTTCAGATCGCTGAATTTAAAATTGGTGTATGACAAGCCATAGCCAAACTCATAGGCCGGGGTAACTTTAGCGGCATCGTAATAACGGTAGCCCACGTAAATACCTTCCTCATAGATAACCTGTGTTGGTTTACCTTCGGGCGTGCCGGGGAAATTATTAGCCGATGGCACATCTTTATAGTCGGCAGGGAAAGTAGTTGCCAGTTTGCCCGATGGGTTTACTTTACCGCTTAACACATCGGCAATGGCGTTACCGGCTTCCAGGCCTGGCTGCCAGGCTAATAAAATCCCGTCTACCTTATCGCGCCAGGTGGTAACATCAACAACACCACCTACGTTAAGCACAACAATTACCTTTTTACCTTTAGCATGAAACGCGCTGGCAACACCATTGATCAATCCTTTTTCGGCATCGTTTAAATAATAATCGCTTTCCAATTTTCGGTCAGCACCTTCGCCCGCGTTACGGCCAATAGTAATCAGCGCTTCATCGGCACCATTAGCTTCTTCGCCTACGATAGCGTTTACATCCATTTCGGGTATTGGGGCAGGATGGTCAAAAAAGTTTTTAGGTTTTGGCTGTTTGGCCTTCATATCAGTGAGGTACGCTTTGTAATTATTGGAAAGCGTTTCCTGTAACTTGAAGTTGGCATTCGCCAGGCCCTGCATTAACGAAATGGTATAGGCTTTGTTCACATCGCCGCTGCCGGTACCGCCTGCAATAATATCGTACGAGGTATTACCAAACACTGCAATCCTTTTACCGGCACCAAATGGCAGTGCATGGTCATCGTTCTTTAAAAGTACCATACCCTGGGCCGCAGCTTCACGGGCTACAGCAGCATGACCGGTCAGATCTGGCGCATCAGAGTATTTATATTTTTTGAATGTAGGTGATTGTATAATTACATTCAGGATACGCTCGACATTGGCATCAAGTTGTTGAGCGCTAAGCTTCCCGCTTTTTACAGCAGCCACTATGTCATCAGATTGGGTTGGGTTACCCGGCATCAACAGATCGTTGCCTGCTTTCATCTGTGCTACGGCATCTTTACCGCCAAACCAATCGGTCATAACAAAACCTTTAAAGCCCCACTCCTTTTTAAGGATTGTAGTGAGCAGGTCGCGCCTTTCGGATGTAAAAGTGCCGTTCAGTTTGTTATATGACGACATCACCGTCCATGGCTGCGCTTTTTTTACCGCAATCTCAAAACCACGCAAATACAACTCGCGCATGGCACGCTCGCTTACTATGGTGTTGATGGAGTTACGGTTGGTTTCCTGGTTGTTGGCAGCGTAATGTTTAATAGAAGTACCTACCCCGTTTGATTCGATACCGTTAACAATAGCAGCGGTCATACTGCCGGCCACTAAAGGATCTTCAGAATAATATTCAAAATTCCGGCCGCCCAGCGGGTTGCGGTGAATGTTGAGGCCCGGCGCCAGCAAAATATCCACACCGTATTCGCGCACTTCGTTACCAAAGGCAACGCCTACTTTATTTACCAGTTGGGTATCCCAGGTTGAGGCCAACAAGGTGGCAACCGGGAACGCCGTAGCATAATACGTTTTTGATTTATCGCCATTGCGGATAGGCTCGATCCTCAACCCTGCCGGACCATCAGATACCGTGATAGACGGGATGCCTAAACGTGGAACAGCATGCGTCCGGCCGGCAGCTCCGGGTACTTTTTCGGGGATATTATAAGCATCCGGATCAGAGGGTGGCAATTTAAAACCGCCTATATCAATTGCCTCAGGTTTTTTGCCCTTTACCGGCGGCGGTACGCCCGGCATCTTAAAACCCATTCCCACAATAAGCTTCGATTTTTCTTCGAGTGTCATGGCAGCAACAATCTGCTTTACGTTTGTTGCGCTTAATTGTGGGGCAGGGCTTTTGCTTTGGGCTTGTACTGCCTGGTGAATACCACCGGCAAATAAAACGCATGCTAAAGCAACGTGTAGTTTGTAGCTCGTTCTCATTTTTTAAAATTAAATAGGTTAAAGGGGCTAATTGGCGATAATAACAGCAAGGAAAATATACTCTTTGTGTCATTATTACACAATAGTAAAAATTAAGTTTTACAATAGCAAGTTTTATCGATGAATAGATGAAGAATACGGATGGAAAGGAGAAATTGGACGATAAAATGGGACAATGATAAATTTTAAACTACCTGTTATTCTGAAAGATAACGAAAAATATTTTCAAGATGCGGGGCTGCCATACAGGGTGAAGAAGATGCTTCGTTCCTACCCATGACATGTTAAAAAAGGCGTTCTTCGTCAGCAGGTAAGCTTTGGGCGAAAACGGGCGGAACAATGGTGGCCTTGAGCGAAGGAAAAGGGCATAGCAAGTTTTTGCGGAAGCGTTGGACATGTGTGTGCGAAGCGGGGCAAAATAATTGCAGCCCGTGGTTCTGACTGTTTTGCAGGGCAAGGCCGGCGCGACGGGTTGTGGAGTGGGTGAGCGCAAAGAAGCCTCCCTGCTGACTTGATTTATTCGTTAAGTATATGTTTTAATAGGTACTCATGAGCTCGTTTCACTCGGTTTTTGGGTACTTTTGTATCAAGACAAAAGTACCTGGCCCCGCGCGGCCAAAAGCGCGACGATGTAAGTTTATTATAACAACAGCTGTTACCTGCCTCCGTGCGATTGCTTCGTTCCTCGCAATGACATGTTGAAGATGCCATTTCACCTTTAGATCCCAATTTTCTCAGCCAGGACAGCAGAAGAGTAACGAGAGCCGGCCCTACGCCAATACCTCTTCCAATACATCTGCCGACTTAATATTACCAAAGCCTTCAATATGCATAGCGTAGTATTCAAGCAGTTTATTTACCAGGTAGCGGCGTTCATCATTACTTAGCTTAAGGTGGAGCATGTCTTCAAAACCGGTTTGCAGCACCAATGCAAAATTCCGGGTGTGCGGAGGTGAAAGGTATGAAATGCTTTCGGGCTTGTAACGGGTAAATTGCCCGTTTTTAATGTCGAAATAATCAGCCTCATCCTCCATATATCTGTCGGGGTAAAAGCCAAGATAACGGGTAAGCCGGGTTAAAAATATTAAATGAAAGTTGGCCACGCTTTCGGTTTGATGATCGAGCCATTCAATAGCACTGAAAATAAAGTCGAAAAGGTTCTCATCCGTCGATTGCTGCTTGATGGCTTTATATAGCACCTCGTTCAAAAATATGGCTATACAGCTCTTAATCACATCGTAAGGGATACTGAGCAATACCGGCGCATTCTTTAATTCGGAAATGCGCTGCAAGCTGCCTGTATTTTTGTGATAAACCACCAGATCTAACAAATGCAGGGGTTGCAGCATGTTCCTGCCTATCTTAGCCTTGGGCTTTTTAGCACCATTAATGATGTACGATTGCAGACCAAATTTCTCGGTAAAGATCTGTACGATCACACTGCTTTCACCGTAATCGGTAGCCCTGAATATGATACCCCGGGTTTTATGCAGCATGCCTTATCAATAAAATGATCTTCGGTAAAAAAATAACTATCCCGGTTATCAGCGCGAACAATGCAGCCACAACAACAGCGCCGGCAGCTATATCTTTTACATGCCCCGCTTTTTCGTTATAAGTAGGCGAAACAAGGTCGGTCAGTGTTTCGAGCGAAGTATTGAGTAATTCGGTGATAAGCACTACTGCAATGCAGGCCGTAAGCCAAAGCCACTCGGCAGTTGAGATCTGAAAAAGTAAGCCCAGGATTACGGCGATCGTTCCGGCCACCAAATGAAACCTGAAGTTAGGCTGGGTTTTAGCAGCATACCCCAAACCCTTAAACGCAAAACCAAAACTGCGTACCAACCTTTTCATGTTCAAAAATACAAAGTTTAGGCACAAAAGCGGATAGCGCATTTACAGCGCTCCTGCCATAGGTATGGCACCAATAGCAAAGGACATAATACAAGTGTTCAATTTTTAAAAAAACCGGTGTTCAACTTTTTCTTTTACCAAAATACAAAATCTTGATTATCAACACCAATTTGTTCAAACGCCAAAAAACAACCAATCCAATAAAATACAACACACTGATTATCAAGACCAATATTTTATAAAACAACAACAAGTGTTCAGTCCTAAAAAAGTTGAACACTAAACGCTGCAAATAAATCAGCTGATGGCATATAACCCGTTACCCGTTAACTCATTGTCACATTATCACTATCATTAATAGGCAGATAACGCATTTTTCGTAGTTTTGCGCCTCTCTCTTACATATCACGTTAATAATGTTCTGGAAACATATAGCTTCTGCAATTCTTAAAAACAGGCTGATAATTTTTATTTGCGTTTTAGCGCTGAGTGCCTTTATGGGCTATGAAGCGTCGAAGGTAAAAATCACCTTCAATGGCGGTAAGGTGCTTCCGGTTACCGACTCTGCTTTTATCCGTTATGCCGAGTTCAAGAAGACCTTCGGGCAGGATGCCTCATCGATGGTTATTGGCATTAAATCACCCAACATTTTTGATAAAGATGTTTTTAACGACTGGTACCAGATTGGCGAACAGTTAAAGAAAATAAAAGGGATTAAAGCTGTGATCTCGGCGGCTAATATCTACAACCTGCAAAAGGACACCCTGCAGCATAAATTTGTATTGAAGCCTTTGGTTTCCGGTCCGCTGCAAACCGCCGCGGCTGTTGATAGTGTAAAACAACAACTTGCTTCCATGCCATTTTATAAGGGGCTGATTGTAAGTAACGATGGCCAGAGCACCCTGATGGCCATTACTTTTGATGATAAGATCATCAACACGCCGTTCCGCGTGCCCATCATTAAAAAGATCAACCAGCTTGGGCAGACATTTGAAAACAAGCATAATATCAAAGTACACTATTCGGGCCTACCGCTTATCCGTACCGTGGTTGGCGACCTGGTGGCCCATGAGTTTTCATTATTCCTGAGCCTTTCAGTGGCTATTACCGGCCTTATCCTGCTACTGTTTTTCCGATCTGTATTCCCGGTTATTTTCCCGGTACTGATCGTGATATTGGGTGTAATATTCAGTCTTGGCGTACTGCAAATGATGCATTATGAGATGACACTTTTAACCGGCATCATCCCGCCGCTTATTGTGGTTATCGGGATCCCCAACTGTGTATTTATCCTCAATAAGTATTTTCACGAGTACGGCATCAGCGGCAATAAAATGGCTGCTTTGGAGGTTGCCGTTGAGCGAGCAGGTATCACCACCTTTATAGCCAACGTTACTACGGCTATTGGCTTTGGTGTGTTATGCTTTACCAATAGCGAATTGCTTACCCAGTTTGGTTTAATAGCCTCAATTGGTATCATGGGCACTTTTGGGTTGAGCCTTATTTTAGTGCCTATTATCTTCAGCTTTCTGCCTGCACCAAAGGCAAGTCAAACCGGTATTAAAGACAGTAAACTAATGGATGGGCTATTGGCCACTTTAGATAAGCTGGTGCATACCAAACGTAAAACTATTTATTTAACCACAGCCCTATTGGTTGTCATCGCCATTGTTGGTATGATCAGGATCAATATCAATGGTTATGTGGTTGACGACCTGCCCCAAAGCAACAACACCCTGCACGATCTTAAATTTTTTGAATCGAATTTTAACGGGGTGCTTCCTTTAGAGGTTAGTATCGATACCAAACGCAAAAACGGCGTAATGAACTTAGCCACCATCCGCAAGGTGGAGAAACTGGAAAAACTGATTTCCTCCTACCCTGAATTTAGTCGCTCGGTATCATTGATCCAAGTGTTGAAATTCAGCACGCAGGCATTTTATGGTGGCAGCCCTGAGTATTACCGCCTGCCCGATGGGCTGGAGCAAAATTTTATCCTCAACTATGCCGGCAACTCAGGCAAAGGTACAAGCGGCCTGCTGAAAACTTATCTCGACAGCACCCACCGCGTTACCCGTGTCACCTTCGAAATGGTTGATGCCGGTTCAAAAAAAATGAATACCGTATTAGCTGAATTGCAGCCCAGGATCGATTCTATTTTCAACCCGAAGAAGTTCCATGTTGAGCTAACCGGCTCGAGCATCATATTTATAAAGGGCACCAACTACCTGTTGAAAAACCTATATGAAAGCCTGGCCTGGGCTATTGTACTTATTGCGGGCGTAATGTGGATCCTTTTCCGGGGTATAAAAATGATTGCCATATCGCTTGTGCCAAACCTTATTCCTCTTGTTATCACAGCGGGCATCATGGGCTTTTTCGGGATCCCGCTTAAACCATCAACCATATTGATTTTCAGTATTGCCATGGGTATCTCATCCGACCAGACCATTTATTTCATTACCCGTTACCGTCATGAATTACGTCACAGTAAAAAAAGTATCTCTAAAATAGTTTCAGACACTATCCGCGAAACCGGTGTCAGCATGATCTTCATTGCTACTGTGCTGTTTTTTGGGTTCGGTATTTTCGCGATATCAAAATTTGGGGGCACCGTTGCTTTGGGCGTATTGCTATCCATTACCCTGCTGGTGGCTATGATCAGCAACCTTACTTTGCTGCCTGCGTTTTTACTCTCGCTTGAAGGCGGTGTTGACCGCGACAAGATCAAAGGACCGGATATTGAGGAAGCTTAAAACAATCGCATATCTATGGCAGGCATTTAGGCCCATAACTAAATGATTTAAGTACAATTCCTTTTGGCATAAATAAATACTGTACATTTATTTATGCCAAAAGATGAGGTTACCGATCTACTTTTCTTTATGAGAACCTTCCCTTCCGAAGTGCGGGAGCGCGCTTTATGGCTGCGCGATTTTATATGGGACTTGTACCCGCAGGCCAATGAACTTATTTACGATAATTATAATGCATTGGCCGTGGGCTGGTCGCCTACCGAAAAAATGAGCCATATATTTTGCTCGTTTGCCGTATACCGGGGCATTAATTACAACACCCATTTTGGTTTTTATTGGGGCGCCGAGCTTTCTGATCCGCAAAAATTACTTATTGGTGAAGGCAAGCAGTATCGCTATTTGCTGGTGAACGATATTGAAGCTTTTCCGCAGCAGGGAATAAGAAAGTTGGTAGACGAAGCCTGGCAAAATTCGCTGGCAAAAGTTAAAGATGCCAAACAGCTAACCCAGGGTAAAACCATTGTAAAAATGGTATCTGATAATAAGAGAGAGAAGAAACTTAAAGTCCCTAAGAAGTAACCCACTTAAAGTTACAAATCTGTGAAGGCTTTACAGGTCATAATATTCCTGGCTCTTATGTCTAAAAGTCTCGATTTTCTTCCCGCGCTCATCCCCTAAATACCTGCACTCATGTACTTTATCTTTTAACTATATAATAGTTTTTGTTGCTTTGATAATAATTCGGCAGCAAGCAAATTGAAACAACAGGTAACTATATCACTTTATTGGAAATGTCAGCTCATTGGCTGGTCGGTTGCGGCGCTTTACTGGGGATATACCGGCTACAATCAGCCGGGCTTTAACTGGTGGTTAAGCATTCTTCAATTTACTACCGATGTTGCAGTTTATATTACCATAACCCACCTTTACCATCGCTTCGCTGTAAAATTGGGCTGGCAAAACCTCGGATTAAACAAATTATTACCCAGGTTAGTACCCGCAGTCGTCGTATTGGGGTTGGTTTACCTGTTTGTAACTGTTTCAAAGGTTTACCTTTTCAGAGTGTGGTTTAAACCGGGCTTCTCGGAAGCGTTCGGTGATTTTTTTGATTTCTACCGGGATAGCATTTTCGTGGCCGGGGTACGGTTAATGTCCATCTGGCTACTGGCTTACCACATGTACCATTACTCAAAACGCGAGATCAGCATTGCCAGAGAAAATGCCCGGCTGGCGGTTATTACGCGCGATGCGCAGCTTAACAGCCTTTCGGCACAACTTAACCCGCATTTCTTATTCAACTCTTTAAATAACATTAAAGCTTTGGTTATTGATGATCCCAAATCGGCAAGACGGGCAATCGACCTGCTGGCCGATCTGCTGCGGAACTCCCTTTACAGCGGCGACAAACAAATGATCTCCATAAAAGAAGAGCTGGAACTTGTTAAAGATTACCTCGAACTGGAAAAACTCCGGCTTGAAGAGCGGCTACAGTATCACATTGAAGCGGGCGATGAGTATCATAGTATGCTTATTCCCCGCTTGTGTATTCAAACGCTTGTTGAAAATGCTATAAAGCATGGCATCAGTCAGCAAAAACAAGGTGGGCTCATTCGGGTACAACTTATTAATGATCATGACAATTTGATAGTATCCGTAAGTAATCCCGGCCGGTTAAATCCGACGGACGATAGCAGCGGGCTTGGCCTTAAAAACCTAACTGAGCGTTTGCGATTACAATACAAAGACTTTGCCCATTTTACCATCAGCGAAACAAATGGCATAGTAACGGCAACCATTAAAATTCCTGTTTCATGAAAAAGATAATGGTCTTGATTGTTGATGATGAACGCGCTGCCAGAAATGAAATACGGCGACTGTTGGCCAATTATCCAGACTTTGAAATTGCAGGAGAAGCCGCCAATGCCGATGATGCTCTGAAAATAATAAATGACCAAATACCCGACCTCCTTTTCTTAGACATCCAGATGCCCGAAAAATCAGGCTTTGACTTACTGGAATCGTTAGAGAAGGCACCACCGGTGATATTTACAACGGCTTATGACCAATATGCGGTTAAAGCTTTCGAAGTAAGTGCGCTTGATTACCTTGTAAAACCTATCCGCGATGAAAGATTTGAAAAAGCCATAGCGCAGTCAAGGCAGCGCCTGGGTAAAACAGACCCTGCCGGACAGATCTTTGTGAAAGACCGTCAGCAATATCATTTCATTCAGTGGAGCTCTGTACACCTTATTGAATCGATGGATAATTATGCAAGGATCTTTTTGGGCGATAAAACGGTGTTCCTGAAAAGCTCTCTTAACCAGTTGGAAGATAAATTGACCAGCAATATCTTTTTCAGGATCAATCGTGCGCAAATTGTTAACAGGCAATACATCCAAACCATAACAACGGTGGATGGCCGTTTAAAAATAACGCTTAGTACAGGTGCTCAACTGGAGGTTTCCGAACGACAGTCTGGCAAATTCAGGCAATGGATAGCAAGTAAGTAAATCAACCAACACATAAATAAACAATAAAAAATGATGAGAAAATTATTCTCCCCGCTATTGCTATGCTTTGTTTTTGGCAGCATGGCATCGGCACAAAGCAAAAAAGCTACGGGATCTTACCTTCAGGATAGCGTATTGCTAAAAACACGTGACGGCGCATTTGTTACCGTGATGGTGGCCCGCAAAAAAGGCGTAACCGAAAAGCTGCCAGCTATTTTCCAGTTTACCATTTATGCCCGACGAACAGATTCATTAAAAATTCAGGAAGCTGCAGACAGGGGTTATGTTGGTGTGTTTGCCTATACCCGCGGCAAATGGAACAGTCCCGGTGAGCCGCTGGCTTATGAAACCGACGGCCGCGATGCATACGATGTGATCGACTGGATCAGCAAACAACCCTGGAGCGATGGCCGGGTTGGCATGTACGGCGGAAGCTATAACGGCTTTACACAATGGGCTGCTACAAAGAAGCTTCACCCGGCGCTTAAAACCATTGTACCATCGGCCGCGGTAGCACCGGGGCTTGACGTACCCATGACCAATAATGTGCAAATGAGCTTCGTTTTTTCGTGGACTTATTACACCAGCAACAATAAATTCCTGGATGAAAAAGATTACAACAGTCCGCAATGGAACCAGTTGTACTGGAAATGGTATAATGCAGGCTTAGCTTATCATACCCTTGATAGCCTTACCGGCCGCGGAGTTAACCACATGTTCAAGCACTGGGTAGCACACCCCACTTATGATCAATACTGGCAGGATATGATCCCTTATAAAAAAGAATTTGCAGATATCAACATACCCGTGTTAACAACTACCGGCTACTACGATGGCGGGCAAATTGGCGGCATGTATTACTATCGCGAACATCTTAAATATAATCATAACGCCAACCACTATGTCATCATCGGCCCCTACGGGCATTTCGGTTCACAAGGGCATCCCGATTCGGTTTTTAATGGTTACCGCATTGATGATGCGGCGCGGATCAATATTCACGAAATTATTTACCAGTGGTTTGATTATATCTTCAAAAACAAACCCAAACCTGCTATCCTGAAGAATAAATTCAACTTTGAAGTTATGAGCAGCAACGGGTGGAAACATGTGCCTTCATTAAAGCAAATGAGTAATGATACCCTGAAGTTTTATTTGGATAACTCCCGGTTAAATCCGGTTAAGCCATTGAAGAAGCACTTCACCTCACAACGTGTAGATTTTGCCAACCGGGATAGTATCAGCAGTTATTATTTTTTAAATCAGCTTATTTACGACACGCTGAATACCGGCAGCAGCCTTGTTTTTAAAAGTGATCCGCTCGAAAAGCCTTTAACTATAAGCGGAGCTTTTTCGGGCGTTTTAAAAACCATCATCAATAAAAAAGATATGGACTACCATATGGTTATGTTTGAAGAAATGCCTGATGGCAAATATTTTTATCTCACCTACTTTATGGGCCGGGCGAGTTATGCCACCAACGCCGAGAAAAGGCATTTATTAAAACCCGAACAAATGGAAAGCATTCCTTTTACCAACAGCTATATCACCAGCCGTCAATTCAGCAAAGGCAGCCGTATCGTGATCCTGCTCAATATCAACAAAAGCCCTTTTGAGCAGATCAATTACGGAACAGGAAAAAATGTAAGTGACGAAACTATCAGCGATGCTAAAGAACCACTGCAAATAAAATGGTTTAATGATAGCTACATTAATGTTCCGGTATTGAGGTGAGGAAAGACACGAGATGCCCAGGAAACAAGAGGCAGGGATGAAATATATCGTCAAGTTGTAGAATCCAGACTTACGAAGTTTCAGAAACTTCGTAAGTCTTCACACGTCAAATTTTCCAACTCACAATAATGACGATTTAGTCATGGACAAGCCTTATAACTTCTTAATCTCAATATTCCTGTACCAAACATCTGCGCCATGATCCTGCAATACGATGTGGCCGGTTTTAAAGGTGCCGAAATCGGGCCATTCTTTAAACTTACTACCTGCTACCAGTTTTTTCCAGTTATCATCCCATAGCGTAGTTGACAATACATGCTCGCCATTGATTGTAAAATCAAGCTTGCTGTTATCGCAAACTATCTCCACCTGGTTCCATTCGCCGGCAGGTTTAACTACTTCTTTTGATATGGAGATCAGATCGTACAGATCACCTGCACGGTGCTTGATGAGTTTGCCGTCTTCGTTCTCCTTGTTATCAACAACCTGGCATTCGGGGCCGGTAAAGTAGCTGTATTTATATCTAGTAGTATCTTCCTTAACATGAAACAGAATCCCGCTGTTGCCGCCTTTGGAAATTTTCCATTCCAGCTTCAGATCAAAATTTTCATATTCACCATTGCTCACCATGTCGCCGCCGTTTTTGCTTTGCCAGTCGCCTTTTTCTGAGGCATCAAGGTGTAGTATGCCATCTTTGGCTTTCCATGCTAAACCAGGTGCCGGTTTACCATATGCGTGCCAGCCATCGGTAGTTTTGCCATCAAATAATGGCTCAAATCCAAGCGCTGTACTTTCCGTTTTTTTGTTGGTATCAGCAACAACGGTGCTGTCCTTATTATAGTTTTTGGGGGTAGATGAATGGCAGCCGCTTATGGCGATGGCTGTTAGTGCTATTAAAAACAACTTGTTCATTGGTGCTATGTTTAATTAGTAAGTTTTAAATATTTCCCTTTTTAAATTCGCCCACGGCATAAGTAGCAGCGCGGGCTGTTAATGCCATATACAAAATTGAGGGGCTTTGGTTTCCGGTTGTAGTCATACAAGCGCCATCGGTAACAAATACGTTTTTACATAAGTGCAGTTGGTTCCACTGGTTAAGCAGCGATGTTTTAGGGTCTTTCCCCATGCGTACTCCTCCCATTTCGTGGATGTCCAGTCCTGGAGCCTGTTTATTTTCGTGCTTTTGAATATTGGTACAGCCGGCTTTCTCAAACATATCGGCGGTTTGGGTTAAAAAGTCCTGGATCATGCGCTCATCATTATCATCATACTCAACCGAAGTGATTAGCAGCGGGATCCCCCATTGATCTTTCTGCTCTTTACTTAAACGCACATGGTTCCTTTCCTTGGGTATGGTTTCGCCCTGCAGGTACATGTAAGCACTCCATCCGCCCGGTTCTGTAAGCGAATCTTTGTAAGCCCCTCCTACCCCGCCTTCGGCAGTTTCTTTTGGTCCCCGGTTACGGTATGCACCCATAAACGTGGTGAAGCCACCTTTATAATCGGTTTCCTGTTTGTGCAGGTTACGATAATTGGCCAGGATCAGCTCGGTTGGGTTACGGCCAAAATAATATCGATCTAAAAAACCATCTATATCGGCGGTAACCGATGCCCGGTAATTTTGAAAGGCGATGTATTTGCCCAGTAATCCATTATCATTACCAAGCCCGTTCGGGAAGCGGCCCGATGTTGAATTAAGCAAAACCAGGTTAGTATTCAATGCCGAGGCATTCATGAAAATGATACGTGCTTTATATATAAGTTCCTGTTTGGTATTGGTATCAATAACTTTTACTCCGGTAGCTTTGCCCAGTTTTTCATCATAAATAATAGAATGAACAACCGAGAACGGCCGTATGGTTAGATTACCTGTTTTTTTGGCCCATGGCAGCGTTGAACTCACTGAGCTAAAATAACCACCGAAGGGGCAACCGCGCATACACAGGTTGCGTGCCATGCATTTAACCCGGCCCTGGTCAATATGGATCTGCTTCGGCTCAGTAATATGCGCCCAGCGGGCATGTACCAGGTGCCTGTCTGGATAGTTTTCTTTTACTTTTTTGCTGATATGTTCCTGCACGGCATTCATATCAAAAGGAGGCAAAAACTCACCATCGGGCATAGCTTCAATGCCATCCTTACTGCCGCAAACACCTATAAACTTTTCTACATGTGAGTACCATGGCGCCACATCATCATAACTAATAGGCCATTCAATACCATAACCAAGCCGTGCCGGGTTTTCAAACTCATACTTGCTCCATCGCTGGCAGGCCCTTCCCCAGGTAAGCGATTTACCGCCAACCTGGTAGCCACGGATCCAATCGAAAGGTTTTTCCTGAATGTAAGGATGATCTTTATCCTTCACAAAAAAATGGGCATCGTCTTCACCATAACCGGCAGCTCGGCTTATCAACGGATTTTCGTCGAGGAAAGCTTTCGTCATAGCCCCGCGGTGTTTAAACTCCCAGGGATCCATAGTTGCGGTGGGATAATCTTTGATGTGCTGCACATTACGGCCCCGCTCCAGCACCAGGGTTTTTAAGCCCTGCTCGCAAAGCTCTTTAGCCGCCCATCCGCCGCTGATGCCCGAGCCTATTACTATGGCATCATAAGTAAACCGCTCGGCGGTATTTTTAGGTTCATCAGGCATAGCTACAATTGGTTATGGTTAATAAACTGTTTAATTGCCAATAGGTTTTATAAAGCTAAAAGCAGAAGGCTTAAAGCTATTCGCCTTTACCTTTATGTTTTCCGCCCTCGGCTTTCAACTCTTATACTGTTAAGCTCAGTTGCGCCGCCGCGGCTTCATCTAAAAACACCTGCGCATATTGTAGCGTTTTAAATATGGAAGCCGGTATATCATTAGTGACACATCCCTGCAAAGCCTGTGCTATTATAGGTGCTTTTTTACTCCCGCTGGCTATCAGCACCGGTACGGAAGCTTCGGCCAGCTGCCTTAAACCAAGCGTAATGCCTTCGGTTAAAACAGTATCCGTAGTAAAATATTTTTGAGCAACCTCAATAGTAATGGGCGCCAGGGGCGAGTGGTGGGCATACGAATGAAAATCAGCACCGGGCTCATTAAGACCGATGTGACCATTTAGCCCCACGCCAACCACCATCATATCCAGACCACCAAGTTTATCAATATGTTTGTTCATAGCCTGGCATTCGGCATCCAGATCATCAGCAACGGCATTAAAAAACTTCTTTTTGTTAGCTGAAATATTAAGCGGCGTAAAAAAATGTTTTTCGAGGAAGTAGGTACAGCTGCCATCATTAGTACGGTCGAGGCCCACCCATTCATCCAGGCCAACAAAATTGGTTTGGCTAAAATTAACAAGGCCATGGTTTGCATATTGAACCAGGTAGCTAAGCAAACCGGTCGGCGAATCACCTGAAGGGAAACAAATTAGCGCATTTGGCTTTTGGTTAACCAGGGTAACTACCAGGTCGGCCACCGCCTTCGACATGGTATTATAATCAGGATATGTATGTAATTTCATTTGCTATTTATTATCGAGCCAAAGATTTACCGGTTTATCAACCTTTGCCGAAAAAGGCAGCTCAATTTTTTTGCCGGCACCTGCTGATGCGTAGGCCGCGTAAATGAGCTCAAGCACCGCCCTGCCGTCTTCGCCCGTTACCAATGGTGTTTTGTTGTTTTGTACACAGTCAATAAAATGTTTTAGCTCATGCGGATAGCCCTGGTTAAAAGCCTCTTCAAAAATGGTAAAACTCCAGCCTTGTGTAGTATCCGATTTTTCCATGGCGTAACTATAGCCATCGCGGCTGTATGTTACTGCTGCATTGCCCATAAACAAATCGGCATAAATAACGCCGCTAAGGCCATGAATTTCGCAACGGTCATCCATTCCACCATGTTTCGCCCAGCTGTTTTCTGCCACGGCAGTTACCCCGTTTTCAAACTCAACAATAATTACCGAATTGTCTTCGCCTTTGGTACGACCTTTATGCAGCACCGTGCTCATGCTGGCATACACACTTTTAGGCTTGGCATTATTCAGCATCCAACGAAACCAGCCTAACGCGTGGCAGCCCATATCCATGATCACCCCACCGCCCGAAAAATTGATATCATAAAACCAATCCGAATGCGGACCCGAATGCTTTTCGCCCTGCTTCAGCATATAGATCTCGCCGACGGCGCCCTCTTTTACCAAATGCCTTGCCCGCTCATATTTGGGTGCGAAGCAAAGCTCTTCGGCATACATCAGCTTTACGTTGTTGGCCTTGCATACGGCTATCATTTCATCGGCCTCCTCAAGCGTAACGGCAAGTGGTTTTTCAATAATAACATGCTTGCCGGCTTTGGCTGCTTTGATGGTGGCTTCGGCATGCAAATAATTAGGCAGGCAGATGTCCACTACCTCGCAGCCCGATTCGGCAAGCAGTTTATCAATATCATCAAACCATTGGGCTATGTGATATTTTTCGGCAAAGGCTTTGGCTTTTTCCGGGTTGCGGGCATAGCAGGCCACCACATCAGCTTCGGGAATAAAGCGATGATATGATTCCATGTGGATATCGGTAATAAAACCGGCGCCCAGTATGGCTACTTTAGTTTTGTTCATAAAACATATATATAATAAAGCGCCGATAATTGGAACAGCGCGCAGGGTTTATCTGGTTTAGAATACCGTTCAAGATTAATGAATAATATTTAGAAATTGAAAATTTTTGGAAGATGCTTGTTGGGAGCATGTAAGAGCTGTTGTTGTATCCAAGTCACATTGGCCCGCTCAATCGCCGCAGATTGGATTTGTTCTTTTTCTTGATAAAAAGAACCAAAACCGAGCCGAGTGAGCTCATGAGCACCTATAAAACAAAATACTTCGCGAATAAATCAAGTCAGCAGATAGGCTTCTTTGCGCGCAAGGCCTTTGCCCTGCAAACCGGGCAGAACCACGGGCTGCAATTATTTTGCCCTGCCTTCACAGGCTCCCGCTCCTGCAAAAACTTGCTATGCCCTTTCCTGCGCTCTTGGCCACCATTGTTCTGCCCGCTTTCGCCCGAAGCTTACCTGCTGACAGAAGCGGTTTCAAATATGTTACGGGAATTTAACCAGAGCCTTTATAAATACCATCTCCAAGTTTAGCAACAGTTTTATTCTCCTACCCCTCCATAATGTGTTTTTTAATAAACTCGATGGTTGATTCGGGCAGGGCATTGCCGCTGGCCTGGGTAAGGCTGCCGTCGGGCTGTAACTCGAGCTCGGCATTGATGTTGTTATCAATAAAAACATGCAGCTTATTTTGCTCTTTTTCAACACGGCAGGTAAGCTCACGTTCTGAGTAGTTGATCAGGAATTCGTACTTCCCATCTTTCGCGGCCGGTGTGGTATCTTTTTGATCGATCATGGCAGTTTGTTTATTGAGATAACATACCACGATTGATGATGTTTACTTTATTGAAAAATAAAACAGTTGTTTAAACATGCTTTAAAATGAGGCAGAAAAAAAGAGATAGCCCGCCGGCTGTCTCTTTTTTAAATTTAAGTTGACTGACCTCATTATTTATCATAAAGAACTAATTGGTTAGAACGATAATAACAATTAGTCAAATATAAGCACTATAGAATTAGTAGACTAATTTTTTGGATAAAAAATGTTACTTTTTTTTCATTTTGGGTCAGTTTTTCTTAACAGATGGCGTTTTGTTAACAATACTGTCCTTTTTCTGCCCATTTCCAGGCAGTTTTGGTGCAAAATTTCTGATTATCGTATCCTTTTTAAATTTTATCGTATTATTCTTCCCAGTATCAACTTTTAGAGTACTATCCTGCATATTTTTTAATCCCGGCCCTTTCAGGCTATCAGTTTTGAGGTTTAGCCCCGGCTTAACAGTTCCGGGTTTAGCAGGGGCATTTTTTGCCGGCGATTTGGTCGATGCTGTTTTTTTACTGTGCTTTTTAATGATATCTTCTTTTGATGCTGGACGCTCTTTAGGCTTCCATAAAAAGCCTTTCAATATCTTATCGTCTTCCTTTACTTTATCAATAGGGATATACCTGTTTTCGGGCTTGGTTAAAAAGTAAATATCCGTAGCCTGGTTCTTTTTAAAAACAGTACGGATGCGGCTGCTTAATGACCGCTGCATGCCCGAAACCTTGCCGCTGTCGCGTTGAAAATATATGGTTTCGGCATTGCCAAACGTATACATCTGGTCAAGCTTATCATCCTTAAAATATCCCCGCATTTTTTTACCCGATACCTGGTTAAAATGCGTTGAATCATCCTTTTCAATATTTACGATGAAAGCCGATGGGAACAGTTCGATATTATCCAGCTTTTTATGGCGCATTTGCATATATACGGTATCCCCGCTCAGTTGTGAGCCCTGTGTCCAGATAATTGGGTTCACATACATGCGCATGGTTGAGTCGCTGTTGCTGTAAAATACCGAATCAGATTTAGCCTGCAGATCAGATTTAAAGATCTTAACGTGGTGATGGCCAATAAGCATCCGCACGCGTGCCGTATCTTTCAAATTAACCGGGTATTGTTTAAAAACCGGGTCCCGTTGCATTTGTTCACGGTATATACTATCCTGCTTTGCTTTTTTAGCGGCAGCGAGTGCGTCCTTTTTCCTTTGTAATGAATCATTTACCGGTTTAGGCTTTCCAAAAAAATCGCGGTGAAAGTAACTGGTGTCTTTAGGTACCTTTATATAATAAGTAGTAAGAAACTTCGACGATTTTTTATCAGCCGCCAGTTTACGCTGCTTCAACGTAGTATCGCGTAAAGTACGCTGGCGTTCCTGGTAAATTTTCTGGTTTTTATAGGTCATGATCTGCGTTTCGATCGTATCAGCAGTCATATATATCGAATCGCGTTTGATGTGGCTGGTATCCTTTGGCGCCACAGTTGTTTGTACGGGGACAAGCTTTCCTGCTACTTTAGCAACCCCAGGCTTAATAGCATCGGCCACCCCGGCCAGGCTGCCTATGTTTTTTATATTCGCTTTATCTTTATTGTTTTTTAATGCTGGGGCCGCCGCCTTCAGTGCCGAATCGATCAGCTTTTCGTTCCCTTTTTTGGCCTGTGTTGCCGCTTTTATCAAAGCATCGGCATTAGCATCTTTATTATTTTTTAAAGCACCCTGTACCAGCGCAGTCGCCATATCAACATTGGCACTATCCTTTTTACCTATGGTAAAAGGCTGTTTAACGGGAATAGTATTGGCCGGGGCCTTGCGGTTGCTATCAGGTTTTATAGCATTAGCAATTTTAGTAAGGTCAGTTACTTTTTTGGCCGCCGCTTTGGCATTCTTATTTGCAGCGGGTAATTGCTTAGCTGTGGTATCGGTTTTACTGGTGTCCTTTTGCTCGGAGATCAGTACCACATAAGCATTTTCGGTAACAACAGTTTTTTCTTCGGCCCTGTAATAAGTACCCAGGTCGCCTTTAATGGTTACTTTTTGTTCCTTGTCTTCGAAGGTGATGTTCTTTACCGCGCGGCCATATCCTTTTAGCTTATCGTAAAAAAGGCTGTCCCCTTTTAATGATTTGGTACCTTGCCTGTATGAGTTTTTTTTACCAAAATATGCCTGCTCGGTAACGGTGTTATACAAACCGTTCTCGGTATACAGGGTATCTTTATCCTTGGTGCCGTAAATGTTAGTTGGGCCGAAAAAATAGGCAATACGCGTACCTGTGTTATACTTAAGGGTATCGTTTTTTATCAAAGCATCGGGTGTGGTGAGCACCACATCGTACCTGAAATATGAGTCGCGGCTGAAGGCAAAATAGTAACCGTTTTTACTGGTAAGCACATTATCCTTATTCACCAGCTTTCCGCCGCCTGTATAAGTGCCTATGCGGCTGGCTGTATTATAGGTAAGATAGTTAGTGGTTAGCGTGGCATCACGGTCAACCATTTTAACGTTATCGGTGAGGATGGCTGTTTTGGTGTTGCCGTTATAGTTCAGTTTATCCGAAAATATATTCAGCGTATCGCCCTGGTTTATATTTACATTGCCAAAAGCGTCAAATGCGTTTTCGTTAGGGTAAAAGTAAGCGCTGTCTGATCGGAGGATGGAGTAATCCTGCTTAAACACACCTTTGTATACCTTAATCAGCTGTCTGCCACTGGCCGTTTTTCCGCCGGTGCTTCGTTCAGATTGTATCAGGTTTACAATTGATTTTTTTTGAGCTATAGCTGCAGTTGCCATCGCCAAAAACAAAAAGCATAAAACGTATTTCCTCACAATGGCAAAATTAGTTTTTTGTTGGGGTTATTAAATTAATAATTTTGATGAATGCTACCAGTCAATCAGTTTGTTAATTTTATTGAACAAAACAGCTTATTTACGCCATCTACCAAAATACTGGCAGCTGTAAGCGGCGGCATCGATTCGGTTTTAATGGTACACCTGCTTAAAGCCGCGGGATATGATTTCGGCATTGCCCATTGTAACTTTCAGCTGCGCGGTGATGAAGCCTTGCGCGATCAGGCTTTTTGCCGTAACCTCGCCACTACCCTCGGCGTACCTTTCCACACGGTTAATTTTGATACAGAACAATACGCCGCAGACAACAAGGTATCCATACAAATGGCAGCCCGCGATTTGCGTTATCAATGGTTTGATACCATCGGTCAGCAATCAGGTTATGAGGTTGTTGCGCTTGCTCACCACCAAAACGATACTATCGAAACAATATTGTTAAACCTTACCCGCGGCACCGGAATTGCCGGTTTGCATGGGATTTTACCTAAAAACGGCAAGTTGGTACGCCCGTTGCTATTCCTCAGCCGTACAGAAATACAGACCATTGTTACAACCGAAGGTTTAACTTTTGTGGAGGACAGCTCTAACGCATCAGCAAAATATGCCCGTAATAAGATCCGGCTTGAAGTAGTACCTAAGCTGAAGGAACTGAACCCCTCGCTGGAAAAAACATTTGAAAACAACCTGCTCCATTTCCGTGACCTGGAACTATTGCTTGAACTTAAGCTTGATGAATTAAGGCAAACGTTGCCGCAGATACATAATGACCTCACATACCTGCCCATTACCAAAGTAAAAAACCTAAACCCCAAACGGCTGCTTCTTTTTAAACTGCTGGATGAATACGGTTTTAATGAAACTACCATCGACGATCTCATTGCCTCACTTGATAAACACCCGGGCCGGGTATTTGAGTCCGGAACACATACCTTATTGCTCGACAGGGAAAATATCATTCTCAAACAAAAAACAGCGACCCACCTGTCCGAAGTTATTATCAATGCTACAGACCACGAGGCAAATTTTGGCGTTTATAAGCTTAACCTGTTGCATGATGATAGTCCGCTGATTATAAAAGATAATCCGTTCGCAGTATCCATTGATGCTGATAAGTTAGTTTATCCGTTAAAAATGCGTACCTGGCACGAGGGCGATCATTTTTTCCCTTTGGGGATGAAGGGCAAAAAAAAACTGAGCGATTTTTTTATTAATCAAAAAGTGCCGCTGCACCAAAAGGAAGAAATCCCAATCCTGATAAATGGCAATGGCGAAATTATGTGGGTTGGCGGCTATCGCCCCGACGAAAGGTATAAAGTGAGTGATAACACTAAAAAAGTTACTATCTTCGAACTGTTTAAACTAACATGAGCGATAAATCCGTTTTTACCGAAAAACAATACCTTGGCCGGGAATTTATACCGCTAACCATACGCCTGGTTTTAGCTATGTTCTGTTTTGCAGCCTACTTTTTCACCGACGAACGCGAACGCAACGGCGATTTGCTGGTTGTAGTGGGCTTTTCCATCATCATTATTTCCATTATCCTGGGATTCCTGCTGCATTTCCGTACCCGTGTAGAAAACAAAAGCGTTATGCTTGACGGTTTGTGGACAACCAAGCTGGTAAAAATAGATTTGAACAGTATTGTTAAAGCCGAAAAAGGTACCTATAGCCGTTATCTTTTTAACAATCCTGTTTATAACCTGCATACCAAAGGTACCATTCGTTTTTTTACTTCCGGCAACGAAGCTATTCATCTTACAGATCGTGACGGACTGCTTTATATCATCGGCTCCAAACACCCTAATGAGTTTTTGAGGGCTATACGGGAAGAGATGAAGAAGTAACCAGCCACCTAACACACTGATCATCAACCAGCTGATTCAGGTAAAATTACGCATTCACATTTACCATATTGAGTAAAACTACTCACGTTATTTAAAATACCATCGTTTATATTTGGAACATATGCTACAGGCAGCCTTTTGAATAAAGCTTTTGCCTTATATGTTACAACGGCACCATTAGTTTCTATCAAATAGTTTAACCTTAAAGTAATTGGTATGAACCTCTTTAAAAGTGCATTGCTTTGGTATTTATGTATCATGAGCAACCTGGCCTTTGCACAAATAATCAGCCGCCCCAGGCCGCAATCTACTCCTCAGGTTATTATGCGCCGTATGCCCACCCGTTATGCGTTTTCAACAGAACAGCAAAGGAGGCTTGATTCATTATTAAGAGCTTATAAAATAAAAGCAAACGACCTAAGACGGATGTCGCCTGTTGTATCTGAACGCAGTTTAATGATATTACAGACTGAAACCCGGCAAAAAGCCAGTCAACTGCTCACTACCGATCAGAAACAAAATTTCCAGGCGTTATCGCAGGATACCCTGATGGTGGCTTTTGATAAAGCAGTTGCCCCTATTAAGTCTTTCCCTTTTCCTCCGCCTATAGGTTACACTTACGCGGTACTTGACGATGCGATTTTTAGCAGCTGCCAGTTATTAGGCGATGCAAGCAATATCATCTATAGGGCCATTACTTCATCAAATTGCAATTATGGTGACGTTGGGTACTACGCTATTCCTGATGGCTTTGTAGTAGTTACCAAAGTAGAAGAAATTAATGACGATGCTACTTCCGTTAGCGGCAGTGACCGTTTTTCTGAAGGGCGGTACCAAAGTATGAGCCTGTTAGATTTTTTTGCTCCCCGTAAAGGATATTTCAGGGTTTTCGCTTTTTTGGTAACGGATGTGCCATTTAATGCAACTAACACCCCTGTAACTGCAGGCAATGCACTGGAATGGATCCGTATGGCAGCCAATGTTTTACCGGATGCCATTAAAAAGAAACCTTTTAAGCCGGGATATAATTGCACCGTAATTGTTTATGAATTTAAATCCGAGGAGGCCAACACGCATTTGTCACCTTTGTTATCACCCCGGTTCAATGCTCAAACCCATCTCCAAAAATCACATATAGCCCAAAGCTTACAACCCTGATTATGGCCTCGATCATTAAATATAAAGCCCAGAAAAAGCTAACAACAGTTTGGTTTTGTTCATCCGCATTGCTTTTGATTTACGTAATTTTATGGCAGATGACAGGTAAAGAGACCATTACAGATATCGCATCATGGTTATTACAGCATCTTGTCCCCTACCTCACTCTCATTACAACAGGTTTTATAGTGGCTTATAGTCAGGAAAACAAATACGACAATGCACAAATAGATATTTTCTTTTACAGGCTATCATTGTTGGTAAGCATTTTTTATATAGGTTTCCTGCTGGTGGTTTTGGTTATGATCCCTAAAGATCAATTTCAGCACGGTCAGCAATATGCCAAAGATTCCTTTGAACAAACCAGCAAGATATTGCCCTATTTTGAGGCGATACTGGGCGGTGTACTTGGGGTATTTTTTACCAAGAAAAGTGATTGAAAATTTTTCTGCACATTTTCAATAGTCATATTATCTACTTCCCATTATTAAGTTTTTCAACTCATCAATAAAACCGGGCTCTGTGGGTTGATAAAAGTTTGATGATATTATTTTTAAGTTATCCAAAATCACATATCGCGGAATAGATGATATATTTAACTGGCGCACAATAGCTGATTTAGTTGCCGCACCAAGGTGATAATTGTTTATTCCAAGATGTTTTTTTTCGGCCAGGGATGCGGTTTTCCAGGATGCTTCTTTTTGATCGAGATTAATCGAAATTACCTCCACAGCATTTTTTCTCAATGCAGATCTTAAACTATCTATCACCGGCAACTGAGCCCTGCAGGGCGAACACCAGCTTGCCCAAAAATCCAATATGTAAAACTGTTTCTTCGATTTAAGCAGATGATTCAATGATACTTTTTTTCCGTTTAAACTAATTAACATATCGCTTGATATAATCTGCTTGCCATCCAGCATGTTTCTCATAATGCTATCGAGATGTATCAAATAGGCTGTATTAACCATCTTTCTCTTGTAGTCCTTTATTATTTCGCCAAATTCAGCCCCTTTTTTTACCGGCGAATGAGTTAAACAAATAATAAGATAGCTGGCTTTAAACCTGCCCAAATTAGCTGCCGATGCTTCTTTATATATAGTAATGCCATTAACATAGTCCTCACCTTTGTTAATGATTTTGAGCCTGACGTAGCCGTCAATCACACTCAATAAATCTTCGGCCAAAAATAGGTGTGGGCTATTTAAAACATGCTCGATATCCTCACTCAACTTTGAAAGTACAGGTAAAGCAGGCTCAAAGTATTGGCCATTACCCTCATAAAGCCAATTAAACAACCGTTTGTAATAATGAAGTTTACAGTTGATTGTCAGTTGCTCAAATGCTGATGAATCTATTTGAAAATTAGCCAAAAGGCCATTGATCCTATCCGTTTCTTCTCGAAATTTTCTATTAAATTCTGTATAAAAAGATTTCCAAAGTTCATTCTTGGAGGATACTGCTTTGCCGCCGGGCGCAGTAGTATAGTTGGTATAATATGAAATAGAATCGTTGGATAATACAATTCCTTTTTTTAATCTTTCTGTATTCAGAAATCCCTGGCTTGTTAATGATAAATTCAATGTATCTCCAGGCGATGCAAGTACTGAAAACTTTCTTTCTTTCGTGCTTTTATCTTTTCCAAACTCAAAAAAAGTCATTGTTAAGGCAACAGGAATATCTGTTGTTACATTACGTATAATTACAGTATCCTTTTCCCCGGGATTGATAAATTTGAGTTGCTTTGCTTCCAAAAAAGCGTTCATATACTCGAGCCTGAACTGCTCATGGGCTTTAAGCCGGAATACAATCGTTGCTTTAGAGCCGTTTTCCGTTGCTTGACTATGAATTGATTTGTGCTGATCAGGCCGAAACGCGGCAAAGAGCTGAACACATATTACAGATAGTAATATCTGGTAAAAAATTGATTTAAGGCTCATAGATAAGGTTTATATCGGATTATAACTCAAATATAAACAGATTATTATATCGCTTATAGCCCGTTAAAGATATATCATGTGTAAATATTCACTACACACTCTCCATCACCCGCATCAATTCCTCAATAAATAAAATAGCCGCGCGTTTGCGGTAAACACCTTTTTGCCATAGTATGTATGATTGCCGTTTGATATCTTTTGATTCGATGGGTATGGCGATAACTTTATTCCAGCCTATTATTGCTTTTTCATTCAGGATAGTTGCCCAATGGCCGTTCTCAACCAGGGCCAGTAATGAATGCACATCATTGAGCTCGATTTTAATATTGGGCACTATCTTTTTACGGTTAAACAAATCATTAATAAAATCGCGCGAGCTGAAGCCTTTGCCCGGTAAAATGAGGTCAAGCTTAGCCAATTCTTCCAGACTTACTTTTTTGAGTTGCGCCAGCGGATTATTTTTTGAAACCACCATTACCACGCTCGAGCTAAACAATTCCTGCATTTCCAGGTCTTCGTCATCACTTTCATTGTGGAAAGCGAGGATCATATCCAGCTCGGCAAGGCGCAGTTTCTTTTCCAATTCTTCGGGGCTGCCATAAGTGATAAAGATCTTGATACCGGGATATTTAGTACTGAAGGGTGCCAATGCAGGTAACAGCAAAGAAGTAAAAGCGTACGAAACGCCAAGGTTAAGCTCGCCGATGGTAGCATTTTGCAATTCACTGATGGCCTGCTTGCTCCGCTGCACATCGTTAAGAATCTTGCGGGCATGAGTTAAAAATATATGACCAGCCTCAGTGATCCGTACATGCTTGCCTATCCTGTCGAACAAAAGCATGCCCAGCTCCTCTTCAAGCTGCTTGATTTGCTGCGATAGCGTGCTTTGTGTAATAAACACAGCGGCTGCAGCCTCGGTAAAATTCACGGTTTCGGCAGCTTTAACAAAGTACTGCAATTGACGCAATTCCATAATCAATCGTTTTTATCTATCAATTCTATTAAAACAATCTATTTTACAAATGTATTGATATGCGCGATATTTGCAGCATAAAACAATTCAATAGTCTTGTATTAAGTACTCCCCTGAAATTGCTTTTGTTATGAATTGAACAAATGAATGTGTTTCGCTCTTTAAAGTACCGTAATTTTAAGCTGTTTTTTTACGGTCAGTCAATATCCCTCATTGGCACGTGGATGCAAAAAACAGCCGTAAGCTGGCTGGTTTACCGCCTTACAGGTTCAGCACTTTTATTAGGTATAGTAAGCTTTGTAAGCCTGATCCCATCATTAATATTGGCCCCATACGCGGGCAGTATTGTCGACAGGCATAACCGTTACCGTATTTTGGTTATTACCCAGGTGGTATCCATGCTGCAGGCGGGCGCTTTTGCTTTTATGATCTTTTTCAAGATCTATAACATCCCGGCTATTATCGGTCTTAGCCTGTTGCAGGGTATTGTCAATGCCTTTGATGTTACCTGTCGCCAATCATTAATGGTGGATATGGTTGATGACAAGGCCGATCTGCCAAATGCCATCGCTTTAAACTCAACCATGACCAACCTGGCGCGTATTGCAGGCCCGGCCATTGCAGGTATTGTACTGAGTGCTTTTGGTGAGGATGTTTGTTTCTTCGGTAACTTTTTAAGTTATATCCCGGTACTTGCCTGTTTATTCATGATGAAGCTAAACACCATAGTGCCTGTCCGTTCAGAAAAAAGTATCTGGACAGAATTACAGGAAGGTTTCAGATACGTGTCCGGCGACAGCGACCTGAGCAGCATGATCCTGATGCTTACCGCAAGCAGCCTGTTTGTGATACCATTTAATACACTGATGCCCATCTTCGCCAAAGATCTTTTTAATGGCGATGCAAAAACCTTCAGCTGGTTTGAGAGCGCAGCTGGTTTAGGCTCAGTAATTAGTGCTGTATATCTGGCTAACCTGAAGAGTAATAAAAACCTGGTAAAGATCATGTCAATAGCAAGTCTCATTTTTGGTATAAGCGTGCTGATGGTGGCCTATGCTGGCAAACTACCTTTTGCTTTAATATTTATGGTATTTACAGGCGTTGGTATGATGGCGCAAACATCGGCCATTAATACTTATATCCAAACCCATGCTATCCCGGCCATGCGGGCAAGGGCTATCAGCTATTATGTAATGGCTTACCAGGGCATGATCCCGGTGGGAAGTTTGATGGCCGGTTGGTTAGCCAACGAGCTCGGTCCACGCAGGGCTGTTTGTATCGAGGGAATTATTGGGGTATTGGCTACTGCATTGTTTGTATTGTATAAAAGAAGACAGGCATCCGGTGAAGCCGTTGAAGGAAAAGCCGTGCTGGCTGATTAAAATATGTTAATGCTTAGGGATTGAATGAAACAAAGCATTAATATCGATCAATAAATGACAAATGATCAAAACTTTAATATTGCGGTACTTATAATAGTGGTACCCAAAAATCAGCCCAATAACAAATGGCACAAGCATATTAATAAGGGTGCCATACCCAGCGTGGACTAAGGCAAAACAAAGTGCCGATATAAGAACTGGGAAATGCCAGTGATCAAAAAGAAGTTGTAACCGGCTTTGAATATAACCCCTAAAAATTAATTCTTCCAAAACACCGGCAGTGATCAGGGCGAAAATCTTCAACGGTACTGCCATCTGCAAAAACTGAGCTGCTAAAGCACTGGTTTTAAACCCCACCGCTTTTAAAGGAAGCCACAGCAAAACAGTTGCAGCTACAATGACTACCACTATAACGATGACAGATATTATATAAAACCTAAACGGATATCTTTCTTCTTTCCACAACAAAAAAGGCCGTTTTTCAACCTCACGGGCGTACAGATAAACAACACCACAATAAACCCAAAACGTTATTCTGGTTATCAACATCCTTTCGGCTATTGGTAAGCCGCGCAACAGTATTGAACTTAACGACCAGCATACATGGAGTGATATAACAACTAAAAGACTGTTAATTATTACCTTCCGTTCATCGTTTTCCAGTTGTTGTATCATTTAGCGATTTAAGGTTTAGTGTTTCAATGTACCAAAAGATTATGAATTAGCAATGGTTTGGGCAGAGCTTATTTCAGACGTAACTCAATTTTCTTTTCAACCCTTGCAAGCGTAATCCAATCTAAAAAATTCTCAGATGGAACACATCCTTTTAAATCCAATCCCCGCGTATATCTGCTAAGTGCTTTCGGGCCTAAACTTATTGTCATCTCGTATTCTCCCTGCCCGTCTTCCCCAATCCATGCTTTGGTTACGATTTTACGGGTATCGTTAACGCTTTTAGCCGTTAGCTGCTTTTCATTTGCCGGCATTGACACTCCATCGCACCAAAAACGTCTTAATTCATCATCTTCAAAATTTTTGAATGTCTTTGACAGATGGTATTCAAGGTAGATACAAAAATCTTCACTAAATGAATGGTGAGGGTTATCTCCTGTCATAAAATGGCGGGCGGCGGATAAAATAATCTGTTACAAAAAAAGCCCTCTCAAAACTGAAAGGGCTTGTAATATCTTACATCTTCAAACCAATCTCTCTCAAGCGCTCATCCAAATACTCACCAGCAGTGATATCAGTATACAGCTTAGGATGCTGCTCATCAATACATGAATCAAGACTGGTCAAATCCATACCTGATTTTGGGTGCAGGAAAAACGGTACCGAGAAACGTGAAAACTTCATCAACTCACGCGGCGGGTTCACCACACGGTGAGTGGTTGATTTCAGTTTATTGTTAGTTAAGCGCTGCAGCATGTCGCCAACGTTAACTACCAGGTCTTCGCCGTAAGCTTTAACCGGGAACCAGGTATTATCGCGGGTTAACAGTTCAAGACCATCGGCGCTGGCTCCTATTAACAGGGTGATCAGGTTAATATCTTCGTGGGCTCCGGCACGTACAGCATCATCAGGCACCGATTCAGGCTCGGTTATCGGAAAATAATGCAGGGTACGAAGTATGGAATTACCGTTATGGACTTTATCATCAAAATAGTTTTCGGGCAATTCGAGGTAAACGGCAATTGCGCGGAGCAGATGTTTACCGGCTGTCTCAAGCTTTTTGTAAACTTCGATGGTGGTTGGGTTAAATTCAGGCAGCTCGTTAACGGTTACATTATCCGGGTACTGTGCTTTCAGCGTCTCATCGTCAGTTACGGTTTGGCCAATCTGCCAAAACTCTTTCAGGTCGGGGGTTTTAAAGCCCTTTGCTGTTTCCTTGCCCTTTCCGGTGTACCCACGCTGGCCAGCCAAACCGGGAATTTCATATTGCTGTTTTATTGCATCGGGCAGGGCAAACAGCGTTTTAACCTGATCGTAAAGCCTATCTATCAATTCTTTACTGAGGCCGTGATTAGTGATGGTAACAAAGCCGGTTTGGTTAAAAGCCTTGCCGATATCGTTCGAAAATTGCTTGCGTTCTTCGGCACTGCCGTTTATATAGGTATTCAGGTCCAGGCGTGGAATGTTTACTGTGCTCATAGTTATAGTTTATAAAACAGGTAGCAAAATTATTTAATTTTTAAGCGAGGAACACAAGATAGTGATAAAATTTTATCCCCATAATTACGCTGAGCCTGTTCGCATTAACTCTTCAAAACAATTTTTGCTTTAAACGTTTTATACTTCTGCTTGTCATACATTCAGCAACACCACGTGACAGGCCATCTTAAACATACGTTATTATGAAATTTATTAATAAAATATGCGGTATCAGCTTAATAGCATTTTTAATAATGCTTGCCGCACCAAACATGAGCAAAGCCCAGGAAGGAGGCTATGTATCCGACCAGGAGTTTTACGACGAACTTGACCCATACGGTACCTGGGTTAACGACCCGCAATACGGCAACGTTTGGATCCCGGACGCCGGTGACGATTTCAGACCATATGCTACGCGGGGCCACTGGGTTGTAACCGACTATGGCAATACCTGGGTATCCGATTATGAATGGGGCTGGGCCCCGTTTCATTATGGCCGCTGGCGTTATGATGATTATTACGGCTGGGAATGGATTCCGGGCCACGAATGGGCACCGGCATGGGTTAGCTGGAGGCATGGCGGCGGTTATTACGGCTGGGCGCCTTTACAACCGGGCATCAGTATCAGCATATCATTGGGCAACAGTTACCGTGTGCCGGATTATTACTGGGTTTGTGCGCCACAGGCTTATATTACCAGGCCAAACATTTACAACTATTATGTACCGCCAACACGTGTGGTGAACATTATTCATCAAACAACCATTATTAACAACACTTATGTTAATAACAACCGCACTTATATAGCCGGCCCACGAATTAACGAGATCAGGCAGGTTACCAACAACCGTAACGTTCGTGTTTACAACATTAATAATGTTAACCGGCCAAACGGCGGCGGTAGAATAGTTAATAATACAGTAAACATTTATCGTCCTGAGGTAAGGAAAGCACCCGATGCACGCCCGGCAAGAGTTGTGAACGCGGCAGCTTACAGGCAGCAAAACCCTAATGATGGCATAGCCAACAGGCGAGCCGGTAACGCTGGCATCAACCGGAACAACGCTGCCCGCTTAAAGGAAGTGGCCCGAAATACACAACCAGACAACAAGGTAGTACAGGTGAATCATGAAAGGCCCGCTACCCGGCCAAATCCCGGTGCTAACGCTCGCCCTAATCAACCCAATGTAAGGCCGGTAGGCGACAACCAGCAGGCACAGCGTCAGCAACAAGCACAACAACGCCAGCAACAACAGCAGGCACAGCGTCAACAGCAACTGCAGCAACGGCCTCAAAACCAACAGGAACAGCAAGTGCAAAGGCAGCAACAACAAGCTCAGCGCCAACAGCAACAGGAACAACAACGTGAGCAGCAACGGCCTCAAAACCAACAGGAACAGCAACGTCAGCAACAGCAAGCTCAGCGCCAACAACAGCAAGAACAGCAACGTCAGCAACAGCAAGCTCAGCGCCAACAACAGCAGGAACAGCAACGTCAGCAACAGCAAGCTCAGCGCCAACAACAGCAGGAACAGCAACGTCAGCAACAGCAAGCTCAGCGCCAACAACAGATGGAACAGCAACGTCAGCAGCAACAAGCTCAGCGCCAACAACAGATGGAACAGCAACGTCAGCAGCAACAAGCTCAGCGCCAACAACAGCAGGAACAGCAACGTCAGCAGCAACAAGCTCAGCGCCAACAACAGCAGGAACAGCAACGTCAGCAGCAACAAGCTCAGCGCCAACAACAGCAGGAACAGCAACGTCAGCAGCAACAAGCTCAGCGCCAACAACAGCAGGAACAGCAACGTCAGCAGCAACAAGCTCAGCGCCAACAACAGCAGGAACAGCAACGTCAGCAGCAACAAGCTCAGCGCCAGCAACAGCAGGAACAGCAACGTCAGCAGCAACAAGCTCAACGCCAACAGCAGCAGCAACAGCAACACCGCCCCTAAAACAATTAAATTATAACCGCTACAATAAACAGCACGTATAAAGCATTATATACGTGCTGTTTTATTACCAATCAATCTATTAAAATGAAAAACCTCCTACATATAAGTTATTTTATCACCTTAATTGCCCTTGTGTCCAGCTCAGCTGCAAAAGCCCAGGAAACCACCAGCAAATCATCAACCCAAATCAACTTTATTGAAAACTCCTGGACCGAAGCTCTAAAACAGGCTGCCCGTCAAAACAAATATATTTTTGTTGATGCTTATGCCACTTGGTGTGGTCCCTGCAAAATGCTCAAGGCTACCACATTTAAAAACAACAAAGTAGCCGATTTTTACAACGATAATTTTGTAAATGTAGCTATCGACATGGAAAAAGGACAAGGCCCTGCCCTGGCTGCCGAATGGGGACTGCAGGCCTACCCTACCATGATTATATTTACCAGCAAAGGCAAACCCGTATCAGGAACCGTAGGCTATATCAGGGCAAATGACCTCATTAAATTTGGCAGGCAGGCATTGAATAAATAGTTCAATTGAACCTATAAAAAAAGACCGGCGCTATAAGCAACCGGTCTTTTTTTTAACTCAATTAACAACTTTATTTAGGTGTAGATAAAAGTACCTACTAATAAAGCCAACACCTGGTCCATAGATAATGGCTCATCAAAAGCTGCGGTAGCCACCTCAACAGAAGTTGAAGAGCTTGATAAACCAGGTAATGTGGTAACGTTAACACCACCCTGGGTAACGTTTTGTTCGCCATCGTAATTTCCGTTAACCTGCGTCACACCGGTATCATTACCCAAAGTAGCGGTACTGGTAATCCACGGGGAAACACCCAGCAACTGTCGGATAGCCGATGCGTGGCGGGCTTCAACCGCATGGATTGATAAAGCCGCGGTCAAAATATCTTTATTGCCCAGCAAGTTAGGTGCCTGGCCTTTATAAGCACGTACACCCGTATCTTCAAAAGCCAGCGCCACCTTCAAAAACAAGTTGTAATTTCCGAACAAACCTTTAAAGGGCCCGTTACCTGTGCCGCCGCCTGCTGTAAAATCAAACTTGGGCGAAGTAACCGGCGTACCGCCCGAAGCTGTAATGGCTGATTTCAGGAAGGCCACATGTTGGTTTTCGTCGTCTTTTACTGTGTTGATATAAGAGGCGCCTGCAGCAGGGATCAAACCTGCTGAGGCAGCACCTGTATTATAAAATGACGACTCAAGATATTCAAGTGTTAAAGCATAATTTAAAACCTCAATCACTGTTGGAGCAGCAGCAGCCCCGTACGCCTTTTTGAGCATGGTACCCATGGCAAACGGCACAGCAGCCATAGCCACTTTTGAACCGAAGCTGGTTATATTTTTGATAGCTGCACGACGCGGATTAAGCCTGTCGTTCAGTTCGGGATCAAATTTTTCTATTTCGTCTATTATATTAAATAAATTCATGGCGATGTGGGTTTAAGCTGTGTAACTGTAATTGGATGCACTCACTTTAGTTTTGAGGTAGGTGTTTGCGATAGGCAATACCTCGGCAATGGTAGCTGATTTATTCAAACCGTTGCTGTCTACCTGGTCATCGGCAGCAAATGACCCTGCCATCAGGATATTGCTGATCAATGCTGCGTGCCTGGCCTCAACCGATACAATTTTACCGGCAATGGTTAAATAACCGGCATCCTTAATCAGGTAACCTGCACCATCATAAGCTTTAACACCGGTATCTTCAAATGCTTTAGCAGCACCAAGTACGGCTGCTTTTTTGGTAAAATCGATAGTGCTGAAATCGGTGGTAAGAGCAGGGATTGCATTACCTCCTAAAGCAGCTTTGAAAAATTCACGGTGGAGTATCTCATGATCACGAATACTTGTTAAAAGCGCTCTTTCATCGGAGGTCATCCCCGAATATGGGGTGGTAATTACCTGGATATAAAACGCAGCTTCCAGTTGCTCAAGCGCGTAAGCGTAGTTAAGGATCGCAAGATCGCCTTTGGCACCGATATCAATGCCCCCGCCAACAATTACCTTATGGTCTTTGTGACAAGCTGCTGTAGCTAAGAGTCCGGCTGATGCCACGCCTAACCCTGCATAGCGTAAAAATGACCTCCTGGCCATATTTGCTCCGCCTATGCTTTCCTGTTCAGATGTTTTCATAGAATTCGATTTTTAATGCTATAATTAGTTATCTTGTAGATGGATATACGCCCGTTATAATCCAACAGATTTCAATTTACGATAATTAATCTACTCTTAATTGGAGTGTTTAACTGCAGGTAAAACCCATGGCCCTATTTACAGCTAAAAAAACTTCAGAAAAAATTGAGAATAATAAAAAAGGCCGAAACACTCTCGCAGTTTTTCGGCCCTACATCTACCTATGAAAACAACCCTTTGAGAAGGGTGTTAATACTTATCCAAACCGGGTGCCAAATCATAAAACCGCTTTAAACTTCTATAAATAAGCTTTTTGGAGCTAACAGTTGTCACCGTGTGGAAAGCAATCCCAAAATCGGGGATTATAAGCTACTGTCATTAAATATTCTTAATTAAAAAGCAATCAGATCAGAGAGAGATTGAAATTTCCGCTAAATAAAAAAGGCCGGACAACTCTCGCAGTTATTCCGGCCCTACATCTACCTATGAAAAACAACCCTTTGAGAAGGGTATTAAACTATATTCAAACCTGATGCCAATGTTTAAAAATGGCTTTAAATGCCTAATTGGCAGCTTTTTAAAACACAACCGCACCTCAATGTGTAGAAATGACACCCAAAACCGGGAATTAATTTCCCAATGGTTAATTTCGGCAGGCTACATTTTAATTATCAGGCAACATAACGCCGTAATAAAAAAAGGCCGGACAACTCTCGCAGTTGGTCCGGCCCTACATCTACCTATGAAAAACAACCCTTTTTAGTAAGGGTATTAACTGTAATTCAAACCAGGTGCCAAATGCCAAAATGCCTTTCCAGTACTCAGAACGCATTTTCAAAGGCGTAGTGAATATAAAGTGAGTAAATACTTTCCTGGAAATAGTGGTATAATTTTCCCAGAGGTTAAAACTCGATCGGCTAAACTACCTCACCCATCATCACCCAGACTGGATGACCTATCCGGTTACATAAACCTGCTTAAAGAGGAAACCGGCACCAAACATTGGATAATAAAAAAGGTCGAAATACTCTCGCAGTATTTCGACCCTACATCTACCTATGAAAAACAACCCTTTGAGAAGGGTAATAACATTTATTCAAACGAAATGCCAATTGTTAAACATGCATCTATATACCTTAAAAACAGCTTTTTAATATTACTTAAATATTAAACTGTAGATTTTTTCCCCAAACGAGGGTGCAATTTCCACACCCGGGGAAACAGATTAAAAAATCAAACAATTCTGAGTATTAAATGCTTAATAAAGAAACCATCCCATATAAACTTTGTTAAACCGATTATGGACTATAATGTATATTTACTGGCAACCGATCCCCAAAACCCCTGTAGGGATGTGATCCATTCCAGGGATACACGCCTCAAGGTAAAAGTTTACTGTCTTGATGAAGAACAATTTAGTCCGGATGATAACGAGATCCAGCTTTATGGATACGCCGATCAGAAGCTTTACGCCTTTGAAACGGTTAGTGTAGCTGCCGAAGACGCGCTGGATTTGGTAGGCGCCATACAATGGTATGCCCACTATATCGAATTTCCGGAAATGGAAATCCTCCCGGAAGACCCCCGTCCGCGTGCCCAGTACAGGGATGTGAAGTAAATTACTAAAATACATCTCATTAAAAATCAATATATTACAAAAAATGCAAAATATTTTTTGAAGAATAAACATCAAGCCCTATATTTGCAGTCCCAAAAGCAAGGGAGCTTAGCTCAGCTGGTTCAGAGCATCTGCCTTACAAGCAGAGGGTCACTGGTTCGAACCCAGTAGCTCCCACCAAAAGCCTGACAGTAATGTTGGGCTTTTTTATACTTGCGCTCTTCGCTAAATACTTCACGAAAGTATTTGCATTATATGGCAAAGTGATTTAACTTCGCCGCTCGGTTTTGCCAAAACGATGGTAAAATTAAAAACAAAGGGAGCTTAGCTCAGCTGGTTCAGAGCATCTGCCTTACAAGCAGAGGGTCACTGGTTCGAACCCAGTAGTTCCCACAAAAAGGCCTTGCAATTGCAGGGCCTTTTTATTTAAAATCAGCCTTTAAAGTCTTTCAAACTCATTTTTATCGCAATACGCTTTGAGTTAATCCCCCTTGAAACTATCCACAAAAGCTTTAACCGCATCTGCCGTGGTTTGAAAAAATGCCGGCCCGGCAAGTAATGTTATTTGAGTTAAAGGCTTAGCCGAACTCAGCAAGTGATCTTTCAAAAAAGCCTCGGTTTCATAGGCGCTTATAGCGCCTTTAATAATGTTGACAGCAACAACGCCTGTAGGCGAATCAATACCAGCATCCTTTAAATCGCTGGCATGCGAATAACTGCTTACCCCCAGCCTTAAAGCTTCGCGCATTTCCACACGGCCAACACTGATCATTAGTTCAGGATTAAAGGACTTTCGGTCGCCAAGCCCTATGATCAGCAACTTTCCGGCAGGCAAGCTGCCAACTGATGGTGTAATAAGCATTGTTTCCAGGGTCCGGCCTTCAAACCTGCCGCTTTTACGCAATTCGGTGAGTATCCCTTTTAAGGCCTCATCTACATGTACAAGGCCGTTAAGATTGCGTGGCAATGCGGGCGGTGAATTAAAAATATCGCCCTCTGTGTATTCAAAAACACAAATTACCTGAAGTGGTGTTTGCTGATTGGAGGGTGATTGAACTGCAGTTGATATTGTTATACCGTCTATTTGGCCAATTGTTGCCGATGTACCGGGAGCGGGTAAAGTTGACACTTGTGTTTGTGCCCAACCCTTTGTAAAACTTACTAAGCTGATAATTGCCATTGCAAACATCAGCTTTAACGAGCCCGTATGCGATTTTATAGCTGCTTTCTTAATTATTGTAATATTGTGTTCCATGGATGACGATGTTTAAATTGATATTATTTATCTCTCTCATTAATACATCAAAAGTGGAGGAAATTGAAAAACAAAAAGATGACGTAGATTAAGAAATAAAAAATCATCTTAAAAGCTAAATAAATCTAAACGCGATTCCACCATATCATATATGAGGCACAACCAAAATGTTAAGCATTTTTTGTTCTTTTGCTTTAGCCTATGCAAACGTTAAAACAGTTAAAAAACGGAGAATTAAAAGGAGCAGTATCGCTTAAACTATCAGAAAATCTTTCCCACTTTCCTATTGAAATTTTTGAACTGGCAGATACACTGGAATATCTTGATCTTTCATTCAATAAACTGAACGCATTACCGTCAGATTTTGGCCGCCTCCAAAAGCTGAAAACCTTTTTCTGTTCAGAAAACCAATTCACTGTTTTGCCGGAAGTATTGTCCGACTGCCCATTTTTGGACATCGCAGGGTTTAAATCGAACCGAATAGAAAAGGTGCCGCCAGCATCGCTTAATCCTAATCTTCGCTGGCTCATCCTTACCAACAACAGGATTACCGAGCTACCCGCTCATATAGGCAACTGCAGCAGGATGCAGAAACTAATGCTTGCGGGTAACAGACTAACAAAACTGCCGGCTACACTTGCAGGCTGTCGTAACCTGGAGCTGCTCAGGATTTCCGCCAATCAGCTAAGTGAATTTCCCGAATGGCTCTTATCTATGCCCAAACTATCATGGCTGGCGTTTTCGGGCAATCCTTTCAGCTATAAACCAACAGTACATTCACTTACAGCGATTGATAGCGGCGAATTGGAAATCAACCAATTGCTTGGCGAAGGCGCATCCGGTGTTATCTCCAAAGCTACCTGGCGGCATGCCGGTGAAACCACTGAGGTTGCGGTTAAAATATTCAAAGGAGCAATTACCAGCGATGGCCTGCCCGAAGATGAGATGAACGCCTGTATTACCGCAGGCAACCATGAGGGATTGGTAGAATTAATAGGCCAAATCGCCAATCATCCCGAAAATAAAAAAGGGCTGGTGATGAAGCTCATACCAGGGAGTTTTTACAATCTCGGCCTGCCTCCCAGCCTTGTTAGCTGCACGCGTGATGTTTTTAAGCCTGATCTGACTCTGACACCCGAACATGTATTAAAAATTGCAGGTACCATTGCATCCGTGGCGGAGCACCTGCACTGCAAGGGGATTATGCACAGCGACCTGTATGCACATAATATTTTGATTGATGATGAAGCCAATACACTGTTCAGCGATTTTGGAGCTGCCTGTTTTTATGATACGGCCAATACAACAGTAGCCGGCAAACTTGAACGGCTTGAAGTAAGGGCTTTCGGTTATTTATTGGATGACCTGGCAAGGCTATGTAATGACACAGAACACCCTGATCTCAAAAAGTTATTGGTTTTGAAAGAAAGCTGCCTGAGCAAACAATTAACGAACAGGCCTACATTTCGCCATTTAAACGCCGCATTTTCCGGATTAAAATGACCGGCCAAACCTACTGTATTCATCCGAAAAGCTACGGCGAATTTCATTTCCCTGACGACCTGTTTTATTTTGGAAAAACAAGCACACGCCCGCAATATTTTTAATTTTTTAGAAAAATTTAAACAAAAAACGATAGTTTTTAATAATCTGTCGATTCATTTAATCTATTCGTCGGTTTTTTTTGATTTTAGCAATCCATGTATTAGATTTGTAGCTATTTCAATACAAGGTTACCACCTTGATTTGTGATAAGGTTTAGGTTTAAAGCCTCCAAGCAGCGAGTGCAAGGAGGCTTTTATTTTTTAGTCTTATCAATAACGCATCAACTAAAGCTTTAGTATATGAAAAAGTCTAAGTTGAAAGTATTTAGTCGAAAGTATTTATTTGCAACTGCCACCCTTGAGATCAGTGATTTATGATTTAAAATACGGTGCGACTCCGGTTGAGCAATGCTGTAATACCTATCCGGCTTTGAACTTACGACTAACAACTCAGGGCTTAAGGCTTACCTATTTTCCTTCACCACATCGATAAGCCAGGTCACCAGGCCGATAAAACCGGCAATAAATAACCCTGCTCCTGCACCGCGCGCGTAATCGTCCCATTTTTCGCCGGGACCACTGGGAATGGCCATCCCTGCCGAAAACAGGATAATACCTATTAATAAAAGATAAACAGAGCGTTTTGCTTTATTTTTCATCGGCGTAAATTAAAAAAATCATTTTTAATTTCTGTATTTTTGCAACCTCCTAAAAAAGAGGTGAAATTATAGATGTACAAGGAATATAAGCAGTTAAATTTATCGCAAACCGGCAAAGAGATACTGGATTTCTGGAAACAGAAAAATATTTTCGAAAAAAGCATTACCAGCCGTCCGGCGGGTAACCCTTATACTTTTTATGAAGGGCCGCCGAGCGCTAACGGCATGCCTGGTATTCACCACGTAATGGCGCGCTCAATTAAAGATATTTTTTGTCGCTACAAAACCCTTAAAGGCTACCAGGTAAAACGTAAAGGCGGTTGGGATACCCATGGTTTGCCTATTGAGCTTGCCGTTGAAAAAGCCCTGGGCATCACCAAAGATGATATCGGCAAAAAAATAAGCGTAAAGGATTATAACGATGCCTGCCGCAAGGAGGTGATGCGTTATACCGATGTTTGGAACGACCTGACCGAGAAAATGGGTTACTGGGTTGACCTGAATGATCCGTACATCACTTACAAAAACGAATACATTGAAAGCCTTTGGTGGATCCTTAAACAGCTGCACAATAAAGATCTGCTGTATAAAGGTTACACCGTACAGCCATACTCTCCAAAATCTGGTACCGGCCTAAGCTCACATGAGCTTAACCAGCCTGGCACCTACAAAATGGTGAAGGATACCACCATCACCGCGCAGTTTAAAGTTAAACGCGACGGCGATTCGGAGTTTTTGTTCAACGGAATAGATACGGAAGTATTTATCCTCGCCTGGACAACTACCCCATGGACTTTACCATCAAACTGCGCCCTCGCCGTTGGCGAAGGCATTACCTACGTTAAAATCAGCACCTTTAACCCTTACACCTACCTACCGGTTTGTGTAGTGCTGGCTAAAGACCTCGTTAAAAAATATTTCAAAGCCGAAGGTGAGAATGCTTCGTTCGCTGATTACAAAGGCGGCGACAAGATCATTCCATGGAAAATAGAGGCAGAAGTAAAAGGTAGTCAATTGGTGGGCATCCACTACGAGCAGCTGATGCCTTATGTAACCAACGAGGACCTGGAAAAAAATGCGTTCCGTGTTATTCCTGCCGACTTTGTTACCACGGAAGACGGTACCGGTATAGTACACACCGCATCTGTTTTTGGTGCGGATGACTTCAGGGCCTGTAAAGAAAACAATGTGCCATCGGTAATGGTGAAAGACGAAACCGGCAAAGATGTTCCGTTGGTGAACAAACAAGGCCGTTTTGTTGATGAAGTTACCGATTACGCCGGCCGTTACGTTAAGGAAGAATATTATACCGACGCAGAGCGTGCCGAAGAAGGTTTTAAACCGACCGACGTACTGATCTCTATCAAATTAAAAACCGAGAACCGCGCGTTCGACGTAAAAAAATACGAGCACAGCTACCCGCACTCATGGCGCAGCGATGAGCCGATATTATACTATCCGCTTGATAGCTGGTTTATCCGTACCACTGCGGTTAAGGATAAAATGGTGGAGCTGAACAAAACCATCAACTGGAAACCGGAATCAACCGGTACAGGCCGTTTTGGTAACTGGCTGGAAAATTTGGTGGACTGGAACCTTTCACGTTCACGTTACTGGGGCACCCCGCTGCCTATCTGGCGCGAGGAAAACGGAACGGAAGAGATCTGCATTGGTTCAATTGCCGAATTAAATGAAGAGATTGCAAAATCGATCAAAGCAGGTTTCATGCCTGAGGGTTTTAAGTTGGAAGACATGCACCGTCCTTATGTTGATGATGTTGTTTTAGTATCATCAACCGGCAATAAAATGCTGCGCGAGCCCGACCTGATCGACGTTTGGTTTGACTCGGGCGCTATGCCTTACGCACAATGGCATTTCCCGTTTGAAGGTCAGGAAGAATTTAAGAATGCGTACCCGGCAGATTTCATTGCCGAGGGCGTTGACCAAACCCGCGGCTGGTTCTTCACCCTGCACGCTATAGCCGTAATGTTGAGCGAAGCAAGTGACGAGGTGGAAGCTATCAATGAACAGGTTGGCAATAAAGGTATCGCGTTCAAAAACGTAGTATCAAACGGCCTGGTGCTTGATAAAAACGGCAATAAAATGTCTAAACGCTTAGGCAATGCCGTTGATCCGTTCGAGACCATCGAAAAATATGGCGCTGATGCTGCCCGCTGGTATATGATCAGCAATGCATCGCCATGGGATAACCTTAAATTTAACGAAGAGGGTATAGATGAAGTTAGGCGTAAGTTTTTCGGTACACTGTATAACACCTATTCATTCTTCACACTGTACGCTAACATTGATAAGTTCACTTACAGCGAAGCCGAAATTGAGATCAGCAAACGCCCTGAAATTGACCGCTGGATCATATCACTGTTAAACACCCTGAGCAAAGAGGTTGACGGTTACTATGCCGATTTTGAGCCAACCAAGGCGGCCCGTGCTATCCAGGAATTTGTTGATGTGCATTTCAGCAACTGGTTTATCCGTTTAAGCCGCCGCCGCTTCTGGAAATCTGATAATACAGAAGATAAGCTTTCGGCTTACCAAACATTATATACCTGTCTCATCGCTATCAGCAAACTAATGTCGCCAATTGCACCATTCTTTGCCGATAGATTATATTGCGATCTGAATGCTGTTACGGGTAAAGAGGAGTTTGAATCGGTACACCTGGCTTACTTTCCTGAGTATGACAGCGCTTTGGTTGATGCCGAGCTTGAAGAGCGCATGCAGCTGGCACAGGATGTTTCGTCATTAACCTTGTCACTTCGTAAAAAGGTGAATATCAATGTGCGCCAGCCATTGAGCAAAATTTTATTGCCAATACTGGATAAAAGCTTTAAATTACACGTTGAGCAGGTAAAAGACCTCATTTTGTCTGAAACTAACATCAAGGATATCGAGTATATTACCGATACCGCAGGTTTCATCAAAAAGAAAATAAAGCCAAACTTTAAGGCCTTAGGCCAAAAAGTAGGTAAGGATATGAAAGTTGTAGCCGAAGCCATCACAAATTTCAGCCAGGAAGATATTGCAGCTTTAGAAACTAACGGTAACATCCCGGTTCTTGATGGCAAATACGAAGTATTAGCTACCGACGTTGAGATCATAGCCGAAGATGTTCCCGGATGGCAGGTGGCAAATTTGGGAAAACTAACCGTGGCTTTAGATGTTACCATAACCAACGAATTAAAACAGGAGGGTATCTCGCGCGAGTTTATCAACCGTGTGCAGAATATACGTAAGACCAAAGGATTTGAAGTAACTGACAGGATAAACGTGCAGGTAAGCAGCACCCCGGCGATCAGAGAGGCCGTGGAAAAGAATCTATCCTACATTTGCGCCGAAATTTTGGCCGACAGCATTACGTTTGTGGATAACCTTACCGGGGGAGAACCTGTTACAATTGACGAACAAGAAATATTGATTGCTATTAGTAAAGTATAATGAAACAAGAACAAGAAAAAACCAGATATTCTGAAGCTGACCTGCAGGAATTTAAAGGGATTATCCTGGATAAAATGCGCATAGCCCGCGAAGAATTAAATTCATTGGCTACGTCATTGAGTTCGCCTAATGCCAACGGCACCGATGATACCGCCGGTACTTACAAAACATTAGAAGATGGCTCGGCCACGCTTGAAAAAGAGCAGATAAACCAGTTGGCTGCACGTCAGAAAAAATTTATTGAGCAGCTTGAAGCCGCGCTTGTACGTATTGAAAATAAAACTTACGGTGTTTGCCGCGAAACAGGCAAGCTGATCCCGAAAGAGCGTTTACGTGCTGTTCCGCACACAACCCTCTCTATGGAAGCTAAATTAAAGCAATAAATGAAGGCTGCTTATACCAAACCTTTTTTAACTGCTGCCTTTATTATCCTTGCCGACCAGATCATCAAGACCTGGGTCCGCGCGCACATGCAACTCCAGGACGAAATTCGTTTCCTGGGAAGCAGGGGGATGCTGCACTATACCGAAAACAACGGTATGGCATTTGGTATGGAGTGGGGCGGCGATGCGGGCAAACTGGCTTTAACGCTGTTTCGCATAGTTGCGGTTTGCGGTATAATTTACACTCTTATTTATTTAATTAAACACAAATACCATCGCGGGCTCATCATGAACGTAGCACTCATTTTAGCCGGCGCCATGGGCAATATTATCGACTCAACCTTTTATGGTATAATGTATAAATATGCCCCTTTATTTCATGGCCGTGTGGTTGATATGTTTTACTTTCCGCTATTGCGTGGCACCTATCCGTCATGGTTCCCGTTTTGGGCAGGCGAGTCGTTCGAGTTTTTCAGACCGGTTTTTAACCTGGCCGATGCCTCTATCTGCGTGGGTGTTATAATGATCCTGCTGTACCAGAAGCGCTATTTTAAACACGAAAAACCAGAAGTAGCCAGCCCCAACAGCGAAATGGTTGAAGAATAGAATTATTAAATCCTTAATATATTAAAGCCGCAATGAGCGGCTTTTTTTGTTGGAGAAGAAGATGAAATTGGTGCAAAGGCCATGTCACCCTGAGCTTGTCGAAGGGTCGCGCGTAGAGGCCTGCCCACCATGCTTCGAGGGCCTCAACATGACAGCCTTCTTTTATTATTGAAATGTCGCTTCGTCAAAAACCCACATAAACCAGCCTGCAAACCTGCTTACTGCTCCTGTTGGCGTCGGTAACAATCAATACCCCCTTCTTAAACAGGGCTATACCTTCCCAGTTATTTTTAACGCCATCAAATGAACGTACATATTTCCACTGCTTACTTTTACGGGTATCCAGCATCACAATCGCTGCGTAAGGATTATTGTGCAGGTAGTTAGGATTGGCGCTCAACCTACTACCAAGCTCCGGTATTAGTTTACCTATGGCCGCTTCAGGCTTCTTCACCCAATCGTTATTTAAATAGGCATCATAATCACCATTCCAAAAATAGTTTACACCGTAAATCTTTCCATCACCGGCTGCCGCAATATCCGTGACCCTGAAATACAGCAATGGCGTTTTAATTTGCTCAGGGGCTTTACTAAAGGAAGTATCTATCAAATAGCCGCAGCCACCTTTGGGCATGGCATTAAACTCATAATAAGCCAGCAATTTGTTTTCTTTAGGGAGATAGGTAACACTTTCAAAACCGGCATTGCTGATGGATGGATATCTCCGCAGGGAAATAAAATGCTCCGGATCAATTATCACTTCTCCTTTAACGGTATCTAATTTGCCCTTCAGCACAAAACAGTATGGGTATTTATCATCCGTTTCTATAGAAAGGAACACCGTATTATTAGCGATGCTGATAGCTTCAAAGCCTTCATAGTTTGCCTTTACAGAATCGGGCAGCAAATTCAGCCCTTTTACGCTGATGGTTTTATAGGCTGATAATGCTGTATCCTGTCCGTCAATAACCCGGTTGATGCTATCTGCAAAGATGCTATACAGGTTAAATGTGCCATCCAATTTTGTTTCTTTATGATCGCCGTATTGCGGTTCGAGGTAAAGACGGCCGCCATAAATGGTCACACCCGAAAATTCTTCGTTCACACCGTTGATGGCTTTTGGTAGAGGGATGTTTTTATATACATTTTGTGCCCTTGCGGCCATTGCCGAAAAGACGGTCACAACCAGCATAAATAACAATCTTCTCTTTTTCATATCACCCGGATAATGTTGATTAAAAGTAGATAATAAAGTCGGGAAATTTTAACCTCGCGTCCGTTTGTAAACGAGTGCTTAATATGGTTTGCGATCGCATTACCATTAGCGTTGCAACACACCCAGGTTACGCACTCGTTTGTAAACCAGCGCGAGTTAACATTTATAAATGTAAACCCTACGCTAATCAATAAAACCTGCTTTAACACGTTATATATTACCACAAGCGGCTAAATAGTGTATATTGGGACTTAACAGAGCCAGATTTAACAATTATCACCAAACATTGTGAGTGTTAAACAGATATATCTGCCGCGATATATAACGATTTAACACTTTTTAACATTTAAGCATGGATTTTAGTTGGCGAAAAATTGAGCGGGTGTTTAAGTTTGCCTACCGAAACGAAAAAATTAATGGAAGAACAAAATAGTTACACTGGAAATGTTTCATCAGCAGCTCCGGCAGCTCCAACATCGTATTCAACCGATATCAGGGCGCTGAATGAAATGATACAAAGAGAAAGCGCGTTTATCGATCTGCTGATCATGGAGATGGATAAGGTAATAGTTGGGCAACGTTACATGGTTGAGCGATTGCTCATCGGTTTACTTGCTAACGGGCACATTTTATTGGAGGGTGTACCAGGATTGGCAAAAACGCTTGCCATCAATACCCTGTCAAGAGCTATCCAGGCCGATTTTAGCCGGATCCAGTTTACTCCGGATTTGCTCCCTGCCGACGTGCTGGGTACCATGATCTACAACCAAAAAAAGGAAGAGTTTATTGTGCGTAAAGGCCCCATCTTCTCCAACTTTGTTTTAGCCGATGAGATCAACCGTGCACCAGCCAAAGTGCAAAGTGCGTTGCTTGAAGCCATGCAGGAGCGTCAGGTAACTATTGGCGATACCACGTACAGGCTTCCCGACCCGTTCCTGGTATTGGCAACTCAAAACCCTATTGAGCAGGAAGGTACCTATCCCCTGCCCGAAGCTCAGGTTGACCGTTTTATGCTTAAAGTAGTGATCAAATATCCTAATAAAGAGGATGAGAAAAAGATCATGCGCGCCAACATTTCACCGGCCGGCATGAATAAGCCAAACGCTATCATCAAGCCGGAAGAGATCATTAAAGCCCGCCAGATTGTTCGCGAGGTTTACATGGATGAAAAGATAGAGCAATACATCATCGATATTGTTTTCGCTACCCGTTTCCCCGATCAGTTTAAGCTTGCCAAATACAAGCCGCTTATCACATTTGGTGCCTCGCCAAGGGCCAGTATCAGTTTGGCACTTGCAGCCAAGGCTTATGCCTTTATCAAACGCCGTGGTTATGTGATCCCGGAGGATGTACGCGCTGTTTGCCACGATGTGTTAAGGCACCGTGTTGGCTTAAGCTACGAAGCCGAGGCTGAAAACATCACCAGTGAGGATATTATCACAGGAATCCTGAACGCTGTTGAGGTACCGTAATGGCCGCCCCACCCAAACCTTCCATGAGAAGGGAGGGCTTTAAGAAAAAGGGCATTTAATTAAAATTAACTAAGACATTCAAAAGTCTCCTCTTCCGGGGGAGATTTAGGGGGGCGCCTATGGAAACCAAGGATCTGCTAAAAAAGGTTAGGAAAATTGAGATTAAAACACGTGGCTTAAGTAACCACTTGTTTTCGGGTGAGTATCATTCGGCTTTTAAAGGGCGCGGTATGGCCTTTAGCGAGGTGCGCGAATACCAGATCGGCGACGAGATCCGTACCATCGACTGGAATGTGACCGCCCGCTTTAACCACCCCTACGTAAAAGTTTTTGATGAGGAGCGCGAGCTTACCGTGATGGTGCTGATGGATGTGAGCGGGTCTGAAAACTTCGGCACGCAGAACCAGCAAAAGCAGGACCTTGCTACCGAACTTTGCGCGGTACTGGCATTTTCGGCCATACAAAACAATGATAAGGTGGGTGTGATCTTTTTCAGCGATAAGATCGAGAAGTTTATTCCGCCCAAAAAGGGCCGTAGTCATATTTTAATGATCATTCGCGAGCTGATCAATTTTCAGCCCGAAAATAAAGGGACCAACGTAGCCGGGGCATTAAAATATTTTACAAGCGTTATTAAAAAGAAATGCACCGCCTTTGTGATCTCTGACTTTATTACGCCCGAGTTTGAAAACGAGCTCAAGATCGCCAATAAAAAGCACGATATCATTGCCGTAAAGCTGTACGATAAGCACGAAGAAGAGTTCCCGAACCTGGGCCTCATCCCGGTTAAGGACGAGGAAAGCGGGCACATCATGTGGGTTAACACCGGCGATAAGGCTGTTCGCGATGCCTTTAAATGGGATGCTGTGAAACGCAACGCCGCCCTGCAAGATGCTTTTCGCCGCTCGGGGGTTGACTATACTACCATTGGCACACATGAATCATACGTTAAACCATTAATGACATTATTTAAAAAGCGGGAAGGCCGGCGGTAAAATATATGAACAGGTATATGAAATACACCCTGGCTATGTTGGTATTGCTTGCAGGCTTTTACCAAACAGGCAGGGCACAAAACTTTGGGGCAAAGGCTACACTGGATAAAAAATCTATCCTGATAGGCGAACAAACACAGCTCAACTTAAGTATTCGTTTTCACGCTAAGGACAGCATCGGATTTCCTAAACTGGCCGACAGCATCGGCAAGATCCGGATTGTAAACTTTAAGGCAGATACTGCTTTTGATAAGGGCGATCAGTCTATCGAAACCATCAACAGGCATTATACCATTACCGCTTTCGATAGCGGCACCTATATCATCCCGTCATACGCCTATAAGTCACCGGTAGGCGACTTACTAACGGATACATTGAATCTTGATGTCAGAACTGTTGCCGTTGATACAACTAAAGCGTTCTATGACATTAAACAGCCACTGGCTGTTAAATACACTTTTTGGGACTGGCTGCGTGATAACTGGAAGCTGGTTACAGGTATATTGCTTGGCTTGATCATTATTGGCGCCGTGGTTTACTATTTGTTAAAACGGCCTAAAAAGGAAGTGATTGTTGAAGAAGTTAAGCCCGATATCCCGTTGCATATCCAGGCCCTTCAAAAACTCGAAGAGATCAAAAACAAGCAGCTTTGGCAGCATGACCAGGTTAAACAATATTATATCGAACTGAGCGATGTGGTGCGCGAGTACCTTGAAAAACGGTACAACATCCAAGCCCTGGAGCAAACATCCGAAGAGATCTTTGCCAGCTTAAGGCGCATGGACATAGCCAGCGAAGACAGGAACCTGTTAAGGCAATTGCTCATACTTGCCGATATGGTAAAGTTTGCCAAAGAGAAACCCGCGGCCAATGAAAATGAAAAGAGCATGGAAAACGCCGTTACTTTTATTAAAGATACACAACCCCATGCCAGGCCAACCGATGTAAATGTGAAGGGAGATGAGGCAAAATGATTTGGTTTAAAGGAATAGAATTTGCTCATCCGGGCTTTTTCTGGCTGCTGATCAGCATCCCGCTTATGGTGGGCTGGTACATTTGGAAACAAAAGCAGTTGCAGGGTAACCTGGCTATGCCTACTATCAGGGGTTTTGCCATGATCACAAAAAGCATGCTGCCCCGTTTCAGGCATTTGGGCATTATATTACGCTCATTGGCAATGGCAGCATTGATCGTAGCACTGGCAAGGCCGCAATCGTCATTAAGCTGGCAGGATACTACTACTGAGGGCATCGATATTGTTATTGCTTCTGATATCTCCGGCAGTATGCTCGCCGAAGATTTTAAGCCCAACAGGCTTGAGGCTGGTAAAAACATCGCCATTGATTTTATCCAGAACCGCCCTAACGACAGGATAGGCCTGGTAGTTTTTAGTGGTGAGAGTTTTACGCAATGTCCGCTCACCATTGATCACTCGGTACTGGTAAACCTTTATGCCGATATAAAAAATGGGATGATTGAAGACGGTACTGCCATCGGGATGGGCTTGGCTACGGCTGTAAACCGTTTAAAAGATAGTGAGGCCAAAAGTAAAGTGGTGATCCTGCTTACCGATGGTTCAAACAACTCGGGCTCTATCCCTCCGGTTACCGCTGCCGAAATTGCCAAACAATTTGGTGTTAGGGTCTATACAGTAGGCATCGGCACTAACGGCTTTGCACCTTACCCGGTTCAAACTCCAATGGGCATCCAATATCAGCGCATGAAGGTTGATATTGATGAGGGTACATTGAGCAAGATCGCCACAATTACCGGCGGTAAATACTTCAGGGCAACCAACAATAGTGCTTTGAAGGATATTTACGAGCAAATTGACAAACTGGAAAAGGCCAAGATAGACGTTACCCAATACCGCAAAAAAACAGAACGGTTTTTGCCGTTCGCCATTATTGCGCTGGCGCTTTTATCGTTAGAATTTTTAACAAGACACACCCTGCTTAAGGGAGCTATAACATAACAGCATGCTACGTTTTGCAAATACAGAATTTTTATGGGGATTGCTTGCTATTCCGCTGCTGCTCTTTATTTTTTTGAGGGTAAACTGGTGGAAACGTAAAGCCATAGCCTCCTTGGGTAATAAGGAAGTGGTGATGCAAATGATGCAGCAGGTTTCCTTTTCACGCCCATGGATCAAATTTATCTTTTTTATAGTGGCCTATGCTCTGCTTATAGTGGGCATAGCCGATCCGCAGCTGGGTTCAAAAACCGAAGAGGTGAAACGCAAAGGTGCAGATCTGATGATCCTGCTTGACGTATCCAACAGTATGCTGGCGCAAGACCTTGCCCCTAACCGTTTGGAAAACGCCAAACGTGCGTTATCCCAATTGATTGATAAACTGCATGACGACCGTATCGGCATCGTTGTATTTGCGGGCCAGGCTTATGTACAGCTTCCGGTAACTACGGATTATGCGGCAGCTAAACTGTTCCTCAATACCATTAATACCGAAATGGTACCAACACAGGGCACAGCTATTGGCGCTGCAATTAATTTAGGCATGCAGTCGTTTGATTTTAAGAACGGAACAGGCAAGTCCATTATCATTATTACCGATGGTGAAAACCATGAGGACGATGCTGTATCGGCAGCCAAAGCCGCTTTAGCAAGAAATGTTACGGTAAATGTAGTTGGAGTAGGTTCGGAAGAAGGTGCACCAATCCCCATTTATCAAAACGGCAAACAAACCGGTTTCCATAATGACAGTACAGGCCACCCTGTAGTAAGCAAGCTGAATGAGCAAATGGGCAAGGAGATTGCCGAAGCAGGAAACGGTGTTTATGTACGTGCCAATAATGCCAATAGCGGCCTCAACATTGTAATGGACCAGATAACCAAGGTGCAGCGCAAAATGACGGATACCAAACAGTTTAAGGATTTTGAAGACAGGTTCCAGTTTTTCCTGGCAATTGCTTTTGTATTGTTATTGGCCGAGTTCTTTATTTCCATCCGTAAAAACATGCGCCTGAGTAAGATCAAATTATTTGAAGTAAAAAACACATGAAGCAATATATCATAGCCATTTTATTAGTGCTGCAGGCTTCATTTATTTTTGCCCAGCAGGAAAAAAAATACCTGAAGCAGGGTAACGAGCTTTATCAGCAAAAAAAGTTTAAAGAAGCTGAGGCGGCTTACCGCCAAGCAATGAGCAAAAAGGAAAAAACCCTGGAGGGTAATTTTAACCTTGGCGACGCCATGTTTAAACAGAAAAAATATGATGATGCAGCGGCGCAGTTCAATAAGCTGGCAACGGGATCCATCGATAAAAATGTAAAAGCAGGCGCCTATCACAACATCGGCAATTCATTTTTGACCGAAAAGAAATACCAGGAAAGTATCGACGCTTATAAAAAGGCCCTCATTAATAACCCTAAAGACGAGGAAACCCGGTATAACCTTGCCTATGCTCAAAAAATGCTGAAAAACCAGCAGGATAAGAATAAAGGCGGCAATAAGAATAATAAGGATAAGGACAAAAACAAGGATAAGAATAAAGATAACAAAGACAATAAGGACAAGGATAAAGACAAAAAAGATCAGGATAAAAATAAGCAGGACCAGGACAAGAAGGATCAGGATAAGCAAAAACAGGATCAGAAAGATCAGCAGGGACAACAGCCTAACCAGTTGTCAAAAGATGACGCTCAGCGAATGCTTGATGCCCTTAACAATGATGAAAAGCAAACCCAGGATAAGCTTAAGAATAAAAAATTAAAAGGTGCTAAGGTGCCTATTTCAAAAGATTGGTAAAATCTTGTTGTTTTGTAGATACTAATGAAAATTAAACTTTCCATATTAACGCTGCTGTTGTGTTGCTCAAGCCTGATTTTTGCGCAGGTAAAGTTCACGGCATCGGTAAATAAAACCACCATAGGCACAGGCGAAGTACTTGAAGTTACTTTTTCTATTAATGCCAATGCCGATCGTTTTGCGCCTCCTTCATTTGGTGGTTTCCAGGTGGTTGGCGGCCCCAACGTATCCAATAGCATATCCATGATCAATGGCGTTACCTCTGCAAGCATCGCATACGGGTATGATCTTGTACCAACTAAAGAAGGCGAATTAACCATCGGCCCTGCTACTATTATGGCGGGCGGAAGGCCTTACAGCACTGCCCCGATTAAAATTAAAGTGGTAAAAGGCCAGGGCGGGCAGGCTAACCAGCAAACTCAGCAACAAAGCAGCAATGGCCCGGATAGCCGCAACATTCAAAAAGGACGTGTAAGCGATATCTCCAAATCATTGTTTTTACGTGCCGAGGTAGATAAAACAACGGCTTACATGGGTCAGCAGATCATGATGAACCTGCGCCTTTATACCCGGGTTAACATCGCCAACGGCGAACCGGAAAAAATCCCTGATCTGAACGGTTTTTATAGCCAGGAGATCAAAAATACTAATCCCAACGCCCAATGGCGCACCGAAATTTTAAATGGTGTACGGTACAACGTAACCGATATTAAACAAACCGTACTGTTCCCAGAGCATGAGGGTAATATCACTATTGAGCCTTCTGTCATGAACTTTATAGTAAGGCAACAGGCCGCTTCATCATCAGGCGACCCCTTCGATGCATTTTTTGGCGGATATGAGGATGTGAAGTACAAGATTAAAAGCACTCCTGTTGTCATCCACGTAAAACCATTGCCATTGGCAGGCAAACCTGCTGAGTTTACCGGCGCTGTGGGTAAATTTAATATCGAAGCTTCGCTTGATAAAAATGATGTTAAAGCTAATGATGCCATTAATTACACCATAAAGGTAAGCGGCGCAGGCAACCTGAAATTATTAAAACCGATAAGCCCAACTTTCCCGGCTGACTTTGAGAAGTATGAGCCCAAGATAACCGATACAATTACCATAAACGCCAGCGGGGCATCGGGCAGCAGAAAATACACCTATCTGCTGATCCCAAGGCACCAGGGCGATTTTACTGTCGACCCGGTTAAGTTCGCATACTTTAACCCTGCTACCGGCAGGTATGTTACTTTAACTACCCAGGCATTCCATATCAAAGTAGCTAAAGGTACCGGCGATGGTAGCAATGTTACCGCCTTTTCAAACGCGGGTAAACAGGATGTTAAGCTGCTAAGCAATGATATCCGTTACATAAAAACCGGCAGCGAGCTAAATGAAGTAAGCAGCGATTTTTATGGATCGGGATTATATTATTTCCTGCTGATATTAGGTCCGGCAGGTTTCCTGGGGGCTTTAATTTACGGTAAATGGCGCGATAAAAACAACGCAGATATGGTTGGTTTAAAAAGTCGTAAAGCAGGTAAAGTGGCAGCTAAACACCTGGCCAGTGCCAAACAGCAATTGAACGATAAAAAGGCATTTTATGAAAATCTGTTCCGCGGTTTATATGGTTACCTGAGCGATAAGCTTAATATCCCCTATGCTGATCTTAACCGCGAAAAGATAGCTTCGGAACTAAAAGCCCGCTCGCTTGATGAAAGCCTCATTAATGAGATGTTGGACACACTCGATCTTTGCGAAATGGCGCGTTATGCCCCGGTATCAGGCATTACCGAGCAGCAGGTGTTTGATAAGGCACAAAACATGATCAATAACATTGAAAATAAAATATGACATGATGAAGCGCATTATATATCTACTGCTCACCATCGTTATGCCTATATATGCATTAGCTAACGATGAAGCTAACATCCTGTTAAAAAAAGGGAACGACCAGTACGCCAAAGGTCAGTATAAAGAAGCTATAACCACATACCAGAAAATTGTGGATGACGGGCACCAGTCGGCATTGGTTTATTATAATCTGGGCAATGCCTACTTTAAAAATGAGGATGTACCATCTGCCCTGTTGTATTATGAAAAGGCGCATAAGCTTTCGCCCGGCGATGAGGATATCAATTTCAATATCCAGTTTGCCAATCAAAAAACAACCGATAAGGTAGAGGCAGGTACCGAGTTTTTCATAACCAAATGGTGGCACTCGTTTATTCTCCGTTTTTCGTTAACAACGTTGGCAGTGATGACAATCCTATTCATTATTGCAGGATGCGCATTGCTGATCGTATACAGGTTCGCTAATTCGGTAAGCATTAAAAAATGGTCGTTTTATTCGGCTTTAGTGATCTTGCTTTTCGGTTTTGCAAGCATGTTTGTTGCAAGTCGCCAGGATCAATATTTTAACGCACACCATGGCGCAATCATTTTCAGCACATCTGTCAATGTAAAAAGCGCGCCAACGCCCAATGCTAAAAACCTGTTTCTGATCCATGACGGTACCAAGGTTGAAATATTGGAAGATAACAACGGCTGGATGAAGATCAGGCTGGCCAGCGGCAACGAGGGCTGGATCAATGCCTCGGATGCTAAGGAAATATAGTTTTTGGGGAGGTGAAAGGATAAGGTAAAAGGCGAAAGGTTGCTTTTTAAACTCAATTCAACCGTTTTCTGGTCGAAGTTTAGCGATAGCGTAACTTCGTCCTAAAACCGTGGAAGCATTCTGCTTCCGATGATCTCTATTGTTGCAGCATGGTTAAACTGAAAGCTTAAGTTATTTTAAGTCCAAGTTACGCTATCGCTAAACTTGAACCAGTATTTGTGTATTTGCCTTAAGCTTTCGGCTTTAAGCTATGTTTCGCTAACAGCTCCAATACATCCTCTTCCGTTCCGGTAAAAGGGCCTGACGATTCTATTTTAAAACTGGCCATGGCAGCGGCAAACTCACCTGCTTCCTGGAAATCTTTTCCTTTGGCGCGTTGGTATAAATAGCCTGCCATGTAAGTATCACCGCAACCAGTGGCATCAACTACTTCAACCGGTTTATATGCCGGGATCTGGTAATAAACACCATCGGTATAAATAACCGAGCCCATACTGCCCAGGGTTACTACCACTTCTTTAACCCCCCATTCGTTCAACACTTTAGCACCTTCATGGATATCAGTAATACCGGTAAGTACTTCCATTTCGTGCTCGTTCACTTTCAGGATGTGGATGTGTTGCAGGGCTTCGCGCTTTTCGGGCCAGTCGATAGCCACTACGTTTTTATCTTCTACTTTACGCAGATAGCCTTGCGCGTCAAGAGAAAGCTTTCCGCGTTGAGCGAGGTCCTTTATAAATTCTACGGAGATATCATCGGCCAGTAAAGGGCCCAAATGATAAACATGGGACTGGATCTCATCAAGCTGTTCAATGGTAAAAGGATCGGCTTTTTGCAGCACACGCTGGGTGCGGTGATCCTGATTAGCAGAGTAAATATTTTCAAAATAAACCGTTTCGCCGCCAGTAGTGGCATGAACTTCAATACCCTTGCCGCGGAGTTTTTCAACCACCGGCATTTCGCTTAAAGCCAGCGAAGTAACCAGTGTATAATTAACATCCATATTACGGATGGCGTTTGAAAAATAAAAAGAAGTACCGCCAGCCATATGCTTCACCGCTTGCGGTGTCACTACTTTATCTAACGTAATATGCCCTACACAACAAATATCGTACATGAAATTCCCCTATTATGATTTGATACTCAGCCCCTATTATTTAAAATAAACGGCAAATGTAAGAAATAGGATTTTGAGTACAAGAAGTTATCTGTTTTGTGACAGGGAAATCACTTTACGAATTACCTGGAATTTATACGATGCTCAACACATCCGCCCCAGCCATTTCAGCCAAATCATCAAAATATACCGATGCAAGATGCTCCCAGCTTAAACGACTGCTGTATTGAAGCCCTTCTTCAATAAATTGTTCTCTCAGACCATTGCTTTTAAGCAGTATTTCAATCCGCTCAACATAGCAGCCTGCATCATATGGTTCGCATTTAAAACCATTAATACCTTGCTCAATAAAATCTTTTGAACCGCCGCCGTCGGCAATAACGCACGGTACTCCCGATGCCATAGCCTCAAGTACTACATTACCATAAGCCTCAGATACCGAAGGAAACAGGAACAAGGTTGATGACGCGTATAAAACCGAAAGTGTTTTATGATCTACCTTACCGGTAAATACAGCGTTGGGCATCTTCGCTTCACAGGCTTTGCGCGCAACGCCGTCGCCTGCTATTATGAAGTTAACTTCGGGATGGCGGTCCTGCATAATGGTATAGATCTCAAACAGGGTTTCCAGATTTTTTTCCCAAACCAAGCGGCTTGCAAACAAAATGGTAGCATTATCATTTCCTGTCAACGAGCGCAGACTCTTTTTATGCCGAGGCGAAAACAGGCTGGTGTCTATTCCTCTCTGCCATAGTTTCATACGATAGGTATCAACCCCCATATCAATCAGTTCGTCCTTCATGGTAACTGAAGGCACATAAACCTGATCGCATTGATTATAAAAAGCCTTGTGACTTTCCGTCATCATCTGTTTAACCTTATTGATCAGGAAGGGGGTATGTTTCAGGTAATAATCGATATAGGAAATAAAATGGGTGTGGTATATGCTGATAACAGGCAAGCCACGGTGGGTAGCATACTTTAACGCAAAATTGCCCAAAAGCGATGGCGTAGCGATGTGTACAACATCAGGCGAAAAATTATCTATCTCATCTTTTAGCTCGCCCATCACCAGAGCAGGTATCGCCATAGTGTAACCGGTGTTGATTGGCAAGGTCAAAGCCGGCACTTTTAATGATTCAAAACCCGCTATGCTATCCGGCCCGGCCCCGTAAATAAACAAAAACTCAAAAACATTACGATCAATCCGTTCAATAAGCTGATGCATCGTACGTACTGCACCGTCAAAATTTTCAATAAGTATCTCGGCAAAAAAAGCCACTCTGATCTTTTTCATCTTATTGACTGATTAGCGGTTATTACTTTGTGTTTACCTTCGCATATCTTACAGGTTCCGGCCCCGTCATCAGAAACTCCCTTAATTCGGCTAATTTATCGGTGTTGATCAGGTCTACCTCACATTCAAGCAAGGCCTTCCATACTTCCTTGTTTTCGGGAGAAGCCCACAGGCGTACCCGTTTTTTATGGTGATGCGCAGCGGCTACGTAATCACGAAGCAGTTGTTTCTGATCTTCAGGCATGGGGCCTTTACCTGTCCAACTGATCAGGCGCGAATATTTGCAGCTGGCAGTTTTATAAACAGTGTTTGAAAGCGTATCGGTATGTACCTGCATCAAATCTTCATCAATAAAAGCATACCGCTGTTTTTGTGCCTGAAGCATTTTATAAGGCTTATTGCCGGTTATAACAATGGTTACGCTGCCTTCTGTTATTTCGCCGTTATTATAGCTCGACAGCATTGGCGCGTAGCGCTTTAATACTTCCGACAGCTTTGCATAGGTTTTTTCAGCGTCGGATTTGATATCTATCATCAGGGTAACAGGAGAAAGCGGATACACCACCTCCCTGTTTTTCCCTTCATAACAGTTAAACAATGGCTTTAAATAAAGCTGCTCCAGGGTGCGTTTTTTTTGAAAAGCGGGCAACATATGTGCAACCAGCAATTCGTCATCACGCAGGTAAATATCAGCTTCTATGTTTTGAAAACCGTTATCCAAAGCATCGTACAGCGGTCGGTTGTGCCAGTAGTCATTATGCGCGAAACCTTTAGAGAGCGGGTTATTTTGAGCCTGGCAGGTAATGGCTCTGAAGGCAAGGATAACAAAAAACAGAAATTTCAGGTGCTTGTGGCAAAATGCTGCTTGCATCGTAATTTGTATTTGTTGCTACAAATTTACCCTCCCGATATGTACAGGCAGTTATGTCATGGTAAAGTAAAAGCATCAATTGCTTTAATTTATTGTAAATGGCTTAACATTTTCATCACATTAAAATATACAAACCAACACTTTTCGATTAAGGCGGATTCATATTAAATATGCATTTTATAAACACGTGTTAGTAAGCTATGCGGATCTGCGAAGGATTAATTCGGCAAGCTGCTGCCAGTTAGTGGCTCTTTCGGGAAGCGCAAACAAATCTGAGATAAGCATAAATATGTCTTCCGCACTTTTACCCTCCTGCCTTAAATATCTTATCGATGTTGAACCGGCCGATTTGGATAGTTTTTTACCATCCGCTTCAAGCAACAGTAGATGATGATAAAATCTGGCATCATTAAAAGCCTGCTTCTCCAGTACCGTTGCCAGTTGAAGTTGTGCCAGTGTTGATGCCCGTAGATCTTCGCCTCTCACAATCAGATCAATGCCGTAAAACAGGTCGTCAACAATTGAAGTAAGCTGATAGGCCGGGAAGCCGTCTTTTTTCCTGACCACAAAATTTTCCATTTCGACAGGTAGTTGTGCCTGGATAATAGTACCATCATAGTTTTTCACCTGTAACGAAACTGCATTATTGGTATGTAATCGCAAGCTCGCGTCGGGGGTATTAAGGGGGAACTGCTTCGCCAAACAAGTGCAACCTCCAGTTTCACTAAGTTGTTTGCGGGAACAGGTGCAGGCAAAAACAAAATCACCCGCAACCAATTGATCAAGAGCTTCATTGTACAGCTGCATCCGATGAATTTGGGAGAATTGGGATTCAAAATCATCCGCATCCCGCGGGCCTTCATCCCAGGGGATCTCCAAAAATCGTAGCGTATCGAAAATATCAGTCAGGTATTCCCGGTTAACCCTTGCCCGGTCGAGGTCATCAATCCTCAATAAAACTTTAGCGCCATGCTTACGCGCCAATGCCGCGGTGATAGAAAAAGACAGCACATTGCCCACATGCAAAAACCCGCTTGGCGTTGGTGCCATGCGGGTTTTATTAAAATGTATCGGTGGGATTGTCAATTGTTTTTATGATTAATGAACGAGCCAAGATACAAAAGATGGGGAGGAATGAAAAGATTGGCTATGCCAGCAACGTCCCCCCATCAACCACCAAATTCAATCCGGTTCCAAAGCTTTGTTTCATGAGATAAACAAAAGCAAGGGCAACATCATCCGCATGGCCAACACGGCCAAGCAACAACGTATCTTTTGCCCAATTATAAAGCCCTTCTTTATCTTCGGCAGGCAGGCTATCCCAAAGGTTAGTATCAATTACACCGGGTATTACGGCGTTTACGCGTACAGGAGCAAGCTCAACGGCCAGGGCTCTTACCAAACCTTCCATAGCACCGCAAATGCTGCTGGCTATCGACCAGCCGGCTGCCGGTCTTGTTCCCGCCGTGCCCCCAGTTAGGTTTACCGAGCCGCCCTCATTAATGAACGGGGCACCATACTTGACAGCAGCATAAGCCCCCCAATAGCGGAGATTAAAGAACTTACGTGCGGCCTCGATATCTGTTTGGTCGATATTATTCAAATTAAGGTTTTCGGCAGCGGTATAAACCAGGTGATCGAACTTCCCGGCCTGCTCAAAAAATGATTTTATATTTTCCTCATGCGATAGATCCACGGCGTAGCCTTCAGCATCTTCAGGCAATTGACTTAAAGCGTTATTGATCTTGCTTTGATTACCTGAAACTATCACCACATTTGCACCTTCGGCAGCAGCAGCTTTTGCTGTCGCGAAGCCTATACCAGTACTACCTCCCAATATAATTACCCTTTTGCCATTTAATGACGATTTGTTTTCAATTTGACTGTTCATAATGTTTATTCTTTTTTAGACACCGCAAAGTTCCCCCATAAACAATCGGCTGCACTTACCATTTGGTAAAAAGCGATTAGCCTTCAAAATTTATAATGCTAAATTTGAGCTATGACACTTGCAGACCGGATTATCCGATTCAATGAACAATTAATTTATACCGGCGATCCTTTACCCGAAGGTATCCGCATTATGAACCCGTTTAAGGAGCATCCGCAAACTATGCGTATTGTTGATGAGTTTTATCATAAATATTACAACGATAATCAGCAGCGCCACATCATTTTGGGCATTAACCCGGGCCGGTTTGGGGGAGGCTTAACAGGCATTCCTTTTACCGACCCTAAACGATTGATCTCCGAATGTCATATCAATTATGAAGGCAAAATGTCGCACGAGCCATCATCGGTATTTGTTTACGAAGTGATCAATGCCTTTGGCGGACCGGAAGCTTTTTATAAGCAGATCTATATCAACTCCCCTTGTCCGCTCGGTTTTACCAGTATTAATACCAGCGGCAAAGAAAAAAATTATAATTATTACGACAGCAAGGAATTAACCCGCGCCGTTTACCATTTCATGATCGAAAACATCCGCAAGCAGATTGACCTGGGCATTAATACCGAAAAATGTTTCTGTTTTGGTACGGGAAAGAATGAAACATTCCTGCGCAAGCTAAATGACGAATATCATTTCTTTGGCGAGATCATAGCATTGGAACATCCCCGCTTTATCATGCAATACAAAACGGCAAGCAAACAATTTTATATTGATAAGTACCTTACTGCTTTTGAAAGTATTGCGGGGTAAACGGATACTTATTTCATGGTAAAACACTTATATTGTGTGCACCAATCAATTAGCCTGTAAGCAATGACCCCAAGCAAGTTTTTAGTATTTCTACTCTTTATTTTTCCTTTTATTTCAAAAGGTCAATCAGTATCTACCAACAATAAACTCATTTCGCCCCGTATCAGGGTGATCATGGATAATGATTTTAGCGGAGACCCGGATGGCTTATTTGCGCTTACACATTTGGTATTATCCCCATCGGTTGACGTTAGAGGGATCATCGGTTCGCACCTGAATGCCAATGATGGGTTCGACAGATCTAAAACCCAGGCGGAGAATGCGGCAAAAAAGGCTGCAGACCTGTTAGCCGTTTTGAAGATCAAAGATCAATTCCCGGTAATTGCCGGCTCCAATACGGCTATGGTGAACGATAGCACCCCGGTTAAAAGCAAGGCTGTCGACCTGATCATTAAAGAGGCTTCCCGTACAGATACTTCCCTGCCATTGTATATCCTTTGCGGCGCCGGGCTTACCGAAATTGCATCGGCGGTATTAACCGAACCCAAAATTGCTGATAAACTTACATTGGTATGGATTGGCGGCCCGGAATACAGCGACCTGGCATTGCCCCCGCCAAATTACAGCAGTCCTGAATATAACCTCAATATCGATATCAATGCAGCAAGGGCGGTGTTTAACCATTCGCAATTAAAGCTTTGGCAAATCCCAAGGGACGGGTACCGCCAGGCGATATTGCCCTATTCTGAATTACAACTTAAAATAAACCCGCAGGGTGAAGCCGGTAAATACCTCACTGGCGTACTTGAAAACTTAATGGCCCGCATCCAGCAATTCCATCTTAATTTAGGCGAGACCTATATTTTGGGCGATAGTCCGCTGGTTTTGCTTACCGCCTTGCAATCATCCTTTGAGGCCGATCCTTCATCGAGCGAATATGTGTTAAAGCCCTGCCCACTCATTAATGCGCAGGGTGGGTATGATTATAATGCCCACGGTCGTAATATCCGTGTTTATCGCAGGTTGGATATCAACCTCATGTTCAATGATTTTTTTGCCAAACTGGAGCTGAATAAGTAAAGGCAGCAGCCTGTATATTTTTAACTATAAACGGTTTATTTAGTATTACCTTAAGCGCTGTTTTGTACTTATTTTGGCCTGATCATAAACCTTGATATCATGCTTAAACAAATTGGCAAAAAAGCTCAAAATATGCTCCTGCTTACTTCATTGTTATTTGCGGGGAGTCAAACTTTTGCCCAAACTAATGATACATCGCTACCACGGCTTATCGAAAAAAATGGCAGGCACGCATTTTTAGTTGATAGCAAACCCTTTTTGATGCTGGGCGGCCAGGCGCATAACTCAAGCGCATGGCCTGCTTTAATGCCGGGTGTATGGAAATCAGCCGGGGCAATGCACCTTAACACGCTCGAAGTGCCCATTTACTGGGAACAAATAGAACCCCAGGCCGGAAAGTTTGATTTTGCGCTGGTTGATACCCTGCTTACCCAGGCCCGGCAGCACAACGTACATTTGGTGCTGCTCTGGTTTGGCACCTGGAAAAATGGCAGTAACCACTACATGCCCGAATGGATGAAACGTGATGCAGAAAAATACCCAAACATTACAGGTAAAACAGGCAAGCCCATTGATTCGCCCTCCCCGCATTCAAAAGCTACTTTAGATGCTGATATCAAAGCGTTTTCGGCGGTAATGCGTTACTTAAAGCAGGCCGATGGGCAATATACCGTAATCATGGTGCAGGTTGAAAATGAACCGGGCTCATGGGACACCATTCGCGACCATTCAGCTAAGGCGCAAAAACTGTTTGAGGGCGATGTGCCGGCCCAACTGTTAAAACCAGCAGTACTAAAAGCCCTGAATGTATCGGAACACTCAAAAGGCTCGTGGACCAAAGTTTTTGGCGACAGGGCTGACGAATATTTCCAGGCCTGGTCAATAGCCCGGTTCATTGAACAGGTTGCGGCAGCTGGAAAAGCAGAATATCCGCTTCCATTGTATGTGAACGTGGCCCTTCGCGATCCGCTTACCAATCCGACGGCAACCCATTATGAAAGTGGCGGTGCAACGGATAATGTGATTCCGATCTGGAAAGCAGCCGCCCCATCCATCGACTTGCTTGCTCCTGATATTTACCTGTCGGGCAGTGAAAGGATATTGAAAGTAATTGACTTATATACCCGTGCGGATAATACTTTATTTGTACCCGAAGCTGGTTTAATTGCTGATAATGCCAAATATTTTTATGATGTTTTGGCCCATGGCGGTATTGGTTTTTCGCCTTTCGGGATAGATGACAATGGCGATAGTTCAAACGATGATCATTTGGCCGAGCTACTTTCCCCTTTTGCGGATGAATATGCCGTGGCAGCACCAATGATGCGGGAGCTGGCACAATGGGCATTTGAAGATAAGATCAAAGCCGTTGTTGAACATGAAGATGGTGCGGAGCAAAGCATTAAACTTGGTGCCTGGGATGCCATTGTAAAATTTGGCAGCGGTCGGGGTGGTGAACTTAAACCTAATAAAGACCATAACGGTAAAGCCATGATTGTTAGCCTTAATGAAAATAAATTTATCATGACAGGCACAAACTGCCGCATCACTTTCCGCCCGGCCGGCAGCAACACCGGTAAGGCATGGCAATACCTCAAGGTTGAGGAATACTGGTATGATCAAAGCGTATTTAAATCGCTTCGCATCCTTAATGGTGATGAAACAGACTGGGGAGGGCCTGCAATTGGCGATAAGCCAAGGGTACTTCGGATTTCGTTGGTGGTAAGGTAAAATTATTAATGTAGAGACGCATAATTGCGTCTCTCTCAGGCAGGTCACGCACGCAATTTTGAATTAAACGTGGCTCTGTATATTTGGAGACGCAACTATGCGTCTCTACTTTACCCCCTATTTCACCTCATAAACCACCGCCTCATACGGCATCAGCGTGCCATTTTTTGATGGCTTTTGATAATTGCCGATTAAAACCGTTGCATTACCCAAATCAATACCCGTTTGAGCCGGAACTGTTTTACTCGTAAAATTCAGGAGTACCAGCAGCTTCCTGCCGTTCAACTCCCTGGTGTAGGCATAAGTATCGGGGTTTTGCGCGTCGAGCAATGTATATTTTCCGTATACCAGTATCGGATTATCCTTCCGAAGCTTTACTATCCGCCTGAAATAATTCAACGTGCTATTGGCATCTTTTTCCTGCGCAGCAGCGTTGACACTTTTATAATTGGTATTTACCTTTATCCAGGGTGTACCCGTTGTAAAACCGGCATTGGCCGTGCTGTTCCATTGAAATGGAGTGCGCCCGTTATCACGGCTTTCAAAGGCTATTCGTTTTAAATAAGCGGGCAAATCAGCGCCGATATTTTTTTGCCGCTGATATTCGTTCAAGGTTTGCACATCGCGGTAATCATCAATTGTTGTAAAACCAGCATTGGACATGCCCAGTTCATCGCCATTATAATAATAGGGTGTACCACGCATGGTCATCAAAAAGGTGGTCAACATTTTTGACGATACTGCCCTGAACTCTGGGCTATCATTGCCGAACCTGCTTACCAACCGGGCCTGGTCATGATTGGCTAAGAATATTGATAACCACCCCTTTGATGCAAAGGCACTATCCCATTTGGTAAATACCTGTTTTAAGTGAACTACGCTATAGCCTTCGGGTTTGGCAATATCCACACCTTCAAATGCGTAAGCCATGTTCAATTCATTTCTGTCGGCATCAACTAAATTATGGCCGTCTTCAAAAGTATTGCCTGCACCTTCGGCTACACTCATTACGTTATATTTACTGAGCACTTCTCTGTTCATTTCCTGCAGGTATCCGTGCAAATTGCCCTGTACGCCGTAATATTGGGTAAAGTTTTTTTCAAACCCTTTCGGAAAGGCCGGAAAGGTAGTATCCTTTGCAGCAAATTGGAAGGCATCCAGCCGGAAACCGTCAATCCCCTTATCAGCCCAAAACTTCATTATGCCGTATACTTCATTCCTCAGTTTTGGATTTTCCCAGTTAAGGTCGGGCTGCTTGTGCGAAAAATAATGCAGGTAATAGGCATTGGTAAGCGAATCATAACGCCAGGCATCGTGGTTTACGTCAAATAAACTGTAGCGATAAGCGGGTTTGCCCTTTTCGGCGTTCCACCAGTGATAATATTCCCGGTACGGATTTTTGCGCGAGCTCCTGCTTTGTTTAAACCATTCGTGCTCATCGCTGCTGTGATTTACTACCAGGTCCATCACCAGTTTTATACCGCGGGAATGCATGCCTTTCAGCAAAACATCAAAATCATCCATGGTTCCAAAATCCTTCATGATGTTGCGGTAATCGCTTACATCATAGCCATTATCGTCATTAGGCGAGCTGTAAATTGGGTTAAGCCAAACAACATCAACACCGAGGCTTTTGATATAATCAAGTTTGGAGATAATGCCTTTCAGGTCACCAATACCGTCTCCATCGTTGTCCTTAAAGCTTCGGGGATAAACCTGGTAAACTACGGCTTCCTTCCACCATTTGCGGTCAATGGTGTCTGCTCTGCCTTGATTGTTTTGCGCAGCCCCTGAAAAGGCAACAAACATAAAAACAATGAAGGCCACAAAACGAAAGTAAGGTACGTTCATGATCATAATTGGTTAAGTTTTAGCAGGACAAAACTGACTTTCTGCGGTTTATAACAAGAGAATATTAAGGTAGCAATATTTAAGCGGAACAAAAAATAATGCAACTAAATCCGTTGCCTTAGCGCCCCTACAAATTTAAAGTTCAAACATTATGCACATTTCGGGGTTTAGAAATGAGCTAACACCTATCACAATTACACAGTCAATAAATTGAATTTTAATTATTTATATACGTTAGCGTGCATCACAAAACACCACATAAAATCTCTGCCCTGCTTTTAAAAACAGTTTTATTCATACTATTTACAGGCATATCGGTACATGCTTTCGGCCAGGTACCTGTACCTGCCGATTCGGTAAAAGCCGATTCATTGCGCATTAAAGAAAAAGTAGTACAACCGGCCAAACCGACTGATACTTTATATAAACAATATGACTTTGGCGACCTGGTGCGTAACATACTTCATCCCGGCCGACCGGCTGCAGCCGCCAATAAAAAGTCATCGGGAATCACCATCATACCCAACGTGGCATCTAATCCAACCATCGGGTCGCAAATTGGTATCAAGGCTGTAGCCGGAAAAAAATTAGGAAACGATCCTAATACCCTGCTTTCGGTTGCTGCCACATCGGCTTCTATTACTACCAAGGGGATCATCTATTTTTATATCAACCATAACATATATACACCGGGTAATAAATGGAATTTTCAGGGCAGTTTGGTTGCAGCCAAAACGGTATCGCCCGATTATGGTTTGGGAATTGGCCAGGCATCAAGCGGCAGCGAAGCCGACCAGGTGCTGGCCAACCCCGAGCGTAAAGGCAGGGCGCTGCATTCGCAATTTTATAATATCCGCGAGAAGGTATACAAAGAAATTGATAAGGGGTTATTTTTAGGTGCGGGCGCTTCCTTTGATATCAGGCGAAAAATTGAGGATACCAAATCAACAACTGATCTTACCCCATACAATATCTATAGCGACCGTCATGGATTTGCCCGCGACCATTATGCTGCTAACGGCTTGCTTTTTAACTTACAATACACTACCCGCGACAACCAAAACCGGGCCTACAGAGGGATTTACGTCGATGCAGGCTTCCGCATTAATCAAAGCTGGATGGGAAGCTCCAAAAACGCGGTGCAGTTCACTACCGATTTCAGGAAGTATTTCAGCCTGTCAGAAACTAACCCCGAACATGTTGTTGCCTTCTGGAACTGGGGCTCATACCTGATCAGCGGCGACATCCCCTATCTCGAGCTGCCAGGCACCGGCAAAGATCCTGGCTTCCGGAGCGGCAGGGGTTATGTAGTACAATATTTTAAGGGTACGCAATACAATTACTCGGAAGTAGAATACCGTTTCCCGATACTGCGGAATAAATTTGTAAGCGGCGTGGCATTTGCCAACCTGCAAACAACCAATGATGAGTCGGGTACCAAAATATTTCAGCAATGGCAACCAGGCTATGGCGGCGGCTTGCGCGTATTATTTAATAAAGCAATACGCACCAATCTTTGCCTTGATTACGCCTTTGGCAGGTATGGCTCAAAAGGCTTCTTTTTGGGCTTGAATGAGGCGTTTTAAATACCAAAGCCTCCGGGAAATAACAGAGGCTTTGATTATAAATTAACCCTATAGCGTTCCCATATTTAGTTAGTTTACTTAGTATAAATGGCCAGCTTTGTGTTTTTGGCATCGAGCGGCGTCATCCACTTGATACTTTTCCTTTTAACGATGCCATTTATTTTATCTGCAATTACCAATTGTTTCTTGTTTATCAATATCGAGTCCTTATCGGAAGATATCGCGATCCATCCTGTTTCATTAACAATATAAGGTTTATCATCAACCTTAACCAACACATCCTGATTGCCAGCTTTTGCTGCAGATAGTTTATTATCAAACGTTCGGGCGATTTTTACCTGATCAAAATGTTCCAGCGTAATATGATAATCCAGATCGCCAATCACCTTGTTTACCAGTTTTGAAAAAGAGTTTGATCCTGATCCTTTGTCTAACCCAAAATACATCAACGCTTTTGTATCTCCCGGCAAATTGCCCCAATGCTCGCTTTGCATAATGTTATTATAGCCTTTTTTAATAATCTTTAATTTAAACCTCATTTCCCCATCGGCCATAAAACTAAGTGAGATCTTAAAATAGCCCCTTACATCCGTTTTGCCAAGCAGCGTTTCATCGGTCCAGTAAATACCAGCTGCTTCAATTGGTAATAAGGTTTTTGAATCAACAACGAGACCGGCGATGTTTATATTTCTTGTCATTCTGTTATGTGTGCTGGCCAATAGCAGGGCCGGGGTGAAAAACAGAAGTATCGCAACAAAAGACAACTTTGTTATTAAAAATTTATTCATGACAGTATTTAAGTTTAGGTGAAGATAGGAGTTTAACTAAAGAAAAAAAATACAACATAAAATATCTGCGCTGTTAATTATTATTCTTAATTTTATATTGTAAGCATCTGTAAAACAATCATGTAATACAACTACATGATATTCCTAACCATATCAATAACAGGGAAGCATGGCCAAAAAGAAAACAGCCGATAAAGACAGCATCTGGAAAAGCCTGCAATTAAAGCTTGGCGTAATTACTGTTATTTTAGGTTTACTAACTACCGGGTATAATCTGATTAAGAAAGATCCGCCACCGCCGGTTAACCCTGATCTGAAGGCCAGCCTAGAAATTTCCTATATCAGCATGATCAATGATATCTATGCCCTGGCAGGGGGGGATAGTGCTGTCCGGAAGAAGGACGCCTTTTATCTTGATTATCCCATACTCACTAATGAAATTTCAGATAAAAACCTTCAGAAAACCGACCAGCTTTTTAACGACACCACGGCTGTTGATTATGACCTGTTTATCACCTGCCTCATGATCCAGAATAAAGGCAAGGGCGATGCATCAGACATTGAGCTTGACGTGAGCAAGCTCAATATTAGCCAGCCGCTTACTGTAATTGAAGACCCTCAAAGCAAAAATGACTATGACAGCCAGATCAGGGCTAAGGGCACTGCTGTGAAACAAGTTATAAAACTACCTTCAAGGCTTTCAACCGGGCAGGGAATTTTAATCCCGTTATTTGTGACTTACGATAAACCAAACCCTGTTAATAAAAACAGGCAGTGGAAAATTGAATCAAAAACCATTTTTCTGCCGGATAATATCCGCTATACAGAACCGGCAGATACCGCCCGGAAATCATTAACAATACGAAAAATGCTGAGCCCGGTGAGACTGGCCGAAGGTGTACAGGGGCGCGGATAGTTCGACAATGATCAGATATTCATAAGAATGGAAAATAACGAAAACCCAATACCGGTCAAACAACCTAAAAACAGCCTCGCCCTTATCCTGATAGTGGCTGGCTGTATTTTGATCATTGGCAACCTGTATTTTTATATTGCCCGGCAAAAACGCTATACTATAAAAAGGCAACAATTGGACAGCCTTGCCAAACAGCTGGACACCGCTAACGCGAAATTTGAAATTGGTTATGGCGAAATGAGCATAGCCTCATACCATAAGATGAAAATAGCTGCCGGCCAAAAAGATCATAGCCCTTTGGTTTACCCGGTAATGAAGAACGAAATAGATGATCTCATTACTGCAGGAAGCTATCACCCCGACTATGGAATTTCTTCTACCTACCTGGAGGAGTTTACAACTTTATACAGGCAAAAAAAGCTGAAGCCAATGGGTACGGCAGTAGCCTGCTTAATTATTAAACAAGTTGGAAAAGGCAAAGCAGAATCTGTAAAGCTCGACATCAACCGTTTAAAGCTTGATGAAGTAAGTGAAATGTTTGACCCTACCGATATCAATAAATTTACAGACCCGGAACGTGCAGCTAAATCTTTCCATTCTAATTCACTGCAAATAGATCTGGGCTCGATGGATACCGGAGAGGCCTTACTGATGCCTCTTTACATCAGCAACGGTTTTTTAAGACTAACAGAAGGCGGTGACCCGCCGGGATGGTCTGTTACCGCCGGGCCAATACTTCTCCCGGTTAGTTTAAATTATATAAAAAAAGATAAGCGTATTCAAAAGATCCCGCTGCAGGAAGTACTTAACCGGCCCATAGAGATCCTGGATTAGGAATCAGTTAAGGTGCGATATAACTATCTGCCATGGCACTGTATGCCGGTTAAACAAATTTTATAAATAAACAGGCCGCTTTAATTGGAAGAAAAAAGCGGCCTGTTATTTTGTTACTACTCAAACTGGTTATTGACCGCTTGTAGCGCTCCAGCCATCACCCCAGCCGCTGCCGGCTGCTGCTTTGGTACCTTTTAAAAGTTTATCATATTTTACTGTCTGTTCTTTAGTTAAAACAGCTTTGATCTTTGAGATGGTAGCTTCCCGTAGTGGCTTAATATCAACCATCATTTTCGTATTATCACCTTTATCAGCGGCTTTGATCTTTTCAAACTTATCGGATGATTCCTGGTATATTACCGCAATTTTTTCGGTTTGTTTATCAGTGAGCTTTAATTGCTTTTGCAGGTCTTTTGATTTTTCAACAGGTTTGGCACCGGGCTTGGTTTGCGCGTTGCCTGCTGCAGCCAATCCAATGAACATGCAGCATAGTAATAAGAGTTTTCTCATGGTTAAGATTTATTTTAATTGTTGTTGATATAAATGTAACTATTTTGGTATAAAACCAGAGCTAATATTTTCTATTACAGAAACATAATTTAATTTGTTTTGACTGCCATTTGCATCGGCATACAACCAGGCATGTTTTTACTGCGGAAAATCAATTTTGTTAATTGGAGGGTTTTGTATTGTGCATTACCCTCGGTAATGTTTAAGAACTGGTTAGGGGCAACATTTTTAAAGTGCTGCACAGCGCCGCTTCCTGCCCACTTGATCTCAATTTCATCAATTATCCTGGCCTGGCCAACGCCTATCTCCTGCTGCAATGGCGATGACCCAAAGCTCCCGCCCGAGTTAACATCCTTATAAACAGAACGCTTAACACCATTTTCCATAAAAGTAAGTTTGATGTGGCTCCCGATGGCTGCATTATTGGCTTTTGTGCCGTTCAATTTCAGGCTAATCCAGTTATTATTACTTACACCGGGGTTCATGTATAATGAGCTGGTGTACGAGTCGCCGATGTAAGCCCCGCCCATTTGAGCAAAAATATCCTGGTGCCCGTTGTTCCGCAAATCGGCAAATGCAACGCCATGCCCTTTTTGCAAATTCCCCATACGCGACGATGAAGTAATATCGGCAAATCTTTTCCCGCCGATGTTCCTGAAAAACTTATTAGGTACCAGCGATTTAAAATCGGGGTTTCCTGTGCCAAAATACATGTCGGGATAACCATCGTTATCAATATCACCAAAGTTGGCGCCCATGCTGTAAACTACTTTATCGAGGCCGGCTTCTTTGGTTACATTGGTAAATGTCCCGTTATGATTGTTTTTGTATAGATAAATGTTGCCAGCTTCCGGTACAGCTTTGCCCAGGGCGGCGGCGGCACTGTAATAACCTAAAGTACGTTCAAAGTTATAGTTAGCGACCATTAAATCGGGCCAGCCATCGTTATTATAATCATAAAACCAGGTGGTAAAGGTGCGTTGTTTAATTTGATCGAGGCCCGATTGCGCGGTAACATCCTCAAAATCCACACCCACACTGGTTTTACCTTTATTTTTAAGCAGGTATTTATGCCCGTCCATAGTTGAAATAAATACATCCGTAAAACCGTCATTATCATAATCGGCAGATGTTACGCCTTTAACAAATGCCTTAATACCGCAATGGGCAGCAGTAGTTATATTAGTGAATGTACCGTTACGGTTATTCATGTACAGCTGACATGTTGATTCATCAGCGTAATACATTGACTCCGAATTTTCATTACCCACAAACACATCCAGCCAACCATCGTTGTTAAAATCGGCCCAGGTTGCAGTTTGCGTTGGGTGCAGCATAAATAAACCGCTTATGGCAGTTACATCGGTAAAAGTTCCGTCGCCGTTATTACGTAACAACGAACTGGGCTGGTTGCCGAAGCCCTTGGTGAGCCATGCGCCGCGCAAAACAAAAATGTCCAGCTTACCATCATTGTTATAATCCGTTTGTTGGATATTCAGTCCACCGGTAATGCCTGTTAAGCCTGCGGCCCCCGTACGGTCGCTAAATGTGCCGTCCTGGTTATTTTGAAAGTAATGCATGGGGTCGCTCAGGTCCCAGCCCGATGTCATGATATCGAGGTAGCCATCGTTATTAAAATCATCAACAATTACCCCTCCCGCACGACCGTTAATATTAACACCAAGGTTCGCTGCCACGTCAACAAATGGTTTAACCTGTGATACAGTATCCGGGTCGGCGTTAAGGCCTGGGATTAAGGCATTCTTGGGCACTTTTTGCGGATACTCGCCAAGTGTCATATAGGCAATATTGATCAGCCAGCGCGATTCATAATCATCCGGGTGAAGCTTCAGCAATGCTTTATACACTTCAATTGCTTTTCTTGAACCTGTTTGGATCTTGTGTACCCCATCATCTTTAATTGGGAAGATGCATGACGAGCCGGTATGGTTAAGCATGCAATTACTGCGCTCGCCCAAACGCATGTAAGCTATCGCCTGCTCAGGCAGCATTTCATCTGTCGACATAAAATCGATATTATCCATCAGGTTTTTATAGATATTTACTGATTGCTGTTCCTGCCCTGCCTTTAATAATAGTGAAGCTTTTGAAAACAATACTTCAGGACTTTTAGCAAGCCGGTTGGTTTTAAGCAGCGAATCGCAGTAGGCCAGCTTCATCTCGGGGTTAAAGGGGTTGGAAATGGTGTTATTCTTTTTACTGATCAGTTTTAGTACCTGCACCATGTCTTCGTTAGATGAACTTTGGCAGGATGCTATTATGGTGAAACCGCACAGCAGCATAAGGGCGGCTGTGATCTTTTTCTTTATCATAGGTATATTTATTTACCCGCACGGATAAAATGCCAAAGCATATCATCCGCGATAGTGTAGATGCGGAATTGAATTGTATAAATAAATTTGAAACAATAGAAACCTATAGAGGCCTAAACAAATGCCGGCCTGCAAATGGGTTACACGGAGAAAATCAGCAGGATACTTTGGGTGGTAGTTCAGGAATTTCCTGGTGGGAGCTAATTGAAAATGGCGCCGATTGTACAACGTTCTCCGGCAACGGTGTTATAGGGCAATTGAATTCAAATTGCACAAATGAAAGGCTAATGTTATCCTGCAAAACCATTTTGCCAAAGGGCACATGTTCTTTTTGCGGAACAGGGATATCCTTTATCCCTTTTGCATCAAGTATATTACTATCGGCAAAGCGGGTAGTTTCATAATTGGGGATACACATTAGGTGAAGGGCGTTTTTTGTTACCCGCATTTTTACGTAATTGTAAGTGGTCCTTCCAAATGTGATATGCCCGGATATATTTTCAAAAGAGCGCCAATCATGAATTGCAGGCAAATTAACGGGGATGGTTACCTCCGTCAGATCTGTTATATTATATAGCCCTTTTTGAACCTGCTCATTGAAAAATTTATTTGATTTGTAAACCAGATATTGGTGCAAGGCCAGTTGCCCGCCAATGTTCAGCAGGTAAATATTAAGCAATATTAAAGCGATGGTCTTTTTCAAAGGTTTACAATTATCTAAAGATGAGATTTATAAACGATATTTTCAAGACTTATTTATGCCCATTTAATTTATTATTAAAATCATATAATATCAATGTATAAATCGACTTACCCGGTCGGCGCTTCGCCGGACCAGCCGCTTTACCCTTCGCGTGAGAAGGAAAAAGAACCCCTCTTTGCGCTTGCGCAGAGAGGGTGACGAGCGTAGCAATCCCGGGGTGAGTTAAGACCCACCCTACTCTAATATTATTTAGGCCTTTTTCAGCAGAAAACGATTCTTTAACCGCTCTCTAACAGGTTCATCATAGAGCTTGAGGCAGGCATAGGCGATGGCGATACTCGCTACAAAAAGGCCCAAACCTACAAGCAGTCCTTCTGTCATAGGGATCTTATTATTTGTTACCCAGGCTGTATGAAAATAAATGAGAGGATAATGTGTGATATAAAGCGGGTACGACAGATCACCTATAAATTTGCAAACCCTTACTGAACTTTTACTCTTTAACGTTCCGCCGGCGCCGATAGCCACAATTAACGGGAAAACGATAATAATACAAAACGACTCATACAAACCATTCATCCATAAATGTTCGGGCCCTCCTATCCGCGTCACGCATAAAACGGCAATAATTAGAGCACTGCAAACCGTAAATGCGCCTTTAACATGAATGAGCTTACCCATACGGCACAGCAGCATACCTGCAAAAAAGGGATAAAGCAACCGCGTGAAGCCAATATAGAGTTGTGTTTTATTAACCGACCATCCGCCAATTACATCACCCTGCGGTCCCATTACCGTGTAATGGATCAGCAAACAGGCCGATGCAAATACCAATATGGCCAGCAGCGTTTTGGAGAACTTGCGGATCACCAGCGCGTAAAGAATATTAGCGATATATTCAAAAAACAGCGACCAGGCCGGGCCATCCAACGGGTGCATTTCCTGCCAGCCGCGGATATCCATAGAAGGCAGTATCGGTATCAGCGTACAACCAACCAGCATTACCAACAACATTTTCCAAACCGGCGTGTCATGAATAAGCGGAAACACTGCACCGCTTTGCGAGTAAAAAAACAAGGCGCCAATAATTGATCCGGCAATAACCATGGGCTGCAGGCGAATGAGACGGCGCTTATAAAAATCCCATTGGGTCATTTTGCCCCAGCGGTCGTCATAGGCGTAAGCGACTACAAAGCCCGAGAGCAGAAAAAAGAAATCGACCGCCAGGTATCCATGATTTATGATTTGCTTAAAGCGGTTACCATCAGCATAGGTTTCAAAAATATGGAATGCCACCACAAAAAGTGATGCCACACCGCGTAAGCCGTCAAGAATTTGGTAGTGCCCTTTTGTTTCAAGGTACGTAGTGCTTTTACTCATTTAGCAGGAAAAAACAAGTATGACAAATTGGTTAATTCGGGATTGATAGCATGCGCTGCAAACAGAACATAGCACCCTGGCTATAAATATGCTTTAATTTATTGGCAAGTCAAAACCGGAAGAATAAAGAGCATATTAACGTTACAATCGCGGCTTAGCAGCCAGTACTATCGGCGTCGTTTCCACAAGCTCAAGCGATTTAACCATATCTTTTGTCGTGCTTTTGTATTTTTTAAAATGAGGTGTTTGCAGGTGGGCCTGGTATGCGGCAGCATCAGCATAAATTTCAAAAACTGTTATGTGGGTAGGGTTATTCTTTTCGGATACAGCATATAAGGTTAAAACGCCGGGTTCAACGCGTACTGCAGTTTCGGCATGCTCTTTCAATGCAGCCATGTAATTGTTTAACTGGGCCGAATCTATCTGGAGTTTGGCTATGCGTACTACCTTGTTTTTATCCTGGGCAGCGGCGCTTTGAGGTGCAGATACTGATAACATAAAAATTAATAAAGCTGATAATAAACCGCTGCCCCAGGCTGTTAAGCGAGCGTATAGGATTTGTTTTGTTGATATTTTTGAAGTTAGATCTACAACTTTCATATTTGCGTTTTTTTATAAATAACTCAACCACCATTTTGCTTTGTTGGCCTGTTTATAAGCGTCGTAGCGTTTGCATAACGGATACAGTGCAACCACTATCCCTATCCAAACAAGGTAAGCAACAGGCAACGAAAAACCATAACCCTTCAAATCGGTAGTGAACCAGATGGGCTTTGTCAGGAACCATAATTTCCAGTCTTGGCCGGGCGTAAATAATGACGCGACAATCGCGATCAGGTGTATGATATAAATGTGGATAAGGTAATAAAACATAGGCACCCTACCATAAACGGAAACTACATTTACGACACTGCCCTTTGTTTTTTCGGTAAATGAAAGAAACAGAAATGCAGCTCCCAATGTCAATAACAGGTATAAAAGCGATGGCGGGTACTTACTCACCTTAATAAATGAAAGCAGGGTAAACAACGCATTTTTCTGCACGCTCCACTTCACTGGATCGCCATATAGGTTTGTGTAACGTAATACAATGAACAAAGCCAAACAACATGCGCCTGCTATTAATAAATTTCTTTGTCTTTTGCCAACATCATAACCTGCCGTATACCATCCGCCCAAACAGTAACCTAAAGACATAACTGCCATTAGCGGTACAATGGGATAACCTACCAACAAAACTTCTTTATGCCACATAAAAAACTGCTGTTCATGAAGCAGCGCCCAGCCAAAAGCCGGCAACGTGCTGCCCGGCACATGAACACCATCTAAAAGGTTATGCCCCGATATGATTACAACACTAATGCCCAGGATTAATTTTTTAGGCAAATGAATCAATGCCGCAAGTATGATCATGCTTAAGCCCAGCGCCCAAATGGTAATAAAGAAAAACATGGGGAACGTGATATTGAAGTTCCAGCCAAAATTAACCACGAACATTTCGAGGAAAATAAGCCATAATCCACGCTTCACCAGGAATACGGACAACTCCTTTTTAGATTTCTTTTGCCCGATGAGGTGGGCCGAGGTCCCGGCAAGCAACATAAATATCGGGGCGCAAAAATGGGTGATCCACCTGGTGAAAAACAATATCGCGCTTGTTTTTGTGAGGTCAAGCGGATCATAAAAAAATGATCCCGAGTATAAATAATCCCTCACATGATCGAGGGCCATAATGATCATGATAGCTCCGCGGAGAAAATCGATAGAAGTTATCCGATTTTTTAAAACTGTGCTCATTCAGGTCTTGGGGATAAAATTAAAGGTAGCACTTTTTTATAATTTGTTTTTTACAAAGATTTGTCAAATTCTCCGGCTGACAAAGTGATCTTGTCATCCTAAGCCTGTACACCGGCCGTGCGTAGGAACCCTTACCTTAAGAAGCCCAGGATTTCAACACTCAGCATGATACCATTATATCTGGCTATAGCATACCACTAATCAACTACCTAATAAGTTTTATCAGGTATTATGATTATCATATTGGCTAATTCATCATTTACCTGTACGACACATGCCATAACATTCCTTTTGACCTGTGAATATGCTGAGGTTATTTGTACCACACAAGTGCCGCAACTGCCCATTCCGCAACATAATCCAAATCCGGGGATTGCCAAATGATCTGCTATGAGCGACATCAAACTATGGTATTGCCCTTGAATGATTTGTAATCGGTGACTTTCGCCCAGATAATTAAGTGTTAGCGGTATTTTATTGCTTTCCATTATTTGCAGGTAGTAAACGCCGGTTTAGTAACTAATAAAAAAACTATCTTCTCCGCCCTATAACTACTGCAACAATGATCATAGCGGCAGCGGGAAATATCTTATTAGTTGTAACCGCATGTATTCGGCGATTCCCGGTGTACATTGTTAATAACAGCCCAATAATACATAGGTAAGCAGCTTATCCGAATAAATCTCATAACTATAGTTGTTAAGTTTGATAGTATCAATCCTCATACAAACGTTACCTGTTAACATTTAAAAATTTATTGAGCCGTTGAGTTGGTCGCCACTTTATGAAAATATTATCCTTACTTCACCACCTCACTTACCAAAATAACAGGACTGACATTAGTGTAATTTGCAAAATCCGCACGGATGGCGTCTCTTTTGGGCGCTATAGCGGCTTGATAGTCGCTTAGGCTTTTTACATAAAAAGTGCCAATAGCCATAAAAGGCAGCGGTTGGTTAGGGATACCGCTGGCAATCCCTTTTTCAATGGTGTATTTAACCAAATTTGATCCCAGGAACTGTGCTACCATTGGCATATGCTTTGTTTCGTAATATTCCATATTAAAGGTTTTACCTTCGGCATAAGGGTACATAATGGATATTTTGACTAAGCCTTTTTCAACAATTGCTTCGTTCTTCTTTTCCTGACTAAACGCAGTAAAGCAAGTGGCTAAAAGGATAAATGATAAAATTAGTCTTAATTTCATAACTGGTTTATTTAAATGATAAAGCATTCTATTTTAACAGATTACACAAATATTAAAATATTGCCATTATTCACAAAACATTATGCTGACTAATGTTTAAAGTCGCACGAACGGACATGCCACGAGATTACTTATAGGACAAAAACAAAAGCCTCAAATCTTTTGACTTGAGGCTTTTGACTTTTTTCTGGTAGCGGGAACAGGACTCGAACCTATGACCTTCGGGTTATGAGCCCGACGAGCTACCAACTGCTCCATCCCGCACTGTTTTGATAGTACAAATATACGATAAGTTATCACATCTGTTTGTCACAAATTGGCTCATGTGGCCAACAATTTCTTAAAACACTATCATCTAACCTTTTAATTTGGTTGATATAAGTCAATTTCGTTCTTACTATAAGTCAATGTGTGGCGTTTGGGTACTTTGCACCTTTGTGATACCCTGACCGATGAACGGACAGGATGATAAAATTTCAAAGAAATGAAAACAGCTAAAGAATTATTGCTCAACTATCTTGAGCGGATCAACAACCCAGATACAGCTATTGAACTTTTTGCCGACGACGCAGTGTTCGAGCTTCCCTACCTTGCAAGTTTAGGTTTACCCTGGCAATGGAAAGGCCGGGACGTAATATATAATTTCCTTAAAAACCTACCCAAAACATTCGGCAACTTTAAATTTCAAAACATCAGGATCCATATTGATACACCTGATCAGGCCTTTGGCGAATATGATGTGAACGCTATAGTCAATTCGACAGGTCGGGTTTATCCGCAAACCTATATGGGGCGCGTGGTTGCCGAAAATGGTAAGATCAAACTGATCCGCGAAGCGCTTGATATGGTTGTAGTGGCCAAAGGAATGTTTCCTGACGGGCTGGCACACTTAGCTTAAAGCTACTTACGAGCCTGGGCCCTTTTTTAAAAATTACAATTAACCATATCTTCCTTGGTTGTCCAAACCTGTTTTTCTTAGATTCATTGCCTCAAAAATGCTTCGATCAACGTAAAAAGGCCTTAACTAAAATTGTTGAGGCCTTTGCAATAATCAGATACGCTATCATCAATTAGCCACATCATTATTTTCAATCCCTGTTTTGTTTTTATTGATCCTGTCTTTTAAGCCTCCAAAATTGTAGTTCAGGCTGATGCTAAATGACCTGTAATAATTCGTGCTTTGGTAAGTTTGATTAAACTGCGGACCGAAAGTTTTGCTTACACTGTTGCGATATTTGGTAAACGGATTTTTGATACCGCCGGAGATGCTGAACTTGTTTTTCACGATATCCTTATTAAAGTTAAAGGCGCTGTAAAAAAAGCCGTTGGTGTACCCCTGTAAACCTGTAGGGTTGCGGCTATTTATACCCAAATCGGCATTCAGGGCCCAGCCATGGTTCAGGCGTACTACGTTTGATAGCGTGGCCCCATACATCAGCAGGTTATTGTTCACTACTTTTCCACCGGCCTGGCCTTGCAGCCACAAATACGTCATATTACCATTGAGGCTTACGTTGTAAATTTTAGTTACAGGATAACTAAGGTTAAAATTAACGCCCGCACTGCTGGCCTTGCCTGTATTAGCATAGGTAACTTGTGTAACCTGGGTGGTCCGGTCAAAATTAACAACCTGCAAATCGAGGTTGTTCATGAACGAATAGTCGAGCCCGATGTTTACTGATAATTTTTTATTGCCGCCATACCCAAGCTGGATATCGTTCAATAAAACAGGTCTCAGGTTTGGGTTACCGGTAATTTCATAATTGGGGTTTGAGCGGTCAACGTAAGGGTTAAGCCTATTGATGCCTGGTCTCCTGATCCTTTGCGAAAAACCGAAGTTGATACTGCTTTCGTCTTTAAATCTTTTACTTACCGAAACAGAAGGAACAATGTTAAAATAGTTTTGATCGGCCACAGATGCCGTACTCATGAAATCAGCCCGGATCACGGTTTCCTCAACCCGCACACCGGCATTGATGTTCCAGCTGTTTAAAGCCAATTGATAGGAGTTATAAGCGCTAAATACATTTTGGGTATTTGTAAACGCGTTTGACTGCGCTGCATCATGCTCATATACACCAGTTGTTTCATTTAATGAGCTATAGCTAAAATCGCTGCTGTTATTCCTGAATATAGCTTTAACACCGGCATCAATGGTCATTTTATTTACCGGGGTAACAAAATCAACCTGTACAGTGTGTTCTTTAAATTTTTGTTTATCGCTTTGTTGAAAATTGGGGCCCGGGAAATTTACCCGGTCAAAAAATTGAATGTCGCCATTTTTGTTATTTGTGTTGCCGCTGTACATGTATGAAAATGTAAGCAGCCTGTTTTTAACCCCTTTAAAACCTAATTCATAATTGATCCCGGCATCAATGCCGTGGCTGGCGGCTTTATTATTGTTTTGAAAACGGTATTGTTCAGGCTGACTATCGCCGGTTAGCAGGGACGACTGCCCGTTATGATCGATTGCACGGCTGCCATTATAATTGAACTGGGCGGTTAATAAATTCAGTGTATCTATCTGCAGGCTTAATTCGGTGCCGAAATAAGCGGTTTTATTATTTGAACGTTGATAACCGGTTTGCGCCAGCGTTGTACCGACAGTATCAACACGTTTGTTGGTATTATAGGTTTGCGGCGAATTGTTGATGCTGCCACCGCCAAAAGCAGAAACACCAAACTTGCCTTTTTTAGCCGTAACAGAACCTCCGATGCCGGGGCCACCTGTAGGCAAGCTTTCATTGATATTTACAGAACCATTGATACCATCGTTGATTTTTTTGCTGGTGATGATGTTAATGATGCCCGCCAAACCTTCGGCATCATATTTTGATGGCGGTGTGGTGATCACCTCAATCCGCTCAATGGTTGATGCCGGGATGCTTTTTAAAACGGCTTTAAGGTTGCTTTCCAAGCTGCCGGAGGGCTTACCGTTAATAAGCACTTTAAAGCTTGAATTTCCTTTGAGCAGTAAATTATCATCCCCATCTAATGACAGGTAAGGAATTTTCCTCATCATGCTTAGTACATTATTTCCCTTACTTTCAGGATCCGCCTTCAGGTCGTAAATTATTCTGTCGGCCTTTTGCCTGATGATCGGTCTTTCGGCGGTTATGGCAACCTCTTTCAGGTTAGTCATTACATCACTCAAATAAACCGGTTTTAGCACCAGTATTTGCTGCTGATGCGTAAGATCGAGGGGTATTGTTTTTGAACTGTAGCCAATAGCGTTAATAGACAGCGAATAGTTTGACGGTTGTACCGAAGCAAAACTGAAGGAGCCATCGTCTTTAGTAACAGCAACCATAATGGTTTCATTGGCAGCATTCTTTAGCCGTACGGTTATCAATGGCAAAGGCGCTTTGGTTACCGAATCAGCAATATCTCCTTTTACCTGCACTGGGGTTTGGCTATAGCTATTGAGGTTATAAATGATTAACACAGCTATCATCATGATGAACCGTATTGCTATTTGTTTAGTTTTCATATTTGTGAGGGTGTTAGATTTTGGTTGATTTTTTAGGCAAAAGGATTCCCGGAGAGAATTTCTCTCTGTAAAATTTGATGGTACAGGCGATTAAACCACCCGCTTAGTACAATAAATCAGGCTGATTATTTAATCCTTACGGCGGCGAAGCAGCAAGTAATAGATTAGAAAGCCGGCTGAGATAAAGATCATTTCAACTCCGTAAGGAACGGGCGAATCTTCGGCACTGTAGGGGATGAATTGCATTACTATAAAACCTATACCGGCGCAAAGGAGGATGAGCCCCCATTTTAAGGCTTCGTTGCCTGAGTTTAACTGGGCCAGAAATTTCACGCTGTTCTCATCCAGCGGCCCTGATTTAATAATGCGTTTTTTCAGCATGTAATTATAAAGGGCAAGTATGAATATAGCAATCAGTATAAAGAATATGATGATTACGATGAATGGCATTAACTGTTTCATGATCTTGTTTGTTTAAGTATTTGCTACAGTAGTCAACACATGCGGTACCGCGGTTGCAATTATTTAAAAATATTTTTTATTCTTTTTTGCAACCGCTAAACCTTATATATTGACTACTGTAATATGTTTAATGAACACGAGGTTGTATCCAGGATATTAAATAAAGATCTCCGGGCTTTTGAACTGCTGGTAAAGCAGTACGAAAAGCTGGTTTTCTTTGTGATAAACCGGTTGGTGCAAGACCAGCAAAACAAGGAGGATATATGCCAGGAAGTTTTCATTAAGATTCACCAAAATCTGCACCGGTTTGAGTTTCAATCGAAACTATCAACCTGGATAGCACGTATAGCCTATTTAACCGCTGTAAACTATTTAAAAAAGAACAAGAACAATTCCCCGGCCGAATATCCCGAAAATATTGATAATTATCATCTTACAGATGAAAACCCCGAACAGGAGCTGATAAAAAAAAATACCGCAGCTTATGTTAACCTGCTTATTGAGCAAATGCCGCATCAATATAAAACAGTGTTAACGCTGTACCACCTCAATGAGTTTTCATGTGCTGAGATCGAAGACATCACGGGCATCCCGGAAGGAACAGTGAAAAGCCATCTTTTCAGGGCGCGGAAATTATTGAAGGAGAAGATTGAAAAAGACCTTAAGAAAGAAAATATATGAAAGAGCTGGATGACGACGAATTACAGGAATTATTGAACAACGGTTTAGTTCCCGATAACAAAATACTTTCGGAAGAAGATAAGAACGACCTGCTCGCTTATCAAAACTTATTTACCGCACTGGGCACCGAGCCAAAAGAAGGCCTGCCTATGAGTTTTGCCGCTAACGTTAGGAGAAAGCTGCAGGAACAAATCAACCGTAAAAACGATCTGCGCTTTAACTTGTTGGCGCTTGGGATATTTGCATCGGGTTTGGCCTTGGCCTATGGATTGCTATCGATAATGAGCCCAGAAAGTGGTGATATGTTTTTAAATGCAATTATCAGCTTTAAATGGCTGTTATTAACACTGGTTGCAGGATTTGTGGGCTATCTTTTTATTGATCAGAGATTGGTAAACAGGAGTTATTAAGAACTGGGAAACGTAGAGATCATCATTGCGGATGGGGGTTAACAGGGTTAACACAAATTCAGAAACAAACTATCAAGTAACTGATAATCAATTAAATAAAACACAACAGGGGTTACACATCTCACAATGCGCAGAGCGGGCTTACATGTTTTGCAACCTGCAAACGGGAGACGCATGTGATGCGTCTCTACATTAAGATTAACGGGCTTCTTCTAACGTATCAGGAACAGCATCTTCGTCCTCTTCCTGTGGTTGAGGCTCTTCCTTAAACACACGGATGGTTTTAATATACCTGCGCTGGTAACGTTCGTTCATGGCGGTTTCAGTAACGCCATTTTCATCACCCGATGTAGAATGGATAAACACCAATGGTTCACCAGGTTGTGATATCACAATACCAATATGCCCTGCACTGTGGTAATTGTGACTGCGGGTTCCGGTAAACAAAATCAGATCGCCAAATTTGGCGTCTTTAATATCAATCCCCTTAACCGGCGCAAAATCCGATGAACTGCGGGGAATAGAGATGCCGAAATGAGTAAAAACATAATTAACAAAACCCGAGCAATCAAAACCTTTTTCCGGGTTGCTTGAACCATACCGATACCTGATGCCTTTCAGGGTTTGGGCAAATTCAACCAACTCGTCGGGTGTGGTTTCGCCAGTTTCATAATTGGCCACAACTTCGGCATAATGATGCCTCAACCTTGCATGGCTATGCAATTTTACCGTTTTATTTGCTTTATGTTTTTTTGATGCGTGAAATACGGCAGGCTTTGCCGGCTTCATAAGTGATAAACAAGCTACAAGGAGGAGTTTGGAACCAATTACAACATGCATGTTGTAATGATAGGTAAAAATTCCCACGGATAGTAATCAAAATGTAAAAAAGATGGCAGGGGCTAATACTATTATTTCATTTACTTCATCAAAACGTAAAATGGGTGTTAAAATAACAGCCATTTGAAAATTACGGCCGCCCCGTGGTAAAACATATTCGTTAAATAAGGCACCTATACTGGTAAGTAACCAGTCTGATCCTGAAAATTACCTGAAACCTGTAGTCGGGAGGCCTCAAATCTTTCGATTCAAGGCTTTCATTCTTCGTAGCGGGAGCAGGACTTGAACCTACGACCTTCGGGTTATCTCTTTATAGTTAATGCTCGTTTAATTCGAATCCAAGCAATGAATCGGCAATAATCCCTTTTGATTTTAATAAGAGAATTCCGCTTTCAATATCCGTCTTTGTAAATTTTGAAGCCTTTTCTTCTGACCACATTAAAAATTCCATTTGAAAATTTTCTATTTTCACTGCTTTTTTTTCAGTTAAAATAAATAAGATTGTCGATATAAGTTCTAACTCTTTGTCGGATTCGATATAATTAGATAAAGATAGAGATTGCAAAATTGGCTCTTCAAATCGTTCAAGTTTGCCGATTAAAGAATTACTAACCAAGGTGTTTTCTGCCGCTTGTAGGGCTTGTTCCGTTGTAAAATTAAAATACTGTTGATATTCTTTAATATCTCTGCTTAATATATCAATAGAGTGAGTATAAGGCCCATAGTTGTAAGCATTAAATTTAAAATATTGTTCTCCGCTAAATATATTGATAAAAAAGGCGGCCTTTTGAAGTCTTGTCTTATTAAATTTTCTTAAGCCCAGTTTTAGATGCATCAAAATTACATGAGACGCGTTCAGTTTAGGAATCTTTTTTGAGTTCGTAATTGAACTGATATTATTAGATGGTTCGTACAACGTGAAATCGAAATAACTCTCAAATGGCTTTACCGCTTCAGTAATAAGAGCCTTTACTTTAGTCCATTCTAACCCTCCATTACCGCAGCCCAAGGGAGGAAATGCTATCGATCTAACGTTTAGTTTTGGCAACATCGTAACTAACGTTTCAAGACCTTTTGATATGTAGGAATATTCGGATTTTTTCCGCCATTCTGCCTTAGTCGGGAAATTAATAATCAATTTTTCATTTTCAGTAAATGTCAAAATAGAGCCTATTTTAAATTTCCCAGACTTGCAGGCTTCCTCGTACCGTCTATTATTATTAGGATATTTAATCTTAAACTGATAAGCTATACCCTTGCCCATATAGCCTTCACAATTAACAGTGTTAACTATTGCGTCCGAGCTTGATTCAAGTATATTTCCTATTGTGTAATTTATCATTTTACAAAAAGTGCCGCATTAACGTTAACAAAAAACGCACTCTCTCCCAAAATTGAATCTCTCAACTTTTCGACTTTCTTATTAACTTCAATATTGGGAGTATATATGCAAAAAAAATCGGCGGGGTTTATGGTAATCGGAGATAAACATTCCGCCATACAAATTTCTCTACAAACATGACTACTATAGTCCCTTAAGTTCATTACATCCCAATTAATTGAATTAAAACCCTCCTCATACGGCAATGTTGTACAATTGGTTAAAGAAAGAGGGTGTTGTGTTAATATCCTAAATCCATTTCTATAAGCAAAAGTTCTTTTTATCGTTATAAACACAAAAGCCTTGCCAGTATGAGTGTTCTGAACGGCACCGTCAAATGGTGTTCCCCCAAAAAAATGAAAAGGTACAAGGCCATTTAGATCCATTGCTTCCCGATGATCGATAATTTTTTGTTCAGCAACATCATCGAAACTATTCAAATCATTCCTTGCAATCAAGCCATTTCGAAATATGCTTTCAATATTCTTGAAAGAGGTTAAATGGTATAATAACTTCCCTTCTTGCGGCGGCGTGGCCATAGACTTAGGTTCTTTTGGTAAAACTAATCTATGATTTTTTTTATAAAAAAAGCCTCAAATTTTTCAACTTGAGGCTTTTCATTTTCTTCGTAGCGGGAGCAGGACTCGAACCTACGACCTTCGGGTTATGAGCCCGACGAGCTACCAACTGCTCCATCCCGCACTGTATTTGTGCTATATATTTGAGATCCGGCCATAACCCCGGAAAGGTGCTTCCAATTATCAAAATGCAAATTTGCACTCCGTTTTAATTGGACTGCAAAGATATAATTCGTTTCTTTGCAGTCCAAATATATTTTTAATTATTTTTTTATGGCTCATCAGGCAGGTTTTGTAAGTATAATAGGTAAACCCAACGCAGGGAAATCAACCCTTATGAACGCGCTAGTGGGCGAAAAAATGTCCATCATCACCCCTAAAGCGCAGACTACACGCCACCGCATTTTGGGTATTGTGAATGACGAAAACTACCAGATCGTGTTTTCGGACACCCCTGGTGTTATCAAACCGCACTACGCCCTGCACGAAAGCATGATGCACCAGGTTGACGGCTCTATTGTTGATGCCGACCTTATTTTGCTGGTTACCGACATTTATGAGGAATATGATGAAGCAGACGTTCTTAAAAAATTGGAGCGTTCATCAGCGCCTCTTGCCGTACTCATCAACAAAATTGACCAAAGCGATGAAGAAACCGTAAAAAAGAAAGTTGAATTTTGGCAGGAAAAATTAAACCCTAAAGCCATCTTCGCCATATCGGCACTGCATGGCCACAACATCAAGGCCATTATGGATTTCGTGATCGAAAACCTGCCGGAGCATGCCGCTTATTACGAAAAAGATGCGTTAACTGACCGTAACGACCGCTTCTTCGCTTCAGAAATGATCCGCGAACAGGTGTTTAAGCAATACAAGAAAGAAATTCCGTACAGCACCGAGGTTATTGTAACCGCCTTTATTGAGGGCGAAAAGCTTTACCGCATCAGCGCCGAGATTATTGTGGAACGCGAATCGCAAAAGAACATCATCATAGGCAAGGGCGGCGAAATGTTAAAAATTACCGGCACCTATGCCCGCCGCGCCATGGAAGACTTTTTTCAGCAAAAGGTTTTCTTGGAAATGTTTGTAAAAGTGATCCCTGACTGGCGTACCAAAAAGAATTACCTCAAACAATTCGGGTACGAATAGAAAGAACAGAACCAAGACTTTTAGAATCAGATGCAGGATAATCCAACATCTTGACCTTTAATTAATAAAAATTAAAAATTTCGTAGAAGCAGTTGTTAAGTTAGATAGATTTGTATTCCTGAATCTTGATTTCTTGCATCCTGACTCTTAATAAAAAAGCATGAGTAACATAGTAGCCATTGTGGGCAGGCCCAACGTAGGCAAATCAACATTATATAACCGTTTAACCGAAAGTCGCAAGGCCATTGTTGATGACTTTAGCGGTGTCACGCGCGACAGGCATTACGGCGTTGCCGAGTGGCTTAACCACAATTTTACCGTTATTGATACAGGCGGCTATGTAGCTAATTCCGACGATGTTTTTGAAACCGCCATTCGCGAGCAGGTTGATATTGCCATTGAGGAAGCTTCAGTGATCCTTTTTGTTGTTGATGTTACAACCGGTATCACCGATCTGGACGATGAGATTGCCAACCGCCTGCGCAAAAGCAATAAACCTGTTTTTGTGGTAGTAAACAAGCTGGACAATAACAACCAGGTTGCCGATGCTATGGTGTTTTACAGCTTCGGCCTTGGCGAAATCTACAGCATTTCATCAATGACCGGCTCAGGTACCGGCGAATTGCTCGACGAAGTGGTAAAACACTTTGAAGACGAAGTACTGGAAGAAAACACCCGCCCTAAATATGCTATTGTCGGTCGCCCCAACGTGGGTAAATCATCTATCATTAACGCACTTATCGGTAAAGACCGTAACATAGTTACCCCTATTGCCGGTACCACCCGCGACTCTATCCATATCCATTATAACCAGTATGGTCATGATTTTATGCTGATAGATACAGCCGGGATGCGTAAAAAAACCAAGGTTAAGGAAAACATTGAGTTTTACTCGGTAATGCGCACCATCAAAGCTTTGGAAGAAGCCGATGTAATTATCCTGATGATTGATGCGGTTGAAGGCTTTGAATCGCAGGACATCAATATCTTTCACCTGGCCGAAAAGAACAAAAAAGGCGTAGTAATTGTGGTGAATAAATGGGATTTGATTGAGAAGAACAGCAAAACCATCAAGGTTTTTGAAGAGCAGATCCGCGATAAGATAGCCCCCTTTACCGATGTGCCTATTGTATTTACCTCAGTTACCGAAAAGCAAAGGGTATTAAAGGTGATTGATGTAGCCAACCAGGTTTACCAAAACCGCGCACGTAAAATCCCGACTTCCAAACTGAACGAGGTGATGCTGCCTATCATCGAAAACTATCCTCCGCCATCAATAAAAGGTAAATACGTTAAAATAAAATACATTACCCAAATTGCCGGCACTTCGCCAATGTTTGCCTTTTTCTGCAATTTGCCGCAATACGTAAAGGAGCCTTATTATAGGTTTATCGAAAATAAGCTCCGCGAAAATTTTGATTTTTCGGGCGCCCCGGTGCAGGTATGGTTCAGGCAGAAGTAAGAACCTTGATTTTTAGGATTTGAGGATTACCTTGAATTTGATCTATCAAATCCAGACTTACAAAGTTTCACCACCGCGTCATTGCGAGGCACGAAGCAATCTCCTATTTGAAGGTACGCCCTGCTTAGTCCGCGATTGCTTCGTTCCTCGCAATGACGTTTTTTACCCCCTCGTTGTTACGTTTCCATCTCCCGCTCCGTAATACCACTAAACCTCAATACTTTACACTTCATGAAAAAGTTTTACTGTTTAGTACTAATAGTACTGGCTGCTTTTACGGCATGCAAAAAAGGTGAGCTATCAGCTGCCGGCGGAGAAGATAATGGCTGCATCAATCGCGTTAAACGTGATTACAGCGACAGCAATAAAGTTGAACTGGCAGCGGCTATTACGCTCCTGCAAAAAAATAATATCCCGGTTAACGGCCTGGTGATATATAGAGTTATTTTAAACGATAGCATAAGCAATAATGGCCCGCTTAATATCTACCAGCATGTTATAGCTTATGAAGAAAGCAAAGGTTTGCCCATCTTTAATTCGGGAATAGGCTATCATTTCAGGAACGAAGTTTTCGCAACTACCATTGGTCGGCGCTATGGCACACTTAGCCTGAATACTACGGCAACGGCTCCGCTGCCCCAAATACGTAAAATTTTTATTGATGCTTTTAAAAAAGATGGCTATACCATTGATAACCGCGTTAATGAATCATCATGCCTTAATGCGGAGTTCGGGTATTACAACCTAACGCCGGATACGCCTGACCAGCCTCATTTTGCCAAAGTTTGGAAGGTTACTTTTATGAATTACGATTATCCGGTGGCCTACATTCAGGATGATAACCGAAAACTATTATCCTATTTCAACGGATTATTAACACTGAACAAAACCAATAAAAAATAAAATACCGGCGCAATTGGCATTTCTTTAGCCAGCCGGCCATTCTACTTTGTCAGTTTAAAAACACAAAATGCAACATGGTTGCATTTTGTGTTTTTGTCATTTACCTTTATCCATAATTAACCGCAATATCATATGAAGGATTTTGATGTGATCATTATCGGCGGCAGCAGCGCCGGTTTATCTGCAGGCATGGCTTTGGGCCGTGCCATGCGTAAAGTATTAATTATTGATAGTGGCTTGCCCTGCAACCGCCAAACGCCACACTCACACAATTTTTTTACTCGCGATGGTCAAACTCCACACGAGATTTTGACTATTGCCCGCGAACAAACTTTAAAATACCCAACTATCACGCTGCTCCATAGTGAGGCCACTCAATGTACACCAATAACTAAGGGCTTTGAGGTTAGTACAATATCCGGTGAAACATTCAGCGCAAAGAAAATTATCCTTGCTGCCGGTATTAAAGACCAAATGCCCGATATTCCCGGCTTCGCCGAATGCTGGGGAATATCGATTATTCATTGCCCCTATTGCCATGGTTATGAATACGGTTATCAGCCTACAGGCATATTTGCTAACGGCGAAATGGCTTTTGAGCTGACCAAACTTATTTCAAACTGGACAAAAGATCTCATTCTGTTCACTAACGGAAAATCAACTTTGACAGGAGATCAGCAATCCATTATCAGTCATAATAATATACAAATTATTGAGGGGGAAATAGCAGCGTTTGATCATCATGACGGCCAGATAACTACCATCCATTTGCAAAACGGCTCCGAAATAAAACTTAAGGCATTATATGCGAGGCTCCCATTTGTGCAACACAGTGATATTGCATTACAATTAGGCTGCTCATTTACCGATCAGGGCCATATCCAGGTTGATGCACAGCAAAAAACAACGGTACCCGGCGTTTATGCCGCCGGTGACAGTGCTTCAGGCATTCGCTCCATAGCCAACGCGGTTAACAGCGGCGGCATGGCAGGCGTTATGGCAAATTTGGAATTGATTAATGAGGTTTTCTGGTGGGAAAAGAATAAAATTAAAAGCGATTGTCATTCCCATGAATAAGCAAAGCGCTGTATATTGGTCGCAACAAAAAATTTCCAGCACCAGTTTCAGGGCACTTCAACCCAATAAATACTTATTCGTAAACTCTCGCGGCAGTGAGGATGTCGGCAAAAACGCCCCAATTTACATTTTCGGGAACTGGGAGGTTGTTATTCAGATAATAGCCTTCCATGTCATCGGTCCAACTTTGGATTCCCTCAAGGTAATCTAACAAAGACTTGTTTTCCCATTTATCAGGGTTATCTTTCAAGTCATTGATCAATGAAGACATGAATTGTACAAAATCATCTTTCAAGTTTAAATTTTTCATAAATCAAGCCTTGAAGATAGTTGGTTTCTTTGCAAGGTATGGACGATTTCTTTTTATCCTCACCCTACTTATTCCCTACCCTATTGAAATGTTTTTTATTTGAGCTTAAATCATCTACTGCTCCAACCCTTTTTTAAAGGTTACATCACCCGTGTTGATCACTTTAAAGTAGGCGTTATCACCCCATTTAAAGCGGGCCGCCTGGGCTTTCAGGATTGTTTTTATCGGCTCCCTGGAGATCTGTACTTCGTGCGAATCCATTTCTTTAATGGTTTGCGAGGCATACAGTATAAATTTATCGACCTCGTCATTATTAACAGCATATTGAGTTAAAAACTCAGCTTCAGTCGGGTATTTTTTAAGCAATTGCTGCTGGCGGTCAACAACGTAAGCGGTAAATAATTACTGCTGGCTCAGGTCCTGGATAAGCGGGGTGAATTTGCTGGTATCCGCCGGTACAAAAACATCGGGCATAATGCCTCCGCCGCTAAAAACTTTACGCCCGCTTGAAGTATGGAATGATGGGGTGCCTTTAAAAACACTATCGTTAAGGTTGCTTTGTTCTGAAAAAAGTTCACCTTTTTGCATGCGCTGGGCAAGTTCATTGCGATAACTGTCAACCCCGTTTTTGTATGATTTCTGGATAGAGCGGCCCGAAGGGGTATAGTACCTGGCCACTGTTAAATTAACTGCCGAACCATCGTCAAAAGCAAACTGCTGCTGTACCAAACCTTTACCAAATGATCGCCGACCAACAATAGTAGCCCTGTCAAGGTCCTGCAGGGCCCCTGCTAAAATCTCACTGGCCGAGGCCGAATATTCATCAATAAGCACGGTAAGTTTCCCTTTCTGAAACATGCCCGAATCGGTGGCAAAGTAATCAGTACGGGGCTCGTGAATACCTTTGGTATAAACTATCAACTTTCCATCAGTTAAAAACTCATCGGCTAATGAAGTAGCAGCATTAAGGTACCCACCGCCATTGCCTCTCAGGTCGAGCAGCAATTTATTCATACCGTCAACTTTTAGCGCCGTTAAAGCCTTTCTGAAATCGAGGTCGGTAGTGGCCGAAAACTTGCTGATCTTGATATAGCCGGTGTTAGCATCGGCCATATAGGCAGCATCAACGCTGCTCAGGTCAACATGCCCCCGTTTAACCGTAAGTATTTTTAAATCTTTGCTCAGCGGAGGCACAACACTCAGTTTTATTTCAGCATCCTTTTCGCCCCTGAAAACACTATTTATACGGGTGGCTGTTAGCTTGCTGCCCGAAAACTTTTTATCGTCGACATTGATCACCTTACTGCCCACCAGTAAGCCCGCTTTTTCGGCCGGACCGCCGGCATAAACCTGCGTAATGATCAGTGTATCACGAAGTAACTGGTATTCGATACCGATACCGTTAAAACCACCGTCTAACCGTTCATTGATGGATTGCGCCTGCTGCTGCGGTAAATAAAGCGAATGCGGATCAAGGTTTTGAAGCAGGTTATTTACCGACACGCCTTCAATACTATCGATATTAACGCTGTCAACATAGTTGCGGTCAACCAGTTGCAGCACCTTTGCTATTTTACTATTGCTCACAAAGGAGAAGCCAAGGTTATGCGCGGCAAAATCCTTGTTAAGCACCTGGCCTATCATCACCCCTACCAGCAGCAGGATTATTGTCCGGAAAATTACACCCGCGGTCCTCTTCATAACTTATTACACACAAAGTTAATAATTGCAGGGTCAATAATTTTTACCCGCACCCTTGCATTTGATGATTTTTACCGAATTTTGTTATAAATTATTTGAAAATAGGCAATGGAAACCACTACTGAAAGGGAATCGCACTACAAAAACCTCGAAAAACAGACCGTAAGGGAAATTTTAGAAAACATTAATAACGAGGATAAAACTGTTCCCTTTGCTGTGGAAAAGGCCCTGCCGCAGATAGAAGCATTGGCAACTATCACCGCAGAAAGGATGAAAAACGGCGGACGTTTATTTTACATAGGCGCCGGTACCAGTGGCCGTTTAGGCGTGGTTGATGCATCGGAATGCCCGCCAACATTCGGCGTTCCGTTTGATATGGTGGTGGGCTTGATAGCAGGCGGCGATGGCGCGATCCGCAAAGCGGTAGAATTTGCTGAAGACGATGCTGTACAGGCCTGGAAAGATCTGGAAGCTTTCGACATTAATGATAAAGACGTGGTTATTGGCATAGCCGCTTCGGGCACTACACCGTATGTGATCGGCGGCTTAAAAACAGCTAATGAGCATAATTTAGTTACCGGCTGTATTGTTTGTAACAGCGGCAGTCCGGTAGCGGCTGTGGCACAGTACCCGGTTGAAGTAGTAACAGGCCCTGAGTTTTTAACAGGGTCAACCCGCATGAAAGCAGGCACGGCGCAAAAATTAGTTTTAAATATGCTGAGCACAAGCGTAATGATCCAGCTTGGCCGCGTAAAAGGGAACAGGATGGTTGATATGCAATTGAGCAACCACAAATTGGTGAACAGGGGCACCCGCATGGTAATGGACGAAACCGGGCTGAACGAAGAAGAAGCAGCCGGGTTACTGAAACAATACGGCAGCGTACGAAGCGCTGTTGATCATTATTTAAAAAAATAAACTGAATTTGAAGATGTGTTGATTTGGAAATTTGAAGATGTTTGTATTCGATAAATTCTCAAATTCAAAAAATTCGGGTTCAGACAATTTGAAATCAAAAACATGCACGATATTGAACCATATTACCGCTGGAGAGACGATTACGTGGCATCAGAAGATGAGTTTTCGCCTTTCTACGCGACAGAATACAGCGAGTTTGAATTTGACAAGCAGGTATACAATTACCTGCTGCACCCGCAATGGGACTCATTCGGCTCCAATACCCTTTATTTAAAAGTGCTTTTTGCCGATTATGATAAAGGCTACACTATTATTGAGCTGATAGGTGAATGGAATGACGCCATAAACAACGACATTATGCTGCTGAAGCGTGAGCTGCTCGACCTGATGATAGATAATGGCATCAGCCATTTTATCCTGATCGGCGAAAACGTACTCAACTTTCATTCAAGCGATGATTGCTATTACGAAGAGTGGTTCCAGGACGTGGAAGACGGCTGGATAGCAGGCATCAACTTCCGCGAACACGTGATAGACGAATTTAAACACAGCAATATCGACTATTACATCAATTTTGGCGGCGAACTCGATAGCCTTGGCTGGCGTACCCTGAAACCCATACAGGTTTTCAAAAAGGTTGAAGAGCAGTTGATGAGGAGATTGAATTAGGGGTACAGAGTCAAGAAGCAGGAAGAACAGAAATCAAGACTGCAAGAATCAAGAGACAAGACATTTCGGAAAACTTTCCTGTTTCTTGACTCTTGATTCTTGCAGTCTTGCTTCTTCATGCTGTATTCACCTTTTATTTATATATTCGTACTATAATTTTTAACACAAAATGGAATTTAAAGAATCTAAATACAACTTCGATAATGTAATCGAAGTTAGGGATCAATCAGAAGTTGATTCACGCAGGTTTATGGCCGGCGTTTTCAGCTGGATGTTCGTTGCACTTGGCGTATCAGCGATAACAGTTTATCTATTTTTGAATATGGGCCTGATCAGTCTGATCGTTGCACCAACAGGCGGCCTTACGGGTTTTGGCTATTTTGCGCTGTTTTCGCCACTGGCGTTTTCATTGGTAATGCAATTTGGCTATAACCGAATCTCTTATCCGGTATTGGTGCTGCTTTTCGTAGCTTATGCAACACTTATTGGCATCAGCTTAAGTTTGATATTTCTGATCTACACATCTGCATCAATATTGGGTGTTTTCATTACCGCATCAGTAACTTTCGGTATTATGGGCATTGCCGGTTATACTACCCAGATGGATTTAACAAAGTTTGGTTCAATCATGTACATCCTGTTCATTGGGATTTTTGTAGCTTCATTAGCTAACTTCTTTATGCACAGCGAACAAATGAGTTACATCATCAGCTACATAGGCATAGCTGTATTTACTGGTTTAACTGCCTACTATATGCAAATGTTAAAACGCATTGGAGCAGGTATTGAATACGGTGATGCAAGCTCGAAAAAACTGGCCCTGATGGGTGCGCTAACATTGTACATCACACTGATCAACCTGTTTTTTATGCTCCTCCGTTTATTCGGCAGAAGAAGATAATCTCATTAAGAAATTCAATCATAAAGCTGCCTCCGCAAAAGGCGGCTTTTTTTGTTTAACAATGTGGCTTAGGCATGATATTTAGCGTATGTTATACACTTGCAAATGATAACTTTATTGCGCAACTTTGCACTGCTTATGGAGAAAGACGGAGGGATTAGACCCTGCGATGTCTTAGCAACCTGTGCTTCACAAGGTGCTACATTCTACCAGGCAGCAATTACGCGCCCGGACAGATAAGCGAAAGTCATAACAACACCCGACTTTTCGAGATAAGCTGTATTTAGATTTGAGATATTAGACGTGAGATTTGAGATAGCTTCGGCTCTTTCAATCGCCTGTTTAATGTCTTTTTATCAGATATATGAGGTGAAAGACATGATGTTTTAGCAAGGTTCTCTCCGCTAAAATCTCACGTCTCAAATCTCATATCTCACATCTCAAAAAATGGACATTAGAAAAGAATTACAGAAACGCATCCTGGTGATTGACGGAGCAATGGGTACCATGATCCAAAGGTACCAGCTTACCGAGAAGGATTTTCGTGGCGAGCGTTTTCGCGATCATCATAGCGACCTGCAGGGCAATAACGACCTGCTCAATATCACGCGCCCTGATATTATCAAAGCCATCCATGCCGAATATCTTGATGCCGGTGCGGATATCATTGAAACTAACACTTTCAGCACACAGGTAATTTCCCTTGCCGATTATCACCTGGAAGAACTGGCCTATGAACTAAGCTACGAAGGCGCACGCATTGCCCGCGAGGTAGCCGACGAATATACCCGGCGCAACCCTGCAAAGCCGCGTTTTGTTGCCGGTGCCATCGGCCCAACCAACCGTACTGCTTCCTTATCGCCAGACGTTAACGACCCCGGATATCGCGCCGTTACCTTTGATGACCTGGCCGAGGCCTACTATGACCAGGTACGGGGTTTGGTTGACGGTGGTTCGCACCTGTTGTTGGTTGAAACCATATTTGATACCCTTAATGCCAAAGCTGCGCTGTTTGCCATAAAACGTTATGAGCAGGAATGTAAAGCTGCAGGTAAGGATTTTCCCGCTTTCAGGGATTCGGGCGGTATCATGATCTCAGGTACTATTACCGATGCTTCAGGCCGTACCCTTTCCGGGCAAACTGTCGAAGCTTTCTGGAACTCGATAAGCCATGCCAACCTGCTATCGGTAGGCCTAAACTGCGCTTTGGGTGCCCGGGAAATGCGCCCGCACCTTGCCGAGCTTTCTGAAAAAGCAGGTGTATTTATTTCGGCCTATCCAAACGCCGGCTTACCCAACGAGTTTGGTCAATACGATGAAACTCCGCATGAAACCGCTCACCAGGTTGACGATTTTATCAAAGCCGGCCTGGTTAATATTGTTGGTGGCTGCTGCGGTACCACACCCGAGCATATTAAGTGCATTGCCGATAAGGCTGCCAAATATCCGCCCCGCCCTATCCCACAAATTGAGCCGGACATGCGCCTGAGCGGTTTGGAATCCGTTACCATAAAACCCGAAAGCATTTTTGTTAATGTGGGTGAGCGTACCAATATCACCGGTTCACCAAAGTTTTCCAAATTGATCCTTGCCGAAGATTATGAGGCTGCTTTATCTGTTGCCCTGCAGCAAGTTGAAGGCGGCGCACAGGTTATCGATATTAACATGGATGAGGGCATGATTGATTCGGAGGCTGTGATGGTAAAATTCCTGAACCTGGTTGCTTCTGAACCGGATATAGCCAAACTGCCTATTATGATCGACTCATCCAAATGGACGGTGATTGAGGCTGGTTTAAAATGCGTACAGGGAAAAGGTATCGTGAACTCTATCTCCCTTAAAGAGGGCGAAGAAAAATTTAAGGAACAGGCCCGGAAAATCTTAAGCTATGGTGCTGCCACCGTAGTAATGGCCTTTGACGAAACCGGTCAGGCTGATTCATTGGAGCGTCGTATCGAGATCTGCAAACGGTCATATGAGATCCTGGTGAACGAAGTAGGATTCCCGCCGCAGGATATCATTTTTGATCCGAACATCCTAACAGTTGCTACCGGCCTGGAAGAACATAATAACTACGCGGTTGATTTTATTGAAGCCACCCGCTGGATCAAACAAAACCTGCCGCACGCCAAAGTGAGCGGAGGTGTAAGTAATATTTCGTTCTCGTTCAGGGGTAATAATACCGTGCGCGAGGCTATGCACTCGGCTTTCCTGTACCATGCTATTAAAGCGGGTATGGATATGGGTATTGTAAATGCCGGGATGCTGGAGGTTTACGAGGAAATTCCGAAAAACCTTTTGGAGCTTGTAGAAGATGTACTCCTTAACCGCCGCCCGGATGCTACCGAGCGCCTGGTTGAGTTTGCCGACACCATTAAGAGTAAAGGCAAAGAAGTAGTACGCGACGAAGAATGGCGCAAAGGCACCGTTCAGGAGCGCCTCTCCCACTCGCTGGTAAAAGGCATTGTTGAATACCTTGACGACGATGTGGAGGAAGCCCGCCAGGCCTACAGCAACCCCCTTGAGGTTATTGAAGGTCCGCTGATGGATGGTATGAATATCGTAGGCGACTTGTTCGGTGCCGGTAAAATGTTTTTACCACAGGTGGTAAAATCGGCCCGTGTGATGAAAAAGGCGGTGGCTTACCTGCTGCCTTTTATTGAGGAAGAAAAAAAGAACAACGTAAATGCCGATCAGCGCGCCAACGCCGGCAAGGTATTAATGGCCACCGTAAAAGGCGATGTACATGATATCGGCAAAAATATAGTTGGCGTGGTACTGGCTTGTAACAACTTTGAGGTGATTGACCTTGGGGTGATGGTGCCCGCGCAACGCATTATTGAAGAGGCTAAAAAGCAAAACGTTGATATCATTGGCTTAAGCGGATTGATCACCCCATCGCTTGATGAAATGGTGCATTTTGCTAAGGAAATGGAACGCGAAGGTTTTACCATTCCGCTAATCATTGGTGGTGCTACAACGTCGCGCATTCACGCTGCCGTAAAAGTGGCGCCGCAATACTCCGGGGCTGCCATTCACGTTTTGGATGCTTCGCGCAGCGTTACCGTTTGCAGCAATCTAATGAGCAAGGACAACCGGGATGCCTATATCCAGAGCATTAAAGACGAATACGCCAAAGCCCGCGAGGCACATGCCAATAAAAAATCGGACAAGCGTTTCGTAACAATCGAAGAAGCCCGTGCCGGTAAATTCCAGATTAGCCTGGATGGCGATGTGGCGCCGAAACCCGCATTTACAGGCACCAAAGTATTTGAGAATTTCCCGCTGGAAGAGTTGCTGCCTTATATCGACTGGACGCCATTTTTCCACACCTGGGAACTTCGCGGCAGCTATCCGAAGATCTTTGACGATAAGTTTGTAGGCGTTGAAGCCAAAAAACTATTTGATGATGCGCAGGTATTGATGAAACGTATTGTTGACCAGAAACTGTTCACCGCGAAAGGTGTAATTGGCTTCTGGCCGGCCAATGCCGTAGGTGATGATATTGAATTATATACCGATGAAAGTCGCACAACAGTTTTAAATCGCATCCATACCTTACGCCAGCAGGCCGAAAAGTTGAAGAATGATCCGTATTATGCCTTGTCAGATTTTATCGCACCAAAAGAAAGCGGTGTGCCTGATTACTTCGGCGGCTTCGCCGTAACAACCGGTTTAGGTTGTGATAAGCTGGTAGCAGAATTTGAGGCCGATCATGACGACTATAACAGCATCATGGCCAAAGCCCTTGCCGACCGCCTTGCCGAAGCCTTCGCCGAAAAAATGCACGAATTGGTGCGTAAAGAACATTGGGGTTATGCCAAAGGCGAGCAATTAAGCAATGTAGAGCTGATTAAAGAGGAATACCAGGGTATTCGTCCCGCACCGGGTTATCCCGCCTGTCCGGACCATACCGAAAAAACTACCCTGTTCGAATTGCTTAAAGCCGAAGATAACGCGAACATGCAGTTAACCGAAAGCCTGGCCATGCTGCCTGCCGCTTCAGTAAGTGGTTTTTACTTTGCGCATCCGCAGGCAAGGTATTTTGGCTTAGGCAAAATCAGTAAGGACCAGGTGGAGGATTACGCGATGAGGAAAAATATGCCGCTTGAGGATGTAGAAAGATGGTTAGGGCCGAATATTAATTATTAGCCCCCCTGCCCCCTAAAGGGGGAGTGAAAGCGAAAATTGAAAAAGCGCGAGAACGTGCGATTCCCCTCTTGAGAGGGGTGGAGGGGTGTGTTAACAAAGCGAAAAATAAACGCCGCATAACACACCCCTGCCAACATACAAATCCACCGCGCCCCCTCTCAAGAGGGGAACTCGAATTGTAATTATAAAACTTAAATAAAAAATTCCCCCTTTAGGGGGTTAGGGGGCAAATGAAAATACCTGAACATATAGCAAACGCCAACGGCAAAACACTTTTTTCTTTTGAACTGATCCCGCCTTTAAAGGGGCAGAGCATCCAGGGCATTTATAATGCAATTGACCCGCTGATGGAGTTTAAACCTCCGTTTATTGACGTTACTACCCTGCGCGAAGATTTTATTTACAAGCAGCATCCAAGTGGTCTGCTCGAAAAATTATCGTACCGTAAACGCCCGGGTACCATTGCCATTTGCGCGGCTATCATGAACAGGTACAAGGTTGATACCGTGCCTCACCTGCTTTGCGGCGGTTTTACTAAAGATGAAACTGAAAATGCGCTTATTGAGCTCGAGTTTTTAGGCATCGAAAACGTGCTGGTATTACGTGGTGACGCCCGCCTTGGTGATTCGTCATTTGTACCTACGCCCAACGGCCATTGCTATGCTACCGACTTATTGCAACAGGTGGTAAACCTCAACAATGGCATTTATTTACATGAAGATCATGGCAATACGGCCAAAACAAATTTCTGTGTAGGCGTTGCCGGTTATCCCGAAAAACATTTTGAGGCCCCTAACCTTAAAACCGATTTCAAATATCTGAAACAAAAGGTGGAGATGGGTGCGCAGTTCATTGTAACCCAAATGTTTTTTGATATTGATAAATACAAAGAGTTTGTGAATGGCTGCCGGGCCAATGGCATCAATGTGCCTATTATTCCGGGCCTGAAACCAATCACATCGTCAAAACAACTGGTTACATTATCAAAAACCTTCCATATCGATATCCCCGAGGATCTGAGCGATGCCATCCACGCATGTGCCACCGAAAAGGAAGTAAAAGAAGTAGGCATTGAATGGATGATTAACCAGTGTAAAGAGTTAATTGCCTTTGGAGCACCGGTACTGCACTTTTATACCATGAGCAACGCCGGACCAACTAAACGAATTGCTGAGGCGATATTTTAGCCCTCTCCAATATGTCATTGAACGTAGCGTGGCAACCGCACGGAAGCACAGCCGCCCTGTATAGTGTGCGATTGCCACGTCGTACCTCCTCGCAATGACATGTTTTTTCACAGCGTTTCCCGTATAAACCTTTGCCCTTGTTGTGAATCATAAATTAAAATATTTACTTTTAATTATCAATCTAACACCTGCTTATGGATACTTTTAGTCACATCAAGGCTGTTATCAGCATTACATTGGGCCTTAGTATTACCCACCTGCTTAAAGGTGCAGCCAAACAAATTCAGCATCCCGGCCGGGATAAACCTTATTGGGTGCATAACCTATGGACGCTTTACGTATTTATATTACTGCTGCACTTTTGGTGGTGGGAGATTAGCCTGCATGAAATTAAGCACTGGCTTTTTGCCGAGTACTTTTTCATCATCATCTACATAGTAACTTATTACAGCGTTTGTGCACTGCTGTATCCTGATGATTTGAAAGACTATCAGGGCTACAAAGATTACTTTTACTCACGCCGAAAATGGATCTTCAGCATTTTGGGAGCGAGTTACCTTCTCGATATTATTGATACCGAAATAAAAGGGCCAAGCTATGTGCATCACTACAATATCGAATATCCTATCCGCAACATCAGCCATTTTATATTATGCATGATAGCCATTAAGGTGGAGAACCGAAACTTTCATGCGGCTTTGGTGATCATCTTTATTCTGTACGAGGCTTCGTACATACTGAGGCTATTTTGACGGTTAAAATGAGAGGGCGCCGACATGCAACGGCACCCTCTTCCCCCGTTCCCATGCAGGTTACTTGCAAAAGATAACCTGGTTCGTTTTTCCCCAGTCGTTACTTTCGCCGGTGGTTAATTTGCGATAGGTTGTCAGGGTTAGGCTATAGGCGCATGAGGGCCATGCGCTAAAAGGAGGAGTTAAAACAAATGGTGACGGCGAGGCCATGTCAAATTTCTTAGCGTCTCCGCGCGGAGTTGTGCCACTGGGCAAACCGCTGACCGTACCCGTAGCGTTTGACCATACACCCAGCGACCAGCTGGCAATCAGTTCATGATCAACTGTGTAATCGGCATGGGCGGTTCCGCTTACCGGAGTGCAGCCACTGCCCCCGCCGGCAAAAAGTTCTTCCAGCTTCAGCAGGTTTACTTCGTTCCAGTTGTTAACATAGATCTTGCCGATAAGCGATTGCGTATTCAGGTTTGGCGAAGTGGCATTAGCCGGATCGTCAGTAGTTTGAAATTGGATGTATAACATTCTGCCGTTTTTCTGATCTGCCACAGGCACAGCTAAACCAGGCGTTAACCCGGCGCTGGCATCGCCGCCTCCAATAATGGTAGTAGTGTTTAAATAAAACAGCGATCCATAAAAACCATTATCCAATGCAGGCTGATCAACACGTACCCAGCCATTGGCGTCAGGGTGCAGCACATGATCCGGGATCGGATTAGGATAATTATCTGCAGGAACGCTATCGGGCACAGAAGCAGGTTTATTGATATCGATCACTACATCCTGAAAGGCAGTTGTACCATTCCAGGTGATTTGCCGGGTGGCAACTTTTAAGGCTGTAGCTTCCATCTGGGCGGTAGTTACCGGGCTGAAGTTCAAGTTATCGGTAGAAAACAAAAAGCGGTAATAAAGTGGGCTGGCCGGCGCGGTGGGCACTTTCTTGGTGGCGTAGCCCCCCAGCTTAACCGAACCAAAGAAACCGTATCCTGTGCCGCCCGCTCCAAATTTGCTCATAAGGGTTTTACCGCTGCCATCAATATCAGATGTAATGCTGAAATTCCCAACCGCGGTAAACCATGGTATATCGCTGGTAATGATGCCGCCGCCTTTAATGCACAGTTTTACGCAGAAACAGTTGTTGGCATTATGCCTGTCGTTCTGGCGGCCCCGGGTACGGTCTTCGGCCAGCAGTACAGTGCCAGATGAACTTTCAACCCTGAAATAATAGTCCGGACCGGCAGGCCATTCTACATTGAGCCATGGCAATAAGGTTTTCCTAAAATTGTCACCGGGATATACGATAGTGAACTTGCCGTTGTTATCGGTATAGGCGTTACCCAAATAATCGTCTTGCAGCAGGTCTACATCATAGGCAAAAACTTTAACACCGGGAATTGGCTTTTGGGTTTCACAATCGTTTACATAACCGCAAACTACCCAAATGTCCAATAAGGTAAGGATGCGGCAAAACCATTTGGCATCTATTTCATAATCAAATCTTGCGTATTGGACATTTTCCTGGCTGCTTTTATAAATGGGTTGCAGTGTAGTAATGTGGAACTGTAATAGCGGTTCATTTTTAGGCAGCGGAATTTTGAAAGGAACATTGCCGCAGTACCAGTCCACATCAATGCTGCCGCCTTCATAGCCTGATTTGCCGCCGTCAATTTCTATAGTAAAATCGCCGTTTTCCTGCACATCGGCATGGGTGATGAACATCCGTTCCTTGGCTTTCAGTTCATCATCATTTACCTGGTGAAATGTTTGTTTGGGATCGGCTACAGCAAGCCGGGTTTCATTTTGCTGATCGGAAGGGCGATAAACTTTTACCGATGTACCCGCAACGGGCAGTTCGCAGTCTGAACATAATAAACCGCGCAGGTTCCCTTTAATAATGTAGTTCATAAGTTTTTGATTAGTATTTGTACCGGCTTACTCTTTAAACTGGATTTTCAGCATACTCCACCGCAAGCAGGCTGATGTCCAGCTCATTTGCTGAGTCAAAGGTTGGGTAAAACGGCTGCGCAATCAACGTTGCCAGTACGCTATTATAGCCTGTGCTTGTACGTGATATAAAAGCGTATCATCAACATGAGCTAAACGTAGAATTACGTTTTAAGGGAAATTCGGTATAAAAAAGAAAGCGCCTTTCCGGGCAGGAAAGACGCTTTGCAATCACATTTTAGGTTGTTATTGATACAGATATGTTTCGGTGAGGTGTTGCATAGCTTCCTGAAACAGCAAGAAAGCAGTTTCCTCATCATTTTGGTTTATCGCGTTAAGCGATGTAGCAATATATTTATCGTACAGGCCTTTAAATATCGCCTCTTGGTTTGGTGTTTTATCGATAGCTTCCAGCAGTGATGCCGAAATAGTGTAGTACTTTTCAACTTCCACACCGCTAAACTTTTCGGTCAATATTTTATCGCGAAAAGCGCGAAGTGTATTTAACTGGCCTTCGGCTTCTGTGCCTAACATGGTAGTTGTAATACGGGTAAGGGCGCATGGGTCATTTGAAGTCGTAACAGCGGGACAACCAGCAGTGCCCGGGCAAGGCACAGCTTGCTCCACATACATTCTCATACCATCTGATGGCTGAATAATAAGCTTATAAGGTAGATTTTCTTCCATCAGGTGCCCAAAATGATAAATAAAATCATCACAAGCAGTATTCTTTAAAAATTCGGACAACCGTACCCTACCCATAAATGATCCACGGTTAATTTGGGTATAACCCATAGCCGGATCAAGCTTCTTAAAATTCAATACGTGATTAAACAGTACCTGCCATGTTCTCTCCAATGAAATAACTTCACCAGTGTTAGTCATAAAACCATGCTGGTTGATAATAGAGTTAGGCAAGCTGGCTGTTATTGTGTAATTACAGGGGATCAGTACCAGCATTCTTGATGATGGATCATTGGCATCTTCAAGGCCGTTCATAAACTTGATACCGGATACGTTTTCGCCGCTTAAAACAGTTTCAACAGCTGTGCGGCTAAGCATTACCGACTTAACTTCTGTAGGGAACTTCTGATGAAAATTTTCGGTTAATTCTAAGTAGAAGCTTTCGCTGATGAACTCGCCTACCTGATCAGGGCTGATCTGTGTAATTAGCATTTCTTGTTTCATAAAATCGGGTTTTAGGTTTTTGTGATATTATTACCAAAAGCAATTTAATAAACAATATCCATATTTAGATATTATATTAAAAACTTTTTTGCATCCTGAAAAACAGGATTATTTAAGCACAAAATACCTATATAACCAGCAATTTCATGCCACGTAAGATTACAGTTTCTGATACGTAAAAATACGTATAATACGCGGGTAATAAAACGCATCTAATTTGTAATTCACTAATAACCAACAACATAAAACCAAATCAAAAACCTATCACAACCTATATGGCCGGGGCATCTCATTGAGAGAGATACTTATTAGTATTAGTTTTATACAAAAAAATCCCTACACGCTATTATTTTTATGGAAACACAAGAAAGAAGACCATCATCACCTATCACCGGCAAAGAAGGCGCACCGATTGATATCAACCTGGCCGCCGAATGGACAAAGAATCACAGGCATCGTAATCCAAAAGATATCATATCACAATTTTTCGGACAGGAAATATTAAACACCATATTAAAGCAAGATGGCTGCATGGGCATCCGTATCTATTATGCCAACGATCAAAAACTTAATAGCTGGCAAAAGTTTTGGGTTTCTGTAAGCAATTTCCTTTTATCTGTTATCGCCAATGTTAGCGGGCAGCAGCATTTCATAATCACTGGGGTAACGGCTGATGGAGAGGATCAACTTCCAGGCAATAAATCAGCAGCGGCTAAAGAGTTTGCCAAAGGTGTTCAAACCTTCGCACTCATGACAGCCGAAAATGACAATATTGTTGGTGAACAGGCTATGCCATGCCCTGGAACATCTGGATGCCCACAAAATATACTTACAAACGATTAGATATCTATCCTAAATACCATGGATGTCGCCCTATTATTATCTAAAATATCAGTAATTTCTGGCGTTGTCCCGCTATTGGCCGCTGCCTATAATTACAAGGGGCTGGATAGACTAATGAAAACATTGTCACTATTTTTGCTAATATCAAGTCTTTTTGATTTTGGTCAATGGTTGGCTTTCGCTTTCAAACCATATACAGGACATCCATTAAACACCAATCCATTACTTCATGTTTATGTTACAATTAGCATTATTTTCTTTGGTATTATCTACTATAATTTGTTTAGAAATTCGATACTGAAAATAATAACATTAATATTAGCAGCTTCGACAATTAGTATTGTATTGTATTATGCGAGGCATCCTTTCGATTATCCATCGGTTTCGAATACAACATCAAGTCTTTTACTAATAGTATTATCGCTTATATACTTCTATCAGCTTTTAAATCCACAAACCTTTATTCATATTGAAAAACAAGGTTTATTTTGGTTTAATTCAGGCGTGCTATTTTACTCAGCAGTCAATATCTTTTTATTTATGCTTTTTAGCAAGATACCTGATAAGGATAAAGCAGATTATTATGTTATCTTTAGCATAACTAATATTATTACGAATCTAATATACTCTGTCGCACTGCTTTGCAGGCCACAAAAAAAGGCATAAGCAGGTTTGCATATTATGATCATGTATAACAGCCCTATTTTAGAGATAACCCAAAATGGCTTAATCCCGGTACTCATCATCGGGACACTCGTAGTTGTTATATTGATCGGCTTTTTATTTTTCTTCGTGATTATTTACCAGCGGAGAATGCTTAAAAACCAAGCAGAGCTACGCGCCATGCATGATGCACGTCAAACCGACCTCATGAACGCCGTTTTTGAAACCCAGGAAAGTGAACGCAGACGCCTGGCCGAAGACCTGCACGACAGCGTAGGCCAGGTGCTTTCGGCAATCAAGCTTAACCTGCACCGGCTGGACAAAAATTGCGTGAGCGAGGTAAGCCAGCCCCTGCTGATAGATACTCGCAAACTGGCCGATGAGTGCATCCAGGAGATCAGGAACATTATACAAAATGTGCTGCCCCCTATACTTACCGACTATGGATTGCTGATTGCTGTTGAGGCGCTGTGCACCAAGGTGGAAAACAACACCCATATCAAAGTTAATTTCACTAAAAATTTTGCCGATAAGCGCTTCTCTAATGAAATTGAACTGGCACTGTACCGCATAGCTCAGGAGTTGTTTGGTAATGCTATCAAACACTCGGAAGCTACGGTGATAAACCTTAATATGGCCTTACAAGCCGGTTACCTCATTATGGAGTTTAAGGATAACGGTAAAGGCTTTAATATGGACGATGTTAAGCAGGGTTTCGGTCTTAAAAATTTACAAAGCCGCGTGCAACTCATTAATGGCGAAATAAATACGTACAGCAAACCGCTTAGCGGGGCAATCAGTATCATTAAATTAAAAGTAGCATAGTTAAAATCAATAGTCTATATTTATTGATAATTTGAATCTTGTTAACAACCTATGGGCCCAATTAAATTAGGTATAGTAGACGACCATAAAATTTTCAGAAATGGTTTAAAAGCTACCCTTGAGGATTGCGGAGGTTTTGAGCTGGTACTCGAAGCTTCGAACGGCAAAGAGCTGATAGGCTTATTGACCGACAAAACCCCCGATGTTATATTGATGGATATTAAAATGCCCGAAATGGACGGCATCCAAACCGCCACCTATGTCCATCAGCATTTTAAGGACATTAAGATCCTGGCATTATCCATGTTTAATGAAGACAAATACATTGTGGATATGATGAAAGCCGGCGCATCGGGCTACCTGCTTAAAAATGCCGAACCGGAAGAGATCATCGAGGCTGTATCAACCGTTTATAACAAAGGTTTTTATTTTAATGAACATCTCTCTATAACGCTCATCAAACAGCTGGTAGGTAACGACCACGCCGATAATATCCCCAATAACAAAACCGACCTTAACGAGCGCGAAATTGAAGTGCTTAAACTGGTTTGCCAAGAATGCTCCAACCAGGAGATAGCAGATAAAATTTTCCTGAGTGTGCGCACTGTTGAAGGTTACCGCGCAAGGCTGTTTGAAAAAACCGGATCGAAAAATTTAGTAGGGTTGGTTATTTACGCTATTAAACGCGGCATTATTAGTGTAAATTAGTCGTCAGTCCTAAGTTTTAAGCCTTAAGTCATTAATTATAAGTAAGAAGTACAAGGCCTGACCGACTTCTGACTAAAGACTTCCGGCTTAATACTTAATTACGCTGATAGCTTTTTATCGCCGGCCAGGTTGCGCATAAACCTTTTGCGGTAATTAAGCGGGCTCAGGTTCATTTTAGCTTTAAACATTTTATAAAAGTGCGATACATCGCCAAAGCCGCTCTCATAGGAGATCTCTGAAATAGGCTTATCTGTTTGCACCAGTTGCTGTATGGCATAATTAAGGCGGTACTCAATTATAGTTTCCATGAATGTTTTGCGGGTAACTTTTTTAAAGTATTTGCAAAAAGCATTCGGGGTCATATTGGCAATACCGGCCGCTTTATCTAATGATACGTGGTTTCTGAAATTTTCAACCAGGTAAGCAAATACCGGGTTAATACGCTCACGCTCGGTATTTGAGCGCTCGCCAATAATGCGGTTCTGATCGAGCAGCACGTACTCTTCTGATGAAGCCATACGGTGCAGGATCTCGAGCAAACCTATCAGCATCCTGAAATTGCTTTTCTCTTCAACCAGGCTAAGCAGCAGTTTGTTAACCTCGGCACGCGTTTCGCCATAAAATGACACCCCGCAACCGCTTTGCTGAAAAAGTTTTTTGATGAGCTGAAGCTCAAATTTGTTAAAAAACTCTTCGCCCAAAAAAGCATCATTAAATTGGATCACCACCGCGCTTGCCTCGCGAAGCACTGTTTCATTGGGTTCAAGTTTCCAGCAATGCGGCAGATTGGAACCAAGCAACACCAGATCGCCGGACGCAAAATCTTCCATGTGGCTGCCAACATAGCGTTTGCCGGTGCCGCTGATAATACATGTCAATTCATATTCTTCGTGAAAATGGTAGGGGGCATCAAATGCCAGCTTATCAAATTTCCGCACAAGAAATGACTGTGTATTTGTAGGCTGAAGAACTTCGTACGACGCTTTTATCATTGCATATTTTAACGTAAATAAAATTCTAATTCAAATTACGGATAAAATCATCCATAAATGTACCATTCATTTCATTTTTTTTCAACTAAAGTTAACCTTACTTTGAAATATAAACCTAAAAACTATGGATACACAGATCGCTCATTTACCGTCACTTGATAATTTTATAAAACTATCCAACCACAATATTAATGAATTTCGAGAAAAAGGCCATACCCTTGTACACGAAGTGCTTACAAAAGATGAAATTGCTGCCTATCGCCCCGTAATTGTTGGCGCGGCCGACAGGTACAACACCGAAAAGCGCAAACTGGACGAACGCGACACTTACGGAAAAGCCTTTTTGCAGATCATGAACCTTTGGCAGGTTGATGAAGATGTTAAAACGTTTGTAATGGCCAAACGCCTGGCCAAAATTGCCGCCGACCTGATGGGAGTTGAAAATGTACGCATTTATCATGACCAGGCGCTATTTAAAGAGCCCGGCGGCGGCCCTACCCCATGGCACCAGGACCAGTACTACTGGCCTATCGATACCAACAACACGGTAACCCTTTGGATGCCCCTGGTTGATATTGATGTAAACATGGGTATGCTGACCTTTGCCTCGGGCTCATACGTTAATGGCGCTGTATTTAACCATGAAATTTCTGACGAATCGGAATCAGCATTTGACGAGTATGTGAAAGAGAAAGGATTTGAAATAACCCGTGCCCAAACCATGAAGGCGGGCGACGCAACCTGGCACCGGGGCTTCACCATTCACAATGCTCCCGGCAACAACTCAGATAAAATGCGTGAGATCATGACTATCATTTATGTAGCCGATGGCGCCCGCGTCACCCCTTACAAAAACGAATGGCAAAAAAATGATCATCAAAAATGGCTTATGGGTAAGCCTATCGGCGGGCTGATTGATTCGGAGTTGAACCCGAAGGTGCTCTGACCCCCCTCTAAACCTCCCCCAAAGGGGGAGACTTTAAAATAGCTGTTAAAAGCCCTCTCCTTTGGAGAGGGTTGGGTGAGGTTACGCCGCCACCCAAACCGCGTCTATAAACCATTTTTTGGTATCAAAAAACTGGCCTACCGGCTGAAAGCCCGTGTTTATGGCTATCTGATCGGTTTGCATAAGGGTGAACTTTTGGGAGATCTCCATATAGATGTATTCATCCTTCTTGAAATCTATTTTTTCGTTGCCGATGCTTACCTGCTGATCTTGCAAACTAATGAGGTAGCTTTTGCAGGCTCCGGTTTCGGGATCGTAGGTTGGATAATGTTCAAACTTGCTTATATCAAAATTAGCATGCAGCTCGCGGTTAATGCGGCGTAACAGGTTGAGATTAAACTCGCGGGTAATACCATCTTTGTCATTATAAGCCGCAAGGATAACCCTGGGGTCCTTCTTCAGGTCCATACCAATTAACACCATATCCCCTTCTGATAGGTTATTCCTTAGCTCACGGCAAAACTCTATGGCCCCATCAAGTGGCATATTGCCAATGTTTGAACCTAAAAACAGCACCACTTTACGCCTTGGCGAAATAGCGGCGGCCTTTTTCAGCATCTCAAAATATTCGCCATTTAGTCCGGTGATCTTTAAGCCGGGCAAAGTTACGGGCAGGGTTATATTGAGATATGATATTACATTATCTGAGATATCAATAGGCAAATAGGTAAAATCAGCCTTTTTATCCAGCAGATATTTAAGCAGGTAAGAGGATTTTGTGGCATCACCAGCACCAAGTTCTATCAGGTCAAAAGCATCTCCATCGGCAATTAGCGCATCGCAGATTTCAGCGGTTTTTTCTGAAAAGATCTCCAGTTCGCAGTTAGTCGGATAGTATTCAGGGCAGTTCATGAGCTCCTGGAACAGCTTATCGCCATTGGCATCATAAAAATACTTTGAATTGAGGTGCTTTGGCTCCGATTGCAGCCCAGCAATAACATCGGCATAAAACTGCCTGTTTTCGGCGCTTATGTCACAATTTACGGCTGTGGGTGTAAAGGCTTGGTTCATAGATGTGGTGGTGTTTTTGTGTCAATTTACCTCGCAAGTCTTATGCCAGTAAATTGCCATCGTAAATTTGTCTGAAAAAAATTGCGATATGTTGCACGACTATGACCCGGAGGTGTAACTTCTGACGCGCCGCGCAGCACTTTCTGATTAACCATAAACTTGCCATTGTATTCGCCTATGGCACCCGGCGCCTTGGCAAAACCCGGGTAAGGAAGGTAGGAACTTTCTGTCCACTCCCAGCGGCGACCCCAGTTAAATTTCGAGGATGCCGCTTCCCATTCAAACTCCGTTGGCAATCTCAGTCCTTTCCACGATGCATAAGCGTAAGCTTCAAAATAGCTGATATGTGTAACGGGATCTTTTAAATGCAATGGCTCTAAGCCGTGATAGGTATAATTATGCCATTCATTATCTACCAAATGCCAATACAAAGGCGCTTCTGCTTTATTGGTTTTCACCCAATCCCAGCCTTCGGCATGCCAGTGCCGGAAATCATGATAACCGCCGCTGTTAATAAATTCCAGGTATTCGGCATTGTTTACCAGTTTGGGATTTATTTCATAGGCATTGAGGTATACTTTATGGCGGTTGAGTTCATTGTCAAAACAAAAGCCATCGCCGTTAAAGCCTATTTCATAAATGCCTTCATCCATGCTGATAAAAGCATCATCCTCCCCTTCATCAACATGAGGCGCTGTATAATTTTTATTATAGGCAGGAAACAACGGATTATGGCCCAGTATGAATTTAATATCGGTCATTAAAAGCTCCTGGTGCTGCTCCTCGTGGTTAAAACCGAGGATCAGTAGTTCTTTAACATCGTCACTTACGTCGCCACTTAAAAAGCCTTCCATTGCCTCATCTACGTATTTGCGATATCCATAGATTTCAATAACTGTAGGGCGGCTAAGGTTGCCGCGGTCGGTACGGATTACCCGTGCACCAACAGTTTCATAGTAGCTGTTAAAAACGTAGTTGTAATCAGGGTTATACTCCTGGTAGCCCATAAAGTAAGGCTTGAGGATAAACGTTTCAAAAAACCAGGTAACGTGACCAATGTGCCATTTAGGCGGACTAACGTCCACCACAGGCTGTACCACGTAGTCTTCGGTTTGCAAATACGAGCAAATTTTTTCTGTACGTTGGCGTACCTCTTTGTACCGGGCTATTAAATCCATCGATGTTATTTCTTATCCAAAAACTGTTTTAAGTTTGAAATTGTTTTAATCCCCAATTGCCTGGCCTGCTGTCGCCTCATCATTAAAGCGTAAGCATTGTTAAAACCAATGGGTTTAAGCCATTTTATCTGGTATTTACTTTCAAACTGTCGCTGTACGTAATTGTATGTACTATCCCTGTTTATTGTTACCTCGTTAACCGTTTTTGGCGATGCCTGTAAAATTGCCAGCAAACCCGTCCCCGTATATTCCGGATAAAAATCTATCTGGTTATTGGTTAGCGCGTCAAAGCAAATTTTGGTGCCGCCAAGGCCTGTTTTGGTTGATACCTCATGATCTGTATAACCCTTTATCAGCATGCTGTACATATTAGCCAGGATGTATTGTTCACCAAATATCTTTGAACCTATCCGCACTATACCATCGTTCCCGCCCCGTTCCGGTCGCCATAATTTATTGGCAACCAAAAAATCCTTTGCAACGCGCTCGGGGCTTTGGTGAAGATAGTCGGTACGGTAATTTAAAACCGTCATGACTGAATCATTTATTTTGCCCGAAAGCAGATTTAATGTCTGTTCAAGGTCAGGAAATTTTTTCAGGACATCATCGCGCACAATTGGCGCCGCATAGTATGGCGGAAAAATGTGCTTATCATCATCCAGTACAACCAAATCGTAAGCTTTTAGCCTGCCATCGGTTGAGTATCCGCTGATCACATCAAGCTGCTTTTCAAAGGCTGCTTTATACATTACAGCATCACTGATTACGATAGTATGGATCTTTAAGCCATATTTGCTCCTAAGGCCGAGGTCGCCGTCCTGCCTGCCCATAAATTCGGGCGTAAAACCCGCGGTAAGCTTTCCTTTTGATTTTGCCGGGATGATATAAAATAAGCATAAAACTACCAGCAATACCGGAAAAGCATATACCACCCGTTTAAGCTTTTTAAAGCTGACCTTCTGCACCATCGACAGTAATAAATCAAAAATAACAGCAAGCAAGGCCGATGGGATTGCTCCTGCCAGGATCATGTTGGTATTATTAAGTGATATCCCACCGAAAATAAACTCGCCCAAACCACCGGCTGCAATGAGCGAGGCCAGTGTTGCCACGCCAACGTTGATCACCGTAGCGGTACGGATGCCCGCAAATATTACCGGCATAGCCAGGGGCAATTCTACCTTAAACAGTATTTGCCATTTGCTCATCCCCATAGCAACAGCAGCTTCTTTAACCGACGCATCAACCCCTAAAATGCCCGTGTAGGTGTTGCGGATAATGGGTAGAAGTGCGTATAGCAATAATGCAACAATGGCTGGCTTAGGACCAATCCCTAAAAGCGGGATCATGAAACCAAGCAACGCTATACTGGGAATTGTTTGCAGTACTCCTGCAATCCCTAAAACTATGCCGGCGAATTGTTTTTTATGAACAATAAGAATGCCCAGCGGCAAGCCAACCAATACAGCTATACACAACGAAATAAAAGTAAGCCCGATATGCTGCAGTGTTTGTTCCTGCAACTTGCCGGCCTGCTGCTGCATAAACTGCCATAAAGTTTGCTGTTGCTCATTCATGGGCCTGATGGTTTTTATATTGATAAAAGGCCGTCATCAGTTGTTCAAAGCTTACAGTTTTAATCTGGTTTTGATCTTTGCTGATATTAATGGTTTCGCCGTTATTAAATTTAAAACTCTCCAGAGCTTCCCACAGGTTAATACCAGCTTCAAATGACGAGGCTTTTGCTTCTTTGTTCAATTTAGGCAGCAGCTCCCAGAGATCAATCAGTTTAATGGCCTTAAATTCCAGTTGCAGGCGCTGATGTTTTAGAAAATCCTTTACAAAATCGTTAACGGGGTTAAAAAGTAACTGGGCCGGTGTGCCCGACTGTACAATTTTCCCTTTATCCATCAGGCAGATCCTGTCGCCCAGTTCAAAAGCTTCCTGTACATCGTGCGTTACCATGATGATGGTTTTACGCTTAAGCTCATCAAGTGCCTTAAATTCGGCATGAATCTTTGAGCGGGTAACATTATCCAGCGCGCCAAAAGGCTCGTCCATCAGCAACACCGGCGGGTCCGACACCAATGCCCTTGCCAGGCCGATGCGCTGCTGCTGGCCACCGCTCAGTTCGTTAGGGTAAATATTCAGATACGAAGCGTCGAGGTGGAGTTTTTCCATTAGCTCGGCCGTGCGCTTTTCAGTTTTCTGCTTATCCCATTTTAACAAGTTAGGTACAACCGCTATATTTTGAGCAACCGTATAATGAGGAAACAAGCCGTTATTTTGCAATACGTAGCCAATTCCGCGGCGCAGGTTTTCAGGCTGCTGCTCCATGATGTTTTTATCATTCATGTAGATTGTGCCGCTTGTTGGCTCAATAAGCCGGTTGATCATTTTTAGCGTGGTGGTTTTACCGCAGCCGCTGGTGCCCAACAAAATGAGGTTCTCCTGCTCCCCAACCTCGAAAGATACCCCATCAACTGCTTTAACCCCACCAAAATATTTGCTTACCTTATCAACCTTGATCATGCGCGCCGGTTTAATCCCCAAGGGTCATGAAAAGGTTGTTCAGCGATTCGGAATACAGTGGATGGGCAAAAACACAATAGCGAATCCTGTCGTAAGTAATACCGCCTTCCATGGCCATTTGCAGCACAGTCATGATTTCTCCGCCTTCGGGGCCAAGTACGGTAGCACCTAAAATCTTTTTTGTATCGGGATCAACAATGGCTTTCATAAAACCACGTGTATCGCCGGTTTCAATAGCACGCGCCATATGGGCCATGGGCAGCTTTGCTACTTTATATTTAATCCCCAGCTTTTTTGCCCCCGTTTCATCCAAGCCGATCCTGCCCAATTGCGGATCGGTAAACATGCAATAAGGCACCGGACGGTCCTGGATGTTATAATCCGTTTTTTCGAAAAGGTTACGGTAAACAATGGTATAATCGTTATAGGAGATATGCGTAAATGCCGGGCCGCCCTTTGCATCGCCAAGTGCATAAACACCAGCGGCTGAGGTTTCCAGCTTATCGTTCACCCTGATGTTACCATGCTCATCCGTTTCAATCCCGGCGATGGGCAAATTCAAAGCCCCCGTTTGCGGTTTGCGGCCGATGGCCACCAATACATGGGTGCATTTAATTTTTCGCTCCTCTCCTTTTTGAGCTATCGTCGCTGTTATTTTGCCGCCGGCTTTTTGTTTAAACTTAACAGCCTGAGCATTATTGAGGATCTCGATTTTCTCCAGTTCGAGGATCTTTTGCATCTCTGCCGAAATATCCTCATCCTCATGCGAAACTATCCGCTCTGATTTTTCTAAAATAGTAACCTTGCTGCCAAACCGCCGAAACATTTGCCCAAATTCCAGTCCGATGTAATTTCCGCCAAGCACAAGCAGATGCTCCGGTACTTCTTCCAAATCAAGTATGGTGGTTGAGTTGAGATATTTTATCTCATTCAATCCCTCAATTTGGGGAATCAAAGGCAGCGCGCCGGGGTTTAAAAAGATAAGATCGGCAGTAATCGTTTGCTTTTTGCCGCTGTTAAGCTTAACCTCAACCGTTTTTTCGCCGGTAAAAGTCGCCTCGCCCAACACCACATCGAGGTTTTGTGTTTTTTCGGCAGATTTTAGTCCGCCATTACGCGAGCGTAATACGATATCGTCCTTACGCTTTTTTATGGCGGCAAGATCAACCGAAAACTTTTTTACCGGCACACCCAATTCATGACTTTTACCGGCCATGTAAGCCGCCTTTGCCGAAGCAACCATGGTTTTAGTAGGCGTACAGCCATCGTTAACGCAAGTACCGCCATAAAATCGTTTCTCAATTATAACGGTCTTTTTCCCGGCATTAGCCAATTTTTTGGCTAATGGGGCGCCGGCCTGACCGGCGCCTATAACAATGGCATCGTAAGTTTTCATAGTTTTATTCGGTAATTTTCACACCCTTCCAAAACGCCACATAGTTGGTAATGTTTTTTGCAGCATCTTTTGGTTCAGGATAATACCAGGCAGCATCCTGATTTTCTTTGCCGTCTACTTCGAGGGAATAATATGATGCCAGTCCCTTCCACGGGCAGGTTGTATGCACGTCGGAAGGTTTAAGGTACTCGGCCTTAACACTTTCTTTAGGGAAATAATGATTATTTTCAACAACAATAGTGTCATTGCTTTCGGCAATGACCTGGTTATTCCAGATAGCTTTCATAAAAAGATGATTGATTTATGGAATAAAGATAGCTTTAACCCGGCAAGGTTTGCAAGCCCCATCTTAATTTTTTATTTTATTTAATTGATATACAATAACTTTCATTAACAATTTGGATTTTTTTTATTCTTTATTTTAATTTTATTATTTAAACTCTATCTTTGCAATCCCAAATCAAGGGAAACAATAAAAAAGGCCCGTTCGTCTAGGGGTTAGGACAGGAGATTTTCATTCTTCAAACAGGGGTTCGATTCCCCTACGGGCTACCACAAGACACGAAACCTCAAATCGAAAGATCTGGGGTTTTTTAATACGTTATCAATCCAGCGTTTTCCGGGGTTGCGTAATTCAAATCAAGGGAAACAAAATAAAATGGCCCGTTCGTCTAGGGGTTAGGACAGGAGATTTTCATTCTTCAAACAGGGGTTCGATTCCCCTACGGGCTACGAAGCCGCTTTGCGAATGCAGGGCGGCTTTTTTATTTATTCAAATCTGAACAACTTAGAAGCAAAGCACCCTATGCCAACCACTCACCGCATACTTGCGCCGGGCTGGGTTTTTAATCCCTCTAAAAATGAGGCGTCTATACTATTGTATTTTTTACCATTCTCTCCATTCTTCGGTTATATCTTCATCCTCTGAATTGTAACCTTTGTTGTGCCCAACTGTAATAATTATATTCGCTATCGCCTCCCGTTCCCCGGTTTCAATTAAGTCCTCACCAGAATTTTCATTCAATTCGTTTAATTTTAAAACCGTAGTTTTTACAATTTGCATTCCATCTTCCTCCGATTGTGAATTTGCCATTTGAATGTTATACTCATTGAGAATTTGTACACATTTTTCTATATCCTTTTCAGTATAATTTGGGTGTGCAGACTTCATATAATCCGCCATTGATCTTTTTAATGAAGCAATCTGGGCTTCAATACTTTGATTTTCCATAGTTGAATGTTCTTTTGACTTGTTTGCCGTTTTATTTACCTGGTGATTTCGATTTGATTTACTATTGCATGAAATGACTAAAAATATCGCCATAAATATGATAATGGGCCTTATATTCATTGCTTCATTTGTTTATAAACCTAGTTTACTTTCAGTTCTTTTTTCCACTCCATAATTAAGAAAATGTATCAAAATAGCGAAAGTACTAAAGGTAATTTAAATGTTTAAAGTTCATTTTATTTGTACATGCTTGTTTAGCCCCCAACAATATCAAATCTTCTATTAGATGGTTCGAGTTTTGCACCAAGGAAATCACTATAAACCCGTGGTTCTGTTAGGATTTGAGTCAACAACAAGGCCCTCTGGGCAAAAATAATAGTGTAGCTTTAAGTCGCCAACTTGCGTAAGCCAGCTATAAAGGAGTTCGAAAACGTTCCCCTGCGGGCTACAAAGCCGCTTTGCGAAAGTAAAGCGGCTTTTTTTATTTTTGGAATCGTTGTCTCATTTCAGAAATCCACATGGAGAAGTTTCTTAAAACGCCTGATCAAATATCTGCTTTAATGCAGCATTGGTTCCTTTCTTATCATCTTAAGGATAGAGATTCTTTTTCAGGGTCTGAAGCTTTCACCTTTTTTGATCTTATACCTGAAGGTCTCCAACAGGCGCTTCTTCAGCGAGCAAATTTAGATGAGCACGAAAAGCCCGTATTCTTGCTCAATTGCGGCAATGCCGGATTTGTATTGAATACCACTCATAGATTCATAAGGATAGGCGAATGTGATCTTGATTCTATTTTTTATACAGAGTTTACGTGGCACAGTGGTTATAAATCAATAAGAATAGAAGGGGCGCCAATAGGAATTAAGTCGGATGGATATTTTGCCGAGTTCGGTTTGGAAACCCAAAGACGTGAAATTGTATATTGGCTGATCCCATCCGGAAGAGCCGGATTTGCTTTTTGGAATGTCACAAAAAAATGTGAGCTCATAGGGCGAAAGTATCTTTAACAGGTTCACTGAAAGCATCGAACTTACTTCATTCCTTCCGTTTCGAATAATGGGCGTTATTGGGGCAACAATGGGTGTATTTGCTTTGGTGCTGATGATGCTACATATCGCTATGATGGAAATTCCATTACCGGATTTAAAGATAAAGAAGGGCAGAAATAACAACAAGGAATGACAATGCGAAGTTTAGCACACATAAACTTTAAAACAACTCAGCTACATCCAACGAAAAGGCCGATTAAACCTGTCGTTAATCAGCCTTTTCGCTGGATTCTGAAACATGCAGCAGGTCTGAACCAGCCGAGCTACATTTCCTTTCCCTTAATTTTACCCCTTATAACCCGGATCAAATTCCACAATCCATTCAATGCCATACTTATCTCTGAACATACCGGCATATGTACCCCAGGGACTATCACCAATCGGCCCTTCAACTTCGCCGCCTGCTGATAATCCGTTAAATATTTTGTCGGCTTCTTCACGGCTTTCGGCGCCCGCATATATTTTAGACCTGTTTTCGTTCTCGCTTACCCGTCCCATAAATTCCGGAACATCATTGGCTATCAACACATTGTTTTTACCGAGGGGTAAACCGATGTACATTATTTTGTTTTCTTCACTTTCCGCCACCTGAAACTCAGGACCAGCCAAATCTTTAAAACGAATGATCTTGGTGAACTCACCGCCAAAAACTGATTTGTAAAAATCGAATGCTTCCTGGGCGTTGCCATTGAAGTTGATCCAGGGATTAATTGCTCTCATAATTTTTAGTTTTTAAATTGTTATGTTTTTGTTTATCTCTTCGGTTATTAATATTCATTTTACCTTATGATTTTTGCGATAAGGTTGAAAACAGATCGTCCAGGTTTTTCAGCATCAGCATCATTCCTTTGGTGAAACCATCGGTTAAGCGTTCCATTCGTTCCAGCGATTCATTATAAATGGAAATATTCACTGTTGTTATGCCATCTTGTTCGCTGAAATTATAATCCCATTCGGAGCCCGGTAATTCGGGATTTTCATCTTTGTCGGCAAAAGAATTGTATAATTGAAAATTGGTTTTAGGCGTAATAGAAGTGTATTTCTGCAACAGCCAGCGTTCTTGTCCGTCGGGGCTTATCATGGCGTAAAATCTTCGTCCCCCAACTTCAAAATTCATGTATTTGGTTTTGGAGCGCATTGGCGCGGGTGCAGCCCACTGGTCAAGTATTTCCTGTTTGGTAAAAGCATCCCATACCAGGTCAAGCCCCGCATCAAACTCGCGGGTTATAAATACCTTTTGCGCTGCTTTATCAACGGTAAAATCAAATAGCAAATCGTTGTTCATATTTTTTGTTGTTTAATTGTTGATAATACTTTGTCGAGCTGATTAAACTGCGTTTCCCAACTTTGCCTGAATTGGGCCAACCAGTTGTCGAGCTCCTGCATTTTCTTTGCATTAAAGTGATAATAAATTTCCCTGCCCGAGTGCTCTGGTTTAATGAGTTCGCATTCATGCAGTACTTTAATATGTTTGGATACTGCCTGCCGGGTCATATCAAATTTTTCGGCCATTGCATTAGGCGTTAACGCCTTGATAGCAATTAAAGTTAAAATCGCCCTGCGTGTGGGATCGGCTATGGCCTGGAATAGATCTTGTTTCATGTTAAAACGCGCAACTTTTAAGTTGCGTAAATATATATGCAACTTTTGAGTTGCGCAAATTTAATTGCGATTATCTTTTGAGTGGGGGCGAAAACTTAAAGGTCTGGATATTAGTTAAGGCAAGAAAGTTTCATCATTGAAACAAGGGGATTGATTTTATCGGGGATCGCCGAATGTTGAACAACAGTTTAATATTCAAAATATTATAAAAAGCTTAAAGCTCCTTCTCCTCGCTGGCAAGAGGATGCGACACAAAATCCAGCGAGTGGGCGTACCCGTGACTTATCAAAACTAAGAAGCCACGGGCACTCTACGCTGCATCCCAGCGATGCACACTCAGGCCAAATAGGATCTATTTCAAGCCCCTCTCGGTTACCAATCTCTCTATTTCCTTATTCCTGACCCTATTCCTCGCCGCTATCGGAATATAAACCAATGGAAGAAAGGTCAACAATCCAAACCCATTTCTGACAACGCTATAAACGGACACTCCGATTAAAAAACCAAAGATCACGGCATCCATAAGCTTACCAGACTTGACCTTCCTTGCTTCCTGTAATAATTCGTCGTTTGTTAATTCGGCTAATTCTTTTTGTTTCATTGATGTGATATCTGTTAACGGTTAAATTTTAGTAGTTGAAATTGCAGGCTACTATTTCGATTACAAGTTACTAAATAAAGGAAACTACCTGAGAAGTCACCAGTATTTTACTTCGCATCCCTGCGCCGCATACTCACTGCCGCACAATAGGTTCGAGATAGTTCCCTACAACCAGGAAAAGACTTTACGAAAGTGAAAAGTAAAGCGGTTTTAATTGGATCTTTTAGTACAGTAGCATTCGGTTGATATCGGCTTAAATATAAAGAAAACTCACCGGCAATATCTTTGTGTCGCGATCCACCCCTCAACATGTCGTTTTCACACAGTACTTACTCTTACAATACTCACCATCTTTGTATTGTCAATCAAATCGAAACAATTAAACTAACATTCCATGAAAAGAGTATTTAAGGGATCTAACGTCATCCAACCGGCATTAATAATAGCTATGCTTCTTTTTACAATATTCCAATCTAAAGGGCAACAACTTAAGCCTGCCGCCAGCGGCTATGCACCGGTTAATGGCATCAAAGTTTATTACGAAGTTTATGGCGAGGGTAAGCCTATCGTTTTGCTGCATGGCGCTTTTTATACCATTGAGTTAAACTGGGCGCAGTTAATCCCCGAACTGTCAAAAACAAGAAAGGTAATTGCCCTTGAAATGCAGGGGCACGGACATACACCATATTCGGACAGAAAATTAGACATTGCTACCCTGGCAAGTGATGTGGAAGGAGTAATGAATTACCTAAAAATTGATAGTGCCGATGTTGCAGGATATAGCATGGGAGGTTCTATAGCTTACCAGTTTGCAGTAAAAAGCCCTAAAAGGGTAAGAAAATTGGTAATCATTTCATCTACCTACAAAACTAATGGCTGGCTGCCTGTGGTAAATGGTGGTTTTAAAGGTTTCAAGCCTGAATTTTTTGACAATACTCCGTTAAAAACTGCATATGATGCAGTAGCACCCGACAAAACAAAATGGAGAAAGTTTGTAGAACAAATGATTGTTTTTGCCGGAGAGCCTTTTGATGTGGGCGATGCCAATATTGCTAAAATCACGTCGCCGGTATTGCTTATCTCGGGCGACAATGATGGCCTGGACAAAGTGGAGTTGGCAAAAACATACCAATTACTGGGCGGTGGCGTAGCTGCCGATTTAGCTCCCATGCCAAAATCACATTTAGCCATTGTACCAGCGCAAAGCCATGTGGGTTTAATGCAGCAGACCAAAACTATCTTGGATCTTCTGAATGGCTTTTTACAATAACAAAGCCGCAAAATGCAATCTGAAGATACCACCGCAGGAAAAGGAATTTTATTTACCTATAAACTATTTATAAACAAATGAGAAAAATCAGAATTTTTGAACATATCTCGCTGGATGGCGTGATAGAACATGACGGAGACTATACCTATGGCGCATGGACAACACCTTATCGCAGTCCTGCCGGGGCGGCAACCCTCCTGGAGGCATACGGACCAAACTTCGATCTACTCCTTGCCCGCCACACTTACGATATATTTAGCGGATTTTGGCCTACTGCCGGAGATTTCCCAATGGCTAATGCTATAAATGCCGCAACAAAATACATAGTAACCCACAGGCCCGACAGCCTGGAATGGGGACCGGTAAAGGGTTTGGGCGAGGACGTTATAGCGTCTATTCGCGATCTCAAATCAACCGACGGCCCCGACCTGATCGTCGTTGGAAGTTCAACGCTAACTTCTGTGTTGCTTGATCAGGGACTGGCTGACGAGGTAGTGCTCATCACCTACCCGGTGTTGCTTGGCCGGGGTAAACGCTTATTGTCGGGCACTATTGACGCCCGGGAGCTTGCTTTTGTCGACTCGAAGAGTACGCCCACCGGTTTGCTGGTCAACACTTACCGGCACGTTGGTCCGCTGAAAAAGTAACATTTCGCCAGGGGGAGAATTTCCCAATCACGCTACGAAGCCACTTTACGAAAATAGAGCGGCTTTTTTAATTACTTCCGGGAACACAGCACCTACCCTTACAAACTGACATTTGGTAAACCCTGCCAACCGCATTAATTGTTAATTTTGCAACAGATAAAAGTTTAAGAATGTCGATAACTACCGAAGACGAAAAAATTGGAATGCAGCAGGCAAGTGATGCTGTAGCCATTACGCTCAAGAGGATGCGGGAGTACGCCAAACCAGGTATCTCTACAAAAGAACTTGACGAATACGGCGGCGAATTGCTGGCACAGCTGGGAGCAAGATCTGCGCCTTTGTTAACCTACAATTTCCCGGGACATACTTGTATAAGCGTGAATGAGGAAGCAGCGCACGGCATACCTTCGGCTGATAAGATCCTTAAGGAAGGCGACCTGGTAAATATTGATGTATCGGCAGAGCTAAATGGTTACTGGGCCGATAACGGCGGGTCTTTCGTTTTAGGGCAAGATATCCATGGCTATGGCAAATTGGTGGAGGCCTCGAAAGAGATCTTAAAAAAAGCGATCAAAAACATCAAAGGCGGTGTCAGGATTTCGGAGATCGGCAGATTAATTGAAACTGAAGCCAAAAAAGCCGGCTACACGGTAATAAAAAACCTGACCGGGCATGGTGTTGGCCGCAGCTTGCACGAAGAGCCGCATGAAGTTGCCAACTTCTGCGACAGGTATAACACTGCGCGCTTTAAAAAGAATTCGGTGGTGGCGATAGAGACATTCATTTCAACACGGTCGACAATTGCCGATACTCAAGCCGATGGCTGGACATTAATTGGTAATAAAGGCGGTTTTGTTGCACAACACGAGCACACCATTATGGTAACCGGCGGTGAGGCCGTGATATTCACAGCGCAGAACGGTATTTGGGATTAATTCTTTTTAGAATAGATCAGGCAATACCCTGAAGTATTTATATTAGATAGCTACTAAGCCGCTTTACCAAACCGAGCGGCTTTTTTTGTGCGTATGCTATGACAAGCCGAGGGTATGCAGTCATTTAAAAAACGCTGCAAAGCAGAACCGTGTATTTTAGATTTAATTTATCCGTTAACCTATTATCCATTAGTATTTTATTAATTTGGAGTAGTTATTAACTTCATTCATTTGCTTGAAGCCGTATACATTCCATATTACCCTTTATGACGCTGCGTTTTTTGGGATGCTGTTTATCGGCCTCACTTTTATCCTGCTTTTATGGTTCACCAGGAAAACAAACCAGCCGGCAAACCGGTTGTTGGCGATAGCATTGGCAATTGCCGCTTTTTGGATAGTCCGGATCCTGGGCACCGATATCGGGCTGTCAACCTATATTACCAACTGGGGCCGGCTGCCGCTGCAGTTTTCGCTGGCATTTGGCCCGCTCATTTTCTTTTATGTACTTAAAATAGCCCGGCCGGAGTATAAATTCACCCGCAAGGACCTGCTGCATTTCAGCCCCTTGTTAGTCGAACAAAGCGCCTGGGCTTTAGAAGTGCTGGAAAGTATAAAAACAGGCCGGGCAACTTATGATACGCTGATATTTCAACGATTAAACCCCGTACTACAGCTATTAGCATTTATCTCGGTCATTATTTATCTATACCGGTGCCGCAAGCTGATCGAAAACTTTTACCAGGAGCTAAAATTTAACGGAGGCGACCGGTACCGGCACGAGTTAAAATGGATAAATAACCTACTGACAGGCTTCGGGTTGTTATGGCTGTTGTGGATCCCTTTTATAGCTACCGACTATTTTTATTATGATTCCCAATTGGGCATACAGTCCTATTATCCTTTGTATCTCCTGCTAATGTCCATGCTTATCTGGATGGCGGCAAGAGCATTTTTAAGACCGGAAGTTACTGCACAGGCGGATAACATACCGGTTTTAAAACCATTACTACCGACGGAGCTGAAACAAAAAGGCGTTTGGTTAAAGCGGGTTGTTAAAGAAAATAATTACTACCAGGATCCGGAGTTGAGTTTAAGTTCTTTGGCCGAAAAGCTCGGCATGCATACCCATGAATTATCACGGATCATCAATACTGTGCTCAAAAAAAGCTTCAATGATTTTATTAATGAATACCGGGTCCAGGCTGCTGCGCGGAAAATGCAGGACCCCGCTAATGATCATATCACCCTTTTAGGGATAGCGTTTGAATCGGGATTTAACTCCCAAAGTACCTTTAGCCGCATTTTCAAGCAAGTGACGGGGAAAAGCCCGCAGGAATATAAAAATAACTTAAAAAAAGAGTACCCATCTTATAAGTTGAGAAGCAATACCCAATTTGCGCCGATAGTTTTGAATCATGAAACCGCACCTAAATGGTCTCATGATAAAACAAACCGCAACTTTATGTTTAAAAATTATTTCAAAATCGCCTGGCGTAATTTAACGCGCAATAAAAGCTATGCCGCTATTAACATCACCGGCCTGTCCGTAGGTATTGCTGTTTGTATGGTGATCTTTATCATTATACAGTTTCAAACAAGCTTTGATAGTTTTCACCCAAAGAAAGACCGTGCCTATCGTGTGCTAACCGAATACCATCACGCAGAAACTGGCGATATTACCTATGGCAAAGATATCCCTTTTCCGTTGCCTTTAGGATTAAAAACGGCTTTCCCCCAAATAGAACAAGTTGCCCCAATTTTTGCAAGCCAGAATGACCAGTTGATTATCCCCGACGAAAACGGGGCTACGATAAAAATGTTTAAGGAACAACGGGGCCTGTTTTACACCAATCCATCATTCTTTAAAATTTTCAACTTCCCGCTGCTTGCCGGCTCGTACGCTTCATTAAAAGACCCTGACAACGTACTGCTTACCAAAGAGGTTGCTGAAAAGTATTTTGGCGACTGGAAATCGGCAATAGGTAAAACCATTAAATTGCAAATGGGCGGCTTTATGTTTGAGCATGGCACGGACGTATTAAGAGTGTCGGGGATCCTGGCTACCATTCCCCCAAATTCCGACTTTCAGCTCAAACTTGTTGTTAGCTTTGGGACAGGGTTTACCGGAGACTATTTAGCAAAATCTACAGATTGGAACAGAACGGTAACTGATTTTGGCTGCTATATTTTGTTACCCAAGAACCTTACTGCCGACAATTTTAATCAACAGCTGAGAGCTTATTCACAAAAGGTACAATCTTCTGATAATAAGGACAGTCATATTATACAAGCACTAAATGCTGTTCATTATGATTCACAAACAGGCAACTACAGCAACCAAACAGCCAGTCATCAGTTGCTCAATGTATTGTGGCTAATTGCCGCGTTCATCCTGCTCATTGCCTGTGTAAACTTTATCAACCTCTCTACCGCGCAGGCTGTTAACCGGGCAAAAGAGGTTGGTGTCAGAAAGGTTTTGGGGAGCAATAAATCGCAATTGCAACTCCAGTTCATTGTCGAAACATTTTTAATCGTGACGAGCGCTGTATTACTTGCAGTTGCTATTACCATACTTGCATTACCTTATATAAGCCAGTTGTTAGAATTGTCGCTTTCATTCAACATATTCAGCAATCCTTCGATTATTTTATTCCTCCTGGCTGTAGCAGTTGTTGTAACCGCATTAGCGGGTTTTTATCCTTCTATTGTTTTATCGCGTTTCAATCCTGTTAATGCTTTAAAAAGTAAACTCACGACAGATCCGGCAAAGGGAATTTCATTAAGAAGGGGCCTGGTGGTGTTTCAATTCATCATTGCGCAGGCATTGATCATCGGAACGCTCGTCATTGTAAAGCAAATGGACTATTTTATGGATCAGCCTTTGGGCTTTGATAAAGAAACAATTGTTAATATTCCGTTCCGGGTAGATAGTCTTCGAATGAGCAGGCTGAGTTATTTGAGGGACCAGTTATTATCCATAAACGGCGTACAGGCGGTATGCTACAGTTCGAACACCCCAATTGAAAACGGTAATGATACGTGGAGCGCAGTCAGGTTTGACCATGCAACAAAAGAAACAGGTTTCAAGGCGATTACCAAATTTGCCGACGAAGGCTACGTACCCACCTACAAACTAAAGTTGATAGCAGGAAGAAACCTTCAGCCCTCTCCTTTAACCCGGGAGTTTTTGGTAAACGAATCGCTTGTAAAAAGCTTAGGAATTAAAAACCCCGGGGATATATTGAACAAGGAAATCAGCATATGGGATGGTGTAATAAAATGCCCGGTTGTTGGCGTGTTAAAAGATTTTAATGACAGGTCTTTCCGGCACGGCCTTGCACCATTGCTTATCGCCACAAACATCACCATGTATAATCAGGCCGGTATAAAGCTTAAAACCACGAATGTTTTTTCGACGATGCAATCTGTTAAACAAGTATTTGAAAAAACATTTCCCAATTTTGTTTATGAATACCGATTTTTAGATGATAAGATTGCAAGTTTTTACAAACAGGAAAATCAGTTAGCCCAATTGTATAAAATTTTTGCCGCTATCGCGATACTTCTAAGCTGCCTGGGCTTGTATGGTTTAGCCTCGTTCATGGCTGTACAACGGATAAAAGAAGTCGGCATCCGCAAAGTACTTGGCGCTACGTCAGGCAGCATCGTTTATTTGTTTTCGAAAGAGTTTATCATACTCATTGCTATCGCCTTTGCCATCGCTACCCCCATTGCATGGTATTACATGCACCAGTGGCTGCAAGCTTATGTTTACCGCATCAATATCAGTTGGTGGCTATTTGCGGCGGGCGGAATGGCAGCAATTGTTATTGCACTTGCAACCATAAGTTTCCAGGCAATAGAAGCGGCGAAAGCTAATCCGGTGAAGAGTTTGAGGAGTGAATGATTAAGTGGTTCAGGTTGGCAGGCAAACAAAGATATTAAATGGATTTGGTTCAATATAATATGTTGAATTATTTACTTTTAACAAATTAAATTCTTTAAATTGATCGCATAAAGAATCTAATTAAACCCTATGCGGAACGCAGCCGCTAAACCTTAACATCAACCTCACATATCAATACAGCCATGATCAAAAACTATTTTAAAGCAGCGCTTCGCAATTTCCGGGCGCACCGTTTTTTTACTTTCGTAAATATAGTGGGATTGGCTATTGGTGTCAGTGCGGCCCTGGCTATTTATGTTATCGTAAGTTTTGATCTCAGTTTCGATAGGTTTCACAACGATAGTGACAGGATTTACAGGGTCGTAACGGACTTTTCATACATGGATAAGGTAGTAGCCAAATTGGGCATGGTAAATGGCCCGCTTCCCGCGGTAGTAAAAGCAGAAGCAACTGGTATAAAAACTGCCACTCGCTTTTTAGAAATGAAAAACACTGATGTACAGGTCCCCGATGAAACATCAAATCCGGTTAAATTCAGAGGTGAAAGCAGTATTGTGCTGGCTGATGATGAATATTTTAATCTGTTTAATTACAAATGGCTGGCAGGTTCGCCAGCTACAGCGCTTAGAGAGCCATACCAGGTGGTACTTACCTCTGCTCAGGCCAGGAAATATTTCCCCAATGCTCCTTACAACCAATTATTGGGCAAAACGATCATATATGACAGCATCAAAACAACCGTTTCTGGCATAGTTCAAACTCCCGCTCAAAATACCGATTTTTATTTTAAGGATTTTATATCCTATCCAACCTGTTTGCATAATGCTAACCTGAAAAACATGACCCGTTTAACCGAGTGGCCGGGTGTGGTGTGGCAATTATTCATTAAGATTGATAAACATGCGAATGCCGCTGACATAGAAGAGCGGATCAATGGGTTGCTGAAAAAATACAATAAAGAATTAAGGCCTGGAGACGGCCAGACTGAACATTTACAATCATTCCGCGACCTGCATTTCGACCCGGGATATGCCAATTTTGAAAAAGGGAGGCGGGCAAACAAGACTACGCTATATAGTTTACTCATTGTTGCCGGATTTCTGTTATTGCTCGGATCCATCAATTTTATTAATCTTTCAACAGCGCAGGCTGCACAGCGGGCCAAGGAAATTGGGATCCGTAAAACCATGGGCAGTAGCAGATGGCAGCTAATTGTACAGTTTTTGAGCGAAACTTTGGTTATCACACTTGTTGCCATCTGCATAGCCATGGTACTGACACCGGTGATATTGAAATTCTTTGCAGATTTTATCCCCCCGGGCGTATCTGTTAATTATTTTGATAGCAACCTGTTGCTGTTTTTATTCACACTCCTAATAACAGTAACCCTACTGGCCGGATTGTACCCCGCAATTATCCTTTCCGGATACCGGCCGGTATCTGTATTACATAACCTGCCGAACAAAGATACAGGCAAGAGCAGCGGAACGTTGCTTCGAAAGTCGCTGTCAGTTACGCAGTTTATAATCGCCCAATTTTTCATCATGATAACGCTGCTGGTTAATAAACAGGTTTTTTATGCGCTGCATAAAGATATGGGCTTCAGTAAAGATGGGATCATCAACATAAGTACTCCTCTTAATACGATAAACACCAACAAACAACAGTTATTTAAAGACAAAATAAGTCAGATCCCCCAAATCGACTTAATGAGTATCGGAAGCGAGCCGCCTGCTGATGAAAAGATCGGAGTATGGGAAGTAACTTATAACGACGGGAAAAAAGAAGTTAAAGCAACCCTGCAACAACGAAACGGCGACGAGAATTACCTTAAAGTTTACCGTATAAAATTATTAGCCGGCCGTAACCTGCAACCGGCAGATTCACTGACTGCCGTACTGGTAAATGAAAAATATACCCATATGATAGGTTTTCAGAACCCCGCGGATGCTGTTGGGGCATCTTTTGATTATGAAGGCAATAAGAGAATGATAGTTGGCGTAGTTGCTGATTTTTATCAGAAATCACTGCGGGACCCAATCATGCCCATGTCTATACAAACCCCGCATTACCGGTTTAATGATCGGTTTTTCCATATCTTGCTAAAACCTCAAACCACCGGAAATAATGATTGGAGCAATGCCATCGGCAGAATGAGAAAAGCCTGGACGGAGGTTTATCCAGATATTGAATTTGATTATCATTTTTTTGATGAAGAGGTAGCCCGTTTTTATGATAGCGAACAGCGCACATCGAAATTACTTGGCTGGGCAACAGGACTTTCTATATTAATCAGTTGTTTGGGCTTACTCGGGCTAACCATTTTTAATACCAACAGGCGCACACGGGAAATTGGTATCCGAAAAGTACTTGGCGCGTCGGTAACACAAATAGTAAAGTTATTGTCGTCAGAGATAGCCGGATTAATTATTTTATCTTTGGTATTGGTTATGCCATTTGCCTGGTTTGCAATGAATAAATGGTTACAAAGCTATGCGGACCGCACGGCAATAAGCTGGTGGATATTTGTTCTTAGTGGAATTGGAATGTTGTTTGCCGCATTTTTGACATCAGCTTTTCAAACAATCAGGGCGGCTTCCTCAAATCCGGTAAAAAGTTTAAGAAACGATTAAAATGCCGTTTGTAAAACATTCTTTATTATTCTTTCAAAAAACCAGTTTATATTTAGTGGTGTCAAGCAACCATTAAAGTCAGAAATTTCTAAACATTAAACCTTATATCTCCTGAAGTAAATGCCGTCGTATTTTACATGGGGGGCATTATTTTAACCCCAGCCTGCTGCGCAGAAGATCCCGGTAAGTGCTGCCTATCGGGATTTTTTCGCCGTTAATAATAAGCTGATGTACTTCGATCATGGTAATATGTTTGATAGCTACCACATACGATTTATGCACCCTTAAAAAATCCGTTGCGGGTACGAGGTCAAAAATATCGCCCATGTTTTCGCGCACCAGGATGTTTCTGTCTTTAAGGTGAATGGTGATATAATTACCGTCTTTTTCCAGGTACAAGATCTCATCTACTTTAACCTGGTAAGTTTGCGGGCCGCTTTTGATAAAAATGGTGGGCTCATCCTCTTTGTTTGCCCCATTTTTTGAAGATAGTGCCGCTGCGGCTTTATTTATGGCCGCAAGAAAGCGCTCGAAGGTGATAGGTTTCAACAGGTAATCGAGGGCGTTCAGGTCGTAGCTTTCTACCGCATAGTGACTATAAGCGGTAGTAAAAATGATCATTGGCCTGGGCGACAAGGTTTGCACCAACTGCATTCCGCTGATATCAGGCATATTAATATCCAGAAAAATAAGGTCTACCTTTTCGCGGTTCAGGAATTCGATGGCCTTCACCGGTTCGCGAAAGGTGGCTTTCAAATCAACCAGGCTGGTTTTAAGACAATAGCGCTCTATCACTTCAAGCGCCTTAGGCTCATCATCAATGGCAATGCAGGTTATCATTCCAGGTCAATTTCGAGTTTAACAATATATTTCCCCCGGTCTTCATTGATCTGCAGGTCATGTTTGCCAGGATACAAAAGATCGAGCCGTCGCTTTACATTCCCGAGCCCGATGCCGCTTTTCTCGTCTTCCATTTTTTTGATGGCGCTATATTTAGTGTTGATACAGGTAAAGGTCAGCTTATGATCTGAAAGAACAATGGCGATATCTATCCCGGAGGTTTGTCCGATAGAAACGCCGTGCTTAAAGGCATTTTCAACAAAAGGGATAAATAGCATCGGAGCGACGACGACAGCTCCCGTCTGCGCAGGGTGATCAAATATCACTTTTACCTCATCAGCTGCATAACGCAGCTTATTCAGGGTGATGCAGTCTTCCAGGTATGCTATTTCTTTGTTCAGCGGCACGCCGCCTGCATTGCTGTCATAGATCATGTAGCGCATCATGCCCGAAAGTTTGGAGATGCCGTCGGCAAGCTCATCATTCCCCTTTTCCTGTGCCATCGAAAACAGGTTATTGAGGGTATTAAACAGGAAATGCGGATTGATCTGCGATTTAAGGAATTTGATCTCGGTACTCAGTTGATAAGCCTCCAGCTGATTGCGTACCAGTTCATTTCGGGCCCATTCTTTCAAAAAGAAATAGGCTATTGAAAGCCCGGCTGCGGTTAAAAAAATAAGCAGCATAGTGAGCTGCATGTGCACCCAGTTCCCTATTGCAAAAAACGCGTTATGATTTGGTATCAGGTGATTAAGGCCGTCCTTGCCTGCTGCAAAACCAGGAGGCGGAGGCCCCATGGGCAGGCTATTGCTCAATTTAGAACCAACCAAAATATAATTGGCCAAAAAGACCAATATAAACCAGCCGGCGGCTATAGCGATGCCCGCAAATAAGCTTTTATACCGAAGCGCCTTATTAAAGATCCAAAATATATTGCCGTAAAACAGCAGGGCCAGAAACGCGAGTGTAAAGCGGGAATACGGAAAAATGGTGTCTACCTCACTTCTTTCCATGATCTTTCCGTTGTGGTTTACCCGGATCTTGACCGTTGAGCTGGTTAGCGAATTCAGGGTATAGTACACCCCTACCCAGAACGCCAGGTGGATCAGTATCTCGATGATATGTTTGACCTTGATACGGTGCATTCTTCAAAAGTATATTAAGCCCGGCTTATTCATAAATTATTGATGTTAATATAACGATTTGCCGGCTAAACGGGCAATTTTTGAAATCCGGGTTTAGGGCCACCGGCAATTTGTTTTCGGCAGAAGCTCAAATAACAAATATCCATTTTACGCCGAAATGAAGACGCTGTTCATACCAAAGTTTTTGGTGGATTTAAAGGGCAAAGTACTATTGCTTAAAAATATCCAAATTATGAAAAAGCGATTTTTATTGTGCACAGCCCTTTTATCATGCACCATTATGGCCCGGGCACAAAAACCGGATACCGCACAAGTGCTGGTACACTACAAGTTTTCCCACATCAGGGATACCACCAACCGAGAACACCCCTACACCGAGAACATGGTTTTGATTGTAGGTAAAAATGCCGGGGTTTATAAAAGTTATGACAAGCAGTTGCAGGATGCGCTATTTAAAAAGCAGGTACAGGAACAGGTAGCCAACTCACCCGACGGACATGTAAATATCCAGCGGAGATCATCGGGCTCGGGTACGGATTATTACCAGCTCCCGAACGAAAAAAAACTGGCAAGGAAAGAACCGCTCCTGTTCAATAGCTATCTCATAACAGATGCCCTGCCCGCCATCGAATGGAAAATAAGCGGAGATACAGCAACGTTTGGCGGCTTGCATTGCCAGAAAGCAACAGGTCATTTCAAGGGAAGGGATTATACGGCCTGGTTCAGTCCTGATCTGCCGCTGCATATAGGCCCCTGGAAACTCAATGGACTGCCGGGAGTGATTGTGGAAGCTTATGATACCAAAAAAGAAGTTTATTTTAAGTTTGACGGGATTGAAAAAGCGGTCATCTCTCCGCAAAAAAGTGATCAGCCGGCCAGCCCGGCTCCTGATAACCAGGGACGGATGGCCGTGATGATAGGCATGGACGACCAGGTTGGCGATCCAAATATCATCCAGCTCCCCACCAATGCCATTAAAACTACCGAAAAGGAGTTTTCCAAATTGCAGGAGGCCATGCGAAAAGACCCGAATGCCTTTGCTCAGTCAATGGCAGCTGCACAGGCGGCAAGCCAGGGCCGGCCGGCCCCAAAAATCGATATCAGGATCGGTCCGCAGCCGGTGATCAACAACCCGATAGAATTGCCTGAAAAGAAATGAGCCGGATTATAAAATCAGTATGGTTGCTGGTTATAGGGTTACTATTTTCGGCTCCCGGCTTTGGTCAAAGTATTAAGGGGACAGTAAAAGACAGCACCGGGAAACCGGTGCCTTATGCCACTATTAACCTCAAAAACACGGCCACTAATAACATTATAAACTATACCATTACCGATACCAAAGGCACCTACATTTTGCCGCTCCCGGCCAATACACCGGTGAGCGGCCTGCTGGTCGAGGTGCGTTGTATAGGCTATAAAAATCAGAGCAGGGGCATTACGGATTTGCAGGCGCCTGTTGATTTTACTTTATCTGTTTCCATCAACCAGTTACAGGCCGTAGTGATTAAAAGCAGCCGGCCGGTGCTGCGGACTAACGGCGATACCCTAAGTTATAAAGTATCTGATTTCAGCAGCGTACAGGACAGGGTTATTGGCGATGTGATTAAAAAACTGCCGGGTATAACGGTTGCCGCTGACGGCAGGATCAGCTATAACAATAAGCCGATCTCCAACCTGTACATCGGTGGTGATAACCTGCTGGACGATAAATATAATATCGCTACCACTACCATTCCCCAAGGTGCGGTAGATCAGGTGCAGGTGATCCAGAACCACCAGCCCGTTAAAGTGCTCCAAAATAAAGTAACGAGCGATGATGTGGCGCTCAACCTCAGCTTCAAAAAAGGCGCTAAATTACAGATGGTTGGGCAGGAGAGCATCGGCGCTGGCCTTCCTGGCAATTATGATGTGGATTTGAACGCCATGATGTTTAAGGATAAGTACAAGGCCATTAATTACCTTAAAGGCAATAACACAGGTAACGACCTGCAGCAGGACCTGGTATCGCACAATTTTGCCGATTATATGCAGCGGATCGATAACGATGTGCCGGCCACCATGTTATCGCTTGGTTCGGTGAATGACCCGGCTTTGTCGCGTAACCGATATCTGTTCAATCGCTCGGGAATTCTCAATCTCAATAACCTGGTCAATTTTAAAAAGAATGTGCAGATGAAGATCAATGCTTACTATTTGCGCGATACCCGGCGGCAGGACTACAGCCAGCACACCACCATCTTTTTACCCGGCGATACGGTACGCTATAATGAAACGCAACGTAACCGCTTCCGCCCCGACATATTGCATACCCAGTTTACGCTGAACATTAACCAGGATAAATATTACCTGAACGATGTGTTGCTGATGGATAACAACCGGTCCACCAATTACTCAGACCTGAATACAAACGGCAGCATGGTAAACCAGGTATTTAAAGATAACGCGCTGAATTTTTCTAATGAATTTAACCTGATCAAATCCTTAAGATCCAACAATATTATCCAGGCTTACTCCTATATCAGTCATTCGACTGAGCCCGAGAGCAGGACAATTGGGCCGGACTATAACAATCCAATATTCAACAATAATGTACCTTATGCACAGTTGGTGCAAAATGTAAATGTGCCCGCGTGGTATACCAATAACTATATTTCTTTCAAAATACCGTCGAACCTTATCACCCAAAGTTTCAGAACAGGGTTCAGTGTCCAATCACAAAAGTTAAACTCCGATCTAAACGTTGTACAGGCAGATAACACGGTTAACCTTGAATCAGACAGTTCCATCAACCACTTAAACTGGACCAGGAAAAAACTGTATGCCGAAGCGGCTTATGATCTGCCAGGCAGTATCCTCAAAGTGAACCTCAACTTGCCGTTAAGCCTGCAACAGATCAATTATTCGGACAGCCTGTATGCGCTGCGCAAGTGTTTAACAAGGTTATATTTCAACCCGCAATTAAAAGTAAAATATCAAACCGGGATGGAGAACTACCTGAATTTGCTTTACAGCTACCGCAACGAGGCCGGTACCATAGAAGATATGTACCGGGGCTATATCCTGAAGGATTACCGGACCCTTTATGCCAATAATGCCAGCCTTACCGAACGGCAGAACCAGTTGGCAGCCCTTGGGTTTAACTACCGCAAAGCGCTCACCCTTTTGTTCGCCAGCCTGAACATTGTTTATAACCATATCGCTTCCAATAGTATCACTTCGGAAGTAATTACCAACAACCTGCGGCAGCGTGTAGTGTTGCCATACTCCAACAGTACCGATTCATGGACGGTGAACGGTACTGTCAGCAAATATTCCTTCGCATTAAAAACCACTTTCAGCGGAGGGGTACAATGGCAAAGTAATAAGTCGGTGCACATCCAGAATAACGCGCTGCTGCCTTTCAATACCATTTCCAGAACTATAAATGCCGGTGCAGATACCAAAGTGAATGAGCAGGTAAACTTTAGCTATAAAGCTGCATTTACCCAAATCCAAAGTCATTCAGCAGCGGAGGCATCGGCTTATCATATTAACCAGTTGCTTCAGCAAGCGTCGGTAAACTATAACCCGGTAACCAATTTGCAGTTCAAATTATCAGGCGAGCATTACTTCACCCGCCAGCAAGGCAATCCTGATCTCAAATACTTTTTTGCAGATGTTTCAGCAAAATTCAGGGTCGAAAAATGGAAGGCCGACCTGGAGCTGAGCGCCGCTAATTTTCTGAACGTAAAAACTTACAACACGCTTTACTTATCAGCCAATACATTAACTGCCAGTTCGTACACCTTGCCGGGAAGGATTATATTGCTCAAAATAATGTTTCATATTTGAGTGGTGTCAGGTTTTTTAGACAGCCTATCCGGCCTGCTGCTCCTCTTCCGTCAGTTTCAGCAATGTGGCTTCATTTTTTATGCGGATGCTTTTGCCCGATATTTCGATGATCCCCTCGTCGATAAAATCATTTATGGTGCGAAACAGCGATTCATACGCTGCGCCTGTAAATGAGGCCAGATCTTGCCGGGTAAGTTCAATATTGATAAAACCATCTTCGTTAAGTCCGAATTTGTTTTTGAGCGAAATGAAAGCCTGTGCCACGCGGCCTTTAACCGGCATGTGTGCCAGGTTGCGCATCCGTTTTTCGGATTCCTGCAATTCGTTAGCAAAAAAACGCATGAGCTTAATAACAAAGTTATTGTTAACCTGTAGGGTGCTTTCAAAAAAGGGCATTTCGATGTAGCAAATTATACCTGCCTCAATGGCTGTGGCCGAAACCGGGTAAAACTCAGTACTGCCTAAACCAAGATGCCCAACAATATCGCCTTCGCAGGCAAAACGGAGAATGAGCTCTTTTTCCTTATCCCACTTTTTATGAACCTTTACCGTTCCCGAATAAACAAAGTAAATGCCGGTAACGGGATCACCTTCTTTAAAGATCTGCTGCCCCTTTTTTACAACGATATTTTTCCTGGCGGCGCTGATTGCCGGGATCCAGTCGGGCAGGCAGTGTGTACATAAAAAGCAAGTCCCCAAATCGCATTTATCTTTGTTTTTCGCCATTTATTGATGTGTATTTAAGCCGGTGCTGTTATAAAAACATGCTAATTTATTAAAAGCGGCGGCCTTTTGGCTGTTCCCAGGTAGCCATGTTAAAAATAACTCCCAAACTTAACAATACCGCACCGCCAAAAACAGGCCATGGGAATGAGCGGATGCCATTAATGTTAATGCTCCACGGATGGGAATCGAAAGGATTAACGGTATTCAGGTTCCTGAATAGCAACAATCCGGCAATGATGCTTGCGGCACCTAAAACAGAAAGAATAATGCTGGTAATTTTCATAATTATTGTTTGTGCAATGATTTTTATTAAAAACCAAGCAAATGTTGAATAAAAATATTGCATGTGCAATATAAAATTGAAAATAAATTTATTTATACTTGCTTTAAGTATTACCTTTGCAAGAAAAATAGCACAGTCCCCTAAAAACGGAGCGGGACTAATCAAAACATGGAAACAAAACAGAACGCCATCCCGGTTTCACCCTCATTAAATGATCTTTACAATTTTAAATCCGGCTTAAAAGGCACCAGGCAAATGAAAACAAGGCTGATCTTTATATCGGCACTTTGTATTCTTATTGCCGGCCTTATCAGCGTAATAGCCAAAGGCCTTATCTATCTTATTAATATCGTTACCAATATCTCATTTTACGGAACGCTGGATGCCGGCTTTCACAGCCCGGCCAATAACCATTTGGGTTTATGGGTAATTGTTATACCGGCTATAGGCGGCATTATAGTAGGCATTATGGCCCTGTATGGCTCCAAGGCGATCAGGGGGCATGGCATACCAGAAGCAATGGAGCAGATCCTGGTAAATAAAAGCAAAATAAAACCGATTATAACTTTTCTGAAACCCGTATCATCGGCCATAGCCATAGGTACCGGCGGGCCATTTGGCGCCGAGGGACCTATTATTGCAACCGGCGGGGCACTTGGTTCAACCTTTGGCCAGTTATTCAAAATATCGCCCAACGAGCGTAAAATTATTTTGGCAGCAGGAGCAACAGCGGGTATGTCGGCCATATTTGGCACGCCCATAGCAGCGGTGTTTTTAGCTATTGAGCTGTTGTTGTTTGAGTTTTCGCCCCGGGCCATATTACCGATGGCATTAGCTTGTATCACCGGAGCAGCCGGACACCATCTGTTATTTGAAGCCGGGCCTGTATTCCCGATGCCTGATGTAGATACACCTTCAAATACCGCCCTGGCTATTTACAGCATCATTGGCCTGGTCATTGGCTTTATATCACTGGGGCTTACCAAAATAGTTTATTTTATTGAAGATAGCTTTGAAAAACTGCCTATCCACTGGATGTGGTGGCCTGCAATTGGTGGCCTGGCGGTAGGCCTGATAGGTTATTTTGCGCCGCACACCCTTGGTGTAGGATATGATAATATTATCACTATTCTTTCGGGCACATTATCATTGATGCTAATTGTGCGTTTGTGTTTATTCAAATTTCTTTCATGGGCTATAGCCCTGGGCAGCGGCACTTCGGGCGGCACGCTGGCTCCCTTGTTAACCATTGGCGGCGCGGCTGGTGCGGCTTTTGGCGCATTGGTGCACCTGGTATTTCCTGATGCGGGCTTAAGTATTCCAATAGCCGCACTTATTGGCATGGCCGCTATGTTTGCAGGCGCTTCAAGGGCTTATTTAACCAGTATAACCTTCGCGCTGGAGGCTACTATGCAATCGCATGCATTACTACCGTTGCTTGGTGCCTGTACAGCATCGTACCTGGTTTCATTCTTCCTGATGGAAAATACCATCATGACCGAAAAAATTGCCCGCCGGGGGGTATACACCCCTGATTCATACGAACCCGATTTGTTACAGGTATTAACTGTTGCCGACGTTAACAATGAAGTTGGTGAAACCTTAAAAAGCAATAGTACCATAGCCGAAACAAGGGCCCGGCTTACCGGAAATAATATTACCCAAAGTTTTTTTATAGTGACTAATAGTGATGGCAGCTATGCAGGCATGGTTAGCCTGACCGACATTTATAACCATAGTATTTCTGCCGAACTCATCATAAGTAATATAACCAAGGCAAGTAAACAGGCCGTGAGGAGCAATGATCCACTGAAACGTGTTGTGGAGATAATGGCTGAAGAATCGGTAGAGGTGCTTCCCGTTATTGCCGCCGGAAATACTATAGCCGGGCAAATCTCCTATAAAGAGATCTTAAACACCTACTATCAGTATGTTGCCGAAAACCGGAAGCAAAACACACAGATCTCCCTTAAACGGCGTAGACTTAAAATTGCCGCCCGTGGCCGCAGCAGGGCTAAATCTTAAAAATGAAAGGCATCTGAATTTAAAAAGGAACCCCGCGTGATGTAAGATCAGTCGGGGTTTCTTTTTCTGAACATTCCTGTCTCGTAAAAAATTAAATACGCCGAAACTGGGTTATTGCTTATTTATTCTATAGCTTTGATTTTTAAAATATTGCCGCTTGTTTAGCAGCATTTTATCCTCCATTTCTGCCAATTACACCTATTTGATTTAACGTTGCTGTTGAAAGTAATATTTAACTATTAAATCATATTTTATGAAAAAATTTGTAATTGAAAGAGAACTGCCCGGCGCCGGTAATCTGTCGCCCGAAGAATTACAAGCTATTTCACAGGCATCGTGTTCGGTTGTGAATGAATTGGGTAAGCCCTATCATTGGATTCAGTCGTTTGTTACTGCTGATAAGATCTATTGCATCCACATTGCCGAAAGTGAAGATGTTGTTCGTGAACATGCCATGAAAGGGGGCTTTCCGGTAACCAGTATTGCCGAAGTTAAGGCCATCATTGACCCAACAACAAGCACCGCCACAGTTTAATATCAATGCCGGCTGGTAACAAAAAGAGGCCCGTAGTTTTAATACAGGCCTCTATTATTTTACAGTGATGCGTTTTAGTTACCCACCGAAACAGAAGCGTTGGTTTTAAACAGCGGATCGGGTTTAAAATAATTGCCGCCTGTAAAACTGATCACATAATCAGATTTAAAATGGGTACTTTTTTTATAATAATCGGTACTGATGATTTGAGCACCTGATTTTTGGGCTGCTATAAACGAGCTCATATCATTTGCGCGGGCTTCTTCTGTATCCGAGTCGGCACGGGTACGGATAATGTAACCTTTTTTAACCAGCTTTTGAATAGCTGCCAGGTCCTTTTTAGCATCATTCATAATGTGAATGGCGGCTTCAGGTGTGCCCGGCAATGCATCGGCAAACAATACACGGCCTTTTAACGATGGGTGACCGGCGATATAGGCAGCTCTTTTTTCGCCTTTTTCATCAAGAATAAAAATGAACTTCCCTTTGGCCGCTTTAAGCGTTGGCCAGTTGTTGTGCAACACAGCAGCTTCAAGGGTTTTGTATGTGCCGCGCACATCATCAGGCGTTATCAGGTATTGTTTACCCAAATTATCCAGTATCGCCTTGTCCAGGTCGGCAAAAGTTTTTGCTGTAAATTTTTCAGGAACAGTAAAGCCCGGTTTTTTCGACGGCTCGTCTTTAGCATTCATGGTAATGTAAATGGGATTATGATCAGGATGTTCATCACTCCATTTTTTTAGCTCCCGCAGGCAAAGCTTAAAAGTTGCACAGTTGCTGCGGTAGTCGATATCTTCAATATGAAAAACCTTAAAACCAGGTTCTTTCATTACGCCCCGGGTATCAAACGCCGGCTGTCCCGGCACCCAGTCCAACCCTTTGGGATGCGCGTACTTACCGCCCTTGGTATCGGCATATACATCTATTTCCAACGCGTTTAGGCCTAAATTGAGCTGATCGGTAAGGCTGATATGTTCATAATCGATCTTGCTCATACCAACCGAATCTCGCTTTTGCAAAAAACGGAATAGTTTAGGATCAATTGCCTGTTTATAGCTGTTGTGCGATCCTATTACTTGAAAATGGTTGATGGTTTGATTGTCGGGATCACTCTTAATTGCAGCTGCAATAAGAACAATACCGGCAAGTAATCCGCCTATATGTTTCATTGTTTAATTGGTTTTTATTGTTTAATAAACACAAAGCGCAAAGGATAATTCTTTGCGCCTTGTAAAAAGGGTATTATTAATAACCCGGGTTTTGTTTCAGGTTAGGATTTGTTTTTAATTCGGTTGATGGAATCGGATATAACCTGCGGGTTGGATCGGTGTTCATTTTCAGGTCGTCCGTTTTGCCGCCCATAACCGGTAGTGGATATTCTTTCTCGAATAAGCCATAACGGATCAGGTCATTACGGCGCCATGCTTCCCATGAAAGCTCACGTGCGCGCTCATCCAGCAAACCATCCAGGTCAATTGATGTAGCAAGCTCCGCGTGGGCACGGCTGCGTAGTTTGTTTACCAAAGTAAGCGGAGTTTGTGCGTCACCGTTTATGGTAGTAGGGGCAGCACCACGTAATATAGCTTCAGCTTTCATCAGGTAAATATCGGCCAAACGGAATACCGGTACATCGTTACTGTTTAAACGGGTAGCCTGGATGATGTTAACGTCAGGATAGTATTTAATTGAACGTACCCCTTCCGATTGCGAAGTTGTCACATCATTACCCAAATCCATTGGTTTTAAACCGGTAAGGGTTAGTGTTGGGATAATGTTAATTTGCTTGGTTGCGTTCGGGGCCGGGTAATAAACCGGTTGATTGGTGAAGCCGCCATTGCCATCAGGATAATATTGCGGACCGGCCAGCCATGTTTTGCTACGGTCATCGCCGGGAATATTAAAGCGGTTATAAAACTCGGGGGTGGTGCTCATGGCTATACTTAAGCCTACGTTAAAACCGTATGCCTGGGCCAGGTAATAAAAAAAGCCGAAACGGGTAAACTGGTTGCCCGGGATCTGCTGATCGTAAGGGACCGCGAAGATGGTTTCATTAATTGCAGGGCCGTTTGTTGGCAAAAATATATCCCTGTATTTAGCATCCAGGAAATAATTGGTGTTAGCCTGTACGCTATCACACATGGTAACGGTTTCCTGGTAACGGTTGGTGCCTGTATATACGCCAGAGTTCAGGTACATTTTTGCAAGCAGGGCAAACACCATACCCTTTGTTGGGCGGCCGTATTGTGATACGTTTGTTGCTGCATTGCTGGTTTTAGCAGGCAACAATGGTAAAACGCTTTTAAGTTCGCTTTCAATAAACTCATACACTTTAGCCCGGGGCTGATTGGCCGGTTGGGAAGTTACCGGGAAATCGGTAATGATAGGTACATTACCATACAAATCCATCATGAAGTAAAGGTATAGGGCCCGCATTGCTTTAACCTCGGCAATAGACGATGCTTTTTTTGTCGCTGTCGCTGATGATGCATTAATAACACTAATAATACGGTTACAGGTATTGATACCACCAAAGCCCCATTGCCATACGCCTATGACGTTAGGATGGTCAAAGGTCCAGGTATGGTAGTGTAGCTGGCGATACTGGCCGCCATCGTCAAAGTTGCCGTCGCGGGCAGGTAGGATGGCTTCATCAGTCGATAGGTCCTGCATACGCCAGTAAGGCACTGCATAGCTCGATGAAAGGTTTGAATAAATAGTACCGAGCAATGCAGTATAATCTGCGTCTGTAACCGGGAAGTTTGATTTTACGTATTGTGATTCAACAGGTACATCTAATTTTGTACACGAATATGTGCTCATGATCACAGCAATTGCGGCACATATAAAAAATATCTTTTTCATCTTTGTCTTTCTGAGTTTTTTTTAGAATTGTGCAGTTATACCTAAGCTAAAAGTGCGTGTTTTAGGATAAAAATCGCGGTTATCGATGCCTGGGGTTAAACCGCCTATGTTAACTTCGGGATCAACACCACGGTATTTGGTAATGATAAAAATATTGTTGCCCGATGCATAAAAACGTAAGCTCTTAATAGCCTGAATGTGCGGTTTAATGGTATAACCCAAAGTAGCGTTATCCAAACGAAGGTATGAGCCGCTTTCAAGGAAACGATCAGAGATCAGGTATGCGTTGATGTCTTTGAACGATTCGCCTAAGGTAAATCTCGGTATATTCTGCAGTTTCGAGTCGGCTGGATTATTTAAAGCTGCAAGGGTTGCGTTCAGTATCTTGTTGCCATAAACACCACGTACCAGGAAGTTTAAGTCGAAGCCTTTATAGAAGAAACTATTGCTCCAGCCATAAACCAATTTCGGCTGCGCGTCATATTTAATAAACTGATCGGTAGTAAGCGGTTGGGTAGCAGTTGTTGATCCGTCGGCTTTTTGATAGGTACTTACGCCGTTAGCGTTTTTACCTAAATAATGCCATAAGTCAAAAGTGCCGATAGCATAACCAGGCTGAATGATTTGACTGTAGTTGCCCGACTGGCCCTTACCGCCTAACTGGGCAGTTTGAATAAAGTTAAGACCGAACTGGCTGTTTGATAAACTTTGTACAACGTTTTTGTTATGCGAAACGTTGAACGAAGTGCGCCAGGTAAAGGCCTGTGATTTTACAGGTACTGCGTTTAATACAACCTCAATACCGCTGTTTTTAATTTTACCTACGTTAGCAGTGTAAAACGGATAAAAATACAATGTGGTTGATACCGGGTAAGTGTAGATCAGGTCGGATGTTTTCTTGATATAGTAATCTACCGAACCGGTTAAACGGTTATTGAACAACCCAAAGTCCAAACCGATGTTGGTGGTAGCCGTACTTTCCCATTTCAGGTCGGGATTATCATTACGTACCGGACCAATAGAGTTAACAATATTACCATTGTTCAGGAATTTGCCGCCGCCCGGAGGTACACCATAAATTAATCTTGCAGTAAAGGCATCAAAACCTAAGCTGTTACCAGATACGCCGTAGCCAGCCCTTAATTTCAAATCGCTGATAACGGGAATTGATTTCATGAAATCTTCGTTAATAATCTTCCATCCTGCTGAAGCAGCCGGGAAGTAACCATGGCGCTGGTTAATACCAAATGCCGATGAACCGTCTTCCCTGAGTGAAGCCTGTAACAGGTATTTATCCGAAAACTCGTACTGACCACGTGCGTAAAATGAAACGAATCTTAACGTAGAAATATAGTTAGGGTTGAACACAATTTGTGAGAGTTGGGTAGGGTTTGACAGCGCCAGGTAATTATAAGTTAACGCATCGTTTGAAAAACCTTGTGTTTGTACACCAAAACCATCATTGTTACGATCCTGCTGATAAGAGTAACCACCTAATAATTTCAGCGAGTGCTTACCAAAAACACGATCATAATTAAAATAAGCTTCAACAACGTTGCTTGTATTGGTGTAAGCGCTGCGTACCGCTACACCACCGGCATTAACATATATACCCGATTGGCTGGTAGAATAAGTGTTAACGTTATTTTGTTCTTTTTGCGTTGATCCGGATATTGTAAACTTCAAGCCTTTCAAAATGTCAACAGAAGCGAAGCCATTGATCAATGTTTTGTTATTCTCTGTTTTGGTAAAGTTGTTATTAATTAACGATAACGGATTTAAAGGCCCGCTACCTGTACGGGTATAGTTTTCTTTATAAGTGCCGTCGGGGTTAAAAGGGCTAACCGTTGGCAGGTAGAATAAGATACCGGATAATACCTGGCTTTGGAAAATATCGTTGTTTTTGGTAACACTGTTGGTTAGGGTGATCCCTAATTTTAAACGGTCATTAAAAAAGCGTTGGTTGATATAGCCTTTGTAAATGGTACGCTCAAGGCTGGTGTTTTTCAATATACCATTGTTTTTCATATAGTTTACACTCGCGCCATACTCTGAGTTGGTACCTGCGCCCCCATATGAAAGGTTATGATTTTGCGAGTAGCCGGTTCTTTCGGCCAGTTTTTGCCAGTTGGTGTTTGAACCGTCGTCATCGGCAGTACTTAGTTTTGGTACGCCATTGTCGGTTAAATATTTGCGCAGTTCATCGCCGGTAAGTACGTCAATGTTTTTTGACACGTTCTCAACAGCTCCATAAGCGCTATACGTTAACCGTGTTTGGCCAGCTTTAGCCCTGCGGGTAGTAACAATGATTACACCGTTGGCCGCGCGCGAACCATAGATCGCGGTCGATGACGCGTCTTTCAATACGTCGATACTTTCGATATCGGCAGGAGCCAAAAGGTCTATGGACGCACCCGGCACACCGTCAATTACGTAAAACGGCTGTTGTGCAGCTCCTTCACGTAAGGTTGAAGGGCCCCTTAAAATAGTGGCCGGCTGTTTGTTAGGGTCACCGCTTTTGGTAATGTTCAAACCGGCTACTTTACCTTGTAACAACTCGGCAGGAGTAGTTAATACACCGGCATTAAAATCTTCGGCCTTAACCGAGGTGATAGCGCCTGTTACATCCTTACGGCTTGCGGTACCGTAACCGATAACTACAACATCTTTAAGTTGTTTGGTATCGGTAACCATGGTAACGTTAACAACTTTTTTGTCGCCGATGGTAACCTCTTTCGGCAAGGAACCTAAAAAGGTAAATTTAATGACGTCATCGGCCCCGCTTACCACTACCTGGTAAATACCGTTAGCCGAAGTTGAAGTAGCTTTACCTGTGCTTTTAACCGTTACTACCACCCCTGGTAACGGCAGGTTACTTTCGTCGGTAACGGTACCCCTGATGGTACGTTGTTGTGCAAAAACCGCTGACGAGGCCATAAGCATCAGCATAAAAAGACAAATCGTTTTACCCGATCCGTGCCATAATCTAAGAATAGATCTGTAGTTTTTTTCCATAGTTTTTAATTAAAGATAAACCCCTGTTTTAATAGTTGCCCAAGTTGAGAATAGGAGGGCCATAATTGGTGCAAAGCAACGTTTGTTTTATTATCAGGAAATAAATATAGGGTTAACTTATTTATTAATTAAATTTGATATTGATTTTCTTATCCGTGTTACTTTTGACTGATTTTCAGTCTTTTGCAATTGACAAACAAGCAGACTTTGTTAACCGGGGATTAACAAGATTTAAATTTTGACGTTTTGTAAAAAGGGTGTTATGAAGCAACCGCTAAAAAATTCGACTTTTTACAATCGATGGAAAAAGATATATTTAGAAGCAATGGCGCAATTTACCGGTTGGCCAGCGAGATCATCGTGTAGGCTCCATTAGTTTGAATAGTAAACATAAATTCGCTGTTTTGGTAAATCTTGCTGCCGGGTTTTCCATAAATTATGTCTCTGAAGTCATGACTTTCAAGATAGTCCTGGAATGAATGATCGTGCAACACAGGACACATGTACAGAAGTTGTTCCATCCTGATGGCGAGGGCCGTTTTTCGTTTTTTATTTTCCCATCTGTCTTTATCCTGGTTAAAAGTCCATCCGCTGCTGATTTTATTGAGTTCGGTAGTATAAACGCCCGGCCCTGCTTTCATAAGCAGGATCATATCGGCAGGGGTAATTTCTCTTTCTGCTGTGTTTGATTTGCGCCATGGATGAAAAGCAAGCAATAATATCAATAACGTAGCAGTTAGAAGGCCGATCCAAAGGTAATTTCGGCTTTGGGGAGGTTCGGGGATTATCGGATATTCGTGCGGGAACAGTTCATTTTTAATTACCGAGAGTGTATATTTTGCTTCGGCCCGGGCAAGACCTTCTGCAACCAACAGGGCCTCAATCTCATGATCTGAATTGCCGTCGGCAATCATCCACTTTATCTGTTCGGTAATTTGTTGTTTATCCATTGGTAATGATGACAGGGTTAGGTTTAGTTTTGAAACTCAAGATACATATTTTTATAAAGGCAACATAACGGCAATTAAAAATGTAGATAGCGTTTCTTGAATGGGATACGCAAGGTAAAAGCGGCTCTATTTTTTTAGCGTACAGTTTATAATTATTATTGCACCGCTTTAGTTCTTCAAAACCAAATGAAACGCATCCTCCCGGTAATTGTACTTTCCCAGTTTTTTTGCACTTCACTGTGGTTTGCAGGCAACGCCGTTATGGGCGATATAGCCAAACAATTACAGCTTGAACCATCTTATCTGGCTTACTTAACAAGCGCGGTTCAGCTTGGCTTTATTACCGGTACCCTTGTTTTTGCCATCCTTGGTATTGCCGACAGGTTTTCGCCAGTAAGGGTGTTTTTTACCTGTGCACTTATTGCCGCAGCTGTCAATGCGTTGGCATGTTTACCGGGAACGGATGCTGCGATACTATTAGTGCTAAGGTATACCATAGGTTTTTTCCTGGCCGGGATTTACCCGGTGGGCATGAAGATAGCCTCCGACCATTATCCGCAGGGATTGGGAAAAGCCCTCGGTTTTTTGGTTGGAGCATTGGTTTTGGGCACAGCGTTGCCGCACCTGCTTAAAAACCTGATGGCCACATTGCCATGGCGGTACGTTATCTTGTCGACATCGATATTAGCCGCTTTGGGCGGATGTACGATGATATTATTGGTACCCGACGGTCCGGAAAGGAAGCAGGGAGTGGCGCTTAATCCGGCTGCGTTTTTACAAAGTTTTCGAAACAGGCAATTCAGGGCAGCAGCCTTTGGTTATTTTGGCCACATGTGGGAGCTTTATGCTTTTTGGGCTTTTGTCCCCATGATGCTAACCGCCTACAATAATCGGTTCTCAAATGCGATTTTGAATGTCCCCTTACTATCTTTTCTCATTATTGGGATGGGCGCTTTGGCCTGTGCAGCCAGCGGTATCATATCGAAATATCTGGGAGTGAAAAAAGCAGCTACCATCGCGTTGGCAATTTCTTGCACCTGTTGCCTGGTATCGCCGCTATTTTTATTTACCGGCTCGACATGGATATTGATTTCATTTTTATTGATATGGGCTATTGCAGTCATTGCCGATTCGCCGTTGTTTTCAACACTGGTTGCGCAAAATGCCGATCAGCAATCAAGAGGAACCGCGCTAACCATTGTCAATTGCTTCGGTTTTGCTGTTACCATTGTAAGTATTCAACTGATCGCGGCTTTACGAACGGCCGAAAACGCGCGATATATTTACATGCTACTGGCCTTAGGGCCGGTTTGGGGATTAATGGCACTGATAACAGGGCGAAACACTCACCAAGGATAGAAAAGAGAAAAGCTCCGGATCATAAACCCGGAGCTTTTCTCTTTATTGCTTAATTATTAAATGCTTACCTGAATTTAATATTAACACTTCCGCCCGATGCTTCGGCTTTAACCGGGATGCCGCCGCCATTGTATTTACCGTTAACCCGTTCCTTTTCCCATTGTCCGTTAAATTTAGCAACAGATGATGGCGACACGCCTTCACCTCGCAGGTCGAGGTCATAGCCCTGGTTTTGCGGAAGTTCGATATCAACATTACCGGCGCTTGATTCCAGTTTAAGGTATTTGCCCACTTTAAGCATTTGCGCGTATAAACCGCCGCCGCTGGTTTCGGCACTAACGCTGCCTGCCATGCGTTTAAGATCGATGCTGCCTCCTGATGTGCTGGTGATGAGCTCACCACTGATATTATTGCCGTTAACACCGCCACCGCTGGTCTCGGCATTAATGGTGCCTTTTAGGTTTTCTAAAGTTATACCGCCGCCACTGGTTTCAAGCCTGATCCTGCCGTTACAGTTTTTGGCCTCAATACCGCCTCCGCTGGTCTCAAGCGAAATATCATCGCCCGAGTTGGAAACATGAATGCCGCCGCCCGAAGTATTACCGCGGATGGTACCGTAAAGCCTGTCGATAGTTAAACCGCCGCCGCTGGTACTGAATTTTTCGTTGCCTTTTAAGTTATCAAGACCAATACCGCCTCCGCTGGTTTCCAGGTCGGTTGCGCATTGCTGCGGTACATAAATACGGAATGAGATGCTCAATGAGCTTCTCCAGTTAAAAAAGTTTTGACGCTTGCTTTTGGCGATGGCCCTAACTTCATGCCCGCTAACAGATATATCAAGTGTATAATCCTTGTCAAGGCGTTTTTTGATCTCTTCCTTTGAAAGCTCACTGTTATTATTGCCTTTGATGTAAACTTCAACGCGCGGTACCTGTCCGGCTTGTCCGCTAACTACAATACCACCGGCTGATGTCCGTACTACAGCACTGGTAATAGCATCATTGGCTAATGACCTGGTGAGGTATAATGAACGGCTATCGCCATTTTGCGCTACCGCCACAGCAGTTTGCCCGGCAAGCAAAAGGAGTAAAATATATTTTTTCATAAATGGGGTTTTAATGGTGATACAACTATGACCACACTTTACCCCTATACGTTACAGGTGTTTTAATTTTTATTTAGGCAGTTCAACCCAGCAAATCCCATAAATTACCAAAGGGATCTTTAAAAACTGCAACTGTGCCATATGATTCAACCTGGGGTTCACGAACGAAGATGATATTTTTGTCCTGCATCGCACGGTAATCGCGCCAAAAATCATCGGTCCTTAAAAAAAGGAATACGCGGCCACCCGTTTGCTGTCCTATCCGACCTTCTTGTTCATCACCTACGGCCTTTGCTAACAGCAAGCTACACTCAAATGCCCCCCTGGGCCTTACCAAAACCCATCTTTTGTTTTCATTGATCGGTGTGTCTTCGACCAGGTCGAAATTCAATTTTTCTACATAGAATTGAATTGCTTCGTCATAGTCATTAACCACCAATGTAATGTGTGTTATAAATTGCTTCATAAGCAGAAAAATAAGATGAATACATTAACAGTTAAAAAAACTTACTACAGCCGCCATTTAAACGACATGCTGTCGATAGCCCGCATAGTGCATAAAATTCCGTTTAAATGATCGTGCTCGTGCTGCATCAGTTCAGACAGGGCATCCGTCATTAGCCACTGCTGTTGCTGCCAGTTTTCGTCAAGGTAATTTATGGTGATGGTTTTATGCCTTTTAACTTTCACCAGCAGGTTAGGAAAGCTCATGCAATCGTCCCAAAGTTCAAAAAGTTCATCGCTGGCGTCCTGTATTTCGGGGTTAATGAAAACTACAGGCTTGTCAATATTCATGTAAACCAAGCGTTTCATGATGCCCAGTTGAGGAGCCGCGATAGCCCGGCCAAAGTTGTATTTTTGCCTGATCTCCTGCATTACATGGTGCATGTCTTCAACCCAGCCGCTTACCATCGGCAATTCGTTTCGTAATACCGGCGGGCAAACCCGGTAAAGGCGCTCATCGCCGAGAAGCAAAATATCGTTCAATTTTTCCATTCCATAGTAAAACGTAAATTTATTACTTCCGGAACCATATTAATCCCTCATGAATTGCTTTAACTTTATACTAAAACCAAAATAAGCGGAAATGCGGGAAAGCTAAACATTGACTTTCTTATCCAAATAAAGTTTTTTTGCAGTTAATTTATATCCCATGCAGCCAAAAGAAATTTTAAAAGAGCACGTAGGCAAAACCGCCTCGCTGACCGATGAGCAGTTCGATTATTTCTTTTCGCATTTTACCTACAAAACATTTAAAAAAGGGCAAACTATAATCGGGGAAGGTGATAAAGTAGACTGTGAGTATTTTGTACTTTCGGGCTATCTTAAGTCGTTTTTTATTAATGACGAACTGAAAATGTTCATCCTGCAGTTTGCTATGCCTACCTGGTGGGCTTCAGATTATAATGCGCTTTACAGTGGTGAACGCGCTACAATTAGCCTGGATTGTATTACCGATGCCGAAGTACTTTGCCTCACCAGCCAGGACCGCGAAAAGCTTTGTAATGAAATTCACGCAAGCGAACACTTTTTTCGCTGGCGTACCAACAGGGGCTATGTAGCTGCTCAAAAAAGGCTGCTGTCATTTATGAATAACAACGCCAGGCATCGTTATGAAGAGCTGCTGGCGCAGTACCCTACGTTGTACAATGTGGTTCCTAAACAATTAATAGCCTCATACTTAGGTGTTTCAAGGGAAACATTGAGCCGTTTATACCATTCTTAAATGTGACGTACATCACATAAATAAAGCGGTATTTCAATTGTGATATAGGTCACACAGTTTCCAGGCCATTAGTCCCCAACTTTGTATTGTCATTAAAGACATAACAAAATGGAAACTCAAAAATTTGAAATCATCAGCGCAAAAAGTAACATCGACTGGGTTGGTCGTAAAGTTACAGGCGCACACAATGGTACCATCGCTATAAAAGAAGGCACTTTAACTTTTGCAGATGGACAATTAACCGGCGGTAAATTCGATATCGACACCACCTCTATTAAAATCCTTGACATAACTGACCCGGCTACCAACGCCCAGTTTGCAGGCCACCTTGCTTCCGACGACTTTTTTAATTCAGAAAATTATCCCGAAGCCCAATTTGTGGTTACTGCGATCAACAAAGGCAGTAACGACACTTATCGGATCACCGGCGACCTGACTATAAAAGGCATTACCCATGCTGTAGGTTTTGATGCACAAGTTAGCCGCGCTGCCGATACGGTAAGCGCAACCGGTAAAGTTGTGGTCGACCGTACCAAATATGGTATGAGGTTTCGTTCCGGAAACTTTTTTAAAGACCTGGGCGATACACTTATCTACAACGATTTTGACCTGAATGTAAACATAACCGCAAAAGCTGTTTAAAACAGCTTTTGCTTAAAAACCAAAGCCATGCCATACGTAAAAATTGAACTGACCCGCGAAGGTGTTACCCGCGAGCAGAAACAAATCCTGATAAAGGGTGTAACTGATTTGATTACCGATACCCTGAACAAAGACCCACATTTAACCCATGTAGTGATCAGCGAAATTGAGCTGGATGATTGGGGATATGCCGGCGAACAGACATCAGTATTAAGAGAAAGAGGCATCACTGCCAACAAGAAATAAAAAAATGAAAAAGCAAACAATAATCGTTACCGGAGCATCATCTGGTATCGGTAAAGAAATAGCCCGTTATTTTTTAGAAAAGGGCGATAACGTAGTCATCAACTCAACAACTGCCGATAAACTGGAAGCTGTTTACCAGGAGTTGGGTGCTGGCGATAACCTGGCCATGGTTGCCGGAAACGTAAGCGATAAAGTCACAGGCGAAAAGCTGGCCCAAACAGCCCTTGATAAATTTGGAAGCATAGATGTGCTGATCAACAACGCCGGTATTTTTGAAACCAGGCCGTTTCTTGAAGTTGATGAAGCCTACCTCGACCGTTTTTTAAACACCAACCTTAAAGGTACTTACTTCACCACCCAGGCCGCTATACCGCAAATGCTTAAACAGCATGATGGTGTGGTGATCAATATAGGTACACCATTGGTTAACCATGCTCTTGGCGGAGTTCCCATTACAGCACAAATGGCATCAAAAGGTGCAATACACGCGCTTACTATACAACTGGCCGGCGAGTTTGGTAAAGATAATATCCGGGTAAATACCATTGCGCCAGGTACCATCCGTACCCCAATGCACGGTGATGATGCCGACCAAAGCGCAGGATTACACCTGCTGAACCGGGTGGGCGAAGTTGAGGACGTAGCCCAAATGGTGTACGCCGTTGCCAAAAACAATTTCATCAGCGGGGCCATTATCAATGTTGATGGAGGCATGGCGGCAGGCCATAATTTAAATTGAGTGTAAAATTCTTTTAGCAATTGCATTATGCCTTGCTTAGCGGCAGGCATAATGTTTAATTTATCAATAAAAATGGAAACTAACGATCAAAGCAAAGCTGCCATTGAACAGGCGCTTGAAAATTACTACTTCAAAGGGATTTATGAAGGTAATTTAGATTTGTTAAACCAGGTAATGAATACCGGCACCCTGCTTTTTGGCGATGTAAAAGGACAGCCTTATGCCAAAACATTGGATGTTTATTTGGACGGGGTAAAAAACAGGGTAAACCCTAAGGATTCGGGCAAACCATTTAACGGAAAAATCATTTCTGTTAAAGCGGTAAATTCAATTGCCATTGCCGAAGTACAGGTAAAAATGTACGATTTTAATTATCATGAGTTTTTGTCATTCCATAAACTCGGCGGCAAGTGGCTCATTGTAAATAAAATGATCAGCGATACGAATTAATTTCGTTTCAGTGATAAATTGACCTATAGTCTTTAGTCTAAAGTCATAAGTTCTAAGTGGAGAAAAGAGAAAATCAGACTTGTGACTTCAGACTTAGTACTATCCACTTAATACTAAAATCATGTGGTATAACACAAAAGCATCGGAAATGCTGGGTATTGATTACCCGATTTTACAAGGGCCTTTTGGCGGTAATTTATCGTCGGTTGAATTGGTAGCCGCGGTATCAAATGCCGGCGGGCTGGGCGGATACGGGGCTTACACCCTGAGCGCGCCCGAAATTGCAGCGGTAGATAAAAAGATCAAAGCAGCAACCAATAAACCGTACAACATTAACATATGGGTTTCGGAAACCGATGCACCTGACGGTGCAGCTACCGATGCGCAGTATGAACATGCAACACAGTTGTTTAAACCCTATTTTGATGAAGCCGGGATCCCATTGCCGCCCAAGCCCGATCCTTTTAAATTACGGTTCGAAAACCAGTTGCAGGTGATCCTTGACCTACGCCCAAAAGTATTCAGCTTTATGTTTGGCACGTTGCCCGCCGATGTGATGGAGCAGTGCCGTAAGTTAGGCATCGTTACAGTAGGCGCAGCTACCACGCTGGATGAGGCTATAGCATTGGAGGCAAGCGGGGTGGACCTGATCATAGCCTCGGGCTTTGAAGCGGGCGGTCACAGGCCATCATTCCTTGCCCCCGCCGAATCATCAACCACCGGTACTTTTGTGTTACTTCAACTAATTAAGGAGAAAGTAAAAGTACCCGTTATTGCCGCCGGGGGCATTGCTAATGGCCGGGGGGTAGCCGGAGCCTTAACATTAGGTGCCGATGCCGTACAGATAGGGACTGCTTTTTTGGCCGTTGATGAATCGGGTGCACTTCCCGTCCACAGGCAAATGCTGTTCTCAGATGCAGCGAAATATACTACCTTGTCCCGCGCGTTTACAGGCAGGCTTGGCCGGGGGATCACCAGCAGGATCGCTAAAGATCTGATTGGCAAAGAAGCCGGGGTTTTACCTTTCCCGTTACAAACAACTTTTATGTCGCCGTTAAGAAAAGCCGCGCTTGAGCAGCAAAAATGGGATATGATTTTGTTTTGGGGCGGACAGATAGCGCCAATATTAAAACACACCAAAGCAGCCGCGTTGATGCAATCATTAATTGAAGACACTACTAAAATTATGAACCCATGAAAAGCGAAGTTAACGTAACCTACCTGGGTGGACCAACCATCATTTTGGAGATCGGCGGCTTAAGGCTTATGACCGACCCTACGCTTGACCCCGCCGGCGAGCAATTCATGATCAACGATAAGCCTGCCTACCATAAAACCGAAGGCCCTGCTAATACCGACATCGGTAAAATAGATGTGGTTTTGCTAAGCCACGATCAGCATGGCGATAACCTTGACCATGCCGGCCGGGAACTGCTGAAACAGGTTGATAAAACATTAACCACCCAAATAGGAGCCGAAAGATTAGGCGGCAATGCCCTTGGCCTGGCTCCATGGGAAAGCATAGCGCTTAACGATGAAGTGGTTATAACAGGTACACCTGCAAGGCATGGCCCCGCTGGCAGCGAAAAACTTACCGGTGATGTAACGGGTTTTATTATAACTATTGCCGGGCTCCAGATCTATATTACCGGGGATACCGTGTTTTATGATGGCGTAAAGGAGGTTGCAGAAAAATTTAAACCTCAATATGTATTCATATTTGCCGGGGCAGCCAAACCCCGCGGTCCGTTCAATGTAACAATGGGTACTAATGATGCTATTGATACCGCCTTTGCCTTTCCTGATGCTACAATCATTCCGGTGCATTTTGAAGGCTGGTCGCATTATACCGAAACGGGCGAGATGCTGCAGCAATCATTTAACGCGCTGGGCATAGGCGGTCAGCTCAGGATTTTACAGCCGGGCGTAAAAACAAGTTTATAAGCAATTACTGGGATCATTCTCGCTCGTGGCCGGTAATTTGGGGTTCTGATAAAATTTCGGGCTCTTCAATTGATGCAACCACCTTTTTAGCGGCGCGCTCTGTAGCAAATGATGCTACCACGCAGGTAACCAGTATCAATATAATGGTACCGTTCAAAATATTATCGTCAATAATCTGCGCCTTGTATCCTACTAAAATAATGGCCAGGGTAGCCGCGGCGTGTGCGCTGCTTAAACCGAAAATGAGGTTACGCTGTATGCCCGAATATTTGAATATTTTTTGAGTAGATAATGCCGCCAGCCATTTACCCAACAAAGCTCCCAATGTTAAGCTTACAGCAACAATGGTAGCCTGTGGTCCGCGGCCCAGCACACGCAAATCAACCAGCATGCCTACACTGATCAGGAAGAATGGAATAAATATAGCATTACCCACAAAATCGATCCTGCTCATTAGGGTTGATGACTGCTGTACTGCTTTATTTAAAGCAAGCCCCGCCACAAAGGCCCCTATAATGGGTTCAACCCCTGCCAGCTGGGATAAAAAGGCCGACACAAACACAATAAAAAGCACAAACACATATGGCAGTGTTTTACTATCGCGATAGCGGTTAAAAAACCAGTTTGCCAGCGGCGGGATCAGCACAAACATGATGAACGCGAATATCGAAAGCGAAATCATCAGCTGCAACCAGAAGCCAAAACCCAGCCCCCCATCCTTAGCGCCCATAATTACAGGCAGCAAAATCAGTACGGCGGTATCGGTCAATATGGTGCCCCCTACACTTATGGCGACGGCCTCATTTTTTGCGATGCCATATTTACTTACTATGGGATAGGCCACCAGTGTATGCGTGGCAAACATACTGGCCGTTAAGGCCGATGTTATTAACGAATAACCCAGCACATAATAACAAACAGGAAAACCGATGAGTATGGGAATACAGAAAGTAAAGAAGCCAAACACAAAGCTTTTGTGCTTCTTCCGCTTAAACTCGTTCAGATCGAGCTCGATGCCGGCGATGAACATAATATAGAGCAACCCGATGGTAGAGAACAGCTCAACCGCCGAGTTTTTGGTGAGCAGGTTTAACCCATGCGGACCAACCGCTATGCCAGCCATAATAAAACCCACAATACCCGGAATTTTGAACTTGCCCATGATGATTGGAGCAAGTAATATGATCAACAATATCAGCGAAAAGACAAGTACCGGGTTACTAAACGGCAGCTCAAGCTGTTGTGTTAACCGGCCCAGGATATCGGCATTATGCATGGGGCAAAGTTAGCACATAATAGCTACTTTCTTTTATCGATAAACTTAACAGGCTTGCGCACCGCTTCAGGGAATTGTAATTTCTGCATCTCATCGTGCTTCAGATAGGTGATATGCGGGCTCACCCTTAGCCTGGCCTGCAAATTAGCCCGGATCTTGCGGTCGCATTCATCCGTATAGTTAACAGGCAACAGGTGAAGCAGTACTTCGTCCATACCTATCTCATTCGAGTACACTTCGGCTACAAAATCTTTAATCTCTTCCATGCCATTTAGCAGATCAAACAACGCCGGAGGGTAAAGGGTTGTACCCTTAAATTTGATCATTTGCTTTTTACGGCCAACGATAGATGATAGCCTAATACTTGTACGACCGCAGCCACATGGTTCATCAAAATAATGGCAGATATCCCCGGTTTTATATCGTAATAACGGCATACCCTCAACGCCAAGCGTGGTAATGGTAACCTCCCCCGATTCACCCGGAGCCACCGGGTTGTTCTGCTCATCCAGTACTTCAACTATCAATAGCTCTGGTTGGTGATGGCCGCCCCTGCCTTCGCCGCATTCGGCAAAAGCGGTTTGCATTTCGGTAGAAGCATAGGTTGAATACAACTTGATATCCCAGGCTTCGGTGATCTTTTGGCCTAAGATATTCAGGCTGAAATCGGTATTACGGATATTCTCGCCAATACAAACCGCCTTTTTTACTGACGATGTATTGATATCGATATGATGCTCCTGCGCAAAATGGATCAGCTTTAAAATAAATGATGGTACCGCTACAATAGCAGTCGGCTTCAATCGCAAAATGGTTTCCCATTGTAGCGATGGCACACCAGGTCCAAGCCTGATGATACCCGCCCCTATTTTGCGGATCCCCGAGTAATAGGCCATCCCGGCCATAAACTGCCTGTCGAGCGTAAGCATCAACTGGTATAAGTCGGCAGGCAAACCATCAGCACAGGTAAAAGAATTGTATTCGTTATAAGCCAGCCGTTCCAAATCATTTTCGGTAAGGGCAATAGTTACCGGGCTGCCTAAAGTGCCGGAGGTGGAACTGTACTCAATGATTCTCCCCTTATCCACACATAAAAAATCATCATTTCGTTTTTGCAGGTCTTCTTTAGTGGTGGTCGGGATCAAACGCAGGTCATCAAGCGTTTTGACCTGGTTGATATCGATCTGATGTGCTGCGAAAAGGTCTTTATAAAACGGCGAGTTTTGGCTGAGGTATGCCAGCAACTCCTGCAGCTTTTGCTCGTGGTATTTTACAACCTCGTGTTTGGGTTGGCGTGCTAATGGCTTAGGGTGTTGTGTTATCACTGTTCAATAATTACCACGGCCGATGCCATTGTTTTCAGATGGGTTAATGATACGGAAATTTTTAACGGCCCGTTACGGTTAATCACTCCCGCACTTTCGCCGGTAGGTTCTAAAATGGGCTTGCCGTTTTCATCATTGCTGATCTCAATTTCGCTAAAAGCGGTATCTTTTAGCCAGCCCGTACCTAATGCTTTAAAAAAAGCCTCTTTGGCGGCAAAGCGGGCGGCATAATGCTGATACTTATTGGTCTTACTCTCGCAATAGGCTATCTCTTTTGCCGAAAATACCAGCTCACGAAAACCCTGTTCTTTAGCAATACTGCTTTGCACACGCTCCACCTCTATCATATCAATACCTACACCTAAAACTGTCATGAGCTTACCTTTTTAGTACATTTTTCAACCTGCTTTTTGATATAGTTTTCCTCATTTACTGTGGCTATTACCTTGGTTAAAGCCGTTTTGTAATACCCGAGGGCTTTTTTATACTCGTTATGCTTAAACGAGTAATCGCCGGCAATCACATACGCGTGGTAAAATTGCGGATTGCTGGCCACTACGCTATCAGGGTTAATCTCGCCGCCATCAAAAGCTTTTTGCTTCAGCGTACGATAGGTTATAAAATTACGATAAGCCCGGGTGTTCAAAAACGTATCGGGCTTAATGGTAAGCGCGGTATCCATAATTTCATGATCGGTTTGCATGCCTTTCATGGCGAAGATTTTTTTTAAATCATAAGCAACAAACTCACCCAGCTGCCATGGCGAAGTGGAAACCCAAACCAGCAGCTTTTGCGGCTCGAACACTACCGAGTGGTGCGCTATCAATTGGTTCGGCGCTTTCTCGTTGCCCATACCAATATCTTCACCGTGCAGGCCCTGGCGGTCGCGCAAAATATCAACTGTTTTTTGCACGGTGTTCTTGCCTTCGGCATTCAGCAGTTCCATTAAACGCTGGTAACGATAGGGCGAAGCGCTATTGCTTAGTTGTACCAGGTTTTCTTTAGAGTGTGCCAGTCCTTTGCTTTGAAAGTGGTTGGCGCAAACAATATAGTTTTGGCGAGGATCATACACATCCAGCGTATCCGGTGTTTTCTCGATCACTACGGCTTTGTTATCCTCGGCAGAGGCAACCAAAAATGATTCGGACACAAACATTTTGCGCTTTTTGGCTATTGTGATGGCCTCTTTAATGTTTTTGGCGTACTGCAAGATCTCCCGGGCCACTAAAGATACCGGTGTAGCCGAACCCGATGGGATATTGGTTTTATCAGCGTTGATGGTAACGCTCAGGCCTTTTTCGTTCATGCCGGATACCGCGCCTACGAAGCCGCCCCAGGATATGGTCATGAATTTATGCCCTTCAGATGGATTGAAGAATGCCACTATTTTATCATGCGCAAAATTATCACCCACATAAAAATCAAAGTTGCGACCTATGATCATGGTACCATCGGCCGAGCGATCATTCCAGGTACCGAACGAGGTGCAGCCCACCAGCGCCATACTCTGCAATGCGTGACCAATATCATGTGCAGCATGGTAATTCAAAATGCGCTGATAGTTAGAGCCGATATACTGGTATTTATCCGAGGCTGATTTAGAGATGCCGTAGATCTCCTCTTTATATTCCTCGCTTACGTTCTTAGCCAGATCGCGGTTAAACCAGGCTATAAAATATTTCAGGAACGACAGGTATGATTTTGATGGGATGATTTTGTTGATCTGATCGGTAAAATAAACCTCCTGGTTTACCACCAGCTCTTTGCTCAGTTTGCCATTAATTACCCCGCGCTCAAAAGGCTTACCCTCTACATACATTTCAAACAAACCGCTTTTACTTTTCCGGAACCAGTTGTTATTAATGGTATAAAACCCCGGCGAAGGTTCCTTTCGTTGTAATTGCAAGCTGCTCAAGTCGGCAGGTTTGGGCGGGTAATCGATAGCTACGCAGTACAGGTAAATAAAGCCGATCAGCAGCAAGCCCACAAACACAAAGCCTGTATACAACAACCTTTTCCCAAACCGCTTCCAGCTAAATTTCCTGTTACGCATTTCTTATTTTATCTATCAGATCATCATTGCCCAACAAGGCGCAACAGGTAACTATCCCGCTCATGGCCGCGCCTAAAATGCCATGTAAATTAAGGTTTTGCCCGGTGAAGTACAAATTAGGCAATTTAGTGCGAGGCGAAATAAACGTTTTCAGCGGGTGTTTATAATCCTTGGCAATGCCATAAAGCGAGCCATCATCATTACCTATATAATCGCGGTACGAGAGCGGTGTGGCGGTATAGTATGAATAGATCTGACCTCTTAAACCCGGAAACTTTAACTCCACATCATCCAGTAAAACTTCAGCTCTTCGCTTTTTAAATTGCTCGTAAGTTTCTCCGCGATAAGCCTCATCAGATACGGTATTGAAAGTATCTTCCCATGGCTTCACTTCCTCATAACGCATATAGGCCAGTATGGTCATACCGTCTGCATATTCCTTATTTTTTGACGATGGTGTCATGAACACGGCATAGCCCAGCGGCCAGTTTTGCTCCGTGTAATCGGCCATGTGCCATACCTGTCCGTCCTTAAAACTATAAACGTTGTGGCTAAAGTATTTGAACGTATCTTTTTTAAATACGATGTTAATGGTAAACGACGATACGGAGTTTTCCAGGCTTTTCAATCGGTTACGATACACGTTCTTGATTATCTGCGAGTCCGTCATCTCCAATGTTTTTACCGGGTGAATGTTGGATATAAAATGACAGGCATCCAGCTTTTCGCCATGCTGCAGTTCAACATACGCTATTTTACCATCCTGTTCTACCAGTTTTTTCACGGCTTTATTCCGGATGATAACGCCGCCCCTGTCGCGGATATTGCGGGCAATGAGCCTGGCAATCTGCGATCCGCCGTCAACACATTTCCAAGAGCTTTCAATGTAGCTGTTAAGGATAAGTGCATGAACGTAGAGCGGTGTTTTATCGGCCTGCCCGGCATATAAAGAATTGTTACCGGCCAATACCTGCTGCAATTTTTTATTGTTGGTGATAGATGCCAGGAAAGCCTCCGTGTCCACCTCCAGCACATCGGCCTTTTCATAAAAATCATCCGACGAGCGCAAATTATACAGCGGGAACTTATCGCAAACCTCTTTCAGTTTATTGCAATAGGCGCGCAAAGCCGGTTCCTCATCCGGGAAATAGACCAGTAGCTGTTTGATGAAATTATCATAACCCTGCGCCTGCGGATATTCAACCGGATCATTATCGATCAAGATCTTATCAAAAGCATCAGGGCTTTGCTTTTCCAGTTTCAGATTATTAATAATATCTATATACTTAAAGATCTGGTATAGGTTTTGGCCTTTATCCAACCCGCCAAGATAATGAACCCCAGAGTCGAAGATCACCCTATCCCGCACATAAGTTTGCAGCGAGCCGCCAAGCTGTTTGTTTTTTTCAACAACGCAAACCCGATACCCTTCGCGACCAAGCATATCGGCGCAAACCAGCCCACCCATACCGCTGCCAATGATCAGTACATCAAACTTATCACCCATAAACCGGCTGCCCTTCCTTTTTGATCACAAAAATAATATTTGAAGTGTATTTCGTGTTGTCGATCTCGGTGACCGAAAGCTTATGCACAGCTGCGATGTCCCTCAGCATTTGTCCGGAAAAAAAAGATAAGCCATTTGCCCCCGTTTTATTAAAACCGAGCAGTTTGGTTGAAAACGTTTCGGTAAGCTCCGTGCCCTTGTGCCTTTCCTGCATATCCTTATTGCCATCTCTGATGATGAGCTGGCCATTAGGAGTTAGTTGGGTGATACATTTTTCTATCAATTGCTTTTGCTCAGCGGGTTGTAAATAATGCAGCATATCGGCCATAATAATGGCATCATATTGCTGCATTTCAAAAGCAAGGGCATCAGCATAAACAAAATTGATCTCAGCCGTTTTGCTGAAACAATTGTTGGCTACTTCAATTTTCTCCTCATCATAATCAACCCCGGTAAACTCGCGCTCCGGTGCGGCGAAATGCAACATGTAGGGCATAAACCCATATCCGCAACCCAGGTCGAGCATTTTCCCCTGTTTAGGCAACAGCTCATGAAATACCTGGTAATTTTTTTCGAGGCAGACTTTGATCCGCATATACCATTCTAATACCGGGCCTTTGTACAGGTAGTTGTAAAACAGTTGCTCTTTAAAATAAGCCGGTTGCTCAATTTCGGCGCTTAGCTTTTGATATTCTTCTTTAAAATAGCGGCTGATATTTTTGGTGCGTTCGGCATAACCATTGCCAAATGATGTATCAGCAGCAGCAATGCGCGGCAGGTATTTGATGGTAATCGTTCCATTCTTCAGCAGAAAGTCGCCTTTGGTCATGTTATAACCTGTGCCGTGCAGCATAATGGGCAGAATATCCATACCCAGTTGCCCGGCCAAAAAGAAAGCGCCTTTATGGAAACGTTTCATTTTGCCATCGGGCGAGCGGCTTCCTTCGGGGAAGATCACCATTGAGTAACCTTGTTTAACTTTTTCGGCCAGTTCATCAACATTCTGCTCCACGCCTTCGGCCACCGGGAAATACCCGGCCATCCGTACCACGGCACCAAACACCGGCGAATTCCATACCCAATGATTGGTAAACAATATCAGCTTAGGGTGCTGCATGATCAGCACCAGGATATCTAAAAACGATTGGTGATTACTGATCACCACGGCAGGTTTCTCAAAACTGTCCTTGTTAACCACACGCTTACGCAGGTTAGGCATAATGTACATCATCGACCAACAAAACTTCGACAGGATAGCATGATAAACATATTTGCTCCTTGGCCCTTTAAACGGGTTGAGCTTGATAAGGAACAAGCCGATCAAACTTGATAACAAACATCCGCTTACGAAGTAAGTGAAGGCGAAAACCGAGATTATGAAGCCGCTCAATGTCCATGGGAAGCGTTTGGCTTTTACCCGGTTCCTGATCAGCAGGTTAAACAAAAACGGGATCAGGATCTGAGCCATTACCACTACGCAAACTATGCCGATGATGGAGATCAACGCGATAGAACGCAAGGCCGGGTGTTTGGCAAAGATCAGCACCCCCAAACCCACAACCGTAGTAATGGCTGATAGAAAGATGGACGACTTGTATGACGATAAATTCTTTTTACCCGTTTTATATTCCTGCAGCAACCCATCCATAATAAACAGGCTGTAATCATCGCCCAAACCAAATATCAGTGCCGATATAATGATGTTCACGATATTGAACTGAATGCCCAGCAAGCCCATCAAGCCCAAAATCCAGATCCAGGAAATAAACATGGGGATAAAGGAAACCAGTGTAAGTTCGATCCGTCCGTAAGTGAGCAGCAATACCGTAAACACCAGTAATGACGACATCACCGCGATACTGGTAAAATCATTATTAATGATACCAACAAAACGGTTTGTTAAGTATTGCTTATCAACAACAGTAACATTTGGCGAGTTCTCGAACAAGTTGTACAGCTTGGTTTTATCACCCTGCGAGATCTTAACCAATGTAATTACACCGGCCCTGCCTGGTCGCTCGGTGATGTAATCATCCAACAAACTTTTGCGGATGCCGGCCATTTCATCCTGGCCAACCGGTTTAAAGTTTTTATTGATGAGTTCCTTAAAATGGTCAAAAGCGGATGGCTTGAAACCTACGGCAGCGCCTTCATTAACCAATACAGCCATTAACTGCTGTTTTTTTGCAGGTGTCCAGTAGTTATTCCAACGGGCAATTCGGGCTTTTTGCAGCGAATCGGAAATAATTAGCGATGATACGCCGGAGTATTTTTTGACGATGTTTTTTTCTTTCAATAATTCTATCTGTGCCGAGAGCTTTTCGTTGGTGCGAAGCGCATCATCAAGGGTTTTTCCCTCGGCCAGGAGGTAAACTGATTGCAGGGCGTATTTATTAATCGCATTCAGCTTAGCTTCGGATGCTTTGAGTTTATCGGTCATGAAATTCATGCGGTTCATATCCGTTTCAAAGCTTACGTTCCGGGCGGTATAGCTAAATACTACGGTAAGAATGACAATAGTTGAAATAATAAATTTATTATACTCGGGATTATAGGCCGATAGCTTATCAATCCACGAAAGCTGGGCTGTATGCTGATCCTGTTCTTTTTTTGAGGCGATGAAATGCGGGAGAAACACCAACGAGCAAAACGACGCGCCGATTAAGCTAAAGGCCGCAAACAGACCAAGATCTTTCAGCATTTCCGACTCTACAAATTCCAGGCACAAGAAACCGCCGATAGTAGTAAAACTGCCCACAGTAAGCGGCATAGCCAAATCGCGGATCACCTGTTCAATACTACGGGTATGGCGATAATGATTAAACACATGCAGCGAATAATTAACCGCAATCCCCAGCACAACCGAGCCCGTCCCTAAAGCAATTACCGAAATACTGCCTTTCACAAAATAGATCACCGCCAGCGAAAACCAAGCACCGAACAATACCGGCACCAGGATCACTACCGGGGCACGCTTCTTTTTAAAATAAAATGCCAAAAAAACGACCAGGAAAACTATGGTAATGCCCTGAGTAAACATCGAATCACGCCGCAATTGCAGGGCGTTGCCTACCGATACGGCCGTTGTACCGAAGTAACGGCAATTGATCGTTGTAAAACTTTTTTTTTGCAGGCTATCGATAGTATTGTCCAGTCCCTTAAGCAGTACGGCGTTTTCGCCGGTATTATTGGGCGAATATTTTGGTGTGATGAACAGCAGCAGGTTTTTGTGATCTCTGGTCATTACATAGCTGTCGTACAATTCAAAATTTTCGTCGTATTGCAGCTGCTGTAATTTTTTAAGGCCGAGGTATGAGATGCCAACCGGGTCGCTGCTAATCATACTTTTCAGCGCTAAACCGGCAGGCGAGGTTAGCGTGCGCAAATCGCGGGCGAGGGTTTCTTTTACCTGATCGGGGCGGATAAGTGTGTCAATATTTAAATAATCGCGCTCGGTAAGGTAAATGGGCAGGTTTTTATTAATAGTACCAAAAAGCGCCAGCACCAACCCCTCATCAACCTTTGCATTGATCTTACTTACATACCGTGGAAGTTTTTGCTGAACGGTTTCGGTAAAATTATCGGCAAAGACGATAAGGCTATCGGGCTGCTGTTGTGTGGAATCTTTTAACGATACCATCACCACCAGCTTATCAACAAACTTGGAGTTTTGAAAAATATAGTTGAGTTTCTCTATCTTTTTATCCTTCGGCAGTATTTTGGAAATATCCTCCTCAAATCTTATCCTCGAAGCGAAAAAACCGATAAGCACAAAGCTTAACGCAAACACAGTATAAAACAGTGGTTTGCGGATATTGAAATAATTATAGATGCCTACCAGGATTTTTTCCATGAATTACAGGGCGGGGACTGGCCTCCGCTTAAACAGCTTTAGTAACGCAAAAGTGAGCAATCCAGCTATAATACCTGCAAAAATTGCCAGCGAAATGCTGCCGTAAAGATATTGTTCCAAATGTTCGCCAATGGATTTAAGCGAAATTTTATCCAACGGGATATCCACATCCTTGCCGCCCATCCATAGGCTACCTGTTTTATAACTCAGAAAAATAATAACCGGGATCATGGGCGCAACGCTGATGTGGGCTGCCGTAACCACAATGGCTTTATTGAGCCTGAACAGGAAGGCCAGCGAAATAGCCACCAACAACTGGAAACCCCAGATAGGGACAATCCCCATAAAAACGCCAAAAGCTACAGATTTAGCTTTTAACTGATGCGAGTGTTCAGGGTTAAAAAACAGGTTTTTGAGCATCTGCTTTGCTTTTTTTTTATCAAAAAGCGTCCTGAAAAAATCGCGGGGTTTGATGTATGCGAAAGTTATGATAACCAGTACAGTGTTGAGTACACTAATGCGCGAAAAATCCTGAAAAGGGCGAAAATGCGATACCCGTATTTCTTTGGGGGCATAATAAACCTTTACCGGAACCCAATCTATCTTGATACCTTTCCAGGCGGCACGAACGATCACTTCTATCTCAAACTCATATTTACGGGTAATGAATTTGGTGTTCTTTAACAGATGAATGGGATACAAACGATAGCCTGATTGCGTATCCGGGCATTTAATGCCTGTCTCCACCCGAAACCAAAAATTAGAAAACTTATGCCCAAAACTACTTTTCCCCGGCACCGACGATTGCTCCATATTTCGCGAACCAATGATCAGCGAATCCGGTTCCTGTTCCAGTTTTTCAATAAAAGCAGGTAGGTCGGTAGCAAAATGCTGACCGTCCGAATCAATGGTGATAGCGTGTTGGTAACCCTGCTCGGCAGCAAATTCAAAAGCTTTGCGCAGGGCCCAGCCTTTTCCCACATTTTGGGTATAACTTACTGATTGTATTTGCGGGACCGACCGGATAGTGGCAGGAGTACTATCAGTAGAGCCATCATTTACCACAATAACCTGATCGGTATAAGCTAACACATCGGTAATAACAGCGGCCAGCGTACCCTGGTTATTATAGGTGGGTATAATAACGCATACCTGTAATTGTTTAAACTTTGCCTGTATAAGTTCTAAATTATCCGTCATATATCATTCAATCGCACGTACCGGCTTCAGTCCAGGTTTTTATCAATGGGTTTTGTGGGTTTACGTTTAATACTTTACAAAAGTATTGTTTCAGGTTAAATTAAACGTTAAATTTTAGTGTGAAGTATTTTATAATACTCAATGTTCGGTGATAGCGACTCCTCACCTTGGCTACGTCTTAGTTTAATATTTTAAAGAAAACACTGTTAACAGAAACCATATCCCCATATAAATCACAAAAATTAAAAAGTCTATCCCTGTTATTTTCTCACCTTCAATCCAATCTGTTCTTGCTCCTTTTGACGGCACGCCAAACTCTCGCTTTTGTGCTTTTATACTAAACATCCTCAACAATTGAAAAAGCAACAGCAAAGGGAAAGTATTGGCAAGAGCGCCAGATGGATTTGCCATCCCTATGCCTAATTCAACATCATATCTAAACCATAAAAAAACGATAAAATGTATTATCCCGAAACACAACCAGATGAGATACGATCTAAAATTCCTTAATGACACATATAGGAATCCATAAAAAAATAGCTGGGTCGATATGGCATAGGCGACAATGGAATTTTGCCTTGCACTTACCCCTAAGATAAACGGAGAAAATACAATAACTAACGTTAGTGCAGTATAAATAACAATAGTAACCTGCTCCCAGTATTTAAGCTCTTCATAGTGAATAAACGGCTTCTGGATTTTAGTTTTCTTCATTTGCAACAAGGTCAGCTATCAAAACTATCATTTTTTTGAATATGATTTAGAGGCAGGATTATTATTAACGATAAATAGCCCAATGTCTCTACAATACCCACCCGCCGGGCCCGTTAAATAGCAGCCACCCCTCCGAAGCAAAGGACGGCGTTGTTATTTTCAAATCCGAACATTTACCTTATTTTCGCCCTGATTTTGTGAAAAAGAGTAATCAAACCTTATTAAATAAAACTGCTGTGCCCATACTACAGGTTGGAGGAAAAACCCTTACGCTGGATGATTTTTACCAGGTAATTTTTAATAGTGCTACGATTGCTCCTGACGAACAGGCACTGCAAAAGGTAGAAGCCAGCTTTACTTTTCTTGGCAATTTTTCATCCAACAAGCTTATTTACGGCATTAACACCGGCTTTGGCCCAATGGCGCAATACAAGGTGAGCGATGAAAACCGTTTGCAATTACAGTATAATCTCATCCGCAGCCATGCTTCGGGCGGTGGCAGTTTGATGCAGCCCCAGTTGGTAAAAGCCCTGATGCTTGCCCGGCTTAACAGTTTTATGCAAGCCCATTCCGGTGTACACCCCGAACTGGTGAACCTGCTTGCCGAACTCATCAATAAAAACGTTACTCCCTGTATATTTGAACATGGCGGCGTAGGTGCCAGCGGCGATCTGGTACAGTTAGCCCACCTTGCACTGGTTTTAATTGGCGAAGGCGAGGTGATTTATAACGAAAAAGTACAACCAACAGCTTCTGTTTTTGAAAAACTGAATATTAAACCACTGCAAATCCATATCCGTGAGGGACTGGCCATTATCAACGGTACTTCGGCCATGACCGGGATTGGATTGCTGAATATTATCCGAGCTAAAAAACTGCTGGGCTGGTCGGTAATGTTATCGGCCATGATCAACGAGGTGGTGGGTGCTTTTGATGACCATTATTCGCACGAGCTAAACAGGGTTAAACATCATACAGGTCAAAATGCTATTGCCGCGCAATTGAGGGAAATCCTGAAGGATAGCCAAATGACCCGCAGCCGCTCAGAGCATTTATACAATCCCGAAAATATTGATCAGGAAGTTTTTGAGGATAAGGTGCAGGAATACTACTCGCTTCGTTGTGTTACGCAAATTCTCGGTCCGGTGTATGATACAATTGCTCGGACAGAAAGCGTGGTTGTAGATGAACTGAATTCAGTGAACGATAATCCGGTTATCGATCATGAAAACCATAACATCTTCCACGGCGGTAATTTCCATGGCGATTATGTTTCGCTGGAGATGGATAAACTCAAGATAGCTGTTACCCGTTTATCGATGCTATCAGAAAGGCAGTTGAATTATTTACTGAATGATAAGCTGAACCAGAAGTTTCCGCCGTTTTTGAATTTAGGTGTATTAGGCTTCAACTTCGGAATGCAGGGAATGCAGTTCACGGCTACCTCAACCGTTGCCGAAAACCAAACCCTTTCGTATCCCATGTACGTACACAGTATCCCAAACAATAATGATAACCAGGATATTGTAAGCATGGGTTGTAATGCGGCATTGTTAACAAAAAAAGTGATCGATAACAGTTTCGAGGTACTGGCTATCCAGGCTATGACGCTGCTGCAGGCTGTCGATTACCTTGATTGCGCAAACAAGCTATCTACCCAAACCAACAAAGTTTATACCGGCTTGAGGGCTATATTCCCTACATTTATTGAGGACAAACCCAAATACCAGGACCTGCAGCAAGTAAAAGCCTATTTTGAAACTGCCGAAATATTTCCTGAATTTATTAAACCTTTTAACACCAAAAACATCATATGAAATGTGCATTAGTAACCGGCGGCTCAAGAGGAATTGGCAGGGCCATTTGCTACAAAATGGCCGCTATGGGTTATTATGTACTGGTAAACTACAAAGGCAATATTGATGAAGCCAACAATACCCTCGCCCAGATCAGGGAGAACGGCGGCGATGGCGAACTGTTGCAATTTAATGTAGCCGATAAGAACGATATCCAGCAAAAATTAGGCAGCTGGATAGAAACCAATACCGAAAAGTACATTGAAGTTTTAATAAACAACGCCGGCGTTAAAGATGATGGCCTGATGATGTGGATGACAGACCAGCAATGGGATGGCGTAATAAATACGAGCTTAAGTGGCTTCTTTTACGTTACGCGTTTAGTCCTTAACGGAATGCTGGTTAAAAAATACGGCCGGATTGTGAACGTGGTTTCGCTTTCAGGGTTAAAAGGCTTGCCGGGACAGGTGAATTATTCGGCCGCTAAAGCAGGTGTTATCGGTGCAACCAAGGCATTAGCGCAGGAGGTTGGCCGCAGGGGGATTACGGTAAATGCTGTAGCACCCGGTTTTATAGCTACAGATATGACTGCCGGGCTTGATGAAAAGGAGTTAAAAGCGATGGTGCCCTTAAAAAGATTTGGCACTCCCGAAGAGGTTGCTCATGCGGTAGGGTTTCTGGCGTCGCCGGAAGCCGCTTATATTACAGCTGAGGTGCTTTCGATAAATGGTGGGCTTTATTCGTAAAAAAGAAAAAAGCCGCCCCAACCGCCGCCGCTCGGCTCCAGCCGAGTGGCAACTATCAAGCGGCCTCTGGCCGCCGAAGCGAAAGAAGGAAGAAAGCCAGAGGCCTGGGAATAATTACCACTCGGCTGGAGCCGAGCGGTGGCAAATTTTATTTACCGATAACAAACACAAGCGTAATTAACTCTTAATATAAACTTAATTATAAGCTATTAAGATACAGGTATTTTAATAGCCGAAATTTGGAACATTAAACGAGCGCTATACATACAAAAACCAGATTAAGTTCTATTTTTTTGTATTTTTATCACATTTTGTTGACTATGTACTATCAGTTTTTGCTCAAATATGAATAGGGTTGTGATAACAGGGATGGGTATCTATTCGTGTATTGGGAAAAATCTTGATGAAGTTAAGGAATCCCTTTATGCCGGCAGGTCGGGCATTGTATATGATGCTATCCGTAAAGATTTTGGCTACCGCTCGGGCCTTACCGGTGCGGTTGAAAAACCCAACCTGAAAGGCACGCTTGATCGCCGGGCACGTATCATGTTGCCCGAGCAAGGCGAGTACGCCTACATAGCTACCATCGAAGCATTACAACAGGCAGGTATCGATGCTGATTACATCGCCCAAACCGATGTAGGCATTTTATACGGTAATGATAGTACCGCTAAGGCTGTTATTGAAACTACCGATATTATCCGCGAAAAAAAAGACACTATGCTCATTGGTTCGGGGGCAGTTTTTCAAACCATGAACTCCACTGTTACCATGAACCTGGCAACCATATTTAAGCTGCGCGGTGTCAATTTTACCATCAGCGCGGCCTGTGCCAGCGGTTCACATTCTATAGGCATGGGCTATCACCTCATCAAAAGTGGTATGCAGGACTGCATCATTTGCGGTGGTGCGCAGGAACTAAGCCATTATTCAATGGGCAGTTTTGATGCGCTTTCGGCATTTTCCGTACATGAGGCCGACCCGGCAAAAGCTTCCCGCCCCTTTGATCGCGACCGCGATGGATTGGTGCCAAGCGGTGGTGCTGCTACCGTGATCCTGGAAAGCCTGGATTCGGCCCGGAAAAGAGGCGCTACCATTTTGGGCGAAGTTGTTGGTTACGGTTTTTCATCAAACGGGGGGCATATCTCAAACCCAACGGTTGAAGGGCCGGTACGCTCGTTGAATATGGCGTTAAAAGATGCCGGTATAAAGGCTTCTGAAATTGATTATATCAATGCTCATGCCACCTCTACCCCTGCCGGCGATGCCAGCGAGGCTAAAGCCATTGATGAAGTTTTTGGAGATTATAAGCCTTTGGTAAGCTCAACCAAATCCATGACCGGCCACGAGTGCTGGATGGCAGGCGCAAGTGAAATTGTTTATTCCATGCTAATGATGCAAAACTCGTTCGTGGCGCCTAACATTAACTTTGAAAACCCCGACGAGGATTCGGCGAAACTTAACATCGCTACCGAAACCGTCGAAAAAAATATAGATACATTCCTGTCAAACTCGTTTGGGTTTGGCGGCACCAACTCGTCCCTGATTATTAAAAAATATATTTAAACTAAGCCATTATGCAAATTGAAGAGATCATAGAAAAAATCAACAGCTTCCTTGCCGAAGAATTTGAAGTTGATGCAGATAAAATGGTGCCCGCAGCTAATCTGAAAGAAACCCTCGACCTTGACAGTCTTGATTATATCGACCTTGTTGTAGTAATTGAAAGCAACTTTGGGTTCAAAGTAAAACCCGAAGATTTTACGGGCATTGTTACCTTCCAGGATTTTTACGATTACGTACTATCACGCGTACAACCTAAGGAGCTTGCATAATGCCCGCCTGGCAGGGAAAATCTAAAGGCAACACCCTTGGCTACCGCATTTTTGTAAGCGTTTTAAAAACAGCAGGTGTAATGCCGGCCTATTTTATGCTGAGGTTTGTAGCGCTTTACTATTTCCTGTTTTCGTGGCAAACATCAAAAGGAACATACTACTATTTCCACAAGCGGCTCGGTTTCGGCAGTGTAAAATCAATATTCAAGCTTTACCGAAATTACTATCTGTTTGGTCAAAGTATTATCGATAAGGTGGTGATTATGTCGGGGATTCCCAACAAGTTCACTTTCAACTTTGATGGAATCGACAACCTACGGCAGATTGCTGCCATGAACAAGGGCGGATTACTGCTTAGCTCGCATATCGGCAGCTGGGAAATAGCAGGTGAGCTGCTTGACCATATCAACACCCGCATTAATATCGTAATGTTTGATGGCGAGGACAAACAGATCAAGCGATACATGGATTCGGTAACCGGCGAGCGGAGAATAAACATCATTGTGATCAAAAATGACCTGTCGCACATATTTAAAATCAACGCCGCATTTCAGAACAATGAGCTGGTTTGCATGCATGCCGACAGGTATATCGAAGGCAATAAAACCATAACAAGGGAGTTTTTAGGTGAGGATGCGAAATTCCCGGCAGGGCCGTTTGTAATGGCCGAAAAATTTAAAGTCCCGGTAACTTTTGTTTACGCTTTAAAGGAAAGCGCGTTGCATTATCACTTTTTTGCCAGCCCGGTAAAGGATTATTCAGATCTGGGCAGGGGCAAAGGCATGGAGCAACTTACAAATGATTTTATCGCCAGTTTTGAAAACAAGGTAAAAATGTATCCCGAGCAGTGGTACAACTATTATAATTTTTGGCAATGACCTTACCAACACAGGATATTTTAACGTTAATACCACAGCGCCCGCCATTTGTAATGGTTGATACGCTGGTGTCTTCGTCGGGTGATACCACGGTAACATCGCTGTTGATATTGCCCGAAAATGTTTTGGTAAGCGATGGTGAATTAAGCGAAGCTGGACTGACTGAAAATATTGCCCAAACCGCCGCCGCAGGTGCTGGATATGCAGCTCATCAATTGGGCAAGTCTGTACTGCCTGGTTTTATCGGCGCGGTAAAAAACCTGGAAGTATTTGCTTTGCCAAAAGTTGGCGATACCATAGAAACCGAAGTAAAAATTGAAAACCAGGTTTTCGATGTTACCATCATCAAAGGAAAAATTACTTGCAAAGGCATAACGATAGCCCAATGCGAAATGAAAATATTTATTCAACCACAATAATATCAACCATGAAAAAAAACGCAATTAAACTGAGTTTACTGATACTTTTATTAACCGCGTTCTTAAAACCGGCATCTGCCCAAACCAAAGCAGAGGTATTTGATAGAAAAACCCCGATAACCTGGTTAGGTATGGATTTTTCACAAATGAAATTCATTGGTTCGGAAGAAGCTTACAGACGGGAGGTGATCAATGCCGAATTTGTTGGCAAATACATCCCCCTATGGGAAAATTTCTTTCTAAAAGAACCTAAAAAATATAACCCGGCCAGGGCGGTTCACCGCGATACCGTTCATTTTGCAATGAATGTTACCGAAAAAGTTAACAACGCGCTTACCAAAAACTTCTTTGATACTGATCCCGGTCATTTCAAAACGCTGACCGAAAAAGATATTGATGCATTGATTAAAAACTATGATTTTTTAGGTAATAAAGGCATCGGCATGTTGCTGATTGTTGAAGGCATGGATAAAGGGCGGGCGCAAGGGGGCGCCTGGGTAACTTTTGTTGATATGGATAAGAAAACTGTTTTATATACCGTTTTCCGCACCGGCAACAGCCGTGGATTTGGTTTTAGAAATTACTGGGCACACCCATGGCCGGTAATCCTGGACGATTTTGGCGCTGATTTCGATCTTTTCAAAAAATACTAAGCCCCTAAGGTTTTGCAGCAATCGCTAATAAATACTATTGAGATTGAAGTCAAATTCAGCGATGTGGATATGCTGGGCGTGGTTTGGCATGGCAATTATGTCCGCTATTTTGAGGACGGTCGCGAAGCATTTGGCAAACAATACGGCCTGGGTTATATGGATGTATATAATGCGGGCTACGTTGTGCCTATAGTTAACGTAAATTGTGATTATAAGCGCTTTTTGCGGTACGAGGATAAGGTTATTATCGAAACCACCTACACCCCTACCGAATCGGCCAAGATCAATTTTACTTACAGGTTGCTCAACGCCCAAACAGGCGAACTTATCGTTAAAGGATCGACAACACAGGTTTTTGTTCGCCGTGATAATTTTGAACTGCAACTCACCAACCCGGATTTTTTTCTGGATTGGAAACAACAACAAGGTTTGATATAACAGAACGCCGTGATGAAGAAGGTTTACCTTGTTGCCGATAATGTTTACTCGCCGTTAGGGGCTACCACCACTCAAAATTTTGAGCACCTGGTTAACGGGGTTTCAGGCGTGAGGCACCACGATGATAAAGTCCTGTCTGACGATCCTTTTTTTGCATCGCTATTTGAAAAAGTATATTTTCAAACCGATGAATGCTGCACCAAATTCGAGCACCTTCTCATCGCTTCGTTAACCGAAACCTTACATGGAGTCGATAAAAATATATCCGATAAAAAAACTGTTCTGATTATTTCCAGCACCAAAGGCAACATTAGCCTGTTGGAAACCGAACAAGCGGGCCCTGAACTGGATGAACGGATAGCCCTGCATACTTCGGCCAAAAAGATAGCCCAACATTTTGGCTTTATTAATGAGCCAATAGTAGTTTCGCATGCTTGTATTTCCGGTTTGGTAGCTATGATAACCGGGATGCGGCTGATCCAATCCGGGCAGTACGACCATGCGGTTATAGCCGGGGCAGATGTGATTTCAAAATTTGTGCTTTCGGGCTTCCAATCTTTTCAGGCCGTTAGTCCGGGATTATGCAAACCATTTGATGCAGATCGTGATGGTATCAATTTGGGAGAGGGCGCGGCTACGGTTATTCTATCGGCAGACAAACCAACCGGAGAGGCTATTGAATTAGTTTCCGGTGCAATAAGCAATGATGCCAACCATATTTCAGGCCCATCACGCACCGGCGAAGAATTATATTACGCCATCAATAAAGCGATGGATGCTGCCGGTTTAAAGCCTGAGGATATTGATTTTATATCTGCCCATGGTACAGCGACCGTTTATAACGACGAAATGGAAGCAAAAGCCGTAACGCTGGCCGGTTTGCAGCATGTTCCACTCAATAGCCTGAAAGGGTTTTACGGGCATACCTTAGGCGCATCAGGCTTGATCGAAGCCATAATTTCAGCGCGATCATTGAGGCAAAATATTATTATTCCAACAAAAGGTTTCAACAAACAAGGTGATGCCAACCCCGTAAGTGTTTGCAGTCAGTTAATCTCAAAACCGCTCAATAGCTGCCTCAAAATAGCTTCAGGCTTTGGGGGATGCAACGCTGCTATCATCCTAACCAAATCACAATAATGAAAAAAGCACTGATATTATTTGTTTTATACTCATTGATCTGCGCATGCAAACAGAAGCAGAAACCCAATCCCGATATCTGGACAAAAGAATATGAACAAGGGCTCTACAACTACATTGATTCTACAACCAAAGGCGGCATGGCTGATGAGCGGGAAAGAATAAGTTATATAAGGTACATGGTAAGGCGAATCAAGGAGGAAATCCCCAATGGCTTTAATTCCGTGTCAAAAGATAGCTTGCAAAGTTTAAACATAAAAATCACCCGGGAGTATTTAATAAAACAAAGAAACGAAGGGCGTTCTTTTGAAATGGCAACCCGTTATCAAAAATGGAGCCCCTTTATAGAAAAAGGGTTCAGAGATAATTATGTTGCCATATATCAAAGTATGGGCCCCGGATTTGGCGATAAATTATGCGATTGTATGGTTGGTAAACTAAAAAAAATGTACCCCGACTCATTACCACTTCCAATCCCAAAAGAAATTAACCGAAAATTAACCCTTGAGTGTGTTGAGGTAATTAAAAAAAGCAAATCAATTTAACCAAATCACAACAAGATATTTGATAATATGAATACAGAACAGGTAGACGTATTGGTGATAGGCGCTGGTCCGGCTGGAACAGTGGCCGCTTCTATCGTACACCAGGCGGGCTTTAAGGTAAAAATTGTAGAGAAGCAACTTTTCCCCCGCTTTGTGATTGGCGAAAGCTTGCTGCCCCGCTGCATGGAAGCATTAACCGAAGCCGGTTTTGTCGACGCCGTTAAAGCGCAAGGTTTCCAGGAAAAAACGGGCGCAAAGTTTGTGAAAGACGGTAAGATCTGCGACTACCAATTTGCCGATCAGTTTACTCCCGGCTGGAACTGGACATGGCAGGTACCCCGTGCCGATTTCGACAAAACATTGGCTGATACCGTCGAAAAAATGGGTGTGCCTGTTCATTACGAAACTACCGTTACCAACATCGTTTTCAGCGGCCAGGATTCGGTAACTACCGTTGAAGATAAAGAGGGCAACCAAACTGAGATCTCGGCCCGTTTTATTATTGATGGCAGTGGATATGGGCGGGTGATCCCCAAACTGTTTAATCTCGACAGGCCATCTACCCAGGTTCCGCGTAAGACCCTGTTTGTGCATACCGTTGATAAAAAACGTTCCATGGCCGATGAGCCAAACCGCATTACCATTGTGGTACATCAGCCCGGCGTTTGGATCTGGATCATTCCTTTTGCCAATGGCATTACCTCACTGGGGTTTGTAGGCAACCCTGAGTTTTTTAAACAATATGAGGGTAGTGATGAAGAAATACTGCGAGAACTCATCGCTTCGCAGCCTTATTTCAGTGAACGGTTTGCCGATGTAGAATTTAAATTTTCGCCCAAAGTGCTGGAATCATGGTCGGCCACAACAAGTAAATTTTATGGCGATGGCTTTGTGCTTACCGGCAACGTGACCGAGTTCCTCGACCCTATATTTTCATCGGGCGTAACGCTGGCTACTGTATCGAGCCAAACGGCAGCCAAGCTGGTGATCCGCAAGCTTAACGGCGAAGCCGTAGACTGGGACAAAGAATACATGCAGCACATGATGCAGGGTGTAAATACCTTCCGCTCGTATGTTACCTCCTGGTACGAGGGTGTTTTGGATACCATATTTTTCGCCGATAACCAGGACCCGCTTGTTAAAAGCCAGATCTGCTCGGTATTGGCTGGCTATGTTTGGGACCTGGATAACCCCTACGTTAAAAACCACGAAACAGCATTACATAAACTGGCACGCACCATTACTTTAAGGGATATGGTAGCGGCGGATAAGAGCTGAAAGCAGAACGCTTAAAGCTCAAAGCTTTTTATTTGATTATAATATCGACAGACGCATTATAAATTGAAAAACCACTATTACATATCAGCTCATTGCAGTATCAGCGGCAACACAGTTCGTTATAATAACGAAGTGGTGTTTGAGGGTACAGAGAGTGATATTCCCGGTTTTTTACTGTCGGTTTATCAGCACCTGGGGATAAAATACCCTAAGTTTTATAAGATGGATAACCTCGCAAAGCTGGGTTGGCTTGCTGCCGAGGTTCTGCTGAAGGACTTTGATAAAGCAAAATACCAACCGACGGACATCGGCGTAGTGCTAATCAATGCAAGCTCGAGCCTTGATGCTGATAAACGGTATTTTGAATCCGTTCAGGATATAGCAAGCCCAGCCTTGTTTGTTTACACGTTGCCGAATATCGTTATCGGCGAGATCTGTATCCGTCATCATTTTAAAGGCGAAAACGCTTTTTATATTTTTGACCGGTTTAATGCGAATTTTATCAGCAGATATGTTTCTGTTTTATTGGAGACAGGGCAATTAAAAGCCTGTATTTGCGGCTGGGCGGAAATGACAACCACGGGCTATAAAGCCGTTTTGTTTTTGATTGAGAAAGCGGGGGCAATACCTTTTTCTATCGAAACAGTCAAAATGGGATATGATTCATTGCCGTTGGTTAAAACCAACGGTAAAAGGGGTTAACGGATGCTGGCTTTAGCCACAATCTAAAAGCGGCATTTTGGCTAAAGCCCCGGGGTACGGATGAGTATTCCGTTGGCTGAAGCCAACCGCAATGAATTATAAATTGCACAAATGAAGTCAATAGAACTTCACAACAGAAAATATTAATAAAATTTACAGTACAGCAAATGGATAAATTAATGGCCGATCTGAAAGAGCAGATCATTGAGCAGTTGAATTTACAGGACGTGAAGCCGGAGGATATCGGCGATGATCAGGCACTTTTTGGCGATGGGCTCGGTTTAGACTCGATAGATGCCCTGGAACTTATTGTACTGCTGCAGCAAAAGTATAAAGTAAAACTTTCCAATGCTGAAGACGGCCCTAAAATCTTCCGCTCGGTACGTACCATCGCCGAATTTATTGAAAGCAACAAGATCCCGAACGCTTAAACAATGGATCAACCTGTTCTTATCGCCGGCGTGGGGGTAATTTCGGCCATAGGTAATACTGTGGCCCAAAACCTGCTGTCGCTTGAACAGGAAAAAACGGGCATTGCCCCTATCCAGTATCTGGATACTGAACACCGGGATGAATTTCCTGTTGGAGAGGTTAAATTGAGCAATGATGAACTTGCGGAATTGTCTGGATTTAAACCCTGCATCAGTCGTACGGCTATGCTGAGTTTAATTGCCGCCAAAGAAGCTTTAACAGATACAGGAATTACCAATCTCTTAGGCTTACGAACAGGCTTTATCTCGGCAAATACCGTCGGTGGCATGGATAAAACCGAAGATTTCTTTCGGGATTTCTTAGCCGATAACACCAAAGGACGTTTACGCAATGTGGTAAATCACGAGTGTGGTGCAGTTACCAATTTAGTCGCCGATCAGCTGGGCATCCGGCATCATGTAAGCACTATCAGCACGGCATGTTCTTCATCGGCCAATGCCATTATGTACGGCGCACGGCTCATCAAAAACAATATGCTTGATGTGGTCATAGCCGGTGGTACCGACGCGCTAACCCGCTTTACACTGAATGGTTTTAACACCCTCATGATACTGGATAAACAACCCTGCCAGCCCTTTGATGCTAACCGTCGCGGCCTTAACCTTGGTGAGGGCGCTGGTTATGTAGTGCTGGTATCTAAGCGCTTTGCCTCATCGCTTAAAAAAGAGTTGTGTTGTACCCTGAGTGGCTACCACAATGCAAACGATGCCTATCATCAAACGGCTTCATCACCAGAAGGTACGGGTTCATTACTGGCGATGAAAGGCGCGCTGCAAAAGGCCGGATTGCAATCTTCAGATATTGATTACATTAACCTGCACGGCACCGGCACACAAAATAATGACAGTTCGGAGGGGGCAGCCATCAGCAGGCTATTTACCGGGCATTATCCTAAGATGAGTTCTACCAAAGCTTTTACAGGGCATACGCTTGGGGCAAGCGGTGGCATTGAAGCTGTATTTTCGGCATTGGCGGTACAGCGTGGGTTAGTATATCCTAATCTAAGGTTTGAAACGCCGATGGAAGGCCTGCCTTTTACGCCTGAAACCCGCTTTTCAAAACAACCGGAGATAAAGCATGTACTCTCCAATTCGTTCGGGTTTGGCGGCAATTGTTCATCATTAATATTTTCAAAACCATAGGCGATGTACATCAGGGCAGCAAGCAACATATCGCCTCAAAATACTTTCGGTAATCAACCTTTTCTTTCGGAACTGATTGAATACAATGGTGATAGGCTTACGTGTATCGAGCCGGACTATAAAACCCTGATCGATCCAAAACTCACCCGCCGCATGAGCCGCATTATTAAAATGGGTGTAGCCGCAGGGATGGATTGCCTGCACCAGGCGGGGATCAACGCACCCGATGCCATTATTACCGGCACGGCTTACGGCTGTTTGGAAGATACCAATACCTTCCTGAGTAAAATGGTGCAGCAGAATGAGGAAGCGCTTGCGCCTACGGCTTTTATCCAATCAACCCATAATACCATCAGCGCGCAGATAGCGCTGTTGCTGCAGTGTCATCGATACAACAACACGTTTGTAAATGGCGGTGCGTCATTTGAAAACGGCTTGCTTGATGCCATGATGCTTTTATATGAGGGTGAAGCAAGTAATGTACTCATAGGCGGCATTGATGAAATCACTATTAATAGCCATGCTATTCTAAAGCGCATGGGATTATATCGCCGTAAACCGGTATCAAACTTTGAACTGTTTAATACTCCCGGTAAGGGAACAATGGCCGGCGAAGGATCCGCTTTTTTCCTGTTAAGCCGGGAAGCCTCGGGTAATGACTGGGCTAAAATTGACGGCGTATCCAGCTTTTATAAACCGCGCAACGTTGCCGAAATACAACAGCATATCCGCACGTTTTTGTTAACACAAAATACTGATATTAATGAAATAGGCCTCTTGCTAACAGGTAGCAACGGTGATTTAAAAAATGTTGCAGTTTATGAACAACTACTGCAGTATGATTTTGATAATGTGCCTGTTATCAATTACAAAGCCCTCTGCGGCGAATACCCAACTTCATCTGCATTTGCGATGTGGCTGGCGGCGCATGAAATCAAAAACGGTGTTTGTTCATTTGTATCATCTCGCAATCAAATTCCGTTAAAAAAAGTGCTGATCTATAATCACTACCAAAATATTCACCACTCGCTAATTCTGCTCTCGGCATGTTAAACTTCAGGAATGCCAATATCCTTTTTGCCGGGCTGCTGGGGTTAATAATCTGGCAGCACATTACTGAAGGGGTATCGTGGTGGAGCTACCTGGTGCTGGCATTTATTTACTCGTTGATATTATTTTACGGTTGCTACTACATCGGCTCCAATTTTTTTATGCGGGTGATGTGTGCTGCAAAAACCAGCAAAAAGGCCATCGCCATTACTTTTGATGACGGGCCGGACGCTACTGCTACACCTCAGATCTTGGATATTTTAAAGCAACTTAACGTTCCGGCGGCTTTCTTCTGCATAGGCAACAGGATAGCCGGCAATGAAACTATTTTAAAACAGATCCAGGAGCAAGGCCACATCATCGGCAATCATAGTTTTTCACATCATTTCTGGTTCGATCTGTTTCCCTCGGCTAAAATGCTGGATGATATGCTTCAGGCCAACCAATTGGTGAGGCAGACGATTAACTTAAGTCCGCTATTGTTCAGACCTCCTTATGGAGTGATCAACCCTAACCTTAAAAAAGCTATCATAAAAAGCAGGATGGTGCCCATAGGTTGGAGCGTACGCTCGATGGATACGATTATTAGCGATCCGGAAAAACTTTTAAATAAGATAAACCGCCGCATAAACCCCGGCGCCATTTTCCTGTTTCATGATACAGGAGCAGCAACAATTTCGGTTTTACCCTTGTTTATTGAACAAGCTAAAGCACAGGGATACGAAATAGTACGGCTGGATAAAATGCTAAATTTGCGGGCATATGCGTAGATTGATTGAAAATAAAATATTAAAAGCTGAAGCAGGGGCTGTGCGATTCCCTCCCTCGGGAGGGTGTAGGGAGGGCTTTCATCAGCGTTTAACCCCTACCTCCTCCTTCCCCAAGGAAGGAATCGCGCGGGCCGCCACACTTTTATCATGTACTAAGTCTCTATTGATTCTTTTGATAATCATCTGCGCGGCCATCTCTGCCCAAGCCCAACACGCAGGCTATACCCAGCTATCCGATCTTACCAAATTTAAGCAGCAATTTGCCGATGTCGCCGCAAAAACCAATAGCATTAAAAGTGATTTCACCCAGGAGAAAAGCCTGAGCATGCTCTCGGAAAAGATCACTTCTAAAGGCAAATTCTGGTATCGTAAGCCTAATATGCTGCGGATGGAATATACCCAACCCTTCAGCTACCTCATGATCCTGAACAAGGACAATGTGTACATAAAAGATGGGCAAAAGGAAAACAAGGTATCAACCCGCTCTAACAAGGTATTTAAGCAGATCAATAAAATTGTGATGGATTGTATCCAGGGAACGGCCCTCAACAGCGGCGATTTCAAGTCGGCTGTTTATGAAAACAAGGGCACTTATTTGGTTTCGCTTTCACCTGTTAACAAGCAATTGAGCGAGTTTTTCAAAACCATTGAAATTACCGTTGATAAAAAGGACTATTCCGTAGACACTATCCAAATGGTGGAAAACTCGGGCGATAGTACCACACTCCGTTTCACTAATAAAGAGATCAATGCCAGTATCCCGGATGCGCTTTTTGCTATTAAGTAGCTACCTGCTCATTTTGGCAAGCTGCTCATCGGTTTATAAAAATCTGAAACCGGCCGAAGGCAGCGTACGTGAGATCAGGAAATTTGCTCCTGATTTTACGCGGGCGCTTTACAAAACCGAGGTGGATGTTATAGGCGGTCACCATTTAAGCGGTCTGCTATTGATTAAAACCCTGCCCGATAAAAGCGTTCGTATGGTGTTCAGTAATGAAATGGGCTTTAAATTTTTTGATTTTGAGTTTAAACCCGATGGAGGCTTTAAGGTATATTACATCATAAAGCAAATGGATAAGCGCCCAGCGATCATTACACTGCAGAAAGATTTTGAACTGGTGATGATGCGCAAACAAAATCCGGAAACGGCCTATATTCGCAAGGACGACCATTACCTGTACTACGTTTTTCCGCAGGAAAAGGGCGCTAATTATTACATAACTAACAAAGCCGGAACAGAACTGATCCGCATGGAACGCTCATCCGACAGGAAACCCGTTGTGCAGGCCATTATGAAAGATTTTCATGACGGCATCCCCGATACCATCGGCATCAGCCATAAGAATTTTAAATTTAATATCGGCCTTAAACGTTTGGAAAGATAGATGCTTAACAATAACTTTTTCGATTTTACCACTCCCGAAACAGATGGCTGTTTGCTCAAAACAACCATCACCCTTAACCCCGCGCATGAGATTTTTAAGGGGCATTTTCCCGGTAATCCTATTGTGCCGGGTGTGTGTATGATGCAGATGATTAAAGAAGTGCTGGAAAATCAGCTCGGCAAAAAGTTAAGACTTGTTAAGGCTGATAATATCAAGTTTCTGTCGTTCATCAACCCTAATGAATACCCCCAGTTTGGGTTGGAGATAAAGATGAGTACCGTTGATGAGCAGGTTAAGGCAGATGCACAGCTGGTAAATGAGGGAATTGTGTTTTTGAAGTTTAAGGGAGTATTTAAATAAAAAATGTCATTGCGAGGAGCTGCTGGGGACGAGCGTTGGACGCGACGTGGCAATCTCGTAGCTATGCATAAATACATTGCAGGTTCGCTCTGCTTTCGACGAAATTGCCGCGCTACGCTCGCAATGAAATAGTTTTATAATAAAAGGCGAATATCAATTCTGCGGAGCCGCCTTAGCGCTTTTTCCTAACCTGATAGCTGCCAATAAATAATAAAAAGCCCCAAATGCTGAATATCCTGCTAAATTCACAATCCCCATATTAGGCGAATGTGCCATGACGATGAACGACACGCCGGCAAGCATAGATTGGCCGCCGCTCAATATCATCGGCCATTGACCGCCAAACTCTTTTCGCCTTTTCAAGCCAAGCACCAGTTGGATCAATCCTGTTAACAAAGCCCAGGCACCAAATACAATTAATGCAGCAGGTACACCTTTGGTTATAGCAAAACCTACTGATAAGGTTGTAATAATACTGATAGCAGCGTTTACATACTGTGGCGTTACCGATGTGCCATTACCCTGATTAGCGCGGATATCCAGGAATGTACCCACAACATCCCAAAGCGGATAGATTACGAGCAGGATAGTAGCTGCGGTGAATGAGGTTTTGGCTAATAAGGATACCAATATTACCCAGGTAACCGAAAATGCTACTCTTGTATAATAAAGCTTACGCAGCTCGCGTGCTGTTTTCACCGCGGCTGATGTTTCTATGATCAATGTTTTATTTGCTGACATGACTTTCAATTTTGTTTTCGTTTTTGTTTGATGAAGCAAAATTGGGCACAAAACCGGGCAGTAATTTTCACTTAGGTGAAAACCGGATGGGACATTTGTCAGCAGAGTATCGTTTTTACGGCTTTTGTTGGGATAGTCGCTTTTTGATTCGTGTTAGCGATGGGTTTTTGATTCCTAAATACGACGAAATGTGATAGGCAGGAATCCGGTTTACAATGTTGGGATGCTGGGCTACCATTTTTAAGTAACGTTCTTCGGCGGTGTTAAATAGAAACTCTTCTGTGCGAGCTTGCGAGTGGTTGAAGAACAGTTCGGCAATTAGGCGACCAAACCTTGGCCAGCCGGTCGGGGTTGTATAAAGATATTGGAGATCGGTATAATTGATGGAGATGATCTCGGCATCTTCCATCGCCTGTATAAAATAAGCGCAGGGGTACTGGTTAATGAAGCTCCTGAATGATACCAGAAATTGCTTTTCAGAGAAAAAATAAATATTCTTCTCTTCCTGCGTTTCGGGGTGTACATAATAAATCCGGAACAGACCTTTGGTTATCAGCGCCAGATCGGTACATACAACGCTTTGCATATTAAAAAAATCACTTTTAACAATTTTACGGCTGCGCCAGTAAGGCAGGCTAAGGGCAACATCATTTGCCGATAATTCGGCAAAATTGCCAAGCAGTTCGTTCAATACCTCCTGTTTTTCGTGCATAGTGTAAAAAATGTGTAATCCTCTCAAATATCGGTACAAAAAACCACACCCTTTTTCACCTTGGTTAATCAAATGAAAGTTTAATTTCTTATTTTACATTCAAACTAAATTCAGGATAAAAAACAATCGTTAAAAAAATCAATCAGCATCATGAAAAACATAAAATTATCGCGCCATGTTAATGAGTTTGATCGAGGTGGCCCTTTTCCTGTGTGCCATCATACTGGCGGCATCTGGTCCAAGAAAAAACAAAAAGAAAGAAAATAAGATCAATGCCGATGCGCTCCTGCATTCTGAATATCATGTTACAGAAAACGGCGGGCTGGAGCACATAAAAAGCAATTATTAAAATTTTATAACTCCCCTATCAATAACCGCGACAACCTTTTAAATAAAAAGAAACCGCCTCAAGTAATTTTGCGGCGGTTTTTTGTTTATTTTACCGCTTTATAAACCCTGTCTATCTCCCGGTTTGAAATACATTTACAGTTTTTTATTATTCAGCATAGTTCACAGCAGCCTGTTTGCGCAGGTAAAAGTTAGCGGGAAAATAACCGATGCTTCAAAAAGCCCGGTAACCCTGGCAGTTGTTAACCTTCAGCAGCAGCAATCCGAACAAATAAGGGCAGTACAAACTGATTCGCTGGGTATGTTTTATTTTACCGATGTTGATAATGGGGATTATTACCTAACCATCACATACACCGGCTATCAGAAAACAGAAATTAAACTAAACCTGCGGCATGACACCACCCTATTCATCACCCTTACCGACCTTATTACGCGGCTCAATGAGGTAACCGTAACAGCCAGCAAACCCTCTGTTGAAAACAGGAGCGATAAGCTGGTTTATAATGTGTCAACCAGTGCAACATCGGCGGGGGCTGATGCACTTACTGTTATAGGCCGGGTACCGGGCGTAAAGGTTGGTGATAACGACTTGGGTATTGTTGGCAAGGGCGGCGTTAAGGTTATGGTGAACGAAAGGCTGGTACAACTGGCCGGTACCGATCTGCTCCGCTATTTGCGTTCACTATCTGCAAGCCAGCTGGCCAGTATCGAGCTCATTAAAAACCCGGGCGCTAATTATGATGCCGAAGGGAATTCCGGGCTCATCAACATCACTCTCAAACACAGTAAAAAGCAAGGTTATTCGGGCAGTGTACAGATCAATGATAAACAATGGCTGCATAAACCGGCCACTGTTTATGGCACCAGCAATTACTGGTGGTTTAATGCCAGTGGTGACATCAACTATAATTCGGCCAAATTATCGGCCTATGCCAGCGTAAATATTGATCACGACCACGAATTGGAAGGCTTTGAAACCGATATTTATTACCCCAAACAAACCTGGCTGCAAACCGATACAGGCAACTACCGCTATCACAATTTAAATCTTATAGCCGGTGCCGATTACCGCCTGAGCTCAAAAGTTACGGTCGGCATAAATTACCAGGGCGGGAAAAACATCTATGACGGATCAGACCATGTGAGCAACCCCATCATCAACAACAGTACCGGCGCTATCGATTCAACATTAAGAACTTATGCCACCTACCATCCTGTAGCTATAAGCAACGCCGTTAACCTGCACGGTACTATAAAACTGGATACAGCCGGCGCCAAACTGCTGCTTAATGCTGATTACTTTAACTATTACCGTACCGACCGGTCTGACTTTGAAAGCAATACCTACCTTGCCAATGGTTCTCTGAATGCTGCCAGCCGCAACCGCTATCATGATACCAACAAGCAGGATATTAATATTTATACCTTTAAAGCAGATGCTGTTGTACCTGCCAAATATGCCCGCTTTGCATTTGGCGGTAAGCTCAGCTTTATCAACAATTACAGCAATGCATTCTATTATAAAAAAACCGTTAATGATTCACTGCGTTATGACGATAACCTGAGCAACGAGTTTACCTACACCGAAAACACCCAATCTGTTTATGGAAGCATAAGCCGCGAGGATGGCAAATGGAAATACCAGGCCGGTTTGCGGGTTGAACGAACCGAAACCAAAGGTTTTTCGCATACGCTTAACCAAACTACTGTTAATAATTACACTAAACTGTTCCCCTCGGCAACGGTGAGTTACCAGGCAGGGGTTGATCATATCCTTTCGCTAAATTTTGGCAGGCGTGTAAACCGGCCAACCTTTTGGAACCTTAACCCTTTCAAGAGCCTATTTACAGCCTACAGTTACGGCGAAGGCAACCCCTACCTTCAACCCGAATACAATACCAATTTTGAGTTTTCGCATACCTACAAAAACAGACTTACTTCGGCCATATTTCTAAATGTTACCAATAGTGGTTTTAACAATGTAACCATCGCCCGGCCGGATACCAACCTTGTTTATACTACTCCGCTCAATTTTATTAAAACTTACCGGGCGGGTATTTCCGAAAATTATTCGATGCAATTGCTTAGCTGGCTTGATAATAATAACCAGTTCACTTTTTATCATACAGATGCAAAATCGGCATTGACTACAGTAAATGGGATCAGCGGCTTCGGGACGTATATTGCTACTAACAACAACATCTATTTTAATGCCGATAAATCATTTTCATGTGCGGTAAACTTCTGGTACCAGTTTCCGGAGATAGACCATGTTGGTCGCAGCGACGCCTATTATAAACTCGACCTTGGTCTTAAAGCATCCGTTTTTAAAAAGAAGTTCGATGTTTCGTTTGTAATTAACGATGTTTTCAGGAGCAGCGCATCGGCAGTTACTACAATTGTTAACGGGGTAAGGCAAAAATACACCAACTTCCAGATTAACAGGTATGCTCTTGTTGGCATCAGTTACCGCTTTGGCAATAGCCAAAACAAAGCAGAAAAGCAGGATACCGGCAACCAGGAAGAGAAAGGCCGGATCCATTAAAAGCAAAAAGGGGCTTTTGCGGCCCCTTTCAAACAATTACAAAACAAAAACAAGGTTACATTTTACCTGTGCTGTCTTTCCCCGTTTTGCCTTTACCCATTTTACTTTTTGACATTTTATCATGGCTCATTTTATCCGAACCCATTTTGTCTGATGCCATTTTATCATGGCTCATTTTATCCTTGCTCATTTTATCAGTACTCATTTTGCCCGAAGCCATTTTATCGTGGCTCATTTTGTCTTTGCTCATCTTGTCCTTTTTCATTTTACCGGTGTCGCTTAGCATAACGGTATTATGCGCAGGATTTAATGTTTTAGCTTGTACATTAGCTGTAATGCCGGCAATAGCGAGGGTGGCGATAAGGGAGCCCGAAATAATTGATGTGATTTTCATGTTTGATTTTTTAGTTGGTATTTGCCGCTTAGTCGGGTTGATAAATGAAACCTTACAAAATATTTTCATTTATTTAGAAAGCCATCCGGTAGGCTATCAATCAAAAAAATTCGTGAAATTCGTGCACACTCAATTCGACCACATTAAAGCTACTTTATGGAGATCAGCCAGGCACAGCAACTTGTAGATAACTGGATAAAAACAACCGGCATCAGGTATTTTAACGAACTTACCAATACCGCTATTTTAATGGAAGAGGTTGGCGAAGTGGCCCGCATTATGGCCAGAAAATACGGCGAGCAATCATTCAAAAAATCAGATACAGAAGTTAACCTGGCCGACGAAATGGCCGACGTTCTTTTTGTACTTATTTGCCTTGCCAATCAAACCGGCATCGACCTAACCGACGCCCTGGAAAAGAACATGGAAAAGAAAAGCATCCGGGATGCCGACCGGCATAAAAACAATGAAAAACTGAAATAGTTGAAATTAAATTTTTCATTAATAAAAAAAACAAAATAAAATTCCTTAAAAATTAAATTTAATACAATTTAATAAGGCACGAGGCGTTTGATCTAAAACAGTTAAAAAGCCTTATTATGAAAACCTATTTTATACTGTCGGTAAGTTTTTTACTTGTACTAACGTCATGCAAGCATCAAACTGAACAAAAAGCAAATGTGGCCAACGTTGAGTTAATCCCTCCTCCGCCCGCCGAAGAAAAAAGCATAGCAACTGCGGATCAACTCGAAGACGCCGGTACTGCCAATAAACCACCGGCACCTAACTCCTCTTTTGCCGACACCGCCAAAAAAATCATCAAGGAAGGCGACATTCGCTTTGAAACCGGCAATCCGAAAGCAGCAAGACAAAACATCGTTTCATCGCTCAAAAAGTTAGGCGGTTACCTTGCCGAAGAAAATGAGACCAACAGCGGCGAAACCAATCAAAAGGAATACAGTCTCAAGATCAGGGTTCCCTCTAAAAACTTTGATGCTTTTTTAAATAGCTTAACTTCCAATGCAGATCATATCGACTCCAAAAACATTCACATCAGGGATGTGACAACGCAATTCATCGACGTTAAGGCACAAATCAACAATAACAAGCAGTTAGAGCAGCGTTATTTGCAGTTGGCTGCTAAAGCTATCAAAATGACCGACCTGCTGGCTATTGAAGATAAGCTTGCCGCTATCCGTACCGAAATTGACTCGGCACAAGGGCAGTTGAACTATTTAAGCAGCCAGGTGAGTTACAGTTCGCTGGATATCAGCTTTTACACCAGGCAGGCCAACCTGGTTAACAATGGCAATGGTTTTGGCTATAAGTTTAAAAACTCACTGAGCACCGGCTGGGATACCATGCAAAACATGTTCTTTTCAATAGTATCCCTGTGGCCTTTAATATTTGTTGCGTTAATTATTTACCTGTTAATCATCCGCTGGAAAAAACGAAGGAGAGCAACTGTGTTAACAGAGGCATAAAAAATATCGTTAAAGTTAATTTAATATTTAAATTATAAAAAGGCCAATGCAAAAAGGTATTAACTAATGAAGATTTAATTAAAAGGGTAGAAACTTTACTAAATTATTTAATAAATGCTTGATAAGTAGAAATTTAACACCTAATTTTAAGCACCTAATTATTTGATCATGATCCGTGTACGGTCTAAAGTTGTACTGTTGGTTGCCCCCCATGTAGTTGGCCTTGAGGTATTGCCTAATAACAAGGTTTTTAAACATATTTCAGCTATTCCGGCTATTTTTCCATCCATACACGATATCAAACCCAACCTGCTCATACTTGATTACGATTATCTTGCTCAAGACATCGAAAAGATCCTTCGCCGTTTAAGCACAAACATTGCATACAAAAATATCAGGATTTGCTGCTATAAAAACAAATGGAACTCCAAGGTGGATCCTTTCCTGAAAACATTAGGCGTTGACCATATTTTTTACGCTGAAGATATGCAGGACGAAGTCACCAGGAAAAGCGCATTTGACGCCATTGGCAATGTTATAATGGACGGGACGTTTTTTAATTTATTAAAGCCGGTGCATTGAGCGCCCGGTTCTCTCAAATATCATTGCCCATCTTGTCTCTCCTTTAAACAACCACATCTCCCTCAAAAACCCTAACAGCCGGCCCTTCTAAAAAGATTTCCGTAAAGGCGCTGCCATCATAATCAAAACGGATATTGAGGTTGCCCCCCAATACTTTTATAGGAGTGGTAATATGCCCGGTTTGTTGTTTGTGCTGCGCCATGGCCAGGGCAACTGCAGTTACGCCTGTTCCGCAGGCAAAAGTTTCATCCTCTACCCCACGCTCAAATGTACGTACAAAGTAGCCCTCCTTCATTGGTTCAACAAAATTTACATTAATGCCGTTTTTGCGATAAGTGGCATTATTGCGGATAGCATGGCCTTCCTGGTAAACATTGCGCTGTTCAAGCCCCTCAACCAGCTTTACGTAATGTGGCGAGCCGGTATTAAGCACATAAGCGTCAGCATCAGTATTAACTTCGTTTACATCAATCATTTGCAGACTTACCCAATCACCTTCGTCTGAAATTTTGGCATAATGCGAGCCATCTACCGCCAAAAATTCAGTTTCCGATTCAATAACGCCTAAAAATTTGGCAAAGGCCACAATACAGCGCCCGCCATTGCCGCACATACTACTCGGCTGGCCGTCGGCATTGTAATAAATCATCTCAAAATCGTATCCGTCTTTGTTTTGCAATAGCATCAAACCATCACCCCCGATACCGAAACGACGATCGCACAGGCCCGAAATCAGCTTAGGATTATGATGATCAACGCTGTTATCGCGGTTATCAATCAAAATAAAATCATTGCCTGCGCCCTGGTATTTATAAAAATGTATCTTCACAATTATCCTGTTAATATCAGCCCCTTTAGTCTTCAACAAAACCCGTGCTAACAATTAAAATAGCCGATGTTTATCTATTTAACAAATTTTAACAAAAAACGGGATAACTAATCATTGATTATCTCGTCTATATGGTATTAAATTTGATCTGTAAAATAAGTAAACTTAATAATAAGAAAGGCAAATAATAAATGAAAAAGATTGGTTTAACACTATTAACCGCTTTTGTTGGAGGTGCGATGGCCTTAGGAGTATATAAGGTTATCGAAAACAAGTACTCCGACAACCTGAGCTTTGAAGACAAGCAAAAGGTATATTTTACAAGCAACCCCTCAGCTCCGGTTTCATCAACCGGCGACCTTGATTTTACCCAGGCAGCGGCGGCAGCTACCCCGGCGGTGGTTTATATCCGCACAACCTATACTAACAAAGGCAGCGGCGGACAGGATCAGCTGGAGCAGATGTTTGGCGATATGTTTGGTCAGCGGGTGCGTCCGCAAGGCCCACAGATGGCATCAGGCTCTGGTGTTATCATTTCGCCCGATGGTTACATTGTAACCAATAACCACGTGGTTGAAAAGGCCGATAAAATTACCGTTGCTACCAATGACCACCGTACTTTCAGCGCCAAAGTTATCGGCACCGACCCAAGTACAGATCTCGCTCTCATTAAAGTTAGCGCTAACAACCTGCCAATTGTAAAATTAGGTAACAGCGACGACGCTAAAGTTGGCGAATGGGTTTTAGCTGTAGGCAACCCTTTTAACTTAACATCAACCGTTACAGCCGGTATCATCAGCGCCAAAGGCCGTAACATTGGTATTATTGGCAGCGAAAACAATGATGACGATAACCCGTTTGGCCGTACCCGCAACCAGTCGACTCCTAAGCTGAACAAAGCTATAGAGTCGTTCATCCAAACCGATGCGGCTATTAACCCTGGCAATAGCGGCGGTGCCCTGGTGAACACCCGTGGCGAACTGATCGGTATTAACGCCGCTATCGCTTCACACACCGGTTCATATGAAGGCTACGGCTTTGCAATCCCGGTTAACCTGGCTAAAAAAGTACTGAACGATATCAAGAAATTCGGTACAGTAAAACGCGGTTTTGTAGGCGTAACGTTCACCGAACTTAATCCCGACGTAGCCCAAAAACTTGATGTGACAACCACCAACGGCTTGTATGTTAACGACCTTGTACCGGGCGGCGGTGCCGAGCAGGCAGGCTTACGCAAAGGCGATATCATTGTTAAGGTTGAAGGTCAGCCGGTTTATGAATCATCTGATCTGCAGGAGCGTGTAGGCCGTTTACAACCCGGCGACAAGATCAACGTTACCGTGTTGCGCGATGGTAAGGACAAAGATTTCGCGGTAACGCTTAAAGGAGATGCCGTAGCACCATCAAACCGTATCGCGGCGTCTAAATCGGCTGAAGAGCTGTTTAACAAACTGGGCGCAAGCTTCCACGCTTTAACCCCTGCCGAAAAGAACAGGCTGCATGTTAACGCCGGTGTATTGGTTACCCAGGTACGAGAAGGTGGTTTATTTGACGCCGCCGAAATACCCGAAGGCGTTGTGATCACCAGCATTAACAAACTGCCGATTAGCAGTATCGAAGATATTGACAAGGCAATTGTAAAACCTATCCAGGGCAATATCATTATTGCCGGGATCTACCCCGATGGTTCGCACTTTAGCAGCGCGTTCCCGGCTCAATAAGCTTTTTTAAGTGATTTTGCATACGGAAGCTCCGGCCTCTTTTGAGATTGGGGCTTTCTTTTTATGGAGAATTTCGGGACTTGAAAGGGCTTTTGTTCGCCCTAAAACTATTTAAAACAAATTAACCCCAAAGCTCCATCCAACCCAACCAGTCCAGTTACGATTATCACGAATAAAAGAATGATGCAGGTCCCGCACATAAGCATAACCATCAACAGGACTGCGTTGATCCGAATACAGAAAATTCAATGACGGGCCTGCAAAAATTGAAAACTTCCGGCTTACCTTATAAGTGAAATCAAGGTTGAACTTGTTAAGCTGATTGGTTTTTAACCAGGTACCCTGGTACAGGTAACTTGAACCAATTTCGGTGTTGATAGCCAGGTGCTGCCCCAGTCCAAACTCGCGCCCGAACCCCAAACCAAATGAATATAATTTACTGTTGCCATCAACCCGCATACCGCCCTGCCAAATGGTGTACAGCTTGTTGTTGCCGTTTTTGAAGGCGAGGTTAATATTTTGAGTTTCGTTAGTGGAGATAGCGAGCTTATGGTAACCGCTGTTAATAATATTCAGCAGCCCGATACTAAAGCCTGATGAGGTATCGGCAATGTTCACCAGCGCCAATTGCACCCCGGTAAGATGTTTGGCATAATTGAACAAGCCTGCCACTTGCAGACCACCAAATTTTTGTTGTGCGATATTGCCGATCCCGCCAAGTTGCAGCGCATCAGAATTTTTGCCGGCAATATTGCCTATCGCCCCTAACTGAATGCCCCTGACTGATCCGCGGGTATGGTTGTAAAGGGCCGACAACTGCAGGCCATTCATGTTTTGTTTTACGCTGTTATGGAGCAGGGCCAGCTGAATGCCCCGCACGTTGCCCAGCACGTTATTGTACATGCCGCCAAGCTGAATGCCATTTACTGAGCCGCCCACCACATTAAAGATCCCGGCTATTTGTACCGCGCCAACGTCGCCTTTATCTAAATTGAAAATAATGCCCATTTCAAAGCCATCAACCCCGGCATTATAGCCGCCCACAACATTGAGGGAAACCACATTCACTACCTGTCCGCTGAAGTTGCCGTGAGTGCTTACGCCCGGTATGGCCGAAGCCTGGAAGGGGGCCTGTGCAATCAGCCCGCCGAGATTGGCCGCCTGGATTTGCTGTTTGGTGGAAAGAAACAGTCTGCCCAGCGAAGTATTTTCGACCCCAGAATAATCGTCACTAAGGATATACCCCAGGAGGCTGCGTTTTTTCTTCAGGGTGGTGTCGGTGCTCCTTACGTTAACATCTGCTAAAAAAGTAACCGTAGTATCCTTATAAAATTCCCGGCTGACGGTGAGGGTGATCGGCTGGCCTTCGTTATGCAGGCTAATATCAAAATGACCTTCCTTATCGGTCAGTACCGATTGCAATTGCTCGTGCGAGTATACACTGGCATTGGGCAGGTTATGACCGGTTTGCTCGTCGGTTACGGTACCGCTGATGTTGTAATTGTCGCCCTCGGTAGCGGTCTTGTCGGTAACTATGGTCAGTTGGAGGGGTGCATATCTCAGGATAATAAAATTCTTCGATTCGCGGTACTCAAAGCGATAGCGAAGCATGTGGTCAAGCACTTCTTTAATCGTCCAGTTATCCGCATTGATGGTAACCAGGCTGTCGGTTTTTACAATGTTGCTGTTGTACGAAAAGTAGAAGTTGCCTTTTTGTTCGATGGTTTTAAGCACCGTACCTAAGCGCATTTCAGTTACATGAACGGATATGTTTTTGGAAAGGATGGAATCGGCACGAGCGGTTAAAGCCGTAAGAAGCAGCAGGCAGATGGTATAGTTTAGGTAACGATGTAGTTTATACAACATAAAAGTATTATTCAGCCAATATTAATAAACCAGCAATTTTTCCACCACGTCATTGCGAGGCACGAAGCAATCGCGAGCTATACAGGGCAGATTTGCACGGCCGATCTGCTTATTGGCGATTGCTTCGTGCCTCGCAATGACGTCTTTTTTAATACTGCGTTTCTTTCCTTTCTACCTCAACACAATCCCCTTTTTCCCGCGCTCCACTTTGATCTTGAACGTTTCGGAGATCACCAGCAGAACCTGATCTAACGACTGATCTTTAAACACCGTAGTAATAGGCAGGTTGGCAATGGCTTTATTGCCGATAACAATGTGCTCCCCGTAGATCTCATTTAACGAGCCCACCAATTCGTGCAGCGGGGTTTCATCGCAAACCAGTTCGTGGGTTGCATAGTAGTTATATAAACGCCCTTTGATGCTTTCCTTAGTCTGCAGGCCATCCTTACCGGTAACCAATACCTTTTCGCCGGGATTGAGGTTTACGCTTTTTTTCTTTTCGCTTACGTTAACTATGCCCGTTTCAACAATAACCTGCGTTTTGCCGTCGCGGCTCTTTATATTGAATGACGTGCCAACCACCCTAACCGTTACACCGTTCACCCTAATTATAAAAGGTTTGGTTTTATCGGGCGTTACTTTAAAAAAAGCCTCGCCCAGCATAGTCACCGGGCGGATCTTGCCGGTAAACTTTTCGGGGTAAATAAGGGTACTGTGACTGTTCAATGTAATCACCGAACCATCGGGCAGGGTTTGCGAACGGGTTTTCCCTTCGCTATCTACCTTAACAAAAGCGATAGCCTTGTTATCGTAATAATGGCTAACCGTTAGCCAGGCCACCGTGCAAATCAGCAATAGCGATGCCGCGATACCTATCCACCAACTGGTTTTCATTTTGCGGACCCGCGCTGATGGAGCTACGGCCGGAACAGTATTATTCAGCCTTTTTTGCAACCGGAGATAGGCGGCATGCTCATCCAAAGTCTTAGTTGAAGCAATTTGCCGGCTCTCATCCCAGATCAGTTTAAAATTATCATACTCATGCCTGTTAGCGGGCGAAGCGGCAATCCAGTTCTGTATAGCCTCCACCTCGGCGGGCGTAGCTTCGCCAACCAGGTATTTCACCAGCAAATCATCATCTATAGGCATACCGGTATAGCTCATACAAACCAATTAATAAATAACAATAAAATAATGGGTAAAAACTCGGCCAGTTTTTGGCGCATTACCCGCAGCGCTTTGCCCATCTGGTTTTCGACGGTCTTGATCGAGAGGCCCATTTGATCGGCAATTTGCTGATATTTCAACTGCTCAAACCTGCTCAGCTGAAAAATAATGCGGCACTGCTCGGGCAGTTCGCTCAGGGCTTTTTCAATGTGCTTTTGCAGCTCGGCGGTGAGCAGTTTTTTTGAGGCCAGTTCGTCGCTACCAACCTGTTCCATTTCATCGGCATAATAAACGCCGAAACTGGCGCGTACCTTCTGATGTTTCAAATAATTCAAGCTTTCGTTATGTACAGAGCGGTACAGGTAGGCCTTGATACTGCCGTCGGTTTTAAGCTGATCGCGTTTTTCCCAAATGCGGCAAAATACGTTTTGTACTACCTCTTCGGCCATTTCATCATCCTTTAAAAAAGTGTAGGCATAGGCGTGCAGACTTTTAAAGTGATCTTTAAAAAGCCGTTCAAAAGCTTTCTGGCTTCCCTGTTTAATTAAACCAATGGCCGTGCTATCGCTGTATTCCACTTTTAAGGTGCAGATGTTAGCGCTAAAGATAGCTTGTTTGGCCGTTAAATTCATAGTACCCAAATGTTAAAAATGAATCAGGCCAGTTGAATTTGGATGGTGTACAGCGAATGATGAATATCCACCTTGCTGCACACGCCATTGGTATAGCTGTAGAAATTGTAATTACCATCGGGCAGATCAATACGGTATACATGCGGGCTCACCTGCTTAACCTGCAAAAATTGCTGAAAGTTATCGGAGTACACCTGCGCCTGGTCGGCCGGTTCATGGCAGTATAGCAGCATGAGGTTGGCGGCTATTTGCTTTTGATCAACCGTTTTGCCGCATTTGCCTTCGGCGATGGTTTGATAGCCCGAGGCCAAGGCTTTGGTTTGACGGTTGCATTTTTCTGAACCATTGACATTCCTGCACACCTGCGAACTCATGAGCTTGCCATTATTAAAAGTGCTCTCTTCCTGGATCTCCACCTTAATGCTGAAAATGAAGCGCATTTTTACTTCGGAGATCATTTTGAGGTACAGCTCATCACCCTGGCGTTTTTGATACAGGTTCATGTGGCCAACCACCTTGCCGCTGTGCAGCACATTGTATTTAACCGTTTGTTCCTGCGCCAGGGCACCCACAGCGAGGCACAGCAAGGCCACCACCATAGCCGCCCATTTTAGCGGACCGAAGATATTGAACGTTGGGAAAGTTTTATTTTGAAGGGCAGGCCGGATATATTTTTTAAATAACCAAATTATTAAAGCGGGTATCATGGGTTGTTATTTTAAAGTGATTGAATAAAGCTTTTAACGCGTTTACTTTATTACAACACTCTAAACTTTTACCCCTATGCCTTTGCATTATTTTGTTCGATTAATTGAATTACTACTATGCCTATATGCATTATATAATTTCAAATATAAGTAAAAAAAACGGGTGTCCCAATTTTTTGATTCCCCACAAAAAAATGAAAAAAGCACGCGGTCCGTTTTTGCGAAAATAAGCGTGTTCCATTTTTTGAGTGTGAAAACGCGGAACATCTTTTTTATGAAACACACTGATAATCAAACAATTAATATTTCGACCGAAACAACGATAAAATACTGACAATCAATTACTAAAACTTTTAAGAGTAAAATATAGCCTTGATTGAGGCACCCCGGCAGACAGATTTTTTTTGGTAATTTTTTGATGTTTTTTTAATGAAAAATGGCTTTAGGCGATGTGGGGTGGTTGGGGTGCTGACAATATAGCGCCACCATTTGGTGGGGGGTTAAGCGCTATTTTTAATACTCATTTTCGTGATATCACGAAAATGAGTAGGGATTTATAAGTAGGTGTTTTCCGATTATAACATAGATTGTTTTTTATAAACGTGCTTTATAAAATCGCCAAGATTGATAATATGCTCTTGTTGCTCTTTTAAGTACGTAGGAATAATAGTTTTGGGTACAACTAATTGTAATTGTTGAGCTCGCATTTCTTCTGTTTGATTCCTACTTATAGAAGGTTCAAGGGTGATCAAGTGTTTATAGGGGATTTTATCAGCTTCAGATAAAACTTGTCGCCATCTGTCTTTGGCTGTGGTCTTAACGCCAAGCATTGTTAATAATTCAATATTGAATTCCGGCGAATGATAGCGATTTTTAGGAAAAACGAAATCGGGTTTATTATTTCTTTCTGTTAGTTTACCCTTGTCAAATAATAATTTATGCTCATCAAAAATCACAGCTAAATGATTTTCAAATGAATGTCCAGCTCGTGACTTCCTTCTGTTTTGAACGCTTAATGAAAAACTTATAAACTCGTCGACATCAGTCCCATCTTTTCCAAATCCCGCCTTAAGTCTTTCTTTTACGATAATAGATTCCAAGGTTCTAAATAATAACTCTTCTTTTTCAAGCCATGCAATCAATGTCTCGTCTGGTGCATCAATCACAGATACATCTTTAACTATGGATCGAGCGTAGGCAGAAAATTCATTTGTGGAAGGAAATACAGAACCAAATTTTTGTATTAAGATATTGGCGTCAAATTGTGGCTCTTCTATTTCAATACCCAATGAAGAAATTATATACTTTCCAGCAAAACCAATATCTGATTTCTGCCCTGTTAAATCCTTAACGATGAATTTGTTTTCGACCTCATCCAAATCAAACAACCAAAGCAACTGTTTTTCAGACGTCGAACCTTTTTGTGCTACAAATATAGCAGCAGTGTTATCTCCTGTTCGCGCTACTATGATTAAGTCACCAACCGAAGAGTATGGAATTACCTGATTATCGGTATAATAAAGCCTATGTTCGGTTCTCGTTGCGTGATTTTCTCTTGCATCATACCAAGTCAACTCCCCTGTATTCTCAATAATGTTGTCTTCATCTTCTGATAGATATATAAACTTCGCTGTAAACTTAAGCGGATCTAATCCAAATATCTTTTTAAAGCCTGAAGTGCCATTTAATTCATGTTGATTAGATTTTTTAGGGTTAATTTCTACTTCGCTTAGCCTTTTGGCTCCTAAACTGATAAAGTATTGGGATAACGAATTTGCCATGTTAGTGCTCTTGGTTTAATGCAACAAAACTTTGATCATGAAGCCTAATTTAAATATCATATGAGTTTATGATATTTATTAACTCTTTTCCAACAGCCTGAATCAACGGTGTCACGACCGAATTTCCAAATTGTTTATATGCTTGATTATCTGAAACAGGTATTCTAAAACTTTTATTCCCCTTATTCACAGGATAGCCCTGTAAAGCGGCACTTTCCATTGGTGTTAATCTTCTTGGATTGCCAGTGGCCTGTGGTATTAATATTTCAGATCCATCTTTATAGTACCGCGCACTCATCGTTCTGCTAATCCCATCTAAATTAACAAGCCCAAAGCCAAAACCATTTCCTTTCAGCTTATGCTTTTTTGAATATTCTTGAAGAAAATTCCACAGTTTATCGGATAAGGTGTACTTCGGGTCTACATTATCCTGGAGGATCGTTCTGATTTGCTTATCGGCTTCTGGTAATTTAACCAGATCAAAATCAAAGCTTATATCATCACCAAAAACATTCTTGTCAAAACCAACCATCAAAGTTCTATCCCGATGTTGTGGTACAAAGTGTTTACCGTTAAGCACTCTATGATCAAATGAATAGCCTAAGTCTATAAGCGTTTGTTTAATTACTTTAAAAGTATTACCCTTATCATGAGATACAAGGTTCTTGACATTTTCCAGGAAATATGCTTTTGGGCGATGTTTTTCAATGATTTCCGCTACGTGAAAAAATAAATTGCCTTGCTTTTCATCCTCAAAACCATGCTTCCTACCCAGGCTATTTTTCTTTGATACTCCCGCTATCGAAAATGGTTGGCACGGAAACCCTCCACATAAAACGTCAAAATTCTGAGGTATAAATGATTTAGTTTCTTCTTTTGTTATATCACCAAAAGGTGTTTCACCAAAGTTTGCAAAATATGTTTTTTGAGCATACTTGTCATATTCCGAACTGTAAACACATAGGCCGCCCAAGTTTTGCAAAGCCAATCTAAAACCTCCTATACCTGCAAACAAATCAATAAATGTAAACTTCTCTGTTCCTTCTTTTGGTCCAGGAAACGGGATATCAGTGGCATCAAAAAGGTTCTGTTGTACTGCTGAATATAAAGCTTCAGGTTCTTTAAATTCATTCGGTGCGTTCTCAACTATCTCGTACGCTTTTTCCTTATATATTGGGTTTTGTGTAACTACATAGTGTGTTAAAACTGCGGAGTCGAGTTGGTCTGGTAATATTGTCGACGTAGCTTTCATGGATTTAACCGCCATTAATTGGTTCCTCCATTGAAAGATTCACTGTTAAAGAAATCTCTAATAGTTACGTCAAGTGCACAAATTATTTTTTCAAGGTTGATTACAGAAACATTGCGTTTTCCATTTTCGACTTCGTTAACATAGGTCTTATCTATTTCAGCCTTAAAGGCTAAGGCTTCCTGGGTGAGCTTTAAATTTGTTCGGTATTCCTTTATGCGCAAACCGATTTTCTTCCGAATATCCATAGCTGCAAGCTATTGTCTATTCGACTATAAGTCAATCGGATATAAGTGAACTTTAGAGAATTATTGAGTGTTGAGAATTACAGTTAACGCGTTCAGTGAATTATCCAGAGATGCTTTTTTTAATTCACATTCCCATATTTTAATAATCTTCCAGCCATTAGCAATTAACGCTGTTTCGGCTTTAATATCATTTGATGTATTGCCATTAATCTTATTTAACCACCATTCAGTTCTTGTTTTCGGTACAACAAAATACCGGCACCCCTCATGCCCATGCCAAAAGCATCCATGAATAAAAATCACTGTTTTATACTTTGGTAAAACTATATCAGGCTTACCCGGCATATCTTTCACATGAAGCCGATAGCGGAAGCCATTTTTATGCAGAAACTTACGCACTAAAAGCTCTGGCTTGGTATCCTTGCTCTTAATCCGCGACATGTTGTAACTCCGTGTTTCCTTTGAATGAACGTCTGCCATATTATCTAAACTACAATCCTAACCTGGCAAAGTTTCATTGCTAACTCTCCACATACCACCTAACCACCGCCACATCCGCCTCCGCCCAATCCAAAGCTAATAATTCATCTTTAGGCAGCCACTTAAAATCAAGATGCTCTTTTAACACAATCTGCCCCGAAGTAATTCTACAAACAAAAGGGATCAACTGTATAGTAACATTGGGATATTGGTGCGTGTTAGCAGGCAGGGAGGCCTCAACTTCTATATCTACATGAAGCTCTTCCTTAATCTCGCGGATGAGGCAGGCTTCGGCGGTTTCGCCGGGTTCAATTTTACCGCCGGGGAACTCCCATTTTAAAGGCAGGCTCATGGTTGCGCTCCGCTGAGCGGCAAATACAAGTCCGTCGGCATTAACAATAATAGCGCATGTTACTTTGATCACGTTTCTAAGATAAGAGTTTGGGGAAAGAAACAAGACGACAATGTGAAGAAGCACGACAGTAGAAGGACAGAAGCAAGACGGTAAGAGTTAAGAAGTAAGATAAGAACCATGACATATTGTTATCAAGCCCTAAACAAAAGCGCGCCGGGCCGACAAATAAGCGGGCCTGGGAGTATGGCCTCGTGGGTGGAAGCTTTTTTTTGTCTTGATGTTTGGTTAATTGCATCTAAGGTAAAGTAAAGTACTCCGTCCGGCCAACATAGCCGTTAACTTAAGGAAAAAACTCTTCAAAGCGAGGGAATGTGCGACTCCCCTCTTGAGAGGGGTGGAGGGGTGTGTTATTCTACGTGCAGCCTATCGCTTGTATAACACACCCCTGCTCCCGCTCTTTCCCACTACGCCCCCTCTCAAGAGGGGATTTTAAAGCGCATGTGCTAAATTAATCTCTTAGGTTAATGGCTATGGCCCGGCCAGGAGGGCGACAATGTTTGTTAGTTACAACAAGGTTTAAACAGAATGATGTATACCAATTTACCATGTCCTTTTTCCATCCCACAAAACCAAAGTTTAGGGTGTATGCCCCAAAACACTAAATTATATTCCCCGTTTATACCATGTATTTTATTTACCATGGTATAACTTTGGTATATCAAACGAATAACATCAAACCATGAAAGCAATAATTTTAAAAGACTTTGGCGGGGTTGAAAACCTGGTACCTGCCGAAATACCTGTACCAACCATAGCCGCCGATGAAGTACTGGTAAAACTGAAAGCCATCAGCATAAACCCTGTGGATGTTAAAACCCGCTCGGGGAAAGGCGTTGCAGGGCTTATTAAGGACGAATCGCCGATTATATTGGGCTGGGATATTTCGGGCGAGATCACCGAAGTGGGCGCGGATGTTACCGGCTTTAAACCCGGCGACGAGGTTTTCGCCATGATCGCTTTCCCCAAAACCGGTAAAGCCTATGCCGAATATGTTAAGGCTAAAGCCGATGAACTTGCACTGAAACCTGCCGGCGTTAGTCATGAGGAGGCTGCGGCAGCTACACTTGCCGCGCTTACTGCCTGGCAGGCTTTCCACAGCAATGCGCCTGTTAAACCCGGCGACCGGGTATTGATCCACGCCGCATCAGGCGGGGTTGGCCATTATGCTGTGCAGATAGTTAAACATTTGGGCGCCTATGTTATCGCCACTTCTTCGGCTGCCAACCGCGATTTTGTGTTGGGCCTGGGTGCCGATGAACATATCGACTATAAGGCACAGCCCTTTGAAACCGCTACCGGCGATATCGATTTTGTGCTTGACACCATTGGCGGCGAATACATTGACCGCTCGCTGCAGGTGATGAAAAAAGGCGGCACCATTATAAGCATCGTTTCGGGCATGAACGAAACTGTTACGCCCAAAGCCAATGCACTGGGCATTAATGGCCACAACACCCGGGTAAAACCCAATGCCGAAAACATGGCTACCATTGCCGGTTTGCTGCAAAAAGGGATCATTAAATCGTACATATCCAAAGTATTTCCGTTTGAGCAAATGGCCGATGCACATTTGCAGTTAGAAAGTGGGAGGACAGTTGGTAAGGTGGTGCTGACGTTTTAATCCCTCTTCATTCCCCTCTTGAGAGGGGGCGCGATGGAAATGTGTGATGGCAGGGGTGTGTTTATGCGATTGGCTTATCAAAGCAGATCGCCCCCGCAGTTCCTCTCAAGAGAAAAATCGCACATGGTGCGCGCTATCGCTTAATAATATTTAGTTGTATTTAACTAACATTGGCCCGCTCAATTGCCGCGGGTGGCTGTTACGTTTTTCGCTGTTGTTTGTTTTTTTAAGGTGCTCAAGAGGGCTTCGCCGTCTGTCTTGACACAAAAGTAACCAAAAAGTCAAGTCGGCAGGGAGGCTTCTTCGCCGCACGGCCTTCGCCCGCTTGCCTTTCCCTGCCTTTACCCTGCAAAGCGAGCAGAACCACGGGCTGCAATTATTTTGCCCTGCTTCGCCCGCTCATGGCCCTCGCTTCTGCAAAAACTTGCTATGCCCCTGCAGCCGCACCACCCACCATTGTTCTGCCCGCTTTCGCCCGAAGCTTACCTGCTGACAGTTTGGGAAAAGAAGCAAGACTGTTAGAAGTCAAGAAGCAAGACGGTAAGAGTCAAGGAGTAAGATAAGAACCGTGACATATTGTTATCAAACCCAAAACAAAAGTGTGCTGGCCCGACAAAAAAGCGGGCCTGGGAGTATGGCCTGCGGGTGGAAGCATTTTTTTGTCTTGATGTTTGGTTACTTTGCATCTAAGGTAAAGTAACTGGCCTCCGCGGCCAAGAGCGGACGATGTAAGTTATAAAACCACAAAGCTCGTCCCTGCCCCAATGCACATCCCACCAATGAACTATTGAACCAATCAATCCAAATCCCCATTGCCAAAAGTATCTCCCTGGTTAATATCCCCGGTGTCGAAACCTTTTTTAAACCAGTACATCCGCTGGGCACTGGTGCCATGGGTAAAACTATCGGGCTCTACATGGCCCTGTGCTTGTTTTTGTAATCGGTCGTCACCTATGGCGTTGGCCGCGTTGAGCGCTTCTTCTATATCACCTTTATCAAGCACGTTTTTCATGGTTTTTTCGTAATGCGCCCAAACGCCGGCATAAAAGTCGGCCTGCAGCTCCAGTTTTACTGAAAGCTTATTGTATGCGCGTTCGCTCAAACGTGAGTGTGCCTGATCCATTTTTTGTGAGATCCCCAACAGGTTTTGCACATGATGGCCAACCTCATGCGCTATCACATAGGCCTGCGCAAAATCGCCGGCGGCACCGAAACGGTTCTTCAACTCATCGTAAAAAGAAAGATCAATATATACCCGCGAATCGCCGGGGCAATAAAACGGGCCGCTTGCCGAGCTGGCATTACCGCAGGCCGACTGTACATAATCGCTAAATATGGTTAAACGCGGCTTCTCATAAGTACGGCCCATGTCGTTAAACAGTTTTGTCCAGATATCTTCGGTATCGGCCAAAACCACGCGCACAAATTTCTTGCCTTCATCTTCGGGGCCGTTATTAACGGTTTGCTCCTGCCGGGCCGGCTGATTGGTTGCTACCTGGTTAAGCAGCGCCGACGGATCGACCCCTGTAAAAAAATAAATAGCGGCCGCTATAATACCAAGTACGCCACCGCCAATGGCTAACCTGCCGCCGCCACCGCCGCGTTCATCATCTACGTTATCGCTTTCGCGTCTGCCAAACCATTGCATATGTTGCCCCCCGGGCCCCCTAAAAGGGGAGTTTTTTATACATGATAATAAAAAAAAGCCTCCGTTTGTTTGAACGGAGGCTTCAGATTTTTTCACCCCCCTTTGGGGGTACGAGCCGATTATTTCACAATCTCAAATACGGCCTGGATCTGGAAACTTAGTTTGATGTTTTTGAAACTGATATCCGAATCGCCAACGTTGCTATCTGCCGAAGCTTTGAATGTCATCACATTGGCAGCATACATCCTTGGTTGCGGAAAGCTGCTGTTATCGCTTTCGGTAATATTGATAGCACCACCCAGCTTTTCACCAAGGGCAGCCAACAGGTAAGTTGCTTTATCGCGTGCGGCCAACAGGGCTTTTATTTTAAGGTCACGCTTCAGATCGGCCATTTTTGAATAGTCGTAGCTTTCAATATTGGTAGCCTGAATCCCTTTAGGATCAATTTTCGACATGATCTGGTTAAACTTATTCAGGTCGCGCACACGCAGGCCGTATTGTTTGCTGGCCAAAAAGTCGGGTGCTTTTTTCTTTTGATAGGTATTGTTCCAGGCAGATACATTGTTCACCGTAAAATCTGACGATGGAATGCCGGCATCTTTAACGGCTTTTTCCAGCTGGTCTTCCAGATCGTTAATGGCAATGTGCTTTTTGCCATCCATGTATTCCTGTAGTGATATGGTTACGTTTATAATATCAGGAGTAACCTCCTGCTCGGCAATGCCGGTAACTTCAATTTTACGCCTAAGGTCAACGTTTTGGGCAAATGCGCCAATGGTAGTTGCTAATAGTGCGGCAAGGATAAATAGCTTTTTCATGTGTATTTTATTTGATGTTATGACTAAGGTAACGTATGTTTAGTTTAATGTGTAACAGTAAGGCTACAATTAATTGCTAAGCCATTGGTATGCTTGTAAATAAACCGGCGGGTGGTTTTGTTTGAGGGGTGAAGTTAATTCCCTCCCTGGGGGGCACGTTGAAATGCGCGGTTGCAGGGAAGGGTTTCTTCGCTTTGCGTTAATAAAAACAGTTTAAAGAAATCCCTTCCTACACCTTCCCCTGGGAAGGAATCAAGCAGCCCCCACTTTTGATATATCGCCCCTCCCTTCAAACCCTTTACCTTTTTAATAGTTATACTACAACGCACTAATTTATTTGGTTATGAGATCGATATGGAAAGGTTCGATAGGTTTTGGGCTGGTGAGCATCCCTGTTAAATTATATTCGGCAGTACAAACCAGCTCGCTTGATTTTGATATGCTGGACAGCCGAGATCATGCACGCATCCGTTTTCAGAGGGTAAACGAAAATACCCACAAGGAAGTCCCTTACGATAAAATTGTAAAAGGCTATAAGCTTGATGAAGATTACGTGATCATGGACGACCAGGACTTTGAGGATGCAGCGCCCGAAAAAAGCAAGGTGATTGAAATTGAAAGCTTTGTAGACATTGCCGATGTAAACCCTATGTTTTACGAAACATCATACTATACCGAGCCCGATACTAAAAACAACAAAGCCTATGCCCTGCTTATCCAGGCACTTACGCAATCAAAAAAAGCAGGGCTGGCCCGTTTTGTACTGCGCAGCACCGAAAGCCTTTGTATCGTTCATCCACTTAAAAATGTACTGGTAGTAACCCGCATCCGCTTTGGACAGGAAATTCGTGACACGGGAGATCTTAACCTGCCCGATAAGATAGATGTAAGTAAAAAGGAACTGGATATGGGCCTCACGCTGATCAACCAGTATGCAGAAGATTTTGATGTATCTAAATTTAAAGATGAGTATAATGATGAGCTGCTCAGGATCATCGAGGCCAAATCAAAAGGTAAACGCGCCAAAGTTAAAAAGCTTAAACCCCGTAAAACAGGCAGTGACGATTTGTACGACCAGCTGATGGCCAGTTTAAAAAGCAAGAAAGGAGCTTAATGAAGCCGGAAGTACGGAGTTGAAAGTTTTAAGTCGATAATTGAATTATTCCTCAAAAAGAGTCAACGTGTGTTGTTTTCAGAACTCAAGGTTGGAAATGTTTGGAAAACTGTTTTTTTAAGAAGATAAAATCCTTCAGATAATACGATTAAATTATCCTAATAATTAATTTTATTTTTAAAAGAATAAGTTTTGGCTTTGTGTTTGTAGTGTTTATCTCACAAAAACATTAAAACATCTATCATGGCAACTACTAAAGTAAAAACACCCGAACAAACTAATGATGTGCAGGAATCGGCACTGAATGAATTATTTATTGACGAATTAAAAGACATTTACTGGGCCGAAAAACATCTTACAAAAGCACTGCCTAAAATGGCTAAAGCGGCAACATCCGATGAATTACGCTCGGCTATCGAAAGCCACCTGGCCGAAACCGAGCGGCAGGTGATTCGTTTGGAAGATGCATTTGCTTCCATTGGCCAAAAAGCCGTGGCTGTAAAATGTGAAGCGATGGCTGGCCTCATCAAAGAAGGTGAAGAAATTATATCAGAAACCGAAAAAGGCAGTATCACCCGTGATGCCGGTATTATTTCTGCAGCTCAAAAAATTGAGCACTACGAAATAGCATCGTATGGCACCCTCCGCACGCTGGCTGGCGTACTGGGCTATGACCATGCGGCCGAACTGCTTGATTCAACCCTGCAGGAAGAAAAAACTTGCGATAGCCTGCTCACTCAAATTGCCGAAGCCGGTATCAACCAGGCATCAAAAGCCGAAAAAGCTTAACGTTTGTTAGTTTTTTAAGAGCGGTCGTGGGGGAATTATTCCTCGCGGCCGTTTTTTATTTGAGCGTGCTGTCGCTAATCGATGAACGTAGCGCACAAGACTCCTCCTTGTTCCTCGTCGAATGACATTTCACTTTATATTAAGAAGTGTTAAGCCGCACCAACGTTAATTACATATTAATTAAAGCATTTCCACAAACAATAAGCGGCAAACACGGTTTACCAACAAAAAAACCGACGCCCTATGAAACAATTCCTCCTGGCACTATTCGCCTTTTTATTTTGCTTTTACGATGATGTTTTTGCCCAGGATAAATTAGATGGCGTTTATGCCGGATGCGAGTTTTCGCCAAGTCCGATATTTGGCGGAGGCATGAACAGAACTGACGTAGCTATATTATTCAGGCCTGATGGTACTTTCAATTCTTCGCTTAACAGTGCCGACTGGCAAACAAGCGTAAGCGGGCATTACACCATAATTAAAGGGGAGGTAACACTTAAATATACTAAAAGCTCGTCTGTTTATGGCATAACCAAATATGGAAGCCTTTCCAATTATGCACATGAACTGTTTAAACTTCAGGGGAACATTATACCTCCGGGCTATTACTCGTTCATCAGCGCTATGGGCGGTGGCGGCGCGGCCTATGGTACAACTTATGTAGGCGCTTTAAGCACACAGGGATTGAATTTCGACGGCAAGGGGCATTTTAGCAATTCGCGCTATTCGGGTTCAGTGGTAGCCGGCGAAAATGTTGGCGGTGGCAGCTCAAGCAGCCGGGACGGCAGCGGAACCTATAAAATAAACAAGGGGGTGCTTACACTTACCTATACCGATGGCCATACCGAGCTGCACAGCTTTTTTTGTGATATGGGCGGTAAAACCCGTATGGCTGTAGTTGATGGACGGGTATTTTTTGTAGACAATGATGACAATGCCACCGCTAACAATACCAAATCATCAGCCGCGGCTAAAAAAACTTCCGAAAACTCCGCCGCAAATACAAGCAATGCCGCTGTGCCAAATGGAAAAACCCTGCTTTTAAAAGCCAATGCCGTCCATGGGGGCGATAAACTGAATGCCTTGAAAACCGCCCGGTTAACAGGTTCCGTTTCGGGGTTAAAAGTAGTTGAGCTGATTGATATTCCCAACAGCAAGGTACGCGTTGAAATATGGAAAAACGGCAAACCGGTGTCGGTGCAACAAACCGAAGGCAGTAACGGATGGCAATGGAGCAGCGGCAACAAGTCCGACCTTCCGGCCAATAACGTTGCCGAGATAAAAACCGCCTTATACACCGGGGTTATTGGGTTACGCAGGTCATCGCTTGATCAAATGCAGGTCATCAATACTCAAAAAATTCCCGATAATGATATGTATACGGTTCAATGCAGGTTAAATGGCAACGAATACGTGTTTGCTATAAATAATCAAAACCAACTAATAGCTTACGGCTATAAGGTAGGCGACAAAACCCTGTTCGCCATGCTATCAGATCTTCGGCCGGTACAAGGTATTACCATTCCGTATCGTGAGGCTACAACAAGCGGCCAGCAAAAGCTTAATATTCAATACGAGAGCATGGATGTGAACCCGGTTTTAGACGGGCAAAGCTGGGCGGTACCTGCCGGAAACTAAATTCTATTTCAGGTAGATAATTTATTAGGCTTCAGGTACAGGTAATCATTCTTAAAATCGAGGATCATATTGAACCGTTTTAAAAGACCGTTCCCCAAATAGTTAATTTCAAAACCTATTGGGTTTTTATTGCTCAGCATAATGGCTGGCACATTACTAACAGGGTATCCATTGAGCCTGAATAGTGGTGTTTCTACAATCTTCATTTCATATTTTACCCCGCGCGGATCGCTGATGGTGGATGACTTGATGAGTTTAAGATCCCTGGGGAAATTATTTTTAACAGCCCAGGCGCTATCCAGGATCGCTGACTGATCGGATCCGGTATCCATAGAAAAATTGCCGGTGTATTTTTTGCCGTCTATTTCAAACGTACCGGTAGCATAAAGAAACGAATGGATAAACCCAATCTTCGAGCGTTCATAACCTTTTAAGTTTTTAGGCATTTTATTGCGGATGATGATACGGTTATTATCATAATCAACCTCTACCTGTTTACCCTCAAACAGGTTCCAGCCAAAACGGCCGTCCATTCCAGTCGAGGTTATGTTTGTAGATAACATTTCCTGGCTATGCCAAACAGCTGTGCCCATTTGCAATTTTTGGACCTTGCTCATTTCATTAAAATTCGGCTTAGCTTTACCGGCCAACACATCAGCCTGATTGGGCAGCAGATTAGTCCTTTTTAATATGGCATCCCGTGTTAAATGAAAATCGAATGAGCTTAGGTCAAAATGCAGGTTTAACGTGTCGGTATCATTCATCACAGCCTTTACCGCTATGGCGCTGTAGGCTGTAAGTTTAAACGGAATAGTATCGTTTTTGCTGATTCGGGCTTCCTGTTCATCCGCCGGCGGTATAGCGCTTGCTATTTGCGTATAACATGAATCCTTACCGTTAAGCAGGATAACGAAGTTATACCTTGTACCGGGCTTAACCTTTACCCTTATGGAATCTATATCTGTATAAAATGTAACCCATTTAATTGCCCGTGTCCTGTCGGCAGTATAAACGTCCGGCCTTGTTTTTGGCGAAAGCGACCATGCGTTTTTGTCCAGAAACCCGCCATCGTTAATCGCTACTTTTTTTGATGTTGCTTTGATCACAGGTAGTTTCGACTGGCCAAACACAAGCCCGGCCGGAAGCAGGCAGATAAGCAATAAAATGTATTTCATCGGTTTTTGTGATGTGTGTTGTTTAAAGATACATTTCTGGTGCCTCCTCTCATAACCTAACCTGTAAATGAGTGTATTTACAGGTCAAAAAAACAATTTCTTAAAACTTTTATGATGCCAAGGCTATTATACTAATATCTATGAAATTCATTAATTAAAACACGTATTATGAACTCACTCCTGTATATAATTGCTGTTATCCTTATCATAGGATGGGCAATCGGTGTATTTTTCACAACAGTCGGCAGCCTGATTCACATTTTGCTGGTAATAGCTGTTATCGCGCTTCTGTTAGGCGTCATCAGACGGTCGACAGCTATATAACGCTGCTGAAAATATAAAACTAACAGGCTATCTCCAACGAGATAAGCTATCTGAACCTTGATTCGCTTGATTTGCGGATTACCTGATAAAATCAGAAAGTCTTTAAATCAAATGGATCAAGGTTTTTTGTATACTTGTTTAAATCATCAGGGAGGAATCTTTAATCAGGAGAATCAAGGTTTGAAAAATATATACATTTTATTATTTATGGCAGTTGTAGCCACCATCAGCGCATGCTCGCCTAAAGTACAACCGTTCGCTGCCACTAATAAAGTATACCACACCCAAACTGATTCATTGGTTGAAGTGATAAGCCGCGAGCAGCCTGCCATGCTGGTTGACAGCGCGGGAGGCGCCATCCCTTCGGAATGGGTTGGTACCGTGAATTTCAACCTGCGTAAGCCCAATTATGTCATTATACATTATACTGCCCAGGATTCGGTTAAACAAACCCTCACCACATTCACGCTGGTAAAGCCGCAGGTGAGTGCGCATTATGTAGTAAGTAAAGACGGCAAGGTTTACCACATGCTAAACGATTACCTGCGGGCCTGGCATGCCGGCATCAGCAAATGGGGCAGTATTACCGATATGAACAGCTGCTCCATCGGCATCGAAATTGACAACAACGGGCACGAGCCTTTTAATGATATACAGGTAAAGAGCCTGCTGGCTTTGTTGGTTCAATTAAAGAAAACCTACAACATTCCGCAGGCCAATTTTATAGGGCACCAGGATATAGCGCCACTGCGCAAACCCGATCCGGGGCCATTATTTCCGTGGAAATTGTTAGCACAAAAAGGTTTTGGGTTTTGGAGAGAAGAGTTGCTGGAGCTTCCGCCGGATAATTTCGATTATGCTACCGCGCTTAAGCTGATCGGTTATGATATCAGCAATCTCCCGGTAGCCATTGTTGCCTTTAAGCGTCACTTTGTACAAACCGATGAAACACCGGTAATGACACAACTGGATTTGAATATACTTTATAATGTTTATAGGAAATATTGAACCCGCAACCTTTTCCTAAAATGTCATTGCGAGGAACGAAGCAATCGCACGTAAGCAGAGCCGCTCTGTATAGCAAGCGATTGCTTCGTTCCTCGCAATGACATTTTTTTATATTTTTAAGTATTGAGGTCAATAGCAACATTATAATGCAAATAGCACCCCACCCTTTGCTTTCGGGTATTGTTAAGCACTATTTAATTATAACGCATACTCAGCATGTTGCCATGAATTATCGTCTGTTTTCTGACGGTAACCCAGGGATTGTATTTCATTTTAAAGCCCCCTTACTCCAATACAACCAGCAACATACGGTTACAAGCAAGCAACCCGGCAGTTTTGTTTACGGGCAAATAACCCGCTATAATGATATTATTTCGGCAGGTGAACTGGCTATGCTGATTGTGGTTTTGCAACCTAATGCTTTGTTGTCTTTACTTGGTGTAGCCGCAAATGAACTAAATGACAATACCGTATCATTAAAAGACCTCTTCGGGCGGGATGCCCTTGATTTGGAAGACCGCATTGCAAACACCATTAACCTCCCTGCTGCGGCTGCAATTGCCGAACAATTTTTGTTGAACAAAATGGCTTCGAAAAGAAAACGTGCAGACATTACAGATCAGGCCATAAACATCATTCATGCAAATAAAGGGATCATCAACATTCAAAACCTACTGAAAATGATACCTCTAACCGAACGGCAACTTGAGCGCAAATTCAATGAGGAAGTAGGTCTTTCTCCTAAAAAATTTATTGATGCCGTTAAGTTTCAAACCTATCTCAAACAACTTCAAAAACTCACCTCAATAAAAGAGCTAAACTCATTGAGTTATGCCTGCGGATATTACGACCAGGCGCATCTTAATCACTTTTTCCGGAAACACACAGGCGTTACTCCCCTGCAATACAAAGCCAATCACAATCTTTTAGCAATAAACTTTATGCCGTTGGTTTAAAATTGCGTTTGTCGGTTTTTTACAATGCTTTTCGGTATGGCTCTGGTAGCTTTGAAAAAAAGTTGATCAGCGTATGGAAAACCTAATAATCGCCACTGCCCAGTTCGAAAACAGAAGCGGTGATAAAGCCTATAATTTATCAATTATTAAGCAAATGGCTGCCGATGCCGCCGCACAAGGTGCCAAAGCAATCGCTTTTCATGAATGCTCCATAACAGGCTATACCTTTGCCCGGAAACTTGATAAAGCACAGATGCTTGAGCTTGCCGAAGAAATCCCCGGCGGAGCGAGCATCGCTACATTAACCGAGTACGCCCGGCGATATGACATCGCTATACTGGCCGGTCTGTTTGAAAAGGACAAAGAGGACAACCTGTTTAAAGCTTATGTATGCGTTGATAAAACCGGACTCATTGCCAAACATCGCAAACTGCATCCATTTATTAATCCACATCTTTTACCCGGCACAGCGTATACCGTATTTGATTTATATGGATGGAAATGCGGCATACTGATTTGTTATGATAATAATATAATTGAAAATGTACGGGCAACTACCCTGCTTGGCGCACAGATTATTTTTATGCCGCACGTCACTATGTGCACACCATCAACCCGACCAGGCGCCGGCTTTGTTGACCCGAAATTATGGAAAGACAAAAGAACAAACGAGCAGGTACTTAGGCAAGAGTTCGACAGTCTTAAAGGCCGGCAATGGTTAATGAAATGGTTACCCGCCCGGGCTTATGATAATGCTATCTATACTGTATTTTCCAACCCTATAGGCATGGACGATGATCAGCTAAAAAATGGCTGTTCCATGATCATTGACCCGTACGGTGATATTATGGCCGAATGCAGATCATTAGACAATGAATTAGTTTTGGCCGAACTAACTCCTGATAAGCTAACCAAAGCCGGTGGCTATCGTTACATCCAGGCCAGGAAGCCTGAACTATATAGGGATATCATCGGAGCCGAACACGAAAGCTTTCAAAAAGTGGTTTGGCTTTGATATTGGCGGGGTGGTAGCCATATTATTAAAAACGTCATTGCGAGGTACGAAGCAATCCCAAACTATGCAGGGACGACCTGCTTATCTGGGATTGCTTCGTACCTCGCAATGACGCGTGTATTATTGGTGAATTAAGAAAATTTAATCAATCCACTCAAACTTAGTATAAGGCACAAGTACTTCCGGTACTTTAATTCCTTTTTCGGTTTGGTTGTTCTCTAACAAAGTAGCGACAATCCGCGGCAGGGCCAGCGCGCTGCCATTTAGCGTATGTGCTAACTGTGTTTTACCATCGGCATTGCGGAAACGCAGCTTAAGCCTGTTACTCTGGAAAGTTTCAAAGTTTGATACTGATGAAACTTCCAGCCAGCGTTGTTGCGCCGCACTCCAGGTTTCCATATCGTAAGTTAAGGCAGAACCAAAACCCATATCGCCACCGCAAAGGCGTAATACTCGGTATGGTAAACCTAACTTTTGTAACAGGCCTTGTACATGGCTGCTCATCAGCTCCAAAATCTCGTATGATTTATCGGGATGGGCAATGGTTACTATCTCTACTTTATCAAACTGGTGCAGGCGGTTCAGTCCGCGTACGTGTGCGCCATATGAACCTGCCTCACGACGGAAACAAGGTGTATGGCCACAGTTACGTACAGGCAATTGATCTTCTTTTAAGATCACTTCACGGTACAGGTTAGTAATAGGCACCTCGGCGGTAGGGATCAGGTACAGGTTATCAACACCTACATGGTACATCTGGCCCTCTTTATCCGGCAATTGTGATGTGCCAAAGCCGGATGCTTCATTCACCATTAATGGTACACTTACCTCACTATAGCCTGCTTTTTCGGCCTCGTCGATAAAATAATTGATCAATGCGCGTTGCAATTTAGCACCCTTGTTTTTATATACTGGAAAACCGGCTCCGGTTATTTTAACGCCCAGTTCAAAATCAATCAGGTTGTATTTAGCGGCCAGTTCCCAATGCGGTAGCGCATCGGCAGGCAACTCAGGCTTGGTACCGTTCTCCAATACTACCTCATTGTCTTCAGGAGTTAAGCCTTTGGGTACAGAACTATGTGGCAGGTTGGGCAGCAATACCAGTTTCTGGTAAAGTTCCTCTTCGGTAATGGTAAGCAGGTCGCCAAGCTTTTTGATCTCTTCTTTCCATGCGCCGGTTTTGCCCTTAAGGCCTTCAGCTTCTTCTTTTTTACCGGCACGCATCAGCTCGCCAATTTGTTTTGCAGCTGCATTGGCCTCGGCCGAAACATTATCCATACTGGTTTGAGTGGAGCGGCGTTTGTCGTCCAGTTCAATTATTTCATCAACCAGTTGGGGCTGTTTAAAATTTTTTACAGCCAAACGTTCCAAAACCTGTTCCCGGTTATCACGGATATAACTAACTTGCAGCATTATTTTATTTTTTAGGCAAAGATATTTTTTAAGTAGCAGTTTTAAGTAGCAGCGGCAGTTTTTTTTAAAACATGACCAGATAACTGCAACTGCCTGCTGCAACTGCCACTAAAAACTCATGAACAATCCCATAGGCAAACTATATTTAGTTCCCACTCCGATAGGTAATCTGGAGGATATGACCTTCAGGGCTATCCGCGTGTTAAAAGAGGTGGATTTAATATTGGCTGAGGACACCCGCACCTCTGCTCCCATGTTAAAACACTTTGAAATCCATCAAAAGGTATTTGCACATCATCAGCATAATGAGCATCAATCGAGCAACGAGATCATTAAATTCTTGCTGCAAGGGAAAAATATCGCGCTTATTTCGGATGCCGGTACACCGGCTATTTCCGATCCGGGTTTTTTCCTGGTACGCGAGGCTTTGAAGTTTAATATCGCTGTAGAATGCCTGCCCGGCGCTACCGCCTTTGTGCCGGCTCTGGTAAATTCGGGATTCCCTACTGATAAGTTCTGTTTCGAGGGGTTTTTACCGCTAAAAAAAGGACGCCAAACCCGGTATAAGTTTTTGGCCGAAGAAGAGCGCACCATCATACTATATGAGTCGCCTCATCGTTTGTTAAAAACACTGGATGAGATGGCCACTTATTTTGGTGCTGACAGGCAGATCTCTGTATCCCGCGAGCTTACCAAAATGTTTGAAGAAACCGTACGTGGCACTGTAGTTGAAGTAAAACAATACTTTGAAACGCACCCCATGAAAGGCGAGTTTGTGATGTGCGTGGCCGGCGCAGCGGCTAAACCGGCAAAAGGGAAATATGAAAGGGATGAGGAAGAAGAGTAAAGTCATTGTCCTCCTGTATGTCATTGCGAGGAACGAAGCAATCGCATGCTATACAGAACGGCTTTGCTTCCGTGCGATTGCCACGCTACGCTCGCAATGACATAGTTTTATACATCATCTATTTAATAAAAAATAAACCCCTCATTGCGAGGCACGAAGCAATCCCCAAACTATACAGAGCGGACCTGCTCATTGGGGATTGCTTCGTGCCTCGCAATGACGACGGAGAATTATACCCTACATGAAAAAAAACCTACCATTAGCCATACTATCTGGCTTGCTTTTATGGATAGCCTGGCCGCCTACCCCTTATACTACGTTTTTACTTTTCATTGGCTTTGTGCCTATGCTGCTGGCCATTGAAAACATTATTAATGATGATAAACCTAAAAAAGGCAGGCGGGTATTTAATGTAACTTTCATCGGCTTTTTTATCTGGAACTCATTATCTGTTTACTGGGTTTATAATGCACTTAAAATAGTGGGGGAGATTGTGGCCATACCCATTACCCTTATCCCCTACTCGCTTGGGCCGTTGTTGATGGCAACGGCTTTCTGGCTGTATTACCGGTTGAGATTGGTTGCCCCTCGCTGGGTTGCACTAATTGGCCTGGTTTGCTTCTGGATCGGGTACGAATACCTGCATCAAAGCTGGGACCTCTACTTTCCGTGGATGACGCTTGGAAATGGCTTTGCCGTGGCCCATCAATGGATACAGTGGTATGAATATACCGGCGTATACGGCGGCACTTTATGGATCTGGGTAGTAAATATCCTGGCTTTTTTAATTTATACAAGCCTTCGCGAAGCTCAGACCAAACGCCACAGAATGGCGTTAATCACGGCGATTTTAATTGTTGTAACAGCGCCTCTTGGCTATTCATTATCGGTTTATCATAACTATGTTGAAGAAGTAAACCCATCAAACATCGTTATTGCCCAGCCCAATATAGATCCGTACGAGAAAGATGGCACCATTCCCCCGGCTTCACAGCTTGATATCCTGATCCAGCTTTCAAGACAGGTGGCCCAACCCAATACCGAATTTTTTATCTGGCCCGAAACAGCTATCCCCGCGCCTGTTTATATTAACGAAGAACAGATAGGCCAAAATGATTTTATTAAGCAGGCCCAGCTTTTTTTACGGAAATACCCTAATGGCAACCTGGTTACCGGCGCCGAAACATACAGGCTATATAACAACAGGGCAACACCAACGGCAGTTCCATCACCATGGGGCGGCGACCAGTTTGCCGACTTTTACAGCACAGCCCTCAATATTGAAAATGGCGACAGGATTCAAACCTATCACAAATCGCGATTAGTGCCCGGGGCCGAGTCATTGCCTTTCGGCAATTCACTTTCATTCCTGAAACCCGTATTTGAACATTTAGGCGGTGCTACCGGCAACTATGCTCCCGAAAAAGATGCAAAAGTGCTTTATTCGCAAAGCGGCATCGGGGTTGATCCGGTTATTTGCTATGAATCGATATGGGGAGGTTACATTGCCCGCTCTGTTAAAAAGGGTGCTCAGTTTATCGCTATTATTACTAACGATGGCTGGTGGGAAAACACATCGGGTAAAGACCAGCATTTAGATTATGCCAAACTTCGGGCTATCGAAACACGCCGCTGGGTTTGTCAATCGGCCAATACCGGTATTTCCGGGTTTATCAACCAGCGCGGCGATGCGGTTAAACATACAGAATGGTGGGTTAAAACCTCGATCAAGCAAGATATCAACCTTAATAGTGAGCTCACATTTTATGTTAAACACGGCGATTATATTCCGCAAGCCGGCAGCGTATTGGCAGGGCTTGGCATTGTGTTTTTACTGGGGATGAGATTGAGGAAAAAACAAACGTTAACAGCTTAGGAGGCCAACTTAAAGGCTGTTAATCAAGTACAGAAAGGGTGGTTTTTATAATATCATCAAAAAAAGCCTTATCGGCTGTGGCTTTAGCTGATACCTGCATGCCTCTTACCGCATTCATGATGAACCGGGCCAATGCCAGGGAATCCTGAGGGCTACGGATCTCACCACTGTCCTGCCCTTTTTTTATAGCCTGAAGAATGGCATCTTCAAACTGCTGCTCATTTCGGCATACCACATTCTTAACTTCAGCATCCAGCGATGCCAGTTCAATTTCGGCATTTACCATGAAACAGCCTTTACGTTGTTCATCGTTTAGCAAATCGCGCATGGTAAGCTCTAAAAGCTTTTGTATAGCCTCTTTGGCCGATGCTGAATTATTGATAATATCACACATCTGGTTTCCACCCGCCTTTTGATAGCTATCCAAAGCTTTAATATATAAAGCGTGTTTATCACCAAAAGTATCATACAAGCTCGAGCGGCTTATGCCAAGGCCGTCAACCAAATCCTGCATAGACGTGCCATTGTAGCCCTTGTGCCAAAAAATGCAAACGGCCTTGCTCAATACCTCGGCTTCATCAAAATCTTTACTTCGTGCCATAACAAAAAAGCTTTACCCGTTTTGGGCAAAGCTATTCATTTTTAATTAATTGTTTAGTTATACCCTTCCCCGTTTACGTTAACCGGGTTTTACAGGCATGATTATCTCACACCGCCACTGGCCAGGATAATTTCACCGGTTAACCAGCGAGAATCATCGGATGCCAGGAATACGGCAACAGGTGCAATATCATCCGGCTGACCGATACGGCCAAGCGGTGTGGTGCTTTCAATTTGTGCTTGAAAATCACTGCCGATAAAACCTGCGGTGTGTGTTCCTTCGGTTTCGACCATGCCCGGATTAATGGCGTTCACACGGATCTTTTTAGGACCAAGCTCTTTTGACAATACCTGGGTAATAGAGTCTACCGCGCCTTTGGTACCGGTATAGATAGCGCTTTGTGGAGGAGTAATACGAGTTACAGTTGAACTTATGTTGATTATGCTGCCGCCTTTATCGCCAAAGCTATTTACCGCTCCCTGGGTAGCAAGCAATAAGCCCAGTACATTGATATCAAACTGGCGGTGAAATTCTTCTTCGGTTACAGCTTCTATCGGTGTAAACTGATATACACCGGCATTGTTCACCAAAACATCAACACCACCGAAAGCCTCTTTTGTTTCTGCAAAAAGGCGATCAACGTCGGCCTTCTTTGCCACGCTGCCTTGTACGGCGATAGCTTTGCCGCCTTCGGCGGTAATTTCGGCCACTACTTTATCAGCACCATTTTTATCTGATGCATAATTTACTACTACTGCAGCACCTGCCGAAGCCAGACTTTTAGCTATACCTGCGCCAATACCTTTTGAAGCTCCTGTTACTACTGCAACCTTGTTTTCTAATTTTTTCATTTTCTGGAAGATTAATTTAATTTGGATCAATCGTTCCACAAATATAAACCCATTTTGGAACAATCATTCCTGAATTAATTTTTATTAGGCTGGGATGACAAATGAAGGGGGGGGGTAAATATGCTGGCGAGGGTTAAAGACAGACTTGTAAGCCCAACGACACGATTATCCATGACAAGTTAGGACTGGTGAAATATTGAGTTATTTTAAATCCGGAGGCTCTGAAGGTAAAATAAACGAAAAAGGGCCTGTCAGTCTGAACCTGTCGAAGACTCGCGCACAGAGGCCTGCCCACCATGCTTCGACAAGCTACCTATGACAACTTAAAAAAGGGGGTGTAATACTGAGCCTGTCGAAGTATGGCGGGCAGGCCTCTGCGCACGAGTCTTCGACAGGCTACCCATGACATAATAATTTAAGCAGGTACAAGTTCCCTATTTAATTCAAAGGCGAGTTTTTCTAATCGCCTTTGTTTCTGTTTCTTAATGATATTTTCATAGGCTTGCAGCCCTTTTTCCACAAAGTCGGCTCCTTTTACAATTAAACGCCAGTATTGAGCGGCCAGTTTTCTGGCTGTTGCTTTAATAGCTATTGCCGGACCTTTTCTGCCTCTTAATCTTCTTGCAAATGAACCCCAGCCGATATACTTGCTGTTCAATAATCCATGGGCCATTTGTTTGAATATTTGCCCGACGGCCGGTTTACCCTTACTTTTACTTTTGTTCTTTTTCCCTGAACGATCCTGGCCGGGAGATAAACCAAGCCAGCTTGTGAAATGTTTTTCACTTGGCCATCGGCTAAGATCCGAACCCACCTCTGTGTATAACTGTAACCAGTTGTAATCTGTAATACCCGGAAGTTTAGTTGCATCCTTACCATCAAATATTTTTAACAGATGATCTCCCAGGTTGTTGATATGAGGTTTGTTGTGACGGATCGCCTTGCGTTTTCCTTCGCTTATTCCCGGCGGCAGGTTCTTATCCCTGTTGATCCGTTGTAAAACACTATCAATCTGGCTGTCGCATTCCATTATCTGACCTTGATAAAAACCATAAGCCTTATAGGCCTGACCTAATGCAAAAAGCCCTTGCGCTGTATAATGACCTTGCAGGGCTTTCAATAGCTCTTCCCCTTTATTCTCCCTGATCTTTTTATGGCAAAGTGAAAACAACTTATCAGGATCTCGCTCGCCTTGCAGTATCGCATCGATTAACGCCATCCCGCTTACTCCATGGACCTGGCTTAATACCTCCGGCAAACGGATATTCATTTCTATTAAGGCCTTCTGCATGTGCTGAACATGCATGGCCGCACTCCGAAGATGATCCTCACGAAGGCGCTGATAACTACGCAATTCTTTGATATGACCTTCGGATACATAACAGCGGTTCAGCAAGCCATAACTATGCAATTGCTGTATCCACTGACAATCTTTTACATCTGTTTTCCTGCCTGGTAACTGGCGCGTCTGTCTTCCGTCAACAAGCCACACATCCAATCCCCCATCTAAAAGAATATCGTAAAGTACATACCAGTATACTCCTGTGGCTTCCATTGCCACTGTACTTACCTTATGCTCCAATAAATAGTTCTTAAGTGATACCAGATCACTGGTGAAAGTCTCAAACGAACGAACCGGCTGGCCTTCAAGACCCACAAATACCTTGCGGGCTCCAATATCTATACCTGCCGCATGAAAATGCATCTTTTCCATACTTATAACGCTTTTTAAACCGTGCCCGAAGGAGTTTAAAGAAAAGACAGGCTACCCATCGGACAAATCACCCACACAAGGGATCGTACCATACCTTCAGACTCTTGCTTCGGAACCATACTCAGCAACAGGCAATAAGCACTATAACTCGGTCGGCCACACTGCACGGTTCAGCAAATCTATGTCATTTCACCTTCAGAGGCCACGGATTTAAACACTCAGTATGACAGGCCCTCTTTGTCATCTAACCTTCAGAGGCCTCCGGGTTTAAACACTCAGCATGACCCGGTTTTAATTTTGTCGCGGGTATAATTCAGCCTACTCCTCCGTTGCCATTTCATTCCTTTTCAGGATAAAGGCCATCAGGTCATTGATGGGGTGTTTGATGATCTTGCCGGTCTTTACGCCGTGCAAGTGGCATAATGAAATAAGTTCTTCGGAGAATGAATAAGCTATGGAGCCAACAAAGTGGCATTTATATTTATGATACTCAGGGTATGATTTGATATTGGTTTCAATAAATTCAACCAAACCGTCAACCAGCATGGAGTGGCCGTATTCGGTGGCTTTTATTTCACTTACAAACTTACTGAACGATGCCAGGTAAGTATTGGCATTAGGCTTTTGATACACATTTTTGATCACGATCTCCTTGTTCAGGTGGTAAGCCTTATCAAACTTCTGGCTGATATCATACGGCATATTACCATATAAAAAATCAGTGATCAGCTTTTTGCCAAACCAGGTGCCTGAGCCCTCATCGCCCAAAACAAAACCAAGGCCATGCTGTCCGTCGTAAATTTCCTCGCCGTCAAAAAAAGAGATATTACTGCCGGTGCCCATTACACAACAAATACCCTTTTCCTGGCCACAGGTTGCATAAGCGCAACCCAGCAGGTCGCTGTCAACGCTGATATAAGCTTTATTAAAATGTGTGCTCAGGGCATTTGATACAATCTCATGCCTGTCGGGGCTGCTGCACCCTGCACCAAAAAAGTAAACCTCCGAAATCTCGGAAGCAAATGCTACCATTTCAGGGGCCTGGTCCAGTACAATACGTGCTATCTCTTTTTCGGTTAAAAAATAGGGGTTTAATCCCGCGGTAAGGAATGAGCGGCTTTCCTGGTCTGAAACGGTCAGCAGCCAATCGGTTTTTGATGATCCGCTATCTGCAACTAAGATCATTGACAAATTTCTTCAAGCGCTTTAACAGTAAGTGGCTTATGGATAAACTGGGTAATATGCTTATTATCTTCCGAGTTCCTGATATCGGTAGGATCAAGCGATGACGATAACATATATATTTTTATTCCTTTTTTAGCAATGTCCAAACCGGCAAATTCGTGCAGAAACTCAAACCCCGTCATCATTGGCATCCTGATATCTAAAAAAATAACGTCGGGGTTTACCGATCCGCTTTTTAACGATTCAATGGCCTCCATTGGCGATTGACGCACAATAATATTTTCGGCAAAGTTGCTGCTTTCCAAAACCCGGCGCGTTATAAAGCTATCAATGTAGTTATCATCAATAAGCATACAGGTTTTGAAAGGCGCGGTCATGATTCAAAAATAAGTTTTTAAACTTACTATTAAAATATTTTTTATTTGATGTTAATACTGTTTGTTATCTGTTTTAACATGATCTCGGCCTGTTTACTTTGGTATTGCGCGGCAAAGAATTTTGATTGCGCGTCAAGATAGTTACGCTGTGCTTCCCTTACCTCAAGCGGGGTAATATTGCCTAACTTATACTTATCAAGCGTAATCTCCAGGTTTTTTTTGTTAAGGTTTACATTGGCTTCTTCCAGCTTTACAAGGTCAAGCCCCGAAAGGTATGCTACAAATAAGCTGTTGATCTGGCTTTCAATATCCAGTTTGGTTTGTTTAGCAGCAATGCCGGCATTATCAATCTGGATCTTGGCATTCTTTTCGCGCCTGTTTTGGTTAAAGCCATTAAAAATGTTGATGCTTGCCGTGAGGCCGTAATTAAAGCCATGTACATTTTGCGACAAGGTAAACCCTGCCGGTGTTTTGCTGTTGGTAAAAGTATATCCCGATGTTACCCCCACCTGCGGATACCGTGTAGCGCGCACCTGTTTAAGATTGATCTCGGCCAGGCGCTGGTTTATTTGTGCCGATAATATCGCCGGATTTTGCAGTTGCGCGTTGTTAAGCACATCGGCCAGCGCAAGCTTTTCATCAATTACAATGGTATCGGCAACAGAAAAATCGGTTTGCAGATCGCGGATCAGTAACTGATTAAGTTGTATTTTGGTTGTCTTGAATTGCTGGTACTGGATCACCAGGTTACCGGTATCTGTATTCAGGTTTACCTGGGCATTCAACACTTCCAATCGCGAAGCCCTTCCTACAGCAAACTTATCGTTGGCAATGCGCAACTGCGTGCGGGAAATATCAATAGCTCCTTTTAATGCCTTGATCTGTTCGTTTTGGCTGATCAAATTATAATAAGTATCGATAACGCTGGCCACTGTTCTTTGTACGGTATCCTGTAATTGCAGCACACCCAGTTTATCCATCTGCTTTAGCTGATCATAATTTGCAAACATGGCGAAGCCATCAAAAATTGTCCAGTTAAGGTTTACCCCATAATTATTATTGGAGTTTTTGGCATTGCGGATATTGTTAACCGTACCATCATTACGGGTTTGCTTGGTTGTTTGGCGACTGTTATTGTCATTAAAGTCGCCGGTAACCACCGGCAAGATCCCGGCATTACCAAGTGTAACATTATTTGATGCTATGGTTGAGTTGTTTTGCGACAACTTGATATTATAGTTGTTTTTCAACGCTATTTCAACCGCGTCTTTTAAAGTAAGTAAGGGCGCTTCCTGCTGGGCTAAAGCCATGGTTGATATCATAGCGAAACAACAAACCAGGCAGGCTATTTTCTTGATCATCATATTATGTTACAAGTTTTCGATCAGTTTAGGTTCTTGATGGTGCGGGTGACGGGCAGCTTCGGCCATTTCCGCTTCAGCAGCCATATCCTCCGGATCGTGGTCATGGTCTTTACGGGTTTTAGCAGCCAGCAGCAGGTACATCATCGGGATGATGTAAAGGGTTAACACCAATGAAAACAGCATCCCCCCCATAATCACAATCCCCAATGAAACACGGCTTTTTGCACCGGCGCCCAGCGCAAACGCAATAGGTACAGATCCAAGCACCACGGCTAAGCTGGTCATTAATATGGGGCGTAAACGCGCGGTTGCCGCTTCAATAACTGCCTCGTATTTGGCTACGCCCTGTTCCATCCGTTGGTTTGCAAACTCTACGATAAGAATACCGTTTTTAGTTACCAGCCCTACAAGGGTGATGATCCCGATCTCGCTGAAAATATTGAGGGTTTGATTAAACAACCACAGTGATAAAAACGCACCCGAAATAGCCAGCGGAACGGTAAGCATCACGATAAGCGGATCCATAAAGCTTTCAAACTGGGCCGCCAGTACCAGGTAGATCAGCAGCAAGGCAAAGCCAAAAGCAAAAAGAATGTTTGACGAACCTTCGGCATAGTCACGTGAGGGGCCGCTTAACGCGGTACTAAATGTATCGTCAAGTAAGCTTTTGGAGATCCTGTCCATCTCCTTGATACCATCGCCTACAGTATAACCCGGAGCAAGACCGGCCGAAAGTGTTGCCGATTTATAACGGTTAAAATGGTAAATGGCCGGAGGCGTGGCGCCTTCGGATGTTTTAACTACGTTATCCAGCTGAACCAACGTCCCTTTTGAGCTGCGCACATAAATTGATTTCAGATCAAGCGGCTGATCGCGGTTAGCGCGGTCAACCTGTGCTATTACCTGGTATTGCTTACCGTTTATCAGGAAGTAGTCGAGCCGGCCTGCGCTATAATATAATTGCAGCGTTTGGGCAATATCATCAACCGAAACACCTAAGTCACGGGCACGCTCACGGTCGGTAACCACGCGCAACTCGGGTTTAGTAAATTTGAGGTTAACATCCGTTCCCTGGAAAACCGGGCTTTTTGACACCTCGGCAAAAAAGGTCGGCAGCACTTTACGGATCTTTTCAAAATCCTGGTTTTGGATAACATACTGCACCGGCAACGATGTTTTTGATCCGGAACCACCGCCACTGATAGTTTGCTCCTGCACCACAATGGCACGCGCATCGGGCATTTTGCGTAGTTTACCATTCAGCCAGTCGGCAAGTTCCTGCTGGGTTCGTTTTCGTTCATCCGGACCAACCAGCCCTACCCTGCCAAAGCCGGTATTTGAAGCACCGCCGCCGCCAAATGATGGCGAAACAATTTCAAGGTTAACATTGGCCTCCGGAATTGAATCTGCAACCAGGTTAGATACCTTATCCATATACCGGGTCATGTACTCATAGGTTGCGCCTTCCGAACCGGTAACGCTGTAACGGAGCAAACTACGATCATCAAGCGGGGCAAGCTCAGATGGGATAACTTTTACCAGGATGCCGATAATAACCAAAGATGCCCCAAGAATGGCAAATGATACCCATTTGCGCTTCATGAACTTAATGAGCGATTCGGTATATGAAGTGGTCATATTAATGAAGAACGGCTCCGTTCTTTCATAAAACTTCGATTTCTTTTGGTTTTTGCGAATCAGCTTAACGTTAAGCATCGGTGTCAATGACAGGGACACGAATGCCGATATCAACACAGCGCCGGCTACCACTACCGCAAACTCGCGGAACAAACGGCCGGTGAAACCCTGTAAAAACACAATAGGCAAAAACACAGCTGCCAGCGTAACTGATGTAGATACTACCGCGAAAAAGATCTCGGCCGAACCTTCAAATGCCGCTTTACGGATAGCCATGCCAGCCTCTACCTTTTTATAGATATTTTCTGTTACCACAATCCCGTCATCCACCACCAGGCCCGTTGCCAGTACTATCCCCAAAAGGGTTAAGATATTGATAGAGAACCCAAAGATATACATGATAAAGAACGCACCGATCAATGATACCGGGATATCTATCAGCGGGCGGAAAGCGATCAGCCAATCGCGAAAGAAAAGGTAGATGATAATTACCACCAGTACAAAGGCCACGATCAGCGTTTCCTGCACCTCAGATATCGACTGGTTAATGAACCTCGTATTATCCAAAGCCACTTTTACCGAAATATCAGGCGGAAGATCTTTTTTAATCTGTTCTAAACGGGTATAAAAATCCTTGGCTATCTGTACATAATTAGCACCCGGCTGCGGTACCAATGCCAGACCAACCATCGGCACCCCCGACTCTTTAAATATGGTTTCCTCGTTTGCAGAGCCCAACACAGCATAACCAATATCGCTCAGCCTAATCACCCTGTTGCTGTCGGCACGGATAATGAGGTTGTTAAAATCTTTTTCCGTTGCCAGTTTGCCCAAAGCCCTGATGGTAACTTCGGTATTATTACCCTCAATTTTACCGGCAGGCAACTCTACGTTTTCTTTAGCTAAAGCCGCACCAATGTCGGTAGCTGTAACGCCAAGTGCCGAAAGCTTGGTAGGGTCTATCCATAGGCGCATAGCATACTGACGCTGTCCCTGTACGTTAATGGTACTTACGCCGGGGATGGTTTGCAAGCCTTCCAGCAGCACATTTTCCGCATAATCATCCAGCTGGTTTATGTTACGGGTGTCACTGCTCACAGTAAGGGTAATGATCTGGTCGGCGCTGGCATCGGCCTTGGTTACTACCGGCGGGGCGTTAATATCCTGCGGCAGCTGGCGCTGGGCCTGGCCCACTTTATCGCGCACGTCGTTTGCAGCGGTTTCCAGGTCGGCATCAAGGTCAAACTCAACGGTGATGTTGCTTTGCCCAACCGAACTGGTTGACGATATGTTACGGATGCCCGGCACACCGTTGATAGATTTTTCAAGCGGCTCTGTGATCTGCGATTCAATTACATCGGCGTTGGCACCGGAGTAACTGGTTGACACCGAAATAATGGGTGGGTCGACCGAGGGAAAATCCCTCACGCCCAAAAACTTATAGCCGATAATACCAAATACAACAATAACCACAGACATTACTGTTGCCAATACCGGCCGCTTAATACTTACTGAGGATAAACTCATATTGGTTTATTTAATAACTTTTAAAATTTTCAAAGGCACTTTTGGCCGCATTTGGATCAGGCCCGATACTACCACACTATCGCCAGGCTTTAAGCCTTCAATTACCTGGATCTTTGTATCGGTACGCAGATCTGTTTTTACCGGTTTTGACATGGCCTTACCATTGTGGTAGATCCAAACCAGGCTGCTTTTCAAATCGGGAATAACCGCTTCGGTGGGTAGCAAAATGGTTTTAGGAATTTGATCAAGCGTTAAATTGATCTTGGCAAAGCTGCCCGCGGTAAGGATCCCTTTAGGGTTGGGTGCCTTAGCGCGCACAGTAATAGTGCGTGAACTGGCATCAATTGAAGGGTCAATGGCATACACTGTACCCACAAAACTCTCCATCGAGCTTTCTGTCTTGAACCTGATCTTACTGCCAGGGCCAAGTATAGAAAGGTACCTTTCGGGTACGGCAAAAGTTACTTTTGCCGGATCGATATTAACCAGATCGGCAATGGGCGATGATGGCGAGAGGTAACTGCCCGGGCTCACATTCCTTAAACCGATAGTCCCCGAAAAGGGCGCACGGATCTCGGTACGGCTTATTTGTGCCTTAATTACATTTGCGGCAGCTTTTAACGAGTTTAATGATGTTAATGAAGTATCATATTCCTCCTGGCTTATGGCTTCTTTTTGAAGCAACTGGCGGTTACGGCTTTCCTGTTGCTTTGCCAATGCCACCTGGTACTGGTTTTGCTGCAACGATGCTTCCAGGTCCTGGTTGTAGACTTTAACCAGCAACTGGCCCTTTGTTACTTTAGTGCCTTCATTAAAATAGATCCCGGTAATATTACCTGCTGTTTGGCTTATCAGGCTTACCTTTTCATTGGCATCAATGGTGCCGGTAATATCAATAATGTTGTTTACGGCAGTATCTTTAACTATCATTACTTTAACTCCTACCGGGCTGCCGCTTTTTTTCTTATCACCCTTTCCCGACGCCATAGCCGCGGCCGATTTCTTTGCCCCTTCGCTAAAAAATTTATTGTAAATTAAATAGGCAACCAGCAGGGCCAGCGCCGTGTAAATAATATATTTCGTTTTCATACTTTGTTTAATCCGTGTGTGATTTAGCTTGTAGGGTTGTTTCGGGTGATATCAATGGTTTTAAATTTTTATGCATGCGGGTAAGTACGCTTTCAAATACCTGCATATCGGCTTCGGATATGCCTTCGGTAATATCTGCGTTGATGACTTCAAACGTTTCGATGATCTGCGGAACGGCCAGTTTTGCCTTATCGGTAACGCGGAGCAATTGCTGCCGCCTGTCGTTCGGGTTGTTTTCGCGGTAAACAAAGCCTTTTGCGGTAAGCAGGTTAATGATACTTACCATGGCCGATTTATCCTTGCCCAGCAGGTTTGCCAGCGCGTTTTGGGTAAGTTGCCCGTCATGAAAGTAAATGAGCGAAAGTATATAATGGTACCGGGTAACATCCAGGTGAATGGTATGCTTTACCAGTACATTCAGATACAGTTTACCTAAGCGTATCAGCTTGCGCGAAATAGGTTCAATCAGTTCCATTTACTTAAAAATCGATGTAAAACTAATAGCATAATATCAACAATAGTTGCATGTATCAACCATTTTACAACGGTGTTTAGGGCGCTGTAACGCCACATACATAACTGATTATATAATATTTTATAAATTGCGGCCATGAAACTGACCAACCTACGCACGCTATTTTTTTTAACGCTTTTTATTATGAGTACTACCATCAGCGAGGCCACCGCCAACGCTCAGATTACCTACAATGTTTCGTTTCCTGAGGCCCAGGCCCATTATGCTGATATTGAAATGCATATTACCGACCTTCAGCAAAACACCCTTGAGCTCAAAATGCCGGTATGGACACCCGGCTCATACCTGGTGCGCGAGTTCGCAAAAAACATCGAATCATTGAGCGCCGAAACCAGTGGCAAACCAGTTGCGGCACCCAAAATCAATAAGAATACCTGGCAAATTGTTACAAAAGGAATTTCATCAGTAACTGTAAAATACAGGGTTTATGCCTTTGAACTATCTGTTCGCACCAGCTTTATCGATGTATCGCATGCCTTCCTTTCAACCACCGGCATCTTTGTTTACCCGGCCAATATGCAGCATTCACCCGCTGTTATCCACATTAAACCATATAAAAACTGGGATAAAGTTTCAACCAGTTTGGAAATGGTAAATAATGATCCTTTTACACGTTTATCGCCCAATTTTGATATCCTGTTCGATTCGCCTATTGAAGTGGGCAACCAGGATGTTTTTGGCTTTGACGCATCAGGCGTTCATTATGAGATTTGCATGTATGGCGGCGGCAATTACGATAAGGAAAAATTAAAAACCGATATCCACAAAATTGTAGACCAGGAAGCGGCCGTTTTTGGCGAAAACCCCAATAAACACTATGTATTTATTGTACATAACCGCCAACGTAATGGTGGTGGTTTGGAGCACCTGAGCTCGACAGTTTTAGGAGCCTCCCGCGATAACTACACTAACGATAAAGGCTACCAAAGCTTTTTAGGCCTGGTTGCGCACGAGCATTTTCACTTATGGAACGTGAAACGTCTGCGTCCGATTGTGTTAGGCCCTTTTGATTATGACAATGAAAACTATACTACCAACTTGTGGATAGCCGAAGGTTTTACCGAGTACTACCAGGGTATCATCGTTCGCCGCACGCAGTTGTTCCCGGTTCAGAATTATTTTGATGTTTTGGAGGGCGAGTTCAATGTTCTGGAAAACCTACCCGGAAAAAATGTACAAACCGTTGCCGAATCAAGCTTTGACGCCTGGATTAAGGCTTACCGCCCTAACGAAAACTCTAACAATACTACTATTTCATACTACAACAAAGGGGCAATCATTGGTATGATGCTCGATCTGGAGATCATCAACAACAGCAAAGGCAAATACTCGTTAGATGATGCCATGAAGTACATGTACACCCAGTATTATAAAATCAAAAAGCGCGGTTATACCGATGCTGAGTTTAAAGCTGCCTTTGAAAAATTTGCAGGCAAAAAACTTGATGATTTTTATGCCAAATACATCAACGGTTTAGCCCCGGTTGATTATAATAAATATTTAGGTTATGCCGGCTACAAAGTGGTTGATGAGCTGGCCGATAAAAACGATGCTGCCTTAGGCATTACTACTGCAACAACAGGCAACAAAAAAATCATTGTAACCGGTGTACAGCGTGGTACTGCGGCTTACATAGATGGCATTAACGTAAACGACGAGATCACCGCTATCGACGGCACGCCGGTTACTAATGCTGCAACTATGATTAATGGTAAAAATCCAGGCGATAAAATTGAAGTTACTGTAACCCGCGACGGGCAAGCTATGACCTTACCGGTTACCCTGCTGAAAAGCAACCGCGTTAAATACAATATTGTAACTGTTGACAGCCCAACCGAACAGCAAATGGTTGTGAGGAAAAAGTGGTTAAGTATATAACATTGCTTTTTTAGGAAAAAGGCCGGCTGAGAAGCTGGCCTTTCTTGTTTAACGCCCGTCTCCAATCGTCATCCCGAACTTGTTTCGGGAACCCACAGGACAAGCCGCCGATTGCCTGGCAAACGTGCTACTTAGCGTGTGGGGTGCTGAAACAAGTTACCCATGACAAGAAAAAAAATGTGGTTTTTCGCAGCAGATCAGCTTCGGGTGAAAACGAGCAGAACGATGCTGGGCGGTGCGGCTGCAGGGGCATAGCAAGTTTTTGCAGAAGCGGAGGCATTGCGTGCGAGTCGGGGCAAAATAATTGCAGCCCGTGGTTCTGTTCGTTTTGCAGGGTGAAGGCCGCGCCGAGGGCTATGGGGCCAGGTTGTGCGCAAAGAAGCCTCTCTGCTGCAAGCCTTTTTGGTTACTTTTGTGGCGACAAAAGTAACTGGCCCCGCGCGGCCAAGAGCGCGACGATGTAAGTCAAATACTAATGAAGCCCGTTACCAGCCTGTCGGGGATTGCTTCATTCCTTACAGCAATGACGTGAACACAGATGTCATTTCACCTTCAGAGGCCACGGATTTAAACACTCAGCATGACGGTGAAAGGTTAGCATTTTAGAATATCCCCGTCAACAAAAAAATTAAAATATTAACACATAAGTTATATTTTTATAGCTTATGCCCTCTGCAACCTCATTAAAAAAAATACGCCCTATACAGCTTGTCGCTGTTATTTTTTTTACTGTATCCGGTGGCCCTTACGGCCTTGAGCCGCTATTAAGTTATGCAGGCAATCATGGGGCATTGATAATCCTGCTCATAACCCCGTTAATGTGGGATGTGCCAGCCATATTTACCGTGCTTGAGCTTAACAGCATGATGCCTGTTACCGGCGGCTATTACAAATGGGTAAAATATGCCCTCGGTACCCACTGGGGTTTTATTGAGGGCTGGTGGACCTGGCTCTATACTTTTGTCGACCTTGCCATTTACCCTGTGCTGTTTGTACAATACGCCGGTTTCTTTTTCCCCGAATTATTGGATTTTCAGATCCCGGTTTGTTTGGTGATCATCTGGGCATCAGCCGGGTTAAATATTTTAGGCATTATGCCGGTGGGTAGGGTATCGCTGTTTTTAAGCGCAGCTGTACTTGCGCCCATTATATTAATGATAGCATTAGGTATTTATCACCACAGCGGGCCAATGCACATTCCCACAACATCATTAAAAGGACTTAGCTTTCCGTCGTTTGGTATGGCTTTGTACACGGTAATGTGGAACTGCCTGGGCTGGGATAATGTAACCACCTATGCCGAAGAAGTTGAAAAACCCGTACGCTCATATCTTATTTCAATTTTTACAGCTTTCGCGCTGGTAATGGTGGTATACTTTTTTGCCATTTGGGTTGCCCAACAATCGGGCATTAACCACGATACATTAACCGAAAATGGGTTTCCTGCATTAGGCGTATTGATTGGCGGGCACTGGCTGGGTATAGTAGTAGCAGCGGGCGGTATGGCCAGTACCCTCGGCATCTATACCGCTGTATTGTTATCGGTATCACGAGTACCGCAGGTGATGTCTGAAGATAATTTACTCCCAAAAGGTGTTAACAAACTGCACCCGCGTTTTAAAACACCTTTTATTTCCATCATCATTTGCTCCATAGTAGTAAGTTTTATGGTATTGTGGACTTTTGCCGATCTGCTCATCATTGATGTAACCGTTTACGGCGCGGGGCTTTCTTTAGAGTATATCGCCCTCGTAAAACTCCGCGTCAAGGAGCCGATGAAAGAGCGGCCTTTCCGCATCCCGCTTAGTGTTACCGGCCTGTGCCTGGTTTTGCTGCTGCCATTTATTGTTTACAGCGTAGCGCTGGGCGGGGCATTAAGCTCAACACCGAAGGCCCTTTCGGCGGCTATATTTGCTTTGGTAGCATTATCAAGTGCGGAAGTGGCCTGGCAGGTTATCCGGCTATGCAGACCGGAACTAAAGCAGTAATTATACACGAATTGCTATCTCTCCCATAAAATTCGTGTCTTAAATTTCTTCAACGTTTCAATGATTGGATAATTGACCGGGATTTGCGTAAATTCGATCCTTTCCCGAAAACTCACATCATATGAAAATCAAACACCGATACCTGATGCTTATTGGTGGCCTTGCCATTTTAGCAGGCTGCCAGAATAATAAAAGCGTGCCGGCCGAAAAAGCTATTACCGCTGCCGAAATAAAAAAATATATCTCGGCTTTAGCCAATGATTCCATGATGGGCCGCAAACCTTTCACCGCCGGCGAAGACAAGGCGATTAAATACATTTCGGAGCAGTTTAAACTGGCCGGGCTCGAACCGGGCAACAATGGCAGTTATTTCCAGGATGTGCCCATGGTGCAGATCACCAGTACCCCATCCCCTGCCATGGAAATAACTGGCGGTAAAACGCCGCTCAGCCTGCATGCCACCACAGATTTCGTAACATTCAGCCGCCGCGAGGTTGATTCGGTAGCGCTTAAAAATTCGCCGCTGATTTTTGCGGGATATGGCGTTGTTGCTCCCGAATATCACTGGAATGATTATGCCGGACTTGATGTTAAAGGGAAAACGGTTGTGGTACTGGTGAACGATCCGGGATTTAAAAACGGCGATCCTACATTTTTCAAAGGCGATACCATGACCTACTACGGCAGGTGGACTTACAAGTATGAGGAAGCCGCGCGCCAGGGTGCTGCAGGCGTGCTTATCATCCACCAAAAAGAACCTGCAAGTTATGGATGGGAAGTGGTATCCAACAGTAACACAGGCGCCAAACTTTACCTGCAGCAAAAAGACAAGCATATGAACCGCTGCAAGGTTGAAGGCTGGATCACCGAAGATATGGGTAAAAAACTTTTAGCTGAAGTGGGCATAACCGGCGATTTCCGCGCCCTGGCCCGTAAAAAAGATTTTAAGGCCATCCCGCTTAAGCAATCAGTTACTTTAACCATCAACAACCAGTTAAAGTATTCTACATCGCACAACGTTATCGGCACACTTAAAGGCAGCTCTCAACCGGGCGAATATGTATTATACACCGCCCATTGGGACCACCTGGGCGTAGGTAAGCCTAACGCCAAAGGCGATAGCATTTACAATGGCGCGGTTGATAATGCCGATGGTGTGGCTGCTATTATCAGTGTGGCCAAAGCATTTAACATGGCCAAAGAAAAACCCAAACGCTCCATTGTATTTTTAGCCGTTACAGCCGAAGAACAGGGTTTACTGGGTTCGGAATATTATGCCACCCATCCTATTTACCCGGTTAACAAAACAGTTGCCGATCTCAACATGGATGCCCTGGGCGATTACGGCGAAACCAAAGACATAGCTGTAACCGGTAAAGGTCAAAACGATTTGGAAGATTATGTTGATGAAATAGTAAAAGCACAAGGGCTTAGCACTGTTGGCGACAGGCACCCCGGCTCTGGCAGCTACTACCGGTCGGACCATTTTAACTTCGCTAAGGTTGGTGTACCGGCTCTTGATATTAACAATGGCAGCATCAGCGCAGTACATGAGGGCAGCTACGGCGAAGCCAAACAAAAAGATTATGGCGACAACCGCTATCACCAACAGGCCGATAATTATACCGACACCATGGATGCCACCGGCATGGCACAGATAGCTAATATCCTTTATGAAGTTGGTACTAAGCTGGGCAACGAAACAATCTTCCCCGGCTGGAAAAATGGCTCGGAGTTTAAGGCGATAAGGGAGAAATCGATGAAGTAAAGGCTTTCTAATCTTAATCGTCATTGCGAGGAACGAAGCAATCCCGAACTATACAGGGCGGCCTTGCATGGTTTACCTTGAAGTCGGGGATTGCTTCGTTCCTCGCAATGACGATTATTTTTAAAAAAAAATCCACCCCGTAACAGAAGGTGGATTTTTTTATTATATAGTGAAACTATACCCTTAAAGGGATTTAGTTGCTCATTTTAGCTATGTTGAAGCTTTCGTAGGCCATTTGCCTGTTGTAATCGTTGGCGATGGTTTTGTAGTTGATGAGGTCGACAATGGTACCGATGAAACAAAAACCGGCTGTGAAAAAGTACAGGATCCCCATCCCAATCTGGTCAGTCATGAAACGCTGTACGCCTGATACGCCAAGAAAGCCGGCAAGCGTAGCAAACATGATGTCTTGAGGGTTACGCCTTTTGCTGGCATAAAATGACATGAAAGTGCGGGCCTGGTCTTCTGTTAATGAGGCGGTAGCCTGTTGCAGAAATGTATATTCTTCGGGAGTGATACCGTCAAAAGACATATATGGATTTTGATAAGCGTTCATTTCAGTAAGTTTTAAAGTTTGTGATTGTTTTATGATATAAAGGTACAGCAGCAGCCATGAAACGCCTACAGGAGATAGGTTAGCGGAGATAAGTAGTCGGTGAAATGATGGGTTTTGACGGTAAAAGTAGCGTGGAAATTTTACCGAGGATAGGAGTAGCAATAAAATGTCATTGCTGTAAGAAACGACCTGAGAAATCCCGGAAAAACCGTGATGACGTATAAAGTATATTTTGGCGATAGTGCGCTGGGGTTGCGTTAGTGATAGAAGCGGATACCAGCCTCGTGGCTAATGCCTGTGCAGTATGAGCACGGGCCGCAGGCAACGCCCAAATTTATAATATCGATCAAAAACGCACCTAATAATCAAAAACTTATAATCACATCATTATACAGAAAGAAGCAATTGCACGGAAACATGGCCACTCTGTGTAGCATGCGATTGCCACGTCGCGCCCTGCTCATACCCCCCCCGCTCCTCGCAATGATATGATTTATAAAATTTAGGTAAGGCTCTTAAACTGATTCCTTTCCAGCAGCCTTGCTTTGGTAAGCACATAAATCCGGTTAAAGATCACTGCTACAGCAGGGATGCCAAGCCAGTGGGCGCGGAACGAATTGCTGATATCGCCGTGGAAAAGATAAATAATGCTATGCCCAAGGCCGCAGCCCGGACACCAGCCTATGCCCATCAGCTTAAGAGGGCACAGAGTAAAGTGCGATGCTTCGGTTGGCGAGGTCATCGCCAATGAAAGCATCGCCGCTATCCAGAACAAAAGTTCAAAATATTTTGAAAAAAATCGTTTAATCAAGTTTGTTCGCTTTGTTGGTGAATAATAATGATACCGCGAAGGCAAGCAGTACGCCAACTATCAATGCACCAAAGATTCGTTCAGAAAAATCCTTTATGTTAGCATCTGCCGACGATATGTAGCTGATATAAAGTATTGAGCCGAAAACGGCGATGATGCCGCCTACAATTAATATCTTAAAGCTTTGAAAAAGGGCTTCCAAAAAGCCCATCTGGCCATTACACTCGTTTTTCCGATAACTCATGATGCCGAAAAAAAGACCGATAGCCGGTATAATAAATGAAAAGTATTCGACTGGGGCCACAACGTCTTTTTGCGGCATAACGCCAAGCCGTGGCATAGCAAAGATCCAGATGATACTTAGTACGCCGATGATACCCCCTGATAACACTGCATTCTTCATAATTATATAATTAAGATTGATTTATAAATCGGTATGCGCGTTTACATACATAAATTTATCATTAAAAAGTAAATAAGCCCTCATATTGTTTGCATTAATTTTTAGCCAGCGCTTTTTTATTTTGGCTTTTCTTTTTTGTTTATCTTTGCGGCGGTTTGAACATCCGTGATATATTAGACAGATATAAGGCTGATGACCGGATAAAAGCGTTGGCTACCGCGCTTAACGCATCAAAAAATCCAAGGGTACAGCTACGTGGTTTGGTGGGATCAAGTGATTCGGCCATGGCGGTAGCATTGTATTTTTTGCAGCACAAACACATGGTATTTGTACTGCCCGACCGCGAAGAAGCAGGCTATTTCCAGGCCGACCTGGAAAACCTCACCGGCAAAGAAGCCCTGCTGTTCCCCTCATCATACCGCAAGCCATTTGAGTTTACCCAGCCCGACAGCAGCAATGTGCTTGCCCGTGCCGAGGTTTTGAATGAGCTTAACCATAGTACAGAATACGGCCAGCTCATTGTTACCTACCCGGAGGCCCTGGCCGAAAAAGTAATTGATCGCTCTTCGCTTGAAAAAAACACACTTGAGATAGCCGTTGGCAATAAGCTCAGTATTGATTTCATTAATGAGTTTTTGATAGAGTACGATTTTGAACGGGTTGATTTTGTATATGAGCCGGGGCAATTTTCTATCCGTGGCGGTATTGTTGATATCTTCTCTTTTTCGCATATGCTCCCCTACCGGGTTGAGTTTTTTGGTGATTTCATTGAGTCGATCCGTACGTTTGAAATCGAGAGTCAACTATCGGTTGAGCATGTTAAAAGCATTACCATTGTTCCCAACGTACAATCTAAATTTCTAACGGAGAATAACATCTCCCTGCTTGAATATGTGGAAGCAGGCACGCAGGTATGGATCAAGGATGTTCAGTTTACGCTGGACATTATCCAAACCGGTTATAAAAAGGCTGTAAACCTTTGGAAAGCCCTCTCTGCAGATGAAAAGGCACAAAACCCCGATTGGATTGACCCCAAATTTGGTTTTACCGACGAAAAACTGATCGGTGATCAGTTGCATGATTTCCCTGTGGTAGAGTTTGGGAAGCAGTTTTTTTACCATGACGCTACCGCTATCAATTTTGATATGCGCCCGCAGCCATCGTTTAATAAAGATTTTACGCTGCTCATTCATAATTTCAAAAACAATGAGTCTGACAAGATAGAGAACTTCATCTTTACCGATTCAGCCAAACAGGTTGAGCGTTTATACGCCATTTTGGACGACCTGGACAAAACGGTAAAATTTACGCCGGTAAGCATCTCCATACGCGAAGGTTTCATTGATCACGAACAAAAGATAGCCTGCTATACCGATCACCAGATCTTTGACCGTTACTATAAATACAAAACCCGCAAGGGCTATCAGCGTTCCCAAGCTATTACGCTGAAAGAGCTCCGCGACCTTAAACCCGGCGATTATGTTACCCATATCGACCACGGTATAGGCAAATATGCAGGCTTGGAAAAGGTTGACGTCAACGGCAAACAACAGGAAATGATCCGCCTGATTTATGCTGATAATGACCTGCTGTATGTGAACATCAACTCGCTTAACCGCATCTCCAAATTCAGCGGTAAAGAAGGCTCCGTTCCCAAAATGAACAAGCTGGGTACCGACACCTGGGAACGTTTGAAGAAAACGACAAAAAAAAAAGTTAAGGACATAGCCCGGGACCTGATCAAGCTTTACGCGCTCCGTAAAGCCCAGCATGGCAATGCTTTTTCGCCCGATAGCTACCTGCAAACCGAACTGGAGGCATCATTCCTGTACGAGGACACTCCCGACCAGGAAAAAGCCACTGCCGATTTTAAAAAAGATATGGAGTCGCCCCACCCTATGGACCGCCTCATTTGCGGCGACGTGGGTTTTGGTAAAACGGAAGTTGCTGTTCGCGCGGCATTCAAGGCAGTTGCCGATAGCAAGCAGGTGGCCATCCTTGTACCAACTACTATTTTAGCCGCACAACACTACAAAACTTTTACCGATAGACTCAAAGGTTTTCCTGCCAATATTGATTATGTTAACCGCTTTAAATCAACCCGGCAGATCAAGGATACCCTGGAGAAACTAAAAGAAGGTAAAGTAGATATCATCATAGGCACACATCGTTTGGTAAGCAAGGATGTGAAATTTAAAGACCTTGGCCTGATGATCATTGACGAAGAGCAGAAGTTTGGCGTATCAACCAAAGAAAAACTGAAGCAAATGCGCGCCAATGTAGATACGCTTACCTTAACAGCAACTCCTATCCCGCGTACGCTTCATTTTTCGTTAATGGGCGCACGTGACCTTTCTATCATATCAACTCCGCCGCCAAACCGCCAGCCGGTTGTTACCGAGCTGCATGTGTTTAATGATAAGCTCATTAAAGAAGCGGTTGAATTTGAGATTGACCGCGGCGGGCAGGTGTTCTTTATCCACAACCGCGTGGCCGATCTGCCGCAATTGGGCGGCATGATCCGTAAGCTGGTACCGAAAGCCCGTATAGGTATAGCCCACGGCCAATTGGAAGGTGACGATCTGGAAGATGTAATGCTTAAATTCGTGAACCACGAGTATGATGTGTTGGTAGCTACAACCATTATTGAGGCCGGCCTGGACATTCCCAATGCCAATACCATTATCATCAACTACGCCCATATGTTTGGATTGAGCGACCTGCACCAGATGCGCGGCCGTGTGGGCAGGAGTAATAAAAAGGCGTATTGTTATTTACTAAGTCCGCCGTTGTCAACGTTGACCAGCGAGGCCCGCAAACGCCTGAGTGCCATTGAAGAGTTCAGCGACCTGGGCAGCGGCTTTAATGTGGCTATGAGGGATTTGGATATCCGTGGCAGCGGTAACCTGCTTGGCGCCGAACAAAGCGGCTTCATTGCCGAAATTGGCTTTGAAATGTATCATAAGATCCTCGACGAAGCCATACAGGAACTAAAGGAAGATGAATTTAAAGGCGTTTTCCCCGAGGATAAGCCCCGCCCATATATCTCCTTTACCCAAATTGATACCGACCTGGAGATCCTCATTCCCGATGAGTATGTAACTAATCTCTCCGAGCGATATAACCTGTATACCGAGCTTTCCAAACTGGAAAACGAGGTAGAATTACAAGCCTTTCAACAAAAACTGAACGACCGCTTTGGGCCTGTCCCCGCACAGGTTAACGGGTTGCTTAACACCCTGCGGTTGCAATGGCTGGGGAAAGCTATTGGCTTTGAAAAGATCTCGCTCAAGAAAAACGTTTTGCGTGGTTATTTTATCACCAACCAGCAATCAAGTTACTTTGAAACCGAGGCCTTCCGTAATGTGCTCGACTTTGTGAAGAACAACCCAAGGCGCACTAATTTGAAAGAAGTTAAAAATACGCTCCGTTTGGGCATTGAGGGAATTGATAGTGTTGATGAGGCGGTGAGAATGCTAAGCGAAGTGGCGGGGATAATATAATCATCTCCTGTTGTCGTATCCCCACGACAACATAATGTCTTTCTATGTATTGGAATTCCAACAATGGTGAAAAGTTTTCATGAGGACATGCACACGCAACAGCACGTCTTTATATTAAGTTCGCATAATGCGTTAACCAATCAAACTTAATGACTAAATTTCATCTGCTAACATTATCTACGGCAGCATTACTCAACAACAAACTCACTAAAAGAAACCACGGAATGCTGAGCGCTGTAAGACCCATTAGTTTCATAATTTAAAGGTATTATTATCTTGGTTTTAAGGGGAATTCCATAGTATTTGTGTGGCATCCAGCCGCTTTCCCTCAATAATATCGCGGCTATCTTTTCTTTTATGGCGCTGTCCAAATCGCCCAGTACTTCGGGATGGGAAAGCGAACCATCTTTCTCAATAATAAACGAAACGCTTACATTCTTCAATGAAATTTTTTCGCCATTTGAACCCCGGAAGCCTTTAATCTTTCTGTTTATTAAATCAATAAAAACCATGAGGCTATTTTTATACATACCCAAAGTGTTTTCTTCTGTAAAAGGGTAGGCAACACCGTTTCTATCAATCCCTGTCCCTCTGATGAACTTTCCTTTTTCGTATTGATATGTATATTTAATAGAATCGGCCTCTCCTGTTTTTCCGTGCCATATTCCTTCGGGAAGTCCATTTATAACTTCGCCTTCAAGTATCATGTTTTTAAATTCATCGTCATACACAGTCCAATGGCCTCTTCCATTTTCGCAAATTAATTTACCAGAGGGATCATAACAATCAAGGTAAAGGCTCTTGACGTAAAAAACTATCTTACCGTGTACGTTTTTTGTTCGCGAAAACAACTTACCTGTGGGATAGTATAGATACTCGTCCCCATCTTTATATCCGTTTGAATAGTGTAGTATACCTTTTCGCTTGCCATTCGGGTAAAAACTAACGCAATCTCCAGTCAATAGCATTGTAGCCTTTTTGAAATAAAAGGGCCCATCAAAATAAGACTTGCCTATAAACTTTACATTTCCGTTGGTATAGTACTCTTTAACATTTGGCATAACATCCCCTGAATCAGCGGGCAAAATGGCCCTGACATAATCGGCGCTATCAATTGTGGTTACAAGTATATCCTTGCCGTCTCTATTTAAGTTATGCTTGAAATAATAAACAATTGTATCGCGCTGCTGACAACTGGCAGATGCGGCAAAACAAAATATTGAGATAAGGAATAAAAAGGCTTTAAACATAGAATAAAAATATAGAAAATAGTCTTATTCTGAAACTCTTAAACTTTCACTGTCGAGATTGCCCCAAAATCTACAAAAAAGCTCGCATTTTAAATATGCGAGCACTTTTGTTGCTTCAATATCCACTGTAAGACGAAACTGAGTTAGCGTTCCGCTTATAAAAAATTAATAAACCGCTAAGCTGTAATTAAGCGTTTGTCCTTCTTGCAAAAACAAATTCGGCGCTTTTGCTTTGTCTGAGTCGTTGATAACGCCATCGTTATTGGTGTCTTTAAATTTCACGGAACCAATTATCGCTGCAGGTGTTTGTTTAGGGCTGCTGTCAATATCGGCCTGGGTTTTAAAAATACCTATCGGAATCAAACCATTGTAGTAGCTTTTCTGGGTTCCTTTTTCAGCAACAATGTAATACTCTCCTATATAGGCAACTACTGCAGTCGCTTTTCCTGACGCATCCGTAGTAAGTGTGTATGAGGGCGCTTCCCCGGTATTGGGTTTATTTACATCATCATACAGTTTTACTGTTGCACCTGCCGATGCAGCGCCGGTCTGGCCATCAGTTATGGTAATAGCAACAGTTGAAGTAGCCGACCCTTTTTTATCACATGAAGAAAACAAAAACGATGCTGCCATGCAGCCTGATAAAAGTAAAGATGTATATTTCATAAACCCTAAAACGAAACAAGGGAGCTATTGTTTTAATCAGTTGTTAAAAAAATTACCCATAATGTGCTATACATCAATAGCAACCACCAAATTTCCTGTTAATATCCGTTTAATCTTATCCTACTTTTTTATAAATATCTTTTAAATTACGCCCCATTTCCTTGTAATCAAGGCCATAACCTACTACAAACTCGTTTTCTATTTCAAAGCCCACATACTTAAGCTCCTCTATCTTTTTTTGAAGAGCGGCCGGCTTTAATAATAATGAGCATAACCTTAATGACGCGGGCTCTCTTTCCTTAAGTTTCTGAATTAGATAGTGAGCTGTATTGCCCGTATCAACAATATCTTCAATAATAAGTACATCGCGTCCCCTAATATCAACCGTTAAATCAATATCTTCCCGTATTTTTAGCGTACTGGAGGTGCCACCATAGTATGATGCTAATTTGGTGAAGTTAATTTCGCAGGGAATGCCCACTTGTTTGATCAGGTCGGCTATAAAAAGAAAACTGCCGCTGAGTACGCCTATAAAAACCGGTATTCTATTGCTATAATCCTCATTTAATTGTATGCCAATTTCTTTCACACGTTCTTCAATCTTATCGGCAGTTAGTAGTATCTCAAATTCCAGATCGGCTATTTGTTTTGTCATTGGGTTTAGTTTGTTTTTTAAAGGCAGTATAGTTCCGCGGTTTACATTAATCCCGGCGAAATTTGATTTTAAGCGCCTAAAATACTATTAATCACTTACAATAGCGTGAAAAATAATTGTGACATATAAGCTTATCTTTGCAGCCGAATGATTGACTATCACCTTTATACTTTACCTAATGGTATCCGCATACTGTATAAGCACTGGCCATCTGCAATTACACATTGCTGCTTTATTGTAAACGCGGGATCGCGCGACGAAGCTCCGGGACAGGAAGGCCTTGCCCATTTTATTGAGCACCTGCTGTTTAAAGAAACCGAACGCCGTAACACCAATCAGATCCTCAACAGGCTTGAGCTTGTTGGCGCCGATCTTAACGCTTATACCACTAAAGAATATACCTGCATCCACGCATCGTTGCTTAACCAGCACCTTGACCGCACTATGGATCTTTTTGAGGATATATTATTTCATTCCACGTTCCCCGATGATGAACAGGAGAAAGAGCGCGGTGTTATTTTAGATGAAATAGCTTCCTATCTTGACCAGCCGGAAGAAGCCATACAGGATGACTTTGAAGAGCTGCTATTTAAGGAACACCCCATGGGGCAAAACATTTTAGGGACGCCCGAAACTGTTGGCAGGCTTAACGGGGACGACATCCGGGGGTTTATAGCGGCAAACTATAATACAACCGAAATGATCTTCGCCGTACACGGCAATTATGAGTTCAGGAAACTGGTGGCTATGTCTGAAAAGTATTTCGGCCATGTTCCTTTAAATGAGCTTCAAAAAAATCGGGTAAAGCCAGTACAAAGTACGGGTAGTATCCATATCGTTAACAAACCTATCTCACAAACGCACTGCATTATAGGCACACAGGCTTATTCATCATCGCATGAGCATAAATGGGGTTTATTATTGCTTAACAACCTGCTGGGCGGGGTGGGCATGAGCAGCCGGCTCAACCTCGAGATCAGGGAAAAACATGGTATAGCCTATACTGTCGAATCAAATTACACCCCCTTAACCGATACCGGCATCTTTTCTATTTATTTTGGTACGGATACCGAAAAAGCAAACAAAGCCTCAAAACTGATTCATAAGGAGCTGAAAAAACTGCGTGAACAAAAGCTGGGCAGTTTGCAATTGCACCAGGCCCGGCAAAAGTTTATCGGACAAATAGCATTAGCAGAAGAAAACCGCATGAGCCTCATTATTGCCATGGCCAAAAGCATGATTGATTTTAACCGTGTTGACACCCTCGAAGAGATCTTTGCTAAAATTAACCAGGTAAGTGCCGAGCAATTGCTGGAGATCAGCAATGAAATTTTTGATAATGACCGCCTGATCACTTTGCTATTTGAGCCTAAGCAATAATCCTTTATTTTTGCAAGATGAAGTATCCTATCATTGCCTACGGTGATCCTGTTTTAAGAAAGAAAGCAACAGCCATTGAGCCCGACGAGTATCCGCATATAAAAGAACTGGTTGACAATATGTTTGAAACCATGTATGCGGCCCGTGGCGTTGGACTGGCAGCGCCGCAGGTAGGCATGTCAATGCGTTTATTTGTAGTGGATGCCACCCCCTTTGATGATGACGAACCGGAGCTAAAGGATTTCAAAAAAGCGTTCATCAACGCTACCATACTGGAAGAAACCGGTGAGGAATGGGGCTTTAACGAAGGCTGCCTGAGCATTCCGGATATTCGTGAGGATGTATACCGCAAGCCGGTTGTACGCATGTCATACTATGACGAGAACTGGAAACATCATGAAGAAACGTTTAAAGGCATGGCCGCGCGCGTTATCCAGCACGAATACGATCACATTGAAGGCAAATTGTTTACCGATAAGCTAAGCCCGTTACGTAAACGGCTTATCGAAAAAAAGCTTAACGATATATCAAAAGGCATGGTTGATGTGGATTATAAAATGAAGTTTCCCAACATTAAAAAAGGAAGATAATACTTTACCCAAAGCATATGAAGAGCCGCCACACAGCGGCTTTTTCTTTTTGTATATTTTTATAAATATTCAGCTAAACCTGTAAAAATTACAATACTATACCTCTGCATTAAACCAATCGGCGTAATTTCGGTCTTTGTTTTGGCATTTTTAATGCGTTATATTTACACAACCAATCATAAAAATCATAAACCAATGACTACCAGACGATCTTTTCTAAAAACTTCGGCGCTACTTTCAGCAGGCCTGTTGGCAGCTCCTAATTTGTTTGCATATGATAAAAAATATATAGGCTTACAATTATATACTGTGCGTGATGCTATGGCTGCCGACCCTGTTGCTGCATTGGCAAAGGTTGCCAAAACAGGTTTCACATCTGTTGAAGGTGCAACTTATACTGGTACCGAATTGTTTTATGGCATGCGCCCCGGCGATTTTGCAAATGTTTTAAAACAAAACGGCCTCATCATGCCGAGCGCGCATTACCGTTTAGGCGAGGAGCTGGTTAACGGCGAACAACAAAAAGGAACCATCATGAACGACTGGAAAAAAGCCGTTGATGACGCTGCCGAAGCTGGTGTGCAATACATGGTTTGCGCATATCTTTCACAATCTGAGCGCGGCAATCTTGACCATTATAAAAACGTGGCCAATATGCTTGATATAGCCGGCGAAACCTGTAAAGGCGCGGGTATCCAGCTTTGCTATCACAACCACGACTTTGAATTTATACAGGAAAACGGTAAATACCCATATGAGATCCTTTTGGAGAACACCGATAAAGACCTTGTAAAAATGGAAATGGACCTGTATTGGGTTAATAAAGCAAACCAGGATCCTATCGCCCTTATTGATAAACACCCGGGCCGTTTCCCTTTATGGCATGTTAAAGACATGGACAAAACGCCTGAAAAGAAATTTACTGAAGTTGGTAATGGTGTTATCGACTTTAAAAAGATCTTTACCCAGGCTAAAAAATCGGGCCTCAAATATTTCTTTGTTGAGCAGGATGTTTGCCCGGGCGATCCGTTTGTGAGCATTGCACAAAGTATCAGCTATATTAAAAAGAACCTGGTGTAATATTGCTTTTACACTGATATCCTGAAGGCCTGCATTTAAAACAAATGGCAGGCTTTTTTTATTCTACAAGGGCAATTGTTTTATAACACATTTAACGGCAAAGGAAAATGAGCGCAATCATAATCAAATACGTCATAGTCATTTTGATGGCTTCTCTTCTTTTTGCCTGTGTTGCTGAAGCGCAAACCGATAAACAGCCGATTCAGGCCCCACAGCAACATGTTACCTGCCTTTAAAGGCCCGGCGGGACTTGAAGCTCAATGATGGGAGGTTCTCTTTTTGCCCCTGTTCCTGCGCTCCCTGAACCGGTTAAAGAAAACAAAAGCCAGCAAACAAAGCACACAACCGCAAATGCCGTTCAGGCGCAGTCCATAATCGTTGCCTGGGTCTTTTCCATAAATGGTTAAAAACGCGAACAATGCAATACCCAGTGTTTGGCCCAGTTTTACAAACAGGTATTTAACCGCAAAGAACATTCCTTCCCGGTTCTCACCGGTACGTTTAGCCTCGTTCTGTGCTATTTCGGCAAGTATAGCATTGGGTAAAATACCCAGCGAGGCCAGCGGAAACGACGCACTGATAACCAGCGTATAGATTTGCACCTGTGGTGTAAATGGAAGTTTGCCCAGGAAAAATATCGCTACAAAAATTAAACTCAGTAACCCGAACGAAAAAAGCACGATAGGTTTTTTGCCAATCTTTTGCGATAGGTAATTAACCAGCGGATAAAACAGCAGTGATACCAATACCATCGTAGCCATAAGTTCTCCGCCCATAGATTCGGGCAGATTTAACAACGATTTTAAAAAAAACAGTAAGCCACTTGATATGATGCTTAATGCCATATAGTACGAAAAATCGGATATCAGGTAATATTTGAAATTCCGGTTTTCAAAGGTTTTTTGAATAGCAGGCAATAGCGGCAAGTGCGATGGGTGACCGTTTGAATACCGTTTTTCGTCTATGGTGAATACAGGCACGAGCATCACCAGCCCGGCAAATATGGCCAGCCCCCAAATGGTGTACTGTACGGCGGTATCGCGATTGAGGGTACCGGCAAAGCGTTGTACCCAGTCGGCAAAGTTATTGACCATGGCCGATAGGATAATCCCTATCACAAAACCCACCTGTTGTAATGATGATAGTTTAACCCTTTCGCTGCCCGTACGGGTAAGCTCCGGCAGCAGGGCGTTGTACGGGATAATATAGGCCGTAGCACCCATAAAAAAGCAAATAAGCGTAAAGGTAAGCCAGTAAGCGTTATGGATACTTTCGCCCTTTACCATGGGGTAAAAGGTTAATCCGCAAAATAAAGCTGCAGGTAAAACAGCCCATTGCATAAAAGGAATGCGCCGCCCACGACGGTTTTCGCTTTTATCACTTAGCGAGGCAATAAAAGGATCAAAAAAAGCATCCACCAACCGCCCGGAAGCTGTAATCACAGACATGATATTGAACAGGCCAAAAAGCAACAATTGAGGTACCAGCGTAGTAAGCCCGGCATTGTTTGGCGGCAGGTAAAAGTAAGGCAGCATCACAATGATAATATTGGTCATGATGCTCCACCCTATCATTCCGCAGGCATAAGCAAGCTGTTTGGAAAGTGGTAGTTTATTGGCTGGCATTTAATGCAATATGCAAATATTACATCAATATATAATGGAGGTTTAACCGGTTGTTTTACAACCCGGCGTAATAATCATACCCCTGTTCGGCCCAGTAATCTCGGGGTCGGGTGTTACTGAAAGAAATACTGCCTATCCGCTTCAGGTTTTTGATGCCATATTTTACAGGGATAATGAGCCTTAGCGGTGCGCCATGCTTTGGAGGTAAGGGTTTTTCGTTAACCTCATAGGCCAGCAGGGTTTGCGGATGCATAGCGCTTGGCATGTCAACGCCCACGTAATATTCCCTGTCGGGCGTTTCCATGCCTACATACTCAAACCGGGCTTCGGCATCAAGCTTAAAATGAGCTATAAAATCGCTGAATTTTACGCCGCCCCAGTGCGAAATCTGGTCCCAGCCTTCTACGCACTTAAAATCATAAATGATCTCGGTTTTAGGAAGTTTCTTTATTTCATCGATACCGATATTCAATAGCTCACCGTTCTGCTTTTTGACCGACAGTTTCCAGTTGTCTACATCAATCAAACCATCCGAGCCTATATCACTGTTGTGGCGCACCACCTTCGCCGCCATTTCCTTTGGATAGGTTTTTACCAGGTTTTTATTGCTGTATAGCTGGCGAACCACCTTTTCGTTGGCATTAAGCACCGCACGTAATGGCTTGTGGGCATCTCCTGTAATGCCCGGCACCTCATTGGGCGAAGTATAAAGCCAGCGCCAGCCGCCATATGCGGCACCGCCCAATACCAGGAAGCTGCCGAAGGAGATAAAATTGCGCCGGCTGATCTTCTGCTCAACGGTAAGCTCCTTTTTGGGGCCTTTGTTTTTACTGAAACCCTTATTCAGCTTTTTCATTAGTTTCATCGTTTTGAATTTGAATAGCGGGCTGCGGTTTTTCATCTATCACCTCAAACCCCGAAATAACCGACCTGAAATTATTCCAGCCGGCAAGTATTACCTGTACAACATGCACCAGGAAAAACAGCACATAGCCAATAGTAAGCACAAAATGCCAGATACGGGCCAGGTGGTACCCGCCGCAGAGCCAGGCCAAATAATTAAACTGTACCGGTTTGTAAATAGCCAGCCCTGTTATCAGCGAGCCAAAGCCCATAACAATAATAGCCGTATAGGCAATACGCTGGGCCGCATTGTATTTGTTTTGAGGTGGGGCCGTTTTGCGGATATGCAGGTCGTGCAAAACCACCAGCCAGGCTTCTTTAAACGAGTGCCGGCTTGGCAACAGCTCCCGCCACCGGCCCGATATAATGGTATATGTAACATACAGAAAGCCGTTCAGCGCAAAAAACCACATAAACAAAAAGTGGAAAGCCATGCCCTCGGCCAGCCGCCGGGGAATGTGCAGCGCATCATAAAAACCCTGCGGAAAAAAGCGAATAAAAGTAACACCGAAGAGCGTGAACGTGTAAGTATCGTTGGCCCAGTAAATGAGTAAGCCACTCCAGATCATGATGGTGAGGATGGGGAAGTTTACCCAATGCGTCCAACGCATTAACAGGGTGTGTTTCTCTTTAATTACTTTCATCTAAATGCTCTTAATGCTATTCAACACAACTATTGTAAGTTTTTATCTTGTTGCCCAACATCCGCCGATACTTTGAACAGGCTTTTCGATGCTGCCAAAACAACACCGTTGCTTGTATTTTGCACAAAACCTATTACTTCCCATCCCCGGGCTTCAACCCCGGCAGGTAAAGCAATAGTTGCGCTGCCATTGTTTTTGTTTAAAGGCATGGTTTGCAGGTTTCGTACAATTTGAGCGTGGGCCAATGTTCGGCCGCCGTTTTCACCACGCTCAACTTTTACAACAGCTTGTTTTTGAACCAATGCCAATGATATCACATTAGGTGCGCTCCCGGTATTGCCTTCAACTTTGTATTGTACCGAAGCTGTATTATTCGCATTAAGAGTAACACCTAAGTTTAATTGAACACTGCCGCTCCCCTGCAAGCCGCTTTTAATAGCACTGCGTAAACGCTCCTCCTGCGAGCCTACAAACTCCGTTTTACCATTAACCACAATTTGCGGTGTGTAAACCTGCGACAGGTTTAACCAACGCGCATATTCATTTTGCCGTTTAGAATAATCGGCACTGCTGAAAACGTCTTTCCAGCCAAGACGGTTCCAATAATCAACATGGTAGGCTAAAATGTAAACGGGCTTATCGCCAACTTCTTTTTGAACTTTGGCAACCAGTTCGTCAGCTGGCGGACAGCTTGAACAGCCTTCGGAAGTAAACAGTTCAACAAGGGCAAAACCTTTACCATCAAACTTTAAATTATCGTTTTGGCTGGTTTTAGCCCCGCTTTTGCAATTTATAAATGCGACAGAAACGATTATTGCACCTATAACAAACGGCACAAACGCAAATATTCTGATCTTTCTCATTTCACTTAGATTAAATGATATACGTTTTTTACTGCTTTGTCGGGTTTATGGGGATAACCTTACAATAATTTTTTACTTTTTTGACTGATATAAATATCGGCATAATATGCTCAAATCAAGGCATGTAGCGTAACTTAGCAATCATCAGGAATGTCTTGGATTAAAACAAAATAAATTTGAACTTATTTTGTAAGGATTAAGCCCAGCGCCCGACTAAGCCTGTAATTGTATTAGCATTACCGCATTTCATGTTAACCGAAACTAATGTATTAAACCCACATAAATGGGTTGCCACCTATGCCGATTACCTGTATATGTACGCCATTGTGCGCATCAACGATGAGGACACGGCCAAAGACCTTGTACAGGAAACTTTTTTGGCAGCCCTTGAAAAAGTGGACCGGTTTGAGGGCAAAAGCACCGAACGCACGTGGCTTACCGCTATCCTCAAAAATAAAATCATTGATGTGTACCGTAAAAAATCGTCGGGCTTGGCTGTAGCTTCGGCTAATAAAGCTGTGCAGGAACAGGATGAGTTTTTTGAGGAAGATAACGGCCATTGGAAAACCGAATACGCACCGCAACCTATTGCAGGAATGGACGATCAGGACCCTTTGTTAAAAAAAGAATTGAACGGCATCCTGCAAAAATGCCTTCAAAAATTACCTGCCCTGTGGAACGCGGTATTTACCATGAAACACATAGACGATGCGGCTACCGAAAATATTTGTACCGAACTGCATGTTAGCCAGGCCAACTTCTGGGTTATCATTCACCGGGCAAAAGTTAACCTGAGGGCATGCCTCCAAAAAAACTGGAATTAAACTGAAATGAGCTATTTAAAAAAAATTATATATAACTGTAAACAAGCTACTTTCCTCATCGAAAAAAAGCAGCTTAAACGGCTTACCTTCCGCGAGGAAATGGAACTTCGCATTCACCTGGCCGGTTGCGGCGTGTGCGTATTATACAATAAACAAAGCCGCGTTATTAATGATATGGTGCAGCAGCTATTTCATGATTCGCTAAAAAATGAGCTGAAACTTGATGATGCTTTTAAAGCAGATTTGCAGACAAGGATTGAAAAAGGATTGGCGTAGTCTTTACCTGTTTGCGTTTCTATTTAACATCGTCATTGCGAGGTACGAAGCAATCCCAAACTATACAGGGTGGATCTGCAAATCGGGGATTGCTTCGTACCTCGCAATGACGGGGGATTATTTTAATGGTTATCCCTATCCTTCGTATCCATTATAATAGTAACCGGACCATCATTAAGCAGGTTGATCTTCATATCCGCGCCAAAGATCCCCGTAGCTACTTTTTTGCCTGTTAATGTTTCAAGCGTTTGAACCATTTGTTCGTACATTGGGATCGCTTTATCCGGCTTGGCAGCCCGCAGAAACGACGGGCGGTTTCCTTTTTTAGTTTGGGCAAAAAGCGTAAACTGGGATATCAACAGTATATTCCCGTTAACATCGGCAAGGGCTTTGTTCATAAGCCCGTTCTCATCGCCAAAAACACGCATGCCTGTAATTTTATTAGCAAGCCACTGCATATCCTCTGGGGTATCGGCATCTTCAATCCCTAATAATACCAAAAATCCGGCACCTATTTCGCCGGTTATCTTTCCATCCACCATGCAGCTTGCCTGGGTAACTCGTTGCAGTACAGCTCTCATATTTTTTACACTAATTTCTTTTTTATTGCGGCCCACAATTTATGCTAATTTCACTAATCCTATTTGCTATAGATAAGATAATCGTGTAATTAGATCAGATTATAAACGTTATAAACTTACTCGCGCGCTATTAATATTAGTGTCAATTAGATATCATTCGTACAATTAGTGCTAATTCCATTCGTGTAATTAGTGCGTAATTAATTAAGTTCGCAACCGCTATTATGTATATCTAATTAATAGGATTTAAAATGAGTACAAAAAAAGGCTTCACTACCACCATATTACATGCCGACCGGCTTGGTAAACCCGAGCATGGTTCGTTACATAAACCCATCCACACCTCTGTAACCTACGGGCACGAGGATGTGCAGGACCTGGTTGATATTTTCCAGAATAAAAAAAGTGGCTACGCTTATTCGCGCCAGGGTAACCCTACTATTACCGCCCTGGAGCAAAAGGTAACCCAAATGGAACACGGGGTATCAAGTATCGCTTTCTCAACCGGTATGGCGGCAATTTCGGCGACGGTGATGGCCCTTATTAAAGGCACTGACCATATCGTAGCCAGCTCGTTCCTGTTTGGGAACAGCCGCAGTATTTTCCAAACTTTTATTGATATGGGCATCAGCATTGATTTTGTTGACGCCACGGCTGTTGATAACGTACGTGCGGCAATAAAAGAAAACACCCGCATGGTGTTTGTTGAAACCATTGCCAATCCAGCCACTCAAATTGCCGATCTTAAAAACATTGGCGATTTGTGCGAAGAAAAAGGCATTATGTACGTGGTTGATAACACCATGACCTCGCCATATCTGTTTAACCCAATTAATGTTAAAGCAAGTTTAGTGATTAATTCACTTACCAAATACATTGGCGGTCACGGTAATGCTCTGGGCGGTGCTGTAACCAACACCGGTTTGTTTGATTGGTCAAACTATCCAAACATTTTCCCCGGCTTTAAGGCAGTTGTAAAACCCGAGAACCTGGGCATGACCCAGATCCGTAAGAAAGGGTTACGTGACGCCGGCGGCACTTTATCACCCGAAGCTGCACATACAATATCTGTCGGCGCCGAAACACTGGCTTTGCGCCTCGACCGCGCCTGCAGCAATGCTTTAGCTTTGGCTAAATACTTCGACAATCACCCGAAAGTTAAAAAAGTATTTTACCCGGGTGTTGAATCGCACCCACAGCACGCATTGGCCGGCGAGTTATTTGCACGCTATGGCGGCTTGATGAGCATTGAGCTTGATGAAAGTATCAACTGCCTGGCATTTTTAAATAAACTGAAACTGGTGGTGAAATCAAGCAACCTTGGTGATACACGTACCCTGGCCATCCCGGTTGCACAAACCATTTTCTTTGAGCTTGGTGCCGAACGCCGCGCAGAAATGGGTATTCCTGAAAGTATGATCCGCCTGTCGGTAGGCATTGAAGACCTTGACGATTTACTCGAAGATTTCAAAACCGCCTTAGGCGAATAAATATTGGGCCTTGTGTTATTCACAAGGTCTTTTTTGTTGAATACCATTACCTGTTCACGACTATCGTAGCAGAACATAAAATAATTTTCATTGATCGATAGGGGTTTATATGCTGTTTGTTGTAATATAGACATATGAAAACCTATAAAACCTTGAAAACACTTCTTCGTGTGCTAACCCTTGCACTTATAACCGGCGGCATCCAGGCGCAAACCCGACCAGACTCTTTAACCATCAAATTACAACAGGCTTTTACGCATGAAAGCCTGCCTGGCATGTATGTGATCATGACCGATGGTAATAAAGTTAGTTACTCCCATAGTTTTGGCTATGCAGATGTGGCTAACCAAATCCCCTATTCGGCCAATACAATTCAAAACATTGGCTCGGTAAGCAAAACCTTTATTGCCGTAGCGTTGATGAAAGCTATCGAATTAAAGTATTTTACTTTAGAAACTGATATCAATGATGTTCTTCCTTTTAAGGTGACTAATCCTAACGATCCCAATGGAAAAATAACCATCAGGGAGTTAACCAACCATTCATCGGGGATTATTGACAACCCTGAAATATATCATTACTGCTATCATTTTTATCCTAAGCTGAGGACTTACGACAGTGTTTCGATAAAAACCCTGAACCAGATGGGTTTTGGTGATAAATTAAAGGATACAACTTTAGCCCAGTTCTTTTACAACTATTTATCGCCGCAAGGCCAATACTATAGTAAGGCCAATTTTGGTGAAGGCCCGGCAGGAGGCGTTTCCTCATACTCCAACATTGGCTCGGCACTGGCGGCTTATCTCATCGAGCTCAAATCAGGTCTTTCTTATGCGGAGTTTACCAAAAAATATATCCTGAAGCCCCTAAAAATGGATCATTCAGGCTGGCATGTTTCAGATATAGATTTAAAGAAACATGCCTATTTATATCTCGATCAAAAGAACCGGTTCCCATTATATGACCTGGTTACCTACCCTGATGGTGGTTTAAAAACTTCGCCCGAAGATTTGAGCAAATATTTAATGGCAATTGCCAGGCACGATAAAAAACTGCTTACTGAGGCATCTTATCAAACCATGTTCACCGCGCAGTTCAACAAGGAGCATCCGCCTAAAAATATCAACTTAACCTACCGCAACAAAGGCATATTCTGGAATTTATATACCAACGGCACCATCGGTCATGACGGAGATGATCCCGGTGTTGGTACTTATTTGTTCTTTAATTCCTCGACAGGTAAAGGAGGATTGTTTTTGACTAATAAATATTTGCTCAATAAACAGGCTATTGTTGATGTGCTGGTGAAGGAAGCAGCGGGGAAATAGGCCTGGACGAGGTGCAGTCTTAACATTGATAAACCATGTCATTGCACGAAGCAATCGCACGGAAACATAGCCGCCCTGTATAGCATGCGATTGCCGCGTCGCGCCCCGGCTTATTCCCGTTGGGCTCCTCGCAATGACATATTTTATGCTTGTTTTTCTTGTTTCCTGATTCTAACAGTCCTGGCTCTTTCCTCCTGACTCTTTATTCTTGCTGTCTTGCTTCTCTCCCTAAGCTCTTGTATCATTACCATGATAAATGCTCAGATAGCTTTCGTAGCGCGATAGGGTTATCCCCCCTTCTTCCAAAGCTTCGAGTACGGCGCAGCCGGGTTCATTGATGTGGCGGCAATTGTTAAAACGGCATTGGTTCATCCGTTCGCGCATTTCGGGGAAGAAATGGCCAAGCTCCTGTTTTTCTATGTCGATAACCCCCAATTCGCGGATGCCGGGGGTATCAATAATAAAACCACCCTGCGGCAGCTCAAACATTTCGGCAAAGGTGGTGGTGTGCATGCCTTTATCGCTCCAGTCGGATACCATGTGTGTGCGCAGGTCCAGCTCGGGCAGCAACGCATTGATCAGGCTTGATTTTCCAACGCCCGAGTGTCCGGAAAAAAGGGTTACCTTATCTTTCAACAGATCCTGCACCTGGCTGATATTGGTACCCTCAATAGCCGAAACTTCAAAACAGGGATAGCCGATGTCTTCATAAATAGCTTTATAATCGGCCAAAACTTCCAGGCCTTCATCGCTAAACAGATCCAGTTTATTAAATACCAGCCTTGCGGGAATATCGTAAGCCTCGGCAGTTACCAAAAAGCGATCGATAAAACCAAGTGAGGTACGCGGCGAGGCCAGTGTAACTACCAAAATAGCCTGGTCAAGATTGGCAGCAATGATCTGCGCCTGCTTGCTCAGGTTAATAGCCTTGCGGATGATGTAGTTTTTTCGTTGATGCAGGTTAGTGATCACGCCATCTTCCCTGTCGGGCTCCATTTCAAAATCAACTATATCGCCAACAGCGATAGGGTTGGTTGTGGTAATACCTTTAATACGGAACTTTCCCTTGATGCGACAATCTATCTTTTGCCCATCAGGGGTCTGTACCTGGTACCAGCTTCCGGTTGATTTTGTTATTAGTCCCTGCATGTTATCGAACATCAAAAGTAGCAAATTAAATTTATTGCGGATTCTGGGATTAGACTCTTATACTACCGTCAGTGCGAGGCACGAAGCAATCCCCGACTTTACAGGGCGAACCTGTAAGCGCCTCTTTACCGTTTGCGATTACTTCGTTCCTTATAATGAGGTGATTGTAAGCCATTGATTATTAAGTTTATTTTTTTGATCTGTTTTGTGATATGGGCGTTGCCTACGGCCGGGCTATCCGCTGCAAGTCCTCGCCTTTCCTGCCCGCAAACCCAACGCGCGCTGCGGGCTTTACGCTGCTATCCCTAACGCGGCCCCCACGCAATACCACTAAAACGTCATCACCTTTTTTTTCAGGATTTTCCTGATTGTTCCCAGCAATGACGCATTTTTATTTAAGGGCAGATAGTTACGCACTACTCCCTTACCCATCTTCAATAACACACAACCATTGATAAAACCTTTTACTTACCTTCCTCATTATCAAATCTATCATTTACTCACCCAACTACCTGATAATTATTACGAAAATCATAATTTGTTAAATATTCCTTGCAAATCAGAAAATAATCTACTTACTTTACAGACATTATATATGACAATTAACAACACCATTTCTACAATTATTATTACCACCGGTATAAACCTCGGAGGAAGATAATCGTATGGTGTAAAACATAAAATGAAAGCCAAAAGAAAAACCTTCCTCCGCAAAGAGGAAGGTTTTTTTGTTACAGAACGATTACAAACCCATAAATGAAAGTTTTAAAATTCGGAGGTACTTCCGTTGGATCTGTAAGCAGCATCCAAACCCTGTTAAGCATCCTGAAGGATGAAGTAAAAAATGAAGAAAAGCCGGTGGTGGTATTGTCAGCCATGGGCGGTGTAACCAACCTGCTTTCGGCCATGGCCGAAGATGCGGCAAACGGCAAAGAGTTTACCGCAGGCTTAGCCGAATTGGAGAAACGTCACTTTGATACGGTTAAAGCCCTTTTGGATGTGCAAAACCAAAACCCGGCGCTTACCCGTTTAAAAATTCACTTCAACCAGCTGGAAGAACTTTTACAGGGCGTACTTACCCTTCGCGAACTTACCCCGAAAACCCGCGACCAGGTACTGGCCTTCGGCGAACGTTGTTCAACCCTGATGGTGAGCAAAGTTGCAGCCCAGCATTTTGGCGATGTACTTTTTGTTGATGCTGCTGATGTAATTAAAACCGATAGCGCTTTCGGCAATGCCAAGGTAAACATCGAACTTACCGAAAGGCTGGTACAAGGCCTGTATACCGAAAACAAAGGCAAAACATTGATCGTTACCGGCTTCATCGCCTCAAACGATGCAGGGCAGACGACAACATTAGGTCGCGGTGGGTCTGATTATACTGCAGCCATATTCGGCGCAGCGTTAAATGCTCAGGAGGTTCAGATCTGGACAGATGTTAACGGTATGATGACTGCCGATCCCCGCATGGTGAAAAAAGCGTTCTCCTTAACCGAGCTTACTTATACCGAAGCTATGGAGCTTTCCTACTTCGGCGCCAAGGTGATCTATCCGCCAACCATGATTCCGGCATTTTTAAAGAAGATCCCAATCGTGATCAAAAACACCTTTGAGCCAGAGTTTGAAGGAACCGTGATCCGTCATGATTGCAAGGCCTCTACCCTGCCTATCAAAGGGATCTCATCCATCAATAACATCAGCATCCTCAATTTAGAAGGCAGCGGCATGGTGGGCAAATCGGGCTTTAGCGGCCGCTTATTCTCCTTACTTGCCCGCGAGCAAATCAACGTGATCCTGATCACCCAGTCATCGTCTGAGCATAGCATCACTTTCGCTGTTCAGCCGCAGGATACAGACAGGGCAAAACAGGTTATCGAACAGGAGTTTGAACTGGAGCTTGCCGCCAAAAAACTGGAGCATCTGGTTATCGAAAAAAACTTGGCCATATTGGCCATTGTTGGCGAAAACATGAAACAAACACCGGGCATGTCGGGCAAGTTGTTCCAAGCGCTTGGCCGTAACGGTGTTAACGTAAGGGCTATAGCACAAGGCTCTTCTGAGTATAACATCTCAGTGATTATCTCCGCAAACGACTTGTCAAAAGCATTGAACGCAGTACATGACGCCTTCTTTGTACAGCTCACCAAAACCCTGCATGCATTTTGCTTAGGTACCGGCAACATTGGTAAAACGCTATTTAATCAGCTTAATGCCCACACTGAGTACCTGAAAGATAACAACGGCATCCAGGTTAAAATAGCAGGTATCAGCAATACCCGTAAAATGACTTTCAACAGTGATGGCATCTCTTTAGATACCTGGCAGAATGACCTGCAATCATCACCTTACGAGGCCGATCTGCAATCGTTTATCAACAGGATGAAAGAAATGAATCTGCCAAACTGTGTGTTTATCGATAACACCGCAAGCCCTGTCCCTATCGGGTTTTATGAAGAGATCTTTAAAGCCAATATCTCGGTGATCACCTGTAATAAAATAGGTAACTCGGGCAGCTATCAACAGTACCGCACGTTTAAAGATACCGCGCGTGCTCATGGCGTTGATTTCTTCTACGAAACCAACGTCGGCGCTGGCTTGCCGATCATCAATACCCTTAAAAACCTGATGAACAGCGGCGACAGGGTGCAACGTATCGAGGCAATACTTTCGGGCACTATATCGTTCATCTTTAATAACTTTAAGGGCGATGCCAATTTCCACGATGTGGTAAAAGAAGCCCAGGACAAAGGCTATACCGAGCCAGACCCGCGTGATGACCTTAGCGGTAAGGATTTTATGCGCAAAATGCTCATCCTTGCCCGCGATGCCGGATATGCTATGGAAGAGGCCGACGTTGAAATAGAAAGCGTGCTGCCAAAAGCGAGCCTTGAAGCTAAAACTGTTGAAGATTTTTATGCAACATTAAAAACCGAAGACGCGCATTTTGCCAAACTTAAAGATGCAGCCGAAAAAGACGGCAAAGTATTGCGTTACATTGGCAAGTTAGAGGAAGGTAAAGTAACTATCACCCTGCAAATGGTTGATGAAAACCATCCGTTCTACATGCTGTCGGGCAGTGATAACATCATATCCTTCACAACCGACAGGTACCACGAGCGTCCGCTGGTTGTAAAAGGCCCTGGCGCAGGTGCCGAAGTAACAGCCGCAGGCGTATTTGCTGATTTAATAAACGTGGGCGCTAATTAGTTTAAAAACCCCCTCTTGAGAGGGGGCGCGGCGGGAATCGCGTTAGCAGGGGTGTGTTATAGTATCGATAAGTTGCATGCAGAATAACACACCCCTACCCCCTCTCAAGCGAGGAATCGCACAGCCCACGCCTAAAAGCGACATATGATAGTTTGATATTTTGAATAATGGAAGATAATAAGTTACAAGAATTAGCTCCCCCTTTAAGGAGCGGGACGCGCGATAGCATCCACGTTTTTGCTCCGGCTACTGTAGCCAATGTGGTTTGCGGTTTTGATGTGCTGGGCTTTGCAGTTGATGAACCCGGCGACGAGGTAATCATGCGTGTGACGGGCAAACCGGGCATCACCCTCAGCAAAATTACCGGCGATGACGGCAGGCTGCCGCTTGATCCGGCAAAGAATACCGTGAGCGTGAGCGTTCAGCATTACTTACAAAGCGTTGGCCGTACAGACATTGGTTTGGATATTGAGTTACACAAAAAAATGCCTATCGGCAGTGGTTTAGGGTCAAGTTCGGCCAGTACCGTTGCCGGTTTGTTTGCTATTAAGACTTTATTAGGCGATGATTCCGACCCTATAAAACTGCTTCCTTTTGCCATGAAGGGCGAAGAAATGGCCTGCGGTCACGGCCATGCGGATAACGTAGCCCCTGCTCTGTTCGGTGGCTTTGTGCTCATCCGCAGTTATGAGCCGCTTGATGTGGTGAGGTTACCGCACCCTAAAAACCTGTGGTGCGCTATTGTATTCCCGGATGTGGATGTACCAACCCGCGAAGCCCGCCAGATCATTCGCAAAAACATCCAGATGAAAGATGCTGTAACCCAATGGGGCAACATTGCCGGTCTGGTGAGTGGCTTGTTTATGCAAGATATCGACCTGATTGGCCGCAGCATGAAAGATGTGCTGGTTGAACCGGTACGTTCTATGCTGATTCCAGACTTTTATAAAATGCGCGAAATGGCTATGGAACTTGGTGCTGTAAGCTTTGGCATCTCAGGATCAGGCCCTTCAGTATTTGCCTTTACCAAAGACGAAGCCACCGCACGAGCCATCACCCAAAAGCTGCAACAGCACTTAACCGGCCTAAAGATCGGCTCAAACAGTTATGTATCAACTATAAATGACGCGGGGCCGAAGGTTTTGGGATAGTCCCAAGTCTGAAGTTCTAAGTCGCAAGTATTAAGTCAACATCATAAAAAGCCTCGTCATTGCGAGGCACGAAGCAATCCCCGATTAGCAGAGCCGCTTTGTATAGTTCGCGATTGCTTCGTACCTCGCAATGACATGGTAGGATGAGCTCTAATAAACCTAATTAAATCCGAAATCGAACATCCGAATTCCGAAATCAAAAATGAAACTCTACAGTACCAATAATACCCTATCTGAAGTATCGTTCAAAGACGCGGTTTTTAACAGCATGCCGCAGGATAAAGGCTTGTATATGCCTTACAGCATTCCACGTTTGGATGCTGATTTTATCGACAATCTTGATAAATATACCCTGCCCGAAATTGCTTTCAAAGTAGCACAAAACCTGCTTGGCGACTCTATTCCGGAGGCAGATTTGAAAGCCCTGATCGATGACGCCATTAACTTTCCGGCTCCTATCGTAAAGCTGGAAGACAATGTGTATGTCCTCGAGCTTTTCCACGGGCCATCACTGGCATTTAAAGATTTTGGCGCCCGCTTTATGAGCCGCGTCATGAGCTATTTCCTTGAACCCGGCGAAAAACAGCTTGACGTACTGGTTGCTACAAGCGGCGATACCGGCGGCGCGGTAGCCCTTGGTTTTTTAGGTGTCCCCAACACCCGTGTAACCATCCTTTATCCTAAAGGCAAGGTAAGCGGCGTGCAGGAGCAGCAGCTCACCACAAACGGCCAAAACATCCGAGCCCTTGAGGTTGACGGTACCTTTGATGATTGCCAGGCGTTGGTGAAACAGGCATTTGTTGATGATGAGCTAAACGAAAAATTCCGCCTTACATCGGCCAATTCCATCAATATTGCACGTTTGGTGCCGCAGACGTTTTATTACTTCAACGCCTATGCACAGCTATTAAGACAGGGCATCAAAAAAGTAGTGTTCTCGGTACCGAGCGGCAACTTCGGCAATATAGGCGCAGGTTTGTTAGCCTGGAAAATGGGCTTGCCTGTCGAAAAATTTATTGCGGCTACCAATGTTAATGATACCGTGCCTGAGTTTCTAAAAACCGGCGTTTATCAACCCAAACCATCGGTAGCAACTTTATCTAACGCAATGGACGTAGGCAACCCAAGCAACTGGGTACGTATTGCCGACCTGTTTAAAAACGACGCCGAAGCGCTTAAAGAATTGGTTGTTGGCTTTAAGTACGATGACGAGGAAACTGTAAAAGCCATCAACTGGGTATTTGATAACTATAATTATGTGGTTTGCCCACACACTGCTATCGCATGGCAGGCTTTAACCGATTATAAGCAGGACCATGCCGCTGTTGACACCGCCGGTGTATTCCTTTCAACCGCACATCCTTGTAAATTCCCTGACGTATTTAGCGATGAGGTTGCTGCTAAAATTGAAGTACCGGAACAGGTAAAAGAACTGGAAGCAAAAACCAAGCTCGCAGTAGCCATCAGTAAAGATTTTGCTGATTTTAAAGGCTATCTTTTAGGGGTTAATTAATTTCAGTATTTTTAGCTGCTGGAAAACCATTTCCTCCTCGTCATTGCGAGGTACGAAGCAATCCCCGATTAGCAGGTCCGCCCTGCATAGTTCGCGATTGCTTCGTACCTCGCAATGACGGGTTAGCATCAATACCGAAACATAAAATGCTTAGCAAAACCCTGATATTTATCTGCCTCCTCGCAGTTTGCCTAACCGCCTGCAGCCGTAAACAAAAGTTCGACCGTGATAAATGGGATGATGGAGATGGCCTTACGTTCGCTTATCGCCCGGGTATGGTTAATGACCTGATTGAAAGTAAACAGCTTAATAATCTTAAATATCAACAGGTGATCCATTTGCTCCACCGCCCTCAATTAAGCAGTAAAGACAGCATGGTATACGACCTTGACAGAGAATACAGCAAAGGCAAATTGATTTATACCCAAACGCTTGTTGTTTTTTTGAAAGATTCAGTAGTTACAAAAGCCGAGGTTCATGAAACCCACGCAAAGAAAAAATGATCAACACCATAATATTCGATCTGGGGGCCGTTCTAATCGATTGGAACCCGCATTATATGTACCGCACCCTGTTTGCTGATGAACAGGAAATGATAGACTTTTTGGCTAATATTTGTACCTCTGACTGGAATGAGGAACAGGATGCCGGCCGCTCTCTGCAGGAAGGTACCGATTTGCTTGTTGCCCAATTTCCAGAACACGAAGCTAATATCCGTGCTTTTTATTCCCGCTGGATAGAGATGCTTGGCGAGCCTTTTCACGATACGGTAAAGATCTTCAAACAATTAAAAGAAAGCGGTAAATACAAAATCTACGCATTGACCAACTGGTCGGCCGAAACTTTTCCGATGGCTCAGGAGCGTTTCGATTTTTTAGGATGGTTTGATGGCATTGTGGTATCCGGCGCCGAAAAAATGCGTAAACCCACCCCTGCCTTTTATCAAACCCTGCTTGATCGTTACCATGTAAATGCAGATGAGGCTTTATTTATTGACGATAACTATCGTAATATTTTAGCGGCGGAAAAAATGGGAATTGAATGTATCCATTTTACATCGGCAGAAGCTTTAGAGATAAAGCTGAAGGAGTTAGAAGTGTTGTAAAATCTTGCAAACCGGCGGCGAGAACATCTGTGATGAAGTTCTTAAAACGGGCCTATATTTCTAACGTAAGCGCCGGTAATTGCGTTACAAACGCCATACCATATTAAGTACCCGTTACAAACGGGCGCAAGTTTATGAACAATACGTATTTATTTCTGCGGGGCAATTATCCATGCTATAATTACCACAGCCAGTAATCCGCCTATAATCAAATAACTTAACGGGTGGGCAAAATTCACTGTCCAGCCCATGTACTTAATTCTTTTGGGCACAATGATCCGGCTATCATCTTTGTTGTAATAAAATACGCCGTATTTATAATTATTACTATCCTCTGTCGGTTCCATCGGTATTTATCCAAATAACTCGCTGCTCAAATACCTGTCGCCCCGGTCACAGCAAATAAAAACGATTAGCCCCTCTTCCAGTTCCTGCGCAAGTCTTACAGCCGCAGATAGTGCACCGCCGCTGCTCATGCCTGCAAATACGCCTTCTACTTTGGCCATCTGACGCGCCATTTGGGTAGCGTCTTCCTGTGAGATATCCATCACCCTATCAACCCGTTTAGCATCAAAGATCTTGGGCAGGTACTCCTCCGGCCATCTGCGGATGCCCGGGATAGACGAACCTTCAACGGGTTGGCAACCAACTATCTGCACATCGGCATTTTGCTCTTTCAAGTATCTTGAGCAACCCATGATGGTGCCGGTAGTACCCATCGCACTTACAAAATGGGTGATCTTGCCTTCGGTATCCCGCCAAATTTCGGGGCCGGTGGTTTTTACGTGGGCCATGTAATTATCCGGGTTGGCAAACTGGTTCAGCAAAAAATACTCGCCAGTGGCGGCTTTTTCTTCGGCATAATCACGGCAAAGCTCTATCCCTTCAAGCAACGTAACTTTAGCGCCAAAGGCCTCCATTGTAAGCGTACGCTCGCGGGTGGAGTTGGACGGCATCACCAGCTCTATTTCCAGGTCAAACAACCTTGCAATCATAGCCAATGCTATCCCTGTATTGCCGCTGGTAGCTTCAATCAACTTTGTGCCGGGTTTAATATCGCCGCGCTCAATAGCACTTCTGATCATGTTGAGCGACGCACGGTCTTTTACGCTGCCGCCCGGATTATTGCCTTCCAGCTTGGCGAAGATCCGCACTTTTGGATTGGGGTTCAGCTTTTTAATTTCTACCATAGGCGTGTTGCCTATCAGGTCTATCAATGAAGCCATTATATAATTTTTATAGGTAAATGTTTTATTTCTTGTGTCCGAACAATTTAATGCTCAGCCTTTTCAGGATCCGGTGATTGGGAGTATGGTATACCCTTGAATTTGGCGGTAAACTCTTGGTGAGCCAAACGTTCCCTCCTACCACACTGTTGTGCCCGATGATGGTTTCGCCGCCTAAAATGGTGGCCCCCGAGTAAATCACCACATTGTCCTCCACCGTTGGGTGCCGCTTGGTATTGGCCATACTTTTATCCACACTTAAAGCACCTAAAGTAACGCCCTGGTACAGCTTTACATGCTTACCTATTCTACAGCTTTCGCCAATAACAATACCGGTACCATGATCTATATAGAAATACTCGTCTATTTGGGCAGCAGGATGGATATCTATCCCTGTTTTAGAATGCGCATATTCTGTAAGGATCCTTGGTAACAGCGGAATATCATCGATATAAAGGCTATGCGCCACCCGGTAAAGCGAAATGGCATAAAAGCCCGGATAAGTACGGATTACTTCAAACTCACTGCGCGCGGCAGGGTCTCCGTTAAAAATAGCCTGAATATCGGTATTCAGAATACGGAACAAGTCGGGAAGGCCTTCAAAAAACTTTTTGGCCAGCTTTGAGGTATCGCAATTGCTACAGGCCTTTGTTGCATGCATAATGTCACAAAGTTCATTCTCCAGCCTTAAAAATTCATCCTTCAGTTCCTCAACCGAAGCGTATTGCTGCCCGGTTTGTTCGGGATATAGCAAATGGATCACTTTTAGCGCCCACGCTGTAATCTCCCTGTTTGAAGGCACAGCCTCCAGCCTTTGCTGTTTGGCAAATATATGTTGGTAAAAATTTTGACTCATGTTTTATGGTGGGGCTGTTTTGGGAAAACAACCAATAACAGTACAAGTTTATATAAAAGATTGTTGTTAATATGTAAAATGAGCTGGATAATTGATATTTGAGTGAATTTAACCTACGCAAAACCATGAAAGAGCAGATAATCGAAACGGTAATAAGGCTGTTTGCCGGAGCTGACGAGCGCGACTGGGGCAAAGTTAAAAATACATTTGCCGAAAATGTCGAGCTTGACTATAGTTCGATGACCGGCAATCCGGCAAGTGTTGTACCATCCGAAGGTATTATTACGGCGTGGCGCGGCTTTTTGCCCGGCTTCGACAAAACCCATCACCAACTGGCCGATTTTTATGTCATGCAAAACGGATCGGCAGCGCTTGTTCATTATTATGGCAAAGCCGATCATTTTATTGGTGATGAACTGTGGATTGTTGAAGGCACCTATGATACCGAACTTATTGAAACTGACGGCAAATGGATCATTACCAAACATAAACTTAACCTCATTAAACAGGATGGCAATCTGGACTTACCGGCGCGGGCCGCAGCCAGGATATCTGAACAGGGCTGAAACAACATGTCATTGAGTGTAGCGCGGCAATCGCACGGAAGCATAGCCGCTCTGTATAGTATGCGATTGCCGCGCTACGCTCAATGACGTGCTTCTTGATTACATCGCCTGCTCCGTCCTTTTCCTTCGGTTTAACCCAGCCTGTAAAACTACCGAGATTATAATCATCAACAGGCCTGCATAAAAGGATACGTTGAGTTGCCGGGATTCATTAAATAAAATCATTGCCAGTAAAATACTGTAAACAGGCTCCAGGTTAAAGGTTAGATTAACCGTAAAGGCAGACATTTTCTTTAAAACCTCGGCCACCATAACATACAGGCCAACCGTGCAAAAAAGCGATAAAAGCACCAAATAAATGATATCTAATGTGCCTGGTAGTATCGTTTTTGAAGGAAAAAAATAAAGATATATCGGCGAGGCCAGTATCAGCGCGACAGATCCGGCCAGCATCTGATACAAGTTCATAACAGTTGCGTCATACTTTTTAACCAAGCGCTCGTTAAAGATGGTATAAAGTGATGCCAGGAAAGATGATATTACACCGAGTATGATCCCCGTTCTGAATGAGGTATCAAAATGAAAGATCAGGCCAATGCCAGCCAGCGTAAGCATACTTAATAGTAGCTCGGTTATATTAAACGGTTTTTTGTTAACAAGCGGAGCCAGGAACGCCGTAAAAAAACTGGTGAGGCAATAGCAAACTACGCCTACAGAAACGTTGGAATATTTGATGCTGGCATAAAAGAATACCCAGTGAAAAGCTATCAATAGCCCGGCATTGCCCATTTTCCTGATATTGCTCCACGAATAATTAAATTGTGGCTTTTTGATCCACACAATAACAACCAGGAATAAAAAAGAAAACAGTGTACGGTAACAGGTGAGTAAATATTCATTTAAAGAGATTAGCTTCCCAAATACGCCTGTAAAACCCGCCAGAATGACTGCTATATGTAATAGAATAAGTGTTTTTTTCATTTCTTGCTAAAATTAAGATAGACCGGACAAACACAATGACTCATGCAATTGTCCGCATTGAATTAAATTGTTGGAAAAATGGTGTTGGAAAAAACTCAAATACAGTTGCACAACAACTGGTTTTGATTAGCAAAAAAGAAAGGTTGGTGGATCATTAAAAAAAGGCTCTGAGACAAGAAATGTCGTGATAAGGGATTTGAGGTTCTCCCCGGTGCCATATTTAATGATTGTTGCTATCATTTGTTGATGAACCAAAGATAGAAAAAGTTTTGTTTTAACTAAGGTTTTGTGATTGTCTTGTCACTTTGGCTATTACCATAAATTGAAAGTCGTTTTATAGATAACTTCTACCGAAGATAGCTTAAGCAGAAACCGGTGCATCCCCACAAGCCGAACGGCATGACACACCCATACCTTGTGTGTATAAGCGGGACACTTATATAATAAATATTTATAGTCGAGCTGCTTATATTTAGATGGACATAATTACACATTATTTCTTTTTAAATTTATCACGTGATATAGCAACACAAAAGCCGTACGCTCCGTATCATTGCATATTGATAAAAAAGCAGCAGTGTTAAATTGATACAAATTATAGAATGCCGCTAAAAAGCCCTTTTTTTAAACTTTTAATATTAACATTGTTTCTATTCCCGGGCCGGGTATATGCCTACATTCCATATCAGTTAGTTTACCTGAAAAATTATAGCGCGCCTGATGGCCTGCCCAGTTCAAGGGTTAACTATTTAATGCAGGACAGCAGGGGTTTTATCTGGCTGGCCACCGATAAAGGCGTGAGCAGGTTTGACGGCCAGCACTTTAAAAACTTCACATCGGCCGATGGGCTGGAAAACAATGAGTGTTTCCGGATTGCCGAGGATAATTATCACCGGATTTTTTTTTACTGTAATAACTACCGGGTTTGTTACTATGAAAACGGACTTATACATAAGCTTAATTCATCTCAAAAAGTAATCGTTTCACCCTTCGCCAATTTCTTTTTTAACCGTTATAATGAACTCTGTGTAAATTACAGGCTTAGTACCAAAGTATACCATTTTGAAGAGTTAAAATCGGAAAGACATGCTATCCGGCATTTGAACGGATACATTTATGGTTCTGACGGAGAAGAGATCACCCTATCTGAAAACGACCTTGACATCCTCGAAGAAGAGCTTAAGGCCGGCCAGTTAAGTTTTCAAACCGCCAATAACAATATCAAACCTTACCGGTTGGCTTTACAGCAAAATTATTTGTTACTGATCACTAAAGGCTGGGTACATGTTTATCGGTATCAAAAAAGCGGGATCATCCCGCTCAATAAAATCTTTTTTACCGGGAATGTGACTTCGGTGTACCTTACCGGCAAAAATACATTTGCCGTTACAACGGTAAAACAGGGCACCTACATTATTAACTATCTTACTGGCGAGCGGAAAAATTACCTTAATAATAACATCACTACCGCTACGGTTATTGACCGGGAAAATAATTTATGGTTTGGCAGTTATGACAAAGGTTTTTTTCTGTGTACCAATCCCGAAATAAAAATCATTAACAAAGAAAGCGGGCTGGCCAATGAAGATGTTTTAAAACTGGGTATTGCAGGAGGATATCTTTTTGCCGGGCATGTTTTAAGCACCCTCAGCTACATGAAGCTTGGAACAAATCAATCGTCATTAACCGGCATCATATCCATTAATCAAAACCGGTCTGACTTTAACCGGATAACCAGCCTGCTTACAATTCCGGGCAACAGGCTCATGATTGGTACCGATAATGGCTTATTCAGATTAGATATTTCCAATAAGAACCCGGCGTTATGGCATTCTGTAAAATACTTCTTTGGCCCTATAAAAGGAATTGCTCAACGGCCTGATAAAGAAATCTGTTTTATTTCACAAAATTCCGTTATCGCATCGTCAGGTCAGCTCAAGCATAAACAAGGCTATGCATTTGAAAACCTGCGCTTGACATCTCTTGCCTGGTATAAAAACAACATGCTAATAGGTTCACTTTACGGATTATATAAGTTTACACCTAACACAAGCAAAATTCCCTATTATGCCAAGATACTGCCCAATAAAGGGATTGATGTTGTTAAATGCCTGGCATCAAATAATGATGTATGCGCTATAGGTACCGAAGCCCAGGGGGTGTTTTTGTGGACTGGGGAAAAAATTGTTCAATTTAGATCTCCTGCTATTTTTTCAGGCGATATCCGTAAACTGGTATGGACAGATGCCCATACACTATGGGTCTGTACCGCAAACGGTGTAAGCATTATCAGTTTCCATAATAATTATCAAAATTACCGCATAAGTTTACTCAATACCAGTAACGGGCTCCCCTCGGACAACATTGCCGATGTGGTGCAGAACGGCCATGATTACTATATAGCCACAGATCAGGGCATAGCCGTCACTCAAAATTTAGGGAATACGAGCCTGCCTAAACCGGTGTTGATTAATGACGGGATAACCGGTACTCAAAGCAGCTTTACTTACGGCCGCCCTGTTGTATTTAACTGCGTTGCCCTGTCCTACAAAAGCATGGGTAAAATACAATACCGCTTCAGGCTTAAAGGGGTTGACAAAAATTGGAGCGTCGCGCCGTCCGGCGAAAAACGGTTCGACCTGCTGCCCCCCGGAAACTATGAGTTAGAAGCCCTGGCTGCCGACCGGTTTAACCAGTTAAGCCCGCCGCTCATTTTTAAATTTGCTGTTATGCCTTTATGGTACCAGCAGTTATGGCTGCAGGTGCTGGCTGTATTAAGTGCCATAATCATCGTGTTCCTGCTGGTACGGAAATATTATCAGTCCATCATCGGCTTACAAAAAAAGGATTATGAAAATGCCCTTGCCCTCCAGCGCGAACGACAGCGGATCAGCAGTGAGGTGCATGATGATTTAGGGGCAAGCATCTCCGGCATTAAGCTCAGGACCGAATTGCTCAGCCGCAAAGCGGCCGATCAGCCGGCTTTTAAGGAGATTGACGCTATTCATGAAGCCATTACCGATATATCTACCCAGGTAAGGTTAATTATCTGGAGCCTTGATGCCGAAAACGACGAAGTAAGCAACCTGGCCGGTTTTATTCATAAACAAGCCATTAAAATATTTGAATACAGCAATATTGATCTTCATGTAAATGCCGCCGTTAACGAAACCCCGGCTATCATCAGCGGCGAAAAAAGGCGCCAGGTATACCTCCTTGTTAAAGAAGTATTGAACAATATTGTCAAACATTCGGAGGCGAAAAACGCGTTTCTGGAAATCAATCTTTACAAAAACCGGCTGCAGATCAGCATCCGTGATGACGGGCGCGGATTTGACCCTGATGTGCGCAAACACGAAACCATGGGCATCCGCAATATTTACGCCCGGGCAAAAAGATTGAACGCCGAACTCAAAATTGATACCGCCCTCGGTAAAGGCACATCCATCGGCCTTAAACTAAACCTTTAGCATATACCCCATAATAGGTATTAAGAAAACCGGGATATTTTAGGAAATTAGCATTTTATATTTACCGCAAAGCATGCTCCAGATAATTTTATTAGAGGATAATTTACATTACCGGCACGGGCTGGAACAGATTATTCATGATATGAGCGGCGTAACTTTAATTGGTTCTTATTCCAATGCCGAAGCCGTATTAAAAAAAATTGATCTGCTTAAACCGGATATCTTTATCGTGGATATAAACCTTGAAGGCATGTCGGGCATTGAATTTATACGGCGGGCCAAGCCCTTTGTCCCGGATGCCGAATTTTTGATGTGCACCATCAACGACGACAATACCAATATTTTTGAATCTTTAAAAAGCGGCGCAACCGGCTATATGCTCAAAGAATCTTCGGCCGATGAGATCAGGAACGCCATTATCGAAATCGCCGCCGGCGGTTCGCCCATGAGCGCCTATATCTCGCGAAGGGTCATCGCATCATTCAATGCCGACACCGATAAACCACCTGCCCCTGCTGCCGAAAGCCTCACCGAACGCGAGGTTGAAGTACTTAACCACCTGGCCCGCGGCCTCCAGTACAAAGAAATCGCCGATCGCCTCGATATCTCTACCGGAACCGTCAAAAAACACATCCGCAATACCTACATCAAACTGCAGGTACAAAATAAAGTAGAAGCTATTAATAAATTCCGCGCATTCTGATATACCACTTTTTCAGTATTGCAGGGCTGATTGGTTAACCCTAATTTAGCCTCATAAAGAAACTAAATGGACTTGTTTAAATTAACTTCCCTGTTAGTGATCTTTAAAGCCTAAACCTTATCATTACCATAATTCGTTGCCGCCCGGCTTCGCGACCGTTTGTTATTTCACCTTTGCACATTATAATCATCAGCCTAAAAGATCAATCCCGCTTTAACAGTAAAGGGACAAACAACCAATTGGTTATTGCCCCTTTACTTTGTTCAAAACTATCTTGCGCTACCGGCACTACCGCCGGTAGCCTGTGCCGTAAAGGCAAAGCCTTAGTTTAAATACTTTGTGATATCTTCAGACAGCGGCGTAGTTTGTGACCTGAAACGGTGGATCAGCTTGCCATTTTCGTCTATCAGGAATTTTTCGAAATTCCATTTGATGTCGCCGGTAAAATCAGGGTTTGGAGCAGTTGTCAGGTATTGGAACAACGGATCGATATCCAAACCTAAAACGCTTACTTTACCGCTCATCGGGAATTTTACGTTAAAGTTTTCTTTGCAAAAGGTTTTAATGTCCTGGTTTGTGCCCGGCTCCTGGCCGCCAAAGTTATTGGCCGGGAAACCTACTACAACCAGTTTGCCTTTGTATTGCTCAGATAGTTTTTCCAGATCGGCGTATTGTTTGGTAAAGCCGCATTTTGAGGCTGTGTTTACAATCAATACTTTTTTGCCTTTGTATTTAGCCAGGCTAAAATCTTTGCCGTCGATGGTTTTCAGTTTAAAATCATATACTGAAGATGGCGCGGTGGCAAATAATAAGGCGATGATGAGTGCCAGTGTTTTCATGGTTTTTACAATTGATTTTTAATAATCTACTATAAAAGTAAAGCTAAAAATTTCTTTTAGCTAAGTACTCATCTTCTTTTTGTGTCATTTTTTGTTTTGTAACAACACTTTTATCCGTATAGCCCAACAAGTGCAGTGCGCCGTGAATAATAACACGGTGCAACTCATCGGTTTCGCCGGTTTTAAATTTGGCGCCATTTTCACGGATGCGGTCTATCGAAATAAAGATATCGCCAACTATCTCCCCCTCTACTTCCGAATTATCAAAAGTTACGATATCAGTAAAAGTATCATGATCAAGGTATTGCTGATTTATTTGCAACAGGTAGGCATCTGAGCAAAAAATATAATTAAGTTCTTTTAATTTAAAACCTTCGGCAATTACAGTATCCCTGATCCACTGTCTTAACTGCGTTTTTTGTTTTGGCTTAAAGGTCGTGTCTTCTTCAAAAAAATTAATCGCGGGCATCAGATCTTAAAATGAAGTTCAATTTCATTACCCGAGGCGTTAAAGATGCACTGATCGGCAAGGTGTTTAATGATAAACACACCGCGCCCGGTCAGGTTCTCGAGATTTTCGGGAGCTGTGGGATCGGCAAGGTTATTATAATCAAAGCCAGGGCCTTCATCGGTAACAGTCCAGATAATACGCTTGGATTCAACCTCGGCATTAACAATCACCTTTTTAGTTTCGTCCTGCTTGTTCCCATGCATAATGGCGTTAATAACCGCTTCGTTAAGACAAGTCATCATGTTGGCAAAAGTATCTTCCTCAACATGATATTTATCAGCAATTTCTTCTATCAGCTGCTCAAGCAACGTTATGCTCTCCGTTTTTGACGGCAGCTGCAACGTGTATAGCTCGCTGGTTTGAACATTTGCCTCTTCCATATTATTTGGCATTAAGTTGATCAAAGTAAGATTTTATTTTTTGTTTATAATACAAATTAAGTGCCGGAGATACCGTTCTGATTTGCTCCGTTTGCTTTGCTTTTTGTTGCTGGTACTCCTGCAGTGCCTTTATATATCCCGGTGGCAAATCCTTACCCGCATTGCTTTCCCGTTGCTGATCCTGATCTCGTTGCTGCTCGGCCTTTTCGGCCTCCAATAACCGGGTTTGTATTTGCTGCTGCCTTTTTAGCGCATCATCTGTAATCCTCCTGTTTACGAGATCACGTTCGGTTTGTTCCATTTCTTTCGAAATTTTATCTAAATTGCCCAATCTGCCGGTTCCGTCTTTATTTTCAACCTTGTCAATTTGTTGCAAAGCTTGTCTTATAATCTGCTGTTGACGCGCCATTTTGGCAAACTGCTCGCTCATATTACCATTATTATCCTGTGGGCGTTTGCCTTGGTTGCCTTGTTGCTGCATCTGCTCACGGGCCTTTTGCATATTTTGATTAAGTTGTTGCTGCATTTTTGCCAATTGTGATATGGATTGCTGCTTACCTTTACCTCCCTTGTTCATCATTTTTTGCATTTGCTCAAGCGCTTCACTCAGCATGAGGGCAAGATTGTTCATGGATGTCATGGCGTATTGCTGATTTCGATTTGCTTCCAACGTGCGCCTATCGCCCAAAAATTCGAGGGCCTGGTCAATATGTTCGTTAATACTGGTAATCTCCTTATTCACTGTCGACTGGATTTGCGGCACCCTTCTGCTAATGGCGTACAAACTGTCTTCGGCCGTTTTCAGGTTGTCTTTGATATCTTTTTGGTTTTGCGATAAAGTAACATATGAGGGATCGGTAGGGTTGGTGTTTTTAAGCGTTTGCATCAGCTTTTCCTGGTTAAACGAACTATTAACCAAACTCTTTAACAATTCCCTTAGTTGCTGGGCATCAACAGCATTCTCTTTTGATTCGCCTTCGTCGCTATCCTTTTGCATTTTTGCGGAAAGCTCCTTCATCTGCTTTGCTGCCTGCTGCTGCGATTTTGACGCCCTTGAATTATCCTTTTTTTGCAGGTCACCTATGCTTTGATCCATCTGCTGCTCAATATCTTTGGTTTCTTTTTCAGGGTTTTGATAGTCGGATTTGCGTTCGGACTGCTCATTGGCCTTCTGCAACTCATCAAAGCTTTTCTTCACATCCTGAAAATCCCGCTTCAGCTTATCTTGTTGTTGCTGCAGACCCTTCTGATCGGCAACGGGCTGTTTGGTTTGATCAGATAGTTTTTGCTGCTCATCGGCCAATTTATTCAGCTGCTCGAGGTTTTGATTGAGCTTTTGCTCAAACTCCAGCTTTTTGTAAAGTTCCAGCACCCTGTCGAGCTCCTTTTTTAACGATTTATTATCCATCTGCATTTTGGATAATTCATCACGGGTAACATCTTTCTGTTGTTCATTTAACATTTGCTGCAGGTTTTGAAGCAGCTCTTTGGTTTTTTGATCCAGCACATTATTAAACAGGTCTTCTATCTGTTTTTGCTTAGCCCTGATCTCATCCGTTTGTTGTTGGTTTTCCTGGCGGTTGTATAAATTCTTTTTGTTATCGGCCTGGATATCTTTTACAAGGTCTTCCAGGTCTTTCCTTTTTTGCATCAGGTCTTCCACCTGCTTTTTGTCATCAAACGACAGCGTGTTTTTGTTCAGCAAATTTTGATTAAGTTTTTGCGCATCGCGCTCAACCTGCCCGGCCAGCTTAATGGCCGATTGCATTTTTTCTTTTATAGCTTTTGATCCGGCATTTAACTGTTGGTTAACCTCCTTGTTATCAGGGATATTTAGTGTATGTTTTGCTGTACGCGCTGTTTTATGCCCGGCCACATCGTCGTTATCGGCAACCTCAAAAAAGTAGCTTACATGATCGCCGGGAGTAATACCCATTTCCTTGAGGTTCCAGTAGTAAAAGAAGCCGGCTTGCGTTTGGGATAGATCGGCATTAACCCTTTTTGTAAACTCCTTTGCTTTACCATTGCCTGAGGCTTCAATGCTGTAATGAAAAGTGAGTGCCGAAAAGCCATGATCGTCCTGGATCTTGCCGTTAAAATAAAACGCTTTCATGCTTACTGAATCGGGCTTTTCATCAACAGTAATAGATGGCGCTTCGTCAGTAATAACGTTGATGCGATATGTAGCCGAATCAGTTTGGTTCACTTGGGCATTAACCGGTAAAAGTTTGTAGACCGAATTTTTTAACACTCGTTCGTGATGTTCAAACAAATCGGCGCTGCTTTGCACAGCCGGATGGCTTCGGCCATTCATATCAAACATAAGCGCACTGGCATATTGAGTATGCAATTGCCAATTCACAGTTGTACCTGCAGGAATAGTCAGATCACCGGCGTTGAGCAACTTTTCATTCTTTTTATGCAAATAGGCCGGGTAGTTCAGTTCAACGTCAAAGTGCAACAGTGCCGGCTTTTGATTTACTTTGATTTCGTAAACAGCCGAACTAAAGCCATTACCCGAAAACTTAAAGCGGGTATTTTGCTGCAGGTTGCTGAACTGGTAATGAAAACGGCTGATGTTATCTTTATCCAATTTAAACGTATTCTCCCCTGTTTCAACATAAACATCCGAGGGCAGCTTATCGCCTTCCAGTTTAAGGTCGAGCTTTAAATCACTCCCCTGCACAACTGAAAGTGTTTTGTTTAATACAATAAACCTGAACGGAGCAGCAGGCACAAAATATTCGTTATGCCTGATCAATCTTTTAGTACTTTCGGTTAATACCGATGGCGCCGCCAATGCAATGATGATAATTACCCCCAGCGGACCAAGTGCCCATTTCAAATATTTGGTGTTTTCTTTCAGATTGATGGCCGATGGGAAGCTTACCGGTTTAAGCGCCTCTATCTTTTGGTCGATACTGGCTTCAATCAATGCGCGATGGTTCTCATCTTCGGCAGCAAGCTTTTTAAGCTGCAGCGTGTTAAGCAATTTATCATGAACATCATTAAAATGCCTGCCAATAATTTCGGCAGCTTCATCATGCGTTAAAGTTTTGCCCAGCTTAAGCCAGGCCAGCAGTGACGGTAAAACAAGCCAGCAAACAAGCACTGTATTAAGCAGGATAAAAAAGTAAAAAAGAATAGTACGCAGCAGGATACTGAAATTGCCAAAATATTCGCTCAGTGTTATAACCACATAAGCAGAGAAAAGACCGGCGCCTAAAAATATTAATCCACGAAGAAAATTATTGAAATAATACTTCCGGGTGAAAGTATTGATTTTGCCAAGCAAAAGTTCATAATTTTCTGTCGAGGCCATACTACATGTGGAAAAACGTTAAATACACACGCTTTATTAAACGCAAAAGCCATGTATTATATATAACACGTGTTGGTTTAAGTTAAAAATTAAAGCAATAATAATAAAATGTTAATTGTTTATGACAATTAAAAGTTGAATGTGCAGGTAAACGCATTTGAACAGGGCTAACATGGGTTAATCCTGTTCAAATTTCATGCTTATAAACGACATGAAATCAATGAATTAATTTTTTACAGAGTTAACACAAGTTGTTTTTTGAACAATTAAGCAAGCTCGAATATTCATTGTTATCGAAAAAATCAGGTGTTATCCTATTCGGTCTCTTCTACCGCTTCTTCTTCTATCCCGGCGGGCTCCAATTTATGCAACCAAATCCCGGCTATGCCGGTAATTGAATAGGGAAATATAATTACAGCAATTGAAGTTACTGCCGAAACATTTTTTTCGAAAAGCAGCTCAAAAAATGGGAGCATTGTAATTATAAGTATAGCCGTGGTTAAAAACTGCTTTACATAAAACGGCTCCTTTTTCTTTGATAAAGAATACACCGTTATCCAAAACACAAAGGCGAAGGGAATTGTAATCAGCAGGATCATATCTGTAAAAATGATATAGTCCTTTTTTATTTCGTCGATAAGGCTTATTTCTGGGTTCTCAATAATAAACCAGGATAGTGCAAGATGCAGTAATGGCGCTATGATCACCATCAGCAACCAAACTTTTAAGCTATATGTAAATGACCTGTTCATAATTTATTAAGGAAGTTAAACAAGATACAGAGCCGTCAATAAAATAACAATAGTAGCTTTTGCTATAAATGCCCGCTTAACGCAGTATTATAACTACGCGGATTTTTAAAACACCATTTTCAACGTCGATACGTGACCTCATACCCACCGACATTGATATTTTTAAAGGTTTACAGGTAAAATATAAACTGATTTTTTATATAAAATATTATATCCCTCCCGCCGAAATTTTTCTTAGGCACATAACTTAGTCGGCCGTTGGTGTTATAAGTAAATTATAAAGGTTTATTACAAAATAGCGGATACAATACGCTATTGGTGTTTTAATCATGGATTAATCATTGCTGTGTAAATTAGCGTAGAATAGGTGTTTTCACGGGTTGTTAAGCGTATAGTTAATTATTACCTTGCGTTAATTCAACCGCTACCCTATCATGACTATGCCGATCCATCTCAATACCGCCATATTGAACCATTTTAGCGTAGGCAGCGCTTGGCAAAATATTTTATTTTACGCCACCATATCAGGGCTTATATATGTCAATATTTTTTTAACCCGGCGAAAGAAAACTTATAAGGGAGCCCCGACTGCAGGGCTACATGGCGAAAAAGACGGGGCCGCTATGACGGCATCAGATAGCGCCGGCCCCGAAACCAACGCTGCTTTAAATAATGAAATAGCTACACTAAGAACCGAGCTTTTGGCTCTGGGCGAAAAATTGGAGCTTTCGTACGTGAAATCGGAAAAACTTAATGGCCAGTTATCGGAAATATTGGATAGTGTTGAATTAACAATGGTCTACGATCATACCCTTTGGGACTGGTCGCTGGATTTCAGCAGCAAAGAGATTACGCTTTCCGAATATGGCTTAAAGCTTTTCGGCTTTCCGGAAAATACAAAGCCCGTTTTAAATGAAGCCATCCATATTGTTGATCCCCGGCACCAGGCCGCACTTATGGATGCTGTTGAAAAATCATTTAACACCGGTGCCGACTTTTCAATAACCTGCCTTGTTCATCCATTAAACGGCAGCCGGTCGAAAGAAATAAAGGCAGCAGGCAGGGTTTATTATAACGAGTACGGAACACCCCTAAAACTATCCGGGAAATTTTCAATTACCCATACCGAGCTATTGATGACGAGGTGATTCGGCTTTACAGGCTCCGTTTCCGGGCGGATCTGCAAGTGTTCAATTTTTAAAAGTGTGAACACTTGCTTTTCTTTTGCAAAAGAACGCAATTGATTATCAACAACTTACATTTTGGCTAAAATGCTTTAAATGCCAACTTGAACAAAGATGCCTTGATAATCAACGAGTTACAAATTTTCATTTTTAAACGTTGAACACCCGGTTTTTAAAAATTGAACACTGACAAGATCCTGTCAGTTTATTGGGGTAATAGAGCCTGTTAAGTAACCGGCTTAATCAGCCTGGCACTTACACTTCAATCCGTTTAAAGCGCTAAGCCTGGAGATTTCGCTCAAACTGACCACCTGATTCCGTTTTAAAGTGACCACCCATTCCGGGTTCAAACTGACCAGGATATTCCGGAGCAAACTGACCACTTCTTTTTTGTGGTTAAGCTTGGATACTGTTGTCCTGTTTAAATTCCAAATTCAGTTGCCTAAAGAACGAGTTGACCGGAAGCCTCTTTATGCATGTTAAGTCGCGCTGTAAAGCCTCTATTAAAGCGAGGAGCGACCATCATAGGCAAGGGGTATCCGGTAACTCCCCAAGTACAAGAGCTTCGAAAAAAAGAAAGATGAGATAGCTTGAGCAGCATCAGGCTAAATGGAAATCGGTAAATAATTATCTTTGTTTATCCTCCTAAGGCATCGTTTGCATTTCTTTGCCAGCCAAAAGGGTGGTCAGTTTGCCACGGCATACGGTGTAACATATCTCCGAAACGCCCAATTCGTATGCAGATGGCTATAATAAAGCTACTCACTAACATAAAACTTTAAGCACAATATTCTATGTCTACACCCAAGCAACAATCAAACAAATGGATACTTCCGGTAATATTAGCAATTCTCGGAGCCATATTTGCTGACCACAATAAGGATACTCCAATTATTTGGGTAGGAATAATTGGTGGAATAATTCTCGGTGTTGTTATCAATTTTATAATCGACGTTGTGAAATCCTTTAAATAGGTTTAAAGTGTTCATTAGTTATCCATTTTGCAGCACAAGTTTAATATATGAGTCTTGAAATTAACATTACTACGGTAAACCGCAATGAAATCACTGCACCGACACCTTTGTACAAATATAGATCATGGACAAATGACCATCATAAATCTATTTTAACAGCACGAACCGTTTGGATGGCACCTCCGTCCTCTTTTGAAGATGAGAAAGAGTTTAGAAACTTTAAGCGGTACGATCTAATGAGTAATACTGAAATTTATAACAAATATCTGGCAATGTCATTAGACCATAACCCAAGTTGGACACGTCAACAGCACCGTGCTCACGCAAGAGAAATGACCAAGCATCCACCATTCAGAAATCAAAAATATCTAAAAGAGCATCAGGAAAGATCTTATAATGAATACGATAAAAGAATTGGAGTGCTTAGTTTAACAGCTATTAAAGATAGTTTTGAAATGTGGGACTATTACTCGGATAAAGGTAACGGCTTTAGTGTAGGGTTTGACACCCTAACATTGTTTAAATATATGGGTAGTGGAGGCGAGGTGGTTTATCCGCCAGATGGGCTACCTGTTATTTATGGAACAGACGATTTTATGGTAGAACGTTGGAAACAGGTTTATAATAAGGAACAGAAATGGGAATGGGAGCAAGAATATAGAGTGGAGCTATTTAATCCTAATGGATTAACCTCAACTTTAAGAAAAGTTGTCCTCCCTCCTGAATGTTACCGTGAAGTGATTTTTGGATGGAAAATACCAGAGGAACATAAAATTGCAATTCGAGAAGCATGTAAGCAAAGTGGTTTAGCAGTTAATTACTTTCAGAGCTCTCTTAAAGATGGCGTTATTATTATCGAAGCAGTAGAATAAGCTATACGCTAACCTTACCCTCTTGGTTGCTTAAGGAGGGAAAGGTTAGCTATGCTTATTTCCCGCAATAGCCATGCGCACATGCCAACGCACAGGTTATAAAGTGTTCGTTCATCAAAGCCAGGCAAATAGATATGCGAAGTTACGCTCCGTGAAATAACTGCTACGCATATATTTCCCTGCACCAATCGGAGATTGACTTGCCATACTTTTTGCGCTGTCAGATTCTGCACTCACATTCGCTCTCTCTGCCTTTATATAAATTTCGTTTATGCTTCGCTTACACTTGGTCTATCGACCAAGTGTAGCTTGCAACGCTCAATATCTATAAAGTCAGTCGCTCATAGTTAATTTGAGCTCACCAGCTAATCGCCAAAGGCTGCACAAACACAAGCTTTTATTTATAGGAAGTAATTAAATGGTTTTGTGTTTGTTTGTGTAAAACATACTTCATATCGCACTACTTGCTTCTTTATGAAGACCTTTGGCTCAATTCGCTGTGGTGAGCTGGATATACATGAATACAGTATTGAATCTGATTGAGTTCGCCCTATGAATTATTTGTCAAATTTATAAGAGTAAAATTACAAGTAGTCAAAGTCCACATAGCCCTAAGATGAATATTATTAGCGTTTCATGCCATAAATAATTAAGAATAAGAATTTATATATTTATAAAGCAAATCATCGTAAATAAATTACTCCATTTCCTAAACACAATTAAACCTTAGTTAATATGGCAAATGACAATCCCGTTTATCCTGTCCTTACAGCAACCACCTGGTGGAAGTTAAGAAAGAAATTTAATGCGTCAATACCTAAAGAGGTGTCAGCAAGCTATTTGGCAGCCGCATTAGATATGACTGAAAACTCTGCTAAAACAAACGTCATAGCTAAATTAAGATTGATAGGGTTTATTGATGAAAACAACAAGCCGACTGAAATCGCTGTAAAATGGAGGGATGACGTCGAATATCCAAAAGTTTGTGAAGAATTAATTGAGAAGCTTTATCCGTCAGAATTAACTGATGCGATTGATTCGCCATTAGAAAATAAAAATAAGGTTGTCAAATGGTTTCAGAATAAAGCGAGGGTGGGTGAAAAAGCGGCGATGATGATGGCTGCCTTCTATTTTTTATTGGTAGAAGCCGATCCCTCTAAGCAGATTAGTGCCACCCAAAGTAAGCCAGAAAAAACCGCTAAAAATGTTAAAGCAAAAGAAATAAAGGTTAAAGAAACTCCTCCAAGGATAGAACAGGACTCCCAAGTCCACATGGATTCAAATCCTAAATTAACAGGAGCATTTAAACCCACAATTCATTTAGATATTCAAATCCATATATCTCCGGACTCCTCAGTGGAACAAATTGATAAGATTTTTGAAAGTATGGCGAAACATTTGTCTGGATTTAAATTATAATAATTGTGAAAACAGATTCGATTTTAAATTTAGCTCGAACAATTAAAGAAGATATCTCCGAGTTAAATAGACCTTCTGCCCAAATCACATATGAGTATGGTCATCAAATAATTCCATTAAATTTATTTGAAAACACTCGAGACTTCCTATATAAAGTGGCTATTCAAATCAATCAAACTTATGAGCATGCTTGCTATGACGCTTGTGCTGTTATGATTAGAAGAATGTTAGAAATGCTAATTATAATTACATATGAAACATATAAAATTGATTCAGTAATTAAAGATAAAGCAGGAAATTTCATGATGCTTAGTGGACTTTTACCTCTATACATAAATCAGAAAGAATGGAATCTAAGTCGCACATCCAAAACAAGTTTACCACAAGTTAAAGACTTAGGTGATTTTTCGGCGCACAGACTCCACTACAACGCGCAAAGAGGTGATATTGATAACATACTAAATAAATTACACCTTCGTACAGTGCTTGAAGAAATGCTTTATAAAGCCAACCTGAAAAAATAAATGTAATATAGATATGAGCGAAGGCGAAATTAAAAATGAAAAAAACTGCTTTATAATAATGCCCATCTCCGACGCTGAAGGATATGAAATTGGGCATTTCAAACGAGTTTATGAATATATAATTAAGCCCGCTTGCATTGCTGCGGGATTTACACCAGTAAGAGCCGATGATATAAAAAAGACCAATGTCATTGTAATTGATATTCTCCGAAGATTGCTTAATTCTGATATGGCAATATGCGACCTGAGCGCCCAAAATCCGAATGTTCTGTATGAATTAGGAATTCGACAAGCATTTGATTTACCTGTAACCTTTATTAAAGACAATATCACAAATCGAATTTTTGATATTCAGGGATTCAGGGATATTGAATATAGCAATTCTTTAAGGATTGACGATGTAAACAATGCGATAACAAAACTCAGTGCTAACATTATTGAAACATATGAGAGCAAAGGGAATGATGTAAACTCCATTATAGAATTATTAGGAATAAGCAAAGCAAAAGTCACAGACAAAATAGAAATTTCGACAGATACAGAAATCATTTTGAAATCTTTAAACGACATATCCCTACGCTTAGGCAGCCTTGAAAATAAGTCGTTAAAATCTGTCACCAAGGAAGTAATACTTGACTTCGGCGAAACAACTCCTTTAGATAACTTTAGAATAGAAAATGAAGTTTTCGAAGTGGATGACCCCGTTGAACACGAGCGATTTGGCAGTGGTCGGATAATAAAAATAGAGCAGGACAGTATACAAGGAACCGTGGTAACGATAGATTTTATCAATGTAGGGAAAAAGCAATTGATGACTAAGTACCTTTCTCTTTTCAAGTTAAGAAAGCAGTAAAACCGCCTTTGGATTTGTTATAGTTCAAGTAGTAGATCGCGGATTTTAAACAGAAGTTCATTTCCGAAACTCATTTTAGGAAGCAAATTGCCAGAGAGTACAAAACAACTATCTCTTAAATTAATAGCTTTTAATGAATCAAGACCAAATAATTAAAATTGTAGACCCTATAATTCAACAGAGTTTAGGCGGCCAGGAAATCGAAAATTTAAAAATCGACTGTAAAACTAAGTGGTGGGATCTAAAGGATCTGTCGGGTCGGAGTGAGTTTTTAAAAGATACCTCTGCAATAGCCAACACTTTTGGTTTAGATGGTTTTATTATCATTGGCTATAACGATAAAACGAAAGATTTCAATCCTGCCCAGTTTTCAGATTGCGGTTTAAAAGACAGTGCAGATATAAGGAATTTAATCATAAGATCTATTGATATGGTTTTCGATCTAAATACATTTGATGTTACTATAGGTGGAAACAAATTAAGTGTAATCCATATCCCTCCATCAGTAGATAAGCCACATGTCTTGAAGGTATACAATCGAAGCGATAAACAAGGAATAAGAGAAGAGTTTAATAAGATTTTCATTAGAAAGAACTCTTCGAATCATGTCGCATCTAAAAATGATATTGACATAATGTACTATGATAGGAAGAATATAATTCCAGATTATAAAATATTAGTCAGTGTGAAAGCCCAATGTTTAAAAATCCTCGCTGGTCGACAAGCTGGGGTTGTCACAGATATGCACTTAGATCCGGTTTTAACATTTGAAAATCAGGGTTCAAGGCCAATGGCAATTATAGGGATCAAAATAAGATTAAGTGAATATAATGACCCTCGGCCTCATGAACAGTACACTTTCGAATCAATAAGTCTTGTCATTCCAATCATAGTACCTGTCAATAATATCGTTAATCAAGTTCCTTCTTTATACGCATTAGATCTTAATGGAATAACAAAGGAAGTAGTAGACTCGATTAACAGAAACATAAAAAATATAAAAGCAGATAATATCCAACTTACTTTAAACAGCGGAGAAGAAATCATTGTCCCTATTATAAAATATTAGAATTTATAATTATTCAGCAAAGTTAGGGCTGGTGCTTCTGAAGCGCAAGAAAGACTACGGCATAAACCCACAGGCACCACACAGCCTATTTATTCCGTTTCCCTTCTTGCTTTATCGCACCAAACCTGAGTGTTGGCGAAATAATTATTTATTCACTTAATAAAATAATCAGATGAAAAACAAGGAAAAATAACGGCATTAAATTTGTGTACTACCAGACTACTTCAAGAAAATTAACAATCATTTATTAACTACACATCAATTGGTAGATACAAACAAGTCCATAAAGTACAAGCAAGAGATAAAAACAGCTTATAACGCTTAAACAAAGCATTTACATTTTGAATTATCCCGCCAACAATTATATTTGCAGCCCGGCTATACTTAATTCGGGATGTAGCGTAGCCCGGTATCGCGCCAGCATGGGGTGCTGGAGGTCGTGGGTTCGAATCCCGCCATCCCGACTTGAACACAAACTTTAAAGAGCATGTCTCAAAGGTAGTTTTACTGATGAGGTATGCTCTTTTGATTTCTTATTGCCTGGGCTTCGTCCTTACTGCTGTCCTCAATGTTAGCTTTACGGGTTATAAAAAATCCGGATAATGATTTCATTCACAATTTCCAATATTCAATACTTTGCATGCTGGCCACAAGGCACAGCCTTGCGGCAGCGGGGGGCACTTTGATTATGCGTTTAGCTAAAAACATAGAGGCAATTATTTAGCCTGATTATCTCTTACAAACCTCACCGATTTGGGAGAGTCGATGTTATGTCCGCCGTCCACAAAGCAACCAAAACATTGCGTATAATCATCACTGGAAGTGGTTCCATACAGCCTGCTTAAAATAAACGAATAATAAGTGGCATGAAAATTAACTTTTGCAGCCGGCAATGGAGTGGAGGTTAAAAACAACGCAAGGTTTCCTGGGGTTTCGTTATATGGGCTGGCATAATATCCCGCCGGATAAGCATTAAACCCAGAAGTATTAGTTCCCTGTTTATCAGATGCCCCACGCACCTCCCATCCCGACGTAGATTTAAGCACGAGGGCCTCATTGTAATCCATTACAAAATTGCCCTCAGTATCTTTCTTGCTGGTAAAATTGCTCATTAGTTTATTAAAATCGGCAACAGTCGGTATACGCCAGCCAGAAGGCAGTTTTAAGTTCGCTAAATCGGCTTGAGTATAAAATTTCTTATAATTGGTATTGGGCACATAAAAAGTACCCTCTATACCTCCCTGTCCGTCATAGTTGACTGCCGTCCATTCTTGTTGCCCAATTTTAACAGTTGGATACACAGTGCCTGATATGATCACTCCTGAAGCTTCCTCTTTTGTTGTGCTATCTTTTTTACAGGCGGCAAATAGCATTAAAAAAGATAAAAACAAAAGCAGAAGGGGTTTCATTGGTAAGGTTTTATCCAAAACTAAACAAAAACTTAGATATTCAAAACGACACATTTTTGGGTTCGAATCCCGCCATCCCGACTTAACCACAACGTTAAAGAGCATATCTGAGCAGTTTTTTACTGATTGATTATGCTCTTTTTTGATTTTGTTGACGGTAGTGTTTAAAGGGACGTTTACGGTTTACCTCTTAACAGCAAATATAAACTGATCGATTATATCACCAATTGTTTTGACAAGCCATTGGTGATCTCTTACCGCGGAGGTAACTGGATACGGGCGAAAAATTATAGAGCAGTTCAAATAGATTGTGGCCAATCATGGCGCTCAGCTAATCGTGAACTTATATTCCTTGATTTTTTTTAACTCCGAATTAATTTGAATAATCTGCAAACCTCATAGAAAACATTTCAATCAGGCATATTCTATTAAATTAAAATAAAAAAAAAGATCTTTTTTATAGCTTAGCGTTATGTTTTTAAAAACACAACGAAGGGTCAAAAACAAACCGACATGTCAAAAAACACGATCATTCTATGAAAAAAGCTTTCCTTACCTTTCTCCTTTTCTTAATACTTACCCATGCTTTTTCCCAATCAACCGGCAATATTAAAGGTAGCATCACCGACAATTCAAAAGCCCCGTTGGAGTTGGTGAATATTATTCTTTACAAAACAAATTTCAGCGCCACCACAAATAATAAAGGCCAATACAGCATCAATAATATTCCTGCCGGAAATTACCAGGTCATTATTTCGCACATCGGCTATAAATCTGTTAAACAACATATACTCGTAAAAAACAATGACACTACTGAATTTTCCTATACGCTTCAGGCCGGCGTTATTAAGATATCTGCTGTTGAAGTACAAGGCGAAAGAGGGGTAGGGAGCATCAAGTCGTTACCCGAGATCGGCGGAACAAATATTTATTCGGGCAAAAAAAATGAAGTTGTTTTGGTTGACAGCGTCAATGCAGATATCGCACAAAATAAAGCCCGCGATGTGTTTGCAAAAGTACCGGGTATCACGTCGTGGGAGTTGGATGGTTCGGGCATTCAAACCAGTGTAGCGGCAAGAGGATTAAGTCCGCACAGGTCATGGGAGTTCAATGTGAACCAGAATGGCTACAATGTTAATAACGATCTGTATGGTTATCCCGAGGCCATGTATAACCCGCCATTGGAAGCCGTACAGCAAATTGAGATCATCAGGGGATCAGCCGCTCTTCAATATGGCCCTCAGTTTGGAGGAATGCTCAATTATGTAATTAAACAACCCGATACCACGAAGTCATTAAGCATTGAAACCGAACAAACGTACGGCTCGTTCAATACCTCAAATTCCTTTGCTTCGGTAGGTGGGAAAAAAGGCAAGCTCACTTTTTATGCTTTCTTTAATTACCGTAGCAGCGATGGATGGCGCCTTAACTCCAACTATAATTTCCTGAATGTTTATGCAAGCTTGCACTATAAACCAACAGCTAAAATGGATATTGGCCTTGAATACTCAAGAGAAAACTATATGCAGAAATTTGCTGGCGGGCTTACCGACGCGATGTTTGCTGCCGATCCGCGCCAATCAACCAGGAGCAGAAATTATTTTAACCCGATACTTAACCTCCCCGCTTTGCTTTTTAATTACGCCATCAATAGTAAAACATTATTGAATATAAAAGCCTATACTTTGTTCGGGCAAAGGAACATGGTTATTGCCAGCCCAGGCTTAGCCACCAATGCAGATACCATCAGCAAAACTACAGGCTCCTACGCGCCAAGAGAGATAAACAGGGACTTTTACAACAGCTATACTGTTGATGCACGAATGATAAAAAAATACGATCTGTTCGGCCATGAGAGTGCCCTATCGGGCGGCTTAAAATATTCCAACGCTGCTACCAACAGAAAACAAAACGGAGAGGGAAGTACAGGAACTAATTTTGACCTCACCCAAACCGGCAATTACGGTATTGCCCTGCTCTTTAAAACAATAAACTACGGGGCGTTTCTTGAAAACCTTTTCCGCATTACCGATAGGCTATCCGTTACCCCCGGCATCAGGTATGATAACCTCAAATCAACTTTAAACGGAACGGAATATAAAGTATATAAAAATTTTAATCCCGTAGCACTTTCAACCTCCAGGAACATAGTGCTGGGTGGAATCGGTGCGCAGTATAAGATCACTGAAAGCATTAATATTTATGGCAATTACTCGCAGGCATACCGACCTATTCTTTATGCAAATCTTATCATCGGATCGAGCACAGCGGTGATCGACCCGAATTTGAAAGACGCGAGCGGCCATAATGCAGATATTGGCATTAGGGGAAAGATTAAAAAGATATTGACCTTTGATCTAAGCGCATTTGAACTGAAGTATAACAACAGGATAGGAAATATAACGCTGACTGATGGCAGCGGAAAACCGTACACCTACACTACCAATGCAGGCAATGCGCTCACCAGGGGAGTAGAAGCTTTTGTTGAAGTTCACCTGCTTAATTTCAATACCGAGGACACTAACAATGATCTTTCCATATTTTCTTCTTACGCTTATAATCACGCCAGGTATTTGAATGGCAAAACAGGCGTGGTTGATCTGACTGGAAAAACGTTGGAAGACGTTCCTCAATTTGTTAGCCGCTCGGGCATAAATGGCTCTGTACATAACCTCTCCGCTACCTTGTATTATTCATATGTTGGCGGATCATGGTCGGATGCGAATAATACAGCTGCTACCAAAACAAGTCCCAATATAGGTTATGTCCCACGATATCACGTGGCCGATTTTGCCCTGGGCTATAAGTTTTCCGACAAGTACAACATCAGGATCGGTATCAATAACCTGACAGATAATAAATACTTTACCCGCCGAACAGAAACGCTCGTTTACCTTGGCAATGGTATATTACCCGGCGACGGAAGATCATGTTATGTTACATTAGGTGCTAAATTCTGACAGCAGGATATCAATCCTGTTTAGCGGCCCCGCCCGGCCTTGACTTTTCCTGGGTCGCGCTTTCGTTTGCTTACATGGTGATTAACGCGTTATCATTCAATTGCATCGCCGGGGAGCCAACTACAAAATCTTTTATTTGTAACAGACATTCTTTATGTTTTATAACAAGTTCATTGATTATCAACTATAGGGTAAATAATTATCAAAGGCCATCAAACCGAAGCACAATATATGTTCTCTATACGGCGCCCGCCCTGAATATCATAGATATAAATGCCGGGGTAATCGCCTCCTCATCCCGACTTGAAAACAACAAAAAAAGCATATCTGCACAGTAGTCTTACTGATTGGATATGCTTTTTTTATTTAACAAATGCTTATATGCCGTAATTGATAATTAGAAATTTACAGAATCATCTACTGCTTGTAATTTTAAACGTTTCCGGTCTTTCCAGCTTTTTATCCAATCTTTTGCCGGAATTTCAATGAAAAAATAACAGGCAATAGAAATACAAATAAGCGCGATCAAAAAGGTATAAAATTGCACTTCAGGATTTACTATCCGCATTTTTTTGAAGAAAAAACTCAGGAAAGATTTTATTGGGTATTGAAGTATATACATGCTATAACTCGCTTCGCCCAGCAGCATCAAATATTTATTTGAGAAAACCTTTGTGATTTTGCCGTTATTTAAGGCCAATAATAAAATAAGAGGTGCAAACAACACGGCCATTAATCCGTTATGAAAGCTAAAGTAATTATTAACGGATAATACAACCAGTAAAGCCATTACGATAACTGTAATATACCAATCATAGTTCCCCTGCCTTTTTGCCGATTTTAAATAAACAAAGCCGAGAATGTTTCCAATCATAAACTCATTAATATGCATTAATGGGAAATAGAATAACAGATCATGAATGGTTGATGGTGGAGCTGCATAATATGGTGATCGGTAAAAAAAGTTTAGTATTACCTGGGTTGTAAGCCATAAGCATAAAACCATTATTGCAACAGATTTAAAGGAAAATTTACTGTAGTAATAATTAAAAAGTAATGGAAACACAATATAAAACAATGCCTCAACAGATAATGACCAGCCGGGAGGGTTAATCTTACTGATATAACCAGGGAACCATGATTGAATAGCAAACAGCTGTAATATAAATTCCTTCACCGGCAGCGTATCTGTTATCAATAACCTAAATGCTGCCAAAATAAGCGCAAAAAGGTATACCGGATAGATCCTGGCTATCCTGTTCAAATAATAGTTTCCCGGCTTAACTTTAACATGTTTTTGCTGACCATAGGCAATGATCATCACAAATCCCGACAATATGAAAAAGTAACTTACACCAACATTTGCCTTATTGAATACATTTTGTAAAACTGGCAAATTAAACGGCCAAATATTGCTCCTGGTGTGGTATACAATAATAGCAACCGCTGCAAGAAATCTGGTAAAAGTGAGTTGGTTTAATTTCATATAGGGTAGAATATATTAATTAAAATTTTACCACAAAGGTAAATTTTTAATCTTTTATTTCTCCACGAGATATTTAATTTCCAGAAAACACCTTTTCAGCCGGATAGCTCTGGTAAATTTCTCCATACGTGCACCCGTTTAACATCAAAGAAAGTTAAATCATTTATACTATTTGCGGTATCAGCCAGGCAAATAACTGCCTGGTTCGCCTACTGGTCGAAGTTTAACGCCAGTGTAACTTCGTCCCCCAATAAAGCAAGCATCCTGCTTGAAATCTGAAGCATTACCCTGAGATCCCGCCAGATAAAAATAAAGCCTCACTATACCATAAAGTCAACCAGTGAACTTAAGCCATATAATGCGTCGGGAACTCAATACCAGTTGTTTTAGCCACATTGAATATCTATTTTAGCATCGCATAATACTAACCTTATCCATGCTACGTTACTTTCGCCTTGTCATAGTTATTTTACTACAATTACTAATATTGGGTTGTAAGGCCCAGAACAAGCATACCATTTTTCCTCCCGAAAGTTTTTCAGTTATTGAAGCAAAATTACCTGACGGGAGGCCTGTTGTTGGATCTGTTAACACCGCCTATAAAAATTACGGCGAAAAGAAAAGCTATCCGTGGTGCCTGCAAATTCACGTTGCGCTTAAGCATGATAGTGTTATGAAAAATGGGCTACCGCTTGAGTCAGAAATAGACGTTGCTAATACGCTTGAGGACGAACTAATCAATGAAACGGGTAAAGTAGTAACCCTGCATTACATTGGCCATGTCTACAACGATTCCTTCTTAGATGTTTATGCTTATATTGATCATCCCGGGAAAGCAAACCAATATCTTCAGAAAAAAACAAAAGCGCCCGATGTAAAGCGTGAGTTTTCATTTGAAATAAAACAGGATAAAGAATGGGTAGAGGTTAAACCGTTTTTAGAGTAAGTACATGACCTCTAATATTTGAGTTCCCAACTCAAGCGACTGTGCAAAAGAAAAACTCAAACCCTCAACGCCCCTCTAAAGCCCCTGGCAGCATAATATGACTCCGCCCCATTGTGGTAAATAAATATGGTGCCATAACGGAAATCGGCAAAAATGGCGCCACCAAGCTCCCTGATATTGGCCGGTGTTTTTATCCAGCTTGAGGTTTTGGTATCAAACTTTCCAAGCTTTTGCAATTCGCGGTATTGTTCTTCATTTAAAAGTTCAATGCCCATATCCTTCGCCATTTCCACAGCGCTGTTTCCGGGCTTGTGTTCTTTTCTGGCTTCCAGCGCTTCATGATCGTAGCAAACACTTCTGCGGCCTTTGGGGCTTTCTGCGGCACAGTCGAAAAAAATATATTCGCCCGTATTTTTATCGTAAGCAACAACATCGGGTTCTCCGCCGGTTATTTCCATTTCATTAAGTATCGATAGTTTTTCGGTATCGGCTTTCAGCTTTACCTGTACCCCGGCCCATTCTATGCCGGTGTGGCGGTTCATGTTTTTTTCAAAACGCGTTTTCAGTATGCCGATAAGTTCTCTCTGTAGTTCTGGTGATAGCTTCATATTTATTGCAGGTTATGGTTTATTGGTTTTTAGGTGATTTTTCAATTCCCCTCTTGAGAGGGGCGCGTAAGACAGCGCGGTGGCAGGGGTGTGTTTATGCGATTGCCTTTTCAAAGCGGAAACACACCCCTACACCCCTCTCGGGAGGGGAATCGCACAGGCCCCCGCTTTTTATTCTTCAAAACGGGCTGCATTACAAATCATTCAACCCTTTACCGTTAAGGATTTGCGGCATCCATTTTTCAACCCTCGCCTCGCGGGTTGAGGCTTGTTTGGGTTGGGAAAAATGAAGGAGATACGCTTTTTGTCGTCCGGGTGTTAATGCTTCAAATGCGGTTTTAAGGGCGGGTATGGTATTTAATTTATGTTGAAACTCCTGAGCGACGGCAAAATCTTCCGTTTGCTTTAAATTTACTTTTAGTCCTGCCTTTTCCACCTCAATGGCTTCATAAATATAGGCTTTCAGGATACTTCTTTGCCCGGCTATTTCCCCGGCATTGGTAAACCTGATCTGCCGCGCCGCTTGTACGTTTTCGGTTTGCTGAATAAGGATGTTATGGGTATCACTTAATAAAGCTCCCTTGAAAAATAAAAGCGCGCAATATTCTTTAAATACATGGATCAAAACGATGTTGCTTTCCCGAAAGGTATAACAGGGACAGCCCCATTTTAATTCTTCGGTCAATCCGCAATCAAGAACAACCGATCTCAATTGCTCTACTTCTTCCTGCCACTTCCCGGCTTTATTAAAATAAAAATCAACTTTGGGGTTCATATCGTTCATTTATTGGTTTCCCGAAATTACTTTTCTTTCGGCGGGTCTGAAATACCATGATATTACAGTAAGTACCAGTAATAGCAGCGCGGGAAATATCTCAGCTATAGCATTCCCCGCTGCAATATGCGAAAAAATCGCGCCCGACATAGCAAAGAAAAAACCCGCGTACGCCCATTCCTTTACCACCGGAAATTTAGGAATCAATACTGCTATAACGCCCAAAACTTTCCAGATGCCCAATATAGTTAAAATATAACCCGGATAACCTAAATGCGTCAAGCTATCGGCCCCTCCTGCCCCGGCCTTCGCTTTTAATAACTGTACCATTCCCGTTGATATCATCCCTAAAGCAAGCCAGATGGTAGCTATCCAATAGATAATTTTATTCCGTTTCATGATATGTGTTATTTCAATTTGTTTACTACTTCCTGCAGGCGGTTATGGGCCATATTTATACCATAGGCAAAAGGCAGCTTAAGCATCTGGTCCCTCAGTTCGGGCGTTCGGTAAACCACATGCATATTGAGCTTGCTGGTATCGTCGGTAAGTTTTTCAAACTCCAGGAACTCGAGTTGCACATCAAACGGCGCGTTATCCATTTCAAACGTGCGGGTGATCTTTTGCCCGGGGATAAACTCATGAATTGTTCCGTTGGCTTTAAAAACAACGTTACCATGCGGGTCTTTTGTTTCAAATTGCCAGCTGCCGTGCTTTTTATTTTCAAGCTTCAGCACTTTTGTTCCCATCCATTGCTCAACAATTTCGGGCTCCATGTAGGCTTTAAAAAGCAGTTCCACCGGTAAGTCAAACACTCGTGTAATGGTTAAATCCTGTTTGCCGTTTTCAGCATCTATTTTTGTTTTTTGTTCCATGTTATTTGCCTTTATAATTTTTCATAATAGTTTCTAATTTGTTGAACCTGTCTTCCCACATTGCGCGGAACGGTTCAATGAAGTCGGCCACATCTTTCATTTTTTCTGCATTAATATGATAATAGATCTCCCTGCCGTTTTGCTCCTGTTTAAGCAATTCGCACTCGGTAAGTATTTGCAAGTGTTTGGAAACGGTAGGCCGGGCGGTGTCAAAGTTTGATGCAATTACACCAGCGGTCATCGCTTGTGTGGCAACAAGTAAAAGAATGGCCCTTCGGGTTGGGTCGGCTATGGCTTGAAATACATCTCGTCTTAAATTCATCGTGTAGCTATTTGACTACAAATATAAATGTAGCCATTTAACTACGCAAATGTTTTTGTTTATTTTTTTTGGAACCTTTATCTGATGGCCCTGAATATCAAGCCCGAATATCTGTCAAAAACACATTAATTTATTTTCTGAACGTAATAAAACGAGCCCATTGCTTATTTTGTAATACATTCTTATCACGCCTTCGCTTAAAAAAGTGTAATTTTAGACCTTCTTAGCAAGGTTATACTACTGGTAACAGTAAACTATAATAATTTAATGGGTATGAATGCCATTCACAATAAAGATATTGGGACCAAACAAAAAGCGCTGGCCATTAATCTTAACCCCGAAATTTATGGCTCATTTGCCGAAATAGGTGCAGGACAGGACGTAGCAGCAAACTTTTTTAAAGCCGGGGCATCATCCGGCACCATAGCCAAAACCATGTCGGCCTATGACATGCTTTTTTCAGATGCCATTTATGGGGTACAACAAACCCGCCGTTATGTAAGCGAACCGCGGCTGATGGCCATGCTTGGTCATGAATATGGGCTGCTCATTGAACGCCTTGGTACTCAGCGTGGCGATACTTCAACTTTTTTTGCTTTTGCGGATACCATATCGGCCCTCAATTACAATAAAACAAATGAAGGCCACGGTTGGATGGGCGTACGCTTTCAGCTGGAGCCGAACGGGCAGTACAATGATGTGGTGATCCACGTTAAGCTGCTGGATAATGATAATAACCTGCAGCAGCAGGCTGTAGGGATATTGGGTGTAAACCTGATGTATGCCTGCTTTTATTATAATGAGATTCCACCGGTATTCCTGCTTTCGCTGATGGATAACCTCTCGCGCGACAGGATCCAGATAGACATGATCCGCTTTGAAGGCCCAAACTTTACCAAAGTTGATAACCGGCTCATGAGCCTTCACCTGGTAAAATACGGCTTTTCGGATGCGGCGCTATTTGGGCCCGATGGTAAAAACCTGCAACCATCTGAGGTTTTATACAAAAAGCATATCGTAATGGTACGCGGCCGTTTTCGCCCGGTTATCAACGTGCATATGGATATGTTGAACACCGGTGTTAAACAGTTTTTACAGGAATCGGATGTTGATAAGGACAATGTTGTTGTTGTTACCGAGCTTACCCTCCAGGCCCTTAAAGAACGTAACGCCGATATCAATGCCGATATTGACGAGAAGGACTTTCTCGACCGTGTAGATATCCTCGGCTCGCTGGGCCAAACGGTAATGATCTCTAATTTTCACGAGTATTATAAACTGGTGGCTTATCTTTCAAAGATCACCAAACTTAAAATGGGCGTGGTACTTGGTTTCCCTAACCTGGAGTATATCTTCTCTGAAGAACATTATAAAGATTTGCCGGGCGGCATTTTAGAGTCGTTCGCTACGTTGTTTAGCCGTAAGGTGAAACTGTTTATATACCCTACCCTGCGCGATGGCGTGATCTGGAATTGCCTGCGTTTTTACCTTCCCCCTCACCTGATTGATCTGTACCGGTACCTGATAGCCAACAATAAAATAGAAGATATCAGGCATTATAACGAAAATAACCTCAACGTTGAAACCGACAATGTGCTTGAGCTGATAAAACTTGGCGCCGATGGCTGGGAAGAGTTTGTACCTGCGGAGGTAGCTACGATAATCAAAGAACGCCGCCTGTTTGGATATGCCTCCGGGTTAGAACCGGTAAAAACACTTGATGTGCCTCCGGTGGATGGTGATCGTACAGAAATAGATATAGCTTAAAGCTAACAGCATAAGGCTCAAGGCTTTTCTTAACTCCCCTTTTGAGAGGGAGCGCGGAGGGGATGAGCGGTAGCAGGGGTGTGTCTTTGCGATTGACTTATCAAAACAGGAACACACCCCCTCCACCCCTCTCAAGAGGGAAATCGCACGGCCCCAAAACTATAAAAAGCTCATTCTATTGCTACGGCAAAACAGAAGGCTTTTGCCCAAGAATATATTTAATCCTTTCAAACTGGCCCGAAGTATCTGCTTTTAAGTCGAGCGCCTTACCATTAAGTTGTTGATAATTAACAGCTACGCTATTACCAGACGATGTAGTTTTAATCACTTCCACCGATTCAACATCCGAAGGGATCTTCGCGCCAAACCAATGATCGTCATCCTGTTGCTTCCAGGTTACTAATGTAAAAACTTCATTATCCCCAACTGCTTTGTTTCCATCAATTGCCGATTTCAAAGCCAGGTCATTCCCGTAAAGTGTTGAGGCTGTTCCTTTGGTCTTATTAACAAATGAAGTGATTACCTTCAAACCATCGAGATTATATTTCGGGGATGGTGGCAACGCAGCTTTGGTGTTGTACAATTCAACCGGTTTGTTATCGGAGCAGGCCGCAAACATTAAGCTGCATACAGCGAGTAAACTATATAATGCTTTCATGGGGTTAGTGTTTAATTGGTTGGGTAAATACAAAATCTTCGGCAGCCATCGGCTTGTGGCAATTCATACATTCTGTGGTAAACATTACATTTGCACCGCCGTACGGCACCATCTTCGGGGTCTTAAACCTCGCCCATCCCCAGCCATAGGTAGATGCATATTTTTTATCGTCTTTTATCATGTACTCCACCTGCTTAAACTCGCCGGTATGGGTGGTCCCGTCTTTATCCTGTAGTTGCGCCCAGGCCACTTTAGCAAATATGGCGCCGTTTGGCCAGGGGTGGATCTTGTTTTCTTTGATCGCTTTCACGGCAATATCATTACCGAAGATTACGCGCAGGGTGTTATTATCAAAACGCTCAGTAGTACTGATAGGCTGCCAGTTTTTATAATCGGGGATATAAGAGATGCCGTTGGCCGCTATCGGCAATTTGCTTACTGCTGTTTTGTTTTTTTGCCAATACTGATATTGCCTGTCGGCGGCATTGATAACCGCCGTATCGGCAGGCTTGCTGTGCACCATTGAAGCAAGATAGTTCTTCAAAACAGCAAGATCGGCTGCGGATACTTTTGCGCCGGTATGAGCAGCGGTATAACCCGGCAAAGGCATTGCTCCGGCTATTATTTGATTTACCGACTCCCAGAGTTTGCCTTTCTGATCGGCCGGCGCGAGCCTATTCCATTCGGAAAAATTAAGGTCGGCCCTGCCCTGTTTGATATGGGATGCCACCCCCCAGTAAATGGGGACTATTTTATCGTACCAGCGTAAATTGGTGTTGTTTGAATGGCAATCATAACAGGCACGTTGAATAATAGCCTTAACATCTGCCGGGGCTTCCAGGTCGCCCGTTACCGGCGGGTTAGGAACATCCGGGCGCACAAACTGGATGCACAAAAAGCCTGCAAATAAAATCAGGATGATAAGGAACGCTTTTCGTTGATACAAGGGTTTTCTGTTGGTTTTCATAGCCATTCGGTTTGCAATACAAAGAAAAGTACAATCCCTTATAATAAATGTAACAATTAGTTAGGCGGGTGCAAATAATCGTTGAATAAAGAAAAAAGGAAGGTGAGACTACAAATCGCGCTGCTTTTGTGCTCGTCGCCATCAATATAATCAGCATGTATGAATAAACTTTAAATTAGCGTAGCAGTCAAACGAACGCATCAATCACCCTCAAAAATGGAAGCAAGATCTATCTTACTACTAATAATTATTTCCTTTAGCGCTATTAAAGTAAATGGGCAATACAATTTTACCAAAGTTGATAACTGGCTAAATGACCACGCATCCGAAATGGGTGGCCGGGTGGTGCTTGTTGTTTATAAAAATGGCCGGGTGGTTTACAACCACGCAGTTAATGATATGAACATGAGGCAAAAATTTGTTGCCCGCATGGTAGCCCGCAAACAAGGCAAAAAGGCTGATCTGGATGACTATAAGTCTACCTCAAAGGTGGCTATTGCCAGCTGCAGCAAATGGCTTAGTGCCGCTTTGGTGATGACCTTTGTTGATGAGGGAAAGCTAAAATTGAGCGATACAGTTGGCAAATATTTGCCTGTACTATCGCAACATGGCAAGGGGGGCATCACCATTGGTCAATGCCTGTCGCACCAAACCGGGATCAAAACGCCGCCATTAAAAGAAAGTTTAGAAGATATGCGCCAGGATAACTCGATGGATGATGCAATAGCCGATATAGCAGCCTTACCGATGGAAGGTACACCCGGCAAGGTTTTTCACTACAGCAATGCCGGCTTGCAAATTGCCGGGGCTATCATCGAAAAAATCAGCGGCAAAAACTTTGAAACCTTATTTGCCGAACGTATTGCCCGGCCGCTTAATATGCAGCATACTGATTTTGGAAATACCAAAGTAGCCCTGCCCGCGGGCGGCGCCTACAGTACTCCCGAGGATTACCTGAACTTTTTGACCATGATCATGAACCGGGGCATTTTTAACGGAAAGCGTATCCTGAACGAAAATAGTATAGCCCAGATGCAGGAAAACAGGATCACCGCTGACGTTAAGATCGCCTATTCTCCTGCCGAGGCCGGCGGTTTAGGTTACGGTTACGGCAAGTGGGTATTTGATGCCCATACCGTAAGCAGTCCGGGGTTGTTTGGGAGCTTTCCGTGGATAGACAAGGATAAAAAGTACGCCGCCTTTATGATGACTTTTTATATTAAAAACGATGGCAGGCAACAGCGTTATCGCGAACTGAAACAACTGGTGGATGAAGTAGTAAAATAGTAGTTTTGCAGCCATGAAGCTGTACATAAAAAACATGGTTTGCAGCCGCTGCAAAATAATGGTGAAAACCGAGCTGGAAAAAGCCGGGCTGCAGCCAGTTTCCGTTGATCTTGGTGAGGTAGAGATTAAAGAAGCCCCTACCCCGGGTCAACTTAAACGATTGGAAACATCGTTAAATACCCTTGGTTTTGAACTCATTGACGATCAAAAGAGCCGTATTATTGAACAGATCAAAACCCTCATCATTGAGCATGTGCATTACGCCGAAACGCAATCGCCCTTAAAGCTTTCGGCGCTGCTTACTTCAAAACTTAATTATGATTATGGGTACCTGAGCAACCTGTTTTCGGCTGTAGAAGGCTCAACCATCGAAAAATACTACATAGCCCAGCGAATTGAAAAAGTGAAGGAACTCCTGGTTTATAATGAACGTAGTCTTTCCGAAATCGCTTTTCAATTAAACTATAGCAGTGTTGCCTACCTATCCAGCCAGTTTAAACAGGTAACGGGGATGACGCCATCTGCCTTTAAAGCCCTTCAGGGTAGTAAACGCACAAACCTGGAAGATATTTAAAGCACGAATTTTTCGAATTGAAACGAATTACACGAATTTATTCTGCAATGGTTCGTGTAATTCGATCAAATTGTGGCCGGCTTGCTGAGCGTTTCGTGTCGAACTGTAAATCTTATAAATCATACCCATAATACCGTAATAACTCCACTGCCGGCTCATGGTAATTTTGTATCAACAAATACAAATTATCATGACACATACCTATAATATCACCGGCATGACCTGCACCGGCTGCCTGGCTAAAGTGCAGGGCCTGTTACAGCAGGTTCCCAACATCGAAAAAGTTGAGATCTCTTTAGCCGAAGGCACTGCCGACATCACCATGAAAAAGCACGTATCAACAGGCGATCTTCAACAAGCTCTTGCTGCTTATCCTAAATACCAGCTTAGCGAAGCAGAGGTACATCATCACCATATGAGCACGACAGATGCTGCTGAAAACCGCACCTGGCTGCAAACCTACAAGCCGATCCTGCTCATTTTTGGTTATATTTTAGCAGCAGCAATAATTGCCGGACGCTATACAGGCGGATTTAACATCACTACGGCCATGCGCGTTTTCATGAGCGGCTTTTTCCTGGTATTCTCCTTTTTTAAACTGCTGGATCTTGCGGGCTTTGCCGATAGCTATGCCATGTATGATGTGGTGGCCAAACGCTGGCGCGGATGGGGCTACGTATATGTTTTTGTTGAACTGGGTTTAGGCCTTGCCTTTGCGCTTAACATTGCGCCGGTAACGGTTAACGCCGTTATGGTTGCGGTGATGACGATAAGCCTGATTGGTGTGCTGCAAAGTGTTTTCAGCAAAAGGCAGATCCGTTGTGCATGCCTTGGCGCGGTGTTTAATTTGCCCATGAGCACAGTAACTATTATTGAGGATGGGTTAATGATTTTGATGGGTGTTGTGATGTTGGGAATGATGTAAGGCAGCCAGCAAATGTCATTTCAAGGGAGCGGAAGCGGGTTTCCTCGTCCTGTTCGTTGAAATGACATTTTTTTTGTACTTTAATCTAATGCAAAACACCGCACAATTCCTTCTACAGGATTGGTTTAATATTACTGGTCGCGGATTAGTTATCACCGGCGAGATTATTCGGGGAACAATTGCAGCCGGAGACTTCGTTTGCTTTAATGATGAGGTCATCAAAATAAAAAGCGTAGAAATTGGCCATAAAAGTTCCGGCGGGTTTTTTATTGGATTGATCCTGGAAATAGAAAACCAAACCCCGATATTATCCTCGCTCAAAAAATTAAAGGGAGAGAATTTTTTGATATTAACGGCTGTCGCCGTTAATTAACTCGTTTACATCCTAAACCTCAAAGCAACCGAGCGTCCCAAAGCTTGCGCAAATTCGGGGTCAATTACCGGGCCTTCGCCTTTTTGTACCCATACACGGCGGGCGTCTTTTTGAAGGATTATTTTCTCGCCATTTAACATGATCTCAAGTTCGCTGGTGGTTGGGGTAATTGGCGAGGTATTAATTTGATACACGTGGTCGGTATCGTTAAAAGTTATTCTTAGTGGCAATCCCATCTTTATCTTCTCTACGGTAAACATACGTATCCCATGTTACAAAAGCAACAACAGGCGGCGGGCGATAACAAATTTCTACATTAACAGGTTAATTTACAGATCATTATTTTGCACATTTAATCAGGCCGCCAGCTGCAACTGAACCTTATGGATCAGGCTGTTCATGCCAAACGGCTTGTGCAAAACATCATCCGGCGCTCCTTTTTGCGGTTCATGTGCTTCGGTTTCCTCATTTTCTGAACAAACAATTACACGAAGATTTTTAGTGGCCCGGTTCAATTTAATGAGCCGGCATAGCTCACGGCCGTCCATGCTTTTATTAACAATATCCAGGATCACAAGGTCAGGGTGGCATGCTTTTATAATCCTGAAAAGTTCATGAGCATGGGTTGACGAGGCTACTTCGTAACCTTTACCAAGCAGGATGTAGGTCATTACCTCTATCATCAGCTCACTATCATCAACTATCAAAATTCGTTTTGCCATAAACCAGGTCCTGCTTTTTGTACTAATGTCATGCAAACCGCATGCCACTGATTAACTTACAGTTAACCTCTTGTCGTCCAGGCAGGGAGCTATTCCCGATAGAGCTATCTTTTGTAATGATATTTTGACAATTATGGCCTTAATGTTTAAACACAATTGATCTGTTTTATTACATTTGGCCTATAGGAAATAGATTTAGCGAGCGAAAATGGACAATATCAATATCAAAAAACTGGCAAAGGAACTCAATATCTCCACATCAACCATCTCGAGGGCCTTTAATGGAAATACTGATATTAATAAAGACACCAAAGAGCGGATCTTAGCATACGCCAAACAACATAACTATTTGCCCAACCATTATGCCAGTAACCTCCGCGATAAAAAGACCAAAACCCTGGCTGTTATCGTTCCCGAAATAGCTAACGACTTTTTTTCGCAGGCTATCAATGGCATTGAAGAGGTTGCCCGTAAAAAGGGATTCTACATTTTGCTTTACCGCACCGACGACGTTTTTGAAAAGGAAGTATCGTTTGTAAATTACCTTAACAATGGTAAAGCCGATGGCATTATCATGTCGGTATCCGGCGAGGCCAGTGACCACAACTATCTGCGCCAGCTGGAAAAAAAGCATGTGCCTGTGGTTTTTTTCGACCGCGTTTATGAGGATATTGAAGCCGCCAAAGTAACTACTAACGACTATGACGCCAGCTTCGCCGCAACCGAACATCTTATTAAAACCGGGTGCAAAAAAGTTGCTTACCTGGTGGTTAACAAAAGTATTTCGATAGGTAAAGTGCGGATGCAGGGTTATATGGATGCGCTGGCTAAGCACAAGATCGTGTTTGATGATACCCTGGTTATTGATTGCAGTAACGATGAAAAGGAAAATTATAAGATTTTGAAAAAGGCCTTACAGGTAATCAAGCCTGATGGTATTTTCAGTTCGGTTGAACGTTTGGCTTTTGCCACCTACTACGTTTGTAATGACCTTGGCATTTCGATACCTAACGATCTGAAAGTGATTAGCTTTTCAAGCCTCAGGGTAGCCCCGCTCCTTTCTCCTCCTCTTTCAACCATAACGCAACCCGCTTACGAAATGGGCGTAAAGGCAGCAACTTTACTGTTCGATGTGCTGGAAAACAACGGCTCCGCTCCTAAAAAGCAACATGTATTGAAATCAAAACTGTTTATCAGGAAGTCTTCGATTGGTGAGTAGTGAATAGTTGATTAAGAGAGTGGTTTTGTTTCGGCAGCCGCAACCACTTAACTCAATCAACCACTCACCTAATCAACCTAAAATTATGCTTCAATAAAAAGCTCGCTTTGCGGCCTGCGTACTTTTAGCATTTTGCTGTAAGCGTCGTCTTCGGCACGGAAACCTACTGCGGCAATTACCGAGGTAGTTAAGCCTTTTTCTTTCAAGCCCAGGATCTCGTCGAATTTCGCAGCGTCAAAACCTTCCATTGGACCCGCGTCTACCCCAATTTCTGCAGCTTCAGCCAATAAAACCCCTAAAGCGATATAAGCCTGTTTGTGTGACCATTCAACTTTTTGCTCATCAGTACGGCTGGCGAGGGTGCCTAATACCATTTGCTCATAACCGGCAAGGCTTTCACGGGCAATGCTGCGGGTTGAAGCAACAAGGTCAATGAATTTTTTACCAAAATCCTCATCAAGGTTAGTTAATGAAGCAAACACAAACAGAGCCGATGAATCGGTAATCTGCGATTGGTCGTACCCAACGGCACGTAATTTCTTTCTTGTCTCTGCATCCTGCACAACAATCACCTTATATGATTGCAGGCCTAATGATGATGGTGCTAACTGAATGGCTGTTTTTAAAGCCTCTAACTGTTCTGCGCTTATTTTTTTGTTGGGATCGAATTTCTTAACGGCCGATCTCCATTGTAATTTTTCTACTAATGACATGATTATTTTCAAATGTTGAAACAAATGTAGATGTTTAAACATATATGTTTAGCCATGCAATTGTAAATAGATAATTATTCCCCCTATTAAGTGGAAATAGATGACATGCCTTTAGTGCATCCTTACATACAGCTTTGGGGGTGAATTTCGCCTGACTTATCCTGTTGTTAAGCATTCGTGTCGATCACTAATTTACTCCACCCTTTATTTCCCGCGTTTTTGATCTCTTTTTTACGCTGCTCCATTACTTTTTTTATGCGCGAGCTGTAAGCCCAGCAAGTGCTTTGACGGATAGAAAGAATTTCGGAAAGTTTATGTGACGAGATCTTACCCTTGGTTGAATACATCAGGAAGATCATATAAAAAGCTTTATTGATAGGGATCCGGGTATTTTGCAGTATGGTGTAAGCTATTACCGACTCCTCATAACCACATTTTGAACACCGGCGACTGTAAGGGAGGTGGCCGCTGCCGTAATGTGTATTGCTGCATTTGCGGCAGGCATAGCCTTGCTCCCATTTCAGGTCGGACAGGAATTTGAAGCAGGTTTCCCTATCGGGATAAATACGGCTAAACTCTTCAAAGTCAACTTCGGTGAGCATTACCCTATCGTGGGTTACTTTTTCAATGTCATTATGCAGGATAATGTTATCTTTTTCGAGGAGTACATTCATGCGCGAGATCTCTTCGGCCTGTTGTTGCAGCAGCTCATTAACTGATTTAAGCTCCTCATTTTGCTCCGCTATCATTGATGACTTTTCAACCAGCTCGCGGGTGCGTTCCTGCACCTGGGCTTCAAGGCTGCGGTTCAGGGTATCTTTCAGCTCTTCGTTTTGTTTCATCTGAGCAATAATGTCCTGCTGGGCAACATCCTTTTCTTTTTTAAGGATCCGCACTTTATCGCCTATAGCAAAAGAGATGAACAGCATCTCCATAATAAAACAAATACTAAGACTGTAGTAATCAAACTCGGTAACGGGCAGCCACCAGATATTTAGTGCTATACAGCTTTTAATAACAAAGCCGGTAAGTAAAAACGTATACCCGATAACAAAGAACCGCGCCGGTTTATACCCTTTTATCAACACATAACAACCCGCATAAAAAGAAATGCACAGCGGCAAAAACTCGATGATCTTGTAGTTAAACCAGGCCATATTAATGGTAATGCAGGCCAGGAAATAAATACACCTGAAAATGATCACCCCTTTGATCACTTTATTTAAGCGCGGGGCATTAACTTTTAAATTGAGCAGGCTTTGAGCAAAAAGGATGGCAAAAATACTGGCCGAGAACAGGGCGATACCATACGCGTAATTGTTCCAGCCGGGATAGTTTGGCCAGATATACTGGTAAGCTATGCCATCGGCACACATTTCATAAAGGCCAATACTTAAGTTATAAATGATGTAATACAGGTATTGCACCTGGCGCATGGCTATGAACATCATGAAATTGTACAGGCCAAAAACCAGGATCATACCGTAAAAAACACCAAAGAAAAAATATTCGTCGAGCGCGTAACCAATAAAGCGGCTTACCGTACGCAATACCATGATCACATTAACCGAATGCCCCGAACGGATGCGGATATAATAAGCGTCATCGGGGCCCTGGTTGCTGTTGATATTAAAGCTAAAGTTTTTGTGTTTGTAAAAGCGCGCGGCAAAAGGGCGACTGCTGCCAAGCGAGGTTGCCCGGTAAGTATTGTTAACGGGCGAATAAACGGTAATACTATCGATAGTTTGATCAAAAAACTCCAGGATCCAGTTGTTGCTGGTGGCATTGGCCTTACCAATTTTTATGCGGTACCAATAAGCCGAATTGTTGTGATGAGTAACGGGGGTAGGCTCCTGGTTAGCTGCAAATTTGCCTGCTAAGTAAGCGTCGCGAATACCATCGAGGCTAAGTTTTCCGGTTGTATCCTCAAAATAAACTATCTGCTTATATTCAAAAATGTGCTGGTTTACTTTGTCGCTTATTTGAACCGTGGTTTGAGCTATGCCTGTTGAAAAGCATAAGCAAAACAATATAATACCGATAAAAGATCTCAGTAAAAGTTTAAACATAGGCTTGGGAAATGGATGTATTCCGCACCTGTAATGGTGGTTTCACTACAGGCGCGAAAGAAATGGTTGTTTGGTTAGCGTCAGGCCGGATACAATTATAATATTTTTATTTTTCTATTCCTATTAAAAGTACATTAAACAGTTATTTAAAATGTTAATTTTTAGCTATTTGTTGTTAATATCCGGGAATTACTATACATAAATAGTCACAGGCCCATTTACTAAAGTGTTCGAAGCGGTTTTTCCATCTATTTCATATTAAAGGGCCACGCCTAAAAAACAACAATGACATTTCTCATCAGGCGTATTTTTAAAGCCGGCGCGCGGTGCCTGAGCGTTTTATCATTGTTAAAACTTGATTTATCAGATAACTTAACATGACTAATATATGAACCGCTATTGGTTATAACAAGCGTATATTTGTAGTGTTAGGGCATCAAAACATCGCTTTTCAAAAATCACGATGTGCTTCATTACCAAAACGAAAACTGTTGCCTGCAAGCTAAAAACTATAAAACCGATGCAAAGCGAACATTACAATACCGGGCTTAAAAAAAGCATTCTTTTTTTATTCGCCCTGCTATTTACAGCAAGCTTAACCGTAAACGCCCAAAATATCCGGGTGGCGGCAGCTGCTAACCTGCACCCGGCAATGGAGGTTTTACAAAAAGATTTTAAGCAAAAAACAGGAATTACTATTGATGTTGTTATAGGCTCATCGGGTAAGCTGGTAGCTCAGATCAGTAATGGAGCTCCGTTTGATGTGTTTCTATCGGCAGATATGGCCTTTCCCGAAACGCTTTTTAAAAATGGTTTTGCAAAGGAAAAACCGGTAGTGTATGCCTCGGGCAGCCTGATCATTTGCAGTACGCAAAACATTGGTTTTGAAAACTGGGAACGCCTGCTGCTTTCGGCAAGGATAAAAAAAATCGCCATAGCAAACCCGGCTATAGCACCTTATGGCAAAGCCGCCGAGCAATTGCTCGGGGATAAGGGGATTTTGGATGATGCCAAATCGAAGGCCGTTTATGGAGAAAGCATATCTCAGGTAAATACTTACATTACCACAGGCGTGGCCGATATCGGTTTCACTACCCAATCGCTGGTAAAGGAACTGGGAGATAAAACACCGCTGTTTTATACGGTCGTCGATCCCAAAACTTACGACCCCATACTGCAGGGCATGGTGATCCTGAAACACGGTGCGGCAAACCCTGCGGCCGGAAAATTTTACCGGTACATTTTAAGCCCGGCCGCTAAAAGTATTTTTAAAGCCTATGGTTATAGGGTACAATAATTTGTATTTTTATCGATGGACCTATCGCCCATATGGCTCACATTAAAATTAGCAGGCATCACCACGCTTTTGCTACTGCTTATCGGGCTGCCATTTGCCTGGTGGCTTTCAAGGGGAAGATCGTTTATCAAGATCATTTTCGAAGCAATTATTACTATGCCTTTGGTGTTGCCGCCATCGGTACTGGGCTTTTATCTGCTGCTGGCTTTTAGTCCGCAGCATGGTTTAGGGAAATGGCTGCATGACACTTTTGATGTGCAACTGGTTTTTTCCTTTCCGGGCTTGGTCCTGGCTTCGGTAATTTATAGTATGCCTTTTATGGTGGGTCCTGTAAAATCCGCTCTGCAGCAATTGCCGGTTTCATTAGCCGAAGCGTCATACACATTGGGTAAAACCGAATGGCAAACGTTCAGGTATGTACTGCTGCCCAACATCAAACCATCATTATTAACCGCCGCGGTTTTAACCTTTGCCCATACGCTGGGTGAGTTTGGTGTTGTGCTGATGATTGGCGGCAATATCCCTGGTATTACAAGGGTGGCATCCATCGCGGTGTACGATTCGGTAGAGAAGATGGACTATGCCTCGGCCAACAACTATTCGCTTATTTTATTTTCCATCACTTTTGTGTTGGTGATAGCTGTTTTTATGTTCAATAAATACCAGGCGAAAGGCCCCTTAGCATGATCAGCGTAGATATTGAAATAAAACTGAAAGCCTATCATGGCGGACAATTGCTGAAGATAAAACGGCAGTTTGTTTCCGGCAGCGTTACCAAAATTTGGGGGCCTTCGGGGTCCGGAAAAACCACATTGCTTAAAATGATAGCCGGTCTGTCAGCGCCCCGAAAAGGAAAGATCGTAGCGGACGGAATTACCTGGTTTGATGATGAACAACTGATCAATTTATCGCCGCAAAAAAGACATATTGGCTTCGTATTTCAAAACTATGCCCTGTTCCCGAACATGACGGTGCAGCAACACCTGGAGTATGCCAGCAATGATACCGACTGGATAAAGCGCCTGCTGCAATTGGGACAACTGGATAACTTTACCACTCACAAGCCCGATCACTTATCCGGCGGGCAACAACAGCGGCTGGCCATTTTGAGGGCATTGGCTACCAAACCCAAACTGCTTTTAATGGATGAGCCGTTTTCGGCATTGGATAGCAAGATGAAAACTTTGCTGATGGAAGAACTTAAGCCGCTGATTAAGCAATTGGGGGCCACAACAATTATTGTAAGTCATAATTTGCAGGAGTTGGAAATATTTGATGGTGAGGTAATGAATTTTGAGGGATTGGTTTAACCCTTCATAAGCATTCCGCCTCCGCTCGGCTCCAGCCGGGTGTCAACTATAAACGGCCTCTGGCCGCCGAAGTAGACATACTTAAGTTAATAGAAAAAGTGGTGGCGTTTAAACCTTGATTATTTACTACTCTTATCTCCGTCAGATATTGACTTGATGAGGCTACCCCATGCCAGCGGGTTTAACAGCGGATTGGGTGTAAGCGAGTGCGAATTCAGGATGCTGGTGTGCATAGCCTGCGCATTGGCCGATTGTATTTCCTGGGCATCGCGGGGCAAAGTGTTATACAAGGCCGATAGGGTTGCTTTGCTGATGTTTTTGCGGGCAATCTCCAAATCATCATCAGCAAGTTTTATAGCCAGGAAATCTTTTTTAAACTCATCAGTGGTGGCCCATGGAAACACGTGAAATGTAGGCAGGTTGATGATCTGCGCTTTCAGGGATACCTGGGTAGTATAACTTTCATTTGGCAGATTGGACGGGATAACCACGGTAACCGGGGCATAGCCAACGCAGGTGAAGCGAAGGGTATCGCGCTCATGTACTACAAATGAAAAGTATCCCTTATAGTTTGATACGTTAATAATATTATGTGCCGAAGTATTGGTAATGGTTACATAAGGGATAGTGATCTTTACGCTATCGGCATTATGTGTAATACCGGTAAACTGCACAACGGGGCGGTCTTTGCTTTGTGCAAAAGCGCCCATTGAAACAAATAACAGCAGTAAACCAAATAAATATTTCATAAAACCATTAACTACTTAGCTCAACATATATTACGCTGCGAGCGCCAAAATAGTTTTTAAACTTCATCAAAAATAAGTCATATCCCCCAATTGAACCGGGGATTTAACAAATCTTAACAACTACCTTAAATTTTCGGGAAGCACGGCATTGGGGTCATCAATGTCCGTTAGGTTTATGGCCTCAATGGCGGAAATTTCGGGCACAGCTTTTTTAATAGCCTGCTCAATACCTGCTTTAAGGGTCATGATACTCATTGGGCATGATCCGCATGAACCCAACAGCTTTAATTTAACGACATTTTCAGGAGTTATCTCCTCAACAGAAACATTCCCCCCATCAGCCTCCAAATACGGACGGATAGTATCTAAAGCTGCTTCAACCTGATTTAATAAACTCATTTTTATTAATTTATAACGTTATGTAAAGTTATTAATTATTTACAATATTTTCTGCACTCAATGCTTTGGCATTTGATATGGCCACCTGCTGGGCAACACGCTCGGCCATTTTCACAAAAGCAACGGTCATCGGGCCGTCTTCTTCAAGCACCGTTGGCTTGCCGGCATCGCCCGAATCACTGATGCCTTTAATCAGCGGGATTTCGCCCAGGAACGGAACATCAAGCAGTGCCGCCAGTTTTTGTCCACCGCCTTTACCAAATATGTAATACTTGTTTTCGGGCAGTTCGGCAGGTGTAAAGTACGACATGTTTTCAACCACCCCCAGTATAGGCACATTAATAGCTGGCATCATAAACATACCAATACCTTTTTTAGCATCGGCAAGGGCTACATTTTGCGGCGTGGTAACAATTACAGCGCCTGTTACCGGGAAGCTTTGCGTTACCGTGATGTGAATATCGCCTGTACCCGGCGGCAGGTCTATCACCAGGTAATCCAGCTCACCCCAGTCGGCATCATTGAACAGTTGTTTTACAGCGGTAGATACCATCGGTCCGCGCCATGGCACCGGCTGATTAGGATCGGTAAAGAAACCTATCGACAGCAATTTAATGCCGTATTTTTCAATCGGCTCAATTCGGGTTTTGCCGTCAACCTGGCTGGCCATAGGGCGCGCTCCTTCCAGCCCAAACATAATGGGTACCGAAGGACCGTAAATATCGGCATCGATCATTCCCACCTTTGCACCAGATTTCGCCAGACCCAAAGCAAGGTTTGCCGCAACCGTTGATTTACCAACACCACCCTTGCCCGAAGCTACGGCAATGATATTTTTTACACCCGGAACCCCGGTATTTTTTTGAGTAGTTACGCGCGAGGTCATGTTGATATTGATAACGGCCTCTTTGCTTACAAAATGCAGGATAGCATTACGGCAGGCATTCTCGATCATGGCCTTAAGCGGGCAGGCCGGCGTAGTCAGGATCACCGAAAAGCTAACGTTGTTGCCATCAATATGAATATCCTGGATCATGTTGAGCGTTACCAGGTCTTTTTTTAGATCCGGTTCTTCAACGTTGCCCAGTGCCTGTAAAACTTGTTCTTTAGTAATTGTCATAATATGAGGCAAATTTATGAAAACAGGTGGTTGATTAAGTTTATCAGGAAACAATTTGCAAAAACAACCGTTTGCAGGGGATAAGATTTAGTTTAGTTTTGGATAAAATTAACAAATGAAGCGCCTTAATCCTAAATATATACGCATAGCCGCATACATTCTCGTTCCCTTAATTCTTATTCTGCTTATCGGCGGATATGTTGCCTACTCAAAACGTGGAGCCCTGCTCGAAAAAGCCATTGACAAAGCTAAATTAAAAGCAAAGAGGGATTATAATTTAGATGTAAAAATAGGATCGGCAAAGTTTACGGGCCTCAGCACCGTTTCATTCTCGGATATCAGCATCGTACCGGATGGCCGCGATAGTTTGCTGAACATCAAAAATTTTGTGGTAAGTGTACGGATAATGCCGCTGGTGCTTGGTGAGGTAAAACTATCAGATGTGGTATTGCAGGATGGCTTCATTAGCCTTGTTAATAAAAACGGGGTCAAGAATTTCGATTTTCTTTTCAAAAAGAAAAAGGACTCAACAGCCACCGATACCAAAGCCGATTTGAGCCATCTTGCCGATAACCTGATCAACCAGTTGCTTTATAAGATTCCGGATAACTTATCGCTCCATAATTTCAGGATCAGTTTTAAGAGCGACAGCGATCAGCTCAAACTTTTAGCGCAAACCGCCCAGATCAAAGACGGGCAGCTGAGCTCAACCATAAAAGTTAATGACGGGGAAGCCACCTGGCATTTCGCCGGCAAAATGCATCCGTCGGATAAGGATATCGACGTAATGCTTTATGCCGATGGCAAAAAAGTAGAGCTACCTATCATTGAAAAGAAATTTAACCTGAAGCTTAATTTTGATACTCTGCAAACCAAACTTACCGAGGAAGACCACAGCAGCGGTGAAACCAGGATCTCGGGTTCATGGTCGGTTAAAAACCTGCTTATTCGCCATCCGGGCATTTCGTCTACTGATATTGTACTCCCTGCAGCAGCAATTGATGCTGATGTTAAAGTTGGTACTAATTACATATCTATCGATAGTACTTCGCTTATCCATATAAAAAAGTTAACCGCGCACCCATACGTTAAGTACACGCTTAACCCGGTAAAAATTTATGAGCTGAAGCTCAATACCGGCTGGCTTAATGCGACCGATATTTTCGATTCATTCCCTACCGGGATGTTTGATGCCCTTGACGGGATCCAGGTTGCCGGCAAGCTGAATTACCACATGAATTTTTACATGGATTCTTCAAAGCCCGACGATTTGATATTTGACTCGGGCATGGATAAAGATAATTTCCGGATCCTGAAATTTGGACGTACCGATTTAACCAAGCTTAACAGCCCATTTGTATATACACCATATGAAAAGGGCAAACCAATGGCCCCACACCTGATAGGCCCCGAAAACCCAGAGTTTACTCCGCTGCAGCAGATCTCACCCAATTTGAGAAACGCGGTAATGACGGCCGAAGATCCATCTTTTTACACCAACCATGGCTTTGTGATGGAAGCCATCCGCAAATCAATAGCTACCGATTTTAAAACAAAGAAGTACAAACGCGGCGGCAGCGGCATATCGCAGCAGTTGGTTAAAAACGCCTACCTGAGCCGGGAGAAAACCCTGTCGCGCAAAATAGAAGAGATTCTGATTGTATGGCTTATTGAAAATAACCGCATCATGACCAAAGACAGGATGCTGGAGGTTTACTTTAACATTATTGAATGGGGCCGTAATATTTACGGTATCGGCGAGGCTTCGCATTATTACTTTGGCAAATCGCCGTCTGAACTTAGTTTGGGAGAAAGTATTTACCTGGCCAGCATTGTCCCCTACCCTAAAGGCGGTTTATACGCTTTTCAGCCTGACGGTACCTTACGACCGGGACTGCATGGCTACTTTAACCTGATTGGTAAACTGATGGCTATGAAGGGTTATACCGCCCGGGATACCAATGCTTACGGATTTTACGAAGTGCGGTTAAGGGAAGGTCTGCGCCGCCAGATTGCCCCTGTTGATACTGCTACTGCCGATAGCCTTATGAAACAAGGCGGAGCAGATGACGATGGTATTTTACCAGTTGTTGAAGAGCCTGTAAAAAGGCCTAACTTTTTCCAGCGCCTTTTTGGTAAAAAAGATACCACCGAAGAAAAGGCTGAGGAAAAATTGAAACAAAAAGAACAAACGATAAAGGAGCAGATCAAAGCCCAGATAGAAGAACTTAAAGCCGAATATAAACTCAAGATTGACGCTGTGGATACCACCGGCGGCCGGACACGAAAAGACGTACGGCAGGAAAAACGGCGGCTGAAGGATGAAGAACGGGAAAAGGAAAAAGAACTGAAAGATAAGATGCCGTAACTGAGCGTAAATGAGACGCAAAAACGGACACTCTGCTCGACAGAATGTCCGTTTTTGCGTCTTCCCTTTTTTGGCGCAAGCCTTGTGCGGCTGGCATGAGAGATGATGACTTGTGCTTTCTGGAAAAAGTTAAAATTTATATGATACCTCAACCTACATTGTATCGTCCCAAACAGTTTACAGATTAATTCATATCTAAATATATCCGCGCATATATAGCCCGAGGCTACCATCCCCCCATTTTTTCCTTAAAATTAATTGTGAAGTAAGCGTATCACAAAAAAAATTTCATCGCAACAGAAACGTTGCACAGGCTATTTAAACTAATTTTTGCCCTTTTTAACACTGTGATGCAAGCGTATTAAATTATACATAATACACTATAAATCAATTAATTATGAACATTTTTCTTGATTGATCCGTTTAAATTACTGTAGATTTGTAATGCCAATTTTAAGCTACGCATAAACCTGCTTCATGGAAAACAGTAACGGTCGGGCGTATTTACCCTGACCAATGCTTTGATATTCTTAAGCAACAGTTAAATATTGTTACAAATATTGAATTGTTGCATAGGGGCTTATGTGATATTTTTTTGAATATCAATCAACTAAATAAACAACTCAATGAAAATCAATTACCAGTTAAAGCGGTTCGCAGTCCTCACCCTGCTCTCCACCGCTGCTTTTTACTCTTGTAAAAAGAATGTGAACAACAACGAAGCACCCAATCAAAAAACAAGCGGCACCGTAGCACGGGCCGCTAACGAAGTAGTGAATGCCTGGGTTACTACTGCCGATCAATCAAAGCTTTTACAGGCACAAGCCAGCTTTAATTTTAGTGCCGATGCCGGTACTAATGCAACAACTATTACAGTAGACGAAAACCAAACCTACCAGGGAATAGACGGTTTCGGCTTTACTTTAACCGGGGGCAGTGCCGGACTACTTAACGGCCTTGGCGCCAACCAAACCAATGTGCTTAACGAGCTTTTCGGCACAGCTAACGGCCAAATCGGGATCAGCTATATCCGGATCAGCATCGGTGCCTCCGATCTTAGCTCAAGCGATTTCACCTACAACCAAACGGCCGGCGATTTTAACATGAACAACTTCAGTATCAGCGCCGAAAACCAGGACCTGCTACCGATTCTGAAAAAGATCATAGCCATAAATCCGTCTATCAAAATTATAGCCACTCCCTGGACAGCCCCTACCTGGATGAAGGTGAACACCACCGGCAACAACGGCTACACAGGCGGCAGCCTCAATACAGCAGCGGGTTATTATGACGCCTATGCCCGCTATTTTGTAAAATACCTGCAGGCCATGCAGGCACAGGGGATTACCATTGATGCCATTACCCCTCAAAATGAACCGCTTAACCCATACAACAACCCAAGTATGGTAATGCAGCCGGATGAGCAGGCCAATTTTATTAAAAACAACCTCGGCCCGCAAATCAGGGCGGCAGGCTTTCAAACCAAAATCATTGCCTATGACCACAATACCGACAGGATTGATTATCCCGAAACCGTGTTAGCTGATGGCGGCGCCAATCCCTATGTTGACGGATCAGCGTTTCACCTGTATGCGGGCAATATCAGCTCACTAACCGATGTGCACAACGCCTATCCAAATAAAAACGTCTATTTCACCGAGCAATGGGTTGGCGCACCAAGCAATTTTGGCGGCGATCTGTCATGGCATGTTAATACACTCATTATTGGCGCTACCCGCAACTGGAGCCGCAATGTTTTGGAATGGAACCTGGCTTCCGACCCAAACAACAATCCGCATACACCGGGCGGCTGCAGTACCTGTTTGGGAGGTATCACTGTTAGCGGTACTTCTATTACCCGAAATGTTGGTTATTACATTATCGGTCATGCATCGCGGTTTGTACGCCCGGGCGCTGTGCGGATTTCTTCCAATTTATCGGGCAGTATCCAAAACGTGGCCTTCAAAAATTCTGACGGCAGCAAAGTACTTATCGCCCTTAACAATGGCTCATCAAGCGTAAGCTTTAAAGTTAAATGGGGCGCGGAATCTTTTACTTACACTTTAGCGGCGGGCGCTGTAGCAACCTTTAAATGGACAGGTACGCAATCAAGCGGTTCCGCTTCCGGAGCGCCTATCGGCTCAACCATAACCCTTAAAGGATTTAATAATCAGTATGTAAGCGGCGAAAATGGCACACAGGCCATGAACTGCAACCGCGCTATAGCCTCAGCATGGGAACAGTTTTTGGTTGTTGATGCCGGCGCGAGCAAAATAGCCCTGCAATCTATGAATAAATATGTATCGTCGGAAAACGGGACACAGGCCATAACCTGCAACCGCACAACCTTTGGCGACTGGGAAAAATTTGACTGGATCCCCACAACCGATGGTAAGGTTACCCTCCGCGGCAACAACGGCAAATTTATATCCAGCGAGAACGGTACACAACCCATGACCTGTACCCGTGCAACAGCATCAGGTTGGGAAGCTTTTGGTATAAACCAATAACTACTTACAAAACCAATCAATTATTTACCAATACTATCATTATGAAACAACTTTTAAATTTTGCGAAGTGTGCCGCTACTGCATCGGCATTCATGCTTTTAATTTCGTCCTGCAGCAAGGACCTGAACAAAACCTCACCTACCATTAAAACAGCCGATGAAACGGCAGGATCAACAACCACGCCAAGGGCAGGCACACTGCTATGGAGCGACGAGTTTAACGGCACCAGTGTTAACACCAACAACTGGAACATTGATAACGGCAACCCCAATGTCAATAATGAAAAAGAATATTACCAGTCGGCAAACGCCACGGTGTCAGGCGGTTTCCTTACCATTACTGCCCGCAAGCAATCCGTTGGAGGCCAGCCTTATACATCGGCCAAACTGACTACAGCAGGTAAATTCCAGCCAACCTATGGTCGTATTGAGGCAAGCATTAAGCTGCCGGCAGTACAAGGTACATGGCCCGCCTTCTGGATGCTGGGCGCAAACATCGGTACTGTAAACTGGCCGCAATGCGGCGAAATTGACATTATGGAGCAGGTAAACACCTCCAGTACTATTTTAGGTACCATGCACTGGTACAATAACGGCGGCCACGTACAATATGGAGGCAGCACTACCACCACGCCAACAGGTTTCCATACCTACGCGGTTGAGTGGGATACCAATTCTATTCGCTGGTATGTGGATAATACGCTGTATGTAACCGGTAATATTGCCAATAATATCAACAATACCGGCGCATTTCATAATCCGTTCTTTATTATCCTTAACCTGGCCATCGGCGGCGATTTGCCTGGTAATACCATTAACGATGGCGCTTTACCCTGCAACATGGTGGTTGATTACGTAAGGGTTTATGACCTGTCGGGCAGCAGCACAAACCCTCCTATTGGTCAAACTATCACTTTAAAAGGTTTTAATAACCAATATGTTAGCAGCGAAAATGGCACGCAAGCCATGAATTGTAACCGCGCCACGGCATCAGCATGGGAGCAGTTTACTGTAGTTGATGCCGGAGGCGGTAAGGTAGCTCTTCAGGCTATGGGTAAATACGTATCGAGCGAAAACGGCACACAAGCCATTACCTGTAACCGCACCACCATAGGCGATTGGGAAAAATTTGACTGGGTGCCTACCACCGATGGTAAAGTTACATTCAGGGGCAACAACGGCAAGTTTATTTCCAGCGAAAACGGTACACAGCCCATGACGTGTAACCGGGCAACGGCATCGGGCTGGGAGGCTTTTGGCGTAAACCAATAATTTAAAATGATATATTTAGCCTGCTCTTTTTAAAAGGGCAGGCTTACTTGCTATATAAACCTGCCATGAAAAAATTTACCGGCTTTTGCTTTCTGTGGTTAATAATAGGCTTGCATACGTTATATGCTCAGTCGGCCGGAAGCAAATTGGAGTTTAATCTTACCGATGGCTATCAGCGCGAGAATTTTCACTGGTCGATAGCCGGCAATAGCAATGGTCAAAGCCCCAATGTTTTTTCGGAGCTGAAATGGACAAAGCTGGGCGGGAAAAGTCTTGCTGCCTCATTACAATATAATGTATATCAACGATTTAAAATTTATGCAGATTACGCCCGGCAGTTCATAACCTCGGGTTCGGCAAATGATTCGGACTATAGCACCGATAACCGTACCGGTAATACCTATAATGAAACATTTGATGCTGGCAAAGGACATACAAAAGGCTGGGCGCTTGGTGCTGGTTATCAGTTAATTAATAATAATTGGCTTAACCTTACCCCTTATGCAGGATACAGTGATAACCGGCAGTCCCTTTATTTATATGGTAGTGGCAACCGCTTTCCGAACTTGAACAGCAGCTACCAAACCCGATGGAAAGGCGTATTCATTAAAGCCATAGCATCAATAAAACTCATTGAAAAACTGAAGTTTAATGCCGCTATCACCTATAACCAGGTAGGCTATAATGCCCTGGGCAACTGGAACCTCATTACCACTTTTCAACACCCGGTTAGCTACCGTCACCATGCTAATGGATATGGGTTAAATATGAACGGCGCATTGGCTTATTCAATCACAAATCAGATAGCCATTCAGGCTGGTGGCGGATACCTGCACTGGCAAACAGGTAATGGTACAGATGAGCTTTATCTCAATAGCGGCGAGGTGGATAAAACACAGATGAACGGGGCGTATAGGACTGGCTTTAGGGTATTTGGGGGCTTGAAGATTTCATTTTAATTATTTCAAAATCACCTGCGTTCGGTGCTGTATTAATCAATAACTATCTATATTACAGATAATTAATATCATACGCAGCTGTCTCCCCCCGGTTTATATCGCCAGCGCAGCTATAGATCGCCGAAAAGGTTCCACGTGGCACATTGGTGCAATTACGGGCATGAATTAAATATTTATTTTTCTTTTTGTAAGACTGGTATTTATCATTTAAATGGCATCGGTGGTGGCGATGAATGAACTAAACAAATTAGATCTGCATCACGTTACTACAATTATAATATTAACTTAATTAACTCATTATCAAATATTTAATTATTACCATTCTTCTTATCAGCAGCTTCCTTAGCAGCTTTTTCCTTCTGCTTCTGAGCTTCTTTGGCTGCTTTTTCTTTATCTTCCTGAATTTTTTCCTGCGCTTTGCGGATGCTGTCCTGCCTTTGTTGTTCGCGTTTCTTCTTCTTGTTAAAGAAACCTCTCAGCAAAAAGTTATGCTGGGCTGCGGTCAAATCTTCATTAAGCGTGTTAGTGGTTTTATGAACGGTTTTGATGGTAGTACGAGCCTGTTTAACGGTACCTTCCAGGTCGCGCGCCATTTTATCGCTGTTCAACAAACGGCCAATACTGCCCTGTCCATTATTAATCTTGGCGACTATGCCGGTTAAATTTTCAGTTAATGATTCGGCGTTATCGGCCACACGGGTAAGTTTATTAATGATCTTGTCCACATCAACCGGGTTTATCGAACTTAAACGGCCGCCGTCTTCAATCTCCTCGTGGCTTACAATGCCGCCGGGTGCAATTACTACCAGCTTATCCCCCATCAAACCATCGCTGCCAATACTGAGCTTCGAGTCTTTCTTGATAAACTTTTTAACGCTTTTATTCAGTGTAAGGTCAACCCGTACCGAGCTATCGGTTACGATATTAATAGATTGTACCACTCCCACGTTAATACCTGCAAAACGTACATTGTTGCCCACCTGCAAACCGCTTACATTTTTAAACCGTCCATAAACATGAAAGGTAGAATTGAACAGGCTTTTTTGGTTGCCTATTAAAAATACAGCTACCAACAGCACTGCCAATCCTAAAAAGGTGAACAGGCCTATTTTTATTTTTTGAGAAGACGTGGTTTTCATGCTGATACGTTAAAAAATGATCTGACCATTTCGTTATCTGATTTTTCGAGCTCTTTGTACGAGCCCTCGGCTATATATTTACCATCATCCATTACCAGGATCCGGTCGGCCGTAATGCGGGCACATTCCATGTCGTGGGTAATAATGACAGATGATATCTCATACTTCCTTTGCAGCCGGTTAATCAGTTCACTGATCTCGCGGGATGTTATAGGATCAAGCCCGGTAGTGGGCTCATCATACAACATAATTTCGGGGTTAACGATCAGTGTACGGGCCAGTCCTACCCTTTTACGCATCCCGCCCGACAGATCTGACGGCATTTTATCTATGGCATCAAGCAAACCAACGGCATCCAGTACACCTTCAACCTTTTTATTAATTTCTTTCTGGTCTTTCAGCTTCAATACCCTGGTAAGCGGAAACTCCAGGTTATCCCTAACCGTCATGGAATCATACAATGCCCCGCCCTGAAAAAGGAAGCCTATCTTTATCCTAAGCTGTTTAAGCTCATCATCATCCATGGTGGTAATGTCTTCACCAAATACTTCCAGGCTGCCGCCATCGGGCTGTAACATGCCTACAACGCACTGAATAGTAACCGATTTTCCCTGCCCTGATTTCCCCAGTACAACGATATTTTCACCCTTTTTTAAATCAAAACTGATATCCTTAAGCACCTGCTTTTTACCAAAGGATTTTTTGATCCCCTTAGCACGGATCACCACTTCTTCTTTTTGAGTTGATGGTTCCTTTTCGGCTTCGGTATGATGGTTTGTTTCTTTCATCTCATTTATAAAATAACAAACTGGTGATCTGAACGGCTATCGCATCAATAATAAAAATCCACAAAGAGGCCGTTACCACTGCCGAGTTTGCAGCAATGCCTACGCTTTCAGTGCCTTTATCCGAGTGATAACCTTTATAACATCCCACAAAACCAACCGCAAACCCAAAAAGCACCGTTTTGGCAACAGCAGGCAGCAGATCCGAAAAATCAAGCGAGGCTATGCATTTATTGAAATAAAGGGAAAAACTTATACTATCGGTAAAATTGAGCGCCAGGAAACCACCAAAAAGCCCAATAGCATCGCCTATAACGGTTAACAGCGGAATCATAAAGCTGGTTGCCAGGATGCGCGTTACCACCAGGTATTGAACCGGGTTTGCACCCGATACTTCCATGGCATCAATCTGTTCGGTAACTTTCATACTGCCCAGCTCGGCGCCAATACTTGAAGCTATTTTGCCTGCACATATGATAGCGGTGATCACGGGCCCTATTTCCCGTACCAGTGATACCGAAAGGGTTTTAGGCAGCATACTTTCGGCACCAAGCTCAACCAGCGACGGCCTGAGCTGCAAAATAAGCACCAGCCCCATAATGAAAGAGGTAATACCCACCAGCATCATAGACCGATAGCCTATTTCGTAGCATTGCCTTACAAACTCCGACCATTCAAAGCCGCCGGTAAATATATTGCGGAAAAAACGCGTGAAGAACAATACATAGTCACCCATGCCTTCCAGCCATTTCCTCCATCCGCTTAGTTCCTGCTGTGCTTCCATCAGTGAATCTTAAATTATAGTAAACAACAACAAAGCAATGCTCAATTGTTTTTGAACTTTCAATAATATTCACTTTATGGATTCAGGTAAGTACTGATTATGACATCGGTACGTCAATGATCAGGAAACGGGAGGGCTCTTCGGTTATAATTGTAAGTGAACTTGTATCATAAACGCCCAGCGCATCTTTTTTGTTTAAAACCTGGCTGTTTATTTTAGCTGCTCCATCCAACACAAACACGTAAGCGCCATTGCCTTTGGTTTTAATATCATAATTTATTGTTTGCCCCGCCTCAAACTCACCCATCGAAAACGTGGCATCCTGGTTTATCCAAAGCGTGTTTTCACTTTTTTCTGGCGAGATCAGCGTAGTGAGCTCATTCAATTTAAAACGGTCTTTAAAACTCATCTGATCGTAACGGGGCTGGATATTTCTTGCTTTAGGAAAAAGCCAGATCTGCAGCGTATTTGCCGCTTCTTTATGCGAGGCATTATACTCTGAGTGGTATACACCGGTACCTGCCGACATTACCTGTACCTCACCTGCATTAACTACCCCGGCATTGCCCATACTATCTTTATGCTGTAACCCTCCTTTTAAAGGAATGGTGATAATTTCCATATTATCATGCGGATGGCTTCCAAAACCGCGGCCCGCAGCAATAATATCATCATTCAAAACGCGCAGCGCTCCGAAATTCATTTTTTCGGGATTATAATACGATGCAAAACTGAAGGAAAAATTGGCCTTTAACCAGCCTATATCGTTATGTCCCCGTTCTGATTCGGGATAAAATATTGTTTTCATGTTACTATATAATTATATGTTTAAACGCACAATATTTATTCCACAATTTAATTATGTGTAATTTTGCAAAAAATCAATAAGTAATGGCAAAAAAAGCTGTTATTGCAGGCTCAAGCGGACTTATTGGCAGTCACCTCCTGCAAATTTTATTGGAACAAGCCTATTATGATGAAGTATTGATCCTGGTAAGAAAAAAACTACCACTACAGCATCATAAATTAAAACAGCTTGTTATCGACTTTGAACAGCCCGAAACATATAAAAACGAGCTGAATGGCCACGCTTTATTCTGCTGCTTAGGGTCGACAAAGAAGAAAACACCTGATTTGGCTGTCTATCGCAGGATAGATCATGATTACCCGTTATTACTGGCACAATTGGCTAAGCAAAACGGGCTTGAACAATATCATTTGGTATCCTCCATTGGAGCCGATATAAATGGTGTTAACTTCTATACCAAAACTAAAGGGGAAACCGAGGCCGATATAACAGCTACGGGTATCCCCGCTATTCATATTTACAGGCCATCTTTTTTAGCCGGCGACAGGCAGGAAAGCCGACCAATGGAAAAGTTTTTAAACGGCTTAATGAAAGTTATAAATCCATTGCTTTTTGGAAGCTGGAAAAAATACCAAAGCATTGATGCCTCAACCGTTGCCATGGCCATGTATCTACAATCAACAAAACAAACGACTGGTGTATTTATATACGAGTCGGATAAAATAAAACAACTATCGTGAGTACTTATCTTTCTGCCGAGAACCTTGGCCATCAATTTCATGACAACTGGTTATTTAAAAATGTAACCATAGGTATTAACCGCGGCCGTAAGGTTGCGCTTGTAGGCGTTAATGGTGCCGGCAAATCAACCCTTCTAAAAATATTGGGCGGTACTATAAAACCTACCGAAGGCAAAGTAGTGCAAGCCCGCGACCTTAATATGGGTTACCTGGAGCAGGACCCTAACTTTAAAAACGCGGTTACCATCAGCGATTATATTTTTCATGCCGATGATGTACAGCAGCAGCTCATCCGCAGATATGAGGAATTGATGGAGAATGATCCTGAAAATACCAAAGCCATTGAAAAGGTAATGGAAGAGATGAGCGAGGTTGATGCCTGGGAGTATGAGTACAAAATCAAAACTATTTTAGGCCGGTTAGATATACATCATCTAAATCAGCATATCACTACCCTATCGGGTGGGCAAAAGAAACGCTTGGCTTTAGCCAAGCTGCTTATTGAAGATCCGGAAGTTTATATACTGGATGAGCCTACCAACCACCTGGATATTGATACTATAGAATGGCTAGAGAAATTACTCACTGAAGGCAATAAAACCATATTGATGGTTACGCACGACAGGTACTTCCTGGATAACGTATGTAATGAGATATTGGAGATTGATAGGGGCAAAATTCAACCGTACAATGGCAGCTACGGCTATTACCTTGAAAAGAAAGCCGAGCGTGAAGCAGCAGACGAAGCGGCATTTCAGAAAAACTCCAACCTGTTGAGGAAAGAGCTGGAATGGATGCGCCGCCAGCCCCAGGCACGTGGTACTAAGTCTAAAGCACGTATTGATGCTTATTACGACCTGGAAGAAAAAACAAAGAATGGCGGGATCCGTGACAAAGTCGAGCTGAGCGTTAAAACAGCGCGCCAGGGTAATAAGATCATGGAAATGGATCACCTGTATAAATCATTCAACGGTAACACTTATATCAATAATTTCAGTTATATATTTAAAAAGGGCGACAGAATTGGTTTGGCCGGGAAAAATGGCAGCGGTAAATCTACCCTGTTAAATATCATTACCGGTGCCTTACAACCAGATAAAGGAACTGTAGTTAAAGGAGAAACCACAGTAATAGGCTATTTCCACCAGGCAGGGATTACTTTTAAGGAAGATGAGCGTGTAATTGATATTGTAAAAAACGTAGCAGAATTTATTACCATGGCCGACGGTAAAACTATTTCGGCTTCCGCATTACTTACGTTGTTCCTCTTCCCTCCTGCCAAGCAGTATGGATTTATATCAAAACTAAGCGGTGGTGAAAAGAAACGCCTGCAACTGATGAGCATCCTAATGAAGAATCCTAACTTCCTGATACTGGATGAGCCTACCAATGATCTGGATATCGATACCTTAAACGTATTGGAAGAATTTTTAACCAACTACGGAGGTGTATTGATGATGGTATCGCACGACAGGTATTTGTTAGATAAGCTAACCGACCAGCTTTTCATTATGGAAGAAAAGGGCCATGTACGCATCTTTAATGGTAATTACTCGTCATACAGACTTGAACTGGAAGAAGCAAAAAAACAAGCAAAAAAACCCGCTACTGTAGCCCAAACAACTGCTCCAGCGGCTAAAAAAAGTAAGTTAAGCTATAAAGAAGCCAAAGAATTAGAAAACATTGAAGGCGAGATCAACGCCATTGAGACAAATATAAAAGATAAAAACGAACAACTGAACGCTTCAGGTATTGATCCTAAAAAGCTTGATGAAATACTAAAGCAAATAGAGGTTTTAAACAAGCAACTGGACGATAAAAGCGCCCGTTGGATGGAATTAACCGAGCTAAACGAAGGATAATGAAGGCATCGGATATTATAGCATCAATAGGAGTAATTATACTTTTAATAGCATTTCTGTTAAATTTAACTAAGAAGTTACCTACCGAAAGCAAGCTTTACAGCCTTTTAAACCTTATTGGCGCAGGCACCTGTTGCTATGCATCATATATGGTAAACTTCTACCCTTTTGTGGTGTTAGAGGGCGTTTGGGGGTTTGTAGCTTTAATATCATTATTCAGGGTTCCACGTGGAACATCTGTTTAATTGAGGTAATTTTGCAGTTAAGTCTGAAATTCTAAACAGTAAGTTGAAAGTACCAACGAGAAAATCAACGTAAATAAAATTAAAGTTCCACGTGGAACAAACTTGAATTGAAGTACCATTAAGTCAACATAAGACTTAAAACCTGTGACTCAAGACTTACCAAAAGTGGAACAAGGAGGATAAAATGTTTAAGAAATATAATGTAATAGTGGTGGGTGCCGGGCACGCAGGCTGTGAAGCTGCGGCTGCCGCTGCTAATTTGGGTTCATCAGTTTTACTGATAACCATGAATATGGGTACCATTGCACAGATGAGTTGTAACCCTGCCATGGGTGGTGTTGCTAAGGGACAAATAGTGCGGGAGATAGATGCTTTGGGTGGATATTCGGGCATTATAACTGATAAAACATCTATCCAGTTCCGGATGCTTAATCAATCAAAAGGCCCCGCGATGTGGAGCCCGCGTGCTCAAAGCGACCGTATGCGGTTTGCCGAAGAGTGGCGTTTATCATTAGAACGCACCCCTAACGTTGACTTCTGGCAGGACACTGTCACCTCTCTCCTGGTAAAAAACAATAACGTTACAGGTGTACGCACTTCTATAGGCATAGAAATTGAAGCAGATGCTGTAGTATTAACTAACGGAACCTTCCTGAATGGTGTGATCCATATAGGCGAAAAAAGATTTGGCGGAGGCCGTACAGGTGAAAAAGCAGCTACAGGTTTAACCGAGCAATTGGTTGAATTAGGCTTTGAAGCAGGCCGCATGAAGACCGGTACCCCACCCCGCGTGGATGGCCGAAGCCTTAACTACAGCTTGATGGAAGAACAGTGGGGCGACACAGTAAGAGGCAAATTTTCCTTTACCGATGTACCGTTTATAGAAGAACAGCGTTGCTGCTGGATTACCTATACCAATACCGATGTACACGAAACATTGAAAGAAGGCTTTGAAAGATCACCCATGTTTACTGGTCGGATCAAAGGTTTAGGTCCACGTTATTGCCCTTCAATTGAAGATAAGATCAACCGCTTTGCCGAGCGCGATCGCCATCAGATTTTTGTTGAACCGGAAGGTTTAAATACTGTCGAGATCTACGTAAATGGTTTCTCTACTTCGCTGCCAGAGGACGTACAATACAAAGCACTCACCAAGATCCCGGGCTTTGAGAACGCAAAAATGTTCAGGCCGGGTTATGCTATTGAGTACGATTTCTTCCCTCCTACACAATTAGGTTTAACCTTAGAAACTAAACAGATCAGCAACCTGTACTTCGCCGGCCAAATCAATGGCACTACCGGTTATGAAGAGGCAGCCTCACAAGGCTTCATTGCGGGCATCAATGCGCATCAAAAAATTAATGATAAACATGAATTGATCCTGAAAAGAGCAGAATCATACATTGGTGTTTTGATAGACGATTTGGTAACCAAAGGTACCGAGGAGCCATACAGAATGTTTACTTCCAGAGCCGAACACCGGTTGTTATTGCGCCAGGATAATGCAGATATCAGGCTCTCTCCTATGGGTCATGAATTAGGATTGATCAGCGATGAGCGTTTGGAAAAAGTAAATCAAAAGATAAAAAACTCAGATGATATTGTGGCTTATACCAAAAGTAAGTCCATCGATCCATCAACAGTTAACAGCCTGATGGAAGAGTTAGGTACCAGTCCGCTTGCACAAAGCACCAAACTATTCAATTTGTTGAGCCGCCCACAGGTAACCTTTAATGATCTTAAAACTGCCGACGCTCCTTTAGCCGAGTTACTTTCGGCCTATGATAAAGAAACTATCGAGCAGGCTGAAATAAAAATCAAATATGAGAGTTATTTCATCAAGGAAATGGAGATAGTTGACCGGATGAAAAAAATGGAAGACCGCGAGATCAATCCAAATTTTGATTATCACACTTTGGTATCGCTCTCCAAAGAGGCACGCGAAAAATTGATGAGGATAAAACCACGCACTTTGGGTCAAGCTTCCCGAATATCGGGCGTTTCACCTTCTGATATTTCAGTTTTGATGGTTCACGTATCGAGATAAAACGTAAATACCTGATAATTAATTAATTATAAAAAGTCCTTTAAAATCAATTATTTTCATTTTTTAATAGTAATTCTCATAAAAACATAAAAATCGCTTATATCGCCTAAAAACTATGTTAAACACAAAAACGGCTATTTTTTACAAAAATTCAATACTGATTTTTATTGTTTTATTCATTTTTGGATGCGCAGCCCAACAACCACCGCAAGGAGGCCCGCGCGACCAGACCCCGCCAAAATTGGTGAAGGCAATTCCAGGAAATAAAACCCGGAATTTTGCTGCGAAACAAATCGACCTGGAATTTGACGAATTCATCAAACTCACTAACGCTTACCAGGAAATCAGCATGAGCCCGGCCATGGAAAAGCAACCCGAGTATTCATCAAACAAAAGGAAACTAAAAATTGAGTTTAAGGACAGCCTTCAAAAAAATACTACCTACGTTATCAACTTTGGAAAGTCAATACAAGATGTAAATGAAAGTAACATCCTTAAAAATTTCACTTATGTTTTCTCGACAGGTAACCATATCGACTCCCTGAACATTACTGGTTCAGTAACTAATACCCTCACCCAGGAAAAAGAGAAAGATGTACTGGTATTTATTTTCCCGGTGAAGCAGGACACACTCTTCGGGAAAAAGAAGCCGTCTATTTTTGCCCTCACCGATTCGTCAGGAAATTTCGCTTTGAATAATTTAAGGGAAGATGACTATCGCATCTATGCCTTAAAAGAAGCAAGCCCCGATAAAATTTTTAACCGCGATGAAGAGCTGATCGCTTTCCTGAAAAAACCAATTCATCTCCGGGCCGATACTTCGAACGTCCAATTAAACTTATTCAAGCAAGATCCTGAAAAATTCAGGGTATCCGAAAAACGTTTTGATACTGATGGTAAGTTATTACTGGTATTTAATAAAGGGCTGACACAGCCGGCTATCAAAGTAATTTATCCTGCCAATGTGGATGACAGAAAACAGGTATCGTTTTCACGTACAAAAGATACGGCATCTGTTTATCTGCGTAATATGAACTTTGACTCCCTGCGTGTGGCCATTTTTGACAAGGGCAAACCTATAGATACCATCTATCAGCTTAAACGTAAAAATGAAAGCTTTACACGTGTTGTAACAACAAGCTATAACATGGGTAATGACAGTAAATTAAAACCCGGCGGCAATTTGGTGATCACGGCAAGCATCCCCATCGAAAACTTCGACCAATCGCAAATTACCTTAAACGAAGATTCTGTAGCTACAAGCGATTACACCATCCAAAAAGATACAGGCAACTATAAATTGCTCAATTTAAAATATCGATGGCGGGAAAGCAGTAAATATGAGTTGGTATTGAATGAAGGCGCATTGACTGATATTTATGGCGATAAAAACAAACGCCTGTCCAAAAAATTCCAGATCAATAAACTGGATAATTATAGCCAGCTTACAGTAAAGCTAACTGTACCTGATACCTCCAAGGCCTATGTGGTTGAGTTATTAAGTGAAGACAAAAAATTAATTCAAAGCGACCCTATAACCAAAAACACTTCATTGGTATATAAAGGGATTCTGGCCGCTAAATACTATGTGAGGATTATTTACGACGAAAATAAAAACGGCAAATGGGATAGCGGGAACGTACGTTTGAAGCGACAACCCGAAAATATCTGGCTAAATGAAAAGCTCATCACCCTGAGGCCAAACTGGGAAGCGGAGGAGCCGGTGACTATTCCAAAAGAAAAGGTTACTCCTTAAACCAGCCCGAATACATGATATAATTTTGAGGCAACTGCTTCAACATAGCCCTTTGCTCATCAGTAAGGGGCTTTATTTTTTTTGCGGGGATACCGGCATATAGATATCCAGATTCGCATATGGTGTTTTCCAGCACTACAGCGCCTGCAGCAATGATCACAAACTCGTTTACAACCGCATGATCCATTACAATAGCGCCCATGCCTACCAAAGTATGATCGTGCAAAGTACAGCCGTGTACAAGCGCGTTATGCCCAATAGAAACATTATTGCCAATATTAGTCGCCGCTTTTAAGTAAGTAGCGTGGATCACAGCACCATCCTGAATATTGGTATTATTACCGATTTTTATATAATGCACATCCCCCCTGATAACCGCATTAAACCAAACCGAGCAATTATCACCCATTACCACATCCCCTACTATAGTACAGTTTTCGGCAATAAAACAATCCTTACCCCAAACCGGGCTTTTATCTTTTACAGGCAGAACTAATGGCATAAATTAATTATTAAATTATAATTTAAAAATCCGAAATCTAAATTCCGAAATCCAAAATTTTAGTTATGTTTGGATATATTATAAGCGAAAATAGCTCAGTCGGTAGAGCGTCAGTTTCCCAAACTGAAGGCCGCGGGTTCAAATCCCGTTTTTCGCTCACTTAAATTGTTACCAAAACTTCCACCAACTCTTATCCTTCTTATTTATATCCCAATAACACTCATCGAAAGGTTCATTGGTAAAATCCTTAGTTAATTGATGGCCATATACATAAATTGAATCCTCTTCTCCATTTTCAAATCTCTTCATTACTCTTTGTACAGGAAAAATTACTCCCCCATCAGGTAGGGTAATCGACATAGTAACTTCTCCATCGGCGGCTTCATCATCTGTAAATAAAACAGCGTCGGGAACCTGTTTCTTAATAGTTTCAATAATATAAGAAGCTATAGAGAATATTGTGCTACCCAATCTATTGACCAACCGCCCTCCACGTTTTGCTTTTCCAGGGACAGAATGCTTATTGAAAAACTTATCTATTTCGATAAAACTTCTAATAGAATAATCGAGTGTTAAACCCTCAGCGGCAAAAACCTTAATAATCCAATCAGATTGAGTTTTAATATCTTCTTTAAGAGTCCCCATAAGATGTTTTATATACCACAAGATACATAAATTATGTTATCTAAAACACCGTATCCTGCACCTGCTCAGCATGTTCAGGATAATCAGTAGTATAATGTAATCCCCTGCTTTCTTTACGTAACATAGCCGATTTTACGACAATAAACGATACTTGGATCAGATTACGCAGCTCGCAAAGTTTAACCGATAGCTTAGTTTTCTTATAGAAATCTTCAGTTTCCTCGTATAATAATTTTAACCTCCGCAGAGCCCTGTCCAGCCTGAAATCGGAACGAACGATACCAACGTAGTCATTCATCAGCTTCTGCATTTCGCGTACGTTGTGGGTAACCAGGATATCTTCGTTTGACAGCTGCACGCCCTTCTCATCCCAATCCGGGATATTATCAGGGATTACATTATTTTCAAAATTCTTAATTGCATCCTCGTAGATCCTGTGTGCAAAAACCAACGCCTCCAATAGCGAATTTGAAGCCAAACGATTAGCGCCATGCAGGCCTGTTGATGAACATTCGCCGCAGGCATACAACCTTAATATAGACGACTGCCCAACATGATCAACCATTATACCGCCGCACATATAATGACAAGCCGGCGCAACAGGGATCATATCTTTGGTCATATCGATACCAATCTCCAGGCATTTAGCATAAATATTAGGAAAATGGTTCAGGATATCTTTTTTACTGCGATGCCTTACATCTAAATAAACAAAGTCTTCGCCCGATTTTTTTATCTCAGCATCAATAGCCCTTGCCGTTATATCACGTGGAGCCAATGATTTACGCTCATCGTATTCGTGCATAAACTCTTCACCGTTAGTACGCTTCAACACGCCGCCAAAACCGCGTACAGCTTCTGATATGAGGAAAGAAGGATACTCGCCGGGATTATACAAAGCTGTTGGATGGAATTGCATGAACTCCATATTACGTACCTTACCTTTAGCACGATAAACCATAGCAATACCATCACCAGTAGCGATTGTTGGATTTGTGGTAACCGCATAAATATGCCCGGCACCACCAGCAGCCATTACCGTAACTTTAGATAAGATCTTCTCTACAATCTTAGTTTCGGTATTAAACGCATAAATCCCGAAACAGGTAATATCAGTACTTGATTTACCTACCAGCTCGCCCAAATGGTGCTGCGTAATTAAATCAACCGCAAAATAATGTGTAAGTATCTCAATATTAGGGTTTTTATGAATTTCCTCTAAAAGTGAACGCTCTATCTCCCAGCCAGTTACATCTTTGTAATGTAACACACGAAACTCGGAGTGCCCCCCCTCTTTAGCCAGGTCATAAACACCCTCGTTTGTTTTATCGAAATTAGTTCCGTAATCAATAATTTCATTGATGCGCTCGGGCCCTTCTTTAACAACTGCTTCAACAACTTCGCGGTCGCAAAGCCCATCGCCACTTATTAAGGTATCCTGGATATGCTTTTCAAAAGAATCTTCTTTTTTATCCACAACCACCGCAACGCCCCCCTGGGCATATTTGGTGTTGGATTCGTCTTCGTTAGATTTTGTAACTATCAGTACCTTACCATGCTTCGCGGCTTTGAGCGCAAAACTTAATCCGGCTATCCCTGAACCCACTACAAGGAAATCAACATTTCGGGTCATATTTTAGATGAATGTGTGTAAAAGTAGTACTAATGTTAATAACAGCTGTATAACCTGTTAAGTTTATGTAAACAAAAAGTGAAAAATAGTTTACAGTGTGTATAACTCCCTTTCTCAGGTCGAATATCAATATTTTTTGAGCGACTTTTACGACGCTTTAGTCATAAAGCTAACATTTTGTCAACCCTGAAAATATTAACATAAAACTTTTTTAAATAAAAATTGATTGTCATAGATATCTAAAAATCAGCATGCTTTTTGGTGGATAAATGTTTATAAGTGTTAATAAATTGTGAAAACTAACTTTTAAAACAAAAATTACTCCGACTTTTGCACATTACCAACACCCTAATAAACAATAGTTCTTTTTAATTTAAAAATTAGTTGTTATTAATTGAATTGTGGAAATGAATACCTTCGAAGAAATAAATCTGAAAGGATACGTGGATGAAGAAATTGATCCGACGCTTGATCTTTTCGCGGAAATCGAAAAATTAAAAAAGCAAAAAAATGCGGTGATCCTGGCGCACTATTACCAGGATGGCGATATCCAGGATATTGCCGATTACATTGGCGATAGTTTAGGATTATCTCAACAAGCCGCCAAAACGGATGCCGATATCATTGTTTTTGCAGGTGTACATTTCATGGCCGAAACTGCCAAGATCCTGTCGCCAACCAAGAAGGTTTTACTGCCGGATATGAAGGCAGGTTGTTCATTAGCAGATAGTTGTCCGCCACACTTGTTCAAAAAGTTTAAGGAAAACTATCCCGATCACCTGGTGATCACTTATGTAAACTGTACGGCTGAATTGAAAGCTTTAACCGACATTGTTTGTACATCAAGCAACGCTGTGCAGATTGTAGAGAGCTTACCGAAGGATCAGAAGATCATTTTCGGACCTGATAAAAACCTTGGCGCGTACGTAGCCAAAAAAACCGGTCGCGACCTGGTATTGTGGAATGGGGCCTGTATGGTTCATGAGATATTTTCGAGAGAAAAGATCACCAAACTAAAGGAACGTCACCCGGGTGCAAAGTTGTTGGCACATCCTGAATGTGAGGACGTTATACTGGAAATGGCCGATTATGTTGGTTCAACAACCGGAATTTTAAAATATGCCGGCAGCCACCAGGACAAGGAATTTATTGTAGCGACGGAATCGGGCATTTTACACCAGATGCAAAAGGAAAACCCGGATAAAATTTTTATTCCGGCGCCACCAAACAACAACTGTGCATGCAACGATTGCCCGCACATGAAGCGTAACACACTGGAAAAGTTATACCTGTGTTTGAAAAATGAAACGCCTGAGGTAACTGTACCACAGCATATCATTGAAAAAGCAGTGAAACCGATTGAGCGCATGCTTGAGATTTCGGCACAGCTGGGATTGTAGTTCTTTGGGATTACACCGATACAAGTTGACTTCACCGATTTTTTATCAGTTGGATGGCCTTGATCAGGAAGTTATAAACCGGGGAATTGTGGAAAACCGGGAGCTATAAAATTGAAGGTATTTTTAGTGTAAAAGTGCCTTCTTGCTTGTAAAAAGGCTAAAAATCGTAAAAAATTTTTCCGCCAAAGGCGGATATAAGGTATAAAGGTAGCAGCCCGAAAACTTGGGTTATCCACATTGTTGTTAAAAAGTATAAAAGCCGAAGGGTAGCGGGAGTCGATATATTTGTTGTCCGTTTTTGGCGGTGAGAAAAATCTGGTTGGTATGCGACCAAAAAGTGTAAAAAAAATTTCCCGCCTTCGGCGGAAGGTGTAAAGCGGGTTGCGGCCTAAGATGTATAAAAATGTAAATTTAAAAGTCTCCCCTTTTAGGGAAGATTTAGAGGGGCTAATATGTTTGAAAATCAGGATAGAACCAATTTAGAGGAACTTGGCGAATTTGGCCTTATCGGTCACCTTACAAAAAATATTAAGCTTACTAACGAAAGCTCAAAAAAGGGAGTTGGCGACGATGCGGCCGTACTTGATTTTGCCGGTAAAAAAGTGCTGGTGAGTACCGATATGCTGTTGGAAGGGATCCATTTTGATTTGGCGTACACGCCGCTTAAGCATTTGGGTTATAAAGCGATACAGGTAAACCTGAGCGACATTTACGCGATGAATGGAATAGCGTCGCAGGTTACCGTGTCTATCGGCATGTCGAGCAAATTTCCGCTCGAAGCCATTGAGGAGCTTTACCAGGGGATCTATATCGCCTGTGAAAAATATAATGTGGATTTGATCGGTGGAGATACAACATCGTCAAAACAGGGACTGGTGATCAGCGTAACCTCTATCGGATATGCTGACGAAGCTGATATTGTATACCGCAATGGTGCCGAAGAAGGCGACCTGATCTGTGTATCAGGTGATTTAGGCGGCGCTTATACCGGCCTGCAACTGCTGGAGCGGGAAAAGCTGATCTACCTGGAAAATCCTAATATTCAGCCCGATCTTGAAGGTAAAGATTACATCGTGGAACGTCAGTTAAAACCCGAAGCCCGACGGGATGTGGTGGAATTGCTGAAAAGCATCGAAGTAAAACCAACCGCGATGATAGACGTATCTGACGGTTTGGCTTCCGAATTATTACACATCTGCAAGCAAAGCAACAAAGGCTGTAACCTGTACGAAGAAAAAATTCCGCTTGATCCGATGACCTTTGAAACGGCCCGCGAATTTAACCTCGATCCTACTATTTGCGCGCTCAGCGGCGGTGAAGATTATGAATTGTTGTTTACCGTGAAGCAGGCAGATTATGATAAGATCAAGTTTAAAATGGACATCAGCATCATCGGCTATATCACCGAACCATCGGCGGGTTGTAACTTGATCACCAAAAGCGGCACTGTACACGAATTGAAGGCCCAGGGCTGGAACGCGTTTAAAAAAGCCGAGTAATGCTGCAAAATATTTTCGATAAATTTTACCTTAACAATCATCCCGATGGCAAGCCGCCCGGGGCTTTTGTGAAGGGAATTTTATTGCTTTACCTGGGCTTGCTGATCCAAACGTTGAATAATTACCTGGACGGTTTCAATTTTTCGGCCATCCTGTTTGTATTCGTCGCTGTCGGCTTTTTGATCTTTGTTACCGGCGAAGGAAAGAAATGGGCCCGGATCATCCTTTCGGTTTTGATACTGCTGAATGTATTTTTCCTCGGATCATCGTTGCTGTATAGTTTCGGCATTTTACAAGATAGTTCGGCTCCCAAAAAAGCTATAGAAATGCCGGTTTACCTCATCATTTTAACCCTCGCCGAGATCATTGTTGAACTATGGGGATGGGCGCTGATGTTTACCAAAGAGGCCGATTGGTGGTTTGAAAGAAAAAATAGTTAATTATTTATAATATTCTCGTAGCCACCGCTCGGCTCCTGCCGAGCGGTGGCTGTCTAACGGCCTCTGGCCACCGTAAATAAGCAGGGCGTATACAGGCCGGAGGCCTGGTAATAGTGGCCATTCGGCAGGAGCCGAGCGGCGGCGGAAAGACATAATTAAGACATGTCATTGCGAGCGATAGCGTGGCAATCTCGTAGCTGTGCTGTCCAGAATGCAAATCCGTCCTGTATGGCGACGAGACTGCCGCGTCGCTCCTCAACTAAAACCCTTTGCTGCTACTCGCAATGACATGATTTTTTAACTGCTTACTCTTCCCCAATATATTTTTGATCTATTTGCTTGTCCGCTTTTGCTCCCAACTTTTTGATCTTTTCGGCGGTAGTTGTCAGGTTGCCCCTACCCTCTGATAGTTTATTGATAGCATTATTATAAGCCGATTGCGTTTGGTTGATATTTTTGCCAATGCTATCCATATCACTCAGAAAACCAACAAACTTATCATACATATCGCCGCTTAAACGGGCTATTTCCAATACATTACGGTTTTGGCGTTCCTGTTTCCACATACTGGCAATGGTACGCAGAGTAGCCAGCAATGTCGACGGACTAACGATCACCACTTTCCTGTCCCAGGCGTAATTGAACAGCTCGCCATCCAACTGTACGGCAATGCTGAAAGACGATTCTATCGGTACAAAAAGCAGCACAAAATCGGGCGAATTGATCTTATATAAATCGTGATACTTTTTGGCTGAGAGACCGGCAACATGCCCGCGGATGGATTCCACATGGGCTTTGGCAAATAGTTTTCGGTCGTCTTCAGTATCGGCATTAACCAACTTTTCGTACGCAATGAGAGATACTTTGGAGTCGATGATCAGGTGCTTTTCATCGGGTAGGTCGATGATCACATCGGGTTGATATCTTGTACCGTCTGTGGCCTGCATGGCGGCTTGGATGCGGTATTCCTGGTCTCTAACGAGGCCTGAGCGTTCCAGTACCCGCTCCAAAATTACCTCGCCCCAGTTACCTTGTTTTTTGTTATCGCCTTTAAGTGCTTTGGTAAGATTTTGGGCCTCATCGCTAATCTGTTTGTTGAGATCCATCAGCTGCGTGATCACCCCTTTCAGGGTGTTCCGCTCGGCCGCTTCCATGTTATAGACTTTCTCTACCTTATCTTCAAAAGCCTTCAGGTTTTCTTTTAGCGGGTTAAGAATAACATCTAAATTACTACGGTTGATATCGGTAAATTCCTTCGATTTTTCTTTGAGCAGTTTTTCGGCCACATTTTCAAATTCGCGCTGAAACTGTGTGCGTATCTGTTCTATTTCGGCCTTTTGTTCCTGTAGTTTTTCCTGCTGCGATTTATAATAGGCCCGGGCACTTTCTAAGGATTGATTGGCCTGTGCAAGTTGGGTACGCTCGTATAAAAGTTCGTCAATCAGGCGGTTCTTTTCCTCCTTTAAAAAGTTGGTAATGCTTTCTTTTTCAGCAGCTAAGCCATTAGATTTTTCTTCGGCTTTAGCCAATAAAATTTTAAACTGATCATGCTCATACCGGAGTTTGCTCAACTCCTCGGCAGAGATCAGCTCAACTGCTTTTGGTTTTTTCAGGAATAGAAAAACTGCAATCAGTAGGATGATCAGGGATACAAATACTAATATAATACCAGTCATTTATTGATAAAAATATTAGTAAAGTAAAGCATAAATTTTTATAAATACTAATAAAGTTAATCAGGAAAGGCAAGTGAATTAAGGGATGGGACTATTTTCTGTTTTAAAATTCAGGATATAGTTTTGCACAGCATAGCCATCGCTTGCCCGCATCATACCGCCGGCAATATTTATCTGGTATTCGGTATTGGGCTTCAGGCTAACTTTCATAATAATGCTTTTGTTATCATTAGCAAAGGTAAATTTTGCCGACTTAGGATAATGATCTATACCCTTGGCTCCCGGGCCAAAAAAGTACTTTATGCCATCCAATTTTTTATCAAAATCAAATATAATTTCAGTTGTGTTGGCTCTTATTGTAGTATCGCCGTTTTTGAAAGGCCTTACTGCTATTACCCGGGCACAATGTTGCTGATAGTCTTCATCGTAAAAACTGATATTTGGCGCCAATTTATTGTAAAAGACGACAATAACAGGCATAAAGCTTTCAAGTGTAGGATAAGTTTTTCTGTTTGATTGATATTGACCAAGTAAATTAACCAATGGCCGCATCCAAACAAAACCTCTGGCCAATTGCTGCTTAAGCTCTTGTTCGGCCACCAATGTATCGGTATTATGAGTTTTCAGGTAACTGATTACCGATGCCCTTACTAAGGCTTCGTTTATCATTGTTTTCCACTCGCCATAAGCTTGTTTCCGCATTTTTGTGCGCTCCTTTTCGTAAATAAGCGCACCCGCATCTCTCAATTGGCTTTCATAATTATCGGTAAGATAATTGATAAATGAATGGTTAAACTCGTGGATCAATGTAGGCAGATAAGATGCCGCGTCATAAGTAGGTAAGCCTTGCTCATCAAAAGTACCAGAACCAATAATTGCATATACTTTTTTGGTATGATCGTTTAAATAAACATGTGGCCCGTAGTTTCCTCCGCCATTTCCAAATCCTATGATAATATTGAAATTTTCGGCTGGCGCTTTACCATAAAATTTATAATACCAGGATACATCCAGCTTTTTAAACAGGACATTAAAACGGCTTTCGGCTATAGCATAATCAGCTAAATGGGCATGGAAAAACCCATCGAAGTCAGTGTCTTTATAAAATTGCTTTAATAGGACAGTAAATTTTACAGCGCTTTCCAGGGTCCACCTTTTGTCTGGTAAAGAGACTGAAAAAGGTACTAATGGTTCTAATGCCGGTGGTTCATTTAAGTGAACGGCCATTGACATAACAGCATCGTAGCTAATGCCGCTGCTGTCCCTCAGTTCCCGGGCGTATTGAATGAGCGGATGGTCAATAAATTTATCAAAATGCTCGTGAATATCCGCAACGTATTTAACATTGTCAGGTGCATTGTATTCTACGTTACCCGCTAAACGGAAAACAATGCTCAGCAATTCTACACGTTTATCAATCCGGGGCGTTGCTATAGTATTATTAGTTTGAGCTGATAACACTAAGGGAAAAAAGATGATAAGAAAAGATAGGTTTAGGTATTTCATTTAATAAAAAGGTTAAAAGCAACAAAAAAGCAAGCTCCTGAAGGTAGACTGATCAGCTAATTCTTAGTTTAATCATGAACAAAAGAAATAGTGATCAGCCGGTATTAATGCACCGGATGTACAGCCGAATCGGTATCGGCACCAAGCGTAGTGGTGTCTGCTGAATTAGTTGTAGTGTCGGTGGTTCGGGCTGTTGAAGTTTTTGTTGAATCGGCAGGGCCGCTGTGGCCTTTGGTCGCGCTGGTATCGTTTTGGCGGTTCGGGCTTTTATCCGAGCTGTGGCATGAAGTAAAGGCTATTCCGGCGGTTATAAAAAGTAGAAAGATGATTTTTTTCATGGTTGATGTTTACGGCCTAATGGTAATAATATGATCGGTTTAGTATTGTAATTTTGTTCGCTGGTATAAATTAAGCATATTCACAAATAAAAAACAATGATGAAGCAATTGATTTATGGGATATTAATAAGCTTGTTGTTTGTGTCCTGCTCAAAAAAGAGCACAGATCAACCACCGCAGCCCCACACTATAAAAGTTACGGTAAGCGCTGCAGATGCCTTTAATGTTTCATTATCTGAATATAAAACAACGGATAGCAGCCCTAAAATAGTTGATGCGAAAGCTGTTGCAAAAGGATCATCATACAACTATATTGCTACATTGAATCAAAACGACCAGGTAACCCTGGTTGTTGCATCAGACGTTAGCAATACCGTAACTTACAGAATTTACGACAATGATAAAATAGTTGTACAGGATACCGACAGGGAAGTGTTGACGCATGGCTCGGTTACCGTTACCTATAATATCCCTTAGTATAAATTATTGGGCTTTCTCTATCCTTAACCCCACATCGCTGATCTCATGAAGTGGGTTATCGCGCATGTTTTGTTCTATCTGAAAACGGTAAACGCCTTTTGTGGGGAAATGATAATCTTTACGCAAAAGCACCTGGTAGCTGTAAAGGTTGCCTGATCCCTTGCCCAGCCATTCGCCATCGGGATTGGCCAGCTTTACTTCAAAACGCGTAGTATGCATTTTTTTATCGGGCGAGATTTGACTAACCAATACAAATATGTTGGAATATTTATAGTTGCCCGTAACCCGTAAATTAAGGTATTGGTTATAGGCAACTTTTTCATCATCAACTTTAACATCAAAGTTTACGCGGTTAACGTACGACCAGTTATGATCGGCAATTTCGGTGTTGGTATCAATGATCCTGTTAGGATCGGTACAGGAACCGGCAAACAGGGTTACCAATAACAATACTGCCGGGTAAATGATATTTAAAGCCCGTTTCATTCAGGTTTTGCCTGTTGATTATTGTTGTTGTTATTATTCCGGTTTGGGCGGTTTGGCCTACGGCGCCTGTTGTTATTCCCGCTTCCCTCACCCTGTGGTTTTCCTTCGCCTTGTGGCCCCGGTTCACCCTGTGGTCTTGGTTCCCTCTGAGGTTTGGCTTCGCCCTGAGGCCGGCCCTCTCCCTGCGGTCTGTTTTGCTGCGGAGGTCTGTTACCATGAGGCCTGTTACTATTTTGCTGCTGACGGTTTCCTTCAGGACGCGGCTGCTGTGCCGGTTTTTCCTGTGGATTACCCGATCCCTGCTGAGGCTGCTGATTGGCTGGTTTGCCCTCGGCTTGCGCCTGGCCTCCGGGTTTCTGGTTTTTATTGCGGTTTTTGTTCTTCTTTTTATTGTTATTGCGCCGTTCGTCGAGGCGGGTAAGGCTGTCCTGGCCAACCACGTTTTCGTAATCGAGCGCTTTTGCGGCTGGTGTTTCAATTTCAACAATTTCACCAAGGTCTTCGGGGATCACACCATCTTTATTCTGCTGCTGAATCTCTTTAACCTTTTTTATTGGTAGTGGAACCCATGATTCTTCTCCCGGGTAGCTAAACCACATTATTTTTTTAAAGATGTCGGTTTTTTGCAGGCGGGCATCCCCTTTTTGGGTTTTAAGGGTGTTTACATTATCAGGGATGTATTTTAAGGCATCCATGTAAGTATCCAGCTCGTAGTTAAGGCAGCATTTCAACTTGCCGCACTGGCCGGCCAGTTTCAATGTATTTAACGAAAGGTTTTGATAACGAGCTGCCGAAGTAGATACGGTTTTAAAATCGGTAAGCCATGTTGAGCAGCAAAGCTCGCGGCCGCATGAACCTATGCCGCCTAAACGGCTTGCTTCCTGCCTCATGCCAATCTGCCTCATCTCGATACGGATGCGGAAGGTTTCGGCCATTTTTTTGATAAGTTCCCTGAAATCAACGCGGCCTTCGGCCGTATAATAAAATGTAGCCTTGGTTTTATCGCCCTGGTAATCCACATCACTCAGCTTCATGCTCAGGTTAAGGTCAAGCGCCAGCTTGCGCGATTTGTGCATGGTTTCCCATTCCATATCCTTGGCAGCTTTCCATTTGTCAACATCGGCAACGGTAGCTTTACGGTAGATCTTTTTTACAACATCGGCTTCCTTTACATGGCGTTTTACCATTTGCATACGCACCAGTTCGCCGGTAAGCGAAACATGGCCAATATCATAGCCACCTGTAGTTGCTTCAACAGCAACCAGCTCGCCGGCTTCGAGGTAAATATTATCGTTGTTTAAATAAAACTCCTTGCGCGAGCCTTTAAACTTAACTTCAATAACCTGGAACGGCTTATAGTTAGTTGGCATGTCCATATGCGACAGCCAATCGTAAACATCTAATTTGCTGCAACCATTAGTAAGGCAACTGCCGTTACTTTTGCAGCCCGCAGGCGAACATCCGCCACCTGTTGAGCAACTTCCACATCCCATAATTAACTTGGCATATATTGATTCCCCGCAGGGACATTTTTATTTATTAGTATTTTAATAATTTGTAAAGATACATCTAAAAATAAGATTTTGGGATTAGCGTTGCGCTCCACATGATAATGTGCTTTTTCCAGCTCATCAATAATCATTTGCGATTTGCCAATGCTCAGCACATTACTCATTTTTTGAGCCGTGTCCAGTTCCTTTGCCGGTAAATGTACCAGGCTACCCGCTCCGGCAATGAGTAAACAGCACTCGCGGATAAAGCTGGTACCGTAACGCAAAAAGTTTTTTTGGTTTTCGCGCCCCATTTTGGCAAACTGCTCCACAAAAGCCATTACCTCAATTCCCTTATTGCCAAAGCAATAGCGCAGCCACTGTACAAACAGCTCATGGTAGCTTTTGTTGTCCTGTTGCAGCATGGCCAAAGCTTCGGTCATGTTGCCATTGCTCAAATAAGCTATTTCGGCAGCGGCTTCTTCGGTTTGGTGATGGACGCTTATTAAGTGTGCCTTAATTTCATCGTACTCCAAAGCGGGTATTTTAACCAGCTGCGTACGGGATAATATGGTGTTCAGGATTTGATCCTGGTTTTGGGCTACTAATAAAAACAGTGTATTAGGCTGCGGTTCTTCAATAATTTTAAGCAAAGCATTCCCCTCTTTATCGAGGTATTCGGGCAACCAGAGGATCAGGATCTTATACTCCGATTCAAAAGGCTTAAAGCTTAGTTTTTTAATGATCTGGTGACATTCGGCAATATTGATATTGGCCTGTTTATTTTCGGCATCCAGGTATCCGCGCCAAATATCCAGGCTCAAATATGGGTTAGCCGTTAAAGCGCCGCGCCATTGCTCAATAAAAGTAAGCGCTGTATCATCTTTATGTTTTGCAAAGAAAGGGTAAGAAAAATGCAGGTCCGGGTGCATCAGTTTCTGGTATTTCCGGCAGGAAGAGCATACCCCGCATGAGTCGCCGGGCTGCTTGTCTTCGCAGGAAAGGTACTGGGCATAGGCAACAGCAAGCGCCAGGCTGCCCGAACCTTCGGGGCCTAAAAATAGTTGCGCGTGGCTTACCCGGTTCTCGCTCACCGTGTTAAGCAATCGTTGCTTTGTTGCTTCCTGTCCTACTATTTCTTTAAACTGCATTTGGTGCAAAATAGTAATTAGATATGAGATTTTAGATGTGAGATATGAGACAGGGATATTTTTTGACAATGAGTGAAAGATATTACATTTATAATTTTCACCCGTTTTACAGAGGCGATAGAGATAAATCTCAAATCTCATGTCTCACATCTAATCTCACATCTCATATCTTTACCAAATGAGAGTAATGGCTTTTGATTATGGTACCAAGCGCATCGGCATAGCGGTTACTGATCCTTTGCAGATCATCGCTACCGGGCTTGATAATATCCACCCCAATAATATCATCGAGTTTTTAAAAAAATATCTGCAATCAGAACAAGTGGAGCGTTTCATCGTAGGCGAACCAAAGCAGATGGATAATACCCCTTCGCAATCGGCCATTCATGTAAAAGGTTTTGTGAACCTGTTAAAGAAAACATTCCCCGAAATCCCTATCGAAATGGTTGATGAGCGTTTTACCTCAAAAATGGCATCAGCAACTATCGCTCAGAGTGGCATGAACAAGAAGAACCGTCAGAATAAGGAACAGGTAGATATTATATCAGCAGTGATATTGTTGCAGAGTTGGATGAGCGAGAAGTTTTAAGAATAAATACTATTTTTTTTAGCAAATTAAAAATAAAGTGTATTTTTAATTTATGGAAAACAAAAGCGTTTTTGAAGAAATTAAACATTTGAATGGTATTGGCCAGGAATATTGGAGTGGTAGAGAACTATTTAAAATACTGGATTATATCAAGTGGGATAAATTTCTTAACGTGATTGCTAAAGCAAAAGAGGCATGCACAAACGTCGAACAGGATCCGGAATACCATTTTCCCCGGGTGGAGAAAATGGTCGAAATTGGTTCTGGGGCAAAAAGAGATGTTGGTGATTTACATCTGTCGAGATATGCATGTTATTTAATTATTCAAAATGCGGATCCGGCAAAAGAGGTTGTTGCCTTGGGCCAAACTTATTTTGCTGTGCAGACAAGAAAACAGGAAATTCTTGAACAAGGGTTTGAGCAACTAAAAAGTGAAGAAGAAAAGCGACTGTATTTAAGAAAGGAAATGGCTGAGCACAATAAACATTTGGCCGATGCTGCAAGGGATGCCGGTGTGATACAGCCGTGGGAATACGCAGTTTTTCAAAACCACGGATATATGGGATTATATGATGGATTAGGAGCCAAAGAAATTCATAATAAGAAAAACTTAAAAAAAGGCCAGAATATATTGGATCATATGGGCAGTACAGAATTGGCAGCCAATCTTTTTCGTGCTACCCAAACCGAAGAGAAATTAAAACGAGAGCAGATAAAAGGGAAGAAAAAGGCAAATGATACGCACTATGAGGTTGGTAAAAAAGTAAGGCAAACAATAAAAGAATTGGGAGGAACAATGCCTGAAGATTTGCCTGCTGAGAACAGTATAAAAGGGTTAATTAAAGGAAAAAACCCCGAGTAATCACATCTTCAAAAGCGCGCAGAATTTCCACTAAAAATAAATTCCGTACATTTGCAGGATGGATATTCTCCCTAATGCCTTACTGGCTTACTTAGATGACCATTGCGACCCGGAGCCGGAGGTGCTTAAAAAGCTCAACCGCGAAACGTATATCAAGGTGTTAAAACCTAACATGCTATCGGGGCATTATCAGGGCAGGCTGCTTAGTTTTTTAAGCAAAATGGTGCAGCCTAAACGAATCCTGGAGATAGGTACCTATACAGGCTACTCGGCTATTTGCCTGGCCGAGGGTTTGGCCGACGGCGGCATCCTCCACACCATCGAAGTTAACCGCGAAATGGAGGAGATCATCACTTCACATCTTAAACTAACAAATGTTGAAAACAAAATAAAGCTGCATTTTGGGCCCGCAGAGGCCGTTATTGCTGATTTACAGGAAGATGTTTTTGATTTGGTGTTTATTGATGCGGATAAAAAGAATAATTATACTTACTTTGAATTAGTTTTTGACAAAGTCAGATCCGGAGGATTAATAATAATTGATAACGTTTTGTGGAAAGGAAAGGTGTACGGCGCTGAAAAAGATGCCGATACTGAAGGAATCCGCAAACTAAATGACCAGATAGCTGTTGATAGCAGGATAGAAAAATTGATCCTGCCGGTACGCGATGGGCTGCTGGTTATCAGAAAAAAATAAATTATGAAGAAAATCTTACTGATTACAACACTGTTGATTTCAACATTAGCTGCTTCAGCACAGAAAAATACCTCACAATCTTACATTGAAAAGTTCAAAGATGATGCCATTAAGATCATGCACGAAACCGGGATCCCGGCAAGCATCGTTTTAGGTGTAGCCATGCATGAATCGGGTTGCGGCAACAGCACCATAGCACAAAACCTTAATAACCAGTTTGGAGTAAAAGGTTATAATACCGTAGTTTATACCAAACACAACAAAAAAGTTCGTACCTCTTATAAAAGATACGAGTCGGTTTTTGACTCGTTCCAGGACTTTGCACGTATCATGACCGAGCGCAAGCAGTTTAGCCACCTGGCCGACGCGCTTACCCATTATGATTATAAAGGATGGGCAAAAGGTATTCAACGTGCCGGTTATGCCGGTAGCCGCAGATGGGCATCGCAGGTTTTGGGTATCATTAACAGGTATAACCTCAATGACCTGGATGAAAATCCGGCAAACCAAACGCAATTGGCCGACGCAACAACTAAACAGCAATAATTACGTTTATAAAATCTTAATTTGGCCCCTGGTTATATGCCACATAATAAGATTTAAGCCTCATGCGAAAAACCATATACCTGTTCATTGCTGTAGTTTGCCTCAATTCATGCTCTGCCCGCAAAAAAACCACTACAGTATCAAACCGCGATGCCAAACGCAATAACAGCATTATCCAAAAGGCTAATAAGGATGCTATTGCCAATTACCGGTCATACAACTCGTTAGAATATATTGACCGCTTTAAGGCCATCGCCATTCAGGAAATGAACCAGTATGGTATCCCGGCCAGTATCACCCTGGCGCAGGGCCTGTTTGAATCGGGCGCGGGCAATAGTGACCTGGCCAAATATGCCAACAATCACTTCGGCATAAAATGCACCAGCGACTGGACCGGCAAAAGCTATTATAAGGATGACGATAACGTGAATGATTGCTTCCGCGTTTATGATAACCCGGAAGATTCCTTCCGTGACCACTCGGCGTTTTTAAAACGTAAAAATTACGCTAAACTTTTTGAGCTGGATAAGAACGATTACGAAGGCTGGGCATATGGGTTGAAAAAGGCGGGGTATGCCACTAATCCTAAGTATCCGCAGTTGCTGATCAATATTATTGTAAAATATAACCTCGATCAGTATGACCGCCCCGAAGGCGAGATTGCTAAAATTAAACGGGAAGACCGTGTATTATCGCAGATCAACGATAGCATTGGTAAACCCGTTCAGGATACCCTTTCCAAAACCCCGCCCGACGATAAGATCTACACCGTAAAACAGGGCGATACACTATACAACATATCCAAACGTTTTGGAATAACTGTTGATGACCTGAAAGCGTTAAACAGTATGAGCGACAATGGCATTAAAATTGGCCAGAAGCTTGTTGTCGTAAAATAGAGAGTCAAGACAACAAGAATCAAGAGTCAAGAGAATTTGAGATTAGTTATCACCGAATATTTATCTTGATTCTTTACTCCTGATATTTTGGCTCTGTCTTCGAAAGGTTAATTGTTGTTAAATTGTATGATCACCCGCTGTGCAACACGTATTTTTGCATCCTCAATGAAACTGTGGACGCTTTTAATATGTTTGGCCCTGACCGCAACTAAAGTTTTTGCCCAGCAAAAAACCGTTGACGGGGTTGTGTTTGATAAAGACAGCAAAGACCGCATTGCCAAAGTTAATGTACAGAACATCACCACCGGCAAATCAATTTACAACACTTTTAAAGGTGAATTCAAGATAGAAGCCCAACCCGGCGATATGCTTGTTTTTACAAAATCAGATCATCATCCTGATACTTTGAAAGTGCAAGGCGGCGAATCACTGGCCGTTTATATGAAGCGCACTGCTATCCAGCTTAAAGAAGTTATCGTGCGTGATACCCTGCTTAACCCGCAAAAACGGCTGGCTGCAACCAAAAACGATTATACCAAAATCTTCGGCCCGCTTAACAATAAAGATTTATTGAGCTTTGGTCCTGGTGGCGCCGGTTTAAGCATTGATGCTATTTACAATGCGTTAAGCCGAAGCGGCAGAAACGCCGCCCATCTGCGCGAAACTATTGAGAAAGACTATCAGCAAAGTGTTATTGACTATCGTTTTAACCGAACTTATGTTGGCGCCATAACCAATTTAAAAGATCAGCAGCTTACCGACTTCATGTTGCGGTACCGCCCCGGTTATTACCTGGTAAAAACCGCCAGCGACTATGAGTTTATAGCCTCCATCAAAACCAACCTCAATCGTTTTTTAAAGTATAAGAAACGCCCGTATTCCCTCACCCCGCTTGTTACGCCCGAAGACAGTAAGAAGGATCTTGGCCGCGAATAAGGTTGATTAACCTTAATACAACGTTCATTTTAATATCCGGAAATTCCAATATTTTTACCCAAAAGTCGTTTTCCAGACTAAACCCTGAAGCAACATTTTTGTTTATTGTGGGTAAAAAAGGAGATTTTTGCTTTAATTTGTTTACTATGTTAAAAACAAAACCGGGATTACTAATACTCGCATTATCAGTCACGTGCGTTTTATCAGCAAAAGCACAAACCGATACCCTGAAAAAAGATAGTGTTAAAATAGACACTGCCGTACTTAATAAATACCGGATAAATTCCCGCAAAAATGCCATCCCCACGCGGGTTCGCCCCATACAGATCCAGCGCGAAATGGTACCTGTTACCATGCTCGATTATAAAGTAAACTACTGGAAAAAGGTAATCACATTCGGGCTGAACTTTAGCCAGTCGGCTTTTAGCAGCAATTATGCGGCAGGTGGCGTAAGCGCGGTGGCATTGGGTTCAAATTTTATTTATCATACCGAATATAACAAAGCGCCGTTCAGTTATGTGTCGGAGCTTAACCTTACTTACGGGGTATCAAAAAACAAAGGTCAGGGCAAGCGTAAAACCCAGGACCGTATTTATTTTGATAATAAAGTAGCTTCGCAATTATCAAAAAGCTGGTATTTTTTCGGTGCGTTGACCTTCGAGTCGCAGTTTGATAAAGGCTTTAATTATGTCGATCAAGGCAATGGCAAGTTCGATCAGCAGTATATTTCAAACTTTATGTCACCGGGTTATCTTACCGAGTCTGTCGGTTTTGAGTATAAGCCAACAGGCTGGTTCGATCTGCGTTTAGGTACCGGTACTGCAAGGCAAACTTTTGTACTTGATGATAAGATTCACATCAAGAAGCCCGATAACTACGGCGTGGATACATTAAAGACTGTTAAAAATGACCTTGCGTTCCAGGTTGTGGCCCTATTTGATAAAGATATCGCCAAAAACATCCACCTTAATACGCGTTACGCGCTGTTTATCCCCTATGCGCAATCGCCTAAGTTCATCACACACCGTGTGGATTTGGTATTATCGGCAAAGGTTAACAGGCTCATCAGTGCAACAGTTAACGGTACTCTGCTTTACGATAAACACACCGCCGCCGAAGCCCAGGGCTATGAAGGTATTGGGTTGGGGATGCTGTACCGGTTCCCGTAAGTGTTATTTATAAAACACCAATACTTTCATTTTACGTTCGGCCTTATCCAGTATAAGGCCGAGCTTGTTTACAGACTGTACTACTCCCTCTTGCGTACGCAGATCGACCGTGGTTTTTATATCGTATTTTTCTTTCAACCCGGTTTCATCCACAACCGGGCGGTCAAGGTCATTGCTCAAATAATCATTTGCGAAATTTGCCAACGACACAGATGTCCCGTTATACCCTTCCCCGCTAAAACGGATCATCGATTTATTTTGCGTTGATACCTGGAATGCCAATTTTTGGTCTGGGTTTACTCTGAGAACATAAACAGGGATTAATTTTTCGGCTATCCGGGCTTTTATAGGTAGTGACGTAAGCAGCTTTTTTTGCATGATGCGGTTGAGGCTATCCTTATCTTCGGGTTTAACTAACAGGTCAAAACAATAAAGAGAATTTTTATTATCGAAATCGCATACTGCTTTTTCATCAATCTCGTAAACGATTTGTTTAGATGAGGTAATGTCAAACGCGTCTTTATATAAAACATCTGCGCAAACATTAATATAGCTAACCCTCCTGCCTTCATATGGCGCATTGAGATAATGCCTGCCCATGCTTTGCTGCCCCTTCATGTAGCCGCGAATGGTAAAACTTTCGGCAATAGTACTATCTACACCAAAAATGTCTTTGCGGTTGTTTACAGGAACCTCTTTTACTTCGGCAGATGATTTAATGGTTTTACCGCTCATCAGGTTGTTGATAAACCGCTGGTTTACCAAATCTGTTTTTACGAGTGCTACTACCATGTGCCTGCTGTTAATGATGGCGCTTTGCCCAACAGATGAAAGCCCGAATGCTTTGTATAAAAAGAACGAGGTATCGCTGGCGAGCCACAGGGCCGACGGTTTTTTGATTAGATATTTTTTCAACCGTGTAACCGGCTCGTTTGATATGGCTATAACCCTGATTTTACCTTCATTTGCTTTTTGCAGCTTAGCCAGGGTATCCATTTCGGGAATACATGGGCTGCACCAGGTTCCCCAAAAGCTCAAAATGTAGAACGGTGCTTTAGTCGGGTCGGCAAGGTTAACGTTCAATGCCGGCGCATTAATAATTGGTTTTATAACAATGGCGGGCATGACATCGCCAGGTTTTAAAGTTTGTTGTGCCGATGTTGAAAAAAAGCAGGCTGATAAAAGAATAACAAATAGTTTTTTCATGACAGGTACGGATTTTATACCTGCAAAAATGAAGAGTGTAAAAACAAAACTGTGTTATCGGGCAAGTTAACTAACGTTATATTATGTTAACAGCGGGCCATATTTAATGCCGATGTTTTACATTTGGTTATGCCTAAAAGTACCCGATTTGTTATTGTAGTATGCGCCGTAGCCATTGCCATGGTTTTACTGCTGCAATTTTACTGGGTAAAAAACTACTATATTGTAAACCAGGCCACCTTTGAAAAAGAGGTGAACATGGCTTTTGAGGACGCATTAAAAAAGGAGTTTAGCCTCCGTTGTGATACCATCCAGCAACTGCTTGCCAAACGGCTGATGGATACTACCGAGTTTCTGATTACCAGCAGGTTTGATACAGCAGAGAAGAAGAACATTTTTACCATAGCAAACGCCCATCAGCCGGGTCAAAAGTTTTCATCTTCGGCATTAAGCTTTCGTGGCATTAATAAGGCGTTATTGCCCGGGGACACGGCTTTTAAATGGGCAATAGCCACGCGTTTTGCCTACACCATGCGCACTGAAGATCTGCAAAACCATGTTGTATACTATCGTACCCAAAATCTGGGTGGTTTTATGGTAGATAACGTCAATAAGTATGATTTTGATACAACCCGCCTAAGGCCGGTGCTTGCCCATTACCTGAAGGATAGGAACATCGAGACTCCTTTCCGGTTTTATGTACGCGAAACCGACAGCACAATGAACCGGAGCCATTTTGATGAAAAACTGCTGGCCCGCTATCCTATCATCACCAAATCGTACCCAACTTACAAGCAAAAGGGAAAAGAACAATATGTAAGGGCTATGTTCAGTAATCCTTTTTCATACATCATAGGGCGTATGGGGTATATGTTTGCCGGCTCGCTATTGCTTATCGCTTTGGTGGCTTTTAGCCTTATCTATCTGTTACGTACCCTGTTCAGGGAAAAAAGGGTGTCAGCTATCAAAAATGATTTTATCAGTAATATCACCCATGAATTCAAAACGCCCATCGCTACTGCTTCGGCTGCAATTGAAGCACTAACTGGTTTTGGTGTGCTTGATGACGCTGAAAGGACCGGGCGTTACCTCGCCCACTCAAAAAATGAACTGGAAAAGCTGTCGGCATTGGTTGACAAAGTGCTGAACATTTCAATGTATGAAAACCAGGATTTTAATATCAAACCAGAACCGGTTGATCTCGACATCGAAATAAGAAAGTTCTTAACCAACGCCACACTGCTTCCCGGAAAAGAAATTAACTGGAATTATGTAAACGACACGGGAATAAATTGCGTAACGGCCGACAAATTGTATTTTGAACATGCTGTTAATAACGTGATTGATAATGCGCTTAAGTATTCGGGGACCAATGTACAATTGCAGATAAGTATCTATATAAAAAGCAGTTTTTTAGTCATTGCCGTGAAGGATAATGGGATAGGCGTAGCGGCTAACAATCTGTCGCTGGTATTTGAGAAGTTTTACCGGGTACCCACAAACGCGCATCGGATAAAAGGTCATGGCCTTGGACTTAGTTATGTAAAAAGTATTATTGAGCGGCATGGAGGCTGGTGCAAAATGGAAAGTGAGCCAGGAAAAGGGAGTATACTAAGTTTAGCCTGGCCAATATGATTAGCCATAAAGTTTTATTAGTTGAAGATGAGCCGGTACTGGCCGAAATTGTGCAGGAAAGCCTGCAGTCGCGCGGGTTTGAGGTGGTTTATGCCGATACCATCGCTCACGCAAAAGGTGTTTATTACGATAACAAGCCCGATATTATAGTACTTGATGTAATGCTGCCTGACGGAAGCGGATTTGATTTTGCCCGGCAGATCAGGAACGTGGATACAGATTTGCCCGTTATTTTTTTAACTTCAAGATCGCTGCCTCAAGACGTGGTTGAAGGTTTTGAAAGCGGCGGCAACGACTATTTAAAGAAGCCGTTTAGCCTGGAGGAACTCATTATTCGGATAAGGGCTTTACTGAGTAAAAACAGGCTGGTGACAACTAAAAGTGCGGGCATTACCAAAATTGGCCGGTATTCGTTTCATTATCCGCAAGGGGAACTCAATTTTGAACAGAACAGCCGCATGTTGACCACTCGAGAGGGCGAAATTCTTAACCTGTTGATTATGAGTAAAAACCAACTGCTTAATCGTGATGAGTTATTGTTAAGCCTTTGGCAAAACAACGATTATTTCAGTAGCCGGAGCCTTGATGTATTTATTACCAAGCTGAGGCGTTATTTGAAAGATGACCCATCAGTATGTATCCTCAACGTTCGTGGCCGAGGATATAAGTTAATCTACTAAGTAATTGAGTTAATATAGTTCAAAATCATACCTTTGCATTCTTATAAAAAGGATTAAAGTTTTTTAATATAATGTTTGAAAATCTTTCGGATAAACTCGACAGGGCGTTCAAGGTCCTGAAGGGTCAGGGAACTATTACTGAAATAAACGTGGCCGAAACTATGAAGGAGATCCGCAAGGCCCTTCTTGATGCCGACGTTAACTATAAAACCGCCAAAGCATTTACCGATGATGTAAGGCAAAAAGCGCTTGGTAATAATGTATTAACATCTATTTCGCCAGGCCAGCTGCTTACCAAGCTCATGAACGATGAGCTTACCGCGTTGATGGGCGGTACAACGGCCGATCTGAATTTTCCGGCTACTCCTACCATCATCCTTATTGCCGGCTTGAATGGTGCTGGTAAAACAACCTTTACCGGTAAGCTTGCCAATTATTTAAAAACACAACGCAATAAAAAACCATTACTGGTTGCTGATGATATTTACCGTCCGGCGGCTATTGATCAGCTGGAGGTTTTAGGCCAGCAAATAGGTATCCCGGTGTATGCCAATCGCGACTCGAAAGACCCGGTTGCTATTGCCCGCGAAGGTATAGCCCAGGCTAAGCAGAACGGTAATAACGTGGTGATTATTGACACCGCCGGCCGTTTGGCTATTGACGAGGCCATGATGGTGGAGATTGAGCAGGTAAAAGATGCCGTAAAACCACACGAGATCCTGTTTGTGGTTGACTCCATGACCGGTCAGGATGCTGTGAATACTGCTAAAGTGTTTAATGACCGCCTGGACTTTACCGGTGTGGTATTAACCAAGCTTGATGGTGATACCCGCGGTGGTGCTGCATTATCAATCAAATCGGTTGTTAATAAACCTATCAAATTTATTGGTACCGGCGAGAAGATGGAAGCGCTTGACGTTTTCCACCCTGATCGTATGGCATCAAGGATCCTGGGCATGGGCGACGTGGTGTCGTTGGTTGAACGCGCTCAGCAGCAGTTTGACGAGAAGGAAGCAGCCGAGCTTCAGAAGAAGATCCGCAAGAACAAGTTCGACTTTAACGACTTTTACGGCCAGATCCAGCAGATCAAGAAAATGGGTAACATGAAAGATCTGATGGGCATGATACCTGGCGTGGGTAAAATGATGAAGGACGTTGAGGTTGATGATAACGCGTTTAAAGCGATAGAGGCCATTATTCAATCTATGACACCGTTTGAAAAAGCTAACCCTGAAACCATTAATCAAAGCCGCCGTAACCGTATAGCCAAAGGTTCGGGCACCGATTTACAGGAAGTTAACCGCCTCATGAAGCAGTTTGATGATATGAAAAAGGTGATGAAGCAAATGAGCAATCCCGCTGCTATGGCCAACATGATGCGCAGGATGCCTAAAATGTAAAGTAGGTATATCCTATAAAAAGAACGTCTCTTGCCAAAAGCAAGGGGCGTTTTTTTTGCCCCATTGCTGATGAACAAAATGAACATATGTATAATTTATTATACACAATTTCACACTTTTAGATGCCGGAAGTCATTAAAATGTCATTTACTGTGCAATGGCACTTGCTTTGTTTTACTGCAGCGAACAGATGAGGGCCCCAAATTTACCCCACCCCTCATATATTAATGAACTAAAAAACTAATCATGAAAAAGTTAATTAAACCCGTTTTATTGACCGCCGCGTTATTTGCATTTAAAGTTGGTTCGGCCCAGGTTAATCTTGGAGCAACTACCGCAACTAAAATAGCTACGCGGGTAGCTACACCAACTGTGAATGCGGCATCTATAGCGCAAAAAGCGGTTAACACAACCTCAACCGTAACCAACCAGGCTGCAACACAGGCTCAAAGTGTAGCAGCGCGGACAGCCGCTCAAACCCAGGCTACCACCAACCAGGCCGTAACGGGCGTTGCCGCCAGTGAGGCCGCTAATGTTAACAGCAACGTTGCCTCAACCGTAAATGCTACGGCAGGTACAACAGCTGCACAAGCCGGCGTTAGCAGCAATACCTCAGCCGCAGGTACTGTGAATGCAACAGGAGTAACAGCAACAGGCGAAAAAGCATTAACCACAACCGAAGGTGTTGCCACTAACACTACCGAAAAAGTAAGCAGCAATGCTGCCGCTTTAAGGGCTGGCGCTACAACAACTACAGGTAAAACAGCGGTGGCCGCAGGTAATAGCGCCGATGCTGTTAGCAAAAATGTGAGTGTTACCTCGTCCGGTAACCTGAACAGCACAGGTAACGTGGCAGCGGGCTCTAAAAAGCTAAATACCGGGTTCTCAAATAGCAGCGCTTCCAGTACTGCTGTAAAGGCGGGAAAGAAAAGCGTTACTGTTAAAACTTCGGGCAAGAGTTCAGCCAAGCTGAGCGCTGCCAAACAGTAATAGTATTTACATACATTAAATCAAAAAGGCCGGCACCGGCCTTTTTGATTATCCGCACTTTTTTTATTCAACATTAGCTATGAAAAAACTTAAACTTATCCTGCTGCTGGCTTTGGCCGGCCCTGCGGTTTATGCCCAGCAAAAACCTGATACCGTGGCAAAAACAAAAGAGTTGTTTGTAAATGCGGGTTTGCAATATCTTTCAAACCTTACCTATGCCGGCCGGCGCGATGAAAGCAGTGTTCCGGTGCTTCTTCCCTCGGTTACATTAGTTAGCAAGCAGGGCTTTTTTGTAAACGCTATCGGCTATTTTGATCTTAATGGCTCCAAATCAGGCACCGAAGGCCTTAGCGTTACGCCGGGCTATGTTTTCGCGTTTGATGCAAAACGGTATTATGGAGGCAATGTATCGGCCACCAAATATTTTATCACCAAAAGCAGTCCCATAATACTTTCTTCATTTAATGCCACGCTCGACGGGCAGTTGTATGCTAATCCGGATGATATTGTAAAATTTACCGCGGGCATCAGCTATAGGTTTAATAAAAATAACAGTAATGACGTTGTTAATACGGCCGAATTATCAAAAGAAATTTTTGCCCTGAAAACAGGAGTGGATAAAAAAAGCGGGCTAAAAGTTACTCCTACCGCCACGCTTTATGCCGGTACACAATCGTTCTACCAAACTTATTATACCGAATCGCAGGTTACCCGCTCGATAGAGCAGCCCCAGCAGCAAACACCTATTAATATCCTGTTTCCCAGTCAGCCAAAGCAAACTATCATAACGCAAACGGTAACGCAGCAAAACCAGCGCGAGGTAAGGCAATATAAGCTGCTTGCTTTCAGCGGATCGTTGCCTTTAACCTATGCTATTAACAAGTGGCAAATCCTCTTTACGCCCTACCTCATCAAGCCATTTAACCAGGTTGATTATGTAAAAAACACCAAAATGAACGGGCTTTACTTTTTGTTCACCACAGGGGTTAATGTAACGTTTTAGCAATGTAAAAATGTGATAAACCATATGGCCGGGAAGGGCGGATAACAGCTTGTTTTTATTAGCTTTGTTGCAGTACAAAACAAACTGAACCAAGGCTATGCGCAGGATATTTTTTGTTCTTTTATTGTTACCGGCCCTGTTTACCATGCCGGCATTTGCCCAGGTTCCAGGGGCGCAGATTGATGTTAAACATTATACGTTTGATATTAAACTTAATGACGCCGATAATAATATAGAGGGAAAGGCCACGGTTTCTATAAAGTTTTTGAACGGCGCGGAAGGGTTTAGCCTCGACCTGGTGAAAAAGAATGCTGAGGGTAAAGGCATGCTGGTATCGGCAGTGACCGAAAACGGGAAGCCGGTAAAGTTTACCCAGGACGATGAACAGCTAAAGATCAATACCCGCGCCTATAAAGGGAACACCCGCGATTATACGATAAGTTATAGCGGCATCCCGGCCGATGGGTTGATCATCTCGACCAACGCATTCGGGCACCGCACGTTTTTTGGTGATAACTGGCCTAACCGGGCCCACAACTGGCTCCCCTGCGTTGATAATATTGCCGACAAAGCCACGGTTGATTTTATTGTAACCGCGCCCGATCATTACCAGGTAGTATCAAACGGGCTGCAAACCGAAGAAAAGCAACTCGACGGAAAGCTCAAACTAACCCATTGGGTTGAAGCCGTTGCGCTGCCTACCAAAGTAATGGTTATAGGCGTAGCTGAGTTTGCAGTTGACCGCCCCGGTGATGTTAACGGAATCCCGGTTTTTACCTATGTTTTTCCGGAAAGTAAAGAGGTTGGGTTTAAAAGCTATGCTGTAGCTAAAAACATTCTCCCCTACTTTATAAAAAATGTTGGCCCTTACAGCTACGAAAAATTGGCCAACGTGCAGTCGAAAACCATTTTTGGCGGTATGGAAAATGCCGGTGCCATATTCTACTTTGAAGAATCGGTTAAAAGTCCGGATATAGAGGAATTAATGGCGCATGAAATTGCCCACCAGTGGTTTGGCGATGGCGCCAGCGAGAAAAGCTTTGGCCACCTTTGGTTAAGTGAAGGCTTTGCTACTTATATGACCAATCTTTATCTCGAAAATAAATACGGGGCCGATACCTTAAAAACGCGCCTTATCGGCCAGCGTAAAAAAGTGCTGGATTTTGAAAAAGAGCGTTTAACGCCCGTGGTTGATACCGCTGTTAAAACAAAATTTATGCAGCTGCTTAATGCCAATAGTTACGAAAAAGGCGGTTGGGTACTGCACATGCTGAGGCGCAAACTGGGCGATGATGTTTTTTGGAAAGGGGTAAGAAACTATTATTCAAAATACCAGGGCAGCAATGCCAATACCGATGATTTGAGGCGGGTAATGGAACAAACCAGCGGCAAGGACCTGAAACAGTTTTTTACGCAATGGCTGCGCAACGCCGGGCACCCAAATTTGGCGGTTAGCTGGAAGTATAATGAAAAGGATGGTTACATTACCATAAATGTAACCCAAAACCAGGCCTATGTTTACAATTTGCCGCTGGAGGTGTCTGTTGACGGGCAGCTGTTAACTGTGCCGGTAAAAGAGAAATCGACAACAGCCCGTTTCCGGGTAAAAGCCAAACCGGCAGATGTTAAGGTAGACCCGAATATAAACCTGCTGGCATCGTTTGAGGAAAAGAAATAGAAGCGGTTTTTAATGAGGGCTGTCATTGTTTGACCCTCTTTTTTTGTTACGGATAGTTATAAATTAAATATATTTTTTGATCGGTATGAAAAATATGGGCGTTGCCTGCGGCCCGTGCTATACGCTCATACTGCACCGGCATTAGCCACAAGGCCGGTATCCGCTCCTATCACTAACGCAGCCCTTTGCACTATCCCTAAGAAAAAATTTATGGCATAATAGCTATCCCACCTACGCCGCTATCACCCTGTTGATCACCTTTTCCAGGTCTTCCAGATCAAATGGTTTGGCTAAATAGCTTTGGGCGCCGGCATGGTTGGCCAGGATCTGGATATCGCTGTTTGCCGAAAAATAAATTACCGGTATTTCTTTAAGCCCTTCGGTTTTTTTGAGGGTTTGCGTGGCAATGATCCCGCCCGAATCGGGGATCCAGTTATCCATCATGATCACATCAGGCAAAATGCCCGAAACCTTTTCAACAATGTTATTGCAGTCGCTAAATGTGTGCACTTCCCACCCTTGTTCCTCCAAAATATAACTGCAAATAGAAAGGATGTCCTCGTCGTCATCAAATATGACAATTTTTTTAGATGGAGTATTCATTGGATAGTTGTATGTGAATTTATAGAAATCTTTTCATAAAAACAAATGTTTTAAATTGCAAATTAAATTTGCGCAGTTAAACAAGACTTTATATCGCCCTGATTTAAATTAACCCTATGGGTAAACTACTTCTTAACCACTACAAAATTTAATTATTGACTTTGTAACCGATTAATTACTACGTTTTATTAAAAACAGTAATATTTTTACTCATCCAATTTTAACAGCCGTATTAATTCCTGTTATCCAACAAATAAACCTGTAAATCCTGTTTCATGAACATGCAAATCAAATCGATTTTATTGGGCGCCATGCTGCTTGGCCCGGCCGCTGCAATAAACGCGCAAACAAAGGCAAGCTTATGGCTTACCCGGGCCGACAGATCGGCACTTTTTGAGCAGCAAAAAGTGCCGCTTACTTTTAAAACCGGGAACGCCGGCGGCACTACTATTACTGTTAATGATAAGCAACATTACCAGCCGATAGACGGGTTTGGATTTGCATTAACCGGGGGCAGCGCTATGCACATCATCCGCATGAATGCCGAAAGCCGGGCCGCGCTGCTTAAAAATCTTTTCGCGGTTACAGGGAATGATATTGGTATCAGTTATTTAAGGCTGAGTATTGGCGCATCCGATCTGAACGAGAAAGTATTCTCCTATGATGATATGCCCAAAGGCCAGACAGATCCAACGTTAAAACATTTTAACCTTGGCCCGGATAAAACCGATGTGATTCCGGTAATGAAACAGATCCTGGCAATTAATCCGGCAATCAAGGTATTGGGTTCGCCATGGTCGCCGCCGGCCTGGATGAAAACCAATAATGATACCCGCGGCGGCAGGTTAAAACCCGATTGTTACCCGGTGTATGCAAAATACCTGGTTAAATATATCCAGGCGATGAAGGCCAATGGAATTAATATCGATGCCATCACCATTCAAAATGAGCCATTACACCCGGGCAATAACCCCAGCTTGCTGATGGTTGCGCCCGACGAAGCCGACTTTATCAAAAACAACCTTGGCCCAGCGTTTAAGGCGGCAGGCATCAAAACAAAGATCATTGTTTACGATCATAATGCCGACAGGCCCGATTACCCTATTTCGATATTGAACGACCCGGCTGCCCGTAAATATGTGGATGGTTCGGGCTTTCACCTGTATGGCGGCGATATCTCGGCCCTTACCGATGTGCACAACGCCCATCCTGATAAAAACATTTACTTTACCGAGCAGATGACCGTTGAGCCTGAAAATCAAAGTACCATCAACATAGCCTGGCCGGTAAAAAGCCTTATTATTGGCGCAACCCGCAACTGGAGCCGTAACGTACTGGAATGGAACCTTGCCGCTGACCCTGAATATAAGCCCTACACCGACAGGGGCGGCTGCCCAATGTGCCAGGGCGCCGTTACCATTGATAAAAACCAAGTAAAGAAGAACATCGCTTATTATTCAATTGCTCACGCTTCCAAATTTGTACGTCCGGGTTCAGTACGTATTGCATCAAACAATATGGATACTTTACCTAATGTGGCTTTCAAAACCCCCGATGGCAAAAAAGTACTTATCGTAGCCAACACCAGCGATGGCGCGCAGGATTTTAACATCCAGTACCAGGGAAAAGTATTAGCTGTTAAACTTGATAAAGGTTCGGTTGGAACGTATATCTGGTAATATAAACCGGTTTAGAAAATTTAAATGCACAACAACATGTTAACATCGTTAATAAAAAATATAAAGGTGAGCTCTGGGATTAAAGTTATGCTGGCCGCAGCTCCTGCATTATTTGTCTCGTTACAAGGAAATGCGCAAACCGGCTTTTTAAAAGCCGAAGGAAAAAAAATAGTTGATGAAAAGGGGCAGAATGTATTGCTGCGAGGGATGGGTTTAGGGGGATGGATGCTACAGGAAGGCTATATGCTGCACATTAACAAAGACAGCCGGCAGTACCGCATTCGTGAAAGGCTGGAAGAGCTAATGGGCCCGGCCGAAACTAAGGAGTTTTATGATATCTGGCTGGCCAACAATACCCGCAAAATTGATGTAGACTCGATGAAACGCTGGGGATTTAATTCTATTCGCCTGCCGATGCATTATAACCTTTACACCTTGCCGGTTGATAAGGAGCCCGTTGCCGGTAAAAACACCTGGCTGGATAAAGGGTTTAAAATGACCGATGACTTACTGGCCTGGTGTAAAGCGAACCACATGTACCTGATCCTTGACCTGCATGCCGCCCCCGGCGGACAAGGCAACGACCTGAACATCTCCGACCGCGACCCGGATAAACCATCACTTTGGGACAGCGAGGCTAATAAGCAAAAAACCATCGCCCTTTGGCGTAAACTGGCCGAACGGTATAAAAACGAACCTTACATAGGCGCTTATGATATTATCAACGAGCCAAACTGGGGTTTTGATGATCCTCAAAATGATAAAAACGGACTGAAGGAAAAAACAAACGGTCCGCTAAGAAAACTGATGGTTGATATTACTGCTGCCATTCGCGAGGTAGATAAAAAACACATTATTATTATTGAGGGCAACGGTTGGGGCAATAACTATAACGGTATTTTACCCCAATGGGATAAAAACATGGTGCTGAGCTTTCATAAGTACTGGAATTTTAACGATCAGAAGTCTGTTGAGCATATCGTAAAAACACGCGACCAGTATAATATACCGGTATGGCTGGGCGAAACCGGCGAAAACTCAAATACCTGGCTTACCGAAGCTATAGGCTTATTAGAAAAAAATAACATTGGCTGGTCATTATGGCCATTGAAAAAGCTGGGCAATAATAACCCGATGGAGATCCGTTCAAATCTGAACTATGATGATGTGGCAAGGTACCTGAACACCGGCAGGAATAAACCTAACGAGAGCAATACGTATAGCGGCACCCTTGAGCTGGCTACGTATGCTAAATTAGAAAATACCATTATCCATCATGATGTCGTCGATGCTATTTTCAGGCAGCCGCACACAACCGTTACTAAGCCCTTTAAAGCCAACAAAATTGGCAACGGCACCGTGATCAATGCTGTTGATTATGACCTGGGCCGCAATGGCTATGCTTATTTCGACACCGATACCGCCGACTATCATACTTCAGGCAAACCCGGCGTAGGCAACAAAGGCCATATTTACCGGAACGACGGCGTTGATATCAGCAAAGATTCTACGAAGTATGACAGTTACTATGTAGATCATATTGAAACCAAAGAATGGACCCAGTACACAATACAGGTTAAAACACCGGGCATATACTCCCTAAGCCTCAAAGCGGCATCCGCCACTGATGATGCCAAACTATCTGTTTTAGTTAATAATATAACCCAGGCAAAAGAAGTGGTGGTTCCCAACACCGGCGGGCCAAAAAAATGGCAGGTTATTGCTGTTAAAAATATTGCTTTAAAGGCAGGCGCCAACAAAATAAAGATATTAGCTAATAACGGAGGGTACAACCTGCATTACCTGCAGTTTTGGAAAGGGAAGTAAATACAGGGACGCTATACTTATTTAAACAGCCCGGAGTATATATTATTTGCTCCGGCTGTTTATTTATCTGAGATGTAACAAATGATTTTTTTCCTTTACTGGCGTAAATATGCAGGGTTTGCCTGCGGGCAATAGCTACTTGCACTTTCGAGTTTAGCTCGTGATTTTTTTAATATTATTTTTCTGATAAAAGCTATTGTAAATAAGTGCTTTTATAGTTAAATTTATTATATCAATTATCAATGTCACCTAACATAGGGAGAAGTCGTTATGAAAAAACAAGCTACGATAGTTTGTCAGCCTGATAAGACTGAAACTACCCAACCATTACAGGTAAATTGCCCGCCATCTCATCAAAAAATGTATCGCGATCATACACATTGCGATCATGTGCATGGCAGGGTTAACAAATTTCCGATTGGCAGCAACCGGGGGCCATGCTTCTTTTAAGTTAACTGGCTATTTAATATAATAGTACAGTTGGCTGTATGGCTTAAAGTTTTGCAGGTAAACTGCTAAGCTGCATATCCCAATTTGCCCGTGCCGGGCATCAGCCCCGGCTTCGCCGGCAATTGAATAGTTTTGTATTGCCCGTTATTAAATTCCAAATTAGCTGTTGTATGGGCCAACTTTATATTGGCCTACTGGTTAATGTATTTGTATTTTTTTTGCCCATCTTGTACTTCAATTGTTTTAATAGTACTTACCGGTATTGCTTTTTTCACTGAAAGAATCTTTGACTGAACACCGATAACAGAGTCCTGGATAACCCAGGTGCGGTCGAAGTAAAAGGTTGATCGCTTGCCATTGATATCTGTAAAACGTATTTCAATAGATGGCCCGTTCTTTAACTTGTAAGGAGTTCCGTCTTTGTCGAAACATTTAATCGAATCAATAGGATAAACACTATAGGTATGCTTATGCCCAAGAGGGTCCTGGGCGGTAACCTGTCTTAAATTCACCGTTTCCAGGGTTGGCACCTGCTCCAGGAAAGTACCAACAGGCATGTAATAGGTTTTGCAGGAGCTTGAAAAAATTGTTAGTGCTGCTATAGTGATAAGGAGTAAAGGTTTGGTTGTCATTTTAAAATAGAAATATCAAACTTTAAACCCATTGGGCCATTTAACCGCGTTTTCATGATGATGTTTGCGATCTCAGCCGGCAATAAATTTACATTTAGCGGAGTAACCGGCGTTGCCACTAAATGATAATTCGGATCGTTAAAAAGACCTAAGTTTGTTTTGTCGAAAGCATAAAGTCCTTTCATTGCCATGTTTATAAAAGACGATAGATACTGCTCGTCTGCCTCTGAATTTATGATGTTCTCCAGATCAGGGTTAATAACAAACTTGGTTGTATATGGCAAGCCCTCAAAGTATTCCTGCAATACCATATTGTTTCGAGCAGATTCCGCAACAGACCGCGGTAAACAAGTACCAGCAGATATCATAAAGGCGACTTCTTTTCCGTTGGTTAAATACCAATCAATATCAAAGGCTTGCTGGTCGAAGTCGGTGTACATATTTAAGTTTTTTTATTTGAGAGTTTTAATCAGTTACTTCGTAATAACATCCTTCACTTTACTGGCGCAAGTATGAAGGGTGGCTGGCGGGCAGTTACTTGTGCCTTCTTAGTTTTTCTATAATTTAAGCCAGTAACGGATCGACTAATAAAATATCAACCAAGCCCGGTAAATCATAGTAATCCCGTGCGCTGCTGTATAAGTAATCTTCAGGTTTTTCTACAAATCCGGCCTCTACTGGGTTGTTATGAATGTAATCTAATTTTTGATGCAATACTTTATGGTTAAAAAGCATAATGGGATGATTGTCCTGTTGCCATAATTGAAACTTTTCGTTATTACTGTTTTTCGTTCCGGCGCGTTTCATCAGCCATAAAAGCCATTCCTTTCGGCTTTCAATAGGATTGTTTTCAATTGTACTTCGTAATATGGCTGCGGTGTGTTTTTTCATATCACGCAATATGTCCTCCAATTTATTGCTGTTGCTTCCAATAATCATGTGAACATGACTGGTCATAACACACCATCCATATATTTCAAGACCCTTATGCTTTTGACAATGCCTCCAACTGTCAAGCAATACCTGTTTGTATTCATTTCTTATGAAAAGGTCTATCCAATACACAACAGAAAAGCTTACAAAGTATAATTTATCCTGATCGTGAAATTTGTATTTGGTACTCATATTTTCGAATATTTAGCACAAGTAGCCTTTTCACACATTGCCATCCCTTCATACTTGCGCCAGTGGGGCGGGGGCTGATCTAATCATTCACTTCGTAATACTCATCATCTTCGTTCTCCCGATATTTTTTATAGTTTTTCATTGCAGATACAGCCGTTATAAAGTCGCGTTCTATTCTTATATCAAACTCTTCTTCTTCAAAAAACTTATTGCAATGAGGGCAGAGGTTATCTCCACTATACCCATAAACATTAACAACATTCAAATTAGCTTTGCCGATATCATTACCTCCCCAAATCAGTTTTTCACCCAGCTGATATACGAGTTGCCAGGTATCGCCAAAACGAAATTGAATAACAACCGGGCGTACCTGATCGCAGTTTCCACATTTTATTTCTTTTTTTAAAATATTAAAAGTCCCCATAAGTATCTCATCTTTACCCAGCCCAACCCTCTCTATCCAAACTCCTGAAATGAATAGCCTCAGTTAAATGCTCCGGTTTATTCTCCTCACTCACTGAAAGATCAGCGATAGTGCGGGATATATGGTAAAGGTACAAATCGCCAGATTTTCATACTTGTGCCGGAGTGCGTTGAGCAATAATTCTGGTTAGTTCTTTCACAACTTTGTCAGAGGAGTTTCCGTTAAATAAATACCGGCTACCATCAATAAACTCCAATTTCATTCTGTTTATCAGGAGCCAAGAGGTTGTTAAATGCATGCATTGATTTACATCTTTTGTAATGTCTTTCCCGAAAATGCTCTGAATAATTATAGAATTTTCAGTTAAAATTATAGTCTTTGAAATGTATGAGATTGCTGTAAAAAGTATTACAAATCCCAATAGACCCCAAATCAATTCAATAAAATCTCGACAAAAAAATCCGATAATGATCACGCAGGAAACGGATATCCAATAAGCCATGCGATTATCGTTCTTATTTGTTACACTTGAAATGGATTTGTTGCTAATCATTTATTTTTGCCTTTATACTTGTACTTATTCTCCGAACAAGAATAAAACCAAAAAACGCTACCCTTGCTGTCCGAAGTTTCCGGTTCGGATTACTCTTTCCGGAGACGCTGTCTCGTTGTACCTTACCCAGCCCAACCCTCTCTATCCAAACTCCTGAAATGAATAGCCTCGGCTAAATGTTCCAGTTTAATTTCCTCGCTTCCGGAAAGATCGGCAATAGTGCGGGATACTTTCAGTATGCGGTCGTACGCCCGTGCCGAGAGGCCGAGTTTTTCCATAGCTTTTTTGAGCAGGGTTTGGCCTGCCGCATTGATCTTACACAGGTCGCGCACCATTTGAGGGCTCATTTGTGCATTGGCATGCAGATCGGGACGATTGCCGAAACGCTCTACCTGGATTTCCCTTGCCCTGATCACACGTTCGCGGATGAGTTCACTTTTTTCGGCAGCACGGTCAGATGACAGCTCGCTGAAGTTAACCGGTGTTACTTCCACATGCAGGTCTATCCTGTCCAGCAGCGGGCCGGAAATTTTGCTCAGGTATTTTTGTACCATACCCGGCGGGCAGATGCATTCTTTTTCGGGATGATTATAATATCCGCATGGACAGGGGTTCATGCTTGCCACCAGCATAAAACTACTGGGATAATCTACCGTAAATTTAGCGCGTGATATGGTTACCCGGCGCTCTTCGAGCGGCTGGCGCATTACTTCCAGCGCGCTGCGTTTAAACTCCGGCAATTCATCTAAAAATAAAACGCCGTTATGGGCCAAAGAGATCTCGCCGGGGGCAGGGTTGCTTCCCCCTCCTACTAAAGCTACATCGCTAATAGTATGGTGAGGGCTCCTGAACGGACGAATGGTTACCAGGGCATCGGCAGCGGCAAGTTTGCCTGCCACCGAATGGATCTTGGTGGTTTCTAACGATTCATATAAGCTTAATGGAGGCAAAATAGAGGGCAGCCTCCGGGCCAGCATGGTTTTACCAGCTCCGGGCGGACCAATCAGGATCACATTATGGCCGCCGGCCGCGGCAATCTCCAAGGCACGCTTAATATTTTCCTGGCCCTTTACTTCGCTGAAATCGCTGTCGTAATTGCATAGGCTGTCGTAAAACTCTTCACGGGTGTTTACTATTTCGGGCTTAAGCTCGGATGTGCCGTTAAAAAAGCCAACGACGTCTTTAATGCTTTCAACACCGTAAACTTCCAAATCGTTTACAATGGCTGCTTCACGGGCGTTTTGTTTAGGGAGGATAAACCCTTTAAAGCCATCTTTTCGGGCCTGTATGGCTATGGGCAAAGCGCCTTTTATGGGCTGCAGACTTCCATCGAGTGAAAGCTCGCCCATGATGATGAATTTATCAAGGGTTTCGGGTTCTATCTGGCCGGATGCGGCTAATACGCCAGTAGCAATAGTAAGATCATAGGATGAGCCTTCCTTTTTGATATCGGCCGGGGCCATATTAACCACTACCTGCTGGCGGGGCATCCTGAAACCGCAGTTTTTTAGCGCCGATTCTATCCTGAAATAACTTTCTTTTACAGCCACATCGGGCAGGCCCACAATGAAATATTTTGTGCCCGATGCAATATTCACCTCAACTGTTATGGTAATAGCCTGTATCCCATAAACCGCGCTTCCAAAAGTTTTAACCAACACAGTGATAAAAGTTTAATTGAAGCGAAAGATATAGAATTTTGATGAAGTGATAAAGCGGGACCATATAAAACAAAAAACCCGCCGGTACCGGCGGGCCTTCTTATAATCACATTGTTTAATCTCATCTTAAAAATGTTCCGGCCTGGCAAACAACCAGCAGCATGGTGCAGGAAACAATCACACAAACCATCAGCATTATTGACCATGTATTGGGATTGTGTTTGCTGATGCGCGCAAAAGCGGCATTCACCTTTTTAAAGTAGCGGCTGTTCAGCAATACAAAATAATTAAGTACAAACGCGCCTGTGGCGCCCAGTAATATCATTAAGCCGGATACCGGACTTAACTGAAACCAGCCGGCGGTTAAAAATAACTGTGCAACACTTACTAAAATGGCCAGCAAAATGATCATCAAAAAGCTTGCTCCAAAAAGAGCGTTGGCTTTTGGCAATCCGCCGTGACCAAAGTTTTTAACATTCCACCTGTAAAACGTTACATAAATGGACTTGTAGGTTTCTGCTGCTTTCATAATGTTATGGTTTTAGGTAATTAATTCGGTACAAACTAATATTACTTGCGTAATATTAGTTTAAAAACGGAATTGGCAAAATTTTATTGCGGACATGCTTGACTTTTATCGCATTTGTATTCATTTATTTGGTTTGATGTTTATATCGCAAAAAAACAATGCGGAGAAAGAAATAATTTTATTCTGCATGGCTCCGGGAAAAAGGACACTTTGGTAAAATCAATGTTACAATACCCAAATATCTCCCCTTTTTGTAGCATATCAGGCAATATTAATGCTGCTTTCGTGTTATTAGAGCACATTTATAGCATATAATGCTGCCTACGGGGTTATGGATGTAGTGGTTAAGCTGAGGGAGCAGTTTTTTATGCTTTAAACGTTTAAGCTTGATATTTGTCGAATACGCGTCTATCAAAAAAATTAACCAACATGCTAACATCTAAACCCTATAACTACCTCATGATTTAAGTCTCCTATTTACCACGGCCCTACATCACCTATAACACAATTTAATTAACCTTACCTGTCTGCACCTAAACCTGGATGAAAACCATCTTTCTTTCATTAATACTGTTATGCCTGTTTTCCGGGGCCTTTGCCCAAAAGGCCACAATAAAAGGGAAGGTCACCGATTCCCTGAATAAGCAAGCTCTTGAATTGAGTACCGTCGCCGTTGTCGACCTGAAAGATACCTCGCTTATAGCTTACACCCTCAGTAAAAAGAACGGGGATTTTGAATTACAGCGACTCCCTGTTGATAAGCAGGTACGCCTGGTTATTTCCTATGCCGGGTATCAAAACTATATCCATAATTTTAATTTTAAAAAAGGCGATATAGTTGATCTGGGCAATGTTACCCTCAGCAGTAAGATGCTTAAAGAGGTGGTGGTACGTGCAGAGCGGGTGCCAGTCAAAGTAAAAAAAGACACCATTGAATTTGATGCTGCCGCTTTCAAAACCCGCCCCAATGCCGCCCTTGAAGAATTGCTTAAAAAGCTTCCCGGCGTACAAATAGATGGCGACGGAACTATTACCGTTAACGGGAAACAGGTAAGCAAACTGTTGATTGATGGCAAGCAGTTTTTTGGCTCGGACCCTAAGATCGCTACCAAAAACCTTGACGCGGCCATTGTTGCACAGGTTCAGGTTTATGACGACCGGGAAAACGATCCCGATCATTTGGTAAGTGAAACCCAGGTGCAGAAGATCATTAACATCAAACTTAAAAAGGCCATTAAAAAAAGCGTTTTCGGTAAGGTATTCGGAGGTGTGGGTTCGCGCGACAGGTACGAGGCCGGCGGATTGTTCAATATGTTTCGGGATACGCTGCAGGTAAGCCTCATTGGGTTAAGCAATAACCTTAATCATACAGCTTTCTCTCGCGATGAGCTTAATGCCGAGGGTGGTTTTGACCGCAGCGGGGGTAACACATCCTTTAACGGCGGCCGAAACTGGGGCGGCGGCATTGAAAAAATTACGTCCGGAGGGTTTAACCTTAACCAAAACTATGGCGAAAAGCTAAAGCTTAACCTGCAATATTTTTATACACAGCGGAACAACAAAATTGAATCAGCCAATTTTCAGCAGCAGTTTCTGAAGGATACAACGCTGTTAACCCGTGCTTCAAGCAGCAGGTATGCAAACAATCATACGCACACTATAAGCGGACTTGTGGAGTGGAAGCCTGATACTATCCGGAACCTGCGCTATAATCCGTCATTAAGTTATAATTCTAATAATAGCAGATCCTCGTCGTTGGGCAATACTTCAAATAATTTTGATATGCCAGTGAATAAATCGGTATCAGGCTCTGTGGGCGACTGGCATTCAACGCAATTTAACCAAAGCTTTTATTTTCATAAACGATCTAAGAACAAAAGCAAGGAGTCGTTCACTATCTCGCATAACCTCAGCATTAGCCCTAATCATAACAACAATTTCAATAATAATGATGTAGTTAATTATCAACGCCCGGAATTATCAGATAGCTTGCATAGGTTATCTACCCGCACATCAAACAATGCTTCGGGCAATCTCGATTTTAGTTACCGATACCCGCTAACCAAAAAGCTTATTGTTGATGTTATCACATCGGGCATATATAATAAAACCAGCGACCAGGTCTTTACCTTCGACCGTAAAACAGGCGGCTTTGATTCGCTGCTCACTAATCAAAGCTCCGACCTTAAACGGGATCTGTGGACCGAGAATATTAAACCGGGGATCACTTATCAGCTTAATAAAAACGCACAAATCATCGCCGGGCTTAACACTCAATGGCAGCAGATCAATAACAATTTCGCGACCAGCAGGCTTGTTCAAAATTATTTTTTCCTGTTGCCAACAATCCGTATCGAAGCTTATGGAATATTCTTGAGTTATGAGCGCCGTGTTAACCAGCCGGGGGTATCAAACCTGCAGCCTATTACTATTGTTTATAGTCCGTTGTACAGCTACACCGGTAATCCAAATTTGAGGCCCGGCATAAGCAATACCTATTACTTTAATTTTTTCAAATACTTTAATAACAGTCAGCTGGGTATTTACTCGTACGGCAACATTTCTTTGCAAAAAAGCATGGCAATTACACAGCAAACCATTCGCTCAGACGGGGTGCAAAATAGTACCACCGTTAACCGCGATGGCAGGCCGAGCTATAATTTTTCAGTTGGTGTCTCTAAAGGGTTCAAAAAGATAAAAGACTGGCAGCTCGGCACATCAGCTAATTTTTACGGCAACTATTACCAAAACCTTAATTTGCTGAATAATGTGGAAGGCTGGCAAAATACTGTTGCATACGGATTGCGTGAAAATATTAATGTTAACTGGAAAGATGTGATTGACCTGAATACCGGCGTTGGTTTTAACCAATCGAACTCCAAATATCAATACGACGATTTCAGGAGTATCAGGGTAGCTACCTACAATATAAGCAACAGCCTGGTGGTAAGGTTTCCTAAAAAAATCATCTGGGAAACCAGGCAGGATTTTAATTATAACAGCCAGGTTGCGGCAGGCTTTAAAAAAGGAGTTAACGTAGTGAGCTCGTCCCTGGCCCTGCAAATGCTTAAAAAAGACCGGGGAGAACTTAAACTTTCCGTTTATGATCTCTTTAATCAAAACGTGAGCGTGTACCGTTACATTAACACCAATTCGGTTAACGATGTGCAAAACAATACATTGAAGCGATATTTCCTGGTTACTTACAGTGTCAAGTTCAATAAGCTAAGCACTAAATAAATGTCGAAGAAAAAATAAAGGAACTGTATTAAGCTATATAGCCTCTAATAATTCAAGTAATTAAACAGGGTTAATAATCAGCGAATTAAGCTTTAGGCTTTGTGCATTCTGCTTTTAGCTATGTAAAAAGAGCCAACCGCTGTTTTTTGCCTGCTTTGTGTAACTATCCTTACTAAGGTATAGTCTTACCAGTAATCAAAGCCTCCCCCATTATGAAAACCAGGACCTACCTTTTTCTATCCATTACTATGGCAGTAATAGTTAGCTTGTCAGGACGCGCTGAGGCGCAGGACCTGCCTGGTAAACGCGATTCCATCAATTCGGTTATATTAAATGAGAAACGCGTTATTCAGGTAATATTGCCCGATGGTTATAAAGCCGGTTCGGCAACCAAATATGATGTATTGTACATCATTGACGACTGGAATATAAAATTAGGGCGCGATATCCAGCATTTTATTTTTGATGAGCACACCATGCCGCCAATGATAATTGTCGGGCTACTGAATGTTGACCGTGATAGAGATTTTTTGCCGACCCATAATAACGGAAATAAAACATCGGGCGGGGCTGACAAATTTCTAAAGTTTTTTAAAGAGGAGCTGATCCCTTATATTGATAAAACCTATCCTTCTGATGGTGATAATACCCTTTTCGGCCACTCTTTCGGCGGCGTGTTTGTTACTTATGCTTTACTGAACGAGCCGCAGCTCTTCAGCAATTATATTGCCGGCGACCCAAGTTATTGGTGGGATAATGGCGTGATGCTTAAGCAGGTTAAAGAGAAGCTGCCTGCGCTTGCAGGTAAGGGTAAGGCGCTTTATATCGGCGGGCGTGAAGGACAGGGCATGAAGGAGATGAACATAAACGCAATGGATAGCCTGCTGAAAAAAGATGCCCCGAAGGGTTTTGAGTGGGTGGTTAAAGCGTATCCAAAGGAATCGCACGGGACCGTGAGGTTGAAAAATATGTATGATGGTTTAAGGTTTGCTTATAATGACTATGGCGGTAAGCCGCTGGAGTTTCACCCATCCCGCGGCATTGTGCTAAAGAATAAGCCCATAAAGATCTGGTATTTTAATGATACCACAAAAGTGCATTATACATTCGATGGCTCGCAGCCATTGGTTACATCGCCGTTTGCAAAACCCGAAATAGAATTATCCGGCCCTGCAAAAGTTACCTTGAGGCAGATTGCCAGCCGTCCTAAATTTGACAAGAGCACCAGCGGTGATTTCAGGGAGGGCACTTACCTGCCCGCAAAACCACTCAGGAACAACTACAAGCCCGGCGGTTTTCATTACGCCTATTATGAAGGCCAGTGGGATAAACTGCCCGACTTTAAGGCGTTAAAACCGGTTAAAGAAGGTACAGCCGACAGTACTTTTGATATCAATAAACTTCCCCGGCAAAACAATTTCGGCGTAGTGATGGTTGGGCAATTTGAAGCTAAACAGGACGGTTATTATATTTTTGGATTGGGATCAGATGATGGCTGCAAAGTATACCTGAATGACAAGCTGATCATTGACCTTGATGGTTTGCACGATGCCGATATACAACGGTCATACATTGCTCCTCTAAAAAAGGGATTTTATCCCCTTCGGATAGAATACTTTCAAAAAGAAGGTGGCCGTAAGCTTGATTTTGTGTACGTAACCCCCGATAATATCGCTAAAAAGAAGATCTCGCCAATTCCCTACGCATTGCAGTATGGGCCCAGATAGGTTACTTACCGTAGAGGCTATTTAAAAACAACAGTTTTTGAATGTAGAGACGCATAATTGCGTCTCCCGCCTGCAATTTACGGTAGCTAAGACGCTTTTGAAAATCGCTTGTCCTGCGGAAGACGCAATTATGCGTCTCTAAAAAAATATTATCCCTTAGAAAGAACCCGGACCGCCCGGGCCACCTCCTCCTGGACCACCGCCCGGTCCACCAGGTCCACCGCCATCGCGATTAAACCTGCGCTGGCCGGGTTGCTGATCTGGGGCCTTGCCTGCAAACTTTTGTAAACGAAGTGTGAATGTTAGCAAGTAGTAACGCCCAAGCCTATTTACGGTAGATTGCGTAGTTATATTGCCATTTACAACCGATGTATAACCTGTGTTTTGGTTGAAAAGATCATATGCTGCTAAGCGGATAGTTGCGCGGTGATCTTTCAAAAAGCGGCGTTCAACGTAAGTATTCAGAATGTTAGGGTTTTTAATACCAAGACTTGGATCATAACCATAATTTACAGTACGGGTAAAGTCATAGCTCAGGGTCCAGTCTTTCCAGAAATAATTTTTGCCGGCCAGCCCTAAATTTAACGTGCGGAAGTTTGAGCTGCCATCAATAAGCGTACTATGGATAGAGTTGGTTGTTTTATTGATGCCATAGCTGCTGCTTGCCTCCGCATCAATAACATCAACAATATTTACCCTGAATTTTAAACCCGGGGTAAAGTTGAGATTTTTGGCTATATTTTTTAATGGAGCGGCTGATGCGGCAACGTTATTGCTATCGATGCTATTTGAGAATGCCACACCATTGGTGTAAGTTAAAGCGCTATTAAATTGCAGGGTAAATTTACGTTGGGCCCATGGTTTGGCGTATACCACATTGGCAGTGCCCGAATAGTAACCATCCGCATTTAAATAGTTGGTAAGATTGGTGCCCTCAAAGCTTTTTAGCGATGGATCTGCTGCTAACACCGCCTTACTAAATTTGCGGGGATAAGAAATAGTGTTTTGTACTATTTTATTTTGCGTTGCGGTAAAGTTGAAATTGGTAAAGAAAATATTGCCGGTTTGGAAACTGAAATTGTTATATCTCAAAGAAAAATTATTGGCAAGTTCCGGCTTCAGGTTAGGGTTACCCTGCACCGGGTAAAGCGCATTTGTGAAGTCAATAACAGGTTGCAGCTGGTTAAATGTAGGCTGGTTGCTTGATCCGTTATACAGGAAGTTTAAAGCTTTTCCCCTCGAAAAATTATAGCTGAAACGAGCGGTTGGGATCACGTTAAACGTGGTTACGTGCGTAGCCGAATCGTTTTTAAGATTGAGGCCGTTTAATGCGGCCGGTTGTACGCCAATGCCTAAAGTAACGTTGTATTTCTTTTCGATAAAACGGTAGTTCAGGCCAACGCGGTTGGTGGTAAAGTTGTATTTATAGTTATTGCTCAACCTGTCGTAATGGTCGTAAGTATTGGCGGTACTCAGCGTATCGGTTTCCCTGTCGCTGGTGGTGTTTGAGCGGTTAAATGCATAATTAAGCTCCAAATACCCTCTTTTACTTATTGGCTCCAGATATGAAATGTTTGTACCAAAGCTGGTTACGCGGCTATCGGTATAGGTTTGCTGATTGGCAGGCGCCTGGCGGGGTGCTCCATCGGCATAATCATAAGTCGGATTATCGAACTGCGATGTTTTTGATGTATTAGCGCTGATGTTAATGCTTAAGTTGCGGCCATGCCCGTTGAAGCGGTGGTTATACAAGGCGTTAATGCCATAGCTTGGTGTTGTGCCATCAGTGTGCGACAATGAAGTATATGATGGATGTGCTATTCCATCAATAGTTGTTGATAAGGATTCGTTAGCATCAGTATTAGTGCTCGAGTAGGTGAAGTTTGGTACAACTTTTAAGTAATTAATGGTATCGGGTTTCCACTCAAGGTTAAAGTTAAAGCGATGATTAATGGGATTATCTGTTTGATCGCTTTTTTGCGTACTTATACTTGGCGACTGAACGTTGTTGGTTTGGATAGATGAGCTAATGGTGTTGATAGTATTATCAGTATAGCTGTAACTTCCGTAAACAGAGAGTGTTTTACCCCACTGGTCGCGAAAGTTGGCACCGATGGCATGCGCATTGGTGATACCGTTTGCGCTGGTTGTGGAGCTGCTTGAGCCACGCAATGCATTGCCCCTGCCGCCACCGCCTCCCCCGAAACCACCTCCGCCGCCACCAGTGGCGCTGCCATAGGTAAATGTATTTACGTTGGTATTGTTAATGGTACCCAATACGGCTATCTGCTGTTCGTTGTTGAAGTTAAAAAATTTCAGATCGCCTATATAACGATTGGCATTGGTTATGCCCGGGGCTTTAGGTAAAAAATCCTCGCCGTCGCCTGCTGTGGCTTGTCCAAAATAGCCATGGTTTTTATCCTTACGGATGGTGATGTTCAGGATCTTGTCCGGTTCGCCGGTTTTGATGCCGGTAAGATTGGCCTGGTCGCCGTAATCGTCAATTACCTGGATACTTTCAACCACATCGGCAGGCAGGTTCTTGGTTGCGGTTTTAACATCTCCGCCAAAAAAATCCTTTCCGTTAACCCTTACTTTGGTCACAGACTTGCCTTGCGCGGTTACGTTGCCGTCTTTATCCACATCAACGCCCGGCAGTTTTTTTAACACATCTTCAACGGGGGCATTTTCGCGTACAGGATATGCGCTTACTTTATATTCGGTAGTATCCTCTTTTAATATCACCGGGTTAACACCTACAATGGTCACCTGGCTAAGCATATTGGTTTCGGTTTTTAAAACTATAGCGCCAAGATCAACCGGTTGGGTGCCGGCATCAAGCGAGTAATGTTTTTTAATTGCGGTGAAACCGATTGATGAAATGGTAAGGGTTAGTTTGTTGCCCTTTACTACCGGGAACGAAAATTTACCTGCAGCATCGGCAATGGCTATGGTGCTATCCCCGGCATTTGAAACCAGTTTAACACTACTTCCGGGTAAGGAAAGCTTAGTGGAATCAACGACAGTTCCCTTTACCTCCCGCCCTGTTTGAGCGTAGGAACCAAAGGCAAATAAAAGGGTAAAACTTAAAATAAGAAATAGGGGTTTCATAAACGTTTTTTCGGCGTGCAATTATTGTTTTTTTGTGTATATAGACGTAATTGAACTGCAAATGTTCAACTTAAAATCTGCTAAAAGCCCTATCAATATATTATTGTTACACATTAGGCCTGTAATTGCTTATCAATCATATTATTGTTACAAATTATTACGCAAAAAAGGCCGGGGTCTCCGGCCTTGTGGTGTTATAAAGATCAGTCAGTCAATTATAAGCGGCGGGTTGTGCTAAGTGAGTTCCGTTTGGAGGTCTTAAGGTTTATTACGAATATGTGAATAATTAGTTTCAATATTTGTTGCAGCAAATACCAAATAATGCTATTGATGCGTTAATAATCCACACAAGAAATAAACTATTGTTTAAAATGAATTTATATGATAGTAACATTGTGGCATGAAATTTCGTTATACTTAAACCAAACATTAACCTATGAACAATATTAGAAACTCGCTGCATTCAAAAGTGCACAAATGGATTGATACGATCGGTTTTAGGCTGAATACATCACAAACAAACAGCAAAAGTCAGGTTACAACCAATCATTATTTTTTTGAAACCTTTAATTTTTTCGAAAAATCGAAGAAAAACAGGCCCGAGTTAACAAAATTTTTATGCTTTGATGCTTACGGCGAAAAAATAAACGTTAAGTCGCTGCTTGATTTGCAGATTGCTTTTTTTGAAAATATAAGCCAGCTTAAATAGGCAAAGGGCTTTTTACACCCTGCCGCATAATTATTTTAAGTCATCAGCATTTTGTTAAAACAAATCCATCAAATAAAAATCCCACCCTACAAATAGGGCAGGATTTTAAGAAGGATTTTTAAGGGGTGTGCCAGATTAGTTTTCAACATTGGTACGTGGCCAGCAGTTCATACTTCCTGTTTTTTCATTCAGTATATCCTGGTTGGTGGTGTTTATACCCCTAACCATTCCCCCTGCAATATTTACAACCGGCCTTGTCGGATTAAGGGCTTCCTTTATCCTGAGGTGAAGGTCGGCATAATGAGCTGCTGTTATTGCATCGCCGCCTTTTGGCAGGCCGGTATCAATTTTCTTTAATTCGGCGCGTACCATAGGCCTGATATCAGACAAAGCGATGTTGATCGGTGTAAAGCCCCAGCTTGCCAGCTGCGCGCTTGATATACCCGGGAATGCAAAGCTTGCATCTGTATTTAACAGGTTCTTCAGGTTTTCGATATACCCCCTTTGCAGGTTGCGCTGGTAGCCGTCGGGTTTGGTTGTGCCGAATATGCCTGTATGTAAATCGGTTAATAACTGCGCAACGGTATAGGCATTAGCGCCGTTTTTGGCCTCATTGTCATACATCCGCGCCAGCCTTGAAGGGTTTAGCTCATTGCCCAGCAATGAAACCTGCATGGCTTTAATACGGTTTATCATAACACCGTTATCAAACTTGGCCAATTCGGCTTTGTTAATCAGCCATAACGGGGTTGTGTATAATTGCTGGTTTAAAAATAAAGCGGCTTCGCGCTGGCGTTCCTTGCTCACAAAATCATAAACCGCGCCTTTTTGATCATATGTTTTAAAGTTTTCGTTCATGCCGCCAATGTTGGTGGTAACATGCCCCATGTAACGGTAATACTGACCTAAAACTTCATTATATAATTCATTAAGGTCGGCATAGTCCTCATCTTTTTTGTACGTCCATTTTTCGAGGTTTGGCAAAATCCGTTTCAGGTTGGCAATACCATAGGCGCTGGCTTTCATGGCATTATCACCCAAATCTTCATTTTGCAGGCGCGGATCGATAGTGGTGCCCTGGCGACCGAAATAATAAATCGGGTTACCGGCATTCTTGTTGGTCCACACGGCTAATGTTTCTTTTTCCTGCTCCGGCGTTTTATTGCCGGGGAACCAGGTATAACCCCATTTTATTGCCCAGTTATCGTACTCGCCAATTTGCGGGTACAGATGCGTAACGCCATCGCCGGGTTGGGCTATGTAGTTAAAGCGGGCATAATCCATAATGGAAGGTGCTGTACCATGTTTATCGGTGAAGGTTTTTGAGCGTAGTGAATCAACAGGGTAAGCGTAGCTTGAGCCAAAGTTGTGTGGCAATCCTAAAGTATGCCCAACTTCATGCGATGATACAAAACGGATCAGCTCGCCCATTTGATCGTCAGCAAATTGCGCGTGGCGGGCTTTGGGGTTTACCGCTGCTGTTTGGATCAGGTACCAATCGCGCAATAGCTGCATCACGTTATGGTACCAGCCAACATGGCTTTCCAGGATCTCGCCGCTGCGTGGATCGGCCACGTGGGGGCCATAGGCGTTTTCTACATCCGATGCAAAATACCTGATCACGCTATAGCGGGCATCTTCGGTGCTAAACTGTGGGTCCTGTTTTGCTGTTGGAGCTTCTTTAGCGGTTATGGCATTTTTAAAACCGGCAGCTTCAAACGCTTTTTGCCAGTCGTTTACGCCCTGTATTAAATAAGGCACCCATTTTTTAGGTGTAGCAGGGTCAATATAAAACACAATTTGCTTTTTAGGTTCAACCAGTTCGCCTTTTGCATAAGCAATTGGGTCTTTAGGCTCTAACTTCCAGCGGTGAATGTAGGCGGTAACCAGGGCTTTTTGAGCATTGGTGCCGTAATCTGTTTGGCGCTGGCCAAAAAAGCCTACGCGCGGGTCCATGATCCGGGCTTTCATCGGGACTTTGGGCAGTAAAAGCATGGAAGTGTTCAACTCAAATGTAATCGCTGCATTACTGTTGTCAGTTGGCGACTCGCCGGCCCGGTAGGTTTTTAGTGTGCGCGCCTCAATATTTATTGGGAAGCTTTTAATGGTGTCGATATAGGAACGTGAATTATCAACCCCCATGGTTTTATAAGCCTTTTTGATATCATCAGACAAACCAATAGCGGCAATATCACCGTTGTAAAAATCGGTAACATCAATTAAAACCCCGGTAGTATCTTTATTAAAGGCTTTTACCTCAAAGGAGGCCAGTATAGCATCAAGGTTTGAGTTTTTAACCGATTGGTACATATCACTGGTGCTATCGGCACGCAACGAATAGCTGGGCACCCGGATAAATACCTGCTTATCGTGCTTTTCCCATTTCCAAACCTGGTTGTTAATTTCTTCGCCGCCATATTGCTGGCCAAATGTTTTGAGGCCGCCCGGTGTTTTTACAAAACGGGTAACCACAAGCATCTCGCGGTTAATTAATGAATCGGGTATTTCGTAGTAATATTTGCCATCAACTTTGTAAGTATTAAAAAGGCCGCTATCAGCCTTTGTTTTAGCGGGGATAAGGTCGCTAAACTTTTTAATACCTTCTTTTTTGGGGGTTCCGGTTGTTGCTGTCGCAACGGTTCCGCCGGGTGTGGTAGTGGTTTTTAGGGTAAGGCTTTGGTTTGCAGCTTGCTTCCTGGCAGCGCAAGAGCCCGCCAAAACCGCAAGTGCCAATACTGAGCCGCGTAAATAAATACCCGGCAACGGATGTCTTTTCATTTATTAAAAATAGTTTAAACCGTAAACTTATATAAAAAACAGGGCTTTTTTAGCCACAAATTGTTTTATCAATAATAATTTTACAGGTATTATTAATTATATCCTGCGTTTTAATGTCAGTACAACTTTATCAACCCGTTTGTCATGGTATACCTCAAGCAGCAGGCTTCTATCATCCTTTGATTTGAATATTTCATCAATATCCTGGAGGTTCATTCTTGAAACAGGTTTAAAATTTACCGATACGATCTCGTCGTCGCGTTCAAGGCCAATTTCATCGGCTGCCGAACCCGGTTCTACGCGGCTGATAACGATCCTGTCGAGGTGGTCGCCCGCGGCATAATACTCAAGGCCGCTCATGTCATGCTCAAACGGATCATTATAGGTTGGGCCGGGTTTTAAATACATGGCACTATCCGGATAATCAAGAATAACGGTAAATCGCTTTAAGATCCCGACGCCGAGGTTTCCATCGCGCTTCACCGACAGATTGGTTTGGTTATTGCTGTCATCAGGAAATGAAGCTATTACCCTTTTCATCCTGAATTTTCCTAAACTAAATTCGTCCATCCGACTTATAAAGCCGTTTATGGGTCCGTTTAGGCCGATGCCAAGGTTGGCCGAAGCAATAAATTTTTGCGGGAGGCCATAGGTTTTGATATAACGTTCAATTGATACCGGGTGCCCGGCGCCAAGGTCAACAACCAGCTTGGTTTTAATAGGTGCTATGCCTGGCATTATAACCCGCGCATCCACATAGGCTTTCCTGTCTTCGACAGACATGGGGATCTTATTCGCTTTTCTGAAAGGTTTAAGGTCTTTAGGCCGGCAAACGGTAACTACGCTGTCCTGGAAACTGATCTTTACGGCAAGGTTGTTAAAAAACTCGTAACCCAGCAAGCCATGAATGGGCATGCCCGCGTAACCCGAAAGGTTAAAAAGATCTTTTTTTAATATGGCAGCCGCAACATCATAACTAACCAGCCCCGGTATGGCAACATCTAAGGTTGAGGTTACATAAGCTTCAGAATCCTCCCCTTCGCCAAGCCCCGGGATTTTTAATGTACGTTTATTAGGAATACTGATAGAATCGACTAATTTAGGATCGGTTATGATCATGAGGCCTACGCCGGTATCCAATATAAAGTTAAAGGGCCCTTTGTGGTTGATCTTAAGTTGAATGATCATCAGGTTTCGTTCCAGCTTAAACGGGATATTCACCTTTTTTTTATGTACATCAAGATCAAAGTACTGGGCCCGGGCTGTGGTTATAAGGCAAAATGTTAACACAAATGCCAGCCACAATGCTCCCGGATGGCGTATTTTATAATATAGCTTGTGTAACAAAGTGGTTATAGTTGGTATATTAAATTTACGAGATTTATTTGTTAAAAAATTATTTTATTATGCGAAAGTCAACAATTTCATTTTTGTTAATTGTTTGTGTTTTATCCCTTTGTTGTGATATTGTTTATGCCCGTTCCATAAAAAAACGAAAGGTTAAAAAGCTGTTTAAGCATTCGCAGATTGTTAATGATCATTTTACCGGGTTCGCCCTTTATGATTTGGACGAGCATAAAATGATATATGAATTAAATGCCGATAAATACTTTACACCGGCATCCAATACCAAGCTTTTTACTTTTTATACCTGTTTGAAAATGCTTGGCGATTCTATCCCGGCATTGCGTTATCAAACCCGCGGTGATTCGCTGATATTTTGGGGTACGGGCGACCCTTCTTTTTTGCACAGCGATTTGAAGGGGGTAAACGGGCTTAACTTTTTGAAGAGCAGCAGTAAACACCTTTTTTATTCGCCCGGCAACTATACCGGTGAGCCTTTTGGTGCAGGATGGGGCTGGGACGATTACAATGATTATTACCAGGCCGAAATAACCGCCCTGCCAATTGAGGATAATGTTGCTCAGCTGTATGCCGATAATGACGGTAACATGCAGGTAATGCCCCAATATCTAAAACGGTTTTTAAACGCGGATATTAATTATCGCCCGGCTCAGTTTAAAGTTAAGCGCGATTTTATCAGCAATAATTTTGTGTACCCTGCCGGGGAGATTCCCAAAAACTACAAACAGGAAATCCCATGGAAAACAAGCCTGCAGCTTACCATGGCCCTGCTGCAGGATACGCTTAAAAAGCAGGTATCCTTATTGCAGGAACCAATGGCTGCCGATGCGCGGGTTATTTATAATACCAATGCCGATTCCGTTTACCGGCGGATGCTGCAGCCGAGCGATAATTTTATTGCCGAACAATTGCTGCTGGTGTGCTCGTCGGCAAAGTTTAATACCCTCAGTACCGATTCGGTGATCAATTACTCAAAAACACATTTTTTGAATGACTTGCCCGATGTGCCGCAATGGGTTGATGGCTCGGGATTGTCGCGGTATAATTTGTTTACCCCCAGAGACCTTGTAGCCCTGCTACTCAAAATTCAGGATGAGGTGAAAGATGAAAACCTGTTACATAGCATGATGCCGGTAGGCGGCGTAGCAGGTACAATTAAAAGCGCCTATAAAACCGATAACGGGCATCCTTTTGTTTGGGCAAAAACCGGATCGTTAAGCAACAATCATAACCAAAGCGGCTACATAGTTACCCGCAAAGGCAAACGCCTGGCTTTTGCATTCATGAACAATAATTTTACCCGGCCAACCCGTGAAATAAGAGATGAGATGGTCAGGATCATGACGTACATACATGATAAGTTTTAATCTCTCTGTTGGGATCCCGAAACAAGTACGAAATGAGCGGGGCTAAAACCAGGAAGAGGTTTCGTGAAAACGAAACCTCTTCCTGGTTTATATCTGTTTCCTGCCCTTTGAGGGCCGGTGGATTAACCTTTTACACGCTCAACGTAAGCGCCGGTAGCGGTATCAACTTTAACTTTATCGCCAATGTTGATGAACAACGGTACACGGATCTCCGCGCCGGTTTCAACGGTGGCATTTTTCAAAGCACCGCTTGAGGTATCACCTTTAACGGCCGGCTCGGTGTAAGTGATTTCCAACTCGGCCGAACCCGGGATAGAACCCATGATGGGCTCATCGCTTTCGAAGGCAACAATTACGTTCATGCCTTCTTTCAAAAATTTAACTGCCGGGCCAAATAATGCCTTTGGTACGTTATGCTGATCGTATGTGGTGTTGTCCATTACTACTAATGAATCACCTTCGTCATACAGGTATTGATAATCATTGGTTTCAACGCGGGCTATGTCAACCTCTTCATCGGTACGGAAACGGTATTCAACCAGTTTACCTGATTTAACGTTGCGCATACGGGCCTGGTAAAACGCGCGTAAGTTGCCCGGGGTACGGTGTAAAAACTCCTCAACCTGAACTAATTCGCCGTTGAAGCGAAGTACATTTCCATTTTTAACATCTGATGCCTTAGCCATAAAATAATATTGAGGCGCAAACTTAGTTACTTAAGCGCAAAGAAACAAGTAGTTATGTTGGTGAATGGTTGATTGGGCTGATTAGGTGAGTGGTTTCTTTGCTGGTGAGTGGTTGATAGAGTTGATTAGGTGAATCGTTTACTCTTGGTAAAAGGGTATTAAATTTTCGATGAGCATTGAATATTTAACTATTCAACCATTCTCCACTCACGCAATCAACCACTCACTACACCTTATAATCCACAATACTCAACCTGTGATTACAGAAGCCGTACTCATGTTCCTGGTTGGAGCATACGATGGTAAGGCGGCCTGCGGCGAATTGCTGAACGAGGTTTAAGTACCAGTCAACGCCCTGGGTATCCAGGTTGGAAGTTGGCTCATCCAGCATAAGCATGTGGGTATCGGCACAAAAAGCAAGGGCAAGCTTAAGGCGCTGTTTCATCCCCGACGAAAAGTATTTAATAAGCTTGTTGGCACTTTTAGGCAGGTTGAGCAGCGCGATAACCGTTTCTTTATCTATACCCGGTTTAAAGCTTTTGAATTTGAAATGAAAATCGATCATCTCGCTCATGGTAAACTCTTCTATCAGCTCAAGATAGGGAGCAGCCAGGCTTAAATGAGTAAAAACGGTGCCTATTTCAACCGGCTTGCCTTCGTTAGCAAATTCAATTTTGCCTGTAGAAGGCGAAAGGCTCCCGTTTAAAACCTGCAGTAAGGTTGATTTTCCGGAACCGTTTGGGCCAAGGATAGCATATGACTCGCCGGAAGTAAAGGTATAATCCACTCCCCTGAAAATCCAGTCGCGGTTAAAGCGGCGGCCGATGTTTTGGAGGGTGATGATCATAGGGAGCTTATGGTTGATGGTTCATAGTTCATAGCCAAAGAACCTGTTTTGGCTAATGGCTGATACTGGTCTTATGGGTTATAGTTCATAGTGATTTGCAAAACGGCCGGATGTCCGGCTATGAACCATGAACTATAACCCATCAACAATTTAAGTATTCCCAAAGCCTTTCATGATACCCCTTTGCGAGTTTTGCAGGAAGTTGATGATCTCATCGCGTTCTACACTTGGGGTAAACTCGGCCTCGATGATATCAAGTGCTTTGGTTACGTTATATTTTTTGAGGAATATGATCCGGTAGATCTCCTGGATTTCGGCTATTGTAGCAGCCGAAAATCCCCTGCGGCGCAAGCCTACAGAGTTGATACCTACATATGATAGCGGTTCGCGACCGGCCTTGGTAAACGGGGGAACGTCTTTACGTACCAATGAACCGCCCGAGATCATGCTATGCGCGCCGATTTCAACAAACTGGTGCACGGCAGATGAGCCGCCGATGAAAGCGTAATCATAAACTGTAATGTGACCGGCCAGCTGCACCGCGTTGGCAACAATTACGTTATCGCCGATAACACAATCATGCGCTACGTGTACATAAGCCATCAGCAGGCAGTTGCTGCCAATGGTGGTGGTATTTTTATCAAGGGCTGTACCACGGTTAAGGGTAACACACTCACGTATGGTAGTGTTATCGCCAATGGTTACGGTGCTTTGCTCGCCTTTATATTTTAAATCCTGCGGCGGGGCGGATACAACCGCGCCGGGGAAGATCCGGCAATTTTTACCTATGCGGGCGCCATCCATAATTACGGAGTTGGAGCCGATCCAGGTACCTTCGCCAATTTCAACATCCTTATGGATGGTAACGAATGGTTCAATTACCACGTTATCGGCAATTTTGGCCTGTGGATGGATGTATGCTAATGGCTGGATCATGCTTCAGATTCTTTTACTTTTACAATTTGAGCCATCAGTTCGGCCTCAACAACAACACGGTCGCCCACCATGCCTATACCTTTCATGGTAGCTATGCCGCGGCGGATGGGGGCAATCAGGTCGCAAATATAAATAATGGTATCGCCGGGAACTACCTTACTTTTAAAGCGGGCGTTCTCAATTTTCAGGAACAGGGTAAGGTAGTTTTGCGGATCGGGAACTGTGTTTAACACCAGGATGCCGCCTGTTTGCACCATACCCTCAATTTGTAATACACCGGGGAAGATTGGCGCGCCGGGGAAATGGCCTTTAAAAAACTCCTCGTTAATGGTTACGTTTTTGCACCCTACAACGTGGCTTTTAGTAAGCTCCAGGATCTTGTCAATCATCAGGAATGGCTGACGGTGAGGCAGCATGCCCATGATATCAACGGTGTCAAAAAGCGGCTTGGCATTCAGATCGTAAGTTTTTACCTGTTTGCGGCTTTTTTCCTTTTTGATGAGCGCTTTAATCTTTTTAGCGAAGGCAACGTTAGCTGCGTGGCCAGGCCTTGCAGCCATGATATGGCCTTTCAACGGAACCCCTACCAATGCCAAATCGCCAATCATATCCAGCAATTTGTGACGGGCAGGTTCGTTCTGGTGCCTTAGCTCAATATTATTTAAAATACCCTGTGGCGCAACGCTGATATCCTTGCGGTTAAACAGCTTGGCAAGGTGGTTAAGTTCTTCTTCGTCAACATCTTTATCAACAACAACAATAGCGTTGTTCAAATCGCCACCTTTGATGAGGTCATGCTTTAAAAGCATTTCCAACTCATGCAAAAAGCAGAAGGTACGGCATGAAGCAATTTCTTTTTTAAACTCGCCAATGGTTGAGATACTGGCATGCTGGCTACCCAGCACCTGCGAGTTATAGTCAACCATACAGGTAAAACGGTAATCATCCAAAGGCATGGCAACCATTTCAACCTTTCGCTCAGGTTCAGAGTAATGAATGTTATAGGGAATATGATAGTATTCGCGGTCGGCATCCTGTTCAACCAGCCCAACTTCGGTTATTACGTCAACAAACTGGATCGAGCTGCCATCCATAATGGGAGTTTCGGGGCCATCAAGATCAATCAGCAGGTTATCAACTTCAAGCCCAACCAAAGCGGCCAGCACGTGTTCAACAGTATTTACTGTAGCGCCGTTCTGGCTTATAGATGTTCCGCGCGAGGTATCACTCACGTTATCAACATCGGCATCAATAATTGGCGCACCGGGAATATCAATCCTCCTGAATTTATAACCGTGATTTTCAGGGGCGGGATTAAAGGTCATTGTAACGCTTTGTCCGGTGTGTAAGCCTGTTCCTGATACCGAAACCGGCGCTTTAATAGTTCTTTGTTTAACGTTCATATTTAAATTTACAGGCTAAGGCTATTCGCTTGCCTTGCCTTTACGTAGTTCTTCAATTAATTTTTCAAGCTCGTAAACCTTACGGTCAAGCTCGGGTAGCATTCGCAGCTTCGCGTGGGCACGAAGGTAATCTTTATATGGCATATTTGGAGAGCCACCCCATACCTTACCTTCTTCTGTAATAGAGCGGTTTATACCGGTCTGGGCCGAAAACTGCGATCCGTTAGCTATATTAAGATGACCGGCAAAACCTACCTGCCCGCCAATAACAACCTTTTCGCCAATTTTGGTACTGCCCGATATACCCGATTGTGCCGCAATTACAGTGTGTGCCCCAATTTCAACATTGTGGGCAATCTGGATCAGGTTATCAATTTTAGCCCCTTTACGCACTATGGTCGAACCCATGGTCGCCCTGTCGACAGTAGTATTTGACCCCACTTCAACATCATCCTCCAATATCACGTTACCAATCTGCGCAATTTTAGTGTAAGTGCCGTCGGGATTAGGGGCAAAGCCGAAACCATCGCTGCCGATAACTGCTCCTGAATGCACTATCACATTGTTGCCGATAACGCAATCAAAGTAAACCGTAGCCCCTGCAAACAGCGTTACATTGTTGCCAAGGGTTACATTATCGCCAATATTAGCGTTTGGATAGATCTTACAATTATCGCCGATGCTTACATTTTGGCCGATATAAGCAAACGCGCCGATATAAACGCCCGCTCCCACCTGTGCTGTGGGATGGATAAAGCTTGGCTGTTCAATTCCTTTTTTATCAAGCCTGAAAGTGTTGTACTTATCAAGCAGGACAGTGAACGCGCTGTAAGCGTTTTCAACCCTGATCAGTGTAGCTTTTACGGGCTCCGTTAACTGCTGATCATTATTAACAATAACAATGGAGGCGTTGGTAGTATACAGAAACTGCTCATACTTAGGGTTGGCCAAAAAAGAAAGGCTGCCGGCCCCGGCTTCCTCTATCTTGGCAAGCTGGCTAACAGTTGCCGAAGGATCGCCTTCTACAGTTCCGTTGAGCAGTAAACTTATATCATGAGCGGTAAATTGCATCGGGCAAATTTAAATGTTAAAATTGAAGCAACAAATTATTAATGAGTTATGAACACGCGTTAAAAAGTTTTGACTGTCAACGCGTTTTATTTTTCACCATTTCTTCATTTGTCGCAGATGGATAATCGGTTTCGTTTTGCTATTTGTTAAATCCAAAGTACAACGCTATTGTTTTATCGTTCTTTTTAAATAGGGGCGTTGCCTGCGGCCGGGCTTTCCGTTCCAAGTCCTCGCTTGCCCAACCCCTAATTCCAACCCGCGCTGTGGGCTTTCCACTACAATCCCTAACGCGGCCAGTGCACATTTCCGGCATTTATCCATAATGCCTTTTTATGTAGAGACGCATAATTGCGTCTCCTTTAGGACAGATCGCTTTGCCAATCCCAAACTGCAGTAACCTGCATGCGGGAGACGCAATTATGCGTCTCTACAGTGAAAACCGCCTGTTAATTCAACAACTCCTTGTTATAACAAAGGATATATTTTTTCACCGTCTTGGCCAAAGCCACAAGGTTTGAATTGTCGCTGGCGGCAGCAATATCTTTCACCTCGCCGTTCTTCATCAATATACCAATGTTGCCATCGTTTTGGTTGTAAGCGTTATTACGGATAGATGTAGTAAATACAAAGTAAGCCGCAGCTTCTTCATAACTAATGCCATACTTTTCCATCGCCTTTTGACGAAGGCTTTCAACAAAAGCTTCATCGGGGCATTCATTGGTAATATCAACCCTGAAAAGGCTGCGTTGTACCAGGTTTTTGCAAAGATGAGAAAGTACCAGGTCGGGGTGATAGGCCCACACTTTTACCGATGCCATAATATCGGTATCATCCAAACATGCAAAAGTTTCCAGGTGATGGTCCTCGTTCATGAAAGCATCCCGGCTGATGCGGTTCTTTAAAAAATGCAGCAGGGCCGGAGTAGCAAATAGTTCCTTACCCTGCGAAATCAGTTCGCGGCCGCGCCTGAAGATCTTGGTTAACACCTCCTCGCCCGCTATCACTGTTTTATGCAGGTAAACCTGCCAGTACATCAGACGGCGGGCAATCAAAAATTTCTCTATCGAGTAAATGCCTTTTTCGTCAACAACCACATGATCGTCTTTAACATTGAGCATCTTAATGATGCGCTCGGAACTGATCACCCCTTCGGATACACCGGTGAAGAAACTGTCGCGATTAAGGTAATCCAGCCTGTCCATATCCAGCTGACTGGATACCAGTTGATGTAAAAACTTACGCGGATAGGTATCATTAAAAATATCAATGGCCATGGTAAGCTTACCCTCAAACCGGGCATTAAGCTTATTCATCAGCATTGATGAAATATCTTCATGGGCAATGCCATCAATAATGGTATTTTCCAAAGCGTGAGAAAATGGGCCGTGGCCAATATCATGCAATAATATGGCAATGGTAACCGCTTCTTCCTCTTCGGCAGAGATCTGGTGGCCTTTGCTTCGCAATGTTTCAAGCGCGGTATCCATCAGGTACATGGAGCCCAAAGCATGATGAAAACGGGTGTGCAGTGCGCCGGGATAAACCAGGTGCGTCATGCCCAGTTGCTTGATATAGCGTAACCGCTGAAAGTACGGATGGGATATGAGGTCAAAGATCAGTTCGGTTGGGATACTGATAAAACCGTAAACCGGGTCGTTAATTATTTTCTTTTTATTCAATGCTGCTTATGTAAGTGCAAAAATGTAAAACAAAGGTAAAATAAGCGCGACAGGTTTGTTAAATTTTGTTAATACCTTTACTGAATAACAACAAAAGCATCTATTTGGGGTTTACTGTCTGAATCAGAATTCATAGAATTTTAGGATTCACAGAATTTAATGGTAAAAAATTGATATTTGAAAAGCATTTAACCTTATACCGGATCATTCTGAAAATTTTTAAATTCTGAAAATTCTGATTCAGAAATTTAATATACATATTATGCAAGACACCACCATTTTATGGGCCGATGACGAAATTGACCTGCTAAGACCACATATACTTTTCCTGGGCGAAAAGGGCTATAAAGTAACCACTGTTACCAATGGCTACGACGCCGTCGACTCTTTTAAGAACAATTATTTCGACCTGGTTTTCCTAGATGAGAACATGCCCGGCCTTACCGGCCTGGAAACTCTGCAGCAGATCAAGAACATCAACAATGATGTGCCCATTGTGCTGATCACCAAAAATGAGGAAGAGTACCTGATGGAAGATGCCATCGGTTCAAAAATAGACGACTACCTGATTAAGCCGGTACACCCTAAGCAAATCCTGCTTACTATAAAAAAACTGACCGAAAACAAACGCCTCGTTACCGAAAAAACCACCATGGCCTACCAGATGGATTTCCGTACACTGGGCATGACCCTTAACGAAAACCTGAGCCACCAGGAATGGGTTGACGTTTACAAGAAACTGATCTACTGGGAGCTTGAGCTGGAAAAGCTGGAAGATGCCGGCATGCACGAGATCCTGACACTGCAAAAAGCCGAAGCTAATATGCAGTTTTGCAAGTTTGTGGAGCGCAACTACCTCAACTGGATCAAAAACCCGGACCTGGCGCCAACCTCATCGCCCCAGTTATTTAAAAAGAAAGTATTCCCTAAGCTGGATGGCAAAGGTCCTTTGTTTTTTATATTGATAGATAACCTGCGTTACGATCAGTTTAAGATTATTAACCCTATTATTTCCGAATATTTCAGGTTGGAGGAAGAGGACACTTATTATAGTATCCTGCCAACAGCTACGCAATACGCCCGTAACTCGATATTTTCCGGACTGATGCCTTTGGATATGGAGCGCCGCTACCCGACCATGTGGCAGAATGACGAGGATGAAGGCGGCAAGAACTTGTACGAAGCAGACTTTTTAGCCGATCACCTGAAGCGCGTGTTGCGAAAGGATTGCAAACACTCATACCACAAGATCCTGAATATTGACGAAGGCCGGGCGCTGAATGAGTCGGTGAATAACCTCATGAACAACGAGCTTAATGTAGTGGTGTACAACTTTGTGGATATGCTTTCGCATGCCCGTACGGATATGCAGATGATCCGCGAGCTGGCAAGTGATGATGCTGCTTACCGTTCATTAACCCTGTCGTGGTTTGAACACTCGCCGTTGTTCGATCTGCTGAAATTCTTAGCTCAAAAACAGGTACGGGTGGTGATCACTACCGATCACGGCACTATCCGTGTAAAAAACCCAAGCAAAATTGTGGGCGACAGGAATACCAACACCAACCTGCGTTATAAACAAGGCAAAAACCTGAACTATAATGCCAAGGAGGTTTTCCATATCCGCAACCCGCATGATGCCATGCTGCCAAGGCTGCACATCAGCTCAAGCTTTGTTTTTGCCAAGGAGGATAGCTATTTCGTATACCCGAACAACTACAACCACTTTGTGAATTTTTATAATGAAACCTTCCAGCACGGAGGGATATCGTTAGAGGAAATGATAGTGCCGGTGGTTACTTACGGGCCGAAGTAAGAAAACGCTTTATACACCCGTCATTGCGAGGAACGAAGACAACCGACTGGAGGGAGCTTATTAATAAAACAAATTATAAGTATTAATAATCCCCTATTGGCAGGTCCGCTCTGTATAGTTTAGGATTTCTTCGTGCTACTATAACACATAAAATGGGTGTCATGGGTAGGCTCTCGAAGCATGGTGGGTAGGGCCTCTGCGCGCGAGTCTTCGACAGGCTCAGACTGACAGCCCCCTTTGTCATTAACCTTTGTGTCCTATCAAGGTCCTCAACGAGAGGACTTTGATGGGACATTTAATATTTTTTAAATCTCCCCTTTAGGGGAGATTTAGAGGGGCTAAAACTCCAGCTCCAGCAACACCGGGCAATGATCGGAGTGCTTGGCCTCCGGCAATATAGCCGCACGGCGGATCTTATCTTCAAGCGAGGTGCTGGCCATGGCGTAATCGATACGCCAGCCTAAGTTTTTACCGCGTGATCCGGCACGGAAACTCCACCAGGTATAGTTATGCGGTTCTTTATTAACGTGGCGGAAGGTATCTATAAATCCGCCTTCAATAAAGTTCTCCATCCATTCGCGTTCCTCCGGCAAAAAGCCCGATGAGTTGGCGTTTGATTTTGGATTGTGGATATCAATAGGGCGGTGACAAATATTGTAATCGCCGCAAACTACCAGGTTAGGGTGCTCCACTTTAAGCAGGGTAAGGTACTTGCCAAACTCATCCAGAAAACGGTATTTAAAAATCTGCCGGTCATCACCGCTTGAGCCTGACGGGAAATAAACGCTCATCACTGATACCTCGTCGAAATCAACCCGGATGCAGCGCCCTTCGCGGTCAAAATCCGGAATACCACAGCCGTACTCAATATGCTTGGGCAATATTTTGGTAAAAATGGCCGTACCGCTGTAGCCTTTCTTTTCGGCCGGGAACCAGTAGTGCTGATAGCCCATCTGATCTACCAAACCCAGATCAGTCAATACATCTGGCGTGGCTTTAATCTCCTGCAAACAAACTACATCTGCATCGGTAGCCTGCAGCCAGGCCAGCCAACCCTTGTTTATTGCCGAACGGATGCCGTTAACGTTATATGTAAGTATTTTCATTTGGGATTTCGGATGTTTGATTTCGGATTTGATTCAAATCACAAAACTATAATAAAATTGCGCTATCTGCCGCGGGGTTTCACCCCGTGGTGTACCATGGTTTCAGCTTTCAGCTGAATTTGTGTAAGCTGAAAGCCTACATTATGCCAACCACGAGTTACGCTATCGCTAAACTCGCGACAGCCGGTTTATTTTTTATCCGGAAACAATATCTTATCCAACTGCTTACATTCTTTTTTACTTAGCAATTCAACAGTCATCGGCACATCTGCAACTGGCCGGTCGTTAGTATCCTTTTTTACCGCAGCAATCCTATTTACCATATCAATGCCCGAAACAACTTCACCAAAAGCGGTATAGTTTTGATCAAGATGCGGAGAACCACCAACTGATTTATACCAATCTCGCTGCCATGCCGGGATCTTGCGGCCTTTAAGGCGGGTATTTTCCAGCGTATCCAGTTTGCCGTCGGTAAAGCGTTTGCCTTCCACAATATAAAACTGGCAGCCGCTTGATTCTTTTTTAGGGTTATCATCCCGCGCGGCAGCAAGTACACCGCGTTTATGAAACAGGCTATCGCGAAATTCGGCGGGGATGGTATAACCCACTTCGCCGTTACCCAGTTCAGCGCCGGGTTTTGCTTTTACCGGATCTTTTGAATCCGGGTCGCCACCCTGGATCATGAAATTCTGGATCACGCGGTGAAACAGCGTGCCATTAAAGAATCCCTTTTTGGTTAGTTTGATAAAGTTATCGCGGTGCAAAGGCGTTTCATTATACAGGCGAAGGATACAATCGCCATAAACCGTATGGATCCGCACGTACTGATTTTTAGGCGGCCCGGCAAATGCAGCCGTAAGGGTTAATAAAAGAATGCTTAGGGTAAAAAGTTTCTTCATATACCATTGATTTTTTTGATTTCGATGATTACGTTGATTTTTGACTGATGAAGATAGATTAATTGTTCCGAATGTTTTAATTCCATCCCTGGGGAGGGGTGCGGCCGGCAAGTGTGATGGCAGGGAGGGGTTTATACGCGATGCCATTAACAAGTATGAAAAACCCCTCCCTACGCCCTCCCAGGGGAGGGAGTCGCGCAGTCCCTTGCTTAAAAGCCATTTACAAACACATTAATCCGTCACCAACCACTCACCTAATCAACCCAATAAACCAACCACTACTCAGCCCCCTCCATCTCCTCAAAGTAATTTACAATGAGCGATTTCATCATCATTTCCTGTTCAAGCAGGGTATAATTCGGGATTACTTTTACGCGTTTCCAATGCGGCCAGCCATCCTGGTCAAGGCCTTCCAGCTCGTAAAAGCCCATCATGCTCATTAAGCGGCAGGTGGCGATATGCATCAGCTCTTCTTTTTGGCGCTTGCTAAACTTCCGCGGACCTTGCCCCAGCTCCTGTACCCCGATCAAAAAAAGCATCACCTTTATATCGGGCTTTTCGTTATCAAAATCCTCAGCTATCCGCTGCTGCAGCGCATCCCATTTTTTATTGATCTCGGCAGGTGTCATATTTGGCAAAGATAGATTAGTTCATGGTTCATAGTTGATGGTTCATAGTAAAAATCTGGCAAATGGCTTTTTCCTAACAAACGCCAAAGCCATGAATTATCAGCCATAGACCATGAACACCACATTATTGTTACAATGTTGCATTAATATTCTCGTTTTAATACTTATTTTTGCCGTATTCCGTTAAAGGGATGTTGACTGTGAAAAAAAAACGCTTACATATTGTATTTGCGTGGCTGCTGCTTGTTTGCTTTGCGGCCGGGCAATATATGGTTTATTCGCACCAGCACGCGTTGATCAAAGGAATCACCAAACACAGGCATATGGCTGTTGGTCAGCAAACTGTTAAAGAAAAATGTTTGCTGTGCGATGCCATGCACCATACCGATGCTGTGGCCGTTAGCAACAGTTCATTTTTTATCCCTCTTGTAACTTCTGATCATTTTTTTAAACCCGGCGATTACAATTTTGTAAGCCTTGCGCTTATCCTTGCCGCCGGCCGCGCCCCTCCGGTTATTGCTTAAGGTTACCTTACGCTTTCTTCAAAACATAGCCGTTGATCACAACGGTATTTATTGATTTTTCTTAATCTTTCATCATGAAATTAAAGCTTATAAGCTTCATTATATTGCTGTTAGTGCAGGTTTCCGCATTTGCAGATGTTATTATTGTTAAAGGCCGTGTGGTCGACGCGCAATCAAAACAAACGTTACCGGGTGCTGTGATCACGATCCCCGAATTAAAAATATCTGCCATAACCGATCCTAATGGCGAGTTTTCTTTTAAATCATTACCCAACAGGGGCAGGTTCCTATTCTCGATAGAATATGTGGGTTATAAATCCCTTACCAAAATAGTTGATCTTTCGGCCGGCACCCCGCTGATTTTTGAATTGCAGTCGAGCATTATCGAAACCCACGAAGTGGTTATTACCGGCACAGCTATCAGCGCTAATAATAAACAAAACAGCACATCAGTATCAGCTGTGGGGCGCGATGGCTTGTTAAGGCAGTCAACCAACCTTATCGATGCGCTTGCACACCAGGTACCGGGCATGTCGCAGATCACTACCGGCCCTTCTATTTCCAAACCGGTTATCCGCGGCTTAAGCTATAATCGTGTAGTTACTTTGAGCGACGGGGTTAAACAACAAGGCCAGCAATGGGGCGATGAGCACGGCATTGAGGTTGATCAATACAGCTCAGACAGAGTAGAGGTGCTTCGCGGGGCTGCTTCACTGCTATACGGATCGGACGCGCTAGGCGGTGTTATTAACCTGCTTGAGCCACTTACCCCGCCCGACGGGCAGATCAAAGGTGAGTTTTTAACCAACTACTCCACCAATAACGGCCTAACCGGAACTTCACTGATGCTTACCGGTAACGAAAACGGACTGGTATGGCGTGCCCGCGGTAGCTACAAAAATGCCTACTCCTTTAAAACACCCGATTACTATTTCCCTAACTCCGGGTTTAATGAAACCGACCTGAGCGGTATGATCGGTCTTAATAAATCATGGGGTTACTCACACATCAACCTCAGCTACTTTAAAAACAATATCGGTTTTTACGACCCGGAACCTGCTAATGGCCTCAACTTTTTGCATGACGACGGCACACCATTTACGCAGGATGAATATAAAAGCCGTACGCTTGAATACCCTAAACAGGATATCCGCCATTATAAAATAAACTGGGATAACAACTTCATTACCGAAGGGGGCAACCTGAAAGTGAACCTCGGCTACCAGAAAAACCAGCGCCGCGAGCTCGACGGACCGGATCCTTCCCTGTTCTTTGATTTGAATACGTACTCGGGCGATGTAAAATATTATGTTACCGAGGCAAGCGGATGGCAACCTGTTTTTGGCGCGAGTTCGGACATCGGTCACAGTTTAAACAAAGGCTCGGAGTTTTTGATCCCGGCTTATGATACTTATGGTGTGGGCGCTTTTGCCTATATCAAAAAAACCTGGGATAAAAACACCTTTAATGCCGGTGTCAGGTATGATTATCGTAAAAACGAGGGCAAAGGCCTGGTTGAGGATGGCGAAACCAAATTTACTCCGTTTACCAACAAATTCTCGAACGTAAGCGGAGCGTTAGGTTACACCCACGAGTTTAATGAAAACCTGAATTTCAAGGCCAATGCAGGCTCTGCCTTCCGTGCGCCAAACCCTGCCGAATTAGGATCAAACGGCGTACATGAGGGTACTTTCCGCTATGAAATAGGCAATCCTAACCTGGCGCCCGAAAGAAGTTACCAGGTTGACGCTACCCTGCAATACGACGACAAAGTTGTAAGTGCCAGTTTAGGGATCTATGAAAACTACATCCACAACTATATTTATGCATCGCACAAACAGGGGGATGTAGCACAGGCCGAAAACGAAAGCGGCAGTCTGAGCCAGTTTGATGTGTACCGTTACAACCAGGTTAGTGCTAACCTGTATGGTGTTGAAGGTAACTTTACCCTGCACCCGGTAAGTTTCATCCATTTTGAAAATACCTTTGGCTACACTTATGCCCGTAATAATACGCTCGACAGGCCGCTGGCGTTCATCCCCGCCGGTACGCTGAAAAACACGCTGCGTTTTGAGCCAACTATTAAAGGTTTGAAACAATCATACATTTCGGTAGGTATTGATAACTTCTTTAACCAGTACCGTTATGATTCCGCTTTTGAAACCGGCACCAAGGGCTACACGCTGTTAAATGCAGGCCTGGGCACAACGGTTAACTTTGGCAAACAACCAGTTAAACTGTATGTATCGGGTAATAACCTGGCCAACATCAAATACTATGACGCGCTTAGCCGTCTCAAACCCGGCCGGATAAGTTCGGAAGATCCGGAATTTGGTATTTATAATATGGGGCGCAATATTACCTTCGGTATTTATTTGCCATTGTCCATCAATTAATCATTAATAATGTTTCATATAAAAAGTCCTGCTGCCCGGCGGGACTTTTTTATTTTCCTGCCCCTCGGTTGGCGCACGTATTGTGCGACTGCCCGTGCAGGGATTACATGTACCTTCCTGGTCATCACCAGGTCAAACTCGCCGGCTGGCAGGCCCGGGGGCAAACATTTACTTCTGTCTTCTGTATTTTTCTGTATGCGTAAAATACTTATACTTCTCCTTCTGGTATCAGCTGGCATGGCGGCAAATGCCCAAACCGATACGCTTTCTATTACGCTCGAAAATGTAAAATACCCGTATCCGGTAAATTTTATGCCCATAAAAGTTGAAGGGCAGGATCTGCGCATGGCCTATATGGATGTAAAACCGGCTGCTCCAAATGGCAAATCGGTAATGCTTTTTCACGGCAAAAACTTTGGCGGCTATTATTGGGCAGATGTAATCCGCGTGCTCAGCAGCAAAGGCTACCGGGTGATTGTGCCGGACCAGATAGGCTTTGGCAAATCATCAAAAGCGTTTATTCACTATAGCTTTCATCAGCTGGCAAGGTTTAACAAAAACCTGCTGGATAGTTTAGGGGTTCAAAAGGTTACTTTAATGGGCCACTCCATGGGCGGGATGCTGGCCACCCGGTTTACGCTCATGTATCCCGGCAGGGTTGAAAAATTGCTGCTTGAAGATCCGATCGGCCTGGAAGATTACCGCACATTTGTTCCCTATGCAAGCGCCGAAGACGATTACAAAACAGAATTAAAAACCAGCTACGAGAGTGTTAAGAAGTATTATCAAACATCTTACTTCACCACCTGGAAACCCGAATACGATTATTTGGTTGCGATTGGCGCCGGCGTAAGCAAAAGCGCCGATTTTCCCCGCTATGCCAAAGTCGCAGCGCTCACTTTTGAAATGATTTACGAGCAGCCGATTTGTTACGAATTTGGGCTCATTAAAGTGCCTACAGTGTTGTTTACAGGCAAAGAGGATAAAACCATAGTAGGCAAGGCCCTGCTTAGCGACGAAGAAAAAGCCAAACATGGACAGTATAAAATATTAGGGCCCGAAACGGCTCAAAAGATCCCCGGCTGCAAACTCATCGAGTTTGATAATTGCGGGCATATCCCACATATAGAGGTTAAGGAGGCTTTTTTTAAAGCTCTGACGGCTAATTTATAATTTAGGGATTTTGAGTATTTTTGAATCAGTGCCACTAAGCATAAAAACGTCATTGCGAGGAACGAAGCAATCCCCTACTTACAGGTCCGCTCTGTATTGTTCGCGATTGCTTCGTTCCTCGCAATGACGTACTTAAATTTATTACACGTGCAACTATCTGTAAATTCAACATCTCAATTACCGCAGGCTGCCGAAGCCATCCTGGCCAACTCGGCGGGGAATAAAATTTTTCTTTTTTATGGCGAAATGGGGGCTGGCAAAACAACGCTCATCAAAGCTTTATGTGAAGAGCTCGGCGTAACAGAACAGCCAACCAGTCCTACGTTTTCTATCGTAAACGAATACACCGGCCGCGACAGCAGGATCTTTCATTTTGATTTCTATCGTCTTAAAAATCAAACAGAAGCATTGGATATGGGCTATGAGGAATATTTTTACAGCGATGCCTACTGCTTTATTGAGTGGCCCGAAAAAATTCCCGACCTGCTCCCGAACCGTTACACCAATATCCGGATCCGGGTTTTGGACAGCACCTCGCGCAGCATCAGCATGGAAAATATTTAGTTTTATCATACATCGTTTTTTCTTATCTTCAACAGCCTTAAAAAAAACACATCATGAGTTCAGGGATATATAGCGGGTTTTCGGATATTGCCAAGCAAGCAATGTTGCAGCCCCAGGAGTCGTTGCTGGAGGTAAAAAGCAAAAAGAACAAGCTATACATCGGCATTCCCAAAGAGGTTTCCTTCCAGGAAAACCGCGTGCCGTTGACCCCGCTGTCGGTAGCGCTGCTGGTTAATAACGGCCACGAGGTAATGCTGGAGAGTAATGCCGGACAGGCCGCCAATTTTTCGGATAAGGATTACAGTGAGCAGGGCGCCCAGATAGTATATGATACCAAAAAAGTTTACGAGGCCGATATCATTATCAAAATAGCCCCTCCTACCACTCATGAAATTGAGCTGATGAAGCCCGGGCAGCTCCTGATCTCTACCCTGCAAATCGCTACGCTCAAGGCCGAAAGCATTCAGGCGCTGATGGCCAAAAAGATCACCGCGCTAAGTTTTGAGCATTTGCGCGATGAGGGCAATACCCTTACGGTGGTAAGGGCCATGAGCGAAATTGTGGGCGCTACTTCCATACTTATAGCAGCCGAATATTTAAGCAATGTTTTTGAAGGCAAAGGCCTGATGTTGGGCGGCATAACCGGCGTTCCGCCAACCGAAATCGTGATTCTGGGTGCCGGAACCGTGGGCGAATACGCGGCACGCACCGCCATATCATTGGGTGCCGAGGTTAAGGTATTCGATCCGTCGATATACAAACTCCGCCGCCTGCAAAACAATATCGGCAACCGCGTTTTCACATCGGTGGTACAGCCTATTGTATTAGAAAAAGCCATCACCACCTGCGATGTGGCCATAGGCGCGCTCCGTGCCGAAGATGGCCGCAGCCCCTGCATTATTTCTGAAGCTACCGTTAGCCGCATGAAACGCGACTCGGTGATCATTGATGTAAGTATTGACCAGGGCGGCTGTTTTGAAACATCCGAAGTTACCAATCATACCCACCCCGTTTTTCGCAAATATGATGTAATTCATTATTGTGTGCCTAACATCGCATCGCGTGTGGCCCGTACCGCTACCTATGCGCTCACCAATATTTTTGCACCGATACTGCTTGATATTGGCGATATGGGCGGCATCAAAAACCTCATCTGGCAAAAATCGGGGGTGCGTAACGCGGTTTATATTTACCAGGGCCAGCTTACCAATAAACACATTGGCGAGCGTTTTTCGATTCCCTGCAAAGACCTCGATTTGCTGATCGTATCGCACAGGTAAACAGTAATATGAATCGCCGGTATTTGATATTGCTGATATTTGTCGCGTGTGCTTTGCGCGTTAATGCGCAGCATTATAAATATATCGACAGTACAAAAATTTATGGTATTGCCCGCTATAAACTACAGGTTAAAGCAAGCCCGGATAAACAGCTGGTGGAAATAAAGAAATATATCCCCGAAATTATTTTAGACCTGCGGTATGCTACAACCAACAATTTCATGCACCGCCGCATGTATACTACTGGCAAAGCTTTTGCGCGTCTGCCCGTAGTGAAGGCGCTTCAACAGGTTGAAGCCGAATTAAAAATGCAGGGACTCGGTATTAAAATTTATGATGCCTATCGGCCATATTCGGTTACCGTTAATTTTTATGAAATGGCCCCCGATACTAACTTTGTAGCCGATCCACGCAAAGGCTCGAAGCATAACCGTGGCTGCGCTATTGACCTTTCCCTTATCAATATTAAAACCGGCAAAGAACTGGATATGCCAACCGGCTTTGATAGCTTTAGCCGTAAGGCCGGGGCAAACTATATGGATTTACCGCAGCAGCAAATTACAAACCGCGAGCTGCTGAAAACAGTAATGGCCAAATACGGCTTTAAAGTGCTGTCAACCGAATGGTGGCATTATGATTTTATAGGCTGGGCCGGGTATGAGTTGCTGGATATTCCCGTTCAGAGTTTATAATATGTTAGGCAGCCCTGTTTCAAAACTTACAACTTTTATTACAAAACCATACAAAAGGCATTAATATTGCTTAACCGTACATAAGCAGGGTTAATCTACAAAAAACAGGCATGAAATTTTTAAGCAAAGCATACTTTAAACAACTATGGAAGGTTCTGCTGGCATCGTTCACGGGCTTTTCAAAAGATAATGGCTTAAAATTAAGCGCCTCGCTGGCTTATTACACCGTTTTTTCAATTGCCCCGTTATTAATTATTGTAATATCGGTAGCCGGCCTGGTTTTTGGACGGGATGCCGCAACGGAGCGGTTGTACCCCGAAATTGTTCGTTATGTTGGCAAAACGCCGGCAGCACAGATTCAGGATGCCTTAAAGCACCTTGCGCTGTCGGGGAAATCGGGCATAGCGGTTATTATTGGCGGGGTTACGCTTTTATTGGGCGCGAGCAGTATTTTTATCGAGATCCAGGATTCACTTAATATAATCTGGAGGGTTAAAGCCAAGCCTAAAAGCGGCTGGATGCAATTGCTAAAAAACCGGTTTGTGTCCTTTTCGCTCATCATTAGCCTGGGCTTTTTATTGTTGGCATCGCTTATTATTAACCTGGTCATAAGTGCCCTGAAGGATCAGATCCAACATTTTTTTCCCGGTATCGATTCTTTTACGAAAGTATTTGTACAGGTGCTAAACCTGGGCATTACCCTGGTGGTGATCACTACCTTGTTTGGCATTATATTTAAGTTTTTGCCCGATGTTAAAATCAAATGGCGCGATGTGCGCAGCGGCGCGGTATTTACAGCAATTCTGTTTATGATAGGGCAGTATCTCATCAGTCTTTATATCCAATATACCGCGCAAGGGTCGGCCTATGGCGCAGCGGGTTCTATTATTGTGATATTGGTTTGGATCTATTATACATCGGCCATATTGTACATCGGTGCCGAGTTTACCCAGGTATTCGCCGAGGCCAGCGGGAGCCATATTGAGCCCGCAGATTACGCCGTTCATGTTCAACAAACCGAGGTTGAACACCGCGTAAAAACACTTCCACCTCAAAACCCGCAGCTTGAAGGGCATTTGAAAAAGAATGAGGGAGAGAAAAAAGGATAGGAAACATTAGGGACAAAACAGGTGTTATGCTGAGCTTATCGAAGCATGGCGGCCAGGCCTCTGCGCACGACTCTTCGGTAAACTCAGGGTGACGCGTCGCCACACGAGGAGAAAAAGGGGTGTCATGCTGAATGATTTAAATCCGTTGGATTCTGAAGGAGCAATGACATCTCCTCCACGTCATTGCTGAGTTATAAAGCAATCTCTTATAGCCAGACAAGGTGCTTAGTGGTATCGAACTTGCATCGTCGCGCTCTTGGCCGCGCGGGGCCAGATACGTTTTTCGCTATTGTTCATTTTTTAAGGTGCTCAAGAAGGCTCCGCCGTTTGTCTTGACACAAAAGTATCCAAAAAGTCAAGTCAGCAGATAGGCTTCTTTGCGCTCACCCACTCCACAGCCCCGCCGGCCTTTGCCCTGCAAAACGGGCAGAACCGCGGCTGCAATATTTTGCCCCGCTACGCTCGCGCTTTCCCAATGCTTCTGCAAAACTTGCTATGCCCCTTCCTGCGCTCAAGGCCACCATTGTTCTGTCCGCTTTCACCCGAAGCTTACCTGCTGACGGGAACATTCTTTATTTATTATGTCATGGGTAGGTTCTCGAAGCGTGGTGGGCTGGGACTCTGCGCGCGACCCTTCGATTGGTGCCATGACATGTTGTAGAATCCAGACTTACGAAGTTTTCAAAACTTCGTAAGTCTTCCCCGGCTTTGTTATTTGTTCTGAACTATAAAGGGAAATGAAAATAAGACGCGTACAAATCAAATTCTGTCAATCCAAGAAAAACCGTTTAATCCCGGTTCAGTTTTGCTACGATCTCATCCGCCGTCAATTTCTCCTGAACCCCGCTTGCCATGTCTTTAAATGTCAATAACCCGGTTTGCATTTCATCGTCGCCGATAACTACCACATAAGGGATGTTTTTGTTGTTAGCGTACTCCATCTGCTTTTTGATTTTCGCACCTGCCGGATAGAGTTCGGTGTTGATATTATGGCGGCGGAGCTGCTGTAATAGAGGTAAACTATAAAGTTCGCCTTCTTTATCGAAATTGCATATAAGTACCTGCGTGGTTTGATTGCTGCCGGCCGGGAAAAGGTTTAGTTCTTCCAGTACGTCATAGATCCTGTCGGCCCCGAAGGAGATGCCGGCACCGGTAAGGCGTTGTTTGCTATCGAACATGCCGGTAAGGTCGTCATAACGTCCGCCGCCGCCAATGCTGCCCATATTTACTTCGTTGGTTTTCACCTCGAAGATGGCGCCGGTATAATAGTTTAAGCCGCGCGCAAGGGTGATGTCCAATTCAAGCTTAGCGGTTTGAAGCGGGCAGCGTTCTATATAGCCGAAAACGGTTTCTATTTCGTCGCAGCCTTTTAAGCCGATCTCTGATTGGGCTAATGCTTCCCGAAGGTTTGCCAGCTTTTCGGTGTTGTTGCCTTCCAACAGGATAACAGGTTTTAGTTTGTCGATATCGGCATCGGTAAAACCTTTTTCAAGCAGTTCTTTAATCACGCCATCGAGGCCGATCTTGTCCAGTTTGTCAATGGCTACAGTTAAATCAATGATGTTATCAGCTTTGTCTATAACTTGCGCAATTCCTGATAGTATTTTTCTATTATTGATTTTAATGCTGAAGTCTTTAAGGCCAAGTTGGGTTAAAGCTTCATCATAGATCATGATAAACTCGGCTTCGTTCAGTAGTGAATCAGAGCCTACCACATCGGCATCGCATTGGTAAAACTCACGGTAACGGCCACGTTGGGGCCTGTCGGCACGCCAAACCGGCTGCACCTGGAAACGTTTGAATGGAAAAGTGATCTCGTTTTGGTGTTGAACTACGTAACGGGCAAAAGGCACGGTAAGGTCATAGCGTAGGGCTTTTTCGGAGATTTCTGAAGTTATTCTCTTTGACGTTAAGGACTCATTTATAAAATAAATCAGTTGGCTTTCAATCTCACTTTGCTTTCCTTGCGCTGCTAATATTGTTGAATTAAGCGTATCCGAATTTGTTTTTGAATCCATCGATGCAAGAACTTTGTCCTGAAGTTGTCTTTGATGGAGTGTTTGACCTGAAAGATCTAATAGCTTTTTATATGTTAATGTTTTTTCAAGATATTCTCCGCTGTCTAATACTTTAAATATCAGTCTATCCCCTTCTTCGCCATATTTCCCCATTAAGGTTGATGAGTTTTCCATGGTGGGTGTTTCTATCTGCTGATAGCCATATTTGCGGAAAACGGATTTAATAGTATCGAAAATATAATTGCGTTTCACCATTTCGGCAGGTGAAAAATCGCGGGTGCCCTTGGGTACGGATGGTTTAATGGATGCCATGCGGCAAATGTACAAAAAAGAGGGTTATGCGATGGATTGTCGTGTCTGTTACTAAGCATGCGGGCCACAAGCCGGGAGGCTTGCGGCAGCGATAAAAAAAGAGAAGCGGTTTCGCCTGCGAAACCGCTTCTCTTTTCCCCTTTGCTAACGCCCGGCTCTTGCCGGGTGTTGACTATCAAACGGCCTCTGGCCGCCGAAGCCCCGTTATACAGGCCAGAGGCCTGGAAATAGTTGCCACCCGGCTGGAGCCGAGCGCCGGCGTAGTTTTTTTACTTATGTGTATGAAAACTCAGGCTTGTTGCAAAGCCAATGGTAACATAACCGTAGCTGTCTTCGAAAAACTGGTTATAATCATCCTGCCCGCGGTAACCTCCGCCAACCATAAGGGCAGCATCAGGCATAAACGGAAACTGGTAATAGTATTTCAGGCTGACGTTTAAACGCTTCTTAAAATCAAAAGTTGAGTAATTATCGTACTTATCGACAATATAGGTAAAGTCGAACCGGATGCGCTGCCAGTTTTGGTATACTTTTTTGTTCTTGTCAATAGGGTCGGTATAGGCTTTGGCGAAGTTGTACATACGACTACCATTAATGCGGATAAAGCCATAATGATCTTTCAAGCCTTCGGACAAGCCAAGGTTAAACAAACCGGCGTGGACCTCTAAACCCAGGTTGTCATAGCGGTTGATGATCAGGTCTTTTTTATCAAAGCGTTTGCCGCTGTAATAAGTTAAAGTATAAAAGTTGGTGGTGAACTTGCCGCTATCGCGGTTAAAGCTGCCGTCGGGATTAAGTGATGGTCCGCGTACGCCGTTGGAATGATGTGAGTAACCGAACGAAAAGAACTTTGGATTGTAAGTGTCCTCGTTCACCCTGAAATACACCGTACCGCCCGGCATAAAGCTTGGCGATTTTACCGGTGCGCCATGTGAGGCCAGCAGGCGGATCTTCACCCGTGGAGTAAAGACGAAAAAGAACCGCGACTTTGGCGTGCTGAATAAAACAAAGTTCGGTGCCAGATCGGCAGTAAGCTGGGTTTTTATTTTGTTAAAGTAATCGTTTCCTCCTTCTGATACCCGCAGGTTTTGCTCGTAAATGTAATCAAATGCCTGGTTAATCAGCCGCTTTTTCATCAGTGCGCTGTCGGCCAGTGTATCGGCCGGGGTAGCTGTGCGGGTATTCGCAGCCGTTGTGAAATTGTCAACAGTAATAAAAATAAAAAGTATGCAAATTGCTTTTAATGCAAACGTTAAACCAGATTTCTTGAAACCAGGTTTTATAAAATAAAAATTGATCAATGTAGTAAGTGTTAATTACCGATAATGCTTGGGTTATAGTTATTTATGATTAATCCTATGTGTTAAAATACGGTTAACCACAATGGCGCAATATTACCTATTATAAGTTTTTTTGCAATTGGGCATATGTCAGCATTAAGTAAATGTATCGGTAATCGGCATCTTGTGACATTAACCGGAAATTATGTGCACTTGTTGGCTGTTTCTCAACCGGCCTCAAGCCGGCGCGGGTATAGCGTTTGTTAAGCCCAGGCTTATTTTGCCCCTGGGGCAAAACAACACATTTCCACCCGGAATTATGGTGACGGAATTTTGTCAGTACGCGGCCCTATTCTTTCCGTTTAATCCCAAAAACCTTTAAAATCTATGAAAAACAGCTAAATTAAATAGGGTTTTTAAGGCCCGCATATGAAACACCTAAAGCCACTTCTTCAGGTTTTACTCACTGATAATCAGTTGTTTAGTGTTGTTTTGTGGTGTTTTGTGGTGGCTGATTATCAATGTGTTTCATAAAAAAGGCGTTCCGCTGTTTCACTCTCAAAAAATGGAACATTACTGTTTTTAAAAAAATACCGGCCGATGGTTTTTCGCTTTTTTGTGGGAATCAAAAAATTGGGGCACCTCATTTGTTACAATCAGATACCCTTTCTGTGTTATCCATCTACCATAAATTATCCATTGTAACCAAGCTTTTACCTCGGTTTTCGCAGGCTTATACTTTATTTTTGCGATAATCGTTTTAGCATTAAAAAAAAGCCGATATATTTAACCCGACCTAAAAAAATGTTCACTTAATTTGCAATTAAAACGTTTTATCAAAATATGCCCTTAAACAGTTTTATACTTTTTAAGTCAGATACCTTGTACAAAGCAAAACAATGAAACCAACAGGAGCCGCCGCAACCAACCAACGCTATTTTAATGGCGGTTCTGATACTATAAAAACAACTATAATTTTATGAAAAAAATCATGCTTGGCCTGATGGCCATCCCGGCTTTTTGCCTGTCGGTATCGGCACAAACCAAACTGTTCGATGGGAAAACCACCAATGGCTGGCACACCTACTTAAAAAAGGACGTTGTGGGCTGGAAGGTTGTCGACGGTGCTTTGCAACTCGATCCGCAGGCAGCAGAAGGTCATGGCGATCTGGTTACCGATGGCGAGTACGAAAACTACGAACTTACCTTAGAGTGGAACATCAGCAAAGAGGGTAACAGCGGTATCATTTTCGGGGTGCATGAAGACCCTCAATTTGGCGCAACTTACTTAACTGGCATGGAAATGCAGGTGCTTGATAATAAAGATGCGAGCGACAACAAAAAAGCCAACCACCTTGCCGGCTCATTGTATGATATGATTGCCCCTTCAAAAGATGTATGCAAGCCGGCCGGCGAATGGAATAAAGTGAAGCTGCGTAAAAAAGATGGTCAGCTTACTTTCTGGCTTAACGGCACCCAAATTGTTGATGTAAAAATGGGCAGCGACGAATGGAACAAAGTATTAGCTGATAGCAAGTTTAAAAACTGGAAAGGTTTTGCCCAATATCCTAAAGGCCATATTGCTTTGCAGGATCACGGTCACCTGGTTAGCTACCGTAACATTAAACTGAAAGAGCTTTAATATTTTTTATGAACAGGATGCTTATATAGTGGCCTGTTCATATCTTTACCATAACTTAAATTGTGTTTTAACATGCTCCAGGCATGTGTAATTTCCTCTCCCTATAAGAAAGAAGGATACTTTGATATAATATGAGCGATCTGCAAATTAAAAAATCATCAGCCACCTATGATGTGGTGATTGTTGGTTCGGGTGCCGGCGGGGGTATGGCCGGTTACGTATTGGCCAACGCCGGGATAAAAGTTTTAATGCTTGAGGCCGGTGCTTACTTTGACCCTGCTAAAGATTCACAACAGTTAAAATGGCCATGGGAGTCGCCGCGCCGCGGTGCCGGTACTACCCGTCCTTTCGGCGATTTTGACGCTGCCTATGGCGGTTGGGAAATCGACGGCGAACCTTACACTACCAAAGATAAAACAGAGTTTTTCTGGTTCCGCTCGCGGATGCTGGGTGGCCGTACCAATCACTGGGGCCGGATCTCGTTAAGGATGGGCCCGCGTGATTTCCAGGCCAAAGACGGCCTTACCGACGATTGGCCAATCACCTATGATGATGTTAAGCCATACTATGATAAGGTTGACCGTATGATAGGTGTTTACGGGACCAAAGAAGGTTTGGAGAACGAACCGGATGGTATTTTCCTGCCTCCTCCAAAACCAAGACTTAATGAGCTTTATATAGTAAAAGGTGCTCAAAAAGCTGGCGTTAAAATTATTCCGGGCCGTGGTTCGGTATTAACAGAAGCTTTACCGGGCAATAAAGACCGTGGCGCATGTTTCTTCTGCGGGCAGTGCGGTCGCAGTTGTAAAGTTTATGGTGACTTCTCGGCATCGTCATGTTTGGTAATCCCGGCTATTAAAACCGGTAACTTAAAAGTTATTACCAATGCTATGGTGCGCGAGGTAATAACCAACGCCGAAGGCCTGGCTACTGGCGTATCATATGTTAATAAAGAGGATATGCAGGAGTACCAGGTTAACGCTAAAACAGTTATTCTTGGTGCAAGTGCAGGCGAATCGGCCAGGATCCTGCTTAACTCGAAATCGGCCCAGCACCCGGGCGGTTTGGCTAACAGCAGTGGTGTTGTTGGTCGTTACTTGCATGACTCAACAGGCTCAAGCGCCGGTGGTTTCCTTCCACAGTTGATGGACCGCAAGCGTTATAATGAAGACGGCGTTGGCAGTGTACACATCTACTCGCCATGGTGGCTTGATAATAAAAAACTGGATTTCCCTCGCGGTTATCACATTGAATACGGCGGTGGTTTACATATGCCATCGTACGGTTTCAGCGGTGGTATCCAGAACATGAATGGTGTTGTCCCTGGTCGCGACGGTAAAATGAAAGAGGCCGGTGGTTACGGAGCATCATTGAAAGATGACTACCGCCGTTTTTATGGTACCCAATTTGGTATGGCCGGTCGTGGTACTGCTATTGCCCGTTATGATAACTATTGCGAAATTGATCCTAACGTAGTTGATAAATACGGGATCCCGGTGTTGCGTTTCCATTACAAATGGGCTCCTGAAGAAATTAAACAGGCTAAGCACATGCAGGAAACCTTCCAGGAAATTATGCATAACATGGGCGGAGCCATATACGGGCCGCCGCAAGGTCCTGAAACCAATTATGGTTTGGAAGCTCCGGGTAAGATCATTCATGAAGTTGGTACTATCCGCATGGGTAACGACCCTAAAAAATCGGCGCTAAATAAATGGTGCCAGGCGCATGATTGTAAAAACCTGTTTGTGGTTGATGCCGCTCCGTTTGTACAACAAGGGGATAAAAACGCAACATGGACAATCCTTGCATTGTCAATGCGTACCGCAGAATACATTATTCAGGAAAGAAAAAAATTAAACGTTTAACAAGCTAACATAACAATTTTATGAACAGACGTGACTCCCTCAAAGCCCTGGGCTTGGGTACACTTTCGGCAGGATTATTACTGGAGGCCTGTAAAACCGATACAAAAAAAGGCGCGGAAGAAACAACCACCGCGGCAGCCGGCGATGAAGTAGGTCGCCAGCCGTTTGAAGTTGAGCGGGATAAAAAACTGCATGCCGATAAATTTTTCACCGCCGCCGAAATGGCTACCATCACTGTGCTGGCCGATATCATTATCCCAAAAGATGAAAAATCGGGCAGCGCATCTGATGCCAAGGTGCCGGATTTTATAGAGTTTATTGTAAAAGATATGCCCGATCATCAAACTCCCATGCGTGGTGGTTTACGCTGGCTCGATTTGCAATGCCTTAACCGTTTCGGCAAGCCATTTACCGACTGCACTAAAGATCAGCAGATCCAGCTAATTGATATGATCGCTTACCCTAAAAAAGCCAAACCAGAAATGGCCCAGGGCGTAGCTTTCTTCAACCGCATGCGCGATCTTACTGCTTCGGGCTTTTTCACCAGCGAAATCGGGGTGAAAGATATTGGCTACGCAGGTAACCAACCCGGCAAATGGACAGGTGTACCTGATGATATCCTGAAACATTACGGCATGGAAAATGTGAAAGCTTCGGCTTCGATGTAAGAAGTTTAATGAATCCGTCATTGCGAGGAACGAAGCAATCCCCGATAAGCAGAGCCGCTTTGTATAGTTTGGGATTGCTTCGTTCCTCGCAATGACGTTTTTTTTATTTGTGCCAGCTACTTCAGTTCTTAACTTGGGTTTGCGTTTATAACGCGACCGGCGATACAATCACCGAACCATATTAAGCGCTCGTTGCAAACGAGCGCAAGTTTTAAACGGGCGCAGGTTTTTACTTCAACTCCCAAGCCTCCACCCCAAACGCTGGCAAATTAACCGCCAGCTTTCCTCCCTTTGCTACCGGTTTTGCGTCCCCAATAATATTAACCGGATTGCCTCCGGCTTCAAAAGTCGCTCCTGTTTCTTTATCCGACAGGTTTATTGCCACCAGTATAGTTTGTCCGGCATCCTTCCTTATAAAGCTAAAAACATGATCATTATCATTGCCGATGGTTTTATAACTGCCGTCAGCAAAAGCGGGATTTGCTTTGCGGATGGCGATCATCTGTTTATAGTAATGCCATAATGAGTTTGGGTCCTGTTTTTCTTCTTCGAGGGAGATACCATCATTAGGCTTATCGTTATTAAACTGATCTTTCCAGGGGCCGGTTTGTTTATACCACAGGGCCATGCCTTTGCCTGTATCGCTTCTGTACCATTCAAAAGCTTCCCTGTCGGGAATTTCATTGGCATCGGTAGCGCCAAAATTTGCCGTGGTGCCGGTCATGCCCAACTCCTGTCCGTAGTAAATGGATGGAATGCCGCCCATTAACAGGTTAAATGCACAGCCAGCTTTTAGTTTAGCCAGATCGCCTTTAACCGCATAGCTAAACCTCGGCACATCGTGGTTCTCAATAAAAACTACCTGTTGTTTACCGGGCGGCAGCATAGTCAGCGTTGAATCGGCATTGGCCAACAGCAGCTTTTTATCAAACGATCGGATAGCAAAACACAGCCGCAACCCAAATACCCGGTCAACGCCGCCATGTTCCAGGTATTCAGTACCAAGACTAAACCAGTTGGCTTGTTCAGCTACTATTTTAATTTTAGGGTTGATGGTCCTTAGCTTGGTTAGTAAAGGGTTCCAGAAAGTATCGAATAAATGTGGAAGACGGCCTTTATTATCCAGGTCGTCCATCATATGGTCAAGCCTGAAACCGTCTACTCCATCATCAAATTTGCCATCACCATTAGGGTCTATCCAGTAGCTGAACAATTTTAGATTATAAGCCTTAGAAGCCTCGCTGTTAAGATTTGCGGTAGTTATTTTGCGGGTTACGCTGTCGTAACCTGTCAGCCCCGTGAGGTTATATACTATGGTTGACGGCTTTTTGTTGTCCTTATCATCCCATAAAATATAATCACTGTAGTTTGATTTGGGATTTCCGAAGGCTTCTTTCCACCAGCGGGAATCTTCGGTTACATACTGGGTTTCCATATCCATATAAAATTTCATCCCCCGGCGGTGCAGCTCTTTGATCAGTTTAAGGTAGTCGGCCAGGGAGCCATATTTCGGGTCGATCTTCTCAAAATCAATGGCAAAGTAATTATGATAAAAAGCGGATTGGTAAAGTGGGGTAAGCAATATTGACGTAACCCCGAGTTCCTGTATATAATCAAGCTTTTTGCGGATGCCATTCAGGTCGCCGTGATAATCGCCATTACTATCGTAAAAACTTCGCTGGAATACATGGTAAATAATTTCGTTATTACCCAGCGCTCCCGTTTGGGCCTTAACGCCGGCGGGGATAAAGCCAAACGATAAACAGCCCAGGATAAAAAGCTTATTTAGTTTCATGGTTTGTTATAATTGGAGTTTAAAGTAACGTAAAGGGTTGATTATTAACAATAACTACAGGTGTGAAAAACTGGTGTATTTTATCCGGCGACCCTTTAAAAATATTGTCAAATGCAAGAAAAAGCGCCTGCGAGGATAATATAGGCCACTTTTTGGACAATTTGCTAAAGTTTTAGAATCATGGCTTAACCTACTTTTGTTACATAGGTTTGGCGAATCCAGCACTGCTAATATGGCAAGCTATAGTGGTTGCTATTATTTGCTCAACTGGTTTAATGGCGCATGAAAAGCGTTTAACATATCCTTCAATTATGGCTATAATATGCAAGGCGGCTATTGCCAATGGAAAGGGTGGTTTTTCGGTACAGGATATTGTGGTGAACGAACCGAAAGATGATGAAGTGCTGGTTAAAATAAAAGCAGCGGGACTTTGCCATACCGATCATGACTCGTTAAGCTGGGGAAAGCAGTTCATTATAGGGCATGAAGGTGCTGGTATTGTGGTTTCGGTTGGGAAAAATATTAGCAGTGTACTACCTGGCGATAAGGTGATCTTAAACTGGGCCATGCATTGCGGCAAATGCTTTCAGTGCCTGGAGGATAATCTGCATTTGTGTGAAGTAGCCTCGCCGGTTGCAGCCGGCGGGAATGGCTACACTCCGGGCCATGCCGGCCTTGACGGAACAACGCTTAATGGGGATCCCATTTTAAGGTCTTTCAATATCGGTACCATAGCCGGATATACTTTGGTAAAAGAGTCGGCAGTGGTGAAAAACACATCGGAAACCATGTCATTCCCTGCGGCAAGTATCATCAGTTGCGGCGTAATGACGGGTTATGGGTCTGTGGTGAATGCGGCTAAACTAAAATCAGGTTCATCGGCAGTGGTGCTGGGTACCGGCGGTGTTGGCCTTAATGTGATACAAGGTGCAAAAATTGCCGGCGCAGGTATGATCATAGCCATTGATATTAACCCCACCCGGCTTGAAATGGCTGTTAAGTTTGGTGCAACACACACTATTTTAGCCACGAAAGATGATATAGGCCTCCTTAAGGCCGCCGAAGAAGTAAAAAAACTTACCGGTGGCCGCGGGGCCGATTATGCTTTTGAATGCACCGCTATTCCCGAATTGGGAGCAGCCCCTTTAGCTATGGTGCGCAATGCCGGTACGGCCGTACAGGTAAGCGGTATTGAACAGGACATCACCATTGATATGCGCCTTTTTGAATGGGATAAGATTTACCTTAACCCGCTTTATGGTAAGTGCCGCCCGCAAATTGATTTTCGGGATATAGTACAACATTATACCAGCGGGCACTTATTACTTGAAGAAATGATTACACGTACATATTCTATAAACGAACTTGATAAAGCTTTTGATGACATGCTGAAAGGCAGGAATGCCAAAGGGGTTATCGTGTTCGACTAAAAAAGCTCATGCCATTTAAAACAACAGAAATTTCCAATCCGCAATATGAAAGTAATCAGCTACGGTTTATAACTGTAAAAACGCCCAATTTAAAGGGCCGGGGTGATATTTGCGTATACGTTCCGCCCGGAGCCAATAAAAACGAGGTTTTACCTATTGTAATATTACTGCACGGGGTATATGGCAGCGCCTGGAGCTGGGCCATGAGCGGGGGCGTTCATTTAAAAACCAATGAGCTGATTGAAAAAGGCGAATTGCCAAAAATGATATTAGCCATGCCGTCAGACGGGCTTTGGGGTGATGGCTCAGGTTATTTGCCACATAGCGGCTTTAATTTTGAGCAATGGATAGCCGAGGATGTTCCAACTGCTGTAATGGAAAACATTCCCGGTGCAAAGCAAAACTCACCGCTTTTTATAGCGGGCTTATCTATGGGCGGCTTCGGTGCTTTGAGGATAGGCGCAAAATACGGGCATAAATTTAAAGCTATCTCGGGCCTCTCATCTATAACAAGCTTGCCGCAAATCAAACTTTTTGCCGGCGAGCCCTTAAAAACCTATGCACAGGATATTGTGGCCGATGAAGATGTGTTTGCAACATTTAAAAAATACAGGGCCCAGCTGCCGCCTGTTCGGTTTGATTGCGGTATAAATGATTTGCTGATTAATTATAATCGTGACCTGCATAAAAAGCTGGATAAGGAGAAGATTCCTCATATTTATGAAGAAAACCAGGGCGGACACGAGTGGTCATACTGGGCAAAACATATTATTTCAACCCTTAAATTTTTTGCCGGTAAACTGTAGATGAGGCTGTTAATATACACTAAGGACTGGCTTGTAATGTGCGAATATCATTATTTTGTCAGTTTTAATTAGGCTGACATACCATTATTGCACTTAATAACGTTTATCTACTTTGTAGGTTAACGCCTGCAAATAGTGATAAGGTTTAGGTTTAAAGCCCCCAAGCAGCGAGTGCAAGGGGGCTTTTATTTTACAGCAGTTTTTCTGCCAATAAAATTTGATCTTTTCACCTATTTTAGTCTTTTGTTTGATATCATAAATGGGCGATCTGAAGAAAGAATTACATCAATTGTGTGTTAATCATGTGCGTAAAATCATGGAGGCCGCGGAACTTGCCATAGCCGATGCCCAAAGGGCGTCAACCGATGATACCAAAAGCAGCGCGGGTGATAAATATGAAACCGGGCGTGAAATGATGCAGCAGGAAACCAACCGCAATATGGCGCAGCTAAATGAAGCCAACAAACTATTGGTGGCTTTAAACCGCATCAATACCACCGGGGTATCGATGCATGCCGAATCCGGCAGTGTGATATTTACCAATAAGGGCAATTTTTACCTGGCAATAAGCGCGGGCGCTTTAATGCTTGATGGCAAAACTTATTTTGCGGTGTCGCCGGCATCGCCTGTAGGAAACCTGCTTAGCGGTAAAAAAGCGGGGGAAGAGTTTACCCTGAATGGCAAACGCTACCAGATCGAATCGGTAGTTTAAATTTTTGCTGCTGATTTATCTCCGGAAAATAAATTTTTGTTATGTTAATATTAAAAAAATATTGACAGCGCTTTCTTTACATATTTATTTTACAAAAACAGCACGCTTTTAAAACAAAAGCAATTAACCTTTGTATTAATAGGTTGGCTTTTTTGATTTATCTTCCCAAAACGATCAAAAAAAATATTTTTTTTAAAATAAAAGCATTCATTCACATAAACATGCAGTAATCATCAAATATCTATTACTATATTTGATGTTAACAAAACGTGGGTAATTAACAAAGCATGCCCATTAAAAACTAAATATTAATGAACATATTCGTAGGAAGTCTTCCTTTTTCTTTAGGGGAAGCCGATTTAAAGCAGCTTTTCGAAGCTTATGGTGAAGTTAACTCCGTAAAAATTATTATTGACAGGGAATCAGGAAGAAGCAAAGGGTTCGGATTCATTGAAATGGCAGATGATGAGGCAGCACAACAAGCTATAAGCGGCCTAAACGGTTCTGAAGTTAAAGGTAGATCAATTGCAGTAAGCCAGGCAGAAGAGAAAAAACCAGGCGGTGACCGCAGAAGCAGTGGCGGTGGCTACGGTGGTGGTAACCGTGGCGGCGGTGGTTACGGTGGCGGCAACCGCGGTGGCGGTGGCGGCTATTCAAGAGATAACCGTGGCGGCGGCGGCAAAAGCTGGTAAAAATATAATCTAAGGTAAAATACCGGGCTTTTAGGCCGGTATTTTACCTTAAGCATTGCATCTATAATCTACCTTCAGGAAACAACTTATTTAGGGATTTTTTTGCCTACGCAAATCTTTATGCCCTATTATTCTCCGGACAGGTTCTTTTATTATTGCATTTTTTGCGGTAGCCTTACCTCAAATACAGTCCCTTCGCCAGGTTTTGAGTAGATACTGATTGTCCCTTTAAGGGTTTCAATCAGATGTTTTACTAATGCCAGCCCAAAGCCAAAGCCGGCTTCGCCAGTTGTGCCTGCTGTTGACGCTGCATTGCCTTTCAGTATTTTTTCGATACCTTTTTCATCTATGCCAACACCACTGTCCTTCACCTGGATTTGCAGTATATGGGTATGGTCGTTCAGTTCGAGACTCAGGTCTGCATTAACATAACCGCCGGCCGGAGTAAATTTTATGGCGTTTGAGATGAGGTTCCCCGTTATTTGTAATAGTTTATTCCGGGCAAAGGGAACCCGCTCCGATTCGGATGAGGTTGTAACCGTAAGCAAAATGTTTTTATTGCGGGCTTGTGGAATAAAAAGCCGTTCAATTTTATCTTTAAATACCAGCAGGTTAAATTCCGCCCCATTGGATATGCGTTTATGATCGTTTTTATCAGCACTCAGGATCTCATCTGCAAGCTCCAGTATCGACCGCCCGCTTTTATGGATCAGGTTGGTAAACTCCAGCACTTCTTCTATCTGGTTTGCCTCTCCCTGTTCGCTGATCAGCTGGGCGAGGCCGATGATCCCGCTTAACGGCCCGCGGATATCATGAGCCACCTTTTTTTGAATTTCGCTGGCTTCAGCAAGCTTACTTTTTAGTTTGTTAATTACTTTCAGGTCTTTTAACCTGCTTAGTATTTCATTAGCAATGATCTTTAAAAGTTCAACCTTTTCGGGAGTGAGTTCTTTAACGTTTTTATCAAGCACACATAAGGCCCCGATATTATGATCGTCGCCTACCTTTAGCGGTATGCCATAATAATATCTTAATTTGGGTCCGTCGGTTACATAAAATTTATCCCGGAAACGTTCGTCATTCCGTAAGTCTTCAACCTCAAAATACTCTCCGTCTATAATAGTATACTGACAAACCGAATCCTCACGCGGCATTTGTTCGATTTCTAAACCATGACCACTGATGCTCCATTGGGTATAGGAGTCGATAAGGTTAACCAGCGAAACCTCCGTACCGGCAACCTTGGCTGCCAGCTTGGCCAGGTCTTTAAAACTGTCTTTGTGTTCGGTATAATCAAGATCAAACTCCGAAAGGCTTAAAAGCCTTTCCATTTCATTATCAGGAATTGGCGGGACAGGCATATTAATATATATTGATAATTATTATATACGTGCTTTTACCCACATAAGATTCAATGGATAATAAACAGGCGTGCATTAAATTTTAGGTAATTGTGTATGCATTATCGTAAATTTATGCCGGTTAATCACATTAACCCCCGCAACTAAAACTATATTATCAACGTAATTGTTTTAACGCACATCAGCGTTAATTAACATAAAATTGAACCCTATGAAAAAACTGCTCTTATTTACATTATTTATCGGCATAGCCACTATAACTTCTGCGCAGCGCAAAATAGTTTGCTGCAGTAATCCATCGGCAACACAGCAGTTTGCCATGCTGGCCTCCGATACCCGGTTCAAATTGTCGCACAAAAATCCTTTGCCAATCCGCTTTCAAAGCAGTATAGGCGAGGTCATCACCTACAAAACATCCGACGGGAAACAGGCATCAGCATTTTTTATGAAAGCTAAAAAACCTACTAACAATTATCTATTGGTGATACATGAATGGTGGGGCCTTAATGACTATGTAAAAAAAGAATCAGAAAAGCTTTATAATGACCTGGGTAACGTCAACATCATTGACCTTGACCTATACGACGGCAAGGTAGCTGCCACACGCGAAGACGCGGGGAAATTTATGCAAGCGGTAAATGACGACAGGGCCCGCGCTATAGTAAACGGAGCCATAGCATATGCCGGCCCCAAAGCACATATTGCTACTGTTGGCTGGTGCTTTGGCGGCGGGTGGAGTTTGCAAACCAGCTTACTTGCGGGTAAAAAGGCGGTAGCTTGTGTAATGTATTATGGCATGCCCGAACAGGATGTAAATAAACTAAAAACCTTAAACGCCGATGTGCTGGGGAACTTCGCCAATAAAGATCAGTGGATTAACCCTAAGGTTGTAGCCAAATTTGATGCTGATATGAAAGCCGCCGGAAAAAAGGTTTATCTGCACCAGTATGATGCCGACCATGGTTTTGCAAACCCGAGCAATCCTATTTATAACAGCGATGCTACCAAAGACGCTTATGCAAATACGCTGGTGTTTTTAAAAGCAAGATTGAAGTAAACAAAATTAACAGTATCGTGTTGTATGGGGCAAGCTTTGGCATGCCCCATTTTTTTGTAACATTGCATAAAAATTTATCTACTTGACACGTTCTGCTAAAAAGGTTGTTTCGTATCTTCTTAAGGCCGGTATATTGATAATTGCAGGGTGGTTTATTTACCGGCAGTTCAACAAAAAGAATAACGACCTAAAGCAGTTTGAACATTTCGCATCGCAAATAAGTACTACCCATGTTGTTATTGTTATGGGACTGGTAGTTATATTGATGTTTTTAAACTGGTTTCTGGAAGCGCTTAAATGGCGCTATGTAACCAAAACATTAATCAATATTTCTTTATGGGAAGCTGTTGAGGCGGTTTTTTGCGGCCTTACCTGGGCAGTAACCACACCAAACAGGCTGGGCGAATATGGCGGACGTGTGATGTTTTTACCCCCCCGCAAACGTATTCCGGGTATTTTTGCCATGGGCGTAGGTTCATTTAGCCAAGGTTCGGTAACCAATGTTTTGGGCGTAATAGCCATGATCTGGTTCGTAGTCAATTTTATTCATGCCAATTTATTGCTGGCCTGGGGGGTAGTTGTTATCGGCGTTGTAATTGCAGCTATGCAGCTGATATTTTATTTTCATATCAAGTGGGCGGTTACTTTGCTTGACAGGGTTCCGTTCATCAAAAAATATCACCGCTTTTTTGAAGTAATGGGCCGGTATCACACCCACGAGCTTATCAACATCATGGGTTTTAGCATTGCGCGGTATATCACGTTTTCAATGCAGTATTTCCTGGTTTTTCAGTTGTTAATGCCGCATATGGTTGTTGTACCCATGATGCTCATGCTGATGCTTTTTTTCGTGGTATCATCAGCTATCCCTTCGCTTGATCTTTTTGATATCGGTGTACGCGGCTTTACTGCTTCGCACCTGTTTGTGTATGTGACCGATCAAAATATCGCCGTAATAGCCGGTGTATCGTCAATATGGCTTATTAATTTATTTATTCCTGCTATTTTAGGATCGTTTTTTGTTTTAAAACTCAAATTCTTTTGACCGCGCTGATTAGTATTATTTCATTATTTTCCATAGGGCTTTATGTGCTGTTGCTCATCTATCTCCGGATAGGCTGGGCAAAGGTCACCACCCCTCCGGTTATCGCCCAAACATTTAGCACCAAAGTTACTGTGCTTATTGCGGCCCGTAACGAGGAAGAAAAGATTCACCTTACCATTGAAGATATTTTGGCCCAGGATTATCCCAAACACCTGGTGGAGGTCATTATTGTTGACGACCATTCAACCGATAATACCGCAGCTATTATTAGCAGTTATGCGGCACAGGGCGTAAAGCTGTTGCAACTTAAGCTTGGTGAAACACTTAACTCCTATAAAAAGAAAGCGATAGCCGAAGCCATTAAACTTTCAACAGGCGACTTAATGGTAGCAACGGATGCTGATTGCCGTATGGGTAATCAATGGCTGCGTACTATAGTTGGCTTTTATGAGCAGCATGACCTGGTTATGATTTCTTCGCCGGTAACTTATTTCCAGGAGCAATCGGTATTTGAGCGCATGCAAACACTTGATTTTTCATCGCTTATTGGTATGGGGGGCGCGTTTTTAGGTCATGGTTTTGCTGCCACCTGTAACGGGGCAAATTTTGCTTATCGTAAAGATGTATTTTATGAAGTAGGCGGCTTTGCCGGCATCGATGATCTGGCCTCGGGCGATGATGAACTTTTATTGCACAAGGTTGGAGAACGTTATCCCGGCAGGATAGCCTTTTTAAAACGGCGCGAGGCAATTGTATATACCCACGCAAAGCCTAATTTAAAAGAGTTTATGCAGCAACGGCGCCGTTGGGCATCAAAATCAACCAAGTACAAAAATAAAAAGATGGTGGCTTTTGCGCTCAGTATCTGGCTGTGTAATTTTATGCTATTGCTAACAGCCGTGCTGGGTATTTTCGATAGCTGTTTCCTGAAATTGTTTTTGCTTACTATCGGAATTAAATATGCGATAGACTTGTTATACATGACACCGATCATGAACTTCTTAAAACGGCGCGAACTGCTGTTGTACGTAAGCTTTGTTTTGCCGCTTAATATCCTTTATTTCGTTATTATCGGTTTTTTAGGGAAAAATAAGAAGTATGCCTGGAAAGGCAGAATCGTTAAATAAGCCGAAAGCTCAAGGCTGAAGGCCTAAAGCTTCATCCTTTTGCGACGAAGCATAGTTTAAGTTAATAGGCTTTGGGCTTTTCGTTTTTAACTTCCATTTATGCTTTCGGCTTCAGCTGTAATTCAGCTTTCAGCCTTAAGCTTTCTGCTTTTGGCTATTTGATTGTAAAGAAACCTGTCCTTATTGCTAATTGCTCCTATTTAAGCGATATTTAGCCAATACACATGAACTATTAACACATTGGCCGAAATTACACCAGCAAAACGCACCTGGCGTGTTTTTAAGCGTAATAAACTTGCTGTAGGCGGGCTTGTATTTATCCTGCTCACGCTGCTTGTTGCGATACTGGGCTACCTCATTATGCCCGATGATACGCCCCTGGCCAATAATATGATCATACAGCTCAGTATAAAAAAGCCGGGCTCAACCTATATGATGTTAAAGCTCAGGAAAGCGGAGGCTGTTGATACCGTAAATTTTTTCAGCAGGATGCTGTATGGGCAGCCGTCGTTTTATAAAGAAGTTCCCGTTACCGGGTATCATTTCGTTAAAGATTCTATTTACGTTAACGGATATATTGGCGATGAAGATAAGCCCGAGAAAAAAGCCTACAATATTTTTGAGGTAATGACCGGGCAAAAGCCGGTTTATAAAAACGGGAGGGTTACTTTTAATTATAACGGCCAAATTGTTGTGAGGGAAGCCAATGACGGTGTTTATCGCAGGTTTTGGGGAAGGGTTTATGAAGAAAACATTGGCTTTAAAACTTTTTGGCTTGGTACTGATGGTTATGGCCGGGATATGCTAAGCCGCCTGCTGCTGGGCACGCGGATCTCGCTTGCTGTGGGTTTAATGTCGGTTATCATCAGTATGCTGCTGGGCGTAACTATAGGTGCGGTAGCGGGTTATTTTGGGGGATGGGTTGATGCCTCATTAAGCTGGCTGATGAATATTTTATGGGCGCTGCCGGCCCTGTTACTGGTGATAGCCATATCATTTGCGTTGGGTAAAGGACTATGGCAAATATTTATAGCCGTTGGCCTTTCCATGTGGGTTGAAGTGGCGCGCCTGGTGCGCGGTCAGGTAATGGGCCTTAAACAGGTGGAGTACATCGAGGCCGCAAGGGCATTGGGTTTTAGCAACAAGCGCATTATAGCTAAACATATTTTACCCAACATAACCGGGCCGATACTGGTTTTGGCCTCCTCAAACTTTGCCTCGGCTATACTTTTAGAGGCGGGCCTTAGTTTTTTGGGTTTTGGCGCACAGCCGCCTATGCCAACCTGGGGCGGCATGATCAAGGAACATTATGGTTATATTGTTATGGATTCGGCTTTTTTGGCTATCATTCCCGGTATGGCCATTATGCTGCTGGTTTATGCTTTTAACCTGGTTACTGTTGGCTTGCGCGATGCCTTTGATATAAAATCACAAAGTACTCGTATTTAAAAATTATTTCTTCTATTTTAGTCAGCGTACTTATATCAATATGCTGAATATAGACGACGGTTCCGGCGAAGACGAATTGATCAGGCTTTTGCTCAAACGGCAGTCGGAATTAAATTCTTTATTGGAAATTACGCGGGCCATAAACAAAAATACCGCTACTCCTATCCTCATTCAAATGCTGGAAGTTATCCTGCAAAACTATTTGCAGGTAGGTAAACTCAGGTTTTTGATTGAAAAGGATGATAAATTTGCCTGTATAGCCAAGTATGGCGGCGACGTTGAATCGTCGGTAGTGCTGGCCCGTGCGTGTAAAAAGCTGAGTAAGGTTAAAGCGCCTATAGCTATTGCCGGGCACCGCGACCCTGTCCTTAAAAAATATAATTACTTTATCCCGGTATATCACAAAAGCAAGGCACTTGCCTACGCCCTTATCGGCGATTTTAATACCTCGGGTGAGATGCTTAACAATGATCTTAATTTCATCCAAACGCTGATGAACGTGATTATTGTGGCGCTTGAAAATAAAAAACTTTTCCGCGAACGGCTGCAATCAGAACGTTTTTTGCGCGAGATGGAGCTTGCCGTGGAGGTGCAAAATATGCTGATCCCCATGCGTGAACATAAGGACGAAAGTGTGGAGATCGGGGCTAAGTATCTTCCGCATCAAAACATAGGCGGTGATTATTTTGATTTTATCCGCCTTAATGAGCACGAGTTTTTATGGTGTATTGCCGATGTATCGGGGAAGGGTATTTCGGCTGCTTTACTGATGGCCAACTTCCAGGCCAGCCTGCATGCCTGGGCGGCGGTTGAAGGTGATTTGACCAATATTATTGACCGTTTAAATAAAATTGTACTCAGCAATACCAAGGGCGAACGGTTTATCACCCTGTTTCTTGCGCGATATAATCAAAAAAAACGGCGGCTTAATTATATTAATGCAGGGCACAACCCAACCATACTTTATTCAGAAGGGGGAGCCATTCCGCTTAAACTGGGTACCACCATGATTGGGGTTTTTGAAGATCTGCCTTTTTTAAACGAGGGCGAAGTTGATGTGGAGCCCGGCAGCCTGATCTTTAACTATACAGATGGGCTCATGGATTTTGAATCGCCCAGCACCAAAATATGGAATGAGGATAAATTACTTGATTTTGTGCTTGCGCATGGCGAGCTATCGCCCGATAATTTTAACCAGGCGCTGTTGGATTATTTGAGCAACGTTTATAAAAGCAAGCCCATTGATGATATTACCCTGCTTACGCTAAAAATTTTTTAAGTAAAGGATGCGTTAGCCGCATGTTGAAAAACACATCATACTAATTGTTTTACTAACACGTTTACAACTCTTATTATATTTGCCGGATGTTATCAGCCAGGTACCAGTACGAATTTTTGGAAGCAGGATGCGATGAAGCGGGGCGAGGATGTTTGGCCGGGCCTGTTTTTGCCGCCGCAGTGATTTTACCCTCCGATTTTGACCATCACCTGCTGAACGATTCCAAACAAGTTACCGAAGAAATAAGGTACCAGCTTCGTGCCGAAATTGAGGAAAAAGCGGTGGCTTATGCCGTCGCATCTGTTGATAATCTGGAGATTGATGAGATCAACATTCTCAATGCATCATTCCTGGCTATGCACCGGGCCATCGAAAAATTACATCTTGAACCCCAGTTTCTGATCATCGACGGCAACCGCTTCAAAAAATACCGGAACATCCCGCATGAGTGTATTATACAAGGCGATGGAAAATATTTCAGCATAGCGGCTGCATCTATCCTGGCCAAAACCTACCGCGACGATTATATGATGCAAATAGCGGCCGAACACCCGGAATATGAATGGCATACCAATAAAGGCTATCCAACCATTAGGCACCGCGAAACCGTAATGAAGATTGGTTTTACGCCCTATCACCGCCGCACTTTCAGGGTTACCGATCCGCAGTTAAGTATTTTTTAATGAAGTTTTGAATACCACGTTCAGGATGGTATTTTTGTTAAAAACCAAATCCACCGTTTGAAGATCCTAATTTTAACACATCGTGTACCATTTCCGCAGAATGGCGGTTACGCTATTGTGGTTTGCAATACCATAAAAGGGCTGATTGCACTTGGGCATGAAGTTGCATTGGTAGCTTTAAACGGGAAAAGATATCATGGCAGTGTACAAACAAACGAAGATGAGCTGATGCAGAAGATCAGGTACACATCATATGACATTAACATCAATATATCTGTACTTGATTCCATAACTAACCTGTTCAACAAAAAATCAAACGATGTTGATCGTTATTACAATGCCGAATTTGAAAAACTCCTGCTGCGCGAATTGCGCCAGACGGCATACGATGTTATCCAGTTTGAAGGCTTGTTTGTAACGCCTTACCTGACCGCTATGCGTAAGCATACCAAAGCCAGGTTGATTTACCGGTCGCATAATATCGAACACCAGGTATGGATGAGGCTGGCACAACGAAAAAGCGACCTGTTTAAGAAGTGGTACCTGCATTTGCTGGCCCGCCGGGTGAAAGATTATGAACTGCAGCAGCTTAATAAATTTGATGCCATTGCTGTATTTACCAATGAAGATAAAAAAACGCTGTTATCATACGGTGTTACCATCCCGGTTGATATTTTTCCGGTAGGTATTTCCCTGACCGATTATAAGCCTGATTATAATAAAACGGAGTTCCCAAGTTTGTTTTTTTTAGGTTCGTTAGATTGGATGCCCAACCGGGAGGGGATTGAATGGTTTATTGAGAATTTTTATAAAGACCTTACCGAGGGCGACCTCCGCGTAAAATTTTATGTTGCCGGACATAATATCCCCGATAGCTTTGATGATTATGAAGCGATGGGAAAGATCTTTATCCAGGGAGAGGTTGACGACGCTTCTGAGTTTGTGAATAGTAAGGCTATTATGGTGGTACCCTTGCTTTCAAGTGGTGGCATGCGGGTTAAAATAGTAGAGGGCATGGCCATGGAAAAATGTATTATCTCTACCTCATTAGGTGCCGAAGGCATCAATTTTACCAATGGCACTAATATCCTTATTGCTAATAACCGGCAGGAGTTTTATGATGCCATTGAACGCTGTATTACCGACGAAGAATTTTGCCGTAACATTGGCCTCAACGCCCGCCGTTTAATTGAAGAACAGCATGATGTACATGTAATAGCACCGGGCCTTGTTGCTTTTTATCAAAGCCTGGACGTTGATTTACCTGAATAAGGGATTCCCTATGCCATTGTTGGTGTGACAACAATTTCTCCGCTGCTACCGCCAACTGAAAACTGCCACTGCCAACTGACCTACTGCTGTTGTTGCTGCTGCTGTTGAATGATCTCCATATATCGCTGATAGCTGTTTTTAGGAAATTCGGCTACCGCGTGCATAGCCGGCGATTCGTGGGTTTTATCCTCAAAAACAATAGTATCTGCATCGTCAACAATTACTGATACTTCCAGCTTGTGGCCGTAGGCGCCTTTATAAACGCCTTTAACCGGCGAACAATCTGAAAAATTGCGGCCAACAGCCAGGCGTACGTGAGTTTCATTGGCAATACAGTTATTTGTAGGGTCGATGCCAAGCCATCCGTAGTCGGGCACATACACTTCGGCCCAGGCATGGGTTGCCCCTTCGCCGCGCATAGCACTGCTATGGGTGCAGATATAGCCGCTTACATAACGGGATGGTATTTTAAGCTGGCGAAGCATCACCATTAAAATATGGGCAAAATCCTGGCAAACGCCGGCTTTAAGCTTCCACACTTCATCCAGTGTAGTTTCAACCGTGGTAACGCCTTTGATGTACTCAAAGTTTTTGTAAACCCAGCCGCAAAAACGAAGTGCTATCTGAAAGGGCGTTTCATCTTTACGCCGTTCCTGCTCAACTATTGCCTGTAGCTCGGGCAGGCCTTCAAAATATTCCTGCTTTAGAAAATCAATATAGGGCACCATGTATTGAAGACGTTTAAGATCCTCCCATTGCTGCTCCGGAAAAATATCGTTAACCGGCAACGGGCGCTGGCGGGTAATAACAACCAGCTTTGAGTTAATGACCAGCATATTGTGCTGGTCGCTGTAGGTGAAGCTGCCAACCTCGTTGCCATAGTAATCGGTATGAGTATCAACTACCGGGTTGCCGGTTATACTTAGCTCCTGTTTTACCACTTCCTGGTATTCATCTTTTATCGGGAACAGGATGATTTGGTTGGCGCTGTCACGAACCGGGCCTTCATAAGTGTATTTGGTGATATGTTGAATCTTAAATTCAGGCATTGTTTTAATTTTTTAATTTGAGGATTTGAAAATTTGAAAATGAAAAGATAGACCGGCATTTTCAAATCTTCAAATCAAAACATCTTCAAATTGTTATCATGAATTAGCAAAGTAATGTTGGTTTAATGAATTGCCTATGCCGTATAGCTCACTCCTGATCTGGGTGAGAAACAGGTGCAGGCCTTCCTGCTTGATACTTTTTACCGAACTGTATTTGATGCGGCTTTGCAACCGGCCTATCTGAAACGACATTTCCCTGTAGTCATCGGCATTGCTGTCATTCTTCAATCTGTCGAAATAGCGCTGAATATTATTTACCGAATAAATAACCGAGCGCGGAAAATCGTTGTTCAGTACAACCTGTTCCAAAACATTTTCGGCCTCAAAGCCTTCACGGTATGTTTTTAAATACAGTTCGTACCCACCCAATGAAAGCAGCAGGTGTTTCCAGTAAGTGGTATCCGTAAGCAGATCGGGGTTGTCACTTATCGAGCTGAATTTAGTATCCAAAATATCAACCGACTGGATGGCCCGCTCCAGGTATTTGCCAATGTTCATAAATGCGCGGCCTTCGCCGCGCTCCATAGTAATCTCCACTGTGCCGTAATAAAGCATTACTTGTTTTATCAGTACGTCCAGTACCCCTATCGGGTCTTCCCAGTGCAGGGCGCGTTCCAGCCGCGGATCTTTTACGGTGTGGTAATATTCATTCAGGCATTGCCAAAGGTCTTTGGTGATGTGCTCCTGTACACCGCGGGCGTTTTCTCGTGCCAGTGTAATGATGTTGAGTATTGAATTAGGATTATTTTTCCCGGTAACCATATACTTTAAAACCGACCGGCTGTCGTTGTCCAGTTTTTCGGCTTCGCCGGCGTTTAGCCCGGCAAAAATCCTCATTACAGGTTCCCAGGTAAATTCCTGCACTGTATCCTGCGATGAGGCATAATTAATTTTGAGCATCCGCAGCATACCATCGCTGCGCTCAATATAGCGGCTTAACCAATAAAAACTTGCTGCAACCCTGCTTAACATATGATCTAAATTTCGGAATTCGGATGTTCAATTTCGGATTTACTTAGCTCCGCATCCTTCTTGTTTTTTATTTTGATTTAAAAGCCTTTTACCTTTCAGGCTAACACCCACGTGTCCTTACTACCGCCACCCTGCGAGCTGTTTACCACCAGTGACCCTTCTTTTAACGCCACACGGGTTAGGCCGCCTGGGACAATTTCAATGCCATCGGGGCCGTACAGCGCGTATGGCCTTAAATCAACCCTTCGTGGCTTTAGTTCGCCCTGCATGTAACATGGCGCCGCCGAAAGACTGATGGTTGGCTGTGCTATGAAATTACGCGGATCTTTCAGGATTTCCTTTTTATATTCATCTATTTCCTGCTCGCTTGCCGCATGTCCCATCAGCATCCCGTAACCGCCGCTGCCATTGGTTTTCTTAACCACCATTTTATTGAGGTTTTTAAATACCATTTCGCGTTCATCCGGATTGCCTAACTGGTGTGTTGGCACGTTTTTGAGTATTGGCTCTTCGTTCAGATAATAGCGGATCATATCTGGCACATAGGCATAAACCGCCTTATCGTCGGCAACGCCTGTGCCTGTAGCATTTACTATGGCTACGTTTCCTTTGCGATAAGCGCCCATAAGGCCTGCTACGCCAAGCATACTTGCCGGGTTAAATACCAAGGGATCGAGAAATTCATCGTCCACCCGGCGGTAGATCACATCAACCTGTTGCAGCCCGGTGGTGGTTTTCATGTACACCTTATGGTTGTTCACTACCAGGTCGCGTCCTTCTACCAATTCAACCCCCATCAGGCGGGCCAGCGTGGTATGCTCAAAATAGGCCGAATTATAAATACCCGGCGTAAGTAAAACAATAGTTGGGTTATGGATTTGCCGGGGTGAAAGCGCCAGCAGGTTTTTATATAGTATTGACGGATATTCGGTAACGCTGCGCACACTGCATTGCGGCAGCAGGTCAGGAAACAAGCGTTTGGTGATCTCCCTGTTCTCGAGCATATAACTTACGCCCGATGGGGTGCGCAGGTTATCTTCGAGCACGTAAAAAGTGCCGTCTTCATCACGGATAAGGTCGATGCCCGAAATATGTACATAAATATCATAAGGCACCTGGAGCTGGTACATCTCGCGCAGAAAGTGCGGACACGAATAAATAATATCAATGGGTACTATGCCGTCCTTTACAATAAACTGATTGTGGTATATATCCTTCAGAAATAAATTAAGCGCGTTAAGGCGCTGCTTGATGCCACGCTCAACAAAAGCCCATTCATCGGCAGTGATGATACGGGGGATAATATCAAAAGGAAAGATCTTTTCAATGCCTTCGCCGCTGTTATAAACGGTAAAGGTGATGCCCTGGCTCATGAAAAGGCGCTTGGCAAGCTCCTCCTTTTTGTTCAGGTCGTCGGCCGATTCCTTCGAAATGTAGTCAATAACTTTACGGTAATGTTCCCGAACATTAGCGTCTAAGTCATACATTTCGTCCCAAACATTATCAATTGGGCTGTATTTGTCAAAATAAGCTGATTCTTCCATGAAAAAATTACAATAAATTAAAAATTGACAATCAGTTATCTTTCAGAATTGTAATTTATGAAGTGTTTTTGATAAAAAAGCAAATTATTTTGAAATTTTTGAAGATATTTTAATCAAATTTTCAATTCATGGCGATTTTTAAAATATAATTCTTGTTTTTGTTGGGTCGTTAATATAAAACTGACGGGCTTTAACGTATTAAACAAGGGTATGCAATTCTCCTCCCGCTTTCCTAAAATCCGAAGGGTTCATATGTCTGTATTTTTTAAAAATACGGTTCAGGTGGCTTTCATCATTAAAACCAAGCTCGTTGGCAATTTCAACCATACGCATGTTGCTGTGCAGTAAACGGTTCTCAATCAGCTTGAGTTTGTAATTGATGATATACTGCTGCATAGTTTCGCCGGTATGTTTTTTAAAATACTGGCCGAGGTAGTTTTCAGAGATTCCGGCTTTATCGGCTATGACTTTAGCTTTTAGTTTTTCGGGGAAGTAGATGTTGGCCTGGATGTATTGCAGGATATCAAGCGTTTTTTCTTCGGTGTTCTCACTAACATCATCGGGCATGCTCATAGCCACATTACGGGCGGCGATTACTATAACCGTATTGATATATTGCTGCAGGAGCGCTTTACTGTAAAGCCCTTTTTTTTCTTTTTCACTGATGATGGCCTGCATAATGGGTTTTACAACGGCTTTGTCTTCATCGGTTTTTAATATGCATCCCGGTGCCTGGCCTGCGTTTTTTAGCAAAAAATTGAGATGCTCGGTTGTTTCGCTGCTAAGGCCGCGATCTTTAATGTAAAGTTGGTTGAAACGGATAAACAGGAACTGCGTTTCGGTTAGTATCTCAAAATAATGTGAGTCATCAGGTGTAAGTAAAAACAGGTGACCGGGTTTATAGGTAAACTTGCTTTTGTTTATGCACTGCTTTCCGGTGCCGCTTACGATATAAATAAACTCGAAAAAGCTGTGTGAGTGTTCGCTGCGGGGACAGGCGCTGAGTGGTTCGCGCAAAACAACTTCAAAAGGCTGGTATAAATTATCTTTTACCATAGTGTAAATGTACAAATGTTACGAGGAATTGTACAAGGAATATGGTCGCCTCCTTGTATAATTTTGTATTGTAATTAAACAACAACACAATGGAAACTCAAAATACAACAATGCAGGCCCTTATCGCTCCTGAAGCAAATGCGCCTTTCACAATAACCGTAGTTGACCGCCCAATTGCCTCCAAAGGCCAGGTACTGGTGCGTATTATAGCCAGCGGCGTCAGCGTATTGGATAATAAGATCCGTACCGGTAAAGGCGGGCATGCCAGGCAGCCCTTACCTGCCATTTTAGGGATGGACTTTGCCGGCATAGTTGAAGCAGTTGGTGCTGATGTAAATACTTTTAAACCTGGTGACGAAGTGTATGGCCTTGCCGGTGGTATTGGTGGGCTACAGGGTACTTACGCGCAATATGCTGCCTTTGATGCGGACCTGCTTGCTATTAAACCATCTCACTTAAGTTTCAGACAGGCGGCTTCCATGCCGCTTAATTTTATTACTGCCTGGGAAGGCCTCGTAGACAGGGCAAATGTGCGTGAGGGACAAAAAGTGCTGGTACATGGTGGTGCCGGAGGCGTTGGCCATTTAGCGGTTCAGGTAGCGAAAGCTTTTGGCGCGGATGTATATGCTACCGGCAGCGCGGCCCAGCAGCAATATATTGAAAGCATTGGCGCTACCTTTATTGATTACCGTGCCTCAACTGTTGACGAATATGTGAACAATTATACTAACGGCGAAGGGTTTGACATTGTATATGATACCCTGGGCGGAGCTACTTTAGATGCATCATTTAATGCGGTGCGTTATTATACTGGTCATGTGGTAAGTTGCCTGGGCTGGGGTGAGCATAAGCTGGCGCCCTTATCATTCCGGGGAGCTACATACTCCGGAGTGTTTACTTTGATGCCGATGCTCTCCGGTAGAGGCCGCAAACATCATGGTGAAATTATGCAGCAGGCTACAAAACTTGCTGAGGCCGGCAAAATTGTTCCGCTGGTGGACGAGCGTACATTTACATTGGCAAACGCCAATCAAGCCCACGAGATCTTAGAGAATGGTAAGGCAAGCGGTAAATTGGTGATTGACGTTGCCGAGTAAGGTGGTTCGCCCTAAAATAAGTTGACCTCTCCGTTTTCAAGGCTCAGGATTTTAAAACGGCCTGAATAACGGGCGGCTGATCAACGGCGAGAACGACCAGGGGATGGAACTTAAAATAACCAGCAGGGCAATGGTTAGCCAAATGGCCGTGGTTTTAAATTTGTCCTTATCAAGTGTTTTTCGTTTGGCTTTTGATGAGGCAACAGTGATCAGCGTAATGCCGATCAGCATCATGGTAACATGCTCCATGCCAAAAAACCTGATCTGCCGCTCGTGCACCGCCTCTTTAAAATGGCTGATGAAATAATTGGCTATCGGGCTGATGAAATACAGCCAGAGCCCAATAGTTAGCTGGATATGGGCAATATTGGTAGTAATAACCCGTACGCGGTCTTCAAATTTTGAATAGCTTTTGTTAGTAAGCCATCCGCTGTAAGCGCGATAAATGGCAAAAAGCAGGCTGGCCAAAACAAACCAGCGCGTAAGAGAGTGTAATGCTAAAATAAAAGCGTACATATATTAATGTATGACGACCGGCAAAGGAAAAGATTTTATCCGAAATAAAATTATTTTGATACCAATCCCCTTATATAAATTTCACCGGGTTTATCAGTTGAGTGCCTTCCGGCAATAGGGCCTTTGCGGGCTTCAGGCACGAGCATCCATATATTGATCGTTACATCCGGCGCCCCATCTTTATTCTTTTTTCAGGTTAGGTTTATTTCGTTGATGTCCTGCGCCGAAATGAGCATACTTTCATCGTCGACAAAATAGCCGTCAACAGCAAACCTCACATTACCACTTACTCCAAACCTCCTTTTTATATCGTCAAAAGTATTTGTTTCAATTTTCACTCCTTTTTTAAGGGTTATCATTATTGTACCAAACCTGCTTAGGTTGGCGACCTTTGCTGGAACATCCTTGTCTTTAAAAACTGTCAACCAAGCAACATCATTTGGATTTATATGGCCAAGACCAGTAATGATTTTGGAGTTAACAATAATTAATGGCTGCCGTTCCTTTGCATCAGGTAAATGGCGGTATAAGGAATCGGCGGGAGACTTAGACTGGTAGCTTTTATATGCATTAGTTGTGTCTTTAAACGAGGGGCTTTGATTGGGGTGTAACAAAGCTTTGCCGGTATCTGGCTTTACCTGCAAAGGTTGAGCTGATTTAATTTGCGGCGGTGACGTTTGAGGTAGGACTGTCTGAGCAAAAGCGGTAGTTCCATAAAACAGACACACTAAAACAGTTAAAAGATTTTTCATGGTTGTAATTTTATGGATAAGATGCAGGCGCTGTTTGATTTCCATAAATTATTCAAATTATTTATAGCGGGTTAGTAATCCACCATGTATTTCCGAACGGGTCTTTTACCCCTGCACTCCTGCCGTATGGTTGATCGGCCGGCGGCATAACGCTTTCGGCTCCGTTATCAAGGGCCTTCCGGTAAGTTTCGTCACAGTTTTCTACGTATACAAACATACCTGCATTTTGCTGTTGGTAAGTATCGGTACAATCGGCAAACATGATGGTGCTGCCATTGATGTTAACCTCGGCGTGCATAATGGTGTGTCCATCGCGCATGGTTTTAATTTGTTCGGTTGCGCCAAAAACCTTTTGGGTAAACACGATAAACTGAGCGCCGTTTTTAATAATGAGGTAAGGCATTACAGCCTGGTAATTTTCGGGAATGTTTATTGTTGCCATAATTTGTTTTTTTCTCAAAATTAGCTGTCCCCCTGTTCTCAAAATTGTAAAAACTGGACATTATGTGTTCCGGTATTCAGTTCCCTCTGCCTTGCCTGAAAAATAAAAACCCGGATGATAGCCGGTAAACTCCTTCACGTCATGAATAAAGTGCGATTGGTCGTAATACCCGCATTCCAGCGCTATTTGGGTTAGTGTTTTATCTGCATTATATTGAGTCAGGGCATCCTGAAGGCGCACCAGCCGCATATAAGTTTTAGGGCTAAAGCCCGCGGACTCCTTAAATTTACGGTCGAACTGCCTTGCCGATAAATTATAGGCATCAGCCAGTTGAGCAACCGTTCTGTATTGTTTATTATGGATCACATTCCTGATCGCTACCGCTATGCGATCGTCTTTTAACACATTTTGACGTAACCGGGCTATTAAAAATGCAGACAGGATCTCTGCCCGTTTATGGTTATTTCCGGCCACCATGATCTGCTCTTCCAGCTCCTGGCCCGGCCGGCTTAAAAACGTATCGAAATCAAATGCGAGGTTACTGGTTTGGCTGCTGGGGATGTTAAAAAAATAAGGCACTGCAAAAGGATAAATATAGGCGCCAAATATGCCAAAGCTTTCGGTTGTTATAAACCTGCGATATTGTGTAGTTTGAAATTGAATGCCTGACAGGCTTGGGCTTTGCTCATTCTTCCCATTCAATTCATTAAACGACGAACGGTAGTGAAATACCAATTCGGTACAGGCATCAGCAACAGAGCGATAAATATATGACGAATGATCCGGCTTCAGTTCATGCTCAAGCACCCAGTAAAATCTTACATAAGGTTTAAGCTCGGCCGGTGGCTGGATCGTGAAATAACGCATCGTTTTGATTTGGGATTGCGAATGTTCGATTTCGGGATTAAATAAATTTAGGGTTTTATTTAAAAGATGACCATCCGCCAGTTTAGTTATTATTCCTTCACTATTGAAAAAATGTTCAATCCGTCCTCAATCACCTATAATTATAAAACCCTCCTGAACCTCTTTAAAACGAGCGAGCACCCGGCTTAATATTGCATGCTTACTCTGTATGCTATTGTTTAATGTTAACAAAGATCTCTGAATCAGTGATATCATAAGCCAGATATGATTTGCATATATCCGCGTTGTCCCATAAGGATCAATTGTTACCCCTGTTGTCTTTTTTAAACTGGACAATACCGGCTCTAAAGTTTCAATGTCCGTTTCATCTAACTCAAATAGTTTTTGACTGAGGTGGATATCATTTATATCATAAAAATCCAGAGGCATTTTATTTCAGGATAACTTTTCTCCCAAGATGTGGGATATTACTTCGTATAATGAAACCTAAGTGAGTAAACTGTTATAATATGGTCTTCTACTTTGTAAACAATACGATGTTCCTGGTTAATGCGTCTTGACCATGCACCCGAAAGGTTGTGTTTTAGTGCTTCAGGTTTACCGATACCTTTGAACGGATCAATTTGTATTGCCTGCATCAATTGACGAATCCGTTTAAGAATAATGATATTTCCGCTCTTCTTCCAGTATTCAAGATCAGTCAGCGCTTCGTCAGTAAAATTTATAGTTTCCATATGTCATCAAGGTTAAGTTTGGTGACTTTACCTTGATGCTCTTGCTCAATTGATTTTTGCAGATGCTGAGCATTTGCTTCTGAAGAAAGCAAGTAAGCAGTATCATCCGTTATTTCACTCGTTTTATAATCAACATGCAGGGCATCCAAAAAAATCCGGATAGCAGTTTCCTGATCTGCATCTGCAGGATGTATGGTTAATGTTGTCATATATCAAATATACCCGTTTTTATTTCAACCGTCAAATCTGTCTAAAATACAACCCGATACAGCCCCTGCAAATAATGGGGCAAATCCGAAATCAAAATCCCTAATTTCGAAATTCCCTTACAACCCTTTAGTTATAGCCTCATATACCACGTCCTGAATCCTCGGCCTGATATTAAGGCTGCCCAATTTACTGGACACCGAGGGGTTCACCCTGTTTGACAGGAATACATATACCAGGTTATATTTAGGATCAACCCAGATACAGGTGCCTGTAAAACCGGTATGTCCAAAAGCCTGATCTGATGCCAGTTTTGAAGGATAATGTCTTTCGGCTATCGGGTCCCAGCGGTCAAAGCCCAGTCCGCGGCGGCTCACCGGCGATTGTTTGGAGGTGAACAGGTCAACAACCTCCGGCTTAAAATATTGGGCACCGCCATAGCTCCCCTTGTTTAAAACCATCTGGTATAATATAGCCACATCATTGGCACTGCCAAACAGACCGGCATGCCCGGCAACACCGCCTAAAAGCGCTGCAGTTGGATCATGTACATATCCATCCAGTAATGACATGCGGTACTCCTTATCGTTTTCGGTAGGGATTATCCTGTCGGGCGTAAAGCGATATAAGGGTAAGAAACCTGCAGTTTGCATCCCCAGCGGAGTATAAAAACGCTGCTGTACATAAACGTTGAGCGGTACGGCGGTAATGTTTTCAACAACCTCCTGCATAAAAAGCATGCTTACATCACTATACACGTACTGTCCCCGTGTTTTCAGCGGAGAATTCAGCATGTCGGGCAGCATTACATCTTTATAATAGTCTTTGCGCAGGTAATAATGATCAGATACTTTTGTTGGGTAAGCGGCAGACGAATCGGTACTATGATCTGTCGGTTTTACCTTTTCAAACGACTGGATATCGGGGATCAGGCCCGCCTGGTGCAGCAGCACTTCGCGGATCCGGATGTCGTTTTTATTGCTTTTACGGGCAAGGGGAATATAATCGCCAAGGGTTTTTTCCAGGCTTAATTTACCCTGGTCGGTAAGCTGCATGGTTTCCATAGTGGTTGCCGATACTTTGGTCATGGAGGCAAGGTCAAAAATATCGGTCAGCTTGTCTGGGATCACATTATCATAGGTGTGATAACCGTAAGCTTTATTAAATATCACCTTACCATCTTTAGCAACCAATACCACGCAGCCGGGGGTGGCATGCTCACGGATGGCTTCCTGTGCTATTTTATCTATTCCCTGCAGGTTAGCAGCATTTATGCCGGCTTCTTCAGGAACAGTATATTGCAGTCTCGTTTTCTCGGTAGTAAAGCCCATCCCGGTTTTATAAACCGCACTGTAGTTTTTAGCTAATTTTTGAGAGATACTTACCCCGCCGAATATAGCTTCGGCACTGTACATGGCCGACACCTCGGATACCCGTTCTGTCCAGATCACGGGGGCGGTTATAACATCAAGCTTGCTCAATAGCGAACCGCTGCCGAAAGCCGCTACAACTATGTTCTTGTTTTTTTGATTGGTGCTGATAAAATCAATCACATCCGGATTGCTTAAATCGGCATCATTTACCTGTACTATAATGGTGTTGTAAAACTTCAGGTCGGAAGTAAGATTGGCCAGCGTTTTATTACCCGAATAAGCGGCACCATCAAACAGCTGTACATTGTTATATTTATTAAGCAAGCTATCAAAAACGGCGGCGTACTGGTTATTGAAATGCACACTGGCAATTTTCAAATCCTCCAGCTTTTGCAGCGGCACCAGGTATGAGGCATTGTTAAGCAACACGGTGGAGTTACCCACCAACCGTTCTTCGGCAATGAAGGCCTGCCCTGTTAACGGCGGATTTTGCGCGCAAGCGGTATTAAATAATGCAAACCCTAATAGTACTAAAGGAACACGGCCCCATTTATTTTTTATCATATACTTTAACTCCGTTTATATAGGTTTGGGTCACTTTGGTTGCCGGGATCTCGCTGCCTTTTACTTTCATAATATCTTTATCCAATATCACAAAGTCGGCGTATTTACCGGGTTCAATGCTGCCTTTTTCTTTTTCTTCAAAATTGGCTTTGGCAGCCCAAATGGTCATTCCCTTTAATGCTTCAACCCGGCTCAGAGCGTTTTCAGGTTGAAAACCACCTTCCGGAAAACCTTTCAAATCTTTGCGCTCAACCGCTGCATAGAACGTATAAAGCGGATTAATGTTCTCAACCGGGAAATCGGTACCCAAAGGGATCCACCCGTTTTGCTTTAACAATTGTTTATAGGCATAAGCCGTTTTAAGCCGTTCGCGGCCCAGTCTTTTACCGGCCCAGTACATATCTGATGTCGCGTGTGTAGGCTGTACCGATGGGACAATACTGTATTGGCCAAACATGTCCAGGTCTTGCGGCGATACTATCTGCGCATGTTCGATACGCCACCTCAGGTCGTTTTTGCCTTTTAAATTAGCCGCATAAATCTTAAGCATTACCCGCACTGCCGAATCACCAATGGCATGGGTACACATCTGGAAACCGCGGGCCGCTATTTTTGGAGCTATTTCTTCAAAATGCTTTGGGTTACTCAACAAAAAGCCGCTCCATTTGGCCGAGTCGGCATAAGGTTTTAGCAAGCAGGCCCCTCTTGAACCGAGGGCGCCATCGGCATAAACTTTAAAAGCCCTTACATTTAAACGGGGCGTTTTAACGATTCCCTTCTTAAACAGGTAGTCATAGTTCTCCTGTCGGTCGGCCAGCATCACATACAGGCGCATTTTCAGGTCGCCTTTATTTTGCAGCTCGGCAATGGTGTTTACCATGGTATAAGGCAGCCCGCAATCATCAACTGTAGTTAAGCCAGCGGCAAAACAATTTTTCTGTGCCGATAGCAGGGCTGTATCTATAATAGCGGCTGTAGGTTCAGGGATTTTACGGGTAACTATACCAACCGCGTTGTCAATCAAAATACCGGTAAGTTTCCCGTTACTGGTTTCTATTTCGCCGCCATTAATGGTTTGCCCCGGTTTAACACCGGCAATGTTCAGTGCGGCCTGATTGGCTATAGCGGCGTGCCCGTCAACACGGCTAAGGATCACCGGCCTCATCGGGAACAGCGAATCCAGCTTTGCCTTATCGGGGAAATGTTTATTAGTCCAGTCGTTTTGGTCCCAGCCATTACCAATGATCCAGCCATCGGTATTACGCTCGGCATAAGCTTTTACCGAATCGATAATTTCGGGCCAGCCATGGGTGCCTACCAGGTTTACTTCCTGCAGGCCCATACCATATTCATAAAAATGGGCGTGGGCGTCAATAAAGCCGGGATAAACCGCGGCGCCCTGCGCGTCAACTACTTCGCGGGCGTTGTATTTTTGTTCAAGGGAATCGGCATTGCCTACTGCAAGTATCTTTCCTCCGCTTACTACAAATGCGCCTGCTGTTGTAAAATTGCTATCTACGGTGTACACAACCGCGTTTTTTACCAGCATATCGGCATTGTATTCCTTTTGTTTGCAGGCCGCTGCCAGTAATAGCAGCGCGGGCAATAGTCTCTTCATAAAGTAATTGTATGTTTATTGTAATTGTATTAAACCACAAAAGTATATACAACTATCAAATCATAAAGTTATGCCTTCAAATATTTAATTTAGCATCGAAATAGAAATTGGAGGGAGTTTTTTTTAGATGTCAGACATTATTCAGCTTTTACCGGATGCCGTTGCCAACCAGATTGCCGCGGGCGAAGTAGTGCAGCGACCGGCTTCTGCGGTAAAGGAATTGGTTGAGAACGCTATTGACGCAGGTGCAGATAAGATCCAGCTTATTATTAAAGATGCGGGTAAATCACTGATCCAGGTTATTGATAATGGCTGCGGCATGAGCCTTACCGACGCCCGTATGTGCTTTGAGCGCCATGCAACTTCAAAAATACGCAAGGCCGAAGATCTGTTCGCCATCCGTACCATGGGTTTCAGGGGCGAAGCCATGGCGTCTATCGCCGCTATTGCCCAGGTAGAGCTGAAAACCCGCCGCCATGAGGATGAACTGGGCAGTTGTATAACTATTGAAGGCTCCGAAGTGATAAGCCAGGAGCCATGTGCAACTAACGCGGGCACATCCATCTCCATAAAAAACCTGTTTTATAATACCCCGGCCCGCCGTAATTTTTTAAAGAGCAACCCGGTAGAGATGCGCCATATTATTGACGAGTTTCAACGTGTGGCCTTAGCACATCCCGAAATCTTTTTCACCCTTCACCATGATAGCCAGGAAGTTTATCATTTGCCAGGCACCACGCTTAAACAAAGAATAGTACACCTATTTGGCAATAATTATAACCAGCGGCTGGTACCTGTTGAAGAAGATACAACGATTATTAAGCTGCGTGGATTTGTAGGTAAGCCTGAGTTTGCACGTAAAACCCGCGGCGAACAGTTCTTTTTTGTAAACAACCGCTTCATCCGCGATTCGTACCTTAATCATGCTGTAACAACAGCGTTTGAAGAACTATTGCCGGATGATTGTTTTCCGTTTTATGTATTGTTCATCGATATCGACCCTTCAAAAATTGATATCAACGTACACCCTACCAAAACTGAGATCAAATACCAGGATGAAAAGGCTATTTATGCCATAATCCGGTCGGCAGTAAAGCGGTCATTAGGCAGATATAACATTACGCCCAGCCTGGATTTTGACCAGGAAAACAGCATCGAGCACCTGATAACCCCCAAACCATTTGAGGAGATCATCGCCCCTACTATTTCCTTTAATCCAAACTTTAACCCCTTTGCCGATAAAGCAGAAAAACCCAGGCAGGAGCATCCCTTTTTGAGGGAGAGCGGAGGTTATAAAAAAGACCCTATTCCACAAAACTGGGATACTTTGTATGAGATCAGTAAAAAGGAAACCCTTTTTCAGCACGAGATCCACGAGGAAAAAACCATAGCGGTTGATGAGCAGGATGTAAGTAAACCAAGCGAGCGGCAACTGTTCCAGATCCATAACCGGTTTATCCTGTCGCAAATAAAATCGGGCTTTATGCTCATTAACCAGCAGGCCGCGCATGAGCGTATTTTGTACGAACGCTTTTTACAACAGCTGCAAAATCATTCGGGGGTGAGCCAGCAAAGCTTATTTCCGCAATCGGTAACACTAAACGGTGCCGATTTTGAGTTATTGAAAGAGCTTTTGCCTGATATCCGGTCGCTGGGTTTTGACATCCGCGAATTTGGAAAAAACACTGTGGTAGTAGAGGGGATCCCGGCCGAACTGAACAACGTTGGCGAGCATGAGCTTTTAGAACATTTACTGGAAGGTTTTAAAAACAATATGGCCATCCTTAAATTAGATAAACGGGATAACCTGGCCAGGTCACTGGCCCGTAACGGCGCTATTAAATCAGGAACCAAGCTATCCCTGGAGGAAATGAACCAGCTTATCGACCAGCTTTTTGCCTGTGAATCACCTAACCAGGCATTGAATGGTAAGCCCGTAATCAGTACCTTTACGATGAACGAATTAATGGAACGATTTGAAAAATAGCTGCTGGCTAAATTATATATGAACGGATACAATCAATCGCCTTTTGCTAACCTTACACCTGTTGTTAAAAACCTGCTGATTATAAATATAATATGCTTTTTGCCATTTGTATTGTTTGGGCAATTTTATGAGGCCAAAATAGTGCCATTGTTAGGCGGCTTTTATTTTAATTCGCCTTATTTTAAGCTATGGCAAATCATTACTTACATGTTCCTGCATGGGGGGTGGGGCCATATTTTCTTCAACATGTTTGCCTTGTTTTCTTTTGGCCCTATTGTAGAATATGCTATTGGCTCAAAAAAATTTTTTAACCTCTATTTTTTATGCGGAATAGGGGCAATTCTTTTTCAGATTGCGGTACAGGGCATAGAGGTGCATGGCATAACCGGCAGCTTTACCATTGCCCATCCCTCACTTCAGTCATCTTATGCGGAATATGGTGAAAATGCTGAAAAACTTATTGATATTTATGCAACACCGATTGTGGGGGCATCGGGAGCAATATTTGGTTTGCTGATAGCTTTTGGCATGCTGTTCCCAAATCTTGAACTGATGATATTGTTTATACCTGTGCCCATCAAGGCCAAATATATCATTCCTGTATATGTAGTGATAGAGTTATTTTTAGGGGTAAAGCAATTTTCCGGAGATTCGGTGGCGCATTTTGCACACCTTGGCGGTGCGCTTATCGGGTTTTTATTAGTTAAAATTTGGCGATTACAACGGCCAAACAATTTTTATTAATAACAGTAGTTATCTTTGTAATACAGCTTTATTATGAGCACCCTTTGGCAAAATATCCACTACAAAATGCTGCGCTCCGGCAATAGGCTGAACCTGCTTATCGGCATTAATGTGATTGTTTTTCTGGCGATAAACATTTCGGCAATAGTTGAACAGTTACTAACGCATTTTGGGGGCAGTATCATTTTACTTTATGCCGATAAGTATTTAAACATGCCGGCATACCTGCCAGATTTGCTTAAACGCTTTTGGACGCCGTTAACCTATATGTTCATGCATGCAGGTATACTTCATATCCTGTTCAATATGCTTTGGCTATATTGGATGGGGCAGATATTTGAAGAGTACCTTGGTAATAAACGTACTATAGGTTTATACTTAATGGGCGGCTTGGCCGGTGCTTTGTTATATCTGCTGGCCTTAAACCTGTTGCCTGCATTTACCAGTGCTAACGCTGCGCAGAACAGTACTATAGTTGGTGCATCGGCCAGTGTAATGGCCATTGTTGTGGCAACGGCCACCCTGTTGCCCAACTACACCATATCATTAATTTTATTTGGGCCGGTAAAATTAAAATGGCTGGTATTTGTAATCCTGGTTATTGATTTTTTGGGTATAGTTGGTGCAAACGCCGGCGGCGAAATAGCCCACCTTGGTGGTGCTTTAATGGGATTTGTGTATATTAAGCAATTACAAAAAGGCCATGATTGGGTAGGCGGAATAGCCGGGCTGTTTAAACGGAAACCCAGGTTAAAAGTGGTTTCAAATAATATGGGCAAAAACGCATCCGACTACCCACGCCAGGAAGAGGTCGACCGCATTTTAGACAAAATATCACAATCGGGCTACAATAGCTTAAGCAAACAGGAGCGGGAAATTTTATCGCGTGCAAGCAAACAGGAATAAATGATAAAAAAAAAGCAAAGTATTTTTAGCAGGGTATTGTTATGGATAAACCTGTTTTTCTGTTTTGCTTTACTGATAGGATATTTAGCCCCCTCGGTTGATCCGCGCAAGTATTGGTTATTCGCTTTCTTCGGCCTTGCCTATCCTCCTATACTATTGGTTAATATAATCATGATGCTGTATTGGCTGCTGCGCAAGCGCTGGCAGTTTTTATTTTCTCTGGTCAGTATTTTAATTGGCTGGGGAGTACTTAATAACAATATCGGGTTCAGATTTAAATCAAGCTTTTCGCTGCCCCCCGGGCTCAATGTTGTACATGTCATGACATACAACGTGCATAACTTTAAACATTTTGGCTTTAATAACGATATATCAACCAAGCATGAAATCCTGGAGATCATCAATAGCGAACAGCCGGATGTGATAGGGTTCCAGGAGTTTTATACCCGAAATAAAGGACAGTATGAAACGCGCGACTCGATCAACAAAATATTAGGCAGCAATAACTTTTACTTTGAACCTTTTAGTTTTAACAGCAGTGAAGCCATTGGCATGGCTATCTTTTCGAAATTCCCTATCCTATCAAGAGGTATGATCCGCCTTGCGGCCGACAGAACATCCGGCAACCAGTGCTTATATGCTGATATAAAAAAGGGAGATAAAATTTTCAGGTATTATAATATCCACCTGCAATCCATCAATTTTAACCCGGACGATTATAAATACATCGACAGCGTATCAAAAAAAGGAAAAACCGACATTAAATCAACCAAGCGCCTGGGGAGCAAGCTTAAAATAGCTTTTATGAAAAGGGCTGAACAGGTTTTCAAAGTAAAAGCACATGCGGCTCAATGCCCTTACCCATATATTATAGCCGGCGATTTTAATGATACCCCGTCGTCATTCGCTGTTAACCAAATGGCCAAAGGCTTAAACAATTCATTCCGCGAAAAAGGCTCGGGCTTGGGCCGCACTTATAACGGCGATTTCCCCAATTACCAGATAGATTACATTATGAGCAGCCAGCAGTTTTCGGTTTTCAACTACAAGGTGATCGAAAAAAAACTTTCAGACCATTATCCTTTACGCAGCGATCTCGTACTGAATTAACATAAGTCATTGCTCTTCGTTTGTAAAAATAAACCCGAAAGCCGGCAGGCAGTAACTTAAAATTGAAAAAATCGTAAGTTTGCGCTCATGCAACAAAATTTGTTTGTTTACAACACTTTAACCCGTAAAAAAGAATTATTTAAGCCCATTAACGCGCCGCATGTTGGCATGTATGTTTGCGGGCCTACTGTTTATAGCGATGTTCACTTAGGCAACTGCCGTACTTATATATCTTTCGACCTTATGTTCAGGTACCTTACAGCTATTGGCTACAAGGTGCGCTACGTACGTAATGTAACCGATGCAGGCCATCTCGAAGGAGACGCCGGCGACGAGGGCGAAGACAAAATTGCAAAAAAGGCCAAGCTTGCACAGCTTGAGCCAATGGAGATAGTACAAAAATATACCGTTGGCTTCAGGGATGTGATGAGGATCCTGAACAACCTACCCCCAAGCATTGAGCCTACAGCTACCGGCCATATCATTGAGCAGATAGAAATGGTGAAGGAAATACTTGCCAGGGGCTATGCTTACGAGGTGGATGGTACCATTTATTTTGATGTTGAAAAATATAACAAGAGCCAGGACTATGGCATACTAAGCGGCCGTAATCTCGAAGACCTTTTAAATAATACCCGCACGCTTGGCGGCCAGCAGGAAAAACATGGCAAGCTTGATTTTGCCCTGTGGATAAAAGCCAAACCCGAACACCTGATGAAATGGCCTTCGCCATGGGGCGTGGGCTTTCCCGGTTGGCACCTGGAATGCTCGGCCATGAGCCAGAAATACCTGGGCAGCCACTTTGATATTCATGGAGGCGGGATTGATCTTGTGCCAACGCACCATACCAATGAAATTGCCCAAAACGTAGCTTGCTGCGGTACCAACCCGGCTAATTACTGGGTGCATACCAATATGCTTACGGTAAACGGGCAAAAAATGTCGAAATCATTAGGTAACAGCTTTTTACCGCACGAATTATTTAGCGGTGAAAATTCGATACTAAATAAAGGCTACAGCCCCATGACGGTAAGGTTCTTCATGCTGCAGGCCCATTACCGTAGTACACTTGATTTTGGCAACGAAGCAATGGAGGCATCCGAAAAAGGGTTTAAACGCCTTATGAACGCCTTCACCCTGCTTACCGATGGATTAAAAGCCTCTGCCACTACCGAAGTTGAAATAGCACCATTAATGGAGCGTTGCTATGCGGCTATGAACGACGATTTTAACAGCCCGGTTTTAATAGCGGAGCTCTTTGAAGCATCGCGCATTATCAATTCGGTATATGATGGTAAATTGAAAATTGACGGCGCTAATCTTGAGCAGTTAACCGCGCTTATGAATTTATTTGTGGTTGACGTACTGGGTTTACAAAATGAGCAGGCGGCTAATGACGATCTGCCAAAAGTGTTAAACTTTATTGTCGATCTGCGCAGCGGTGCTAAAGCCAATAAGGATTATGCCACGTCAGATAAGATCCGTGATGGTTTATCACAGATAGGTTTCCAGCTAAAAGATAGTAAAGAAGGGACTACCTGGAGCAAAGCCTGATAACAGGCCACGATTTTAAAGCGAGTTGTAGTAGCTGAATAATTTAGCTAAGGCAGCATCGCTTTTAAAATTAACTTTGTTGGTTTTGATATACTCCTGCATTTTATCGCCCTTGTCGCTCATTGCTGCGAGGATGGTTTTTTGCGACGGCCTGATCTTTGTCATTTGGTTATTAGCAAAAAGATAATAGCTATTGGCCGTCATGAAAGTTTTGGTGGTCACCTGCGAAGCAAAGCCCGTTGACTCAAGTACTTTTTTCTTGTAATAACGGAGCAGTTTAACCTTTCCGTCTCCTACTACCTGGTAAAAAGTTTTTGAGGTTTGATCGTCCACAGCCGGGAAGCCGCTGCTAAAGTTCATATCTGTTTGGTCACTTTCTTCAAGCGCGATGCCTTTTATTGAAAAACCTTTCACCGGGTCAACAAAGGCCTGTACCGATGAATCCCGGGGGCTCTTAAACAAAAGTTCATCCCCGTAAATATTATAGTTCAATATTGCATTAGCTATTTTGCCGTTAACGAAATAAACAGTGCCATTCAGCCAGTTATCGGTAAGGAGGGCGCTGCCTTGTATGCCATCATTGGTTTTAAGATAATATGGGCGGCCGGTATAATCAGAAAGATATTGCGCTTTTGCCTTTACACACAGCAATAAAAGTACAAATACGCAGCATAGCTTATACTTTTTCATGAAAGCAATTTATATTGATTTAAACAAAAACAGATTAGTTGGGTTATGAAGTTAAGTGTTTTTTTATTCAACTTCATTATTAAGTAAATTTAAATATTTACGCATATTTTATATGATCAAACCCGCTCTCTGCAATTATTTGCCCATATCTTCGTTTCAGGATAAAACAAAAATAATGCAATTGTTAAATTATGCTATGCTGCGTAATGCATTTTGACTATTGCGTTTCCGACTTAAAATTTATTACTAAATTGCTCCCTAAAACCCGAATATAAATATGAAGAAAATAATATTAGCTGCTACATTTATTGGTTATAGTGCTTTTGCCCTGGCGCAGGACGCTGTTAATGTAAACAAGGTAGTTAGTGTTGAACAAGCTTTTGATAAGTTAGTTGAACGTAAAGGAATAAAAGATGGTTTCCTGGCAGTTGCCGATCCCGATGGCATCATATTTAAGCCCGATGTAGTAAAGATTGTTGATTTTTATAGTAAAATTGATAAACAGGCCGGAAAGCTCAGCTGGCAGCCTAAATTTGCCCGGATCTCGGCCAATGGTGACCTGGCTTTCACCGCGGGCCCTTATATATATCAAAACGGCAAAACTGATGATGATAAAGTGTTTGGCGATTATGTATCTATCTGGCGTACTAACGCCGATGGTAAATTAAAGCTTCTCATCGACCTTGGCATCCAGCATCCTGAAGCTGAGGAAGAAGTTGTTACCGATTTTAAAGAACCCGACCCGGCGCACCGTTCAGGCCCAAGTAAGGATCCATTCGGCGCCAAAAATGTTATTATTGGTACCGATAAAACATTTAATCATGGGTTAACATTATCGGCTATGGCCAGTTATAAGGAATTTTTAAGCCCTGAGGGCCGCTATTATTTTCCCGGCTTTCCGCCAATGACCGGTACCGATGTGGTGATGAAGTTTATTAATAACGAAGCCATCAGCATCACTGCCGAAACTACCGATGGCGGCCGCGCCGCGAGTAATGACCTGGCTTATACCTATGGTCACGCCCGCATTACCAAAGGCAATGTTGTAGGCAACTACAATTATGTAAGGGTTTGGGAAATTGACAAAACAAAAAAATGGAATATCCTTCTTGAGATTTTCTCACCTATTGAGAATGAATAACCATTGTCTGAATCAGAATTTACAGAATTTTAAAATTAACAGAATAAAAAAGGCCTTGCAAATTAATCGCAAGGCCTTTTTTATGACATTCTGAAAGTTCTTTAATTCTGCAAATTCTGATTCAGACAATCAAAACAACTGCTCAATAATATCAGCTGCTGATAAGCCTTCGGCTTCCGCATGATAGCTGCGCACTATACGGTGGCTTAAAATAGGTTTGGCCACTGCCTGCACATCTTCAATATCGGGCGAGTATTTACCGTTAAGTACCGCGTGGCATTTAGCACCTAATACTAAAAATTGCGATGCGCGTGGTCCTGCGCCCCAGCTTAGCAAACGGTTAATTTGTGGTGTGGCAAACTCGCTGTTTGGACGGGTTTTGGATACCAGTTTCACCGCGTACTCCATCACATTATCGGTAACCGGAATATTGCGTACCAGTTGCTGAAAATAGATGATCTGCTGGGCGTTTAATATTTTATTTACTTCTGCTTTAGTAGTACTGGTGGTGTTCTTAACAACCAGCAGTTCCTCTTTAAATGAAGGATAGCTGAGGGCTACATTAAACATAAACCTGTCCAGCTGTGCTTCGGGCAGTGGATAAGTCCCTTCCTGCTCAATAGGGTTTTGGGTAGCCAATACAAAAAAGGGCTGTGCAAGCTTATGTGTTACGCCGGCTGCGGTAACCGCTTTTTCCTGCATGGCTTCAAGCAGGGCAGCCTGCGTTTTTGGCGGCGTACGGTTTATCTCATCGGCCAGGATAATGTTTGAAAAAACCGGGCCGTGGATAAATTTAAAATTGCGGTCTTCACCTAATATTTCAGAGCCAATAATGTCTGAAGGCATCAGGTCGGGCGTAAACTGGATCCTTTTGAAGTCAAGGTCAAGCACCTGCGATACCGTTTGCACCAGCAGGGTTTTTGCAAGCCCGGGCACACCAACCAATAAACAATGCCCGTTACTGAAAATAGAGATCAGCACAAATTTTATCACTTCATCCTGGCCTACTATTACTTTACCTATTTCGGCACGAATTTGCTGGTAGGCCTGTTTTAAAGCGTTTGCGGCTTCTACATCAGAGCTGTGTTGCATAAATTATTTAGATGATGATTTGGTTTTGGTTTCGGGTATTACGGGCGAGGGATTGGTATTTACCCATTTCTTCAACACATCATATGCCTGATATTCTTTATCAATTTTTATGAAAGTTTCCTTGCGGCGTTTTTCGAACCATTGAGATACAGTTCTGTTAACCTTATCATTATAAGCATATTCCTTAAGTTTAGGGAAATCCTGCTCTAAATTGGCTTTATGGGCATTAGTGGCCGATTTAAGCATCAATATCTTGTAGCTCTTTTTACCATCGGCGCCGGTAAACAGATCGGGTTTAGAAATGCTGCCGATTTTCATCGTATCGGTAATAAGCGCCACTTTGGGATCAAGTTTATCGGTAGGGATAAATGTTGAGCGGCTTTGTACGTCTTCGGCATTAAGCATCATACCACCGTTGTATTTAGTGTCTTTGTTGTCTGAGTAATACGCTGCAGCGCTTGAAAAATCGACACCCACATTTTTGTCTTTTATAAGTAAGTTGTAAATACTATCGGCTTTTGCTTTTGCCCTATCCAAGCTGGCCTGGGTAACAACCGGTGTAATGAGGATATGCCTCACGTGAACCTGTTCGCCGCGGCGTTCAATCACCTGTAAAAAGTGGAAACCAAAATCCGTTTCAAATACCGGGGAAATTTCACCTGCTTTTAACTTGAAAGCGTTTGCGGTAAATTCCTTCACAAAAGTGGTGCGGTCGGCAAATCCAAGGTCGCCTCCTTCAGGTGCCGAACCCGGATCCTGCGAATAAAGCCTGGCCAGTGTACCAAAGTCTTCGCCCTTTTTAACACGCTGCCTTAACTCTTCGGCCTTAGCTTTGTAAAGGTCTTTTTCTTCTTTAGTTAACTTAGGCTGAAAAACAATCTCACCAACTTCAACTTCTTTATTAAATGAAGGCAAGCTGTCCTTAGGGATTCCATCGTAATATTTTTTAACATCCTGAGGGGTAACATTCAGCTTCTCGGTAATGTGCTGCTGCATTTTTTGAGCAACCATCTGCTCTTTCAGGTCGGGCCTGATCTCATCTTTGTACTGGATAACCGAACGGCCTAAAAATGCTTCCAGTTTTTCCTGCCCGCCCGCGCGCTGCGTCATTTCACGCATACGGCGGTCAACGTTGGCATCAACATCTTCTTCCTTTACTTCAATACTATCAATTGCGGCTTGCTGGGCAAGCAGTTTTTGGGTTAACAAAGTTTGTAAAATGCGGGCCTTAACAGATGGATCGGGCTGATTTCCCTGTACCAGGAAGTTAGCGTATGACAGTTCAATGTCTGATAGCAGTATCGGGCTGTTACCAACTACCGCTGCAATTTTATCAAGTGTTTTTCCGGGTGTGGAGGCAATAACCGAATCGGCTTTAACCAGTTTTTTTGCTGCTGTATCTGATGCTACCTGTGCCTTTGCAAATGTTATTGTTAAAATAAAACTTAGTACTAATACTCCTAACTTTCTCATGTAACGCTGTTATACTAAATAAAACGGGATAGTTAACCCGTTAAAAACTACGAATTTCGGTAAAATTTATTAATTATAACCGAACAAATATTTTCTGCAAAACCAACCGGCTATAATTGTGCTAATATGCCTATAAAGCTTGAAACCGTTTAACTACTTTTGGTTAAAATTTGTTAAAGTGAAAGTTGAGAACCCCGCCGCGTTTCGTTTTTTGTTAGAGGATGAACTTTACCTGCTCAATGCAGATAAGCTGTTATATGATAAAATTACTGAATCCGAAACTCCTGCGGCAGTACCACTATCTCCTGTAACTGAAAATGCCAAACCGGCACCAGTAACCATTATTCCTTCTTTAACTCCTGAACCTCAGGTAGTAATAAAAACGCCGGTTGATGACTTTAAGTATCTGGGTAAAAACTTAAAGAACTTTTTGGTGCTTACATGGTATAAAAATGCCGGGTTTATAATAGCCGAACATTTAACCGCCCTTGAAAACATCTTGAAGCGTAAAGAACTTAGCCCTGATGATGTGGCGATATTCAATCTGGCAAATTTCAGTGAAACCAAATTCAGCCAGTTGAAAACATTTTTTAAACCAACCAAGGTACTGGTTTTGGGAGGAGACGCCCTGCCACAGGATATAAAGGTGCTTAAACCAAATAAACCGGTAACCTCAAACGGGATCACTGTGCTTTACAGTTATTCATTTGATGAGATGATGGATAATGTGGAGTATAAAAAAACCTTTTGGGAGTTGGTTAAAACATTATAATAAAACACGCCACTAAGATATATGCAGCAATTAGTTTTTGCTACCAATAACCGCCATAAGCTTGATGAGGTTTCGGCCAAGCTTAATGGCGCCATCCAGTTACTAACCCTGAACGACATTGGTTGTTATGATGATATTGAGGAAACAGGTACAACTTTTAAAGCTAATGCCTCCATCAAAAGTCACCATGTATATGCCGAATATAAGCTTAATTGCTTTGGCGATGACAGCGGGCTGGAAATTTACGCCCTGAACGGAGAGCCGGGTGTATACTCGGCCAGGTATGCGGGTGCCCATGGCAATCATGCCGCCAACATCAGTAAAGTGCTCGATAATTTGAAAGGCGAAACCAATCGTAACGCCCGCTTTCGCACGGTAATTTCCCTGATCTGGAACGGCGAAGAGTACTTTTTTGAAGGCACTGTTGAAGGTAGCATCCGGCAGGAGTTAAGCGGGAGCGGCGGTTTTGGTTACGACCCCATTTTTGAGCCCGCAGGATACGATATTACCTTTGCCGAGATGAGTATGGAGGAAAAAAATGCCATCAGTCACCGGGCAAAAGCGATGGAACAGCTGATTGCATTTTTAAATGAAGCCGGTGAATGATCGTTTTAGTACACTCAGCTTCAACTTAGCGCGTTACAATAACAGTTATTTATAAATAATAAAGGTGCTTTTTTTCTAATGGTAAAACGTTTAACTAAATTTATTCGATATTAGCAGGAAGAAACGAAACCTTAGTGGTGTAAGCCCCGTAAAATAGAGCTATAAGGAATAACCTATGAACATTATTAAGCAAATCGGTAAAATTTTATCGGAAAGGGATACCAACCCTAAGTTTATTAATAGCCTTAAAAAAGTTCGGGAAGCGGACCAGATTGCCGAATCAATCAATAAAAGGTTAACTGAATTAGAAAAACGCACCCGCCAGCAAGCGGTGAATTTATAATTACACACTTTGGCAGGATTTATGCTATTTATGCATAAAATATACTGTCATGAAAAAGTTAATTCAGACCTCAATCGCAATCTTTTCACTTGTTTTGGTCATTTCGGCCTGCTCGTCAACCAAAAGCACAACTACGTCTAATGTATCGCGCGGTAAATTTGTTGGTACCTGGACCTGCAATAATGTAAGTTACGACGGCCTTGTACAAAATGCAGTACAGAGCGTATTTGATCAGGCTCCCCCCGAAGCCTTTATTGGCAGCACATGGAAGCTCACCAACAGTGGTAACGGTATCTACACTTTAACCAACGGAACATCGCAAACCATTTTCTGGTCGGTTTATAACGGTGGTACAACCGGTACACAATTCCAGTTCAAAAAACTTTTTGAAGGCGATAAAGCCAAAAACGTATCAGAAGGATATCGTTTGGATATTGCCAGCAACGATGGCTCAACCATGACCCTGAAATCGCCCGTTACCGTAGGCAATAGCACCGGATACATTGTTTATTCGTTTACTAAAAACCCTTAATTGAGGTTAAAGGTAAAAGGCGAAAGGTTAAAGGTTTCCTTTCCAGCTGATAAAATGAAAAAGGCGAAGTTCGGAATATCTCAAACTTCGCCTTTTTCATTTTCAGCGCGAGGCCAAACCTTTCGCCTTTTACCTTTATCCTTTCACCTTCTTACTCGGCTGGTGCAAATTTTAAGCATACCGGGTTTCCGATATCAACTCTGATACCTGTTTGGGCAAGTTTGCCGGTGTTTTGGTCTATTTTAAATACCCACATGTTATCGCTGTTCTGGTTAGCCACTATCAGGAAGTTACCTGTTGGGTCGATAGCGAAATCGCGTGGGTTTTTGCCATAGGTGGACTGGCGCGCTACAAAAGTAAGCAAACCTGTTTCCTGGTTAACAGCATAAATATTGATCTCGTTAGTTTCTAAACGATTTGAAGCATACAGAAAGCGGCCATCGGGCGACAGGTGGATAGCGGCACCTGCTGTTTGGCCGGTAAAGCCATCTGGCAACATGGTAATGGATTGTTTCTGTTTCAGCTTGCCGTTATTGTAATCAAACGCGATTACGTTCGATCCCATTTCAGTTACCAGGTAAACAGTCTTTTTGTCGGCCGAAAACTCCAGGTGCCTTGGGCCTTCTCCTGAGGTAACACTTACAAAGGCCGGTGTTGCGGGTACAATACGGGGCTCTTTTGAAGGGCGGTAGCGGTAAACATTTATTTTATCGGTGCCAAGGTCATTATACAATACATATTTTTCATCGGGTGTAAGGACCGCCATATGCGCGTGTGCAGATTCCTGCCTTTCCTTGTTTATGCTATGGCCATCATCATGTACCGTTTGAATTCCGTTAGCTATTGAACCATCTTTATTCAAAGGCATTACCGCAACGTTGCCGCTCGAGTAGTTAGCTATGATCAGGTTTTTCTGTGCTTTATCAACCGAGATATGGCACGGATCGGCGCCCAGTGTTGATTGCTTGTTGATAAAAGTCATTTTGCCTGTTTTGGGCTCAAATGAAAATGCGCTTACCTCGCCTTTAGGCAGTTCGTTAACCGCGTAAATAAATTTATTATTGGCGCTTAACGTTAAATACGACGGATTATTTACGCCATCAATTTCACTGAGATAAGCCAGTTTGCCGGTTTCGGCATAAAAACGGTATACCACAATACCTTTACTTTTGCCGGTGGTATAAGTACCAACCACCAGGTCGAAAGTTTTAGGCCCTGTTTTTTTATTTTGTGCAAATGTTAGCGCCGGTGAAAGCATAGCTATGATCAAAAGAAATTTCTTCATGGGTGATTATATAAGGTCTATTTAATTAATTCACAAATAGCAAAAATACTGACAATCATATAGCTTTAAGCTTTATGTATTCAGCTTAGCCTTACAATTATTGCTGTGCAAGATAACAAAATAGACAAAAAAAATGCCCCGCTGTTTAACGGGGCGTTTTATTATTTCATCAGGTGTTTTAACTGGATCACCTCTTTTTCATCAAGGTAACGCCAGCGGCCACGCGGAAGGTCTTTTTTGGTAAGGTTGGCATAAACCACCCTGTCCAGCTTCACCACTTCGTAACCCAGGTGCTCAAACATACGGCGCACAACACGGTTTTTGCCGCTGTGGATCTGGATACCAACTTCACGTTTTGATCCACCGGCTACATACGATACCGCGTCGGGCTTAATTACGCCGTCTTCCAGCTCAAGGCCGAAAGTTAATTTATTCAGGTCGCCCTGGGTTAAGCTTTTGCTCAGTTCAACCTGGTATAATTTAGTAATGCTGTTACGCGGGTGCGATAGCTTATCGGCCAAATCACCATCGTTGGTCATTAACAACAAACCGGTGGTGTTACGGTCAAGACGGCCAACGGGGTAAATACGCTCGCGGCTTGCCTTTTCAACCAGGTGCATTACGGTACGGCGCTCCTGCGGATCATCTGTAGTTGTGATATAATCCTTTGGCTTATTTAACAATACATAAACCATTTTCTCGCGTTTCAGCGTTTCGCCGTTATATTTAATAGTATCCTTAAACGGATCAACTTTGGTACCTAACTCTGTTACCACTTCGCCGTTTACGGATACCACGCCCGCGGTAATCAGCTCATCGGCCTTACGGCGTGAGCAAATACCCGCGTTTGATATGTAACGGTTCAGGCGGATCAGCCCATCGTCTTCTGATTTTTTTGCAGGAGAATTTTTACGCCCGCGCATGGTTTTAGGGGCATCCTGTTGGTTTTCCCTGTCATGCGGTCTGTGTGCCGGCCTTTCGCCAAATGGTGATTTCTCTTTAAAACCGCCTTCACGTTTTTTGAAGCTGCCTTCGGTTCCTCTTGGTGCAAATTTACGTTCGCCCCCTGCATCACCGCCAAAGCTTCTTTTAGGTTTGCCCTCAAAACTTGCTGATGAACGGGTACGCGGAGATGAGTAAGGTTTCTTTTCGCCCTGTGATTCGCCGCCGAAACTTCTTTTCGGCCTGTCGTTATCACCGGTTGTTGGCCTGCCGCTGTAAGGTTTACGCGGGCCGCCACTAAATGACTTCCTTTCGCCTGTGCTATCGCCGCCAAAGTTTCTTTTTGGCCTGTCGTCGCTGTCGGAAGCAGGCCTGCCAGAGTAAGGCCTTGGCTTAGCGCCTGATCTTTTATCGCCAGACGATTCCCCGCCCCTAAAACTGCTTTTGGGCTTATCGTCACTGAACCTGTTGCTTTGGAATGTTTTTTCCGGCCTGGAAAGTATTTTTTTCTCTCCGTTTGGAGTAGCTTTACCTTTTGGGGTTGATGCTGATTTTTTTGGTCGGTCGTCGGATCTTGAACTCCTTGATGACGACTTTCCGGGTTTGTCGTCGCGACTACCTGCTGGTCTCTTAAATACCATAATTTTTTGTTTAGCGCTTTCGCAGCGTGAGGGTCAAAGTTACGCTTTTTTGCCAATTTTTATCTAAAAAGATCAAAAAAATATCCTCTTGCAAAATCGCCGTTTAAACGGTTTTAAACACCGTTTTTGAACCAAAAATCAACTCTAAAAAAGTTAGCAAAATGGTAAGTATTTGATTATGTGATCTGTATAGCCTACCTTTGCAGCACATTCTACCAAATGTATAGTTAAATGATAGGAAAAGAAATGATTAAAAAACACTTACTTACGTGCTCCGTAACACTGGTGCTGGTTCTCATTTCAGAGCTTAATATTTTCGGTACAACGATCATCGAAAAGGCTGCAAAAGCGGCAACTTTAAGCACCCGAACCTCAGATTTTATTTTTCTCAAAAGCTCAAAGGCAGTTGCTTACAACTTTGCCAATGAGGCTTTACCGGTTAATGACGCAAGGGTTACGCGTAAACTCAACAAATCGCTCAGGCAGCATGACTATAAAAGCGTGCAAAGCAATATATTGCACCGCAAAGCCGAGCTATGGTTCCCCATTATCGAACCAATTTTGAAGTTTTATGGTATCCCCGAAGATTTTAAGTATGTACCGCTGGTCGAGTCAGGCCTTAAATCAGGTACATCATCTAAAGGAGCGTCGGGTTTTTGGCAATTTATGCCGGGTACTGCACGTACCTACGGACTTAGAGTAGGCCATGGCGTTGATGAGCGGAAAAACCTTCGCAAGTCAACCATTGCAGCCTGCAAGTATATCAAAGAACTATACGATGAATTTAACAGCTGGACACTGGCTGCTGCTGCCTACAACAATGGCTCGATCAAATTAGCGCGTGCCATTAACAAGCAAAAAGAAGATAACTACTTTCGCATGAAGCTGAACCGCGAAACCGGTTCATATGTTTACAAGCTAATTGCCATGAAAGCAGTTATAGAGCAGCCAAAAGAGCACGGGTATGATAATTACTTTATCATTCCGCCTGCATCACAGTTGCTGGCAATTAATTAACAGCAGGTAATCATACTGTAAATTAATTAAAAGATTACATTACGGAGCACTTTGAGGCCGGTCATCCACAGTGGATGATCGGCCTTTTTTGCTTATATTTGTAGCAAACTGTTGATGGTTTAAGCCAAAAATTTTAGGAAAGCAGTGTTTTGTAAAAAACTGGTAACTATAATAATTAGCTTCAAACAATGTCAATAAATCCATATTAATAAAGTATGAGTACAAAACCTCTTGTTGACCTGGGCGAGCAAAGTGAAGTTGAAGTTTATGGTGCCCGGGTGCATAACCTGAAAAATATAGATGTTTCCTTTCCGCGCAACCAACTGGTGGTAATTACCGGCTTGAGCGGCAGCGGCAAGTCATCACTGGCATTTGATACTATTTATGCTGAAGGCCAGCGCCGTTATATGGAAACATTTTCGGCCTACTCACGCCAGTTTATGGGCGGGATGGAGCGGCCGGATGTTGATAAGGTATCGGGCCTGAGCCCGGTGATTGCCATTGAGCAAAAAACTACCAGCAAAAACCCACGCTCCACAGTAGGTACTATTACCGAGATCTACGATTTTATGCGTTTGCTTTTCGCCCGTGCCGGCGATGCTTACTCTTACACCACGGGTGAAAAGATGGAGCGTATGAGCGAAGACCAGATCCTGAAAACCATAAGTGAAAAATTTGACGGTCAGCCGGTTAATATCCTGGCCCCGGTAGTAAAGGCACGTAAAGGCCACTACCGCGAATTGTTTGAATCTATCCGTAAGCAGGGCTTTTTAAAAGTTTGGGTTGATGGCGCTATCGCGGATGTTGAACCCAAAATGCAGGTTGACCGTTACAAGATCCATGACATTGATATTGTGGTTGACCGCCTGGTGGTAAGCGAGAAGGACAGCAAACGTTTGTACACATCCGTTCAGCAGGCTTTGAAAATTGCCAAGGGCATTATCCGTATTGCCGATAAGGATAATAATGTGTCCTATTATAGTAAATACCTGATGGACCCGGTTTCGGGCATCTCATATGATGAGCCTCAGCCCAATACATTTTCGTTCAACTCGCCCTATGGTGCCTGCGAAAAGTGTAACGGGTTGGGTTATATTTTTGAGGTTGATGAAGCTTCGGTGATCCCTAACCCGAAACTGAGTATCATGAACGGTGGTTTAGCCCCTATTGGCGAGTACCGTGAAACATGGATTTTCCAGGTGTTGAAATCGCTGGCTAAAAAGTATGAGTTCTCGCTCTCAACCCCTATCGAAAAACTGAACCGCGATCAGTTGGATATGATCCTGAACGGCGCACCCGAAACATTGAGCGTTGCTGTTGAATATAACAAATGGAACGTTCAAAGCTACCAGATCACTTTTGAAGGTATTATCCGCATGCTGGAGGAACAGCAGGAACGCCGCAACGATGAAGGAATGGACGATATGGAGAACTATCGTGTACTCCGTACCTGCCCGGTTTGCGAAGGTGCAAGGCTCAAAAAAGAGTCGCTGCATTTTAAGGTAGATGGTAAAAATATTTTCGAGCTGGCCTGTATGGATATCAATCACCTGCAGGAATGGTTTGATGGCCTGGAAGACCGCCTTAACGAGCGCCAGAATGTGATTGCTAAAGAGATCCTGAAAGAGATCCGCGCACGTATAGTGTTTTTACTGGATGTGGGTTTGAGTTATTTAACGCTTGATCGTACTGCTAAAACCCTATCGGGCGGTGAAGCACAACGGATCAGGCTGGCTACACAAATTGGTTCACAGTTGATGAATGTGATGTACATTTTGGATGAGCCAAGTATCGGTTTGCACCAACGCGATAACGAACGTTTGATCAACGCCCTTAAAAATCTGCGTGATTTAGGAAACACAGTACTGGTTGTTGAGCACGATAAAGACATGATCCTGGAAGCCGACCACGTAATTGACATGGGCCCGGCAGCCGGTGTACATGGTGGCCAGGTTGTTGCCGAAGGTACTCCGGCGCAGCTAATGGAAAAGCATACGCTTACCACTTCATATATCAATGGCGAGCGGGAGATTGCGGTGCCCAAAAAACGTCGCGAAGGTAATGGAAAAACCCTGAGCCTGAAAAAAGCTACCGGTCACAATCTTAAAAAAGTATCGGTCGATTTCCCTTTGGGTAAACTAATCGGCATAACCGGTGTATCGGGCAGCGGTAAATCAAGCCTGATTACTGAAACTTTATATCCTATTTTAAATCATCATTTTTTTAGGGCGAAGAAACAACCGCTGCCTTATGAAAAAATTGAGGGGTTAGAGCATATTGATAAAGTAATTGAGATAGATCAAACGCCAATCGGCCGTACACCGCGCTCAAACCCTGCCACTTATACCGGGGTGTTTTCGGACATCCGCAATCTGTTCGTGGCACTACCGGAATCAAGGATCAGGGGATATAAACCAGGTCGTTTCTCGTTTAACGTAAAGGGCGGCCGTTGCGAAACCTGCCAGGGTGCAGGCATGAAGGTAATTGAAATGAACTTTTTGCCCGATGTGCAGGTACCTTGCGAAGAGTGCGGCGGCAGGCGTTACAACCGCGAAACGCTGGAAGTGCGTTACCGGGGCAAGTCCATCAGCGATGTGCTGGATATGAGCATTGAGGACGCTACGCCATTCTTTGAACACATTCCATCTATCTATCGTAAAGTAAAAACGCTGAACGATGTAGGTTTGGGGTATATCACCTTAGGCCAGGCCTCAACCACGCTATCCGGCGGCGAAGCACAGCGTGTTAAACTGGCTACCGAGCTATCTAAAAAAGACACAGGAAACACCTTTTATATATTGGATGAACCTACTACAGGTTTACACTTTGAAGATATCAACGTATTGTTAGGTGTACTTAACCAATTGGTTGATAAAGGCAATACTGTTTTGGTAATTGAACATAATCTTGATGTTATTAAAGTGGCCGACCACGTAATTGACCTTGGCCCGGAGGGCGGTTCGGGCGGCGGTAATATCCTGTTCTCGGGCACGCCTGAAGGTTTGTGCAAAGTAAAGAACAGTTTTACAGGTAAGTTTTTGAAAAAAGAAATGGGGTTATAAGCATTAATCAAAACTTCATAAGTTTATCTCTTAACGTAAAACCAAAACAACATGTACAGAAACTTGTACATGTTGTTTTGGTTTTATACCTTTATAAAAACTAATTTGAATGGAGATCACAACTTACACTGCCTTCAGGCAGCAACTAAAATCTTTTTTAGATAAGGTGCGGAATGATCATAAGCCTTTGGTAGTGACAAGTGCCAATGCCGAAGATATTGTTGTGATATCGAAAGCTGATTACGAAAGCATGGAGGAAACTTTCTATCTTTTAAAAAGCCCTAAAAATGCAGAAAGATTACTTCATGGTATCCAGGAATATGAAAAAGGTTTAGGCAAGGAAAGAAAGCTACTTGAAGAGTGAAGATAATTTTCCAAAACCCTGCATGGGAAGATTACCTTTATTGGCAAACGACAGATAAATCTATTTTAAAGAAGATCAACTCTCTTATCAAAGAAATAGAACGAACTCCATATGAAGGAAGTGGAAAGCCCGAACCTTTAAAACATAATTTAGCTGGCTGGTGGTCGCGCCGGATAAATCTCGAACACAGGCTAATTTACAGAGTAGAAGCAGACGCGATATTTATTCTGCAATGCAGATATCATTATTGATTATATTTTCCCTTTCCGTAGCTTTATCGTTTAAACAACACCCTCATGAAAAAAATACTACTCATGCTATTCATAGCAGGTTCGTTTGCAGCCTGTAATCAACCTAAATCAACAGACACCGCCAGCGGCATTCCAGCCAATAAGGATCTCGCCAAAGTTTTTGAAGATTATTTTCAGGACGGCTTAAAACTTTACCCGCTTAATGCAACCTACATTGGCGACAGGCGCTATAATGACTTGCTACCTAACGATGGCTCTGCTGAGTTTTTGAAAAAGGCGCATGATTATAACTCGGTTTACTTGTCGAAAGTGAAAAACTTTGACCGCGCAGAACTGAACGAAGACGATAGGCTATCATACGATATATTTACCTACGAGGTGCAACTGGCCCTTGATAATTTCAAGTATCATTTTGAGTACATGCCTTTTAACCAGTTTTATGCCCTGCCAATTACCATGGGGCAGCTGGGCTCGGGCTCTGGCGCGCAGCCCTTTAAAACGGTTGTTGATTATAACGACTGGCTTAAGCGATTATCCGCTTTCCAGATCTGGGCAGATACAGCCATAGCTAATTTTAACAAAGGCATCAAAACAGGCGTAGTGCTGCCAAAATGGTTAGTTGTTAAAATGATCCCCGAAATGCAAGACCTGGTATCAAAAGATGTAGAAAAAAGCTTATTCTACGGACCGGTTAAGAATATGCCGAAGGATTTTTCGGACGCGGATAAAAAACAGCTGACCGAGGCGTTTAAAAAAGCGATAACTACCATTGTTAATCCAACCTACCAAAAACTGGCCGATTATCTGAAAAACCAATATCTGCCCCACGCGCGCGCTACTTCCGGCTTTTCATCCCTGCCGGATGGTACTGCTAAATACACCTATTTAGTTAAACAACAAACCACTACCGATAAAACCCCGGAAGAGATTTATCAGTTAGGCCTGAAAGAAGTTGCCCGGATCCGCGGCTTAATGGATAGCATCAAAACCAGTGTTGGCTTTAAGGGAGATTTGAAGGCGTTTTTCGAACACATGAAAACCGACCCTAAGTTTACTCCTTACAAAACCCCGAAGGATGTACTTGATGCTTTTGAAAACATTCACAAACGCATGGAGCCAAACCTGAAAAAAATGTTTAACCATGTGCCTAAAACCCCTTTCGAGATCAGGCAAACCGAAGCCTTCCGCGCGGCATCGGCCAGTGCCGAATATAACCAGGGTTCGGCAGATGGTACCCGTCCCGGTATTTTTTACGTGCCGATATTAGATGCCACTAAGTTTAACACTACATCGGGCATGGAATCGTTGTTTTTGCACGAAGCAATTCCTGGTCACCATTACCAGATTTCGTTAACCCAGGAAAACGCTTCATTGCCAAAATTCCGCCGCTTTGATGGCGGGGAAACAGCCTATGTAGAAGGCTGGGCGCTGTATTGCGAATCATTAGGGAAAGAGCTTGGCTTGTACACCGATCCGTACCAGTATATGGGCGCGTTAGGCGATGAGATTCATCGCGCTATCCGTTTGGTAGTTGATGTCGCCATCCACACCAAAGGAATGACCCGTGAGCAGGCTATTAAATATATGATGGATAACGAAGCCATCAGTGAGCAAGGTGCAACTGCCGAAATTGAACGTTATATGGCTATCCCCGGCCAGGCATTGAGCTATAAAATAGGCGCACTCAAAATCCGCGAACTGCGCACCAAATATGAAAAGCAATTAGGCAGCAAATTCAATATCGCCGAATTTCATGATCAGGTGTTAAAAGACGGCGCTATGCCAATGGCGGTTTTTGAGGCTAAAATGGATGCCTGGGCTGCGAAGAAGTAAAAAGAAAATTGCTATAATACAACGCGTCATTGCGAGGCACGAAGCAATCCCCGACCTACAGAGCGAATCTGCATAGTTTGGGATTGCTTCGTGCCTCGCAATGACGCGTTTAGTTTTTAGATTTATCTATCAACTAAACACCGCCAGCACCCCAAAATAAACCAGCATACAACCCGAGCTGATGAAATTCATGCGCATGGCGTTTTTAAAATTAGCATTCGCCGTTGATTGGCCTACTTTATAAAACCAATAATTGAAAAAGAAAAATATTGGTGCGGCGCATACTATAAAGAAATAAAAGTTAAGCATCATCCCGGCCAGGTGCCAGTACCAGTAGGAAAGGGCTATCCCCGCGGCAAACAATACGCCCGAAAAAATAAAGGAGCCTTTGTAGCCTAAAACGATACTAAGCGTTTTATCGCCCCGCCTGCTATCTTCATCATGCTGATAAACCTGGGTTAAGGGGTATGATGCCCCGATGAGGCATGAACTGATAGCTCCCGGAATAATCAGGCCTAAATCCCAATGACCAAACAGGCTTGTACCGGTCAAAGCCGTGTAGGTGGTATAATAAATAAAACATCCCTGGAAAATGAACACCGTTAAAAAGCTGATGATCGGATATTTTTTTAACCGGGTAGCAGGATGGCTGTACAGCTTTGACATAATACCATAAATGAGCACCGCGAAGGCAAACTCCCAGCTAATGATAAAGCCAAGCAAAAACGCAATAACCTCCAGCAGAATGGAAAAATAATACAGGCTGAGATCTACTTCGGGAGGTTTGGCTAACAGGGCAATGCTATCTTCATCCTTATCAAAATAACTGTTATAGCCATTGCTGGCCGGGAAAGCAAGGAAATGCCAGATAACAAACACAAGTACGGCTGTTGAAGCTTTCACCACATCGACCTGGCTAAAGGCAAACAGGTATACAGGCAGCAAAAAAATAGAGAAAACAAACCGCAAATGCGCCAATGCCGACCGGGTAGGGATAAATTGTTTAAACTTCATGGCGTGTTTTTACATTATAATTACTGCCGGAGGCAACATCAGGTTGCCTGATTATGGTTATAAACATACAACCTTAAGTACAAAATTCCTTCAGTATAAATTATTATGTTTGAAACAACGTTAATGTAACATGAATAAGAAAATTTATATAGTTGTACTTTTAATTTTCGCCACGACAGCGGGCTTCGCGCAAACGGTATCTAAATCAGATATCAGCTTTAAGATTAAAAACCTTGGCTTTAATGTTGGCGGCACCTTCGGCGGTTTGCAGGCCGATATTAAGTTTAAGCCTAATGACCTGGAAGGCAGCTTTATCGAAGCGTCAGTGTTATCCAATACGGTTAATACCGATAACGAAAGCCGTGATAAGCATCTTAAAAGCGAAGATTATTTTGACGTAATTAAATATCCAAAGATCACACTAAAGTCAGTTTCCTTTAAACGTAAAAGTGGGAGCAACTATACCGGCAATTTTAACGTAACTATAAGAGATAAAACAAAGTTGATTGAAGTACCTTTTACGTATACGGAATCAGGTAATACAGCACAACTGAAAGGAAACTTTATGATTTTGAGGACAGATTTTGGAATAGGCGGCAAAAACCTGATCCTTTCAAATGAAGCCAATGTTTCGGTTGAGGCGGAGATCAGCAAATAAAACGCTTAATCATTTTTAATGGAGAGTTGCATCAGTGCTATCGGGATAGCAAATCCCGCCAATCGTATTGCCCAGCAGGATATTTACCATTTCATGGCTAACGCCTTTAGGCTGGATGCAACTAATGCAGCAAGGTTAAAGGGAATTTATGACCATTCGGGAATTGATTACCGCTATTCAGTGATCCCCGATTTTGGCTACCGCGACCCTGCCGATTTTACTTTTTTTGAGCAGTCGACCGGACTCGAGCCTTTCCCCGACACGCAGAAACGCTTAAAGCTTTACGAAAAAGAGGCCATCACCATAGCCGTAAATGCAGCTCAAAACTGTCTTCAAAATTTCAGCGGTGATATTACCCGTAACATAACACACCTGGTAACCATTAGTTGTACAGGCATGCACGCGCCGGGCATTGATATTGAACTTGTGGACAAGCTTCAATTAAACCGAGATACCGAACGTACCTGTATTAATTTTATGGGCTGCTACGGCGCCATAAACGGCCTTAAGGCGGCCGACTATATTTGCCGCGCCGAAGCCAACGCCAAAGTGCTTGTAGTAAGCGTAGAGCTTTGCACTTTGCACTTCCAAAAAGTAAACACGCTGGATAATTGGGTTGCCAACTCGCTATTTTCAGATGGTGCGGCAGCCGTTTTGGTCGAAAACACGGCTAACCGTTTAGGTAGTGGCAATTACTTTTCGCTCAAAAATTTCTATTCGGAATTTGTTATTGAAGCCCGCAATGAGATGGGATGGTATGTTGGCAATACCGGCTTCGAGATGAAACTTACCTCCAAAGTATCCAAACAAATCAAAAAACATATCAAGGCCCTTACCGACCGTTTTTTGCAAAAGGCCAAAACCCATATAGATGATATTACGGCCTACGCTGTCCATCCCGGTGGGCGTACCATTTTGGAAGCCGTTGAAGATGCGCTGGAGTTGCCGGAAGAAAGCAACGCATTCGCTTACCAGGTGCTGCAGGAATACGGCAACATGTCATCGGCAACTATTTTATTTGTGCTGGATAAAATGCTGAAAGCCGGTAATCTGGTAGATCAGAAGATATTGAGTTTCGCTTTTGGGCCGGGTTTAACGGTTGAGGGAATGATACTTGAAATGCACTAAGCCATTATGAGCGACGTAATTGTAATTGGCGGGGGCCTGGCCGGATTATTCAATGCTATATTGCTGAACCGCGCCGGACTTAAAGTTACAGTTATCGAAAAAAAAACCTACCCCATGCATCGCGTTTGCGGCGAGTATATCTCGAACGAGGTGATCCCCTTTTTGTCTTCGCTGGATATCAATCTTGATGAACTGAATGTTGCCCGCATCAACCGGCTGGAGGTAACAGCGGCATCCGGCACCAAACTTTCGCAAAAGCTTGACCTAGGCGGTTTTGGTTTAAGCAGGTTTACTTTCGATAATTTTCTGTACCAAAAAGCCCTCGCCGAAGGGGTTGACATTTTAACCGGCACGCGGGTGGAGGATATCCGTTTTGCTGGCGAAAAATTTGAAGTGGTAACTCCCGGCGGAACATTAACAACCCCGTTGGCTATCGGCTCATTTGGTAAACGCTCCAATCTCGATCAAAAACTTAAACGGCCATTTTTTTCTAAGCGCAGCCCTTACCTGGCCGTAAAATTTCATTTGCAGATGGATTTCCCACAGGACCTCATCCAGCTTAATAATTATAAAGACGGCTATTGTGGGGTAAGCAAAACAGATGGCGACAGGTATTGCATGTGCTATATGGCCCACCGCGATGAGCTCCGAAAGTATGGTACTTTACAGGCTCTGGAAGAGAACGTGATCCGCAAAAACCCTTACCTGGATGAGATCTTTCGTAACGCTAAATTTTTACTGGAGAAACCGGAAGTGATCAATGAGATCTCCTTTGAGAAGAAGGCGCCTGTTGATAACCACATCCTGATGAGCGGAGACACCGCCGGGATGATAGCTCCGCTTTGTGGCAACGGCATGACTATGGCCATTCATTCGGCTAAAATCCTTTCCGAAAAAATTATTACACACTATAAGCCGGGTAGCTTTAATGCTGAAAAGCGCGCTAACCTTGAGCAGGATTATGCCCAAAGCTGGAACAAACAGTTTGCGCAAAGGCTTTGGGTTGGCAGGCAGTTACAGCGTTTGTTTGGTAACGATAATATGACAGCCTTTACTTTAAATACGCTCAATCACCTGCCTTCTGTTGCACAATACCTAATAAGTAAAACTCACGGCCAACCATTTGTATAGTTTAAGCGTATATATTATAGAAATTTAACCCAAAGTTGATAATTGGTTTTAATAATTAATTGCCAGCTCTTGGCTTTGTACATTTGATGCTATAATATATGCCTGATTTAAGTTACCGTACAGATACACTGGAGATCATGGACGATTTTAATCTCCCCTCTGCCGAAGTAGCTCCGGTGCTTGAAGGCCTGGGGAAGATGAACGCGTTATTTGGCGGCCATAAAAACATTATCAACTTATTGAATAAATTATCTGTAAGTACGGGCTATTCTGTTAGTGATTGGGGTTGTGGCGGAGGGGACACCCTGATAGCTATTGCTAAATGGGCCGAAAGCAAACAAATCGATCTTAACTTAAACGGCGTTGACGCAGCACAGGCTGCTGTTAATTATGCCCGAAAACAGGCGAAGGATTATAGCAACATTAATTTTATCCAAGCCGATGTTATTGACGAAGCATATTTCATTAAACCGGCTGATGTGATCATTTGCAGCCTGTTCACGCACCATTTTGATGATGAGCGCTGGATTAAGCTCATCAAAAACATGCAAGCCTCGGCACAAAAAGGAATTATCATTACCGACCTGCACCGGCACTGGCTTTTATACCATGCCATAGTGTTAATAACCCGTGTTTTTACCCGTAATGCCATGGCACAAAATGATGGCCCCCTTTCGGTTAAGCGTGGTTTTAAAAGGCACGAATTGTTGGCATTATTAAAAAAAGCACAAATTGATAACTTTAAATTAACATGGCGCTGGCCTTTCAGATGGGAGTTAATCATCTATAAATCGTAGCTTTACGCTATGAATTTGCGTGTACTGGTTTTAACAACCTCGCTTGGCGTGGCAATTACGCTCTCGGCAGTTAACTTTTATTTTCAGCATAAATGGTACGATGTAATGGTTACTTTTTCGGTGGCCCTTGGTGTAAGTTACTTCGTTTTCTACTACCTTATCGAAAAATATATTTACTCCCGTATCAAGTTAATTTATAAACTGATCCATAACCTGAAATTAGGCCGCGATCTTAGGGACGCCCTTGGCGAACACGTAAGCGCCAACCCCATTGCCGATGTAGAACAGGAGGTAAAGGAATGGGCCAAACAGAAAAAGACCGAGATAGACGAATTGCGTAAGCAGGAAAAGTTCCGCCGGGATTTTCTGTCCAATATTTCACACGAGTTTAAAACCCCGCTTTTTGCTATCCAGGGTTACATAGAAGCCCTGCAGGACGATGATCTGGAAGACAGGGAAATGGCCCGACAATTTTTGGAGAAGGCCTCGAAAAATGTAGACCGCCTAAGTTATCTGATTAAAGACCTTGATGAAATCTCCAAACTCGAATCGGGTGAGATGCCTATCAATTACACTAAATTCAAGATCAACGACCTGATCAAAGAGGTTTTTGAATCATTGGAGATCAAAGGCAAGCAGTACCACATCAAACTTATATTTAAGCAAAAGTATGATGAGCCTATTGTGGTGAATGCCGACAGGGAAAAAATAAGACAGGTGCTCGTGAACCTGATAGATAATTCGTTTAAGTACGGTAAAGAAGAAGGCAGCACTTCGGTAAGCCTTTTTGTACTGCACGACCAGGTTTTGGTTGAAGTTACCGATGACGGCATTGGTATTGAAGAAAAGTTTTTGCCAAGACTGTTTGAGCGTTTTTTCCGTACAGACAGCAGCCGTTCAAGGCAAATTGGAGGCTCCGGGCTGGGGCTTGCTATTGTAAAGCATATCATTGAAGCCCACCAGCAAACTATCAATGTGCGCAGTACAGAAGGGCTTGGCTCAACGTTTGGTTTTACATTGGCAAGGGCTAAGCAGACCATTCCTTTCCCAAATTTACCTGTGTTAAAAAGTTAACAATAATTTAACATACTAACTGTACCTTTACACCAATTTCAAATCACTATGTCGCTAAACAGTATATTCCAGTATTTTGTACCCAAGGATAAAAAAATATTCTTCCCTCTGTTTGAACAAGCCGCGGCCAATGTTGTAGCTATGGCTACCATATTGGTTGAAGCAGTTAACTCAAACAACCCTGCAACCCGCGAGGATTTATATAAACAGATTGACAAGCTTGAAAACAAAGGCGACGAGTATACCCACCAGATTTACCTGGAGCTTGGCAAAAATTTCATAACACCTTTTGATCGTGAAGATATCCACGCCCTTGCAACAGCTATTGATGACGTGGCTGACTATATACAGGGTGCGGCAAACCGCATGAGCCTGTACAGGATAGATGATTTGAATGAGCACATCCGTAAGCTATCTGACCTGATACTGCAGGCCAGTGTTGATTTGGAAAAAGCTGTAAAAGAACTGAAAGACCTTAGGAATGTACGTAATATAGCCGATTCATGCATCAGGATAAACAGCGTTGAAAACCAGGCTGATTATGTTTTTGACCGCGCTGTAGCCGACTTGTTCCTGTATGAAAAAGATGCTATCCGCCTTATCAAATACAAAGAAATATTAGCCGCTCTTGAAACCGCTACCGATATGTGCGAAGACGCAGCTAATGTTATGGAGTCAATCTTAGTTAAAAACGCTTAAGTAAATCTTATCCCCAGCTAAATGGTTACTTCCCTACTTGTAGTTATTGTTGTACTCGCCCTGTTGTTTGATTACACCAATGGCTTTCATGATGCCGCAAACTCTATAGCTACCATTGTATCTACCAAAGTATTAACACCGTTTCAGGCAGTGTTAATGGCTGCGGTATTCAACTTTGCAGCTTACTTTTTTATTAAAGATCATAAGGTTGCTAATACCGTATCTAAAATTGTATTGGAGCACTATGTTACCCTGCATGTGATCCTGGCTGGTTTGGTGGCCGCCATCACCTGGAACCTGTTTACATGGTGGTTCGGAATCCCTTCAAGCTCGTCGCATACCCTTATTGGGGGCTTTGCCGGTGCCGGGATGACTAACGCACTTTACATGGGTGCCAATGCCCTGCATGCTGTTGAAATGCAATATGTGCTAAAAATTGTTGCCTACATCGTACTTGCCCCGTTTATTGGTTTAATTATAGCTTATGTTGTAACCATTTTAATACTCCACCTGTGCAAAGCTGCCAGACCAGCCACTGCCGAGCGCTGGTTTAAACGCATGCAGTTAGTATCGTCGGCAGCTCTGAGTTTTGCTCACGGTGGTAACGATGCTCAAAAAGTAATGGGGATCCTGTACGTAAGCCTTATTGCTTCAAAAGTGATAAAGCCAGGCTCAGTAATGCCGGAGTGGATTCCTTTAGCTTGCTACTCAGCTATTGCTGCGGGTACTATGTCGGGCGGTTGGAAGATCGTTAAAACCATGGGCTCAAAAATAACCAAGGTTACCCCGCTTGAAGGTGTAAGTGCCGAAACTGCTGGTGCTATCACTCTGTTTATTACCGAGCGTTTCGGGATTCCGGTTTCAACAACACATACTATCACCGGCTCAATTATAGGTGTGGGTTTAACTAAACGTGTATCGGCCGTGCGCTGGGGCGTAACCATTAACCTGGTTTGGGCCTGGATCATTACCATACCTATTTCGGCCCTGATTGCCGCCGGTGTATTTGCATTATTACATTTCTTTGCGTAAACAAACCGGTGGTAATTTTGTTAGTTTTACTTACTATGAAAACAAGACTACTCATTATCCCCACCCTAATAGCTTTAATTACATTTACCAGCTGTGATACGCTAAACCAGGTAGCTAACGCCACTATTCAAAACCAGGGAACACCAACGTCGCTTGAAATAGGCAACGGTTTAAAACAGGCCCTTGAAATAGGCACGGGTAAAAGCTCTGATCAACTATCGGCAGTTAACGGATTTTTTGGCAATGCCGCTATCAAGATCCTTTTCCCGCCCGAAGCACAAAAGGCTGAGAGAACCTTACGCGGGCTTGGCCTGAACAGCCTTTGCGATAATGTAATCCTTTCGCTTAACCGCGCAGCCGAAGATGCTGCAAAACAGGCAAAACCTATTTTTATTGATGCTATTAAGCAAATGACCCTGCAGGATGTTACCAATATTTTATTGGGCAGCCAGGATGCGGCAACACAATACTTTAAACGTACCACTACCGCGAAGCTAAGCCTGCAGTTTAAACCTGTTATCCAGGGCAGTTTAAATAAAGTGAACGCTACCAAATACTATACTGACGCGGCACAAGCCTACAACAAAGTTCCGTTTGTATCAAAGCTTAATCCTGATATCAGCGATTATGTGACCCAAAAGGCCATCGACGGCTTATTTGTAGAGATAGCCAAAGAAGAGCTTAACATTCGTCAAAATCTTGGTGCGCGTACAACGCCTTTATTGCAAAAAGTATTCGCTTTTGCTGATAAGAAAAAAACTACCGGACAATAAAATAGATAGAAAAAGAAATACAAAAAGGCTGCGTCGAATCTTAATCAACGCAGCCTTTATTAGGCATATTATTTTTGCTTTTGGAATTTAACCTTTACAGTAACAACTTCGGGTTTGTTGTTAGTACTGCCAACCCATGAGGGGCCGTTTTTAATAAGCTCGATAGCTTTTTGATCGGCCGCTTCATTCAGGCTTTTTTTAATGCTAAACTCATCTGTGATACCGCTCGGGAATACCGTAAATGTTACGGTCACGGTGCCGGCAGTACCATCAGGCAGTACGGCATTAGTTTGTAAATATTTTTTCAGGCTGCCCCAGCCCAGTTGCGGATGTGCCGCAGTGACACTCACCTCGCCGTTGTCATCGTCTCTTTTAGTTACAACCACCTCATTAAGAGCCCTGGAATCGGGCTTAAGCGCTACTTTAATACTATCGCCGCGTGTGGCGTTAACCTGCCTCGGCTCGTAACCAATATAAACCACATCAAGCGTCGCCTTATCCCCCGGAGAGCTTAGCGCGAATTTTCCATTAACATCAGTTACCGTGCTCCGGTTGGTGCCTTTGATCCTGATTGCCGCACCAATTAAAGGCGAGCCGTCATCTCTCGAAATTATAGTACCGGCAATGTATAATGATTGTGCTGCTGATTTACTGCTGCCAAAAATAGTTGCTGGTGAAGATGTAACACCGTCAACCTTTCCGGGTAATTTAAATTGCAGCGGAGCTTTTGATTTAGCTACGGTAGTATTCGCTCTTAATGCTATCACATCCTGGCTTACTGTATCTTTTTTTGCAATTGGAGCTGTGTATCCTGCTACTATCCGCTCACTTAAATTGCCTTCTTCTTTCAAAACAACTTTATCTTTAGCAGCAGCGGGCGGAGTTGCCGGTACTGCTAAAGGATTGCTGCCCACAGGAGGCGGAACATCATTCGAAGCTGTTTTATTGTCGCCAGCGGAGATTTCCTGCTGATAAAGCGCATTAGCCGATTGCTTTGCCCGTCTTGATTTTTTATTTACTGCAACTGATGGGGCCTGTATGGGCGTATTGGCACTCGCTTTTTTAACTGTATCGCCGGTCTTTACGGTATCGGCGGCAGCTGCCATGGGCGGAATGGAATTTTTATTTCCTGCAATGTTATTACTTTGCAGTTCAGCTTTAGGAGATCTGTTAAGATAAAGGCCTCCCAAACTTAATGCTATTAAAACCGAAGCCGCTATGGGCCAAACGGTCCACGGCATTACACGGCCTTTATTTTCTCCGGTACGCTGCCGCAGTCTTGAGCTAAGGTCAGCAAGGTTTAATTGTTGACTTGTCCCCATGTTTTCATATCCTTCCAATGCATCCATCAAAAAAGGGTCGTTTAGTGCCTCCATCTCCAGTTTATGCATAGCACGGGCATCAAGCTCTCCGTTGAGATACTTCTGTATTTGCAATATATTTGCCTTTTTACTATGCACTGTTCCGTTCGAGGCAAATTTTCAAATTCCTCTTACCGTTCTGGATATAACTCTTTACCTCATTTAAAGTATATCCTGTTATCCCGGCAATTTCTTTATAACACTTCTCTTTTAAATAAAACAGGTCGATACTTTGTTTTTGCCCGCCGGTTAACCCTGCTATGCAGTGCTCCAAAGCTTTCAAAGCCTCTTCCCTGTTATTATCCTCAGGATGCAAAAAGGGGGTAAATTCCATAACTTCATCTAAATTAACCAACTCCATCTTTTTACCGCTTCTTAACTGCATCAAGCAATAATTGCGCCCAAGTACATACACCCAATTCCTGAACTGGTTAATCTCATGCTTTTTAACCTTATCAACCAGCTCCTCAAAAATGCCCATTACCGCGTCTTTGGCCAGTTCTTCATCTTTCAGATATTTAAGGCAAACGCCATAAACAAGGGGCATATATCTTTCATATAAGCTGCCCAAAACTGTTAGGTTACCGCTTGCGCGATAATCACTAAGTAGTTCTTCGTCTGTTGATTTCCCTGGTTTTTGGGGTTTTATAAATAGGCTCATTAAACATACAAAATTAATTTATTAAAATGGTTTATGGAAATTAACTGCCTGCCGACCATTCTATTTAAAGAAAATAAGCTAATAACGAGGTGCTTTTCATATGTATTGGCCTATTTCTATTATAAACCCTGAATACACTAAGTCCGCACTGAAAGGCCAACAGCATAAAGGTTAAACAAAAAAAGCGATGCCCGGGAGCATCGCTTTTCTATAAATATCCTAACATTTTTACCTTGCCGGTTGAGGCTTTGGCAGCTCTTTGCGCGGTATCATTTCGGCGCGTTGTGCCGTATGGTAAACAAATGAAGCAACAATGGTAGCGGCTTGTTTCAGGTCGTCTTCAATAAGGCGATCGTAAGTGTCCTGATTACTATGATGAGTACGTGAACCGTAATCAATAGCATCCTGGATAAACTGGAAGCCCGGAATGCCAACGGCATCAAATGAAAGGTGATCGGTACCGCCGGTATTACGAATGGTAAGCGTGGTGGCGCCAAGATCTTTAAAAGGTTCAAGCCAGGCCTTAAAGATAGGTGCTGCGGCCGAATCTCCCTGTAAATACACTCCACGGATCTTGCCGGTTCCATTATCAAGGTTGTAATAGGCCGAAAGCTTTGCTTGTTCGGGTTTAAGCTCCATCGTTTTAGGATCGCCAAAATGATTGGCCACATATCCGCGCGAACCAAATAAGCCCTGCTCTTCCGAACTCCATAAGGCGATGCGAATGGTGCGTTTGGGTTTAAAGTTAATCGCTTTTAAAATACGCATGGCCTCCAGCATTACCGCGCTGCCCGCTGCATTATCGGTAGCACCGGTAGCGGCATGCCATGAATCAAGGTGGCCGCCAAGCATTACTACCTGGTCTTTCAGCTTTTTGTCCGTTCCTGGAATTTCAGCGACTACATCATAGCCCTGCAGGTCGTCGGTAATGAATTGGGTTTTAATATCAGCTTCCAGTTGTACCGGCTGGCCACCTTTTATAAGGCGCAAAATGCGCTGGTAATCTTCGCTGCTGGTTTCAAGCTCGGGTGCTACCGCTTTTGCGGTATCGGCGTATGAAGCGCCGTTGGTGGTAAACACAGTACCATCAGTACCGCGGGCCTGGCTTAACACCAAGCCAGCTTTTTCATCAACCAAAAATTGGCTTAATGCAGTCCTGAATGCACGTAATTTACGGAATGCAGCCATTTGGGCGGCGTTGGGGTCTACAGCGTTCCTGCGCGGGCCGGCCGGCGTAGCTTTCGCGTTGGCCATTTCGGTAAGTTCCTCATCGGTATAACGGGCGGCATCCACTTTCCAGGTACGTTCTGTTGGTGCTTTAGTATCAAATATCACGATTTTGCCGGCCAGCTTACCTTTGTATTGCTCAAGCTCTGCTGCCGAATCGGCTTTGATTATCATCACTTCGCCTTTGATCAAGCCATTTGTACCCGGTGTCCATGCTTTAGGGATGGCGATAATTGCATGATAGTAAGGAACCGTGATAGCTGCATAGTTTTTTTGAACCTCCCAGCCTTTGCCAAATTTACCCCAGGCTTCCAACTTAGAGTTGGCCATGCCCCAGGTTTTAAGCTGATTAACAGCCCAGTTTTGGGCGCGCTTTAAGCCCGGAGAATTGGCAAGCCTTGGGCCCGAAACATCTGTAAGATAAAAAGCCGTTTCCATTACCTTTGAATGGTTAAGGCCTTCTTCCCTTATTTTTTGAACCATTGCCGCATCAACAGGTTCCTGTGCAAACGACGGTACTGCAATACCTGCCGTAATTAAACACGAAAAGAGTAGTTTTAATTTCATATACAATAAATAATAAGATCAGTTAATAACAAACCTATTTATTATAAATTAAAATTGGGAATATATTGTGTTAACAAAGTTGTTACACGGGGATTAAGTTAGCTGGTCCAAGTTAATCTTCAGTTAATGGTTAAATTTATGACGAAAGTTTTAGTAACTTAAGTGATTATAAATAATTGATTCCCCACCAAAGAAATAATTATGATAAAAGGAAGAAGTTGTAAAGTAATGCTTGGCTGTGCTTTATATACGACTCTCTCACTTGCTTCCTGTGCAAAGTCAAGTGGTTTTTATATTGACGTTAAAAAAGATGCTATAGTTTCATGCAATGGGGAGAGCTTAAATGAGATGTCACTGGAAGATGATTCAAGCAGTGTAACGCTACGGAGTTCCGAATCTGTTATATACTTCAATAAAAAGAATCTTGGACTTGCTGCTCAAATGGACTTTAATGGAGAGGTCATTAATGATTTTGATTTAAAACTCAAGCCAAAATGCGCTTATAAACTACGTAAACATATGGGCTATGATAGAGGGGCTTTCTCCGCTACGTTCAAAACCGATAGCTTAGGAAATATTATTATGACATCAAATGCCAATTGTCGATAATTTATTAACGGATCGAGGCTCAAGGACAGCCAAAACTCGACCAGTCCCGGAGTCCTCCTCTGAGAATACAGACTTACGAAGTTTCAAAAACTTCGTAAGTCTCCGCTTTGTGAGAAAGCCCCAACAAAAAAGGGCTTATCCGTTACAGATAAGCCCTTCAATATTATAAAGCTGATTATTCAATTACAGCTTGCGTTTTACTTCCACATTTTCGTACGCTTCAACAATATCGCCTACTTCAATGTTGTTAAAGTTGGCGATGTTCAAACCGCACTCGTAACCGGCACTTACCTCTTTCACATCGTCTTTATAACGTTTTAGTGAAGCCAGTTCGCCAGTGTAGATCACCACGCCATCGCGGATGATGCGGATCTTGCTGTTACGGTTAATTTTACCATCCAATACCATACAACCTGCAATAGTACCCACTTTGCTGATCTTGAAGGTTTCGCGGATCTCAACGTTAGCCACAATCTTCTCTTCAAAGGTTGGTGCAAGCATACCTTCCATCGCCGCTTTGATCTCGTTGATCGCATCGTAGATGATAGAGTACAGCCTGATATCGATCTGTTCAGCTTCGGCCAGTTTACGGGCACCGCCTGAAGGGCGTACCTGGAAACCGATGATGATCGCGTCGGATGCTGATGCCAGCAATACGTCTGATTCGGAGATCTGACCTACCGCTTTCGAGATGATGTTCACCTGGATCTGCTCGGTAGACAGTTTCAGCAATGAATCTGACAAGGCCTCGATAGAACCATCCACGTCACCTTTAACGATGATGTTAAGCTCCTTGAAGTTACCCACTGCTAAACGACGGCCGATCTCATCAAGGGTGATGTGTTTTTGTGTACGTAAGCCCTGCTCACGTTGTAACTGCAGGCGTTTGTTGGCAATTTCACGTGCCTCAACTTCGCTTTCAAGCGCATTGAACTTATCGCCCGCGGTTGGTGCGCCCTGCATACCCAATACCTGTACCGGTGTTGATGGTCCCGCTGAATCTACACGCTGGCCACGCTCGTTGGTTAACGCTTTAACACGACCGCTGTAGCAGCCTGCCAGTATCGGATCACCTACTTTTAAGCGGCCTGCCTGTACCAGGATGGTGGTAACAATACCACGGCCTTTATCTAAAGCTGCTTCAATAACAGTACCTACGGCACGTTTGTTAGGGTTAGCTTTCAGTTCAAGCAATTCGGCCTCAAGCAATACTTTTTCCAATAACAAGTCAACATTTAAGCCGGTTTTGGCCGAAATTTCCTGCGACTGGTATTTACCGCCCCACTCTTCAACCAAAATATTCATGGCCGATAATTGTTCCCTTACCTTATCGGCATTGGCACCCGGCTTGTCAATTTTGTTAAAGGCGAAGATGATTGGTGCACCTGCAGCCTGCGCGTGGTTTATGGCCTCGCGGGTTTGCGGCATCACGCTGTCATCGGCAGCTATCACTATAATTACAATATCTGTAACCTGCGCACCCCTTGCACGCATCGCGGTAAACGCTTCGTGACCCGGCGTATCCAGGAAGGTGATCTTTCCTTTGTTATCAGGCAATGTTACTTCGTAAGCACCAATGTGCTGGGTTATACCACCCGCTTCGCCGCCTATTACGTTGGTTTTGCGTATAAAGTCGAGCAATGAGGTTTTACCGTGGTCAACGTGGCCCATGATGGTTACGATTGGTGCACGAGTCACCAGGTCGGCCGGATCATCAGGCTGGTCAAGGTTGGCTTCCTCATCCTGCGGTTTAACAAATTCAACCTGGTAGCCAAACTCATCGGCCACAATTGAAAGTGTTTCGGCATCAAGCCTTTGGTTAATGGAAACAAACATACCTAGGCTCATACAGGTAGATATGATCTGGGTTACAGATACATCCATCATGCTTGCCAGCTCATTTGCCGTTACGAACTCGGTAACCTTCAATACTTTTGATTGGAGTTCCTGTTCCATTGCCAGTTCTTCGGCACTTGCAGCAACGTCATCACGTTTTTGACGACGGAATTTAGCGCGCTGTGCAAACTTGCCCGACTTACCCGCACCGCTTAAGCGTGCAAGTGTAGCCTTGATCTGGTCTTGTATGTCTTTTTCTGAAGGTTCTTCCTTCGGTCCTGTATGTTGAGGCGGATTATTGCGGTTGTTCCTGAAATCCGGGCGGTTACCACCGCCATGACCTCCCTGGCCCTGACCTGGCCCGCTGTTTCCGGGTGCTCCATGTGTACGGTTCCTGAAATCCGGGCGGTTAGGATTAATGGTACCACCACCGCTGGGCTGCTGACCTTGTTGCGGGTGATTGCCACCACCGCCCTGCTGGCCATGCGGATGGTTACCGCCGCCTTGCTGCGGGTTGCCCTGGTTATCTTTACGCTTACGTTTGCGTTTGTGATCGGCCGAGTTATTATTTGAATTTGATGATGAAGCTACCGGGTTGCGTTTTGGCGCATTAACCGGCAACTGGATCTTACCAATAATGTTTGGCCCTGTTAAACGCTCGGCTTTAGCCCGGATCACGTCTGGCTCCTGGCTGTCATCAGCTACTGGTGCAGCCGGAGTTTCGGGAGCAGCCGGAGGGGTTGCAACCGGTGCTTTTTCAGCAACAGGTGCTTTAGGCTCTTCAGCTTTAGGTGCTTCGGTAACCGGAGCTGCCGGTTTTGGCGTTTCAACCTTTGGTGGTTCGGGCACAACCGGGGCTACCGGCTGTGGCGCTTCAACTTTTGGCTCGGCAGGTGCCGGAGCCGGTGTTGGCGCAGGTGCCTGTGCAACTGGCTCGGGTTGTTTAACAACTACTTCCGCTGGTTTTTCCGCAGGCTTCTCCGCCTGTGGCTTAGCATTCAGGTTGTTAAGGTCAATTTTTCCAACCACCTTAACACCAGGTAATACGTCATTGCGCTCATCAGAACGTGCAGGAGCTTGCGCTGCCGGAGCAGGCTCGGCCGGTTTTGGTTTTTCAACCTGCGGCTGTGCAAAGTGCCCTGTATTCTTGATCAGTATCTCTTCGTTCTCAAAATCGCGCGAACGGCGGTTCTCAACCGGCTTTTCAGGAAACTGTGCAGCAGGCTCTTCTTTCCTTATCTTTCCGATACTGATCTGCTTAGCTTCCTCCTTAATACTTTTGTCAACAGCAAATTCCTTTAACAGGGCATTGTACATGTCATTATCCAGCTTGGCCATAGGATGCTTGTCAACCTTGTATCCTTTGGTAGCTAAATAATCGACAAGGGTACCCATGCCAATGTTCAGTTCTTTTACTGCTTTAATTAATTTTATGGATTTGTCTTCTGACATTTAATATTACTTTCTCTGCTTATTTAGTGCAAAAATACGATTTTAATTTGCTTATTCCGCTTATTCAAACTCCGCATTCAATATTGATAGCACTTCTTTTACTGTTTCTTCCTCTAAATCGGTACGTTTTACCAATTCACCAACGGTTAAGGCCAGCACTGATTTTGCTGTATCTAAACCAATACGTTTAAATTCATCAATGATCCAGCCTTCAATCTCGTCTGAAAATTCTTCGATGTCCACATCCTCGTCATGCTCATCAGCCTCACGGTAAACATCAATTTCGTAGCCTGTCAATTTTCCTGCCAGCTTAATGTTGTGCCCGCCACGACCGATAGCTAACGATACCTGGTCGGGTTTTAAATACACAGCAGCTGTTTTTTTCTCATCATCTAATTTAATAGAAGTGATTTTGGCAGGCGACAATGCACGCTGAATATATAGCTGAACGTTGTTGGTAAAGTTAATAACGTCGATATTTTCATTTTTTAACTCCCGTACTATACCGTGGATCCGTGACCCTTTCATACCTACGCAGGCACCAACCGGATCGATACGGTCGTCATATGATTCAACGGCAACTTTAGCACGCTCGCCCGGTTCGCGTACAATTTTCTTGATGGTAATTAAGCCATCAAAAATCTCAGGAACTTCAAGCTCAAACAAACGCTGTAAAAATTCAGGCGCTGTACGCGAAATGATGATCTTAGGATTGCTGTTCAGCATATCTACCTTAGATACAACAGCTTTAACGCTATCGCCCTTTTTAAAGTAGTCGGCCGGGATCTGCTCTGTTTTTGGCAGCAACAGTTCGTTACCTTCGTCATCAAGTACCAGAGTTTCTTTTTTCCAAACCTGGTAAACCTCGCCTGTAACAATTTCACCTACGCGGTCTTTATATTTTTTGAAGATCTCGTCTTTCTCTAATTCCAGAATTTTTGATACCAGCGTTTGGCGGGCGGCTAAAATAGCACGGCGGCCAAAGCTTTCTAAAGTGATCTGTTCAATATAGTCATCACCAACTTCAAGGTCGGCGTCATACAGGTGTGCTTCGGCAAGTTCTATCTCCAGGTCATCATCTTCGCTAAAGCCATCTTCCATAACTTTACGTGTACGCCAGATCTCTAAGTCACCATTGTCGGTGTTCACAATTACGTCGCAATTTTCGTCCGTACCGTACTTTTTCCTGATCATGCTCCTGAAAACGTCTTCCAGTACGCTCATCATGGTAGGGCGGTCAATGTTCTTGAAATCTTTAAATTCCTGAAAAGAATCAATTAAATTAATATTGCTCATTTTTTACTTAAATGATATTAAAACCTTTGTTTCTGTTATTTGGTCCATTGGGATAACGCTTTCTATAACCTGCGCTTTTTTCCCTTTTTCTTTTACTTTTTCTTCAATGGTGATGGCATCCTCTGTAAGGCCGGTTAATGTGCCTTCGCGTTTAGCGCCATCTTTCATTTTAATGCCCAGGCTACGGCCAACATTCTTGGCGTATTGCCTTGGCGACGACAGCGGATAATCAATGCCGGGCGATGAAACCTCCAGGTTATAAGCGGTTTCAATCACGTTTTCCTCTTCCAGATGGAAACCTACGTGCCTGCTTACCTGTGCACATTCATCAATACCGATACCGTTATCGCCATCAAGCAGGATCACCAATTTACCGTTCGGGTGCATTTTAATGTCCACTATAAACAGGTTTGGTTTATCTGCTATCTTCTCTTCTACCAGTTCTTTTACCCTTTTTTCAATATTCATTACCCACCGGTGTTTTTGACAGAATAATTTTGATTGATAAAATAAAAGAGGGGACTAATTGCCCCCTCTTTTATTAACGGTTGCAAATATAATCAAAAATATTAAATTTTCAAGCATATAGGTAGTTTATTGCTTAAAAATCAAATCTGTATAGTGCAAGGTTCCGGGTTTGCTGCGGCTTTTTATCAAATCGGTCAGCGTACCACCGGCACTGAAATCATAGTAACGAAAAAAATACGTTTGCTGTGTACTAAAGGCTGTATCCGGCGTAAAAATAACAACATTATCTTTAACGGTGTAACTACCCGGCTGTGTGGGCTGCAGGTTTCGCATGCTGGTATCGGCAGGCATGCGGTAAACGGCCATGAGCGTTTCCCAGGCTTTGGCAGATGAATCACGGCTGATCTCGTTAATGATGGCTGGATCGAAACCGGTTATCTGCAATGCTTTCCCGTTATTAACTGTCTTAATGGTTACCAGTGTTTTGGTCGATGTTTCTGTACAACTGATTAAAAACATTAGCGGAAGTAATAAAGGAAAAAGTTTTTTCATTTGGCAAGATAGGTTTATTGTAATAAAAAGCGGATATTTCTGTTTACAACACAAAACCTGACACAATTGAAACCTTTATTCCTGCTTTTCTTAATATCTTTTTGCTGTGTTAAAGTTAATGCCGACGTGCCCCGTATGAACCTCAACCGCGTTAAAACAAAAGCTAAACAAAGCCTTTTATTTTGCCGGCAGCGTGGTTACAACACCCGCTATTGTATTTTAATTGATATGGCCCTGCCATCGGGTATTAAACGTTTTATGGTATGGGATTTCAGGAAAAACGATGTGCTGGTTTCCGGACTGGTGAGCCATGGCTGCGGCCGTAACCCCTGGAGTGGTGAATGGTCGAAAGACAAACCGGCGTTCAGTAACCTGGATGGCAGCCACTGTACTGCCCCCGGTAAGTACCAAATAGATGGACGGGCCTACAGCGCCTGGGGAATCCACGTAAAGTATTACCTCACCGGATTGGAAGCAACCAATAATAACGCTTTAGCAAGGCAGATTGTTTTTCATTCGTGGGAACAGGTAGCCGAAACGGAAGTTTACCCTAAAGGGACACCAGAAGGCTGGGGCTGTCCGGCTATATCAAATAATACCATGAAAATTGTGGATGCTTTGTTGAAGAAACAAAAGAAGCATGTGTTGATGTGGATATACAATTAATGTACGCTCATTCCCAATCTGTTTTTTCTACTTTACAATAGTTTTTACAAATCCGTACACGGATATTGTATCGGTATATTCGCTTTCCCACAAATGCGACGCAGCGATCTGAAAAGAAAACTTACCCCTCAAAAGCTCACCCTTTACGTAGGTGTCTTTATCAATAACAACGTTTTTATCTATCACTTTAAAAACAGGTTTTTTGTATGAGCTATCGGTAATTGAAAAAGTTTGATTGTATTTGGCTTCAAATACACCTGGGGATTTAACAAATTTCAATTCATAGCGGCCATCAGAAAAAGGAGTGTCCGTCAAATGAAAAACAAGAGCATTTTTATCGAGCGGCACTTCGCAATTTCTGAAATATTGCCTGACTTTACCTTCAATAACTGTCGTTTCTGATGTGTAATTACGTTTTGATGTATCTTTCGTTTGCCTGTTAATTACATAGCTGAAATGTTCTTCTTTAAAAAAAGGCTCATCATAAAGTTTGCTTGAATAGTTTCTCGCTGGATACAAAGTTGGTGTTTTTACCAATTTTGATGGTTTTTGTATTGGCTGTGAACAGGAAAAAAGAAACAGTGCGAGTAAAACGGATACCTTTTTCATAAATGATTGATTTTTAGCTTATAACTTGGCTTGACTTGCGGGCGTTTTGGTATATAGCCGGTAAAGCATGCGATTGCCGCATCGCGTCTCCCGCTTGTCCCCTTTTGCTGCTCCTCTTAATTACTCTACTTCTTCAACGTCACCTCAAATAATTTATAAATCCGTTTATACTCATCGGCCCAACTGCTGGGTTGTTCAAAGCCGTGGTCTTCTACAGGGTACGAGGCCAGCTCCCAGTTTTCTTTGTGCAACTCTATCAGTTTTTGAGTCAGGCGGATAATATCCTGGTAGTTTACATTCTGGTCTATCATGCCATGCAGCATCAGCAGGTTGCCTTTTAAGCCGTTGGCAAAATAAATAGGCGAACTTTTGCGATAGGCCTGTTCATCGGTAAAAGGTTCATTAAGGATGTTCGAAGTATATTCATGGTTATAATGCGCCCAGTCGGTAACGGAGCGTATGGCGCCGCCTGCCGCGAAAACATCCGGTTCAGTAAACATACCCATAAGTGTGATGAAACCACCGTATGAACCGCCGTACAAACCGACATGCTTCGGGTTAACACCATATTTTTCAACCAGCAATTTTACGCCGTCAACCTGGTCGGTGAGGTCTTTGTCTCCCATGTGGCGATAGATCCCTGTTCGGAAATCCCGGCCATAGCCCGCGCTTGCTGTGTAGTCAATGTCCAGCACAGTGTAGCCATTATCGGCAAGCATGTTATTGAACATGTACTCGCGGAAATAGTAACTCCACGAATAGGTAACGTTTTGCAGGTATCCCGCGCCATGTACAAAAACCACAGCCGGTTTTGCAGGATCTTGCTTTTTAGGCTGATACAGGCGAGCATAAACATCGGTACCGTAGCGGTTTTTAAAAGAGATGATCTCCGGGTCGCGCCATGGATACGACAAGTATTCGGCCGAAACGGAGTTGGTTATTTTTACCGCCTTTGCACCGGGTTTATTGGCCTGGATATATAGCTCCCAGGGCCTGTTTGAATAAGAATAGCGGATAGCCAGCCATTTTTCATCCGGCGAAAGTGTTACTTCGTTGCCGCCCTTCATACCGGTAATTTTAACGGGGATGCCGCCGCTAACCGGGATCCTGTAAAAATGGGTAATGCCCGGGTGATCGATATTGGCGGTAAAATAAAACGTCTTTTTATCCTGGCTTAGCTGCAAAGTCTGCACTTCCCATTTGCCGCTGGTGAGTTGTTTTTTGGCGCCGCTGGTTACATCAACCACATAAATATGCGAGTAACCGCTTGCTTCGCTCTGGTAATAAAAATGGTTATCATCAATAAAACCTGCATTTCCGGGATCATCAATGCCGGGGCCGCCAATCCAGGCCTCATCCCGCTGACGGTCAAGCAGGCTTAGTTTACCGCTTACCGGGTCTAAGCGCATGATCCAGCAGTCTTTATTATCCTGTGCTGAGATAATGACCACGGCATTGCTGCCGCTTTGATTCCATAAAACGCCATCGATATTTACCTGCCTGTCGGCGTTTTCCTTTTGACGGGCTTTTAATTCATCGGGATAATCTTTTAAATAGTCGGGCAGGTCTTTAATGCCGGGGATCTCTGATGTAATAACCGGGTAAACTGCTTCCCGGCGTTTATCGTAAATAAAAGTCTCTGATGTTGACGATGGCCGGCCTACCTTTGAACGGTTCGGAATATCCTCGGTGAAACCCGATGCGGTAACATAATTAGGTACTATGGCATTCTGAACCCCGTCGGCACGTTTGGTAAGTTTGTAAGTGATAAACCTGCTATCGGGGCTGATCTGTACAGCACTCAGTCTGTTATCACCAAAGGCAATCTCCTTCAACTTATCAGGTTTGAGCAATGCCGTTTCTGTTGAGTCCTTTTTTTCGTCTTTAGCCTCTTTTTTAATAATATCAAATAGTTCAAGCTGTTGTTTTTTGAGCCATTGTTCCTGCTCATTAGGCTTATCCTTGCTTTTTTTATCGGTAGTGGCGCGTACAAAATTGGTGAGCTGTACCAAGCTGCCGCTATTCAGGTTCAGGGCAAAAAGATTATTATCTTCTTTGTAAATGATCTTTGTTTCATCGCCGCTGAAAACCGGACTTTCCTCCTGTCCTACGGTATTGGTTAGCCGGGTAGTTTTATTAGCTTTTACATCGTATAAAAACAGATCGCCATTTTTACTAAGTATCTTTTGGCTGTGCTTTTTGTTCCATTCGCAGTTACCCGGCGCCAGATCACGCTGTTCGGCAATGCTGACTTTTTGTACCCTGTTATCAAGTGGGTTAACCGAATATAAGCGCGTATCTCCTGAAGCACCATCATCCCATTTAAAGTAGATCTTTTTACTATCGTTAGCCCAATTGATATTGGAGGGAGATACACCGATCCATTTAGGGTCGCGCATAATTTTTTCGATGCTAAGGGAATCCAGCTTTTGGGCAAAGGCGCCTGTTATCGGGATCAGGAACAATAAGCCTAACAGTTTTTTCATATCTCAATAAAGCATGCAATTTAACAGTTTGGCTAATGATTGCTATTTTTAAGCATTTTATTGTTACAAAATGGTACTACTGGGCAACGGATTTTTATTGAGGGCGTGGCAACCGGGTGATGAAGCATCACTTCAAAAGCATGCGGATAACCCGAAAGTATCGGCTTTTTTGCGCGACAGGTTCCCGTATCCTTACACTATGGAGGATGCGCTATTTTGGGTGAACCTGGCCCAAAACCAGAAACCTTTAACCAACTTTGCCATAGTAGTTAACGGTGAAGCCTGCGGCGGCATTGGTGTTGAACTTTTTACCGACGAAAGCCGCATAACGGCCGAAATAGGCTATTGGCTTGGTGAAGAACATTGGGGAAAGGGCTTAGCAACCGCGGCAGTAAAACTGGTGACCACTTATGCTTTTGAACATTTTTCGCTATTGCGCTTAGAAGCCGGTGTGTATAATAGAAACAGGGCATCCATACGGGTGCTCGAAAAAGCAGGTTATATTCAAGAGGCCGTACTACGAAGGTCAGTTATTAAAAATGGCGAGGTGATGGATAAATATATGTATGCTATTTTTAAGGATGAACAACTAAATTCACAGGATGCCTAATTTGTATATCATAGCAGGTTGTAACGGTGCCGGTAAAACCACGGCAAGCTATACAGTTTTGCCCGAATTGCTTAACTGTAATGAGTTTGTAAATGCAGATAACATCGCGGCGGGACTATCTCCCTTCAATCCGGAAAGTGTTGCATTCGAAGCCGGCCGGATCATGCTGCAACGAATTGATGAGTTGCTGAACCGGGGAGTTGACTTTGCCTTTGAAACAACGCTTTCAACCCGGAGTTATGTATCTTTGGTTAAAAGAGCCCGGCAAAAAGGATATGAAGTTACTTTATTGTTTTTTTGGTTGAGCTCTCCTGAAATGGCAATGGAACGAGTAGCTAAACGAGTGAGTAAAGGAGGCCATAATATCCCTGCCGATGTAATAGAACGGAGATATTACCGGGGAATAAGAAATTTGGTATCTTTGTATATACCTCTTTGTGATAAATGGCTGATTGCAAACAACACGGATCTTGGGCCGGTGTTTGTTGCACAAAGTGCGGATGAACTTAAAACCAATATTATAACACCCGATATTTGGGAAACGATTTTATCGCAAGCTAATGACAACAAAAACACATAAAATGGATATAAACGAGTTTGCTGAAAAAGTGCTTGAAGGCATGAAGCGGGCAAACCGCAAACTGGTTGAAACTGCCGCTGCCAACAACGAAAGCCTTATCATTGGAGATAAAGACGGCAGTTTCAAAGCTGTACCCGCAAAAGAGCTTTTAAAAACCCTTCCCGCCAAATAACAATCACTTATAACTCCTTCCGCATTACATAATCGTTCATCCAGTATTTACCAATGGCTATATCCTCTTCATAGGCTATGGTAAACCCCATTTTTTCATAGAATGATTTGGCGTTATTGTACCTGTTGACGTTAAGTTCCAGCGTTTTCTTACCGGCATCTTTAGTTTTTTGGGCCACCTCGTTAATCAATACTTTTCCGTAGCCCTTGCCCTGCGTTTCGGGCAGGCAGTAAAGTTTATGCAATTTGTAGATCTCCGGATCCTCTTCGCGGGGCGAATAGGCTGCAAATGCCACCGGATTGCCTTCTTCCTCCAGTAACAGGTAAGTTTGCTGATTTTCTTTAACCTGTTTGGTTATTTTCTCTGTCGTGTAAATCTCGCCAAGCATAAAGGATATCTGTTCGCGCTCAAGAATGGGGCTGTAGGTTACCCACCATGTTTTATCGGCAATATCACGGATAGTTTCCACATCGTTTAAGGTGGCAGTACGTATTGTATACATCTTCAAATTTAGTTTTGTGTTATTAAGAAAAGTCGTATGTCTTAACTTCTTTCTTCCCAGATCATGCACAGGTGCAAAATAGTTTCAACCGCTTTTTGCATATCTTGAATTGATACCCACTCGTGCCTGCTGTGAAAGGCATGTTCGCCTGCAAAAATATTAGGACAAGGCAAGCCCATGAACGAAAGCCTCGAACCATCCGTACCACCGCGGATACTGCACAACTTAGCGCTTAAACCTGTACGGTTAATAGCCTCCATAGCATAATCAACAATTTGCGGATGCTGATCAAGCACACCTTTCATATTGCGGTATTGCTGGCTTACAGCAATATCAAACGTTGAGCCCGGAAATTTCTTCAATACATCAACAGCAGTTTGGCGGATAACCTCAACATGATCTGCGAGTTTATTTTCATCAAAATCCCGGATTATAAAATCGATAGAAGCGGTTTCCACATGCCCTTCCATACCTACCGGATGCACAAAGCCCTGCATTCCTTCAGTATGTTCCGGCGAAAGTTCATCAGGGAGGGCAGCAATAATTTGCCCGGCAATTTTAATAGCACTTTCCATTTTCCCTTTGGCAAAACCGGGGTGTGAGCTTACACCGTTAATAGTAAGCCTCGCCCCATCTGCCGAAAAGGTTTCATTCTCCATGTTGCCTGCGCTTTCGCCATCCATAGTATAAGCGGCAAAAGCACCCAGCCTGGCAATATCCACATGATCAACACCATGGCCAACTTCCTCATCGGGTGTAAACAGGATCCGGATATCACCATGTTTAATTTCGGGGTGGCCGATGAGCTGGTAGCAGGCATCCATAATTTCGGCCACACCGGCTTTGTTATCGGCGCCGAGCAGCGTGGTGCCACTGGCTGTTATTATATCGTTGCCCAATTGGTTTTTCAGATCGGCATGCTCGGCCATGCGGATCACCTGGGTGTTATCATCAGGTAATATTAAATCCTGGCCCTGGTAGTTTTTATGGACTAAAGGTTTTACATTCTTTCCGCTGCAATCGGGCGCGGTATCCATATGCGAGCAAAAGCAAATTACGGGCACCTTTTTATCAGTATTTGACGGAATAGTAGCATAGACATAACCGTACTCGTCTAAATGTGCATCGGCTATACCCATAGCCAACAGTTCATCAACCAGCAGCCGGGCAAGATCTTTTTGCTTTTCTGTTGATGGAAATGAAACCGAAGAAGGGTCTGATTGCGTATCAATGGTAACGTAGCGCAAGAAGCGTTCGGCTACTGTGAACTTAATGAATGAGTTAAAATTCATATAAAGCTTTTATATTAGGGGAAATTTAGGCGGTGGTTAATGCCATCTCCAGTTGTAAATATTGATTAAAATTATACATTGAAAAAATATTTTCTACTTTTTGTTTTGGTTTGTGCTTCGGCTATGGCAAGAGCCCAAAGTGGTTTTAATTATTATGAATGGGGCATTGGCGGAGGTGTCAATTACGCTCGTGGGTTCGATGACCTTAAAAAACAAGTATGGCATCCCGGGGGTACGCTCAATTTAACTTACAACTACAGTCCTTATGTACCAATAGCGCTTGATTTTCATTTTGGAACTATTGAAGGCGGCGGCCTTACACCCAGTACAGACGAGTTTGGCCGCAAATCAAAAAATAATTTTTTAGCGCTTGTCCTTCGTGCCGATTTACAAATGGGCGAAATCATTGATTATAGTAACAGCGGCGTTTTAAACGTACTTAAAAACTTTTATATAGGCTCGGGCATTGGTGCAATAAAAAATAAGATGGCGTTTGTACAACGTTCGAACCCTCCCGGGTATGAGAACCATGGGCCGGTTGGCGAAACCGAGGGTTTTCAGGGAAAAGATAAGAGCATCAACCTTATGATACCGTTAAGATTGGGCTATGAGTTTAAAATTTACGATGATTACGACCAGGTAGGCTACACCATAACCCTTGGCGTTCAGCACAGCTATACTTTTGGGGAAGGGCTTGACGGCTACAATGATAACCCTCAAAAATTTAAGAACAATGCGCCCGATCAGTTTGTTCAATACAGCATTGGGTTTAAGTATAACTTTGGTAATACAGTATCCTACACCAAATTGATCAGAAATTTCAGGTAATGAACATAGAAGAACTGCGCGATTATTGTTTACAAAAGCCGGGCGTTACCGAGGGCTTCCCCTTTGGCGAGGATACGCTGGTTTTTAAAATTGCTGAAAAGATCTTTCTGTTAACCGGTTTACAAACCGGCGACAGGTTCAATGTTAAATGCGACCCTGAATGGGCTGTTGAACTCCGCGAACGCTACCCCGAAGTGCAGCCCGGCTACCACATGAACAAAAAAATGTGGAACACCGTGCAAATGAACGGCGCTCTTACCCGAAAACAACTCTGCGAAATGATTGATCACTCATACAATGAAGTGGTTAAAAGCCTGCCGAAGAGAGTGCAGGCGGAGATAGCTGTATTATAAGCAAATTCATATTATACTCATGGGGCTATTCAGTTTTTTCGGTAAGAAGGATAACGGACAATTTGTATCGGAAGAAGCATTCAGTGAAAAATCGGCAATACAGCTTAACATGTTGCCGGTACTTATGGAAAAGCTCAGGGAGCTAAATGTTGACGAAGACAGGGAGCTGATGCTTGAGTTTTTCTTTTACACCAATACATATCAAAAGGCCCAGATATTTGCGCAGGAATTATCCAATTTAAGCTACCAGGTAAAATTCGGTGTTTCTGAAGGGGATAAAAAACTATTCATTATTACCGGCTGGTCTGACAAAGTAAAAATGAAAGAGGCAGTTGTAGCATCATGGATTAACCAGATGTGTAGCCTTGCTTATAAATTTGATTGTGAGTTTGATGGCTGGGGCACCATTCCCGATCAGTAATATTATTGTGTGCCGCATATCTAATTGGCATTCTTAAGCTATATTTGAACAACGTATTTACTTATGAAGATAGTTTTCGCTGCCCTTATCACCTGTTTTATTACCCTCTCTGCCAAAGCTCAGCTTACTCCTTTTGAATTAAGTAAGGATAAAAATTATACAGCCACCTACGCCCAGGTAATCGATTACTATCAAAAGCTTAACAAGCTATACCCGCAGCAAATGAAGCTTATTAACTATGGCACAACCGATGTAGGCAAACCCCTAACACTCGTTGTACTTTCAAAAGATAAGATCTTTGATCCGGCAATTATTAAAAAGCAAAACAAAAGGGTGCTGCTCATTAACAACGGCATTCACCCCGGCGAACCGGAAGGTATTGATGCCAGTATGATGCTTGTACGTGATCTGCTTAAAAATAATACCCTGCCAAAAGATGTCGTAATTTGCCTTATCGCGCTTTATAATATCGACGGTAATCTTAACCGTGGCTTAAGCCGTGTAAGCCAGAACGGCCCATCGGCTTATGGCTTTAGGGGGAATTATCGCAACCTCGACCTTAACCGCGATTTTATTAAAGCTGACAGCCGAAACGCTTTGGCTTTTACACAGATCCTGACTACCTGGAAACCCGAGATCTTTTTAGATAACCATACCAGCGATGGCGCCGACTATCAATATGTGATGACGCTCATTGAAACACAGAAAGAAAAGCAAAACCCCATCCTGGCTGATTATACCACCAAAACACTTACACCGTACCTGTACAGCAAAATGAAAAAGAGCGGGTACGAAATGATCCCTTACGGCGCCGGTGAAGAAGGGCTTCCTGATTCGGGTATCGTTAGTTTTTTAGAAACCCCGCGTTTTGCTACCGGCTTTACTGCCCAGCATAATATCATCAGCTATATCACCGAAACACATATGCTGAAGCCTTTTGATAAGCGCGTGTATGCCACTTACGATTTTATGCAGCATCTTATTGAAATTAACCAGCGCGATGCCAAACTGATAGGAGAGTTGAAACGCAAAGCCGATGAGCAGGTAACCAATCAAAAAACGTTTGCATTAGGCTGGACGGTTGATAAAAGTAAGGTTGATACCATTACTTTTAAAGGATATGAGGCAGGCTATAAAACCAGCGGCGTGAGCGGATTGCCGAGGCTATATTATGATCGGGATAAGCCCTACACCAAAACCATCAAATATTACAACACCTATAAAGTTACTGCCACTGCCGATAAGCCTGTTGCCTATGTAATTCCGCAGGCATGGGGCAAGGTGATTGATTTATTTAAGCTGAACGGCGTGCAGATGAAGCAACTGGCACATGACACCACGCTTAACCTGCAAATGTATTATATAACCGATCTGAAAACACCCGCCCGGCCATTTGAGGGCCATTACCTGCATACCGGCGTAAAACTTAACCCGGTGGATATGCCGGTTAAATTTTATACCGGCGACTATGTAGTATATACTAATCAGCCGATAAACCGTTATATCGTGGAAACGCTGGAACCGCAGGGTGTCGACTCATTTTTTGCATGGAACTTTTTTGATTCGGTGCTGGGCGAAAAAGAGTATTTTTCGGACTATGTTTTTGAAGATATAGCTGCTGATCTGCTAAAAAAGGATCCATCGATTAGACAAAAACTGGACGATGCCAAAGCGAAAGACCCACAGCTGGCCAATAATGCTGGTGCGCAATTGTTCTTTGTTTACCGCAATTCGCCTTACTTTGAAAAAACTTTTATGCGCTACCCGGTAGGCAGATTATTAACTAATACCAAACTCGACCTTAAATAAATGGAATATTTACAAACGGCCCCGGTGGCCTGTGCTATTTTCGCAATAACAATTATTACTTCACTTTTAGCTTTTTCAAACAATAACCTTTATGGCCGCATGATGCTGCACCCTTACACAGTTTCACGCGGAAAGGATATTCATACCATCATTACCAGCGGACTTATTCACCGCGACTGGATGCATTTGTTTTTCAATATGCTGTCGTTTTACTTTTTTGCTTTTGGGCTTGAGCCGTTATTAGGCCACGTTCAATTTGCCATATTGTACACTGTAAGCTTAATTTTAAGCGACATGCCTACTGTGCTCAAACACAAAGATCATTACAGTTATTATAGTTTGGGTGCGTCGGGTGCGGTAAGCGCGGTTATTTTTAGTGCTATATTATATAACCCGCTAGCTCAAATGATGATATTGCCTATACCAATTCCTATCCCGGCAGTGATATTTGGCGTATTATATTTAGTGTATTGCCACTTCGCATCAAAATATTCGCGCGATCAGATCAACCATGATGCACACTTTTATGGCGCACTGAGCGGCTTAATGATCACCATTATATTTCACCATGAAATTTTGCCCGATTTTTGGCAGCAGATTACAATGGCAGTTTCAAATCTTGGCCATTGATAAACTCCCCGTCAGCATTAAATAAAAAGCTCATAGGTTTTTCGGGGTTCTTGATAATCTCTAACAGCAGGAACCCCCAATTTTTCCAAAAGTTTTCCAGTACCTGTCCGTAGGTTTTGTTCATCCAGTCGTCAAACAGTGGTTTGCTGCTGGTGCCACGCAGGGGCAGGGCTTCTAAGGATATGGTGTCACCAATATGGAAAATATCGTACTCGGGCAGCCGGTTAAATAAATAAGCCGAATAAAAGAAGCGGGCGTTCAACTCTTCAAACTGGATAGGATGCAGAGTGTGATCTGCAATTTTATCCAAAGCTTCTTTATGATAGCGGGCGTTGGCGCCGTTATCCTGCAGGCAAAGGATCAGGCCAAAATCTTTTATCCTTAATGAAAAGGTAAGCGTATTGATCTCATCGCGATAGCCAAAAACGTTTTCAGCATTATCAACCTTAAACAATACCAGGCTATACGGCTTAAAGCCATCAAACTCAACCGGCAGATTGATACTTTGCAGCATCATGTGTAGGTTATTGAACTTGTGGATAATGGATTGCGATATGTTAAACTCCTCGCCCTGCGAGTGTTGGAGTTTGATGCCGGCCTGAATCTCGTTAAAAATAATTCCGTACAGCAATTTGCCCGCCCACAAAAACAGTTTATCCTCATCAAGCACCTTTACAGCTTCATAACCGGTATCAAAAGCAGCAGCAATTTCGTTTTCGAGCGGTTCAAGATAGCGTTCGTTAACTTCGGCTGTGCAGGGCAGTTTCAGGTCTTTGTAAGTCGCCATGCTTTCGTCGAGCAACTTAAAAGGCTTATCTTCCAGCTCATAACGGCTCATGAGCCATTGCGGAAATACCTGGATCTGCTCCTCGGGCGAATTAAGGTTTTGCCCCGTAAGGAAACATTTATTGTTGCTGAAATTGAAATTGGTGAACGGTGAATAAATTTGTGCCGGCATGGCCGCAAAGATAAGCACGATTTTCGTACTAAAATTTTAGCTTTGGTTTTTAACATGGAACTGACATATCAACCCTACGAGCTTCAGCTGAAGCATGCTTTTACGATAGCCAAATTTTCGCGTACCTCTACCCCGGTTATGCTGGTGCAGATCAACCACGAAGGTAAAACCGGTTACGGCGAAGCTTCAATGGTGCCTTATATGGGCGAAAGCCATCAAAGTGCCACCGAATTTTTAAGCAAGGTTGATATTGACCGGTTTAGTTACCCTTTTGATTTTGGAGCGATCATCAATTACCTCGATAGCATTGCTCCTGGTAATCCGGCCATTAAAGCAGCTCTTGATATTGCGTTGCATGATCTGGACGGCAAATTGAAAAACCAGCCCTGCTGGCAACTGCTCGGCAGCAACCCTGCGCTGATGCCAGTTACCAGTTTCACGATAGGCATTGATACGCCCGAAATGATCATCAAAAAGGTAAAAGAGGCAGAAGGGTTTAAAGTGATTAAGGTTAAACTTGGCCGCGATACCGATAAAGAATTGATTAATACTATCCGTTCGGTAACTGATGTGCCGCTTTACGTAGATGCCAACCAGGGCTGGACAGATCTGCAACAAAGCCTTGACATGACCTACTGGCTGCACGAGCAACGCGTACAATTGATAGAACAACCCATGCTCAAAACTGATCCCGACAGCAATGCCTGGCTCACCGAGCACAGTCCTATTCCTATCATTGGCGATGAAGCCGTTCAGCGTTTTGAGGATGTGGAAAAGGCCAAAGGTGTTTATACCGGTATCAATATTAAACTCATGAAATCTGCAGGGTTGTATGAAGCCAAACAGATGATAGATAAAGCCCGTGAGCTTAACCTGAAGATCATGATTGGCTGTATGACAGAAACCAGCTGTGCCGCTTTAGCAGGTTTAGCCATTGCCCCGCAAGCTGATTGGGTAGATCTTGATGGTCCTTTTTTGGTAAGCAATAATCCGTATCTGATGCCAGAATTTAATGATGGTAAATATATTCTGAATGAGGATGCAGGTTTGGGGTTGAGGTTTTAAGCAATCTAAGCAGGTCGCGGCTTTCAGCTTTTAGCATTCTGCTTTTAGCTTCTTTACAAATCCAATATTCTTCAAACCATCTTTGCCTCTCGTCCGTTATTCTGATACATCTAAATAAAAAACATCATGGATAAATTAGAAATTAAAGGCGGATGGAATGAGTTGAAAGGCAAAATAAAACAAGCCTATGGCGATCTTACCGACGATGACCTTGCCTGGCAGGAAGGCAAAGATGATGAAACACTTGGCAAACTTCAGCAAAAAACGGGCAAAACCCGCGATGAACTGGTAAAGTGGATAAACAGTTTATAAGATGCTAAAAGCTCCGGAAACGGGGCTTTTTTATTGGAATAGTTTTATCCAATGACCATCCAAAACTATTATTACCAGCTACATTGTTGAGGATTGTTAACTTTGCCCAATGAAAGTTACCAAGCCAACCATACTTGTTGTAAATGACGATGGCATTACCGCTCCGGGTATCAAAGCCCTGATGGATGCTATGGCCGAAATTGGCCGTGTTGTAGTTGTTGCCCCGGATAGTCCGCAATCGGGTATGGGGCATGCCATTACCATCGGCAAACCTTTACGGCTTGACCAGGTTGACATTTACGAGGGCATTGAAATGTACCGCTGCTCGGGCACTCCGGTTGATTGCGTAAAGCTGGCTGTTAACAAGATCTTTAAAGGTAAAAAGCCTGATCTTTGTGTTTCGGGCATTAACCATGGCCTTAATAACTCTATCAATGTGCTGTATTCGGGCACGATGTCGGCGGCGGTTGAGGGAGCCATTGAGGGTATCCCGTCGATAGGTTTTTCGTTAGATGATTATACTTTGCAAGCCGATTTTGAGCCTTGCATCAAGTTTGTAAAAGAACTTGCTTTACAGGTTTTAGCCCATGGTTTACCACAAGCCAGTTTGTTAAATGTAAACTTCCCGAATACAAAACACATTAAAGGCATTAAAATTTGCAGGCAGGCGGCAGCCAAATGGGCCGAAGAATTTGATGAACGCATGGATCCGCATAAAAGGCCTTATTACTGGCTTACCGGCGTTTTTCAATTAAATGATGGCGGCGAGGATACCGATGTGTGGGCTTTGGAACAGGGTTACGCTTCGGTTGTGCCGGTGCAGTTTGATATGACTGCACACCACGTTATCCCTTACTTAAACAACTGGAAATTCAACCTGTAATCATGCTAAACAAAAACGACGTATCCTTAGGGCTGCTCATTGGCGCTATACTGCCAGGCGTTAGCCTGTTTGTTTTTGGATTTCTGCTTAAAAATCAACTGTTTTTCATGCACAAGCCGGGGATCCCTTACTTTGTCGCTTTTGCCATCAATCTGTTTATCATTCGTTACTTTTATGGCAAGGGGGCCGATAAAACGGGAAACGGCATTGCTATGATCTCACTGTTGTTTATGCTGGCCATATTTATTTTTAAATTGCAATCCTTATAATGAAATATTACCTGGTAGCCGGCGAAGCTTCGGGCGATTTGCACGGGGCTAATTTGATGAAAGCGCTCAAATCGCTTGACCCTGATGCTGAGTTTCGCTTTTTTGGCGGCGACCTGATGCAGGCCGAGGGCGGCACACTGGTAAAGCATTATGCCGATATGGCTTTTATGGGCTTTGTTGAAGTGGTTGCCAACCTGCAAACTATTCTTAAAAACATGCGATCGTGCAAGCAGGATATCTCGGCTTACCACCCCGACGTATTGATCCTGATAGATTTTCCCGGCTTTAACCTCAAAATAGCCGAATACGCCAAAGCTAACGGCATACCGGTTAACTACTATATTTCGCCCAAAGTTTGGGCCTGGAACCAGAAGCGGGTGTTAAAAATCAAACGCATTGTTGACCACCTATTTTGCATATTGCCTTTTGAGGTGGCATTTTATAAAGAGTGGGGAATGGATGTTGATTACGTAGGCAACCCTTTACTTGATGCGGTTTCGGCGTTTAATCCTGACCCTGATTTCCTGCAAAAAAATAAACTTGGTGTAAAAAAAATTATAGCACTATTACCCGGCAGCCGCAAACAGGAAATCAGCAGACTGCTGCCCGATATGATCCGGGCTTCGGCTAACTTTCCTGAATACCAGTTTGTAATTGCCGGTGCACCGGCTTTTCAGGCTGATTATTATGCGCCTTACTTAAACGGGGCCGAGATCCCCGTTGTATTCAACGGCACTTATGATCTGCTGAATCATGCCCATGTAGCTCTTGTAGCTTCCGGCACCGCGACACTTGAAACCGCGCTGTTTAATGTGCCGCAGGTAGTGGTGTATAAAGGCGGGAAATTAACCATCGCCATAGCGCGCATGCTGGTTAAACTTAAATTTATATCGCTGGTTAACCTGATCATGGACAAAGCGGTAGTGAAGGAGTTGATCCAGGAAGAGTGTACGGCTAACAAGATAAGTGAAGAGTTAAAACTGATTGTCAATGATGTAACCTATCGCCAAAACATGCTCAATAATTATGACGAGCTTGATGTGCGAATGGGACAACCGGGGGCATCAGCCAAAACAGCCGGGTTGATTGTTAAATACGCTATCGATAACAAGTAGAAAACGGCTATCATGCTGAGTATGTCGAAGGGTCGCGAGCAGAGGCCCAACTCACCATGCTTCGACGGGCTACCAATGACACTTCAACTTCTCAGGATTCTATTTCCTTATCATTATTTTCTTCTGGTTTTAGTTCGGATTGGATGATGTCCTGTTCCAGCTTTTTTTCGTCTTTCTGGTTCCGCCTGATGATCCAAACCAGCAAAATAATAACTGCAATAACTACAATTATTACTATGGGATAATTAACCTGGTCCATAATGTTTGTATTTATGTAGAGTATATAATTTTACAGATAACAATACACCATACAGACAATCAGTCTTTAGCTCCTGCTCGTGCAGGATCAATATGACCGTAACCGGTTTGTTCATCACCTGGTTAACGGTACTATGCGTAGATGGTGCAATATGATGTTTAACCGCATTGGTCATTCGCCCGATGCTTGATCCCAAATAACCGTGTCAGACATTTCCTTTAGGTGACCAAAGGGTTAATATATTGTTATTTAACATTATACAAAGATAGCATTAAGCTTGCCCGGCTTTACTAAAAAAAATAGAGCCCTGTTTTTTGCAGGGCTCCACGTTTTCATAGGTGATGTTAGTACTCGATAGGTAGATGTATATATGTTGATCAAGCGGCAGACAGCGTTTGCTGTGCTGCTACCTGCTTGTTGTTGCTCATAAATTGGGTTTTAGCCCTGTAGTTTTTCAGATCTTCCCTCAACAGCTCCAATAATTCGGCATCAAAGCGTGCAAGTAATTTAGTTATTGCGGGTGTTGGTTTATATGCTTTCATAGGTAGATGTAGTGTAGGTGATGTAGTTTATATTTAGTTTAAGCTGCCGGCGTTAAATAAGGCGTTTTAGTTTTGATAGCTTTCAAGTCGCTCATGATGATGTTTTTAAGTGCGTTATCAAAGCTTGCTATTAGTTTGGTGGTTGATGTTTGTTTTTGCGTTTTCATGTTGTAGGTTTTGATGTTTTTAATATTTTAATGTCTCCGTTTTAGTCTTTCTTTTTTTCGTTTCCGTTTTCGGTGAGGTTATCATGGCGGCGTTTTGCTTCTTTATATTGCCTTAATATTTGCTCCTCATCGCGTGGGTCTGAAGTTTTTGTCGGTTCCACTGGGTTTTCCCACTCTTTCTCTTCTTCAGGTTTAACCGCTTTGTCTTTTGCTTTCATAACAACTGCGTTTGATAAGTACTGATCTAAATCAATGCCAAACTTTTATCGGAGAGCAAAAAAAGTCATTAAAAAATCAGATTTATTTTACAATACGATGTAAATGGCTGTAATACAGGGGTATTTTTTTAGAAGAAATTTTTACTTTTTTTGATCAATTCAACGCCGACAACTATTCAAAGCAGATAAACAGGCATACGTTACCGAACATCAGTAGCAGTAGCGGACGATTTTTTGTAGTTTAACAAATGCACTATGATCACTATTACTGATAAGGCAGCTCCAATAGCACACACTCCGTTCCACTCATAGTTTTTCCAAACTAAGCTGGCGAAGAACGTGCCTAAAGCCCCGCCTATAAAATAAGACACCATGTACACTGTATTGATACGATTGCGGGCTTCCGGGATCAATGCGAAAATAATAGACTGGTTAGAGATATGAGTAGCCTGCACACCCATATCCAAAAGGATAACCCCGATGATGAGCCCGATTATACTATGGCTCGAAAAATAGAATACAATAAAAGAGATCAGGATAAGCGAAAGTGTATAAATTGATAATTTGTATGCGTCCATTTTATCACTCAGACGACCCATAAAGCCAACGGCTACCGCACCGAAAGCGCCAACAAGGCCAAACATACCCGCAGCGGCGCTGCCCTCATTAAACTGAGGCTGTTTTAACAGGAATACCAGCGTTGTCCAAAATGCGCTGAAACCGGCGAAACATAAAGCCCCTCTGAATGCTGCCAATCTTAATTTAGGTTGGGTTTTTACTAAATGGATCAATGATTTCATCAATTTACCATAATTGCCTTTATAATCGGGTTCAATTTCGGGCAAAAACAAAAATATCATGAACCAGATGAGCAACATTAACCCTGCAGCTATATAAAACATGCTTCGCCAGCCAAAATGCTCGCCTATAAAACCGCTTAGTGTGCGTGACAGTAAAATACCGATTAATAAGCCGCTCATTACAAAGCCAATCTTCTTACCCCGCTCATATGGCTTGGCTAAGTGGGCCGCCATTGGGATCAGCAATTGCGGAATAATCGATGATACGCCCACTAAAAAACCCGCTATCATAAGTATGGTTACGGAAGGCGCCATGGCGCTGGCTATTAACGATATGATCATGAGCACAAAATCAATTAAAATAAGACGCTTACGCTTAAGCATATCCGCCAATGGCACTATAAATAATAAACCTGTAGCGTAGCCAATTTGCGTAAAAAGCGATATTTGCTGCGCTTTTTTATCGCTTACGCCAAAAGTATTCGCCATATCGGCCAGTAATGGTTGGTTATAATATATGTTGGCTACCACCAAACCTGTAGCTATGGTCATGATCCATAAAGTTAATGGCGTAAGATGCGGATGTTGTTTTTCGGTATGTGTTGATGACATATTTTAAAAGGCAGTATATTTTTGCTGCAAAAGTGTTAAAGCATCTTTAAAAAAAAGCCTTTGTAAAGTAATTTTTAGGATGTAACTGCGTTTAGAACATAAATTGTTTTAGCAGACAATCGTTCTTTAAAGAGCTAAAAGCAGCATTAAGGCAAAAAAATTGTGGTATTTTGGAGTTTTTTAAAGAAAAATTGGCGATTGTTTTGCTTTAAGCATACGATATGCTTTAAAATTTAATTTTAATAGGGATTTAGATTCTAATTTTACTTTAAAAATCATTTAAAATTAAATTTTTGTAAACTTTATAAATAAAACCGCATCTTTTTTTGATGAAAATGAACGAGGTGGTAATTATTATAAAATAATTTGAAAAAATTAGTAATTTAATAATGTTTTATTCTTATTTTTGACAATAAGATACCGGATGACAATGTAATTGATAAAACTTACAAAACAATTACAAAATATATTTTCAGAATATCAAAACTTAGTGTTACTTTTACACCGTGTTAAAAATAACGCAATACATAAAGTAGTCTTCTCATAATTTAGGTTTATAATTGGTTAGTAAAGGCCCCTGCCCATCAGGGGCTTTACTTTTTTATAAGCTTTTGCTTCCCCGGAAGCAATTTTGGGGCAAGCCAGGTGCATGTATATTTTAAGTTTAAATTAAACAAGCCGATAGTAAAGGCGCTGAGACAGGATCGGATAAAATAAATAACAATAGAATTTCATTTTAATTCACAAAATTCTATATTTGCAGCCCACTGCGGGGGATTAGCTCAGCTGGCTAGAGCGCTTGCATGGCATGCAAGAGGTCATCGGTTCGACTCCGATATTCTCCACATCTTTTCCGCAAAATCCGCCGAGTTTCGCATGAAATCGGCGGATTTTCTTTTTTCACATACGTTTTAGACAGTCTGGGATATCCAAAAATCGATGCCGAATAAGACCCGTTGCTACCTGATAAAAGACGGACACTTTGGGAATAAACCTGGAAATACCCTATAGTCATAAATTAACAAGGATATTTGCATCAATCAGGTTATATTTGTCAAAACAACACCAATTAAAATAAATTACTGAATTCTTTATTGGTTGCTACGAGTGACTATTCATCAAATTTTAATCATGCTTAAGTTTAAAAGCTGTTATATATTGACATGCCTGCTCTTTTTGTATGTCCCATCTCAAATTTATGGACAGGCTGCTATAAACTTTACATCTATTACAATAAAAGAAGGATTGTCTTCGAATACCGTAAATACCATTATAAAAGACCGGTTTGGATTGATGTGGTTTGGAACGGGAAACGGGCTTAATAAATTCGATGGCAGTAATTTCGTTATTTACAGGCATAGCGCATCTGGTAATAGCATTCCTTCCAACGAAGTCTTGTCGATGTTTGAAGATAAAAGCGGACGGATATGGGTTGGCGCCAGCGGAGGAGGGCTTTCTTATTACGACCGCAAGTTTGATCGATTCGAACGTTTCAGGGGAGACGGTTCCTGGCAAGAAATTTCGGACATATCAGTCAGGGCTATTTGCCAGGACCACCAGGGCAAATTATGGGTAGGCACCTATGAAGATCTCCGGATAATTGATACGAAAACCGGCAGAATTACGCCTGTTAAGATTCCGGAACCTGATAAAAAGGACGCGGGCGCGTTTGTCGTCCTCTCTTTGTTCGAAGATAGTCGACAACGGATGTGGGTTGGTACCAATTACGGGTTGTACCTGTATGAATGGTCATCAAATTCCTTCAAAAGGTTTTCGCACAATGAGCAGGACAGGTACGCATTAAGTAATAACACGGTTAAAGCAATCATTGAAGATAAAAAAGGCAGCATTTGGTTTGGTACGTACGACGGGCTGAACAAGTGGACAGATGATGGGCATTTTGAAATTTTTCGTTCTGGCAATCAATCGTCCCTGAGCCTGGACAATAACGCAATTTTCACGATGAGCCTGGCTAAAGACGGCAAGATCTGGATCGGAACAGAGGGTGGGGTCAATTTATTCGATCCTCAACTGGAGGTTTTTCAGCAATTGACCGCAGATCCCAGGAATGCGGGCAGCCTGAAAAGCAATTCCATACGCAGCATATTTATTGACCCTGCAGGTATATATTGGGTTGGAACTTTTACCGAAGGGATCGGAAAATACGACCCTCATCTTGCACTCTTCAATCACAAGAAAAGTGACCCTTTCGATCCTCTCGGTTTAAAATCGCCGCTTGTAACCGCTTTCGCGGAATGCAGCAGCGGTGACATTTTTGTAGGGACCGACGCAGGTATTGCTTTGCTCGACAAAAAGACAGGCCTTTTGCATTCGTATGATATACAAAGTAAGTTGAAACGCCGCGGAAGCTCACTGGCCGTAACATCACTTTATATCGATAGGAAAGGAAACTTGTGGGCGGGAACTTACCATAACGGGCTTTTCCGAATCGACACCACTACTCATAGATATGTACAATATACAGCTGACGGCAATGGTCATGGAATTTGTAGCAATGATATTACTTGTATTAACGCCGACGCGAGTGGCAGAATTTGGATAGGTACACTGGGTCGGGGAATAGATATATATGACGAAAATAGCCAGTCATTTTCACATCTGACAAGTCAAAACGGGGCCGGCGGCCAGAGCCGGAGTTTACCCGTTAACGGTTTTATTTCTTCTATTATTCCGGACCGGGACGGGCGCATGTGGATTGCTTCGATGGGAACTGGAATCGTAGTGCTTGATACTGAGCATCAAAAGTGGACGCATTACAATAAAAAAAATTCGGCACTGGCCGACGACGTGGTACTGAACTTATTTGTAACCAATGACGGCAGTGTTTGGTCTGGCACCAAACAGGGGATTAGCTACTTCGACGAAAATCAAAAAAAATTCATTTCTTACGGTGAAGGTCAGGGCCTGGCTAATTCCTTCGTAAAATCAATTTTGCAGGACGATAAAGGTTTCCTGTGGTTAAGCACGGATCGCGGAATCAGTTCGTTTGATTACAAAAGAAGGGTTTTCCGCAATTTTACTAACGAAAACGGCGTACAGCAAGGAGCTTTTTCTTCAGGCTCAGGAATAAAAACCAGGGACGGCAATCTTTATTTTGGAGGTCAGGACGGCTTTAATTTTTTTAATCCATCGAGATTACCGGTTGTCTCTCGTTCCGGACGGGTAATTCTAAGCAATTTAACCGTTGATAATGCGATAGTAAATCCGGGAAATGAGTCACCGATTCATGAGCATATCAGTACCGCAAAAGAAATCACTTTGAAATACGGCCAAAATTTTTCCATCGGTTATGTGGCACTGGATTATACATCTCCTAAACAGAATTTATATGCTTACCGGTTAAAAGGTTTTGATAAAGCCTGGAATTATGTTCAAAATATTCGGACAGCCAGCTATACCAATATTGATCCCGGGACCTACAGTTTTGAGGTGATGGCCAGTAAAGATGAAAACCACTGGAATAACCCGGTGACGACGATCAGGATAACTATATTGCCGCCGTTCTGGCGAACAGTTTATGCTTATATTGCTTACGTGGTTATTTTAGGATCGGCTTTGTTTTTCATAAGGAGACGTGGTATTCAGAAGATCCGGAGGCAATTCGAGCAGGCCCAGGAGAAACTTCAAGTCAGTCAGCTTATTGAACAGGAAAGGCGGGAAGCTGAACGTTTGCATGAGCTGGACTTGCTGAAAATAAAGTTTTTAACAGATCTAAGCCACGAGTTTCGAACCCCGGTGTCGCTGATCCTGGCCCCGGTCGAAAAACTGCTTGAAAAATCTGTTCCGGGGAATGACATCGAGGATCTGAAAATGATCAATAGAAATGGTCGCAGGTTACTCAACCTGGTCAACCAGTTGCTTGACTTTCGTAAAATGGAAGAACAAAAGTTGAAGCTCAGCCTTTCGGCGGGAGAGATCATGTCTTTTATCACCGAGTCGTGCGAAGCGTTTCAGGATCTTGCTTTAAAAAAACAGGTTACACTGGAGGTTGATGTGCAACAGGAAGAGGTGCGGGCCTACTTTGACCCGGATAAACTGGAGCGGGTTATTTTCAACTTGTTGTCTAACGCGTTTAAATTCACCCCTGCCGGCGGGGTAGTTTCTGTCAGCGCCCGGGCTGAAAAGAGTTCTTTGTTAAGCACAAGCCTGCTGCTTAAGGTTACTGATACCGGAATTGGTATACAGGCCGATGATCTCGAAAAAATATTTGAACGCTTTTATCAATCGCGGCAAAGCAGCGCAATAGTCAACCAGGGTACCGGCATAGGCCTCTCCATAACCAAAGAATTTGTAGAACTTCACGGCGGCACCATTCAGGCGGAAAGTATAGCAGGACAAGGTACAAGCTTTTTAGTCAGGCTTCCGCTCACCGCTGCGGTGGAGGCCGGTACCTGCGAAACACCTCCCGCTTCTGATAGAGAAAACGCTAAAGACAGGCAGGCCAGCAGTGAAAACCCTGAACTAAAGCCAACCGTACTACTGGTAGAGGACAACGACGAATTCCGCTCTTATTTGTCGGATCACCTGAAAAAATACTATCATATTATTGAGGCGGCCCACGGTAAAGAAGGGTGGCAAAAAACACTCGGCGCCCACGTTAACCTGGTTGTAAGTGATATCAACATGCCCCACATGGATGGGATTGAGTTGAGCAAAAAAATTAAAGCCGATAAGCGCACCTGCCATACCCCTGTAATATTATTAACGGCAACGACAGGGGAAGAGCATCAGTTAAAAGGCCTCAAAACAGGCGCTAATGATTATCTTACGAAGCCTTTCAATTTCCAAATCCTGCAAACCAAGATCGATAACCTTCTTGACCTGAACAAAAATCTAAAGGATACATATTCCAGGCAAATACAGATGGTTAGCCCTCAGGTTGAAATGGAGTCGGCCGATGTAAAGCTTTTAAATTCGGTCATGAAATATATAGAAGACCAACTGAGTGAGCCGGGGTTGTCAGTTGAAGAACTGAGCCGGCACGTGGGCATGAGCCGGGGGTCACTTTATTACAAACTTCTGGAAATTACCGGGCAAACCCCGGTGGAGTACATCCGCAACGTCAAACTTGACAAAGCAGCCCAGTTGCTGGAAATCAGTGATTATAATGTAGCTCAGATCGCCTATATCACAGGCTTCGGCACACCCAGCTATTTTTCGCGGATCTTTAAAACACGCTTCGGCATGTTACCGTCGGAGTATCTGACCATCAAAAGGAATATATCTAAAAACAAGGCCACTCCTGCAATTTAAGGCGTTCTATAGGCCCCGCTACCATCTTTTTACACAATGGCGCATGTATCGGAAGCTGCATTCGGATATTCAGGTGGTCAGACTCTCGAGGCAAAGTAATTCGACAACACTGCAGAAATCACCAATAATGGCATCGTTGAACAAATGTAACACGAATTTTGCGATTTGTCCTACCCTAATCACTTTAAAGCGATGATCTTCGGCATAGCAATGGGGGCATTCCTGCCGCCATATACAATTTATAAACTAAAAAAAACATTCTGATTTATTTGATATCGTCCGGATTAAGGTCCGCATTATGTCACCATCAATTTCGCAATCGATTGCGAAGCTGGTCATAATAAAGTTATCGTTGTGATTTAACAAACTATAAAATGAAAAACCTGATTAGGGGCCCGGACGGGAAGCATATTAAACTCAAACCTGGGCGAATTGCTCCATGGCACAAAAACTTCAATTTTTTTAAACCTGAATTATGAAAAAATCATTACAAACTATTCAAAAGAAACCTTTCTTGCTGCTGCTGGCGGTTTTGCTTTCCAGCCTTACAGCATTTGGGCAAGGCAGGAAAATAAACGGTACCGTAGTCGATGAGAAGGGCCTGCCTTTACCGGGCGCTACCGTTAGGGCCAAAACAGCTAAAGCAACATCTGTTACCGATGTTGCCGGCAATTTCACCATAACTGTCCCTACAACCGAGAAGGCGCTTATTGTGACTTTTATTGGTTATGCCGACCAGGAAATCCAGATTAACGGGCAAACACATTTATCCATTCGTCTTAGCCAAAGCAGTAACAGCCTTAACGATGTGATCGTTATCGGCTATGGTAGCCAAAGGCGGGAAGCTGTAACAGGTTCAGTCGCGTCGATCAGCGGCGAACGGATCCGTGATATTCCCGCGCCTAATATCAGCCAGGCCATACAAGGCAGGTTGCCCGGCGTAGAGGTCTCTCAAACTTCTACAAAACCAGGTGCAACGATGCAGATCCTGATCAGGGGCCAACGGTCGCTTACTGCAAGCAATGATCCTTTGATCGTACTTGACGGTATCCCTTTTACCGGCTCTCTTGGTGATATTAACCCTAACGACGTTAAAAGTATCGATATTCTCAAGGACGCTTCCGCCACAGCTATTTACGGCTCGAGGGGAGCAAACGGCGTTGTACTTATTACCACGAATAGGGGCCAGGTGGGAGGAGCCGCTAAAATTACCTATAACGCCTATTATGGGGAGCAAAAACTTTTCGCCAGATACCCGATGATGACCGGTCCCGAATTTTTAAAACTACGTAAAGCGGCAGGCCTGTATACCAACGCCGTAGACGAAGCGGACGATGTTAATACCGACTGGCAGAAGCTTTTTTACAGAAGCGGTATGGTTTTCAGTAATGACGTAGGTGTTTCCGGAGGCAGCCAAACGGGTACATATAATTTCGGCGGCGGCTATTATAAAAATCAGGGCCTTATTCCCACGCAGCAATATACCCGCTACTCCATGAGAGGATCAGTGGACCAGAATGTAGGCAAATACGTTAAAGTTGGCTTTACCACTAACAATAACTATAACCTTACGGAAGGCAGCCAGGTTGGCGTTGGCAGTGTTTTGGGACTTTCGCCCCTTGCCAATCCCTATAATGCGGACGGAAGCCTGAAAAGAACGGTTAAAACGCCACTGTCTGAAAGTTTCGTTTTGACCAAAGGCATCATCAATAACCTCCACGATCAATGGCTCAACGAAACAAGAAATTACGCCACATACAACTCCGTTTATGGCGAAGTAAAAATTCCGTGGGTAGAAGGCCTGAAATACAGGGTAAACCTTGGTCTGGATTACGTGCAAAGCAACAACGGCAACTATACCGGAGTTGGGATTGGCAGTGCCACGCCTACAACGCCGTCAACAGCGGGCGTAAGCAACTCAGCCCAATATCACTGGGCAGTTGAAAATTTGCTCACCTACGACCATACTTTCGCCCAAAAGCATAACATAAATGTCGTAGCCCTGTATTCTACCGAGCAAACCAGGTACAATTCTTCCAGCATGTCGGCCAAAGATATTCCAGCTGATGCTTTCCAGTTTTATAATTTGGGTGCAGCAACCGGCGAGATCACGATCGGCAACGGCAACTACAGCCAGAGCGGCCTGATGTCCTATATGGGTCGTGTGATGTATTCATACGATGACCGCTTCCTGCTGTCTGCCACCGTTCGCTCGGATGCCTCTTCCCGGTTAGCTCCAGGGCATAAATGGCACACTTACCCTGCGGTTTCAGCAGGCTGGAATATCATGAACGAGTCTTTCATGAAAGGCATTTCGGTCATAGATAATCTGAAACTGCGTGCAGGCTTTGGGCAAACCTCGAACCAGGCAGTAAACGCTTATCAGACATTAGGTACTTTGGGTACGCGTCAGTATAATTTCGGCGACACAAACTATGCAACGGGCTATTATGTAACACAGCTTCCAAGTCCAACTTTAGGTTGGGAATATTCCAAGACATGGAACTATGGAATAGACTTTTCTTTGTTTAAACATCGTTTATCAGGTACCGTTGAATATTATGTTACAAATACAAATGATATCTTATTGAGCGTAGGACTGCCTCCAACCGCGGGGGTTGGAAGCTATACAGCAAACGTTGGGCGGACTCAGAACAAAGGGCTTGAGCTAAGTTTAAATGGTACGCTCATCAATAAAAACGGGTTTACCTGGGATTTGGGTATTAATATCTATGGAAACAGGAATAAACTTGTGGCACTTGCTTCAGGTCAGACACGTGATGAGGGCAACGCCTGGTTCGTAGGCCATAATATAAACGCCATATACGATTACAAGAAAATAGGATTGTGGCAGTCTGGCGACCCTTACCTGAGCACCCTCGAACCGGGCGGAAATGTGGGCATGATCAAAGTGTTGTATACCGGTACTTATGACGCCAACGGTCAGCCAACAAGGGCTATCGGGGCCGCCGATCGTCAGATCATTGATGTTGATCCTAAATTCGAAGGCGGCTTTAATACGCGTGTGGCATATAAAGGCTTTGATTTTAGTGTTGTAGGTGCCTTTAAGAAAGGGGGCACGCTCATCAGTAGCCTGTACGGCTCAGGTGGCTATCTGAACCTGATGACAGGCCGCAGTAATAACGTTCAGGAAGATTACTGGACGCCGGATAACACAGGAGCAAAATATCCGAAACCAGGCGGTATCCTGAGTGGCGATAATCCGAAATATGGCAGTACGCTCGGTTACTTTGATGCATCCTATCTCAAAATCCGGACAATGACACTTGGCTATGATTTCAGCAAGCTGCTCTCAAAGCACGCGAACATGCGCCTGCGCACTTACTTCACCGTGCAAAATCCATTTGTATTTTTCTCCCCTTACCACAAAGAATCCGGGATGGATCCTGAACCAAACTCTTATGGTAATGAAAACGCAGCGGTGCCCCTGTCAAACAGTCTAAGAAGATTCCTGACAGTCGGCAGCAACGCCCCTTCGACCACGAACTATGTACTTGGATTGAATTTGACATTTTAACATTATCAACATGAAAACTTTAAAGATAAAAAGCGTCATAAAATCCACGCTTTTGCTAACGGTCTTATCTACGGGATGTAAAAAAGTGCTTGATGAACAACCGCGTTCCTCCTTCACCCCGGAATATTTTAAAACGGTACAGGGTGTAAATGGTGGATTAACAGCCATGTACGCGCACCTGCGTAATATTTACGGGCAGGCTTATTATTATAATTCGGGTGTTACCGGTACCGATGAAGCTACATGGGGCCAGAGCGCCGACGGAAACTTCAAAGACCTGGATTGCTCAGGCGTGGGCATCATATCTTCAACCAGTTATCCTACCAGTATCATATGGGGCGAGTCTTTTACAGACATCAACACTGCCAGCGGCGTAATCGAAAACGCCAGTGCCGTAGGGATTTCCAGCGCTCTGATTGCTGAGGCCCGCTTCTTCAGGGCATTTGATTATTTTTTGCTGGTGCAGTCCTACGGCGGCGTACCGCTTGATCTGGGTTCGGGAGCGTTGAAATTTAATATCACGCCTTCAAGGACGTCAGTGCGTAATACCGTGCCCGAAGTTTATACAAAGGCGATTTTCCCGGATCTGCTGCAGGCGATCAATGATCTGCCGGAAACCGGCCGGGTAACCGGCGGACTGACCAAAACGGCAGCTCGTCTTTTCCTGTCTAAGGCCTATTTAACTTATGCATGGTGGTTGCAAAATCCCAATAGTATCCCGACCTACCCCGCAAGTAACCGGACAGATCCCAATGGACACGATGCTGCGTGGTATTTTCAAAACGCCTACGATATAGCCACCACCGCAATTGATAATCCGGGCTCGTTCAAATTACAGCCAACATTTTACGATGTGAATGTTGGCACAAACGACCGTAACAGCGAAATGGTGCTTTATGCAGACCATACTCAAAGCAGTGAAAAATATAACGGTTCGAGTTTGACCTACGGAAGCGGCGGCGCTCCGGATAACTTTGCCGGCTGGATGATGACCTGGAACTATCCGAATATAATCAGTGGCGGGGTGAACTCTGTTCTGCGTGAGGCAGATCAACATTTGGGCCGGCCCTGGGTTCGTATGGCCCCTACTGTTGAAGTACTGAAAAACACTTTCGCTGATAAAGTGAATGATTCACGATATGACGGAACTTTCACAACCGTATACCGCGGAAACTGGCAAAAGGGCGGAAATACGGCCCAGACCTTAGCCAATGCCAACGGCTTGCCCGTTGCACAGGGGGGCGCGATACTCTCGTTCCTGGATAATGACGATCCGAACGTAGTGTATGCCAAAGGAAACGGGAATGTTGGTGCCGGACTACTGCCTGGGAGATCAGATTGGGTGGTCAACCCTGGCGATATAAGCCGGATAATTTATCCGGGACTCTGGAAACTGGGGCCTTATCGTACAGATAACGGCACAGGTTTGGGACAGCCAAATGCCAGTAGTACGCGTCCTTATCCAATCGCAAAATTTTCGGAGCTATACCTGATCGCAGCGGAGGCGGCAGTTAAAGGCGCCACTGTTAAACCAGGAAAATCCGCACGTGAACTCGTTAACGTGCTGCGGGCACGCGCAGGAAAGTGGCGTTTCAATAATAATGGTAATGTGGTAAAGATTGAAGACGATAGCCAGGTTATGACGGCGGCTACTCCCGCAATTATCGACATGAACTATGTATTAGCGGAGCGTTCCCGGGAATTTTATGCAGAAGGCGGTCGCTGGTTCGATCTGGTACGCACGCAAAAGTGGGGGGAACTTGCTGCTTCCTTTACAATTGCAGGAACCACCTTTGGAGACCACACGCCGGTTAAAGTTACACGTTCCATCGACTCGCATCTCTATCTTCGCCCTATTCCGCAGGGGCAGATAGATGCATTGGTTATGAGCGCTGCTGATAAGGCTGCCTACCAGAATCCGGGCTACTAAGCTGGAGAAATAATGATTTTTTAACGAGGCTGTTCAATTGTGAACAGCCTCTTAATTTCTTCCGGTCGGTAATGCTTAGCGCACAGCATTTGCATAAATTATACAATGACCTTTCTCGTGTTTGAGCGGCGATTTATACGGCTTAAGGCAGCTTTCCGGTTTAACATGTGCGCAATTGTATTGCGCAGGCCTATTCGGCGAACCCTGTTTTCTTTAAAACGGAACTCGTCCGAAAATCAATCGGGATAATTAATCCGGGGATAAAATATTGTTCATAAGGCTAATAGTCAATATATTGTAAGAAAAAAGCAGCCATACTTAAAAAAGTGACTTGCGCTATAACCCAATAACTGACTTGCAAACCGGCACGGGCTTGTATACCCCTGTCATAACTAAACTGATAAAATTGAAAAAGACATTTTTAGCAATAATTGCAGGCCTTTTTTGCGCCGTCGCCTGGGGCCAAAACAGTCAATCCGCTCTTCGGGATCTGCGTTATAAGTTATGGTACACCAGGCCCGCGACCACCTGGAATGAGGCCCTGCCGATAGGGAATGGTTTTATAGGCGGAATGGTTTTTGGCGGCGTACAGCAGGAACGCGTCCAGCTCAACGAATCTACCATCTGGGGAGGCGCCCCCAACAATAACATTGATTCGGCCGCTAAGCCTCATATTGAAGAAGTACGCGTGCTTTTGGCTCAAAAAAAATACCTGGAGGCGCAGGCGGCTGCCAATAAATATCTCGGCCCGAAGGGCAACAGCGGCATGCCCTATCAACTCGCCGGAAATTTGTATATCAATTTTCCCGGCCAAACGGACGTTAGCAATTATTACCGCGACCTGGATATTGAACATGCCACAGCCACAGTACGTTACAGCTCGGGAGGTGTTCAGTATAAGCGGGAATACTTTACCTCTTTCAAAGAACATGTGTTACTGGTACGGCTGAGTGCTGATAAACCGGGAATGATCAATTGCAAGGTAAGGCTCCAGAGCCCGCTTGTACAAGAGCTTACCGCAGCTAACCAGGAAATCGTTCTTTCAGGTAAAAGCAGCGATCACGAAAATCAAAAAGGCCAGGTTAGGTTTAATATGATCGCCCGTGTAAAAAATCATGGCGGTACTATACAAACGGATACTTCCGGGATGACCATCGCTCATGCGGACACGGCGACTATTTATCTGTCCATCGGCACTAATTTCATCAACTATCATGACCTGTCAGGAAACGCGCCTGGGCGGGCCCGCAACGATATGCAGGCCGCCTGTACCAAATCGTTTAATACCCTGCGCCAATCTAATATCAGGTTTTATCAATCGTACTTTAACCGGATAAAACTGGACCTGGGCATGACAAACGTGATCAAGCTGCCCACGGATGTGCGGATACAAAATTTTGCAGGTAACAACGACGCCCAACTGGCCGAACTGTATTTTCAATTCGGGCGTTACCTGCTGATCTGTTCGTCACAACCGGGATCACAACCGGCCAACCTCCAGGGCATATGGAACGGGGAACTGAAAGGCCCGTGGGATAGTAAGTATACCGTCAATATCAATACTGAAATGAACTATTGGCCGGCGGAGGCCACCCAGCTGTCTGAGCTCAGCACGCCTTTATTTAACCTCATCAAAGATGTTTCCGTAACCGGTAAGGCAACAGCCAGGCAGATGTACGGGGCGAGGGGCTGGATGCTTCATCATAATACAGACATCTGGCGGATTACCGGTATAGTGGATGGTGCATTCTGGGGCTTATGGCCAACCGCAAATGCCTGGCTGTGCCAGCATCTGTGGGAGCATTATCTTTTCACAGGAGATAAAAAATTTCTGAAGCAATATTACCCGGTAATGAGAGGTGCCGCTACTTATTTCGTTGATGTGCTGCAAAAAGAACCGGATCATGGCTGGCTCGTCGTAAGCCCGTCCGTTTCGCCCGAGCACGAATACATAACCGGGAGCCATGAGGTGTCGGTTGCTGCCGGGACCACGATGGATAACCAATTGGTATATGGCTTATTTACAGATGTTATACATGCTGCGGCAGACCTGAATACGGACAAAACATTTGCCGATTCGCTGAAAGCGCTGCGCGAAAAATTGCCGCCAATGCAGGTGGGCCGGTACGGGCAATTGCAGGAGTGGCTGGACGACTTTGACCGGCCAACCGACAATCACCGCCACGTATCTCACCTTTACGGACTTTTCCCGGGAAACCAGATCTCTCCTTTTATACATCCGGAATTATTTGCCGCGGCCAAAAATTCATTGGTATACCGTGGTGACGTATCTACCGGCTGGTCAATGGCCTGGAAGATTAATTTGTGGGCCCGGTTATTGGATGGCAATCACGCTTACAAGCTAATCAAAGACCAGATAAAACCGGTCATGAGCGGATCCGGCGGCACATATCCCAATTTATTTGATGCACATCCCCCCTTTCAGATTGACGGCAATTTTGGCTGCACTTCGGGGATCACCGAAATGTTGATGCAAAGCCATGATGCTGCAATCTATCTGCTGCCTGCTATGCCCGACGACTGGGATAAAGGCAGTGTAAACGGGCTGATGGCCCGTGGCGGATTCAAGATAGACCTGGCATGGTCAGGCCGTCACCTAACAAAGCTCGTTATACATTCGGCCCTTGGCGGGAATTGCCGGCTGCGTGTTAACGAACTGCTGAACAACCGGATGTTAAAAAAAGCAAACGGTGTTAACAGCAATCGATTCTATCGTATCACCGACATCGCGCAACCCATTATCAAAAAAAATGATAAAGATCTAAACGTAAAACTCCCGAAAAGTTATTTATATGATCTTCCAACCCTGGCAGGTAAAACATACCGCATTATTTGAGTAATTAATAAGATGGGTTGTAGTAGCCATTCCGCTATAAGCATATAACAGGGAATTGGCCGGCGATATGATAAAAAAATGCCGGACAACCCGGGCTATCCAGCCCCGTCAAATTAAACATCGAAGTATAATGCCCTGCCTGCTGCCTTTGGAAAACAATATTAACAAAGATGAAACAAACCCAATTTAAACTTATCTGCACACTCATGGCGGCGATTTTCACCGTACATCAGGCCGCCGCCCAAACAAAGCAAACCTTTTTATCTCCTCCCCTCATCAGATCGATTTATACCGCAGATCCCTCCGCACATGTTTTCAATGGTAAAATTTATATTTACCCTTCTCATGACATTGACACAGCCGTAACCGACAACGGCGGCGGCGATCACTTCGCGATGAGGGATTATCATATCCTTTCGCTCGATCATATCGACGGGCCTGTAACCGATCACGGGGTAGCCCTCGATATAAAAAATATCCCCTGGGCAGGAAGGCAGCTATGGGCGCCGGATTGTGCTTACAAAAATGGCGTGTATTACCTTTACTTTCCGGTGAAGGATAAACAAGATGTTTTCCATATTGGCGTCGCTACTTCCAAAGATCCCGCCGGGCCTTTTAAAGCCGAACCACAGCCAATTGAAGGCAGTTTTAGTATCGATCCGGCGGTATATACAGATTCGGATGGCCAAAGTTATATGTATTTTGGCGGTATCTGGGGAGGGCAGTTACAGCAATGGGCCACGGGCAAATACCAGCCCAACGGTTCCAAAACCGACCTTCAGAACGATGATGCCCCGGCGCTCAGCTGTAAAGTGGTCAGGCTAAGTTCGGATATGAAGCAATTTGAGGGGCCGGTGAAGGATGTTATTATCCTGGACGAGAGCGGGCGCCCGCTGCTGGGAAAAGACCATGACAGGCGTTTTTTTGAAGGGCCCTGGATGCATAAATTTAAAGACAAATACTATTTCACCTACTCTACAGGCGACACGCATTACCTGGCATACGCTACAAGTGATAAGCCATTCGGCCCCTTCCGCTATAAAGGAATATTTTTGAAACCGGTGCAGGGCTGGACCACGCACCATTCTATTGTGGAGTTTAAAGGAAAATGGTACCTGTTTTACCACGACACGGAAGTCTCCGGCAAAACACACCTGAGAAATGTTAAGGTAACGCCGCTTTACCACCGTTCAGATGGCAGTATTGCCCTGATTGACCCGTTTAAATCAAAATAAATTTAGAATAAGCTACGGTCTTCAATTGAACTAAAGACCGTAGCTTATTAATTTATTACCTTTTTTCCGCCCGGGGATCGCAATCGGGAAGCAAGGAGAGCGCCTGCCTTTATAATTAATTAGTTTCGGGAGGGGGCAGCTTATTTAAACAATAATGATCTTATCGCCAAAGCATTCTTAGATCCCTTTATCTTAACATATAGATCATGCTGACCGGCAATGGCGGGTATCTTTGCAGATATGGCTGACCATTTATTCAATGAGCCCGTACTTTTAACCGGCATAACCGCGATTCTCCTGCCGTCTTTGTTTAGGTCATCGATCCATATTTCAACGCTGCCGTTACTAAGCGCCGCGGCGGTCAAAGAAATACTGGTTGCTTTGTTTGCCCCTCTCCCCATATCCACTCCGCCCAGCATCACCCAACCGCCGGCATCGTTGTTTAAGATAGCGCCATCAACCTGAGATAACGTAACGCCCCAATAATTATTGGCACCTGCTAAAGGCTGCTCCGAATAACCGTCTTTATAAACGAAAAGATCGAAATCAGCTTCCCCGCCTTCAGCAAAAAGGCCCAGGCTGGTACCTACCCACGAATTAAAATTGGGCTGGGCTTTGTCCAGTTCACTCGCATTGATGGCCATGCCGATTTGATGCCATTGCAGACCATCAGAACTGTAGTAACCGGTTAGCTCATGCGCTTTTCGCTCCAGCTTCAGCCATACGCTTTCCCCAATTTTGTTTTCTGTGCTGAACGACTGGCTGCCCATCGCGAAATTGAATATTTTTCTGCCTTCTTCAAACCCCGTACAAAGACGCACGTTTACCGATTCATTGCCGGAAGCAAGGTAAATCCCCGCCTCTTGCCCCGATGCCAGTGCATTCAGCTTTACCCGCGTAACGACCGAATAATAATGTCCCGCCTCTTTTTGCAGAATGTGTGTCCTGCCAATTTTCGGCTTAAGCCTAAGCCAGCCTTTATTGTCAGTGACTGAATACTGTTGCGCAGCGTTCTTGTTGAAAAAATGCCAATACAACGACAAATTTGAACTTGAAAATTCATCCGACCTCGGTAAGCGCCAGGCCAGGCCGTTATTTGTAAGATTTGGACGTGTAAGGGGCATATCTGAGGGATAAGGAACAAACGGACGACCGTCGGCTGTCCACTGAACCTGCAAAATCAGGTCCTGCCTTCCCTGGCCGCTCCAGTCATCCCCTTTGGGCGCATCGTAACTTTGAGCGATACACCACCAGGTACCGTCACTTAACCGAAATGGAGACGACATATGATTGACTGATCTGAACCTGTTATCCGGATCTTTTGAAAATGCGAATATTTTTCCAAGGTTCTCCCATTTCGCTGAATCCGCAGTAAGTGATCTTGAACGAAGTACATACTGCCCGCCTGTAACATCACCAGCCATGAAGTAATAATACCAGCCCTCCCTCTTACACATCACAGGGCCCTCAGCCCAGCTATATTTCTTGTCATGATTGATCCAGTCCAGGTTAATCAATTTGCCTGTCAGGTGGCCGGAACGATCGATCTGCTTTATGCGGTTAGCTGTCTGACTGGCTTTAATGATCATGTAAGGCGTACCGTCGTCATCTACGAAAATAGAATTATCGTAGCCGATAGGCCCTGTATCCGGGGTTGTTTTAACTTTTTCAGGCGCAGACCATGGCCCCGACGGTTTCGTGGCGCTTGACATGTATTGCCCGCCCCCTGCGCTGTTTGAAAAATAAATACGATAAACGCCATAAAAATAGGTTATTGCGCCTTGCCAAATGCCGGCACCAGGCGCCCCGGACTTTAACTCATCCCAATCCGCGGGCACAACCCTTGAAATGAGCTCCCAATGCAACAGGTCTTTGGAATGAAGAATTGGTAAGTTAGGGACGAAATGAAAACTGGAGCCGCACATGTAAAAGTCATCGCCAACCTTTAAGAGTGTCGGGTCCGGATGGTCCCCGGCGAGCACCGGATTGACATAAGTTCTAACCAGGGTTGCTGCATCCTGGGGGTAAGGGGCCGGCTTAATATCTTCTACCTTATTGAACTGGGCCATAGCGCCATGATACCAGAAGAAAGAACAAAAAACTATTAAACAACAACGGGAAATAATGGATTTGAAAGTCATCAGTGTACAAATGAATATAAGACCTAAAAATATGATTACAGCGTTGGCCCGGATGTTCTGTATGTAACTAATCGTACAACGAATGTGCAAAATCGCCATATTGATAACGCTCATCGCAGATATCGAATAGCTGATTATCCATATTGTCATTAGACTTTAGATAACATGATCAAAGGTGCTGAATTATCAAAACAAGACTATTGTTCCATTTTTAAGTCATTGCGGCAATAGTAATGAGTATAAAAAAAGGTAAAAAATGTCTTTCCTGTATGTGCCTTTTTTATAAAAAACTATTAAGAGTTGTACTGTGTGCTTTCATCTTATATCATTCTTGCCCGTGTTTTATGCACGAGCCAGGCTTATCACTTAAGGGTTATGATGATACCAGCAGCGCTACCGGCAAAGTAGTTTTCGGCAGCCTGAAAATTGGCAACGCACTCATCAGCGATAGTATGAACGCGAAGCCTGCTTACTACAAAACTGGTGATATGGTGAGTATAAGTTTTCGGCGAATTAAAAAAATATTCAATTTTAATTATTTAAGACACGTTTATGAAAACAGTTGTCAGGTATCTTATTAATGCTTCAGCGCTGTTGCTTTGCTTTCAAACTTCAACAGCACAACAGTTTGTCCATCCGGGGCTGCTTCAAAGTCGCGAAGACCTGGCCAGAATAAAAAACGGCGTTGCTATGCGCATTGAGCCTATTTTTACGGGTTATAATGAATTAAAAGATAATCGCCAGTCGCAGTTTGATTATAAAATGCAGGGGCCAATGGAGATGGTTGGCCGAAATCCTACCGTGGGCCAGGGTGTTTATGATGCTGACGCCAATGCGGCCTATCAGAACGCCATCATGTGGACCATAACAGCCGATCAACGTTATGCAGAAAAAGCAAAACAAATTATTGATGACTGGGCATCGACGTTAAAATCCATAACAGGCCGTGACGCCGTATTAATGGCCGGTCTTGGACCGTTCAAAATGGTTAATGCCGCGGAAATTTTGCGCTATACCAATTCAAACTGGCCAACTGTCAAAATTAAGCAGGCTGAGAAGCACTTTAAAGAAGTGATTTATCCGGTTATTAAAGATTTTGCACCTTTTGCTAACGGCAACTGGGATTCAGCTGCACTAAAAACAATGATGGCCATAGCAGTATTCTGCAATGACCGGCCAATGTTTGAACGCGCGATTGTTTACTATCAAAACGGCGAAGGCAACGGCAGCCTGCCCAATTATATTGTTAATGAAGAAGGACAGTGCCAGGAAAGCGGAAGAGACCAGTCACATACGCAATTAGGTATTGCGCATCTTGCCGATTGCGCCGAGATAGCGTGGCAACAGGGACTAAACCTTTATGGTATACTCAATGATCGCCTGCTCAGGGGCTTCGAGTACACCGCGAAATATAATTTGGGGGAGGATGTTCCTTATTTGCCCGCAATGGACCGGACCGGAAAATATTTGCATGCTCAGATAGCTACAGAAGGGCGCGGCAAATTGCGTGCGGTTTATGAAGAGGTATTTAATCACTATGTTCACCGGGCGAATAAAACGGCCACTTTTACGCAGAAAGCTGCTGAAAAGGTACGACCGGAACCGCAGGGTACACCGGGTGCAGACCATATTGGCTTTGGTACTTTATTGTACTCACGCAGCCTGCAAACTATTGATCCTTATACAATGGTTACACCGTGCCCACCGTCGGGATTGACGGCCGTGCCCGAGAATGGGTCCATTCAATTGACGTGGGTACCGGTACGGGGAGCCACTTTTTATCAGGTTAAAAGGGCAGTCAATGGGAAAGGAACGTTTAAAATAATTTCCACCAGGGTTACTAATGCACAGTTTCAGGATAAAAACGTAGCCTCGGGGCACAAGTATGTGTATACGGTATCGGCGGTGAATAATAAAGGCAAAAGTATGGACGCCTATCCTGCTGCTGTTACAGCGGGATTGCCCGCAGGATGGTCGGTTACCGATCTCGACCCCAAATCAAAAAAAGGACAAGCACGGTCATTGGATTCTGGTTTTACTGTTGAAGGTACCGGCATGGGATTTACCGGAAACGAAGAGCGGGCTACCTACGTCCATCACAAATTAGCGCCTTATCAAACGCTCGCCGTTCATTATCAGCCGCAGTTGACTTCGCAGTTCACCGGCTTCGGCATTTCGTTCCGGCAGTCTGCAAGGGGAAAGGGGACCGGGGTAAATTTGCTGATCTCTCCGGAAGTTTCGCAACAACTTGAGGCTCCAAAATGGGTAGTAACCTGTACGGCACGGCTTCATCCGGGCGATAGTTTAACACAGGCAGGAGCGACGCTCGATATAAAAGAACCTGTAGTATCTTTTAACCGCATGACGGGCAGTTGCTGGCTAAAGTTAGTTCAGGAGCAAAACCAGGTGAACGCATTTTATTCCGCGGATGGCAAAGAGTGGCAACTGATCGGGACTGTTGCGCGAAACCTATCGCTGACAGAAGCCGGCATAATCGTTTTTTCAGGGCTTGAAGCGGTATCTACAACGGTCAGGTTTGATCAGGTTAGGTTAGAATAACCTTTTAAAAAATATTAGTATAACCGGAAATGCTGACATCGTCAGGTCGGGTTTATATAACAAAAAGTCTATTTGGAACAACAATATTCTTTTTGATACCCATAAATTCGTTAACCATTTAGCCTGAGCAAACAAACCCGTGATCATATCTGCTGGTTGCACCATCAATTTTGGTGTGCCTGCGGTCGAAAAGCCCGGATTTTTACAGGACTTGATAAGCCGGGGCAACTGAGGTGCAATTATAAACTTTGTTTAAACTGGTTATGACGTTACAGAATTTTAAACCGGAAAAATGAAAACTAAGCTTTCCCTGATTTTTTTTATACTATGTTCAATAGGTCGCCTTGCATACGGCCAGAGCGATACTTACCCGCTTGCAAGCACTAAGATTTCGCCATTCCCGGATGAAGCGGTCGTATTAAAACCGTCCCGGGTAAAACAACGGGAAGCGTTAAACACAGCATACCTGCTGTCTCTTGATCCCGACAGGCTGCTGCATAACTTCCGGGTAAATGCCGGGCTGCCGTCAACAGCCAAACCATTATCAGGGTGGGAAGCCCCCGGGGTTGGCCTCCGGGGACATTTCACAGGGCACTACTTATCTGCCGTTGCGATGCTGGCAGAAAGGGATAAGGATACGGCAGCAATGCGCCGGCTCAGTTACATGGTTAACGAATTGTATAAATGCCAGCAGGCTTTTGGCAATGGCTACCTGAGCGCGTTCCCGGAAAAAGATTTTGACACGCTTGAGCAAAAGTACGGAGGCGTATGGGCGCCCTATTATACCCTCCATAAAATTATGCAGGGGCTACTGGACGTTTGCGTCCGCACGGGCAACCGGAAAGCCTACATGATGGTGAATGACATGGCTGCCTACGTTGACCGAAGAATGAGTAAGCTCAGCCCGGAGGCCATTGACAAAATGCTTTATACCCCGGAGGCCAATCCGTCTAATGAGGCGGGCGGTATGAACGATGTATTGTATAAGCTTTACGAGGTGTCCCATAACTCCAGGCACCTGGCTCTGGCCAGGGTTTTTGACAGGGACTGGTTTCTCAAACCATTGGCAAACAACCAGGATATCCTTTCAGGTCTTCATGCAAACACCCATATCGTACTGGTGAACGGGTTTGCGCAACGCTATATCATTACCGGAGATACGCTGTATCAGCATGCCGCGCAAAATTTTTGGGATCTGCTGACCGCTCATCATGCCTACGCTAACGGGTCAAGCAGCGGCCCGCGCCCGAACGTAGTTACACCAACATCGCTAACCTCTGAACACTGGGGCGTACCTGACCACCTCAGCAACACGATGACGAAGGAGATCGCCGAGTCGTGCGTATCACACAATACGCAAAAACTCACAGCGATGCTGTTTTCCTGGAGCGGCGATGCCAAATACGCGGATGCTTACATGAATACCTTTTACAATTCAACCATGGCCATTCAAAATGCCCAAAACGGCACAGTTGTTTATCATTTACCTTTAGGCTCCCCGCAAACAAAAAAGTTTCTGCAAAACGATGACTTCCGATGCTGTAACGGCTCATCCGTTGAAGCATTCGCAGCCTTGAACAGCGGTATCTATTACCACAACGATTCCACCTTATGGGTAAATTTGTATATCCCCTCCCGGTTGAACTGGAAAGCCAGATCACTTGTTTTAGAACAAAGCGGAAACTTCCCGGCGGACCCGGCTGCAGAATTTACTTTCAAAGAAGTGAAAAAAGCCAGGCTTACCGTTAAGCTGCTGATACCCGACTGGTCAAAAAAATTTGAAGTGTACATCAATGATCAGAAGCAAACGGTGAATGCTGCGCCGGGTTCTTATCTGTCATTGCAGCGGGAATGGAAGACCAACGACAAGATCAGACTGGTATTCCATTACGATTTTTACCTGAAGCCAATGCCCGATGATGAAAACGTTTTTGCTATTTTTTATGGCCCGCTTATGCTGGCGGCTGAAACGGATTCCGAATTTATCCTGAAGGGACACAGGGACGACATCTTAAAAAACATAACTGCCGCGGGTGGCAATGCTTTCCGGTTGAGGAACGGAGAAAAGACATTTGTTTTGCGCCCGTTAAGCGACATCAGCCAGCAATCGTATGGTGTTTACGCAACAATCAGGAACTATTGATCACCCGTTATGTCTCACGTACAACACAGGTTGCCAAGCCAATTATAAAAATTAAACTTCAGTTATTAGCCCGCATACAAATAAGTATGCTGTCTTAACGCTGTAACATATCTGAATATCAAATGAACAGAAGAAATGTACTTAAAGGTATGGCGTTAGGGCTGTCGTCGTTCTGCCTTTCCAAAAGTTATGCAGGCCGGTTGTTGAAAGCGCCGTACGCTGCAGGTCCGTTTAAGCCGACTTGGGATTCGCTGGCACAATACCGGGTGCCTGAGTGGTTCCGCGATGCCAAATTTGGGATGTGGGCACACTGGGGGCCACAGTGCCAGCCCGAACAGGGTGATTGGTATGCACGGGAAATGTATATGGAGGGCGGACGGAAAAATAAATACCATCTGCAGAAGTATGGTCATCCGTCAAAATTTGGATTCAAGGATGTCATCAATGAATGGAAGGCAGACCAGTGGGACCCTGAAGAACTGGTGGGGCTTTATAAGAAAGCAGGCGCCAAATATTTTATGGCGATGGCCAATCACCATGATAATTTTGACATGTGGGACAGCAAACATCAACCATGGAACTCTGCCCGTATGGGCCCCAAAAAAGATATTATCGCCGGATGGGCCAAGGCGGCAAAAAATAACGGACTGCGGTTCGGCGTGAGCGTGCACGCCGCCCATGCCTGGAGCTGGATGGAAACCGCCCGTCGTGCCGACAAGGCCGGCCCGCTGGCCGGAGTGTCATACGATGGCAGCCTCACTAAAGCCGACGGCAAAGACAAGTGGTGGGATGGTGAAGACCCGCAGGAGTTGTATGCGCAAAATCATCCCCTGAGCGAAAATAGCCAGGATAACGGCATAATCCATAAACAGTGGACCTGGGGTAATGGCGTATCAATGCCGTCCAATGCATATTGTGAAAAGTTCTATCGGCGTACCATCGAGTTGCTCGATAAATATGGCCCTGACGTTATCTATTTTGACGATACCGTGTTGCCATTATGGCCAATAAGTGATGCCGGGCTTCGCATAGCCGCTCACATGTATAACACCAATATCAAACGCCACGGTAAGCTTGAAGCTGTTCTGTTTGGAAAAATGCTGAATGAGCAGCAGCGCAAATGTATGGCCTGGGATATAGAGCGGGGCCAGAGCAACAGCATAGAGCCCGAACCCTGGCAAACAGATACCTGTCTGGGCAACTGGCATTACGAACGCTCTTTGTACGATAACAACGGCTATAAAACTGCTAAAACGGTCATACATACATTGGTTGATGTAGTGAGTAAAAATGGCAACCTTATGTTGAACGTTCCGGTGCGCGGCAACGGCACAATTGATGCTAAAGAACGCGCCGTGGTAGAAGGCATTACCGACTGGATGAGTATCAACAGCGAGAGTATTTACAACACCCGCCCATGGACCACCTTTGGTGAAGGCCCGGCTATTGAAGATGCAGCGCCACTGAACATGCAAGGCTTTAATGAGGGAAAGGGCAAACCTTTCAGCGCAGCAGATTTTAGGTTTGTCAAAAAGGACAAAGTTCTATATGCTACCATGCTAGGCTGGCCTGATAATAACCCTGCTATTATTAAAAAACTGGCGCTTAACAATGTACCTAAAGTGCAGCGTGTGAGTTTGCTGGGCAATGATGCCCCGCTGGATTTTGAGCAAACCGCTGAAGGCTTGAAAATAAATCTGACGCAAAATATTCCCGGCGATACTGCATATGTGTTTAAAATAGATGGAGCTATTGCTTAATAACATTTCGGTATGCAATAGTTCATTTTTTTATTATCAAGGAGGCTTTGCCAACTTGGTATACTCTAGTCTTAATTTCATATATCAACTACTTATAATTGTCCATTATGATTCGCCAAATAATTATTGCTGGCCTTGTTTCAGCCCTGCTTTGTTTTAATAAAGCCAGTTGCCAGCCTAAACAAGCAGCCCCGCTATGGGGCAGCTGGACTCACTGGGGCGACCAACCCGACGGTACTTACCGTAACCCTGTCTTACCTGGTGATTACAGCGATGTAGATTGCATCCGGGTGGGTGCTGACTATTATGCCGTATCCTCTACGTTTCAATATTCGCCTGGTTTTGTGATCCTGCACTCTAAGGACCTGGTGAACTGGCGCATCCTGGGGCACGCCGTCAACGATATTTCGGTGATTTCGCCGGCTATGAATTACACCAGGATGGACCGTTATGGCCGTGGGATCTGGGCGGGTGCCATACGCTATCATAACAACCGCTTCTGGATCTACTTCGGAGATCCGGACGAGGGTTATTTTATGAGTTCGGCTACACGGCCCGAAGGCCCCTGGGCTCCTTTGAAACATGTATTGAGCGAAAAAGGCTGGGACGACTGCTGCCCGTTTTGGGATGATGACGGCCACGGCTACCTAATAGGCACCAGGTTTGCCGATAACTATAAAATCCACCTGTTTAAAATGTCGGCCGATGGCTCGGTGATTGACCGGGAAAGCGACAAGGTGATCTACCAGTCGCAGGGCAGCGAGGCAAACAAGCTGTACAAAATTAATGGCTATTATTACCACCTTTTCAGCGAGGTGCGCAACAACGTAAGGGTGCTTATGATGGAGCGGGCCAAAGATATCCGGGGCCCTTACGAAGGCCCGCAGCAATTGAGCGAAGGTCAGCCGCAATTTAACGAACCCAACCAGGGCGGATTAGTGCAGACGACTGACGGTAAGTGGTACTTTTTGACCCATCATGGCTCGGGCGATTGGTCGGGCCGGATATTGAGCCTGTTACCTGTAACCTGGACTAATGGCTGGCCTATCATTGGCCAGCCTAATGCAGCGGGCCTTGGCGAAATGGTGTGGCAGGCCCCCATGCCCGTAACCGGCACCGGCCGGGATGTTCCGCAAAGCTCGGATGAGTTTACCGGCAACACGCCCGGACCACAGTGGGAATGGAACTACCAGCCCCGCGCCGGCAAATGGTCCTTAACCCAACGAAAAGGCTGGCTCAGGCTGCACGCCTTCAAACCGCTCAAAAACGATTTGCTGTATGCCGGCAACACCATAACCCAGCGCTGCTACCGCACCAACGCCAACGCGGCCACCGTTAAAATTGACCTGAGCGGTATGGCTAACGGCCAGCGCGCCGGGCTATCGCACTTTGGTGCGCCCCATTATGCGGCGGCTGGTGTAGTGCAAACCAACCGGGGTAAACAGTTGCAGTTTTTTACTGAAAATGCCGTAACCGACGGCCCCATCATCAAGGGCAATAGCATTTGGTTACGCACAGTGTGGGGCCTGGATGGCAAAAGTAATTTTACTTACAGCACGGATGGCAGGAATTTTAAACCCATTGGCGAAACCTATCAGTTAAGATGGGGATCATACAGGGGCGACAGGCTGGCCATTTACAGTTTTAACGACCTGCAAGATGCCGGTTTTATTGATGTTGATTACCTGCACTATCAATATTCCCATTAACAACAGCTCTAAGCAGGGTGCAGACTGACTGACCCTATAACATGCATAATCCGTACCAACCCGATGATCCGCTTAATATCCGCACTGCAATTATTACTCGTTTACAGTATATTGACCACGGCTCCGGCCGCCGCGCAATCCTGGACGGCCGACAATGGTAACGGCACCTACACCAACCCGTTGTTCTACGACGAATTTTCAGATCCCGACCTGATCCGGGTAAATAACGATTTCTACATCACAGGTACCACCATGCATAGCGTACCGGGCCTGCCGGTGCTGCACTCTACCGATTTGGTGAACTGGCGGCTGGTGAGTTACGCACTTCCGCGTTTTGACGACAGCGATGATTTTAACCTGCGCAACGGTAAAGAAGCTTATGGGCAGGGGATCTGGGCGCCCTGTATCAGGTACCACAACGGTACATTTTATATTTTCTCCAACATAAACCGGCACGGCCTGCAGGTATTTACCGCTAAAAGCGCGGCCGGCCCCTGGAAACAATATGACCTTAAAAAGCCTGTTTATGACCTTTCGGTTCTGTTCGAAAACAACAGGATCTACATCGTTTACGGGCAAAGCGAAATCAGGATGATTGAACTCAAGCCCGACCTTAGCGGCTTTGAACCCAATAGATGGACTTCAGGTCGGTGGGCCGTACTACGTTCCTCTCGCCTGTTACCTGGCAGGATGGCTGGCCTTACTTTGGCCTGGCGGACAACCTGGGCCGCTCGCCCAAAACCTGGTTTAAGCCTAACAACACATCAGTACCGCATGCCCCTTACGTGCGGAGCGACGATTTTAAATTGGGCCGGCTGGTCTCCGCCTGGCAGTGGAACCATAACCCCATCAACACTCACTGGAAACTTAAAGCCGGCGAACTACAGCTGCGCACCCTGCCCGCAAAAGATTTTTTATGGGCACACAACACACTTACCCAACGCTGCGTAGGCCCCGAGAGCGAAGCTACAGTAATCCTGGATGCCTCGCGTCTGAAGGAAGGAGATATCGCCGGTTTAGGCCTGATGAACATCCCTTACGCCTGGGTGGCCGTACTGCATGAGGGTAACCGGTATACGCTGCGTTTTTTTGACCAGTATAAGCATCAAACTATTGATAAGCCGCTACAATCGCCGCGGGTGAGCCTACGGGCCTTCGGCGATTTTGATAACGATGTTGCCCGGCTGAGCTACAGCACTAACGGAACGCGGTTTGAAAGCCTTGGCGATACCATTCGCCTGCCTTACCAGTTAAAAACATTCCAGGGTACCCGTTTTGCGCTGTTTGCCTATAATACCCAAAATAAAGAAGGCGGCTATGCCGCATTCAGTAAATTTGAACTGAAGGAGCCTATGGCTGACCGATCCAAAAACCTGCCCATCGGAAAAACAATTACACTAACCAACCTGGCCGATGGCCGGATGGTGCGGGCCGATCCCCACGGCATGCTCGTCCCCGGACGGAGTTACCGAACCAAGGAAAAAGACACGGGCTGTAAATTCAGGGTGATTGACCGGGGAAATGGCCGCGTTGTGCTGCAGGCCATGAACGGTACCGGCTTTGTAACCATTACCGGCCAGGGTATGGCGGCCGACGTTCGGCTCAGCCAACAGGAAACTGCCGCCAGCCTGCTGCTGTGGCAGGATATGCTGCGGGGCCAGTGCATGCTGCTCTCGTTACATACCAACCGTTTTGTGGGCCTGAACCCTCATACCGGCGAATTGTACGGGGCCGATTGGCCCGGAACCCTGCCCGGCAAAAAAGATGGTACCGTTTTTAGCTGGCAGGAAATTGTCCCATAAACCCGCGGCAAGTTTACCTGTATGATGCAGGGCTATATGGTGCAATTATCGGCTGTTTCATTTGGCCAGCCATGCCTGTCTATGAAAAAAACTTAGCTGTTTTTGAACCGGTGCCCTCCCTTATTTATCTATAAACACAGGAATGTGAACCCACTGATATACCACCAATTCGATTTAAAATTTAATTTTTGATTAATATTACTTTCCAGAGAGTATAAATAATTTGCTTTATTGTCTTATAATGGAGTTTTGCTCAGACTATAAGTAAAATATTGCTCACTAAATTTAATTATATCTACAAAATGAAAAGTAAATCAATTCGTTTGGCTATTTGTGTCATAGCCTCGCTTTGCGGATGCAGCAAACCGGTATCTGTTCAGAGCGTAACAACCGGCGGTAAAGACAGTGTAGCAGGCAAAAATTTAACGTCATATTCGTTAGGCAGCGTAACAACCATTGTTCACCCGGGAATGCTGCATTCGGCAGCGGATTTTGCCCGGATGACGGCCAAAGTAAATGCCGGGGCGCAACCCTGGCTCGACGGCTGGAACAAGCTCGTTGCTAACGGCCATTCATCTGCTACGTATGTTCCCAGGCCGGTAGATACTATTGTGCGCGGGAAGGCGGCAAGCGGAAAAGGCGAGAATTACATACTGGCTTGCCAGGACGCGGCCGCGGCTTATCAAAATGCATTACGCTGGAAAATTAAGGGCGATACCGCCTGCGGGAATAATGCCGTGGCTATTATGAACGCGTGGGCCGCAAAATGCAAACTGATTGACGGCGATAGTAACAAACAGCTTGCAGCCGGCCTGCAGGGTTACCAATGGGCCAACGCGGCTGAAATTATGCGTAGCTACAGTGGCTGGTCGGCATCCGATTTTACCGCTTTTAAAAACTTTATGCTTAATGTGTATTATCCCGTATCAAGCGATTTCCTGGCGAGGCATAACAATACCTGCGGAACACATTACTGGTTAAATTGGGATATGTCAAACCTTTGTACCGTGCTGGCCATTGGCATTCTTTGTGATGATATCAGTAAAGTTAATTACGCTATAAATTATTACCAGCACAGTGGTGTTGGTACCGCGTATATAGGGCGTGTAACCACCGCTACCTATCCCAACGGAATGGACCAGGCGCAGGAAGCCGGAAGAGACCAGGGACATGCCACGATGGAAGTTCCGCTCTTTGGCACTTTTTGCCAGATGTTATACAACCAGGGCCAAAACTTTTTCGACTATAATCCCTGGAACCACGTTAACCCGCCGCTTTTGGGGGTAAGCGAATATATCGCGGCTTACAACATCAATACAACCAACACTGTTCCTTATACAACTTATAATAACTGTGAAAATTCAAACCAAACCGTTATTTCAAGCGGAGGCCGGGGCAATGTTCGCCCGGGTTGGGAACTTGTTTATAACTATTATGTTAAAGTAAAGGGAAAAACAGCCACCTATACTACCCAATTTGCAACTAAAGTACGCCCCGAAGGAGGTGGCGGCGATTACGGAGGTAATAGTGGCGGCTATGATCAATTAGGCTTTGGCACACTGACCTTCTCCCGTTAAACAACAAACAACTAAACAGGCTGCACTGGCTTTGTCAAATATTGATGAAGCCAGTGCTTTTCTATGGTAATAGATATGCGCAGTTTAAATCATAAACAGCAAGCGCTGGCGATGGAAATTGTAGCTACGTTGCGGCCCAAACCTGCAAACTAAATAGCCGCCTCTTGATATTTCGAATTAAATTCTATCTTTGTATCCAATTCCTGATTTGTTAATCTTTTAAATATCAAGGAATCATGACAGAGCAAATCTACATATCGCCCCTTTCGCTCATTGCCTGATCAGGCAGGCAAACCCTGTATTTTATTAAATAATTAAACGGTTGCGTCAGTAACCTGTGCATTATTTTGCCTGCCCCCAAATTCACTGGATTTTTTGAGCGCTCTAACAAGGGTATATCCTTACTCAAGGACGAACTGAGATCAAAAATCAAATTCAGGAAAATTAAATGAAAGTGTGATGAACACACATGAATGGCCGCGCTGTGTCAAATCGGCACGGCGCAAAAGGCGGCTCGTTAAAACCGGTCGGGATAAACAACTGATACAGCTTGACAAACGGCGCGATGAACTAAGGGTGCAAAAAAGGCTTTTGCCTATGGTTGCGCTTGAACACCCGTATCAACGTGGCTGGAAACGTTTTTTTGTGTTGCGGGATGACCATAAGCATAACCCGGGGAATGACTTTTATGAAGCCTTGCTAATGAAAATTAACACGGTTGAATATCATCAGGACAAATCCTTCAAACGGAAAAGACGACGAAAACAACGTTATGTGTACCAGGCTAAACCGCAAATGCTGCGTGAGTTGTCGCAGCATAGCTGGGATATCAACAGGATCAATTTAACCGAACAGGAAAAGGTTTGCTTTACCCGTGTTGAAACTTTTGATGTTAAAACCTACCGTACCGAGGTGAAATACGTGTTTGCCGAGCCCTGGCGATATGTGCTGAAGGTGGTACCACATATGGTTACGCATATCAAAATGATCGATGCGGATATTGAAAGGGAATTAGCGTGGATAGACGAACACATTGATAACAACCACTTGTGGCCGCGCATTAACCTGTTAACCCGTGGCCGGAGCTATCGCTGGAAAAATGAGTTTAACGACCGGCCAAAATACATTAACAAATTTAAAAACACACCCAGGTATGCCTGTAAAGAAGCCTACCTGGAATTAGAAACATAACCCACATGGGCAATTTAAGAACAAAAGATTTAAGTAAAATAGGTTATCATAATGATCAGCTGCGAAGCCTGGTTATTGGTATAATCTCTAAAAATTTCAAGCACCATAGTAAGCAGCAGCTACTGGACTTATTGGTGGATATTAAGAACGATCCGGAAGCATTTCTGGATGATAAGTTAACAAGCAAGATAGCCGAAAAGGTAATTGGCAAAACGGATGCTCCATCCTTTAAAGCGTTTGCACTGCGTGATGAACCGGTATACTGCAAAACTTACGGTGGCAAGGGTATTGAGCAATCGGCCAAAAAACAAATGGAGCTGGCTAATATGCTGCCTGTAAGCGTTCAAGGTGCGTTAATGCCTGACGCGCATATGGGTTTTGGTTTGCCTATTGGTGGCGTACTCGCTGCAAACAACGCGGTAATTCCCTATGCTGTAGGTATGGATATTGGCTGCCGCATGGCGTTGTCGATTATTGATGAGAGCGATGGTTTTCTAAAACGGTTCGAATATCAAATTAAACAAGCCTTAAAAAATCATACTCATTTTGGTATGGAAGGGGGCCTGGAGGTAAGGCAGGAGCATGAAGTGCTGGATAGCAGGGTATTTGATGAGATCCCATTTTTGAAACCGCTGCGGAGTAAGGCGGTAAGGCAATTAGGCACATCGGGCAACGGAAACCACTTTGTGGAGTTTGGCGAGATTGAACTTTTGGCTGATAACGCTTTAGGTTTACCCGCTAAAAAGTACACGGCCTTGTTAACACATTCAGGCAGCCGGGGTTTAGGTTCGGCAATAGCAAGGCAGTACACGCAGATAGCCATGAATACCTGCAAACTTCCGCGCCACGCACAGCAACTGGCCTGGTTGGATATGGACAGCGAGGCGGGCCAGGAATATTGGTTAACCATGACCCTCGCCGGAGATTATGCCAAAGCTTGTCATGAGCGCATACACGCTAACCTTTTAAAGGCTTTAGGCTTGAAAGCTTTGCACGTGGTAGAGAACCACCACAACTTTGCCTGGAAAGATCGATTGGCTGACGGCCAGGAGGTTATTATCCATCGCAAAGGCGCGACACCGGCGCATCAAGGCGAGCTGGGTATTATCCCCGGCAGCATGACCACGCCGGCTTACCTGGTATCGGGCAAAGGCGCAAGTGATGCTTTATATTCTGCATCGCACGGTGCCGGCCGGGCCATGAGCAGGCAAAAGGCTAAAGACAGCATGACGGTTTCGGCCATGAAAAAGTTGCTGACCAATGCAGGTGTAACCTTAATTGGCGGTACCGTTGAAGAGAACCCCTTAGCTTATAAGGATATCGAGGCCGTAATGGCGGTGCAAAGCGACCTGGTTGATATTCAGGGCAAGTTTTATCCACGTATCGTTCGGATGAATAAGGAGTAGTGATGAAAAAGATGATGATACAAATCACTTCAGGCAAAGGCCCGGCAGAATGCTGCCGGGTTGTAGCCCGCGTACAAAACCTGATGTTGAAGCAAGCCAAACAGCAAGGCATTCAGCTTGAAGTACTGGAAAACAAAGCCGGCGGGTTAAACGGCACTTTACTATCCGCTACGATGATGGCTACAGGTAATAACCTGGATGCCTTTGTAAAAGAATGGAACGGCACTATACAATGGATAGCGCAAAGTCCGTATCGAAAATACCATAAGCGTAAAAACTGGTTTGTAGGCGTATCTGTTTTTGACGTAAAAGAACTGATGCAATGGAACCCTAAAGATGTAAAGCTGGAAACCTGTCGTTCGTCGGGGCCAGGCGGCCAAAATGTAAACAAGGTGGAAACCGCGGTTCGGGGAACCCATTTACCATCGGGACTGCAAGTTATGGCAATGGATACCCGGTCGCAGCTCGAAAACAAGAAGCTTTGTTTAGCCCGGCTGGAAGCCAAAATACTGATCTGGCAAACAGAAAAATTGATAGAGCAGCAGCAAAGTCAATGGCAGGAGCATAACGCCCTGGAGCGTGGTAATCCGGTTAAAACCATCAGGGCAGTAATTTAAAACACGCGGCAAAAGTAACCGGGTTTTTTCGTGAGAAAAGGTAAAAAATCGATGTTTTTATAAATGGTAAGGTTTAATAAAAGCCTCAAAACGGCGTTTGGCTGTTGTTTTAGAGGTTTTGAACACTCTGATATCCTCCACATATCGGTTACCAGGCTTTTAGATTAATTTCTAAAAGCCTGTTTTTTTATAGGTACTGCACCGGCACAACACTTTCCGTAAGTTTTATTGATATGTTCCAATCCCAATCTGCGTAAAAAATAGACTTGTAAGGTTTTTGGCCAAAACGTTGTTGTCCCAGCGGAAAGTATCTTGTTATCCGTTTCGTTAATAAATTAACTATCGGCTGATCCTATTGATACTGTCGACACGGCACCAGTATATTAATCATTTATCTGGTTTGAAAGTGAATATCACAATGCGGCAACCACTGCTTTAACTGTGTCTTGTCTTCTTTTGATAAGTAATTGTCATCCAATCTTATCTCTTTTAATTTTGTTAATTTTTTGATTTCAGGAGAAATATAACGAAGTGGGTTATTCCAAATTTCAAGTTTTTCGAGATTAACCAACGAACCTATACAGTTAGGGATACTATCTATTTGGTTATCAAAAATTAGTAATTCTCTAAGATTTGACAGATAGCGAATATTATCAGAGATGCCTTTAATCTTATTGCTATAGACCTGTAATGTTTGAAGCCCACTTAATTTATTATCTACGAAGCCCAAATCTTTAAACTCATTTTCTTCAATTGAGAGCCATTTTAGGTGGGGAACAGTCTTGATTTTTTCAGGAAACATTGACAATTTATTGCCAGAAATATCAAGGTATTCTAAACTATCAAGGTTTGAAAGATCAGTTTTAATTTCGTTGATTTCCGTTTTTCCTACCAGCAGGCTTTTTAGCCCTCGCATTTTATACAAATCATCAGGAAGTGACTTTATGGGGTTTGCACCCAAATAAACACTATGAAGTGATTTAATTTTATAAAGCTGTGAGGGTATTGTTGTAAATTTATTCTGTGCGAGGTAAATTGTATTAATTGGTAATGTGCTGACAGCATCGGGCAGGTAAGCAAGTCCGGCACCTTGAAGATTTAGATACGCTCCCTCATTAGCCATTACAATTGACACTCCTGAAGACGTATAAAGGGTTTTCAATTTGCCTGCATCAATTTTGTTCACAATTTCTACTATACGCTTCTGCGCTAATGAATCGGATTGCCCCCTTTTGCTAAATAACCATGCCTTTACTATTCCCTTGCTTTTAATGCAGGGATATTGAAAGTTTGGGTTCCATTCAATGTCATTCGTTTCAACTGCAGATCTATCGGAGTACCGGTATCGTTGCCAGGTTGGCATCTCTTCCTCTTTTGTAGACGTAATGACAATACCGCTATCCGGGATGATAACAGTTTTAGTCCAAAGAAAAGCTGGAGGTAGCTCAGGGTAACCTTGAATTCCGAAAACTATCCCTGCTGCGCCCCTGGATGCTTTAGAGAAGATAAAAGTTGTATGTTCCTGCCATTTCAAAGCACAATAAGAAACAGTAAAAATATATACTGCCGATACTCCCATCTGTATTAGTTTAAAATGTTTAGTCTTGGAAGCAAAATAATTAATGAGATAAAGTAATATTGAACTTATCATCATCAATATCCCTATTCCCAGTCCAAACCCACCGGTGAAGTAAATTATTGCAAGGCCTAAACAGATGGCCAATATGGCAAGGGCTTTGAGCGGAGTTATGTTTGATCTTTTCAATTTTGTCAAGCTTGGAATCGCTAATACTAATATGGCAACAACCAGGAATCCTTCCCTGTACTCAGATCGTAATGATAAACTCCCGCGCGCATGCCTGCGTAAATAATATTATTTCTGATAACCATTGAATTGGGATAAAGAGCCGCGTACCATAATCCTTTATCTACTAAAAAAAATATTTGTGCATTTCGACCTACTTTTAACAAACTTTTAGAAGTAATAATGATAAAGTTATCTTGATGATCTAATGCAATAGCTTCTGGTGCTGTTGGTAGTTTTAAGTGTTCTCTTACAGCCCACTTATCATTTGGTTTGTAGATTTCAATAATGCTTCCTTCCGAGGTTCCTAAGTGTGCAAGCCCTTCAATGGCGTATTGTTTGCCTCCTCTATTAATAAACTGCACTATCTCATGATTTGATATTTTATAATAATTCTTACCATCACTTGAAACCCAGTATAGAGCACCACCCCATTCACCTCTGTAAAAGCCCACTAAATAACCATCTTCTACTTTCAAGATTGAAGCCCTTCCCCCAAAGTCACGACTATCAGCTTTTTTAACTTTAATTTTAAAAGGTAATTGAGGAGATGGAAGTTCTTTCTTATCTACCACAAAAACAGAATCGTTTTTCTTATAGACAGCCCATTCGTGAAAAGAGAAACCATATTTTCTGAGGCTGTCCGGATTAGTAGGAATTGGATGCGTATTCCAGTTACTGATTAGCTTTTTATCAGTTTGGCCTAAACAACTTTCGAGGCTAAATACTATTAATATAATAAGTAGGTTAACTTTCATAAGTTGTAGAAAGAATTAATTAATAATCATAAATATGCTCTATCGTCACTCCTTTTAGTTTAAGTGTTCTTACAAGCGAGCTAAGGTTTCCCACCGTTGTCACTATAGCAACCCTGCTTAAGCCCGGCTTGGTAAAGATTGGCTGAGTAAATAGTATTTTATAATTACCGGTAACATTTAAAGGCCTGTCAGTTAAAACAGTAAGCATAATAGCACTTTTATTTCCGGCAATCTCAGTAAAACCAACACCATTTTCTGCCAGCTTATTAACCGCTGTATTGAATTCAGCATAACGCGGTAAATTAGCCAGCACCATACCGTTTGGCAATACTTTTACATTATGCATAAATCCGGTTGTATCCAAGCCTGTGGGTAGCCTATCCATCATTACTGCTGTTTGCAACGAGGCTGTTTCATAAGCCGATTTGGTGCCGAGGCCAATCAACCAGCCATAGCCGCTTTTAACCAATAGTTCGGTGGTTAGATAATAGCGCCTCTCCAGTTTACGAAGCAAATGCGGACCGGAGAAAGAGGTGCTGCTCCACAACATTTTAAGCTGATGGTTAAAATCATACTCGTACCATGGCAGCGCCTCAATAAATTTCACATAGCTCTGTTCATAGTCGGCGTTAAACTTATCTTCGGCGGTCATTTCTTCGTTGGAGCTGATGTCGGTCACCCGGCCAACAATGGTCTCGTAAAATGATTTAATACCGTACTCAACGGTTGTGCTGCCGGCTATTACCCATATCATCACATGATAACCGGTATTGAAAGGGAAATTGCCTTTAATCTGATCGTACATTACACCGTAACCACCCCACATCTGGTCAACATGTTTCAGGTATGGAAAGGTGGTTGAAGTATGGGTTTTAAAGTAATCTGCCTGCTCAGCCGGACTAAACACCAGGAACCATTCGGGGTAGGTCAGAAAAGTTTGATCAGGCGGACGTACGGCTGCCTGAGGTGTTAGCGGGTGCTTATTAATTGACAGCCAGGCTTTATCCACCAACAAACCCTTCCCGGCAGGCACAGTGGATGGCTTCCTGTTTTTAACAACAAAAGTTATGATAGCCAGTAGCAGCGCAATTAATGTCAGTATCCTTAGCCTTTTCATGCCTATATTTTGGTAAACAACATTAAGGTATTATCGGATGGATCTTTATCTTGTAGTATTCGTTTACCGGCATCTTTAAATCCCGCCTGCTCAATAATGGCTGCCCATTCATCTGCGGACTTGAAGTTTTTAAAATCTCTGGCTTCAAACTCCCAGGTTTCGTTCAATCCCACATTAAATACCGTATGCACCAAAGAAACAAAGGTGGCCATTTCTGGCGTTTTAACATTATGGTCGCGGATAACAAACGAGCCGCCGGGCCGTAGGATTCGGTATATCGATTCCACAAACCCATCCAGCTTCGCTACCGGGCAGTGGTGTAAACCAATATAGCACGTAACCACGTCCAGGCTTGCATCAGGAATAGTTAAACTACTAATTGGGTTATAGCCATTAATATCCACAAAATTGCCCAGCTTGCCCAGCTGCCCCCGCTCCATAATGTCTCCCGGCGAATTGGTTGGCGCGAGATCATTAATAAGATATATCGGGCCGGTGACCTTGATTTCTTTTCTTAGCTGACTAATATAACGACCGGTAGAACCGATCTCGGCATAACCGGAGATCTGTTTAACATCGCCTAATAACCCCAGTGTTTGCCTGACTATTTCTTTTTTTTGCTTTTTAAGCGCTGGCAAGGCATAAGTTAGTTCTGATAAGAATGGCTTAATGCCTTTCAATTTGCTTTGAACTGATTTATAGATCTCCTCATCGGTTTTGCCTATGGCGGTTTCTTCTTTTATTAATTGATGGAATTTATCCTCGGGATACAAATGAAATATCACCTGTAAAAAGCGGTAAAAATCGTCGCTCCATTTGGTGTCGTTAAATACTGCTTTAAATTCGGATGTATTAGCCATTGCTTGTGGGTTTTAATGGTTGATAATAGGTATCCCAAAAAATGTTCCTGAATTTATAGCCAGGATCAAGCTTGGTTTTCAAGTCGAATAACTTTTGCGCGTTAGGATATGCTTTATGAAACTGTGCCGCGGTTGGATGTACCTGGTAAGGTAAATAATAAGCACCGTTTACAGCAATTACGGCATCAGCCAGTTCACGGGTCCATACAGCAACAGCATGTTTAGATGCCGGATCTGTGCGTTGCTTGTAATAAACCACAAAAGCAAATACCTCTTCCCGTGCCCATGCCAGGTAAGTACCCGGGTCGGCTTTGGCATGTCTGATGGATACATTAAGCACGTTAACATTAAAACGGATAAATATTTCGGCCATGGCTTGTTCAAATTCCTCAAAGCGCTGAACAGGAACAAAGTATTCCAATAATACATAAGTGCTGTTGATTCGTGATTTGGGTTCCAGTTCGGCAACATCATAACCGGCTTCGTAGTTGCGCCAGTGGATCTTTTTGCCCCTGAACAGTAAAGGGTCAATTATAAACTCCCGGTAAGGCTTGCCTAATGGTCTTTCTGTAAACGCCCACAGGAAATACCGTTCCAGCGGATAGGATTCTTTCAGTGGCATCAGCCGGGTTTTAACTGTCGGCTTTTCGGTGGTTTCTATCCAGCTTACAGCTCTTAAACGCGTGTATTTTGGAGGGTAAATATCACCATTATGGAAAACTACCTGTGAATTATCGCGTATGGTTTTGAAGAAGTAATCTTTATATTCTTCAACTTTCATTTTTTTATCAATTCGTTTAATGGCCAGGTTATCGGCTAACTCGAGTTCAGCCTGAACGATAACGCCAATGCCATTATAACCGCCAATTGCGCCAAAGAATACTTCCGGGTTTTCTGTTTTAGTAGCATGTACTAACGAGCCATCGGCTAACACAACATCAATTGACCGTACTGATAAAACAACCGGCCCCATGCCCATATATCGCCCATGGGCATTAACACTCAATGCGCCGCCTACCGTGAAATTGGCGTAGGTTTGCATGACCTTGATGCTCAGGTCATACTCATCAATATATTGCTGAATATCGCACCAGCGGATACCCGTCTGTACTTTGATGAGTTTATCTGCTGCTGAAAACTCCAGTACTTTGTTCATTCCGCGCATATCAATATGCAGACTATGCGGGCTTGCTGTTTGTCCACCCATGCTGAAACGGCCGCCGCCTACGGAGATAGCGCCGGTAGCGTTTTTAACAATTTCGCAGATTTCTTCGACCGAAGTTGGACGCGCAATTTTACTAACCAATACGGGGTTCAGCCGGGTTACATCGTCAATAATACGCTCATCGGTTTTAAGGTGGGGGATCTCTTTACCTTCATCGTTTTTCAAATAATCGGGTGCCGACCCGGGTACCGAACCGTATTGGTTTGGCGTATAATCCCCTTTTTTGAAACCTAACCGCCAGAATAACCATAATGGCCCAAGCACGGGTATTAAAACAGTAAACAGCCAATAGCCTGAATAGCCCTGATCATGCAGGCGCTTAATAGAAGTAGCTATAATGATCCAGAATAATAAAGGATATAGAATAAACGTAGCACCTTCGCCAGCAAGCAATAACAAGTTGTACAACACGTAAAAAGTGCACCAGTAAAACAGGGAAGCCAGCCAAAAAGCCCCTTTTGATAAGCGGCCGTTAAAAGAAAATAGCAGATAGGTTACAGGTAGTTTTTGTTTCAGGCGCATGGATGGTCTTGGCAATACGCTAATATATCATTACTTTCAATTATAATTATAGCCGCGTATATAAATGTAACATGATACCCAGAGGTAAATTATATATCAGCTATAAGAATTTGGTTGAAGGTGCTTATTACTGCCTTACTGATCGCTTTCGCTCACCAGGGCCGGATGTTGATCAATGCGCTAACGAAATGGTTTGCCTCTCGGTGAGAACTGGAATCGATCTGGTATTAAATGCTTTGAATTTTCCGCCGGGCTTCGAGATGATTGTTACTGATATCAATATCCCGGATATGTTCGCCATAATTAACTGGCACGAATTAACGCTTGTTCCCATCCCGGTTAATAAGTATACCTTAAATATGTCCCCGGCCCAGGTGGAAGCAGCAATTACACCTGCAACCAAAGCCATACTGATCACTCACCTTTTTGGCGGTATCATGGAAATTGAAGCGATAGTTGCCATAGCAAAAAAGTATAACCTCATTATATTTGAGGATTGCGCACAAGCATATGCCGGTAATTTATATAGCGGGAATCCCGCATCAGACGTAGTGATGTTTAGCTTTGGCTTTATTAAAACCAATACGGCTATTAGCGGGGCGATGATCAAAATAAAAGACCCGGCTTTGTACGCTGAGGTTGTTGCGCAAAATAGGCGCTACCATCAACAAAGTACTGCAGGCTATTTTAAAAAGCTTTTTAAAGTGCTGTTTGTAAAGCTGCTCACCAATAAAGGTATTTATACCGGGTTTTATAATTTAGTAATGGCTTTGGGAAAGGACTTTGAACAGGTATTAGGTGGCTTTACAAAGGGCTTCCCCGGCAACGATATTTTTAGACAGATCCGGCATCAGCCTTCCACTCCAAATCAAAGGCTGCTCCGAAAAAAGCTTGCTAACTTTGATCAAAATAGTATTACTAAAAGGATCCAATTAGCCAAAGATATTTTATCAAAGATCCCCGATAATTATAAAATTGGTTTTGACAACAAGAGGCATTCTTACTGGGTGATGCCTGTTGAAACCCATAATCCGGACGCACTGATCAAACACTTGCGTAATAACGGTTTTGATGCCTCGCAAAAAGCATCAAGCTTAATCAAGTTGAGCGAGGCGGGCGGCGTTCCCAAACCTGAAGAATTAGCATTAGACAATCTTGTTTATTTACCAGTATATCCCGCTATGAGCGCAAAAGACCGTAATAAACTAATACAATTAATAATCAATTTTTCGCACTGATCTCTTCTTATGCTGACAGGTTGTGGTGCTTTAACGTTTTCCATAACTGGGCTTCAATTGCTTAACCATATCCCTGGCCGAAAGACGTCCGTTTATTAATAAAAAATAGCCCGAACTATCCCACCCCACCCATCCAAATCCACTTTTAAAAAAATATCATCAACAGCAATGAGGGTAAAACGCTTCAGGCGTGTTTAAGAGACAAATTTTAATAATCGTCTTAACAACACAAATGCTATGAAAGCAACATTCCTGATCTATCTTGTTATCTTTTTGATTTCGTTTAAATTTACTGCAGGCGCCCAGCAAAAAACGGCAACCAATGCCGATTCAGTATTTAAACCCAAAATCGGATCATTTGATGCCGGTTACTCCTACTCGCCGTTTACCGTTAAAAATAAAAACATGAACATCAGGCAAGTGAATGCTTCGCTCAACGTACCGCTGATAAATAATTTCAGGGACGGAAAGCTTGATTTTTTACTTGCCGGCGTTAGTTACAGCGGGCTTTCCTTATCCGGAACAGGAAAATCGTTCGGCGGTACTGATTTTTATTCTATTTCGGTGCCCATCACTTTTCAAAAATCGTTTTCTGCAAAGTACGCGCTGCTGGTATCAGCAATCCCTACCTTATCATCCGACCTGAAAGATGTTTCGGGCGAAGACATGCTATATTCAGGCTTTGCCATGCTCAAGATCCGTAAGTCTAAAAGCTTTTCCTACGCCGTTGGTGTGGGTTATTCAAGGCAGTTTTTTGGTACGATACTGCTGCCGGTTATCGGGATAGAATGGCAGATCAGCGAAAAACTGAGCCTTAGCGGCACCCTGCCCGTTTCCGAAAAATTAAAATACCAGCTCAACGATAAAAGTATCATTGGTTTCAGCAGCGACTTTGGTATTGGCGGGGGCTCATACCGGTTGTCAAAAAAAACCGGGTCAAATTATTTACAGGTACAGCAGTATAAAAACACGCTTTTTTATAATTACCAGCTGGCTAAAAACTTTTCGGTACAAATAAGCGGCGGGTACAATTTTGTGCAGAAGCTTGACTTGTACAATAAAGATCAAAAAGTTAACTGGGCACCATTTAACGACCTGAACAAACGTGTTCCCCTGGTCGAACTGAAAAAGACCGGCTTTACCGTCGAATCAGGGATCAGCTACCGGTTTTAACCCGGAGCCGGTGCAAGTATTCCTTATCAATGTATAACATCAATCAACCGCAGCAATGGAAACAACTATTAATTTAATGGTCGAGGTTTTTAAAACAAATGTTGAGGATCCAGCGCAGGCCGCAAAATTGGTGGGCCTGCTTCAAAAACGGATTACCAATAGCAGTGTAAATTTTGACCTGGAAGATTGTGATAAAGTATTGAGGATAGAGGGCCCGGATGTTTCACCGCAATCTGTCGTGGGCATCCTTAAAGATTATGGCTACAAGTGCCAGCCGCTTGAATAAACACAAAGCCCGGATTATAACACTTGTATGCCTATTCGCTTGTCAAATAAACCCGAAGAGCTGTTAAAAAACAGATGAAACGCGTTATTGAGAAAGCATCAAGGCAATCTGAAAAAAGCCGTTATGGCATGTAAAATATATTTTAGGGATATTATGCGGGGCCGCGTTAGGGATTGCAGTGCAAAGCCCGCAGCGCGGATGGGGATTGCGGGCCGGAAAAGCGAGGACTTGTAACGTAAAGCCCGGGCCGCAGGCAACGCCCAAATCTATAAAGTCAATCGAAAATATACTTATAATCAATAGCTTACAATCATGTCATTATAAGGAACGAAGCAATCCCGAACTATACGGAGCAACTCTGCTAACTGGGGATTGCTTCGTTCCTCGCAATGACGGCTTTTTCAATAAGATTTTATCAAACCATTTTAAACCGCATCCAGGGCAACTATTTTAGTACAAAGCAGGAAGAAGGATGGGCCCTGTCGTTGTAAATATCGTTAAGCTGCGTTGGTCCCGAAACGGTATCAAAAACCATGATATTATTTTCGCCGGCTACAAAATGAGGCCATTGCTTATCATTAACCTGGCCCGGAGCTTTGCCTTTTATAAAGTTTACCCAGGTTTGGTGTATTTGGTTAGCCAGTTTTAGTTCTGTATCGTTAAAATTGTTTTGTTTGGGTAAAAACCAAACATAGCTTAATTCATCGGCATGGGTTGCACCGGTACCATCGCGCTTGTAATCAAAACGGTACATCCAAACGTGGCTGCCTGCCTGCGCTAATGTGTTAGCCAGCCGGTAGCTGTGCATCTGGTACATGTATTGGGTGAGTACTTTTATGGCGGCGCTATCTGCACTGCCATTTTTAGCCTCACTTTCAAAGTTTGATAAAATATAACGGTAATTATCACCAAACCAGCCATATAGCACTGTGCTATCGGGGTGATTGAGGCGTTTATCAAAATTCATAAACATTTTACTTTCAAACTTATTGGTACCGATGAGGAAGTGTACTTTATCATTCCTGTTTTTGAGGATATATTGATATGGATCCTGCGAAATCACCGCGCCATCTATCACGGGGCCAAAATAGTTGGTGCCCTGTGCCCCATTGCTGATGTTTGCCTGTGCTGCTATAAGTTTTTCGGCGGAGATTTTGAGGAGATCGGCAGGTTTGCTAACACCCAGCTCGGTCATTAACCGCTGCCTGATGCCCTTAGCGGTAACAGAATCCCGGATGCATTGCACGGCGCCGCTTTCTAAAATCTGCTGGTTGAAATAGCCTTTGGATTGCGGTGTTGCCAACAGGGCACTGGTGAGTTTTGCGCCTGCCGATTCGCCCATGACGGTAACCTTCGAAGCATCGCCGCCCATCGCCGTAATATTTTGCCTGATCCATTTCAGCGCCATGATCAGATCGAGCAGGCCATTATTTCCGGATGATTGATAAGCTTTGTTTACATCGCCCAAATACATAAAGCCGAAAACGCCAAGGCGATAATTAATGGTAACGGTAACAACACTGTCATCGTCGGCAAAAGCGTGCCCGTTCATCCCCATACCCGAGCCGCCTGTAAGCGAGCCGCCATGTACCCATACCAGCACCGGAAGCCTGGCATCCCTTGCTGTTGTTGGTGTATAAACGTTCAATGTCAGGCAATCTTCGCTGCCTTTTAGTCCGCCTGTGCCGCCACCCTGCGATGCCGGGCTTCCAAATTTTTCGCATGAAAGCGTATCTTTCCATGCCATCATTGGCTGCGGGGGCATAAAACGCAAAGGGCCAACCGGTGGTTTAGCATACGGGATGCCTTTAAATACCAGGGTTGGCCCTTCTTCGATACCTTTTATCCATCCACCTGATACTTTTGTTACAACTGTTTGGGCAGAGGTGGTAAAACCTAAAAATATGCCCAGTAAAAACGTGTAACCCGGAATCAGGCGGATGATATTTTTCATAACATGGTTGATCTTAATAAGTGGCAGCCAGCTGAAGCGCGTTATAAGCATTAACAACGCCGCCGGTTACACAAAGATCGGTAAACGGAACTTCTTTTTTAGTCTCTCCATCTTTAATCTCTACATTATGCGATATTTTCACTACCGATTTCATGATGATCTCCTTAACCTGTACAGCCGTTAATTTTGGATAATATGAACGGATAAGCGCTGCCAGACCGGTTACAACCGGTGCCGCCATACTGGTACCATCATGCTCGGCATAGGCTGATTTTGGTGTGGTTGAATTAATGGCCACACCCGGTGCAAACACATCAACACTGGTTTTGCCATAATTGGAGAAAGATGCTTTCAGCGTTTCGTCGTCTTTAGGGCCCGATGCGCCAACTTCTATCCAGGCACCGGCTACGCCGCTTTTGTCCTCATAAATACGGTTAGGGACGTTCAGTTCAACTTCGGTGTTATTGTTGTCATTACCCGCGGCATGTACCAGCAGCACATCCTTGCTTAAAGCAAATTTCACTGCTTCATCAACAGCTTTTTTATTGTACGAGTAACTTTTGCCGAAGCTCATGTTGATCACCTTAGCGCCGTTAGCCGCAGCATAACGAATAGCGTTTGCTACATCCTTATCGCGTTCATCGCCGGTAGGTACTGTACGTACCGACATGATAGCTACATCATTGGCCACACCCATAACACCAAGGTTGTTATCCCGTATCGCGCCAATGATCCCGGCAACGTGGGTGCCATGATCAGCATCCGGGCCTGTTACGTCATTATTGCCGTAAAAACGCTCATTAGCATTGTTATAGTTATCGCCCACGGTATCCCTCGAATTGAAATTAAGGTTGAGGTGATAATCCAACTGCTCTTTAAAGTGAGTTAAGCCGCCGTTTACCTCTTTCTCCCTGAACTCGGCTACATTTTTAAACGAAGGCAGGGCGCTTACCAATACACGTTTAACATAGGCCTCGCCATTATCTTTAGGCTCAAATTTGGTGATATCATCAAGGCTTGGGTTTTGATTGCCCAGCTTCGTCAATACCCCATCAAGCAGGGTGTTGAATTTATTGATCACCGTATAGGTTTGCTGTGCTTTGGCAACCTGCTTATCCATATCAGCTTTCATAGCGCTGTATGCTTTAAAATCGGCAAGGTCTTTACCAGTAAGTTTCGTACTGTCGGCATTGGCAAAGCGGGCGTTGTTGATCCGTACAAGGCGGGTTAGCTCCAGGTTATCATAATGTACATCTCCCTTGGCCGAGCCAATAAAATCCCAGCCGTGCATGTCATCAGCATAACCGTTTTTATCATCATCCTTTTTATTCGCGGCGGTTTCTTGCGGGTTGTTCCAGATCACCTTTTTAAGGTCCTCATGGTCCACATCAATGCCCCCATCAATTACGGCTACCAGCACGGTAACGTGTTTTTTGCCTTTTAACAGTTCGTTGTATGCTTTTTCGGTACTGATCCCAAATACAGAATCGGTTTTAAGATCAAGGTTTTGCCAGTTGGGTTTTGTTTTTGGAGCTTCCTGCGCATAAGTGAATACAGGTAAGCAAAGCCCGGCTACCAGCACAAGCTTTTTAAGCGGAAAATTGTTTATCATTAATACTTTCAGTAATAGTTTATAAGTACAAAAACTCTAAAGTAGGTTTTTAATTATTTAAAAAATGTGCGGGTTTGGTGATTTTAACACGTTTTCAGGAAAAATATCTTGCCGGTCACTCTACTTTTTGCTCAAAAATATGTTCAATTATAAATTTTGATTCTTCTACGTAAACCTTTTTCCTGATCAGTTCCCGTAAATCGTCGGTGGCGCCATCCCTTATCTCATACTTCTTTTCTTTACAGGTTTTTATAAAACCTGTATATAATTGTTTCGCTTTGCCTGTTTCGCCTTTTGCAAGTGTGGCAAGCGCAATATTAAACATGGCGTAAGTGGCGTCATCCTGGTATTTCAGCGCCTTGTAAGAATATTTTATACAGTCATCAAACTTACCAGCGCAATAACATGACCACCCCAGGTTACCCAAGGCATTGGCATAAGTGCTGTCAATAGCTATTGCTTTTTTGGCGGCATCAATAGCTTCCTGGTAGTTACCCGATTGCGTATAGCTTAAATTGAGCCCTACGTAGGCGTATTTATAGGTCGGGTCGGCCTTTACTGCTTTCTGATGATAAGTTATGGCTGTTTCATATTGTTTTTTCTGATAGTAGCAGTCGCCTATCCTGTCGTATGGAAAAGGATATGATTTATCAATGCTGATAGCTTTTTGGAGATCTTTTATGGCATCATCCAATTTATCTGCGTAATAATAAGCGTCGCCGCGATCAACATAAAAAGTCCGTCGGTCGGGTTCCAGGTTGATGGCCTGTGTGTAAAGACTGATTGCTGTTTCGTATTCGTTTCTGTCGCAGTAAATATCACCTTTCAGGTTATAACCATCACCATCGTCGGCATTTTGGTTAATATGCTGATTGATAAAATAAAGGGCGCTATCAGGCATGTCCATATTTCTGTAGCACCTGGTAAGGTTGTAGTAAGTCCAACTATAATTGGGTTTTAACCGTAATGTCAATCGCAGATCAGTTGCTGCTTCCTTATATTTTTCAAGGTCGATCAGGCAGTCGGCCCGGTCATAATAAAGTACAAAATAGCCCGGGAAAAATTTAATGGCCTGGTTGTAATCAGCTATCGCCTTGTCAAGCTCATCAAGATTATAATAGCACTTAGCCCGCATCTGGTATGCATGGGCATACTGCGGCCATACCGCCAATATTTGATCACAAAACGTTATACATTCCCGGTATTTATGTTCATCAAACAGCATTTCTGCTTTCATTGTGTTGGCCGAAATCAATTTCGGGCTGTCTTTTAGCAACCGGTTCAATTCAGTACCTGCGGCTGATTTTCCTTTAAATGACGCGGTAAGTAATTTTAATCGTTTAGCAAAAACGGTATTAGGAGCATTTTTAAAAAAGCCGTCTAAAATTTTATCGGCATTTTTATCGCCGGGCTGTGATGTGAATACCAATTTAAAAAAATCTTTCCCCAGTTGTTTTTCCGCAGGCGAAAGATTGCTATTGTCAGCAATATCCTTAACAAGGCTAAAAATTTCGTATCCCTGATAGGGCATGATCCGCGTTACATCTTTTTGTAAGGTGATGTTTTTAATGCTTTTGGATAGTAACATCATTCCTTTATCAATGCTGTCTTGCCTGAAACAGGTGATAGCCTCTTTTAAATAGGATGCATAGTCGCTGATCTGGTAACCAGGTGCAGTTATTGGTACGGAATTTTTTTTACTGGAAGTATCCGCCGGTACTAAAGCCCAGGTGGTTAAGGGGGCTAAAATAAACAGCCAAAAAGCTATTGGTTTAAATGATAAGGTCATGCTATAAAAATAGCATATCCGGTTAATATTAAAAAATGGAAATGGGTTGCCGGTTTAATCCTATTTGCCCAGTTCAGCCCTAACCTTTTTTACCTCAGCCGCGGTAACCAGGCTGCTGTTATTACCAAAATTATTGCGGATATAGGTAAGTACAGCAGCGATATCAGCATCACTTAAAAAATTATGCTTGGGCATGGCGCTGTTGTAAGGCCTGTTTTTCACCTTGATGGGTCCATCGAGGCCATTAAGCAGTACCCTTATAGCAAGGTCTTTTTCCATAAACTTACCACCGGTTACCCATTCCGATCCGCTAAGCGGCGGGATCATATTACCATCGCCGCGGCCATTTTTTTGATGACAGTTAGCGCAATAGGTATTGTAAATTTTAGCGCCGCCTTTGAGCATGCCGGTTTGCAGATCGCTCTTTAAAACATCGGGCAACCTGAAACCCGGTAGTTTTTTACGGAGCTCCATTTTGGCAAGTTCGGCCTTGCCAAACCCGGCTTTGTTACCCGTGTAGGAAATTTTCCAGATCTTTCCTTCCTCTGTTTCGCTGATGTATAAGGAACCATCCGGCCCCATGGCCAGCCCCATTGGCCGGTAAGCCGCGTCACTTACGCTTACTACCGTGTTTTTTCCGGTAAAGCCATCGGCAAAAATTTCCCATTGCCCAAAAGGTTTGCCGTTTTTAAAGGGTACAAAGCATACAAAAAAGCCGGCCTGCGGATAAGGCGACCTGTTGGTTGAACCATGAAAGGCAATAAAAGCCCCGTTTTTATATCTTGCCGGGAACTGATCGCCGGTATAAAAAAACAGGTCGTTGGGGGCCCAGTGCGCGGGGAAAGCCATGATAGGCTGGGTGTATTTAGCGCCGTTGCCGGCTTTTATCCCATTGCCGCCATATTCGGGGTTCAGAAGTTTTTTCTTTTTAATGGGATCATAATAATAGTATGGCCAGCCTACATCCGTGCCTTTTTTTACTTTAATAAACTCTTCAGCAGGCAGCACCGCGCTTTGCCAGGCGCTGAATATTTTAGGGAACTGCAGGCGCAGGTCGTCGCGACCGTGGGCCACCACGTACAGGCAATTGTCGGCAGTATTCCAGTCCATAGCAACAACGCTGCGCATACCTGTGGCATAGCGGATCCCATCGGTCTGTACTTGATTAGGTTTAGCCTCATCAAACTGCCAGATGCCCCCATATTGCTGCAGCAAGGGGCAGCCCTTGATCCCTTTTGAACCGGGCACCCTGTTTTGCTCCTGGCAGGCGTTTGAGGGCGCGCCAAATGCCACGTACATGTGCCCGGCATTATCAAAGGCCAATGGCTTGGCGTCATGCTCATGCGGGGCGGTAGCATCATGTAAAATCAATTCGAGCGGGGCATCGGGTACCAATGTTTGCGGATTTAATTTTGTGCGATAAACATTTGCCTCCGAGCTGAAGTACAGGTATCCTTTATGCACCCTCATGCCTGTGCCATAGGGACCTTTGTCTTCATAGTTGGCAAACTTTTTAATGATGTCAGCCCGACCATCGCCGTTAGTATCACGCAGTCCAACGTTGCCGCCGATAGAATCGGGGAAGCGGAGTTTTACATAAACATCGCCATTGGTGTTCACCGCGATGTGACGTGCGCGGCCTTCCAGGCTATCAACCACCACAACCGCTTTAAATTTGCCGGGCAGGAATAAGCCGCCATTGGTGGTATCCTTAGCAGGTGGGATATTTTTTATTCCGATATTTTTAAAACTGAGCACAGATATCGCGCACAAGGCCATCAAAATACCGATTACGGTTGTTTTATTTTTCATTACGGATAGGCAGATTATGCTTAAGCCAGATTGTTGCTTAAAAGCAAGTCCTGCTATAAAAGAGATTTTAGTGGTAAATGTTTAGGAAGATTTATTTTTTAGCAGACGAGGAATGACAGAACGATAAATTAATGAAACACTGTATTAAAAAGATAAGGTTTGTAAATTGATATCGATTAATATTTAAATGATAAATTTGTGTTCATGGACTATATTGAGATAAAGGGATACAAATCTATCAAGGAAGCCAAAGTTGAGTTAAAGCCGATCAATATATTGATTGGAGCTAACGGCTCGGGTAAAAGTAACTTTATTTCATTTTTTGATTTTTTAAATAGGGTAAGTAATCAGAGTCTTAGAGAATATGTTGGACTTAACGGGGGAGCTGAAAAGTTCTTATATCAGGGAAGTAAAATAACATCTCAAATAAGTGCTGAGATTTCGTTTGAAAATCACAAAAATGCATATTCATTTACTGTTCAGGCAGAAGATGATGTTTTTATTTTTACTAAAGAATTATTCTGGTTTAATGATGATGCCCGGGATTCTGCATCGTATAAACCAGAAGCTTCGGTAAAAACAGCACCTGATTTTCGTGCAAAATATATAAGAGAGCATTTAAATAGCTTCAAGAAATATCACTTTCATGAAACTGGCAAGAATTCGCCATTCACTCAAATGAGCAATGTGTTGAACAGCTCTTATATCTTCTATGAAGACGGCAGGAACCTTGCGTCATTCTTGCACCACATAAAACAAAATGATCTGATAATATACAATCGCATCATAAAAATGATTCAAAGCATTGCACCGTATTTCTCTGATTTCTTTTTACAAGCGAATAAGGAAGGGCATATACGATTGCAATGGCAGGACAAATATAGTTCGACTATTTATGGTGCTTCCGATCTTTCGGATGGTACCATCAGGTTTATAGCTTTAACGGCATTGTTTATGCAACCTAAACTGCGCAAAAGCATAATCATTGATGAACCCGAACTTGGCTTACATCCTTTTGCTATCACTAAATTGGCCGGCATGATTAAAAGTGCTGCATCAAGAGGTGCCCAGGTAATTGTCGCTACGCAGTCCTCTGATCTTGTTAATCATTTTGAAGCAGATGACATTATTACCGTTGACCAGATCGACGGTAAAACAGAATTTAAAAGGTTACACGAAGAAGAACTATCGGCTTGGCTCGAAGATTATTCAATAGGAGATTTATGGCAAAGAAATATCCTTGAAGGGGGGCAACCGTAATTAATGAAAAGAATCATCATAGTCTGTGAGGGCCAAACCGAACAGGAGTTCTGCAAAGATGTATTACAACCTTATTTCAATTCAAAGGATATCTACCTCCAATATCCTCTTATAAAAAAATCAGGTGGTGGATTGGTGTCATGGACAGCTTTAAAAAAACAAATAGAAAACCACCTGGCACAAGATAAGGAAGCTTTTGTAACCACGTTCATTGATTATTATGGCATTGATGATAAACATGTCTTTCCTGGTTGGGATGCATCTAAAAAAGTAGCAGACAAAAGTCAGCGAATGAGTTTACTTGAAACTTCCATGCATGTGACCATTGATAATTCAATAAATCATCGGTTTATCCCATATCTCCAATTACATGAATTTGAAGGGCTATTATTTAATGACATTAAGGTATTTGAAGAAAGTTTCCGGCCAGATGAATTTCTTAATAAACCGGAATTGGAACAAACCATTAATGCAAATCCAAACCCTGAGTTAATTAACGACACCCCTCAAAATGCTCCATCCTATAGATTAAGCCGCTTAATTAAAGGCTATAACAAAATTGTTTATGGTTCCATTTTAGCCGAAAGCATCGGTTTAATAAAAATGCGGAATAAGAGTCCACGGTTTAATAACTGGATAACAATACTGGAAAACCTATAGCACCCAATAAAATGTCCGAAAAAAACAAATTAGGCCTGTGGACCAGCACCTCGCTGGTGATTGGCAATATGATTGGCGCAGGTATTTTCCTGATGCCCGCGGCTATGGCTTCGTTCGGGAGCATTGGTTTGCTGGGCTGGGTGTTTTCGGCAATAGGCTCGTTCTTTTTAGCGAAGGTTTTCAGCAACCTGAGCAAGCTGCTGCCCCATGCTACCGGCGGGCCGTATGCCTACACCCGCGACGGGTTGGGCGATTTTATTGGATTTTTAGTGGCCTGGGGATATTACCTTGCTGTGGCCTGTGCCAACGCGGCAATTACTATCTCGTTTGTGAGCGCTTTAAGCACCTTTTTTCCAATATTGGGAAGCAGTAGTGTTATTGCTGTGATTACCGGTTTATGCTCCATCTGGTTATTAGCTTATATCAATACATTGGGCGTTGTTACCGGCGGCAAGCTGCAATTGGTTACCACCATTTTAAAAGTGTTGCCACTGCTGCTGGTAGCTATCGGCGGTTTGTTTTTCATTAAGGCAGCAAACTTCAGTCCTTTTAACGCCAGCGGGACAGGCATAGTCAGCGCCCTGCAGGCAACCGCTACCATGACCATGTTTGCGTTTATTGGTATTGAAAGTGCCACCGTACCATCGGGCAGCGTGGCCAATCCTGAAAAAACAGTAGCCAGGGCAACCATGCTGGGACTGCTTATTACCACCTTTATCTATATACTGGGGAGTGTAAGCGTGATCGGTATTATCCCGGCGGCGCAGCTGCAAAAGTCACTTACACCTTATGCCGATACCGCGGTGATCATCTACGGCAGCAGCGCCCGTTATTGGGTAAGCGCCGGTATTGCCATCGCCGCTTTCGGTTCGCTGAACGGGTGGACGTTATTGCAGGGACAAGTGCCTTATGCCATTTCAAAAGATCAACTTTTCCCGCCGATATTCAGCCGCACTAATAAAAAGGGGGTGCCTTATATGGGTATTATCATCAGCAGTATCATGGTATCGCTGTTTATGGCCATGAATTATACCAAAGGCCTGGTAACACAATTTAAATTCCTGTTGCTGCTTTCGCTGTTGAGCGTTTTGATCCCCTATTTGTTATCGGCAGCGGCTTACCTGGTTATCCGGGTACGAAAAAGCCCAAAGGCGGGCGGCTGGGCCGGAGCTATAGCACTGGCTATGCTGGCTTTTGCCTATGCGCTTTGGGCTATTGCGGGAGCCGGGCAGGAAGCTGTGTATTACGGCTTTTTACTGCTGATGGCCGGGATCCCGTTTTATGTTTGGGCCGCATTTACCAAAAATGCGAATTAGTTTTTCTTAAATATTACAAAGCCCCTGCCTTGATCTCGTCAACTACTGCCGGATCAAGCAAAGTACTGGTATCGCCCAGGTTTGAGGTATCCCCCTCGGCTATCTTGCGCAAAATGCGGCGCATGATCTTGCCCGAACGTGTTTTTGGCAAGCCGGTTACAAACTGGATCTTATCCGGTTTGGCTATCGGGCCAATGATACGCGATACCGTCATGATGATATCCTTGCGGGTGATGTCCTCATCGCCATGCTTATCAGGGCTCACCACATAGGCATAAACACCCTGGCCTTTAATATCGTGCGGATAACCAACAACTGCCGATTCAACTACGCTGCTATGCATGTTGATGGCATTCTCCACTTCGGCAGTGCCTATACGGTGACCGGATACGTTCAATACGTCATCCACGCGACCGGTAATGCGGTAATAACCATCCTCATCGCGCAGGCAGCCATCCCCGGTGAAATACATGTTTTCGTAAGTGGCGAAGTAAGTGGTGCGGCAGCGCTCATGATCGCCATAAGTAGTACGCAGCATACCCGGCCACGGAAATTTGATACACAGGTTGCCGCTTACACCGTTGCCTTCAATCACTTTGCCGTTTTCGTCAACCAAAACAGGTTGTACGCCTGGTAACGGTAAGGTAGCATACCCCGGTTTGGTTGGGGTAATACCGGCGATAGGAGAAATCATGATACCGCCATTTTCGGTTTGCCACCAGGTGTCAACAATCGGGCAGCGGTTTTTGCCGATATTGTCATCAAACCAATGCCATGCTTCCTCATTGATAGGCTCACCTACGGAGCCCAATTTTTTAAGCGAGCTCAGGTCTTTATTATTTACGTTATCCAGCCCAAAACTCATCAGTGAGCGGATAGCTGTTGGCGCGGTATATAATATGTTTACTTTGAATTTATCTACAATCTCCCAGAAACGACCGCAATCAGGGTAAGTTGGGATCCCTTCAAACATCAGCGTAGTAGCGCCCTGCGAAAGCGGGCCATATACGATATAAGAGTGACCGGTGATCCAGCCGATATCGGCAGTACAGAAATATACCTCGCCCTGGTTGTACTGAAATACATTGGCAAAAGTATAACCTGTATAAACCATGTAGCCGCCGCAGGTATGTACCACCCCTTTGGGTTTACCGGTTGAGCCAGATGTGTAGAGGATGAAGAGCATATCTTCGGCATCCATCACTTCCGCAGGGCAGCTTGGGTTACCTTGTGTTTCCACTTTTTTGATCTCATCTTCCCACCAAACATCGCGGCCTTTGATCATGGATACCGGCGTACGGCTGCGGGTAAGCACAATAACTTTTTTAACCGAGCGGCATTGTACCAAAGCATCATCAATCACGGTTTTAAGCGGAACTTCCTTATTGCCGCGCTTGCCGCCATCGCAGGTGATCACGATAGTACATTCAGCATCATTGATCCTATCGGCAATGGACTGTGCAGAAAAACCACCAAACACTACCGAGTGGATAGCACCGATACGCGCGCAAGCCAAAACAGCAATAGCCAGCTCGGGGATCATGGGCATATAGATACAAACACGGTCACCTTTTTTTGCACCGTTGTTTTTAAGTACGTTGGCAAACTGGCAAACCTTATCATGCAACTGGCGGTATGTTAATATCCGGTGGTCTTCTTCCGGGTCGTTAGGCTCCCAGATGATGGCCGGTTTATCACCAAGAGTTTCGAGGTGACGGTCGAGACAGTTTTCGGTTATATTGAGTTTTGCACCCTGGAACCATTTGATCTTAGGCTCCTTAAAGTTCCAATCTAGTACGGTGTCCCACTTTTTTTGCCATAAAAAATTATCGGCAATGCCGGCCCAAAACTGCTCGGGCTGCTCAACACTTTGCTGGTAAACTTTTTTGTACTCTTCAAATGATGTAATTTTCATCGGTTGGTTGTTTGGTTGATGAAGCTGTTCCGGGTTTAAATTGTTTGTTTTTGTTCCTCCGTACCAAGTTTCATGCTGGTTTAAATGGTGGGCGTAATTTAATAATTTATGTGTGATGTATCTATTAAAATTCTTACTTTTTAAAATATTTTAAAAAGTAAGAATTGGACTAATTGTGGGCTCCGTTTGTTGTTGTTCCCGGCCGCGTGCGCAGGCAGCGTTAGGGATAGCAGTGTAAAGCCCGCAGCGAACGAGAGGGAGCGTAGGGGCCAAGCGAGGACTTGCAACGGAAAGCCCGGGCCGCAGGCAACGCCCATGTTATAAACCCGATTGGGAGGGCTATCTCCTTGCATTGGATACCCGGCATGTGGGGCACCGATAAATCCGGCATGGCTTCCTGTTTTGACTGGCCAATAATACACAACCGAATATGCTATGATAATGCGCACAGCCGCCTAAAATTTTGTTACTTTTGCTCATATTGCTATACTAATTTATGAGCGAAGAAAGATCACTGAACTTTATAGAGGAAATTGTTGAAGAAGATTTGGCTGCCGGTAAAAACGACAACCGTGTACTTACCCGTTTCCCGCCCGAACCTAATGGTTACCTGCATATTGGTCATGCCAAGTCAATTTGCCTTAACTTTGGTTTGGCAAAAAAATACAATGGCCTTACCAATCTCCGTTTTGACGATACCAACCCCGTTAAGGAGGATATTGAATATGTTGACAGTATTAAGGAAGATGTAAAATGGCTTGGCTTTGATTGGGCCAATGAGCTTTATGCTTCTGATTATTTCGATCAGCTGTATGCCTTTGCCGTTGAACTGATCAAAAATAACCTGGCCTATGTTGATGACAGCACAGCCGAAGAAATAGCCGCCCAGAAGGGTACACCTACCGAACCAGGCACGCCAAACCAATACCGCAGTCGCTCAGTAGAAGAAAACCTGCAGCTGTTTGCCGATATGAAAGATGGCAAATACCCCGACGGCGCGAAAGTACTGCGTGCAAAGGTTGACCTCGCGTCGCCCAACATGCACCTGCGCGACCCATTGATGTACCGTATTAAACACGCTCATCACCATCGCACAGGCGATAAATGGTGTATTTACCCCATGTATGATTTTGCTCACGGGCAATCGGATGCTATTGAAGAGATCACGCACTCTATCTGTACGCTGGAGTTTGTACCTCACCGTCCGTTGTACGATTGGTTTATTGAAAAACTGAATATTTTCCCTTCAAAACAGTACGAGTTTGCCCGCTTAAACCTTAACTATACGGTAATGAGCAAGCGTAAATTGCTGCAACTGGTTACAGAAGGCTATGTTGATGGCTGGGACGATCCGCGTATGCCTACCATCAGTGGTTTACGTCGCCGTGGTTATACTCCTGCTTCTATCCGTGAGTTTTGCGAGCGTATTGGCGTTGCCAAACGCGAAAACATGATAGATGTTGGCTTGCTGGAGTTCTGTATCCGCGAGGACCTGAACAAAACCGCATGGCGCCGTATGGCTGTGCTTGATCCGGTTAAGCTGATCCTGGATAATTATCCTGAAGGCGAAACCGAAGTAATGCACGGCGAAAACAACCCTGAGGTTGAAGGCGGCGACGGCGGCAGGGATATTCCATTTGGCCGTGAGTTGTGGATAGAGCGTGAAGACTTTATGGAAGTTGCTCCTAAAAAATTCTTCCGTTTAGGTATCGGGCTGATGGTTCGCCTAAAAAATGCTTATATCATTAAAGGCGAAAGCATTGTTAAAGATGCAGATGGTAATATCACCGAGATCCATTGCAGCTACCTGCCCGAATCAAAATCAGGCCATGATACCAGCGGCATTAATGTAAAAGGCACCATCCACTGGGTGAGTGTTGAACACGCCAAAACTGCCGAAGTAAGGTTATATGACCGGTTATTCCAGGTTGAAGACCCTTCAAATGAGGATGGCGACTTTAAAGATTATATCAATCCTAACAGCCTGCATGTATTGTCAACAGTATACATTGAGCCCGACCTGGTTAATGCCGAGTTAGGCAAGCCGGTTCAGTTTATGCGTAAAGGTTATTTTACTTTAGATAAAAACTCGACTCAGGATAAACTGGTGTTTAACCGCACCGTTACATTGAAGGACGGCTGGGGTAAAAAGTAATCACCCCTGGCCCCCCTTAAAAAAATCATGTCATTGCGAGCGAAGCGTGGCAATCGCACGGAAGCATATCCGCCCTGTATAGCATGCGATTGCTTCGTCGTTCCTCCTCGCAATGACATGTTTTTTGTGTTCCGGACACCCGTGACGACAACAACGGCATAGCCTTAAGCTTTCTGCATTCAGCTTTTAGCCTTATAAAGTTATTCCCCTTTAAACTCCGCTTTCCGTTTTTCCATAAAGGCTGCTACGCCTTCTTTAAAATCTTTTGTGCCGAAGCATTTGCCAAACTCGGTTATTTCAGTTTCATAGCCATTAATACTATCGGCATAAGCGGCATTGATACTGCGGATGGCTGCCGCAAGGGCTAAAGGGGCACGGGATAATATTTTATTCAGGATCTCTTCGGCTTTTATAAGGAGTTCCTCAGCAGTTGTTACGTGGGTAACCAGGCCATATTGCAGGGCATCGGCAGCAGTGATCATATCTGCCGTAAGGATCATTTCCATCGCTTTGCCTTTACCAACCAGTTGGGTAAGGCGTTGTGTACCCCCATAACCGGGAATGAGCCCTAAAGTTACTTCAGGCAGGCCCATTTTAGCATTGTCAGATGCTATGCGGATGTGGCAGGCCATGGCCAGTTCGAGCCCACCGCCCAAAGCAAACCCATTTACCGCTGCTATTACAGGCTTGCTGCCGTTAGCTATTAAATCAAAAACTTCGGTGTGGCCTGTACGCGAAAGCTGCATACCGCCATTGGTATCTAAGGCTGCAAACTCACTGATATCAGCCCCGGCAACAAATGCTTTTGATCCGGCTCCGGTAATGATGATACCACCAACCTCCGGATTTTGGAAAGCTTCGGTAAAAGCGCTATGCAGTTCGGCCAGCGTATCTTTATTAAGAGCGTTCAGTTTGCTTTCGCGGTTAATAGTGATTTGTTGAACGCGCCCCTTGTTTGTAATCAGCAAATTTTGAAATTCCATAGGTATTAGAAATTGCGGTGTTCATGTACCCAACCGGTTATATATTTTACAATATCCTGCGTACTGGTGCCGGGCGGAAAAAGTTCGCCAACGCCCAGCTTTTGCAGCTCAAGCATATCTTCATGCGGAATAATACCACCGCCGGTAACCAAAACATCATCCATTTTTTTCTCTTTAATGAGATTAATGATGCGCGGAAATACCGTCATATGCGCGCCCGAAAGTATAGAAATGCCAATGGCGTCAACATCCTCCTGCAGGGCAGTGTTTACCACCATTTCGGGAGTTTGGCGTAGCCCTGTATAAATAACTTCCATACCTGCATCGCGCAGCGAAGTGGCAATAATGCGCGCGCCGCGGTCATGGCCATCGAGCCCTACTTTGGCAACTAAAACACGGATTGGTCGGTTAAAGGTATTACTCATGAATAACCTATTGGTTTTTGTAAAAGTAATAAGAAAATTATGGAAGTTGTTTGTGTTTATTATAGGCGGTTTAAAACGATAGTTTTTGAATGTAGAGACGCATAATTGCATCTCACACTTGCAATTTACGGCAGCTGAGGTGCTTTTGAAATCGGCTTGTCCTTCGGAGACGCAATTATGCATCCCTACAATTTTTCTCATTTTTAAGCAAGTTCTTTATAATGGCTTGATCTTAAGTTGGTTTTTTGGTCGATTTATAAATATGGGCGTTGCCTGCGGCCCGTGCTATCCACTCATACTACACGGGCATTAGCCACAAGGCCGGCATCCGCTCCTATCACTAACGCGGCAACGCACACCATCGCTATGTATCTTAAAACCTGTTTAAATTTGACGAATATCGTTTACAGGTAGATAAAACTTCATTGCCGTTGGTTTTAACCAACGGAATAAAGCATTCACAACAAGAGGGCTTCAGCCCAAATCCGCTTGAATAATTAGGCTAAAGCCAGGAGTTTTCGGCTCTTAATCCGTTGGTTAAAACCAACGGCAATTAATATTCTTCATTCTTAAACAGCTTCTTATACGTCATCATGGTTCTTTCCGAAAATTTCCCCGATTGTTATTCGGAAAGGTGGTAAGTATCATTGCTTAATAGCCGGCAAATTTTTCACCTCCTCTAACAATGCGGCTTCTGTAGCTGCGTTAACGTTTACCAGGTAAAACGGCTTGGCTCCTTTTGCTGCTGCCCATCGCCATTCAAACTCATTGATTGATTTCATGTTACCATTATCAAACCACCAGGCAGCGTAAATCTTATCCTTTGCCTTGGTAAGCACTCCTAAATAAACCTGCCGACCGGCAATTACTTCCTTTTTTATCGTACTGAAAATATAACCGCTTCCCTGCCAGCAAATCATGGGGTCATGTTCGGGGCAATAAAATCGAGAGGGTTTCACATAAACCAGCGCACCGGTATTTTCAAATTTAATTACCCCGCTTTCCAGTACCGATTTTTTATAACCGGGTAAGGATACGTTACTTACGCTTTTGTCCTCCAGGTCATCTATCGATTTGATGTTTATAGTTATTACAACCAACGCCACGGCCAAAGCAAGGTGTATCAGCGGGAAGCGCAGTTCATCCGGCGCCAGCCTGATGGTTTTATAAAATCGGAGGTCGATGTACGGCTTTTCGGTTCGTTTCAATACGAAAGAAGAAAGGAACAATAAAGGCAATACCACGTAAATGAGCAGGCAGATAATCCCGGTCAGGTCATGCATCGTTGTACCAGCCGGTATTTTGAAAAAAACCAGCAGCAGGATACGGCAAAGGTTGCACAGGATGTTGAGCGCAAAAGTAAGCACCAACAAAAACAAGATCCACACCAGGTGCAATTGCTTTGCCGCCTGCCGCTGGTAATGAGCTATTATAAACAGGCAGATCATGAACGAGGTGGCAAGCATATGCAAACCTGCGCAGGCCTGGTCCACAGAAAATTCGAAACCTTTAAACCGGATGATGTTGCCTGCAGCGCTGGCTTCCATTCCCATAGATGCAAGCAGAGAGGCTGCTACTTCACTAAGCCAGATCCTTAAAGGAAAGCTGAATGTATTACTGACATATTCGAACGCGGGTGAAATGAGCAATAACAACAGGAACAATACCAGGCTTATTTTTCCTTTTAAGTTCTCAAAGAAAAGCAGTGCAGAAAACAGCAAGGCCAGGAACAAATTTGTTTTAACCGGAAAATAAATGGCAACTGTTGTAAAAACAATGGCCGGGACGAGGTGCCTTAATGAAAGGCTCCCACGCTTTACCTTGCAGATATAAGGCAGCAGCGCCAGGCCAAGCACCGTATTGGCATCCCACTTAAAATAAATGATACCTAACCTCGCTGCAATGCCAATGTATATTAACCAGCAGCTACTGATGATTAGCCTGCTGCCGGTTAATTTAAATGAGATATACTCCTGCAAATTATAGCTCCGGCTGAACATGCTTGCTCTTATATACTAAGAAATTTATCACCGCTATTACAACCAGGATCAACAACCACTCACCGGGTTCGGGTACTGCGCCCGATGATTTTGCAGAAGCGTTTTGAAGGCTGTTCTTATTTTCATCAATCCCGAAGCGTTCATAATCTTTTTGAGTTTCGAGTACAATAAGGCTCGAAACAGGCGAGGCTATAAAAGCCTGGTTAGCCTCATCGATAATATCCGGCTGCACATAGGTTTTATCAAAATAATGCGGACCAACCTTTTTCATAATATCGTTATAAGCAAACAGGCGTAGCAGGTGGTCAGGCGCATTGCCTGCTTTTAAAGTATCGCCAGTTTGTTCAATAACTAAACCCGATTGAGCGAGCACAACATGAGTTGAATCTTCCTGCGAATGGCTAAATTCATGTTTTGTGAGCTTACTTTGCAGCGTTGCTACATCTCCTTCGTTATAAGTGAATACCCGCATCTCTTTCAATGCCTTTAAATAAGGTGTTAGGTTGGTGCCGATATTGTATAACTGCAATTGTTTTGCACCCGGCAGATAGCTGGTTAATGCTTTGCCAAACTCCGATTCGTCAAGGTCGCGCAGGTTAGGAGAGGTTTCGGCGCATTTGGTAATCAGCAATGAACTTTCGGAGTGTTTGATCTCATTAACCGGGAACATACTGAAGTTGAGTTTGCCCATCCTGCTGTAAACATTGTCACGGTTATCTTCAGTCAAAGCCTCAAGCTTGCCATCGTAATAGTAAACTTTTTTGGTTTTGATGGCCGGCCAAAGCTCGTCCAGTTCGCTGGCCGACCAGCTTGCGTTAAGGTCGAGGTAGACGGCTTCCGGGTTAAAGTTTGTGGTTTGAGGCACATAATCTTTCAGCTGATAGCCTTTGCCTGCAAATGCGAACGGCATATCGGCAAGCGGCGGGGCTTTAAACGTGATCTGCTCATCCGGTTGATAAGGCCGGTCGGCAGTATAAACGCCTTCGCTGATCTCATCAAAGTTTGGCATGTGGAGGCTTTCAGGTTTCTTCGAAAAAGATACCTGGATGGCTTCGGTTGCGTCTTCGGGCGATGGGCCATCGAAATAACTGCTTTCATAGGTAAGCATATCGCTTTGCTTGCGCAGCGGACTGGTGATCCCCACCCTGAATTTGCGGTTTTCTTCGGGAGTACATGGAAAAATTCGTGCCGTTACTGTATTGCCCTCCTGCCAGTGAATTACCGATGGGTCATGCTGCTCAACACCTACAATCTCGTGATAGGCAGAGTCGGCTTTGGCTTTGGTGGTTAATCTTGATTTTTGTTCTTTACCATCTATCCATAATGATAAGGAACTAACAACCGAACCTTCGGGCACATGGAATGTGTATATCGCCTCTTCTTTGCCAAGCCATGCCCGAACGCCCCCGTTCTCAGTGTTGTGTACGGTTAGTGTTTTTTCGGTATAAGCTAAACGGTATTCAGGAAAGATTTTAACATTGGTGATCACGTTGGCCGTTTTTAACTTATCGCCGCTCCAAAGCCGTTCCTGCGCCTGGTGGCGGGAATCGTACATGGCTTCTAATATTTTTATCCGCTCCTTTTCGTCAAGGTTTAAGTCGCCGCCAAACAGGCTTGCTATCACTATAAAAGGATCATGCTGCATTGGTTCATCGAATGAGGCTTTATTCCAATCGCCCCAATACCAGCTATCACTAAGGTTGGCAGTTTTATACACGATGCCCGCTTTGATGATCCGTTGCGCTATAGCGTTTTTAGGGATATTTTGACTGATCACCACCCAGGTCGGCAGTTTGCCTTCAGACAGTGTATTGTGATTGATAGCAAGGTTAACCTGGTTATTGATGCTTTTCCATTGCCATATAAATATGCTGCATGCAATGACAGGCACTAACAGGCCAGCCCCCAATGCCATTTTTAAGGACTTGCTGCCCCTTACTGTTCTTTTAATGGTGATAAACGTTACTATAGCCAAACCCATCGGCACAAAAACATGCAGCGAAAGCCCCAGCGCGATAGCTGCAAAAATGCCGATGAGATACATGGAGGTAAGGTATACGCTGTAATAAATAAAAAGCAGGAAAGCCATCCCCAGGAAAAATGTCACCACGTGTTTCATTTTTGAACTGAGCTCATTCATAAATACAGAAAGTATAATGCTGATTGTGGAGATACAGATAACAACCGACAGCCAGGTAACCGAAGTGTTGAAAACAGGGATGCTCAGGTTAAGTGCGAACGCGCTGATGAACCAAAGTGCCAGGAGGAGCACCCAATAATGTAAGCGCCTGAATCCTTTATATATCACCACAAAGAAAAACACAAGTGAGGCGGAGTAATTGAAGCAAAAAGCACCAAAAGCAGTTCCTTCGGTAAGTTCAAAAAGGCCGGACCCCTCCATAAGGAAGAATCCGGCAGATATAGTGATTAGGATTAGGCCAAGTTTAACAACACTATCTTCAAATAAAATTGCTTTAAGGTTTTTCATATTTTATAAATTAAAAGTACTTTGTATTTCAAAGTTTATAGATAAAAAAAATTACAGTTTTTGTTGTTTAATCAAATTTTCGAGGGCAAGGAGGTGCAATTTGAAGGCGGCCCGCCCTTTTTCGGATGCCAGGTAACGTGTATTGGGTTTGCGGCCTATGAAAGTTTTCTCCACCTGGATGTATTCTTCCTTCTCCAGCGCTTTCAGGTGCGATGCCAGGTTACCGTCGGTAAGGTTAAGCAATTCTTTAAGCGAGTTAAAGTCGTAGCTTTCATTAGCAACCAATACGCTCATGATTTGCAGGCGAATGCGGTTTTCAAAGGCTTTATCAAACTGATCTAATGATATCTTCACTTATCGTATCTAAAATGCATTACTGTACCATAAATAATGTGGAGCAGGCCGAAACCCAGACTCCAGAAAATTAAGCCGTAACCCGGCATTACAGCACACAGCAAACCTAATAAAATCTCCAATATCCCCAAGCTTCTAATACCCGAATATGTATAATGGCTGCCTGCAACTAACGACATGCCATAAAATATCAATGTAGCAGGTGCCACAACACCATAATAACCACGATAAACAAGTATAATAGTAAATAAACCGCCGCTTACCAATGGGATTGCCATATTAATGAGCAGGCGTTTGCTTCCGGCGCCCCAAAAAGGCTGACTGTTTTTTTTAGCCTTGCGTACCGATAACCAGATCCCTGTGCCAATAGACAATACAAGCACCGCGATTGCCACGATAAATAATTTTATGATCAGCAATTCTTCATTGTAAGTATGGCGCTCCCTGAGGGTAGTATACTCGCCCTGCAGCAAACTGTATCCTATGCCGGCGCCGGCGAAGGCATAGATGCCTGCCATCACACCCGAAAGGCCGCTAAGCGAAATAAACTTGGCCGAACGCTCCATCAGGTCGCGGATGGAACTTAACTCTGCATGAATATCTTGTTCTTTCATCAAAAGTACTTTGTTGTTCAAAGTTAAATATAAGATTTGATTTTGCAAGAGGGGGATTGAGTTTTCTCAAATTATTTGCATCGCGCATAGTTAACTCACCCGGTCTGCGCTTCGCTGGACCACCCTCTCTTCGCCTTCGGCGGAAAGAAGGTAAGAAAAATAAAAGAATAAATCCCCTCTTTACGCTTGCGTAGAGAGGGGTGACAAGCGCAGCGATGTCGGGGTGAGTTAACACGCCGGCATACTTAATTTAATTTCAGTATTTATTGAAAGTTTAAAATATATTGTATATTTGTTTCAGAAAACACTGAAAATTATGAAAACGCTCAAGAACCACATGATCCTGTTTGATGCAGAATGCCCCATGTGCCGTGCTTATACCGGTGCCTTTGTAAAAACAGGGATGCTTGATGCTGATGGCCGCGCTGCGTACCAGGAAGCACATGCAGGTACCTGCCCTGTTTATGACAGGCAACGGGCTGTTAACGAAATAGCCTTAATTAACCTGAAAAGCGGCGAGGTTACCTACGGTGTTAAAAGCCTTTTCAAAATAATTGCCAATACCTGGCCTGTATTTACTCCCTTATTTGCTTTTAAACCATTCATCTGGCTCATGAGCAAGGTTTATGCTTTTATATCATACAATAGGAGGGTAATTATCCCTGCTGCCGAAACCGGCTTCGAATACCAGCCTGCGTTTAAGCTGCATTATCGTTTATTGTATTTGCTTTTCACCTGGTTTTGTACAGGGTTTATCCTTACCGCTTATGCACATCTGCTTAGGGGGATTGTTCCTTTAGGCAGCCCCTATCGTGAGTACCTGATTTGTGGCGGGCAGATCCTTTTCCAGGGAGCAGCTATATGCAGCTTTGACCGCCGTAACCTGTGGACCTACCTCGGCAACATGATGACCATCTCTTTTGCCGGCAGCTTATTACTGCTGATGGGGTTGGTTGTAAATCACTTTTTTCAATTCGGCCCGCTGATTTACACCCTGTATTTTATGGCGGTAGCAGGTTTAATGCTCCTTGAACACGTCCGCCGTACCAAATTGCTTGGGCTTGGCTGGGTGCTCACCGTTACCTGGGTAACTTATCGTATTGTTTTATTATTACTTATTTTAAACCTTAACTGATCATGAAAGCTTATAAAAAAATCGTACTGGCCGGCGGCAACGGTTATCTCGGTACCGTGCTGGCCAAATACTACCGCGATTTGGCAGACGAGGTGATCATCCTGGCCCGCAAACAAAAACCTGTTGATGGCAATGTACATACCGCTGTTTGGAATGGTGAAACCGAAGGGGGATGGACGGTTCACCTTGCCGGTGCCGATATGCTGATCAACCTGTGCGGCAAAAATGTAAACTGCCGCTATACCGAAAAGAACAAGCGGGAGATCATCCGTTCAAGGGTGGTACCTACCGAACTATTAGGCAGGGTGATCCATAAGATGGAAAACCCGCCAAAGGTTTGGATCAATGTAACTTCTGCCACCATCTATCGGCATGCTGAAGACCGTCCGCAGGATGAGGATACCGGTGAGATTGGTTATGGCTTTTCTATTGATGTTTGCAACATCTGGGAAAACACTTTCTTTAAAACAGATACGCCCCATACCCGTAAAATTGCCCTGCGCATGGGCATTGTGTTAGGCCGAAGCGACAGCGTTTTTCCGCGGTTGCTTAACCTGGTTAGGTTTGGCCTCGGCGGCAAACAAGGCGATGGGCAGCAATACATAGCCTGGGTGCATGAGCATGATGTAGCCCGGAGCACCCAATGGCTGTTAGACCACCCCGAATTAAATGGCATATTTAACTGCACTGCCCCTGAAGCCGCAAAGAATACTGATATGATGCAGATTATCCGCAAGGCTTATGGTGCGCCTTTCGGTTTACCTGCCCCTCAGTGGCTGCTGGAAGTCGGCGCGATGGTAATCGGTACCGAAACCGAACTGATATTAAAAAGCCGGTGGGTAATGCCCAAACGCTTACTGGATAGCGGGTTTATATTTCAATACCCAAAAGCGGAGCATGCGGTGCATGATATTTTGAGTTTGAAGAGGTAGCAGGTTAATAATATGGCAACGCGTGATGAATTTCTTCAACACGGACGCTGCCGGGAGTCTGGGCTTTAAATAGCGAAACTTAATAAGCAGGTATTGGTAAGAATAGTTTTTACTATGAACTAAAACTACTTCAGCCCTCGATATACTTCGCTATCCAAAGTCGGAGACTTCAGCAGTGCAAACATTGCTGAAACATTTAGGGCTATGAACCATCAACTATGATCCATGAACTAAAAATTACTTGAGCCAATGGTATACGATAAAGCTCGCCGTATAAGCCAGCGCGGTCATATAGGCAAACTGGGCAGCGGGCCAGCGCCAGTCTTTGGTTTCGCGGTAAACAACGGCCACTGTACTGGCACATTGCATGGCGAAGGCATAAAACATCATGAGGGAGAAAGCCACCGCTAAGGTAAATACCGGCTCTCCGGTTTGCGGATTTTTAGCCTCGTGCATTTTTTGCTGAACCGATTGCATCTTATCGGCATCGCCCTCCACGCTGTAAATGGTGGCCATGGTGCCCACAAATACCTCGCGGGCAGCAAAGGAGCTGATGAGGGCTATACCTATCTTCCAATCGAAGCCAAGGGGTTTAATAACGGGTTCAATAACATGACCAAATACGCCGGCGTATGAGTTTTCCAGTTTTTCGGATGCGATAACTTTGCTGAGGCTATCCGGCGTCATGGTTTTGGTATATTGAGGCTGGGCGTATTGTTTATCTATCTGGGCAAACCTGTCGCCGGGGCCATATGATTTCATTACCCACAGGATCACCGAGACCGCAATGATCACTTTACCGGCCTGCAGTACGAACGTTTTTGAACGGTCATACATCGTAAAGATCACGTTTTTCCACCTTGGCATGCGGTACACGGGCAGTTCCATAATAAAATAGCCGCGTTCGCGGGCTTTGAGGATAAACTTCATCACAAAAGCCACAATAATAGCCGAAAAGATGCTGAGCACATACATGGCAGTAAGCGCGAGGCCCTTCATATTAAAGATCCACCAAACGTTGCGGTTGGGCACTACCAATGAAATAAGCAAGGTATAAACCGGTAAACGGGCAGAGCAGGCTACCAGGGGGGTAACCATAATGGTGATCATCCTGTCCTTCCAGTTTTCGATAGTACGGGTACTCATGATAGAAGGCACCGCGCAGGCAAAACCGCCGATAAGGGGTACTACCGATTTGCCGTTAAGCCCTACCTTGCGCATCACCTTATCCATCATAAAAGTAACGCGCGACATGTAGCCTGTATCTTCCAAAATAGAAATAAGCGCGAAGAGGATGGCGATCTGCGGGATAAATACCAATACTCCGCTCAGGCCGGCCAATACCCCATCGATGATGAGGCTGCTCAGCGGACCGGCAGGCAGTATTTTAGCGGCGCCGGCCTGCAGCCAGATAAACAGGTTTTCGATGAGCGACATCGGGTATTCCGACCATGAAAAGATAGCCTGGAATATGAACAGTAAGATGGCGAAGAAGATCACAAAGCCAAACACTTTATGGGTAAGGATCTTATCTATCTTGTTGCTTATGGTTTCGTCGTGCGCCGTTTCAGCTTTTTTAACCGTATCGTAAAGCAGGTCGTTGATGAAGTTGTAACGGGCGATGGTTTCCGTAGCCTGCGCCTTTTGCGAGTGGAAAGAATGCTCATGCTCCAGTTGTTCAATCCGGTCGCTTTCGGCTGCTGAAAGGTAGCTTAGCGTTTCGTGCTGGTGGGCAAGTTGCAAGGCTATATATGGATTTTCAACCTGCATCTCCCCTTTTATTTGCGCTATGATGCCCGGCGCGATGCTTTCGATATCAATAGTATCCTGCTGCAATGGTACGCTGTTGGCAAAAGCAATGGCGCTTTTAAGCTTGTCAATGCCTGTATTTTTCCTGGCGGAGATAGGGACTACCGGAACGCCCAGTTTTTTGGCAAAAAGATCAATATTGATTTTGATGCCCGCCTTGTCCGACACATCTACCATGTTAAGCGCCACCACTACGGGGATCTTGAGATCTGCGACCTGGGTATAAAGCAGCAGGTTGCGTTTTAAATTGGATGCATCAAGGATCACCACAACCAAATCGGGCACCATGCCTTTTGATTTATCGGCCAGTACCGAAAATACGATGGATTCGTCTTTACTTTTGGGATAGATGCTGTAAGTACCCGGAAGGTCAATTATTTCGGCTGTGCGGCCGTCAGGCAGGGTACAAAAGCCTGTTTTTTTATCAACAGTAACCCCCGGAAAGTTTCCGATTTTTTGATTTAGCCCGGTTAGTATATTAAAGAGAGTTGATTTACCGGTATTTGGATTTCCTACAAGTGCAACTCTTATATTGGTTTTCAACGCTTACAAACTACTGCAAAATGATGGTGGATGCTTCAAACCTGCGTAAGCTAAGCTGATAACCAGATACGCTGATGGCAATAGGATCGCCAAGTGGAGCGATACGCGAAATGCGAACCTCTTCGCCGGGTAAACAGCCCATCTCCATCAGTTTTACTGACATTTCAAGATCGGTAAATTCCTTTACAATACCAGTTTCGCCTATTTCCAGTTGTGACAGCTTCATCATTTATAATATAAAACGTAGCAAATGTAAGCTTATTTATATTAAATCCAAATAAGATTTGCTATGATGTGCAGATTTTAAATAGGCAGTTGTACAAATGACTTTAGTATGAAGCTTGTACGTATACAGGGGGGGCAGACAGGCAGATTTAGGATATGCAAACAGGTTTTTAAATAGTATTGACAATGCTTTACTGACACGATTATGTCAGTGTTCAATTTTTAAAAAGCGGGTGTTCAACGTTTAATTTCTAAAAAATGCAAGTCGCTGATTATCAATGACGATGTGTTCATGTTGGGTGCTTTGCTAATAGTTAGTAAAATTAAGTATCTGATTATCAGCGATGTTTTTTTGAAAATAATTGCAAGTGTTTACACTTTAAAAAATTGAACACCCGTAATTGATAGTAAATGTGCTTTGCTGATATAGATTTACCTGGCTAAGCCATCATTTGCACATCTGCACATCTGGAATCGGCAGATTTAATTTTCCCAAAATGCGGACAGCCGCAACCCTTATGGAAAATGCCGCATGATGAACCGGCTGTTAACAGCAGCGCGCCCAATAAAATGATCAGTTTATTTTTTTTCATTTTTTTCCAATTGCCTCAACAGTTAGCATTACACTAAAAATCCCCATACAAGCTCCAAGCACATCGCAAAAAAGATCGTTCCAGTCGCCGCTGCGCCAGGTGAAAACAGATGCCTGCAGCACTTCAATAAGCCCTCCGAAAAATACGCTGGTCGCCCATATAGCGAATGCCCCTGTATACGTAAGTGGCCGTGGTTTTTGTTGCCTGATAATACCAAAACAAACCAGTACTATAAGGGTGAAAAATAAACCGCAGTGGGTTAGCTTATCAAAACCCTCAAAAAACATCGGCGATTTATCAACAGAATCAAGATGTATGGAGCAAATAATTAAAACAAATAAGGCCCACAAAATAGCGGGCCCATGATATTTTAAAAACAGCTTCATCTTATACGCCGATAACCGTTTTATAATCGCCGGCAGATAAAAGTGATTCAGCATCGGCAGCATTAGCTACAGTGATCTTTACCATCCAGCCTTCGCCATATGGGTCGGTGTTAACCAGTTCGGGTTGGTTATTTAATGCCGGGTTAACTTCGGTTACGGTGCCGGCAACAGGCATAAACAGGTCTGATACTGTTTTTACTGCTTCAACGGTGCCAAAAACTTCGTCTTTAGCAACCTCTTTACCTAATGAAGTAATATCAACATACACAATGTCGCCCAGTTCGCTTTGAGCAAATTCGGTGATGCCTACGGTAGCTACATTGCCTTCAACCTTAATCCACTCGTGGTCTTTGGTGTATTTTAATTCAGCCGGAAAATTCATGTCGTTAAATTTTGTGTGCTCAAAAATAGTAAAACTTTGGCTTTCGCAATTATTGATATGTAAATTATAAAATCATCATTTTCTATATGGCATAGCAATGATTTATCGGCGAAAAATTTGTAATTAAAATTTTCTTTCTGCGGATGCCATCCAGTCATCCAGTGCATTGCGCTTATCGGCATTGCTCTGCAGCCAGGCGGCACCGCCCGTCTTGTCACTATTTAGGCCGATCAGCTTAACCGCTGTTGGAAAATATGGTGTTTGTGACAGCTTATAAAAAAAAGCTGCATAGTAATTCCAAAAGAAGGTTTGTCTGCCTGGTTTTTCACCAAGTTTGCCAACCGCCGTAAAAATGTTTTTCAACTGTGTTTCGAGCTGACTGCCAGAAACCGAAATGGCGGTGCTTAGGGTTTTATTTAGTAACAGGGTTTCCGGATCTGCTTTAGCTGCTTTCAGGTCGCCGCCTTTTAGTAAACTTTGCAGGTTGGTATAAGCTTCGTCGGCGCGCGGGCCTTCCGGGTCGAGCAGCAGGAAGTTGCACAGGCCCATCAATGCCGGTACCCTTTTGTTTTGGTGGAAAGTTACCAGCCCGTATAAGCGTTGGCTATTAGCATGTTTAGGATCGAGTTTAATGGCTTCAATGGCAGCCAGCTCGGCATCGGCATATTTTTGCGCGCGGAAATAGGCTATCCCCAGGTTAAAATACAGCGGCTGATACCCCGGCTTCAATTTGATCCCCTCTTTATAAGCGTCGATGGCCTGTTGGGGTTGACGTGCAGTATCATAAATGCTGCCCATTAATTCATAAGCAGGGCCTGTTAGGTCGCCACCTGTTTTTATCACTTTGTTGAGATAAGGTACCGCTTCCGCACCCTTGCCCGATGCATTGAGGCTGAAGGCCAGCTGGTAGTTGGCCTGCGCATTATCTGGCTCGGCAGTAAGTGCCTCTTTGTATTTTTCAATAGCCGCCGAATAATTTTTTTCGCTGTTAAGTTTGATACCCTCCTTAATAATACTATTAACATCCGTATTTTGAGCATGCGCCAACCCTGTGCTAAGCACGAGGGCCATAATAAACAAGCCTTTTTTCAACAAAACCATACTTAAACATACTAATTGTGCTAACTAACAGAAAATTTTAAAACTTTAATCAATACCTGCTGTATAATTTCTAATTTTCGCATTCGTTTAGTGTGAGATAAATTGATTTATGAGATTAGTGTACAAAAGCCTGGTAGTGTTTGCTGCCCCCCTGTTACTGTTAGCCTGTTCATCCAAAAATAAAAATAAAGACCAATCGCAGTCGCAGGTTGCCGCCAGGCCGCTTGATACCACCGCGTTGCTGGCCTACAATCCTAAAAATGCTGATAAAAAGATAGATGCCGTAATGCAGGAATTGCACCGTACACGCGGCTTTAACGGCAATGTGCTGGTGGCAAAAAAAGGCAAAATAGTTTATGAAAAAGCCATAGGCTGGGCCGATTACCTGCACCGCGACAGTCTGAAGATTGGTTCGCAATTTGAGCTGGCTTCTGTTACCAAGACCATGACTTCTACAGCTATTTTACAGTTGATGGAGCGCGGAAAACTGAAACTTGACGATGATGTTAAAAAGTTTTTTCCTGATTTTCCGTACGATGGCGTAACTATTCGCCTGTTGCTCACCCACCGCTCGGGCATGATGAACTATGTTTATTTTATCGATGATATATACCGAAAAAATCACCTGAACCAACGCAAGGGGCTTACCAATGCCGAGGCCATGAAAATGATAGCAGATTATAAGCCAACACGTTTCAACGAGCCTAATAAGCGTTTCCTGTATAACAACTCCAACTTTATGGTGCTGGGCTCCATCATTGAAAAAGTGAGCGGAATGAGCTACGCCCAATTTATGCAGGAAAATGTATTTAAGCCGGCCAGTATGGCGCATACACATGTTTATTCAAAAGCGGTATATGATAAGATTCCGGTTGATGTGGTGGGTCACGACCGCGGACAGTGGCGTTATTCGGTAGTGCAGAACTTTTTGGACGGCCCTGTAGGGGATAAAGGCATTTACAGCACGGTTGGTGACCTGTTCCTGTTTGATCGTGCTTTGCGCGCGGGGTTGTTATTAAAACCGGCTACGCTTGATTCGGCCTATGTGCCACGCAACCCGATGGTGCACGGACATTTCAACTACGGCTACGGCTGGCGTACATTTACAGCACCGGGCGAGGAGGTAATTTATCATACCGGCTGGTGGCATGGGTTCAGGCATATTTACCTGCGTGATATGAAACACGACATTACCATAGTATTGCTGACCAACCTGGCAAACGGCAGTTTATTAAAGCTCGATGACCTGTTTAAAGCTGCTGGCATGCCTATTGTACGTAAAAGTGCATACAATGGTAATGGCGATACCAGTGATGATTAATTTTTTTGGTAAGTGGTTGATAGAGTTGATTTGGTAAGTGGTTTTAATAAACCGATTGATCATCTTTCCTCAATCCGTATTCCAACCATTCACCTAATCAACCACTCACTAAAAACTAAAAAATCATGTTTGATAAATTAATGGAAGCCCAGCAAAAGGCTGGCGAAATGAAAAAACGCCTTGATGCTATCAGTGTATCAGGCACAGCCGAAGGCGGCAAAATAGTTGTGAACGCTAATGCCAATAAAGTGATCCAATCGGTACAGATAGATCCTGATTTTTTAGCTGATGCCGACAAAGAAGAACTGGAAGAGTTGCTGGTTGTTGCGATCAACAAAGCGCTTGAACAGGCTGAAAACATCAGCCAAAGCGAAATGGCTGCCATGACCCAAAGCATGTTTGGCGGCTTAGGAGGCCTGGGTAATATGTTTGGTAAATAAAATTATACCATCCCATCTTAAAAATGTCATTTCGATGAGCGAGGGCGGGCAACAGCGGCTGTGCGAAGAGAAATCTCCTACGCCATGCATAACAAACTGTGCTAAGTGAGTTTATAGGGTGTACAGGATTTTCTCCCTATTCTCCATGTGCGAGTCTTCCCAGGCTCGGTCGGAATTGACATTAACTTTAAAGCTACCCCTTGCTTTTGTTTGTTCAAAAAACTGCTGTAACTTTTCTGCCAATAAATCAAATCGGGATTATAAGTGTTTACTTTTGAATTAGGTTAATAAACTATTTTCTATGAAAACTACTTATTATGGCCAGTCGGCCCTTGAGATTGTAGCTGGTGGAAAGAAACTGCTTTTCGACCCATTTATAAGCCCTAACCCGCTGGCAAAGGATATTGATATCCACAGTTTGAAGCCTGATTATATTCTGGTATCGCACGGGCACGGCGACCATGTGACCGATTTGTTGGAAGTTGCCAAAAGCAGTGGTGCAAAAGTAGTTTGCATTGCCGAAATTGCCGGATGGCTTGGTACTAAAGGCATTGAAAATGTACATGGCATGAACATTGGCGGTGGCTTTAACTTTGATTTTGGCAGGGTTAAAATGGTAAACGCTATACATTCAAGTACCTTGCCCGATGGCTCGCCGGGTGGTAATCCTGCGGGTTTCTTAATTTATGCAGAAGGAAAAGTGATCTATTTTGCAGGCGATACCGCGCTTACCTATGATATGAAGTTACTGGCCGATGAAAACCTCGACTGGGCATTTCTGCCTATAGGTGATAATTATACCATGGGTGCGGATGATGCCATTAAAGCGTCGGCGTTTATCAATTGTAAAAACATCATCGGCATTCATTATGACTCATTCCCGGTTATTAAAATTGATAAAGATGAAGTAACTGAGAAGTTTATCAAAGCCGGTTTGAATTTGAAATTGCCGGCTATCGGTGAAACTATAGAGTTGTAAAAAAACACATCAAATAAAATAATCGTCATTGCGAGTATCCATCAGGGGAAACCTGAAAAAAAACGTGATGACGTGAAAAATCATATTTGATAACCAGTTATTTACGATCACCTCATTATAAGGTACGATGCAATCCCCATGAAGCAGAGCGGCTGTGCAAGTCTCTCTGTAAAGTTTGGGATTGCTTCGTACCTCGCAATGACGGTTGGAGATATTTTCAAACGCAAACAGCCCCGGCATTTTGCCGGGGCTGTTTCTGTTTGATACCACCGGACTTAAAACTTCCGGCTTCAGACTAAAGACTTATTTTCTCTTCATCTTCATGGTGTCTTTTTTCATGATGGTATCTTTTTTCATTTTCTTCGTTTTCTTCTTCTTGGTAGTATCAGTTTGCATAATGCCTTTTGAGGGGCGAACTACTGTACCGTGAGCGAAAACGCTGCTGAACGAGATCGCTGCTAAAGCGATCATACATAGTGCCTTTTTCATAGTTGATTATGTTTTAGATGGTTAGTTCTATCTATAACAAATTAACTATGGTTTGTTTTTTTTATTTTTTAATTAAATAACCGTGCCGCTTGGTATTATAGCCCGTTTCTTAACTACAACAATGCCATCCTGCACGGTATGGGTTCCATAGTCACCGTCTTCAAGTTTTTCGCCGCAGTTGATGGTTACGTTATTACCGATGTAAGTATTTTTATCGATAATGGCGTTTTGGATATGGCAATTATCGCCTATACCCATAATTGGCGAACCGCTTTCTTTCGATTCGGCAATTTCCTCAAGGGTTTGGTAATTATCGCTACCCATCACATAACAGTTTTCGATAATGGTATTAACCCCAATACGGGTACGGATCCCTATTATAGAATGGATGATCTGTTTGGCATTGATAATACAGCCGTCGGCAACAATAGATTTTTCCATCAGCGTGCCTGATATTTTTGACGGCGGCAACATGCGCGCACGGGTGTAGATGGGGTTTTTATCAAACAGGTTAAACTTGGGGATGTTATCAGTTAAACCCAGGTTGGCCTCAAAAAATGAAGGGATAGTACCAATATCTGTCCAGTATCCTTCATATTGATAGCTGGCTACGCGATGGCCTTCAATTGATTGCGGGATGATCTCTTTACCAAAGTCGGTACGCTCATTGCCTTCAAGCAATTCATATAACAATTTGCGATTAAAGATGTAGATACCCATTGACGCCAGGTATACACGGCCTTCAGCTTCCATCTCCGGACTAACCTCTGACGCCCAGCTTTCGAAATTGCTTTTAGGTTTTTCGATAAACGAGGTGATCATGTTGTTCTCGTCCGTTTTCAGGATTCCGAAGCCCGGAACGTCAGCAGCATCAACAGGGATGGTAGCTATCGAAATTTCGGCATTGGTTTCGATATGATGGTTAATCATATCTTCAAAATCCATCTGGTACAATTGATCGCCCGACAGGATCAGCACATACTCAAACTCATGCACCGCCAAGTGGTGTAAGCTTTGTCTCACAGCATCGGCCGTACCCTGAAACCAGGCCACGCTTGACGGCGTTTGTTCTGCCGCAAGAATATCAACAAAAGCATCGCTAAAGCTGCTGAAATGATACGTGTTTTTGATGTGCTTGTTTAAGGATGCCGAGTTAAACTGCGTCAACACATAAATACGCGTAATACCCGAGTGCAAACAGTTTGAAATGGGAATATCCACCAAACGATATTTACCCGCAATTGGAACTGCCGGCTTTGACCGCGTTGCGGTAAGCGGTGATAAGCGGCTGCCCTGGCCGCCACCGAGCACAATGGAGATTACTTTGGATGTCATATAGTTAGTTTTAAGCTTTCGTATAGTTCAGTGTATTGTTGTGTTGAGCGTGTCCATGAAAAATCAAGCTCCATCATTTGTTTGCGGAGCTGCTGCATTTTTGCGCTATCCTGGTAAAGTTGTTTTGCCCTGAAAACTGAGTGGCAAATATCTTGTACGCTGGCCTGTACAAAGCGGATCCCATAGCCTCCCTCATCGCCAAAATCAATGACAGAATCTTTCAATCCACCGGTAGTACGTACAATTGGCATAGTGCCGTAACGCAGCGCATACAACTGGTTAAGGCCGCAAGGTTCCACGCGTGATGGCATCAGCAGGAAATCGGCCCCGGCATAAATTAAGTGTGCCAATGACTCGTCATAGCCAATAAAAGCATTACAATGCTCAGGGTATTTATTTTTAAGCTGAAGCAGGGCAAGCTCATTTTCCTTATCGCCGGCGCCTAATATGATAAAGTTTACTTCGCCTTCGTTTTCGAGCAGGCTGCGTTCAATAGCGGCAGGCAACAGATCGGCCCCCTTTTCAACAACGAGGCGACCGATAAAGGTGAATAATGGTTTTTCGGGATCGAGCTCAAAGCGTTTACAAATGGCCTCTTTATTAGCCCTTTTACCTTTAGCCAATGTTTTAGCCGAAAATTTGTTTGGGATCATTGGGTCGGTTTGTGGGTTCCAAACCTCCGTGTCGATACCATTCATGATGCCATAACCTTTTGCCCGTTCAATGTAAAACAGGTACTCCAAACCATTTGAGTTGTAGGTAAGCTCCTCCAGGTAAGTAGGTGATACCGTGGTATAACGCCAGCTGCATTTAACCGCGGCAGCCAGTGGGTTGATTCCGCCGGCCCAGTCAAGCAAGCCTGTTTTGGTCAGGTCAATTTCAGGCAGTAAGGACAGCCTGTCCCAGCCGAAAGCGCCGTGGTACTGGCCATTGTGTATGGTAAATATGGTTGGCGTATTGGCCAGCCTTGTATATAGTTTGGAATGATAAAGCAGAAATGGGACTAAACCAGCATGGTGGTCATGGCAGTGGATCAGATCGGGTGTTTGCTGCGAATAACTGATCCAATCTAAAAATGCCAATTGAAAGGCCATGAACTGGTCGCGCTCATCGGGGTAACTGTAGATGTTTTCCCTGTCGAGCAGCCCGGGGATCTTCACTAAGTAAAGCTCAAAACCGAGTTTGTTTGTTTTTTCTTTCAGGATTTCGAAGAAAAGTCGGCGATTACCGAGCAAGGTTGCAGCAGCAAACACAATTTCAAAGTCGTTTTCCTGGGTAAACTTACGATCGTAAAAAGGCATAACAACCGCAGCCTGCAAACCCGCAAGGTTCTGGTACTTAGGCAATGCGCCAACAACATCGGCAAGCCCGCCAACTTTAGCAACGGGATAGCACTCGGCACTCAAATGGTATATTTTCATTCAGGTTTTATTGGCTCAATTTAAGCAAAGATTACCAAAAGAGAAACCCGCGGCAATTAATATAGTTTTGTAAAATTTAGATTAAAAGCGCTGAAATTTTATTACCGTTAAGATGTTATAGTTGTAAAAATGATAGGGAAAAAGGGAAGGGATAAGTATAGGTTAGTGTATTATGAAGGGGAAAGAATTGTCTTATATTGCAAAATGCATCATAAATTATAGATATGTCAATGCGGTATCCGCCAGGGTAGCCCGAAAAATTAACTTGCGCTCGTTTGCAACGAGTGCTTAACACGGTTAGGCGATTGCATCGCCAGAGATGCGTTTTAAACGCAAGCCCATATTAAGCGCTCGTTACAAAAGAGCGCAAGGATCACATTTTTTAGAAGCTCCCCTTTAGGGGGCTGGGGGGCTAATGCGCCTCCAGCCAGTTCAATCCGGTTCCGATCTCTACCATGATGGGTACCTCGGTTTTGATGGCGGTTTTCATATTATGCATAATGATCGGCTTCACGATCTCTACCTCATGATTAGGTACGTCAAACACCAACTCGTCATGTACCTGCATGGTCATGCGGGCATCCAGCTTTTGGGCTTTGAACTCCCGGTGAATGTTGATCATGGCTATTTTGATCATATCGGCAGCCGAACCCTGTATAGGGGCGTTAATAGCATTTCGTTCAGCAAAACCGCGAACGGTTGCATTGGCCGAATTGATATCGCGAAGGTAACGGCGGCGGCCCATCAGTGTGCACACATAACCGTTTTCACGGGCGAAGTTCATGGTATCGCTCATGTATTGTTTAATGCCGGCAAACTGGATAAAATATTGTTCAATAATTTCGGCAGCTTCTTTACGTGGTATGCCCAGGCTTTGCGATAAGCCAAAGGCCGACTGCCCGTAAATAATGCCGAAATTAACCGCCTTGGCGTTGCGACGCTGATCGCTGGTTACCTCGTCAAGCCCGATGCCGTAAACGTTGGCCGCTGTTGCCGTGTGGATATCGTGGTTATTGATAAAGGCTTGCATCATGTTAGGATCTTTGCTGATCTCGGCAATGATGCGGAGTTCGATCTGCGAATAATCAGCAGATACTATGGTGTGATTGCTATCCCTCGGGATAAAAGCTTTCCTAACCTCGCGGCCCCGCTCGGTACGGATAGGGATATTTTGCAGGTTGGGGTTAACGCTGCTTAAACGGCCCGTTGCAGCAACTGCCTGGTTGTATGAAGTGTGTACCCGGCCTGTTTTAGGATTTACCATCTGCGGCAGCGCGTCAACATAGGTCGATTTTAATTTTTGCAGCTGGCGAAAATCCAGGATATCACGCACAATATCGCTCTTGGCAGCTAATGAAAGCAATACGTCCTCTCCGGTTTGATACTGGCCGGTTTTGGTTTTTTTGGCTTTAGGGTCAAGCATCAGTTTTTCAAACAAAACCTCGCCCAGTTGTTTTGGCGATGCAATGTTAAATTTTACGCCTGCTTTTTCATAAACTGTTTTTTCATATTGGGCAATATCTGTTTCCAGTTGCTTGCTAAACTCACGCAGGGTATCATGGTCTATTTTCACTCCCTCGTACTCCATATCCGCCAGTACATAAATAAGCGGGTGCTCTATCTCGTTCACCAGCTTTTCGCCCTCAACCTCTTTTAGTTTAGGCTCAAAAATATCTTTTAGCTGCAGGGTGATGTCGGCGTCTTCGGCTGCGTATTCTTTTATTTTTTCAAAATCCACATCGCGCATATTGCCTTGGTTTTTGCCTTTTGGGCCAATAAGCTCGGTTATGGAAACAGGCTTGTAGCCAAGGTAATTTTCGGACAGGATATCCATATTGTGGCGGGTATCCGGATCAAGGATGTAATGGGCCAGCATGGTATCAAACAGAGTTCCTTTCACTTCGATGTTGTACCATTTCAGCATCAGGATATCAAACTTAATGTTTTGCCCTATTTTGCCGATGTTTTCATTTTCAAGAACTGCTTTAAATTCGGTAACAATGCTTTGCGCCCCGGCCTGGTCGGCAGGAACGGGTACATACCAGCCCTGTCCTGGTTTAACAGAAAACGACAGTCCTACCAGCTCGCAATGATTAGGATCGGTACCGGTGGTTTCGGTATCAAAGCAAATGGCTGGCTGCTGCGCTAATATTTTGATCAGTTCGGCGCGTTTTTCAAGGGTGTCGGCCAGATGATACTCATGCGGCGTATTGTTAATATTTTTGGCAGCGATGATCAGGTCCTCACGAATATCTTCCACATCAACCGTCATGGTGGTACGACCAGTTGCCGTTGGATTGCCAAAAAGATCGATCTGGGTTCCGGCCGGCTTCAATTCAGTAATACTGAAATCATCACCAAATACACGCTTGCCTAAGGTACGGAACTCCAATTCGGCAAAAAGCGGCTCTAATAGTTCCTTACTTGGAGCGCATACTTCGAGGCCTTCTTCATCCAGTTCAACAGGTACATTTAGCAATATGGTAGCCAATTTTTTCGACATCAGGCCCTGCTCTTTAAACTGTTCAACGTTTTCGCGTTGTTTTCCTTTAAGCTCATGGCTATGCTCAAAGATATTCTCCATCGAGCCATATTGTTTAATAAGGGCTTTGGCCGTTTTTTCGCCGATGCCTGGAATACCCGGAATGCCGTCTACCGCATCGCCCCATAAGCCTAAAATATCTATCACCTGGTCAACGCGCTCGATTTCCCATTTGGCCAAAATCTCTTTCACTCCTTGTATTTCCATCTCGTTGCCCATGCGGGCCGGTTTATAAATGAAAATATTATCTGATACCAGTTGGCCAAAATCCTTATCGGGAGTCATACAATAAACAGTGTAGCCCTTTTGCTCAGCTTTTTTTGCAAGGGTACCGATGATATCGTCAGCCTCGTAGCCATCCGACGTGATAACCGGGATGTTAAAACCCAATATGATTTTTATAACATACGGTAAAGCCTTTGCCAAATCTTCGGGCATGGCTTCACGGTGAGCTTTGTAGCCTTCAAAATCGGTATGTCGTTCGGTTGGTGCTTCGGTATCAAAAACCACGGCCATGTGGGTGGGGGCGTCCTTTTTCAAAACATCCAGCAGGGTGTTTGTAAACCCCATCATTGCCGAGGTGTTTAGCCCGTTTGAGGTAAACCGTGGTGTTTTACTTAAAGCAAAATGCGCCCGGTAAATAAGGGCCATGCCATCCAAAAGAAATAGTTTTTTCATAATATCATTGACACTAATTGCACGAATTTAAGCTAATTGACTCGAATTTTTTGATGCCGGTGTTTATGCAAAGAACACGATTTTTAATGAATTGCATAGTTTTAATTTCATTATCAATTTGTGTAGTTCGGTCACATTCGTGAAGATTCGTGTTTGTTTTATTTGAAGCTGCAATCAGGAATGTGATCATTTACCATACCGGTAGCCTGCATGTGGGCATAACAAATAGTACTGCCGAAAAACTTAAAACCCCGCTTTTTCAGATCCTTACTGATGGCGTCAGATTCGGGGCTGGTAGCCGGTATTTTGTGCGAATGATTTACGATTGGCTTTCCATCGGGCATAAAGCTATACAGGTATCTATTAAACGAACCAAATTCTTTTTGTATACCGATGAACAGTTTAGCATTGTTGATAGTGGCTAATATTTTAAGTCTGTTACGGATGATACCCTCGTCATGCATTAAGCGCTCAACATCTTCATCGGTAAAAGCTGCCACTTTTTGCACATCAAAATTAGCAAATGCCTTGCGGTAGCCTTCGCGGCGGCGCAATATAGTGATCCAGCTAAGCCCGGCCTGTGCGGATTCTAATATCAGAAATTCAAATAAGGTATGATCGTCATGAACTTCCTTACCCCATTCTTCATCGTGATATTTGATATATAATTCGTCGGTGCCTGCCCAGATGCAGCGGGTTAGGTTGTTGGTTTGATTGCTCATTATATTTGTCTTAGGTAAGAATAAATGATTGAAAATTTGTTGATTTTTTGCTGACCTAACATGTCTATCACTTTCTTGATCTCCGGGTATGGGGTTTCAGCATCGGCCATAAGAACAATGCGTGTGCGGGCATTGTGCTGTTTCCATGTTGCTTTGCGCGATTCAATTATCCACTCGCTTAATTCAATGAGTGACAACCCTTGTTGAGCATAATAATCTGAAGCGTTATAATAGCCCGAAATATATTTTTTCATTTGGGGCAGTGGCGTTCCTATCACATCCGTTTCTCCAAATTTAGTTGCATCTGCCGGGGTGAATGTCATATTGTGCTTGCTTCCCATTTGTTTTAAAGCAGTTTCTCGTATATCGGCATCCTCAAGTTTGAGCATTAATTTTTTCTGCCCGATGAGAATTGTGGCGTAATTCCCCTCAGGATCGTTGGTGTTAAAGCACGATCCAACCGGCAGATTGATCAAAATAGGATAACGTGTTGCCGGACGACCACTCAGCATGAGAAACGATAGAACGATCAGTAATAAATTGAATATCGGAAACATATCTACATCAAAATGCTCTCTGCGGGAATTAGGTTTGTACATGACGTGAAAAGGTTAAGTAAAGGATTAAACAACGAAGTTACTAGGAGCGAAGCCTATAATGCTAAACAGAACGCGCTTCACTCGTTATAACGACGATGTCACGTACTTATTTCACTTCGTTCAATTCATCCCAGTATTCTACCGCTCTGCGATAATGTGGAATAACTATTGAGCCTCCAACCAAATTGGCTATCATAAAAATCTCGTTCATTTCATCGTGATTAACGCCCGCTTCGTGGCATTTGCCGAGGTGGTATTTAATACAATCGTCGCAGCGTAAAACCATGCTGGCAACTAGGCCGAGCATTTCTTTGGTTTTAACATCCAGTGCGCCTTCGGCGTAGCTGGTGGTATCGAGTGCAAAAAAGCGTTTAATATTGGTATTGGCGGTTTCCATGATCCTGTCGTTCATTTTAGAGCGATAGGCGTCAAATTCTTCTACAAGTTTTCCCACGGGATGTTGAATTAATTATCGAGTAAATATTTAAGCTAATTAAGCTAAAATAATTAGCAATTAAAAGTATAAATCTTTATTTTTATCCGGTAACATTAATAACAAAATTTACCGGATAATTATGGAAAGCCTATCGCCCAATATTTTTGTGAAAGACATCGCCGCAACCATCAGCTGCTATGAACTGCTTGGTTTTAAAGTAGCCATGAGTGTACCCGAAACCGGTACTGATCTTGTTTGGGCAATGATGACCAATGGCAGCGTTACCATGATGTTCCAAACGTTTAGCAGTTTAGCCGATGACCTGCCTGAGATAAGCCGAGTTGATGGCGGCTCATTACTGTTGTACATCAACCTGAAAAATATCCGTACCTTTTTTGAAGAGATAAAGGATAAAGTAACAGTATTAAAAGGACTTGAAGCAACCTTTTATGGTGCAACCGAATTCTCGATAAAAGATAATAATGGTTATGTGCTTACTTTTGCTGAGCATGAATAAATAACTTATTGATTAACAAATCGTCATTGCGGAGACGAAGTAATCCCCAAACAGCAGAGCGACTAAGCAAGATTCTCTGTATAGTTCGCGATTGCTTCGTTCCTCGCAATGACGCCTTTTTCATAATATGATCAACTTTAAACGCGCCGACCATATCCAGGTTTGTGTTCCGCCGGAGCGGCTGGAAGAAGCAAGGATTTTTTATACCGATGTTGTAGGTTTACAGCGGATAGAACGACCGGCCTTTAATTCAAAAGGCTATTGGTTTCAGAGATCAGATATTCAGCTTCATTTAAGTACCGAAGATGCTTTACCGCGAACATCGCGGCATACCGCCTTTGAGGTTGCCGATATTGCCGAAGCGCGACGCCATTTGGAAAGCTATGGCGTTGAGTTTTGGGAAGAACCTGTTCTTCCGGATCGCACGCGGTTTTCATTTATTGATCCATTTGGAAACAGGATGGAGTTGTTGCAGTTTACGGAGTAAACTAATAACTGCTGCTGGAGCCAACAAGTATTGGGAAGATTAAATTATCTATATCTTGAAATAAAAAAAATGTCATTGCGAGCGTAGCGCGGCAATCTCGTCGCGTATAGGTCGATCTATACTTGACTTTTATGCATTAGCTACGAGATTGCCACGTCGCGCTCACGCACTATCCAGCTCGCTCCTCAATGACAGGGTTAAATGAGTTTAGCGGGAGATTACAACGCCAGTTCTACCATAGGGTCCCAAAAAACTGTTTTAAAATCCTGCACCTGATCGTCAACTACTTTTACACCTTCACTTTCCAGCATTACGGCCATGCGGTTACCGCCGAAATGGGCTTTTGCGGTTAGCAGGCCCTGGCGGTTTACTACCCTGTGTGCAGGTACCGGAGGCTTTGCGTTCCCGGCCGCCTGCATGGCCCAGCCTACCATGCGCGATGAGCCTTTGGTACCAAGATAGGCTGCAATAGCTCCGTATGAGGTCACCCGTCCCGGCGGAATGAGCCGGGCTACTTGGTAAACTTTTTCAAAAAAATTAATGTCCTCCATCAGGCATTTTCAGGAAATGAAAACTTAAGGTAGTTAATGTTTTTGTTATCCTTTAAATATTTTTTCTCGTAGTAAGTTTTGATAGAAAGCACATCGTCTGCATATTCCGAATGATAAAGGTCTTCGGTTCTGGCGTGAAGGTTTAGCTTTAGCTCGTCAATTTTTTCGACAGTATAGGCGTGTAATCCATCGTTATCCGTTTTAAGGTTAACACAGCCGTCCGGCTTTAGCGTGATGATGTATTTATCTAAAAAACGGGGCGATGTCAGTCGCTTTTTTTCGCGGCTTATCTGCGGTTGCGGATCGGGAAAGGTGATCCAGATCTCATCTATTTCGCGGGGGGCAAAATAATCGAGCAGGTTTTCGATCTGGATGCGTAAAAAAGCAACATTAGGCACACCATCTTCGATGGCAGTTTTGGCACCGCGCCAAATGCGGTTGCCTTTGTAGTCGATACCAATGAAGTTTTTATTGGGGAACATGCGGGCAAGGTTTACCGTATATTCGCCTTTGCCGCAGGCCAGTTCAAGCACAACCGGGTTGTCATTCTTAAAAAACTCAACGGCCCACCGGCCCTTAAACGGTTTGCCGGCATCTAATTGCAATACATTACTAAAGGTTTCAACCTCGGCAAAACGCCTTAACTTATCTTTTCCCACTTTACGTTTTTAAAATAAAGCGCAAAAATATTGAAATTATTTTAACACGAATGATTTGCTTGTTGCAGAGCAATTAAATCGAATTACACGAATTGGTTTAATGGATCTGTATAGCAGGTTTGAGACATTCGAATAATTAGCAAAATTCGTGTGGGAATTTTTAACACGAATTGATTTGCAGATTGAGCAGCAACTAATCGAATTACACGAAGTTCAAAGATTAAACTTAATTCTAATTCGTGAAATTCGTCTCAATTCGAAAAATTCGTGTAAAAATTATTATACGACAGATCCGCCTACAGGCTTAACATATGGCGCAGGTTTGTATGCCGCGTCATCTTTCTTTTTGGTGAATTTGGCGAAAAGCGCTTTTGCTTTGTCCCAAATGCTGCTCACGGTATCCTCGTTAACATAATTTGAAGCTTTTTGTGATACCAGGCCAACCAGTGTTTTTACCAAAAAGTTGGAATGTTTAAAAAGCGTTTTATTCAAGGTAAGCGGAATCACGAACCTGGAGATGAGGTTGAGAATATCGGGATGAAAAAAACTGGTATTTTTTACACCATCAGTATCATTTGAACGCGGGAACAGCGTAAGCACAGTTGAAAATAAAGCAGAAGGGCTGTTAACGCGCGCCTTCAAAGCCACCGATTGCTGTTTTTCAAGCGTTTTTAACCTGAATATTTCGGCTTGCAGATCGCTGATGTTGGTGATATGAAGATCCATGGTTTATCTTTTAAATATTTTTTGAATAAAGATGTTGATAAGCGGCCTTTCAAGGTGTCGTTTAAATATCTTGATAAACATGGCTATCAAAAAGTAAAGCACGGCAATACATCCAAAACCCATCCAGTAGGAGTGTAAAATATCGGCAAGAAAAAAGCCCAAAGTAACACTCGCAAAAAGAAAAGCCAGTACCATGCTTATTACAGTCACCAAATCGGCAATGATGCTTGCTAATATGGAGCTACCACCTTCAATAGCTTCGTATTTTAAAAGTTTAAACCGGGTTTCGGCATATTCCTTTAACTGATCAACTATTGGGGGTACTGGTGGTTGAGTCTCTTTTTTATCTTCCATGGGTAAGGTTATATATCCCGGATGTTGTTTATCTGCATCCGGGATTGGTGTTATACATGCTTATGCGTGCTCCAGGTCGTCCTGGTATTCTTCTTCGGCACCTTTAATTTTCGACTTGATGTTTTCAACAACTTTGTCTTTTAAGCCAACCAGGTTGTCAATTTCGGCAGCCGCGGTATCTTTTATCGACTCTCCCAGGTTTTTTAATGATTCGGTAAGCTTGTCGCGGGTTTCATTGCCTTTATCAGGTGCAAACAAAATACCTAACGCTGCCCCTGCTGCTAAACCGGCAAGCAATGCAACAACTACTTTTGAGTTATCATTCATTGTAATATAATTAAAAGTTGAACACTTGATTAGTTACGTGTAAATATCCTGCCAAATATGTGCATTTGGCACAATTATTTTTATTTAAGTATAAATTAACTTTTATCAGCCAAATAAATTTTACCCTGTGTTCACAAAACTATTCAGGGCTGTACGGTATATTTTATACGCTGTTTATCCGTTCAAGCCTGTCGGCCGCCATGCGGTTTGTTTCATAAATTTCCATCAGCAGCAGGAAATAGGATAACAACACCGGGCCAAACACCAGGCCCAGGATCCCGAAAAGGGGCAGGCCTATAAAAACGCCTATTATCGAAATAATAGGGTGTGTGTTGGCAACGCGTTTATTAATGATCATGCGCAAAAAATTATCAATATTGCCAATGAACAATAAACCGTAAGCCAGTAATGCTACTCCCTGCCAGTTGTGCCCCTGTGCAAACAATACAATGCTTGCCGGGATACAAAGTGTTGGTGCACCTACCACCGGTAAAAACGAAATAAAGATAGCGATAACCCCCCAAAAAATAGGGTCGGGAATGCCGAATATCCAAAATCCGTTGGCCAGTAATATTCCTTGCGTAAGTGCTATAATTCCCTGGCCTAAAACATTTGAATAGGTAGAATCGCGCAGGGCATTGGCAAATTTCAATGCATGCTGCTCCCTGAATGGCGCATATTTCAATAGCCCGGCCTCAAATTCACGAATTTGTGTAAACATGAAATACAGTATAATATACAATACCAGCAGGGTCAATATGGTGTTGGCCGCGCTGCCCAGTATAGACGGGAAGAGGCCGGTGGCAAAGGTGCTTAATTTTTGTAACGTGTCTTCGGCAAAATGAGGTTGATTAAGGTTAGCGCCGGCAAAAGCATCGATTTTTGAGATCCATTGGTCAATAGGGAGATCTTTAAGGTTGATGCTTGAAATTTTGCCCACAACCATTATGCTTAGTGTTAAGAAAGGGATCACGATAACGATAAGCGATATAAAAATAATAAGCAGGGCCACCAGCGAGCGGTTCCATCCTTTGTTTTCGGCAAGATTAATGTAAAGGGGACGAAAAATGGTGAACAGCACTACTGCACCAAGAATTGAGCTAAACAAGCTGCTGAGCGCATATAATAAAAAACAGCCAAGTATAATGATACTCGCCAGGATAATATTGTTGCGCTGCTTATAATTGAAGACTGACATGTAGGCTGTTGATTGATACTTGCTTAAACAAAAAAACGCCAAAAAGTTTTAGCGTTTCAAGCATTAATTGCAACGCCTTTAATTAGTATCGTTAAGCAGGGTATTGATCCGGATTGAACTTATTTCTATGGTATCCATGTAAAACAAACAGTCTGATGTTGGATTGGGTATTTCATACCGTAATTGCTCAAGCGCCAGGTGAATGTTTGATAATTGGTTTTTTATATCGTGCCTTAATTTACGCAGGGCCTCGGCATCGTCCTTTTCTTCATAAGCCCCCATTTTACTTAAGGTTAATGGCCTTCATTTTATTATAAAGCGTTTTGCGGTCGATATTCAGGATTTCGGCAGCTTTGGTTTTGTTGAAATTAACTTCCCTTAACACCCTTATAATTGTTTCATACTCGGCCTCGAGCGCGGCATTTTTAAGGTCATGACGAGGTTCTTTTGACTCAGGGGCTTCTGCCACATGCGCTGTGGCATGATGATGCTGCGTATAATGATTAGCCGTTTCGTATGATAATTTATAGGTCGACATTTCAAGCGGCAATGCTTTAAGCGTGATCTCATTGCCCTCGGCTAAAAGCGCTGCACGGCGGATCACATTTTTAAGCTCTCGGATATTGCCCGGCCAGCGGTAGTTCATAAAGCAATCCACGACCTCCTGCGAAAACGATTCAACATTGCGCCCGAGCTCCTGGTTGGCTATTTTTAAAAAATGTTCGGCCAGTAATATAATATCATGGCCGCGCTCACGTAAAGGCGGCATGTAAATACTGAACTCGTTAAAGCGATGATAAAGATCTTCGCGGAAACGGCCTTTCTGGATTCCCTCCTGCAGGTTCTCGTTGGTGGCAATGATAATACGTACATCAAGATCGATCTCCTTGGTGCTGCCTATTCTTTTGACTTTACGTTCCTGTACGGTACGAAGTAAAGCTGCCTGGATCTCGTACGAAAGGTTGCCCACTTCATCTAAAAATAAAGTGCCTCCGTTAGCCATTTCAAAGTGGCCTATTTTAGTATATAAAGCGCCGGTAAATGAACCTTTTTCGTGGCCAAAAAATTCACTTGCCGCGAGCTCCTTGGTTAAAGAACCGCAATCCATTGCTATAAAAGGCTGGTTGTGCCGCGGACTGTTAAGGTGAATGCTTTTCGCTACGGATTCTTTTCCGGTACCGCTTTCGCCTAAAATAATAACACTGTAGTTTGTTGGTGCCACCAGTTCTATCTGCCGGGCGAGCTCTTTTGACGCGCGGCTGGTGCCGGTTACAAATTCGGCTGCAAAAACGGTTTTTTTTACAGTGTTAACTTTAGTTTTCTCAGGTAAAATAGTCGCCTGGGGCTCCTCGTCAATTTCAACCAGGGCATGGTGGGTTTCAAGGGCCTTATTAATAGTATTTAATATTTCATCAGGATACAGCGGCTTGGTGATATAATCATAGGCCCCCATTTTAATGAGCTCGACCGCCATTTTAATATCTGAATAGCCGGTGATGATGATAACCCCTGTTTTTGGATATTGAATTTTAATATTGCGGAGCATTTCGCGGCCGTCGGTATCTTCGAGCCTGAAATCACATAGTACAAGTTGATATTCACCATTTTTCAACGCTTCCATCCCACCGGTACCGCTTGATGCCGTACTAACGTCAAACCCATTCCGCGTCAAAAACTTCGATAGCAATAACGCCACATTAACTTCATCATCAATGATGAGAATCCTTTTCATATTCAGCAATTATTGTGCGGTAAATGTAATATTACGTGTCAAAATACAAACAATGTGCTAATTTATACGATTTATTTAATTATAAAGGTTCATATCAACTAAAAAAACATAATAAAAAAGGGGAGCCCGAATGAGCTCCCCTTTTGATATCAAGGTATATGTAGGGCCATATATTAAAAGCCGTACGCTACACGTAAACCTATAAAGTTAACTTTGCTTGCGTCAACGCCGGTAGCATATTTGGTAGTTGCTTCATAGCGGATACCGGCATCAATAAAGCTGCTTGCACTCACCGGGAACTGAACACCAATTTGCGGAGCGTAAACAAACGCAGTTGATTTATTAGCGCCAACGTCAGATTTGTTTAACAGGAATGCAGCACCAGCTTCACCTTGTACGTAGAAGTTGCTGATAGGGAAGTATTTCAAACCTGCTTTAACCGGGATCAAATGAAAATCGGTAGGGCTAACAGTTGTATTACCTACAACCACATCATTTTTACCAAAGATATTGTTGTAACCTGCGTTAACAGTAACAAATAACTGGTTTGAAACAACCGGGATATCAGCCTGTACCGAACCGCCTAAATTCCATTTGTATCTGTCTTTGAAGTCGCCAAGAGGAATACCTGCGTCGACACCGATGCTGTAACGGATGCCGCTTTTAGTTGTAGTTGATGTTGTAGCAGTGGTAGTAGGTGTAGATGTTTGTGCTTTTGCACCAAATGCTAAGCCTGCAAATGCAAGGGCTAATGCTGAAACTTTGAATAAATTTTTCATAACTATTGTTGTAATTTTTATATGTGTTGTCTTAAACACACAGCAAATTAACAACAGAAATCAGATGTGATTTTTCATCCAAAAGTCATGAATATTTAATCAATTGATTAATAGTAATTTATTTTTTGACCCTATGGGTATTTTGGTCAGGATAGTGTAAAATGCCCTTGTAATTGCTGTTTTTCTGTCAAAAATAACATTGGCTTAACATGTGTTTTTGACCCCAAAAATGATGAATTCTGCGTGAAATTGGGCGAAACGACTAAATGCCGAAAAAAATCCTGTGAAATTAATGTTCAATGTGCATCCGGTAATCATTACGGACTACTCAAAACAAAAAGGGCTTAAGCAAATGCCCAAGCCCTTTAGTTGCTAAAATAATAGCGGATATTATTCTTTATTCTCCAAATCGGCAGCAGCAGGTTCGTCGAGGAACCATTCTACTTCGCCGGATATGGAATCAATAAGCTGTGCTGGATAAAGCTCAATATCCTCATCATCTTCCAGGATGTGTTTTACAGCTTCGGCCTTGCCTGCGCCGTAAACTAAGAATGCTATTTGAGCAGCATCATTAATAAGCGGTGCGTTGAGGGTAATGCGCCATACCTGCTGATCTTCAAGCCATACTTCTTTTACACCAGGCACACGGTCATGCAACACCGGCGTATAAGGGAATAATGATGCTGTGTGCGAGTTATCGCCTAAGCCTAACAGCACGAGGTCAAAGCTTGCTTCGCCATCATCAAAAAAAGCCGAGATCACTTCCCAGTATTTGGCAGCGGCTTCGGCAGGGCCAAACGATGTCTCAACCGGAAAAATCTGCGCCGGGCTTATCATCAATGGCTCAAACAACGCTTTTTTTGCCATCAGGTAATTGCTGTCCTTGTGGTCATGCGGCACGTTGCGCTCATCGCCAAAAAAGAAGAAAACTTTTTCCCAGTCCACCTGGTCGGCGTATGTTGTTGAAGCTAACAGCTCATATAGCTTTTTAGGTGAGCTGCCGCCCGAAAGCGCCACACTGAACTTGCCGTTTTTGTTGATGGCTTCGGTAGCCAGGGTAACAAAATGATCGGCCAGCCCGGTTAAAACTTCACCTTCCGTGTTATAGATATTCAGTTTCATCAGCTTTTTATTTTTTACCATTTACAGGTAAAGTAAACCAATTATAGCCATCACGTGCAATTAAAGCTTCTGCTGCTTCAGGGCCCCATGAATCGGCCGAATAATTAGGGAAGTTAAGGCTCTTTTTATTTTGCCATGTGTTTAGTATCGGCATTACCAGTTCCCATGCTGCCTCAACCTGGTCACCACGCATAAACAGGGTTTGATCGCCCATCATGGTATCCAGGATCAGTGTTTCATAGGCTTCAGGCGCCTGGTTGGTGTAGGTACCTTTATAGTCAAACACCATATCAACGGCGTTTAATACCATATCGATACCGGGGCGTTTAGCCTGAACCTGCAAACGGATGCTCATCTCTGGCTGAATGCTGATGATCAACCTGTTTTGCTGCCAGCTTTCAGTAGCTTCGGCCGGGAAAATCTGGTGAGGGACATCTTTAAACTGGATAGTAATCACTGATGATGACTGGTGCATTCTTTTACCTGTACGTAAATAGAATGGAACACCCTGCCAGCGCCAGTTGTCGATAAAGAACTTGATGGCCGCAAATGTTTCAGTATTTGATTCGGTGTTAACCTTTGGCTCTTCTCGATATCCCGGTACTTCTTTACCTTTCATCCATCCGCTGCCGTATTGGCCCCTAACTGTTGAGTTACGTACGTCTTCAGCAGTAAACTTGCGCATTGCTTTCAATACGTCAACTTTGCGGTCGCGTACTTCATCGGCGCTAAAACTGATAGGAGGCTCCATAGCCACGTGGCAAAGCAATTGCAGCAGGTGGTTCTGGATCATATCCCTCATCGCACCTGAGCCATCGTAATAGTCGCCACGTTCTTCAACGCCCAATTGCTCGGTAACTGAAATTTGTACGTGCTCAATATGGTTACGGTTCCATAGCGGCTCCATAATGGAGTTGGCAAAACGGAAAGCCATGATATTTTGAACAGTTTCTTTACCCAGGTAATGATCGATACGATAGATCTGGCATTCATCAAAAATGCTTTTCAATAACTGGTTCAGATCTTTTGCAGTTTCCAGGTCGTGTCCAAATGGTTTCTCAATGATGATCCTTACACGTTTTTTATCATCGGCCAGTTTAGCTTTTGATATGTTTGATGCAATGATCGGGAAGAAATTAGGCGCTACCGCAAGGTAAAACAACACGTTTGCCCTAGTTTTCCACTCGGCGTTGTGTTTTTCAATGCGTTTGCCAAATTCTTTGTATGTTTCAAAATCAGTAGCGTCAGATACCTGGTAATAAACGTTTTTTACAAATTCGGCCCATTGTTTATCATCCGTTTTACCGCTGCGCGAAAACTGGTTGATATCTTTATATAGGTTTTCTCTGAATTGCTCGTCGGTTAGCTTGGTACGACCGGTACCAATGATTGAAAATTGTTTGGGCATCCATCCATCTAAAAATAGATTATATAGGGCCGGCGCAATTTTCCGGGAGTTCAAATCTCCCGTTCCACCAAAAATGATAAATATGGTAGGGTCTGATTTAGCTGTTGTGCTCATTGTTTTGTTTTAATTAATAGCGTCAATTAGTCGTTTGCCGGAGCCCATTGTGTATGGAAGGTGCCTTCTTTACCAATCAGCTCATAAGTGTGCGCGCCAAAATAATCACGCTGGGCCTGGGTAAGGTTTGAAGGCATTCTTTCGCTGCGGAAAGCATCAAAATAGCTCAATGCTGAAGCATAACCAGGAGCAGCAACACCGGCAGCAATAGTAGCCGATAATACTTTCCTGATGCCTGGTAAGGTACCGGCAACCAATGCTTGTATATCACTGTCAAGCAACAGGTGAGGCAGTGCCTGATCTTTATTATAAGCATTGTAAATGTCATTCAAAAATTCTGAACGGATGATACAGCCGCCTCTCCAGATCTTGGCAATTTCGCCCAAATGAAGGTCATATTTATACTCTTCAGATGCTTTGGTAAGCAGGTGCATACCCTGTGCATAAGTAAGGATGCTGGTAAAATAGAAAGCCTGCTCTAAAGCAACCAACAACTCCTCCTTATCGCCTTTAAGCTCGATAGGGTCGTTATAAAGGGCAGAAGCTTTTTCGCGCAGTGATTTGTATTTTGAAAGATCGCGCATTGATACAGATGTATCGATGGTTGGGATTGGGGTTACCAAATCCATAGCCACCTGCGACGTCCATTTACCTGTACCTTTAGCTTTCGCTTCGTCTTTAATATCATCTAACAATAAATGATCGGTTCCAGATGCTTTGTATTTGAAAATATCTTTGGTGATATCTAAAAGGAATGACTGTAAACGGCCTTCGTTCCATTTAGTGAACAGATCGCCAATTTCATCGTTACCTAACTTTAAGCCTTTTTTAAGGATCTCATAAGTTTCGGCAATTACCTGCATAATACCGTACTCGATGCCGTTGTGAACCATTTTAACAAAATGACCTGATGCGCCAGGGCCAATGTAAGTAACACAAGGTTCGCCGTTAACTTTAGCAGCGATGGCTTCAAAAATAGGTTTCATCACAGCATAAGCATCCTTATCGCCACCCGGCATCATGCTTGGGCCACGACGGGCACCTTCTTCACCGCCTGATACGCCCATACCGAAGAAATGCAGGCCTTTGGCCTCCAGTTCCTCAACACGACGGTTTGTATCAGTGAAGTGCGAGTTACCGCCATCAATCAGGATATCGCCTTTTTCCAATAACGGGGTTAATTCCTCAATTACAGCGTCAACAATTTTACCGGCAGGCACTAACATCATGATAGCCCTTGGTGTGGTAAGGCTCTGTATAAATTCTTTAACATCGGCAAAGCCCTTAGCGGCCCTGTCACCAGCTTCCTGGTTCAATGAATCTACTTTACCGGTATCTTTATCGTGCCCGGCCACCGCGAAGCCATGATCGGCCATATTTAGCAGCAGGCTGCGACCCATAACACCCAGGCCTATCATGCCAAAGGCGTATTTGTTTTCTGTTGCGCTCATTTTGTTTTGAGGTTTTCTTTTTTAAGAGTTTCTAAAATTTTCTTGGTGCTTTCGAGGCTGGTATGCTGAAAAGAACGGATCCCCAGTTTTTGGGCGGTATCAACAAACATCTTTCTGTCGTCAAAATACACGCATTGTTGAGGCGATACCTGGGCTATACCCATAGCTAACTGCCATATGCCGGGGTCGGGTTTGCGCATTTTTACTTCGCATGATGATACAAAGGCATCAAAACATTCATGCAGTTTAAATTTACGCACCCGGTAGTCGTTCAGCTCCTTGCCTTCGTTGTTCACTGAAATAATACGGAAGCCACAATCTTTTTTCCAGTCTTTAAGGAATTGCAGCATGGGCAATTCAACAGATGTAGAATAGATAAAATCCTTAAAATCTTCGCGTACAAAATCCCTCGGGTGGTTAAATATCACCGTATCAAGGTATTCGTCGAGCGTGATGCTACCAATTTCATATACATTAAAAATGAAATTATGCAGCGCGTTAACTTCGTCGTAATCAAGGTTAAAACGTTTGGCCGCTTCTTCGCGCGCCTCATGCCCCCATCCGTTCGACAGCAAAATGCCGCCCACGTCAAAAAAAAGGATCTTCAGATCAGCAACTTCCATAGATGTATTTTGTATTAAAGTCGTTAGTCTAAAGTCTTAAGTTCAAAGTCAAAGAAATAATCCCGACTTCGAACTTGGACTTTCGGCTTAAGACTTAGAACTTGATTACTTATTCTTCTGTGTTTCGATGGCGTTCAACAACTTTTCAAATGGCTTGTTGAATTTTTCGATGCCTTCATCTTCTAACTGCTGGGTTACAGCAGCAAGGTCGATACCTAAAGATGGTAGTTTGGCTAAGATCTCGTTAGCTTTATCTAAACCGGTTTCTAACGTGTTTGCAGCAACACCATGATCACGGAAAGCGTCAACAGTTTCCAAAGGAACGGTATCAACTGTGTCCGGGCCAATTAATGCCTCAACATATTTGGTATCTTTAAATGCAGGGTTTTTACTACCTGTACTTGCCCATAATAAACGCTGTGGTTGTGCGCCTTGCTCGGCAAGTTTTTTCCACCTTTCGCTGCTGAATACCCTTTTATAAATTTCGTATGCTTTTTTAGCTGACGCGATTGCGACCTCACCATACAGCTCTTTTTCGCCTTTTGCTTCAATAATCGGGTCCACAATAACATCAATACGGCTCAGGAAGAAACTGGCTACTGACGCGATGTGGGCAATTTTATGACCTGCAGCTAAATGCTCTTCCAGGCCTGCAATGTAAGCTTCGGTTACTTCTTCATAACGTTCTAAGCCAAACAGCAGTGTAACATTGATATTGATGCCTTTTGCAATTGATTGCTGAATAGCGGCCAAACCTGGTTTAGTGCCAGGGATTTTGATCATTACGTTTTCGCGGTTAACTTTTTTCCAAAGTTCTTCGGCTTGTTTAGCAGTACCTTCAGTATCTAAAGCCAGGAACGGAGAGACCTCAAGGCTTACGTAACCATCAACTTTGTTTGATTCTTCGTAAACGCCTTTAAACAGGTCGGCAGCAGCCTGGATATCTTTAACAGCTATTTCAAAAAACAGCTTTTCGTTGTCGCTTTCAGATTTGAGCGCGGCAATATCAGCATCATAATCAGAACTGCTGCTGATAGCCTTTTCAAAAATTGCAGGGTTTGAAGTAACGCCGCGTACGCCGTCAACGTCAATTAATTGTTTAAGTTTTCCTGAAGAAATGATCTCACGGTCAATAAAATCAAGCCAGATACTCTGACCAAAACCATGTATCTGTGCTACGTTATTAGTTGCCATAATAGGGTTTGTTTTTGTGTTTGTTAATTATTTTGTTAAAAGCGCGATGAAGGTAGTAAAAATTGCTACCAAATCGGTCTATTATGTAAAGTTCTTAATAAGAATGTCAGTAATTGTAAGATTTATATCATACTTTGTTAATATTTCCGGGTTAAGCCTGCAGTTTTTAGCAGTAAATTCTGGTTTTTAACCTTAAATTGGAATTAGCAAATCAAAAGTCTCATTTTCTTTAAGATTTCGGACTAAAGATGTCGAACTTAAGGCTAAATCTAACTGTTCGAGGCCATGATAATATTCACATCAAAGCCGATAAAAAGCCCGCTTTCAATTACTCCGGTTATCGATTTAATATCTTTTTCAAAACTTTTACCGATTTCCTCAAACTTAGCATCCAATACAAGGTTGCCGTTTTCTGAAATTATTGGACCATCCTTGCCTTTTGCCGGCCTGATGGTTAATTCTGTAGCTCCCAAACTTTTCAGTTCCTTTTCTACATAAGGCAATGCCTGCGGAAAAACCTCAATAGGTACCGGAAATTTCGAGCCTAATTTATCAACCATTTTCGACTCATCAACTATAATATAACTTACTTCACTTGAGCTGATGAGCAACTTCTCTTTAAACATAGCCCCGCCGCGCCCTTTGATCAGGCTTTTGTCGGGGTCAACCTCATCTGCTCCGTCAAAAAGCCAATCGGGTTTATATTCATACAGTGTTGTAACAGGCAAACCTAATTTGGCGCAAAACATAGAAAGCTCTACCGAAGTAGGGATAGCCTTTACATTCAGCTTTTCATCTTTTACCCTTTGGGCAATGGCCACCAAAGCCAGGTATGATGTTGAACCCGAGCCAACACCTATAATATCGCCATCCTTAACTTTTGCCGCTATTTCGGCAGCTACCTTTTGTTTGCCTTCGATATTGATAATCTTATCGGCCCACTCCAGGTTATTTATCAGGTTGCTGTTCCAGTTCATTTTGATTAGAATCAAGAAGTCAAGAACCAAGAGACAAGAAGAAAAACTTATCTTCTTACCGTTTGATTCTTACTTGTATATTTTTTAAATCAAGAGCCAGGAAAATCTTGATTCCTGACTCTTGATTTCTTGCCTCTATAAAAGAGCTTTTGCTTTTTTAACAACGTTATCAACAGTAAAGCCGAAATGTTTGTAAAGGTCTTCGGCAGGGGCCGATTCACCGAAGGTTGTCATGCCTAACATATCGCCTTCGTCGGTGATGTATTTGTGCCAGCCCATTGGTGATGCCATTTCAACCGCCAAACGTTTTTTACTTGCTTTAGGGAATACTGATTCTTTGTAAGCCGCATCCTGTTTTTCAAACAATTCCCATGATGGCATGCTTACCACGCGGGTTGAAATACCTTCAGCTTCCAGTTTTTCCTGCGCCTGCATAATTAAGGCTACTTCAGATCCGGTAGCTATCAGGATCAGATCCGGGCCTTTGCTGCCTTCTGAAAGGATATAAGCACCTTTTTCCAGGTTTTCGGCTTTGCCATATTTATCCTGGTCAAGGATAGGTAGGCCCTGGCGGGTGAAGATCAGCACAGTTGGGCCGCCTTTTTTCTCGATGGCAACACGCCATGCATGCGCGCTTTCGTTGGCATCAGCCGGACGGATCACGGTTAAGTTTGGTATCGAACGTAAAGAAGCCAATTGCTCAATAGGCTGGTGAGTAGTACCATCCTCGCCCAAACCAATACTATCATGCGTATAAACAAAAATCGGGTTTATTTTCATGATGGCCGCCAGGCGGATTGGCGGGCGCATATATTCAGAGAACATCAGGAAGGTAGCACCAAACGGTAGTACGCCTTTGGTTAAAGCCATACCATTTAAAGCCGAACCCATAGCATGCTCACGGATTCCGAAGTGGAAGTTGCGGCCTGCACGGTTTTCTGATGTAAACGAATCGTACTCTTTCAGGTTAGTTTCGGTTGATGGGGCAAGGTCGGCCGCACCGCCAATAAGGTTTGGCAATGCCGGCGCAATAGCGTTTAATACTTTGCCTGAGGCCTGGCGGGTTGCCATTTTAGGGTCGGAACCTTTAAATACCGGCAATTTATCTTTCCAGCCTGCAGGTAGTTCGCCTTTCGCGGCAGCTTCGTATTCGGCGGCTAACTCAGGAAATTTTGCTTTATAATCTGCAAATAATTTGTTCCATTTTTCTTCAACTGCAGCGCCGCGTGCACCTTTTTTGTGATAGTAATCCAGCACCTCGTCAGGTACGTTGAATGATTTTTCAGGATCGAAACCGAAGAACTGTTTTACCAGTTTAATTTCGTCGGCGCCAAGCGGCGAACCATGTGAACCTGCAGTGCCCGATTTATTAGGGCTACCATAGGCAATCAGCGAGCGAACGCGGATAAATGATGGTTTCTGAGTTTCGGCTTTGGCATTGATCAAAGCCAGCTCAAGCGCGTGGGTATCGTTTACGTCAGTAAGATCCTGCACGTGCCAGCCGTATGCGCGAAAACGGGCGCTTACATCTTCATTAAAAGCAATATCAGTGCTGCCTTCAATAGAGATGTGGTTGTCATCATATAAATAGATGAGGTTGCCCAATTGCAGGTGACCAGCCAATGATGCCGCTTCGGAAGTTACACCTTCCATCAAGTCGCCATCGCTGCAGATGGTGTAAATATTGTAGTTGAACAGTTCAAAACCAGGTTTGTTGTAACGGGCAGCCAGGTGTTTTTGAGCAATGGCAAAACCCACAGCATTGGCAAAACCCTGTCCGAGCGGACCAGTAGTTACTTCAATGCCGGGCGCCAATCCATATTCGGGGTGACCGGCCGTTTTGCTGTTTAGCTGGCGAAACTGTTTGATATCATCTAACGAAAGATCATAGCCCATTAAATACAAAAAGTTGTACTGTAAAATACAAGCGTGGCCTGCCGAAAGGATAAACCTGTCGCGGTTTGCCCAATCGGGGTTTTTAGGATTGTAATTTAAAAACTTTGTCCATAAAACGTGGCCCATTGGTGCCAGCGCCATAGCTGTACCAGGGTGGCCTGAGTTTGCTTTTTGCACAGCATCGGCTGCCAATACCCTTACGGTATCAATCGCCAATTTTTCTATGTCTTGTTGGTTTTCCATTTTGTTATCAGGTATTGTAGTTAGTGTTAGTTTTTAATTTACTCGGTAGGTGTTGCTATTTTGCGCTTGGTTTTACTTTCGTCCTCGCTGAGCCAAAGCCTTGCGCCGCCCTTGATACCATCGGCATTGGTAACTATTTTCATGTTTTTGTCGAGCTTAAAGGTAAGCTCATCTGAATTGCCGCCGCCAATGTATAAAGTATCGTAATTGAATACAGTTTTCAATATTTTGAAAACCTTTTTCATGCGTTTGTTCCATTTCTCTTTGCCTTCTTTCTCCAAAGCCTTCTCGCCGATATAGTTATCATAGGTAATACCTTCTTTTATCGGGAGGTGCGCCAGCTCAAAGTGGGGCAATAAATGACCGTCCATTAACAAAGCAGTACCAAAACCTGTGCCCAGGGTTATCACCATTTCGAGGCCTTTCCCGGCAACTACGCCAAGGCCCTGCATATCGGCATCGTTAACTACCTGCGTTGGTTTGCCTAATGCTTTTTCCAGTTTTTTGCTTAAATCAACATCAGCCCAGTAATCGGTACCAAGGTTAGGCGCGGTTTTAACAACCCCGTTTTTTACATAACCCGGAAAACCAACCGATATTTTATCATATGCCGGAAAATCCTTCACAAGGGTGTTGATAGCTTTTATAACGTTTTCGGGATTTGCAGGAGCGGGAGTAGGTATCTTGTCGTACTCCATTTTTAAATCCCCTTTTTTATTCAGGATAGTGGCTTTAATATGTGATCCACCGATATCGATTGAGAGAACCCTTAATTGGGATGGTGTTTTTTTCATTTAGCGTAATTTATTTAGCTGGTTGGCAATTTGGTGAAACCCTTAATTCCCAGCGCATAAATATCACATTTTAATAATATCAAATTGTTAAATAATGCGATAAAATCAATTTATCCCATTAAAGCAACAAAGGTAAAGTTAGCGTTGCTTTTATTTAACGAGTCAATATTTAAAAGTATTTTACTTATGCGTGGCAAAATCAGTGCAATTAAGGTAAAATGTAAACACCCCAGTTATTTTTTTCAAATGCTTAAACTGTTATTACCTGTTTTTAGCGTAAAAGTTTTTCCTTTCCACACAAAAATGCCTGATGTGTTTTTGGGGAGCACTATGTTGATACTCCATTTTCCTTTATCGAACACATATTTGGCACAAACTTTTCCGTTAGGGTGAGGCACTTCGCCGCTAATGTTTTTGATCTGGCCCAAATGCGGCTCAATTTTTATTTTGCTGAACCCCGGCGCGTAGGTATCCACCCCTAAAATGGTACGGTAAAATTCAATGTTTGGACTTGCACCCCAGGCGTGACAATCGGAGCGGTTATGGTCAAGGTCGGAGATTTCGGCCCAAGTAGTCAATCCCATTTTGATATTATCCCGCCAGATGTTAAGCCAGTTTAAATAATCATCGCCCAGGCCGCCTTTAATCATAGCCTGGTGCAGGTAATATTTAAAGTAGATGGTGCATTTGGTGAGTGTGCTGTCATTCAATAGTTTTAAGCTGATGTCATGAGCCACTGCGCTGTTTACCATCCCGGCCAGTATAGCAATAGAGTTAGTATGCTGAGAGAATAGTTGTTTATCCTCGGTATCGGCATAAAGTTTTTTGCCAGCATCCCAGTATTTACTTTGGATAGTGGTTTTTAATTGCGCTGCTTTGACCTTGTACATTGCAGCAAACGCGGGCATTCCCATTTTTGCTTCTATTTCGGCGGCCTGCCGATAGGCCCACATCAACTGCAGATCTAATATAGCCGAAGTGCCTTTGGCGCTTTTAGGGGCCTGGCCAAAATCCCAGCCTTTGTCATTAACCCAGTCAACAAATGTCCAGTAGGGTGTATCTTTTAAGGAGCCATCGGCTTGCTGATACTTGCTGAAAAAATTGAGCACATCGCGCATGCCGGGCAGCTTGTCTTTAATAAATAAACTATCGGGCCGGTACATCCAGTAATCATGCAGCATGCCGATATACCAAAGCGAAAAGGTGGAAATAATTTGGGGCGAGAACGAGGGGTGACGGCTTAGCGTGATCCCTTCGGCCAGGCGGGAATGATCCATCTGGTTAATGGCGTTGCGCACCAGGCGGTCATCGCCGCTATTATAAAAAGATACCAGCGCCTGGATGCGGGTATCGCCAACGTATTGCAGCTGTTCATAGTATGGACAGTCGGTATAGGTTTCACCGGCGCAAAGGCGGGCGGTGCGCCAGCCAATATCCAGTATTTGCTGCATTTCGGGGTTGGGCGTTTCCAGTTTGGCATTCATTTTAAACGGATACCCGGTAAACGTTCCGTAAATATCGTCAATAACCAATGGCTCATCTTTGGTGGTTATTGTTACTTCGATATACCTGAAAGTGCGCCATGTTAAGGTAGTAAATGAATTGCCGGAGGCGCCGTCAGCAATTATGCTGTCGCGCCTGCCAACAAAGATCTTTCCCTCTACATCATTCCGGTTGCCTTTAACAGTACCCTCCGGGCCGGTAAGCGCTTTAAACAACGATTCGGTATAGCTAATGCCGATACCTGCATTTTTTCCCTTGCTAAAATTGAGTGTTAAAAACGCGTTAGTAAGATACGTTTGGTCGAGTATCAAGGTAGCCGAAGTATTAGCCGGGATAGTGACCACAGTTTTGCTTGCCGGGAATGAAGAAGGAATAGTTATACCATCGGCTTTTCTTAAAACCGGAATCCTTTGATTGGTCATTTCCATAGCAGGAATTGACGATGGCACCAGCATCCAGCCAAAAGCATTGGTTACGCCTTTGGGGTTTCCATTGTCAATACGCACAGCGTTTTTCCAGTTACTGTCATCAAGTCCGGCGGTATTCCAATCTTTTACCGATTGGTTTAGATCCACTCGTTCGCCCGGCCCCGCAACGTAATATGGATGCCAGCCGATACCGGTAATAGGCTGAAATGATTTATCACGGATGCCTTTCCACGTTTTATTGGTATTGATGATTTCTTCATTTGGCGTATCGCCCTGCATAATGAAACCTGTTTGTAAGGAGATCTGTGCTTCGGGGCGATAATCGCCATCATTCCAAACTACAGCGGCAATGAGGTTTTTGCCCGACTGAAGATATGGTGCCAGATCAACCGTTTCATAGTTCCAGTAATAGGTATCTCCGCGGGCGGGGCCTAACGAAACCAAAGTTTGGTTAACGTATAGTTTATAACGATTATCTGCCGATACATGAACGACGAAAGAAGCAGGCTTAGCTGAAAGCTCAATGCTTTTCCTGAAGTAATAAACGCCATATTCTTTTAATGATTCCTGTGGAACAGTGATCCACGATGCTTTCCACTGGTGTTTTAAAAGCGCCGGACTGATGGTTTGCGCATAGGTGGATGCTGTAATAAAAAGAAAACACAAAAAAAAGTAACGTTTAAAAGATGTCTTCATGAAATAGGGTGGTTTATAGGTGATCGGCATTTGCCTGTACAGCTAAATTACAATTAAAGCTTTAATTTATATGCAATATGCCTATTGGCCGGCAGGCCTGATGGTGGAATATTTCATAATTCCGTTATCTTTATTTTTTACAAACCTAAAACTATGGATGTATTAGCCGTCTTTTTATTAGTGGTGATCATTATAATGATGCTGAACCACAAGGGCAGTTTAAACAATAAGATCAAAGAACTTGAATTTAGAATATTCGAATTAAAAGGTATTATTGAACAGCTTAAGATAACCCGGCCGGGTGCTGAAGATGTCAAAAAAGTAGAAGAACGGGCACCTGCAAGCGTTTCGCCTCCTGCGCTTGTTATACCACAACCTCTTGTTGAAAAAGTAAAACCTCCTGTTGAGGCAGAGATAAAACCAGAGCCTATCACGCCTCCTAAAGTTGAAAGGCAACCCGAAGTTATTGAAGACAGCTTATCGATCATCAATCGCCCTATAAAAACACGCGATTTTGGACCCGCGAAACCTTTGCAGCCCAGGCCGTCTTTCTTTGAGCGCCATCCCGACCTGGAAAAATTCATCGGCGAAAACCTCATCAATAAAATAGGCATAGCCATCCTGGTGCTGGCCATTGGCTTCTTTGTAAAATATGCTATTGATAACGATTGGATAGGGCTGGTGGGCCGCGTGGGCATAGGTATTGTTTGCGGTGGTATTTTAATTGGTGTTGCACATGCGCTCCGCAATAGTTATAAGGCCTTTAGCTCGGTGCTTGTAGGCGGTGGATTGGCCGTGTTTTATTTTACCATAACATTGGCATTTCAGCAGTTTCACCTGTTTAACCAAACCACGGCATTTATCATTTTAATTGTGATCACCATTTTTGCAGTGGTACTCTCCTTATTATATGATAAGCAGGAACTGGCCGTAATTGCTTTGGTTGGCGGTTTTGCCAGTCCTTTTATGGTGAGCAACGGAAGCGCCAATTATAACGGTCTGTTCATTTACCTGCTGATATTAAATGCCGGGCTGCTCATCATTGCTTACTATAAAGCATGGCGGGTACTTAACATTGTTTCGTTTGGGTTTACGGTAATTGTTTTTTCAACGGTGCTGTATACACTTACACCTCCTACCTACCATTTCGGCTTTATTTATGCCAGTATTTTTTACGCGCTTTACTTTGTTATCAACATAGCCAACAACGTACGCGAAAACAAAAAATTTATCGCGTCCGATTTCAGCATTTTGCTTCTTAATACCGGGTTATATTTTGCTACCGGCCTGTACCTGTTAACCATGATGCATGATGAGCAATACCGGGGTTTGTTTTGCGTGAGTTTGGCTGTGGTAAACCTGGTGCTGTCATACATTCTGTTCCGCAATCGTAAGGTGGATACCAATATTTTGTACCTGCTTATCGGCATTACGCTCACGTTTATTTCGCTGGCTGCTCCTATTCAGCTGCATGGCAATAACATAACCATTTTCTGGGCTTCAGAAACGGTGCTGCTTTATTGGCTATACCTGCGCTCGGGCATCCAGCTCATGAAATATACATCTGTGTTTTTATGGATAGCCATGTTGCTGAGCTTGTTAATGGATCTGTTCCAAACTTATGGTAACTACACTCAAAGCCTTACCATAATTGCTAATAAAGGGTTTATTACTGCCGTATTCGCTGCCATCAGTTCGCTTCTACTTTCGATGCTGGTGAAAAAAGACACCACCAAACAGGCACATACCAATGTTTTTACCGGGCAGCTTTTTGGGGTAGCAGCGATGGTGCTTTTTTACTTAAGTGGCCTGCTGGAGATCAACCACCAGTTTCTGAACCACTATCCGGATACCGGACTCAATGTTTTGTATGCAATGGTTTATACACCTGTGTTTGTGTTTATCTACTATATGCTGTCGCCTAAAATACCGGTTATCAATTTTGCCAACGGTGTTAAGCTTGTCATTTTACTGATTTGTGTAACTGTTTACCTGATGCTTACACCGCAGTACTATACATTGCAGCATCTAATGCTTGAAGGTGGCAAACCATCAACAACCCATTTTATGGCACATTGGATAGGTGCTGTATTTATCGGTTTGCTGTTTTACAGGGTGATCCGCCTGTGTCAGCAAAGCATTAATGAAAGTTTGAAAAAAGTATTTACGTGGGTATTAAGTGCAGGTGTTGTTTTGTTTTTAAGCTTTGAAGTAAGCCTGATGAGCAACCTGCTATTTTTTAGTAAAGCCAATTCTATCGACCAAATAGAAACTGTTTATGTAAAAACCGGTTTGCCTGTATTATGGGGATTGCTTTCCTTCGCGCTGATGTGGCTGGGCATGAGGTATAAATTGCGGGTAATGCGGGTGGCTTCGTTAACGCTGTTTTCGCTTACTTTATTAAAATTATTTTTGTTTGATATTAAAAACATCCCGGTTTGGGGTAAAATAGCTGCTTTCTTTTGTTTGGGAGTACTATTGCTTATTGTGGCATTTATGTACCAGCGAACAGCTAAAAAAAATATTGCCGATGATGAGGCTAAAAAAAATGAATAAGCTAACGCTTTTAACGCTGCTGCTTTGCGGAGTCATATTGCCCGCATCGGCACAAAAAAATTTTAAATATAAAGCCGCGCTGCACAAGATTGACAGCAACGGCTTTTACCGTATTGGCCTACAGCCGGAATTGGTAGCAAAGGCCAAACCCGATCTGTCGGACATTCGCATTGCAGACGCGAATGGTAATTTTGTACCATACATCCAGGCCGGCAGTCTCCCGCAAAAGAGCCAGAAAAGTTTTGTTGTTTTTCCTGAGATCAGAAACACATCCAAAACCGATACCAGCACTGTTTTTATTATCGAAAATAAAACGGGACTGGTGCTCGACCGTCTTTGGATCAGGCTGCAAAACACAGCAGTGAAACGTAAGGTAAACCTGCTGGGCAGTGACGATTTGAACCAGTGGTTTGCCATACAAGAAGAGATACCGCTGCAGGAAGCGGTACAAAACAGTGAAGGCACCTATCTGCAGTCGTTATCCTTCCCGGCAAGTAATTATCGCTATTTAAAAATCCAGGTAAACGATAAAAATAAAAACCCGGTTAAGTTTTTGGAGGCCGGCATTTATACGGAATACGCATCGGCAGCTCAAAGTTACACGCCTGTTGCGCCTTTAAACATCACCCGTGCCGATAGTAATAAAACTACCTTTATCGACATTAAGCTGAACGATAATTACCAGGTAAACAAGCTGCACCTCAATATCAGCGCGCCGAGGTATTATAAACGAAGTGTTACCGTTCACCAGTTTGTAAACAATGGCAAAGAGCTCTTGAGCGAAGCCGAACTGTCATCAGATAAAACAACTGATCTGTTAATTGCAGCAAAAGCCAACCACCTGTTAATAGAGATAAGCAACGGCGATAACCAGCCACTGAGCATCGGTGAGATCAAAGCGTTTCAATCCGACGAATATTTGATCAGCTACCTTGAAGCTAAGCAAAGCTACCGGTTCCTGGTCGGTGACCCCTCGGCTCAGGTCCCGGAATATGATCTTAAGTTTTTTGCTGATAGTATTGGAGGGAACACCCCGGTTATTAAACATGAGGCTGTTGTTAAAAACACCGGCTATGCAGTGGCGGTAAAACCTGCCGGGAAAGATTACACCGTACTGATTTGGGTAGCTATTATTGTTTCGTTAGGGTTGTTGTTGTTGTTGACTTTGAAGATGACCAGGGAGGTAAAGAAAAAGGAAGGGGAAAGATAAAATTTACACCCTTTGAATTTAGGATGAGATTGGATGTAGAGGCTTGCCCATCCCGGCAGACTTATACTTTAGAGCAAATAACCGTCAGCAGAAACTTAGATCGTAAATCAAAGTTTTACAAACCATCGACCATGGTTTATGGACTATCAACCACAAATCCTTACATTTGCACTGAGGTAAAAATTGGATAAAGTAAAAGTTTTAGAGAAATATCTACCGGCAGAAGCGGCCCCGCTCATTGCCCGGTGGATTGACTACTTCAAATGCGAATTTAAAATTTCGCGCAACCGTAACAGTAAATTTGGCGATTACCGCTCGCCTTATGGTGGCAAAGGTCACCGTATCTCGGTTAATTACGACCTTAACCCCTACGCTTTCCTGGTAACGACAGTGCATGAGTTTGCACACCTGCATACCTGGAACGAGCATAAGCAAAAAGCCAAACCCCACGGAACAGAATGGAAAAACAATTTCAAAAAAATGATGCAGCCATTTTTTGAAAAAGAGATTTTCCCGGCAGATGTTAAAAAGGCTATTGTAAACTACCTGGATAACCCGGCGGCGTCAAGCTGCTCAGATTTGAACCTGTACCGTTCGCTGCGCAAATATGATCCCCCTAAAACATCCGAAGCAATTTTAACGGTAGAAAAGATTCCGCTTAAGGCATTATTTAAGCTAAAGGACGGCAGGGTGTTCCGCAAGGACGAAAAGTTGCGTAAACGCTTTAAATGTACTGAAGTGGCTACTAAGCGGATCTATCTGTTCAGCCCGGTAGCGGAGGTGGAGTTAATTGAAGGGGCAACGGCGGCGTAATATTATATAACAATCGTCATTGCGAGGAACGAAGCAATCGCGAACTTTACAGGGCGTACCTGCCAATAGGAGATTGCTTCGTGCGCAATAGCGATCGCTCAATCTTACCCCAAGCACCCAATCAATTTATTCCGTACTTTTACCGCATGGCAAAAGTTATATCATTTGTAAATAACCCTTACCAGGAGAATACTTATATTTTGTATGATGAAACCGGCGAATGTGTGCTCATTGACCCGGGCATGTATACTGCACCAGAGCAAAACACCGTGGTTGGCTTTATCAAAAACAATAACCTCAAGCCTGTTATGCTGCTCAACACCCATTGCCATATCGATCATGTGCTGGGCAATAAATTTGTATTCGACCAGTATGGCCTTAAGCCCCGTTTCCACGTTGGCGAGTCGGAAGTATTGGCTGCTGTGGTAGCTTATGCGCCATCTATGGGCTTCCGTTACGATGTATCGCCTATGCCAGATGAATTTTTGCCTGAAACCGGCAGTGTTCACTTTGGCAATACTACGCTGCATCTGATATTCGCACCCGGCCATTCACCCGCTCACTTGTGTTTTTATGATAAAGAGGCTAAGATATTGATAGGGGGCGATGTCCTGTTCAGGCAAAGTATCGGTCGCACGGATTTGCCGGGAGGTAACTTCACCCAACTGATTGATAACATCGAAACCAAACTGTTTACGCTGCCTGATGATGTTACCGTTTATCCGGGCCACGGCCCCGAAACAACCATCGGCTACGAAAAACAAAACAATCCGTTTTTAACTTAGTTAACATCATAGCAACGTTTTACTGAGCATAAGCAAAACCTGAACGCATAATTCCCACACAATTGAACACCTCCATTTACATAGCAAAACGTTACCTGTTCTCGGGCAAAAAAATGCATGCTATCAATATTATTTCGGGTATATCCATGCTGGGGGTGCTCATTGGCAGCGCGGCTTTGCTTATCATTCTTTCGGTGTTCAATGGCTTTGAAAAAGTTATCCTTTCGTTATACAGCAACTTTACGCCCGAAATAAAGATCGAAGCCAAACTGGGCAAAACTTTTAATCCCAACACACCTTACTTTGCTTCCCTGCATAAAGATGCGCGCGTATTTTCATTTACCGAAGTATTGCAGGAAAAAGCCCTGATCAAATATGGCGATAAACCATTTTTAGGTACCGTGATGGGCGTGAGCGATGATTTTTTGAAAAACAACCAGCTCGATAGTACCATAGCCAGCGGCTCATTCACGCTTAAAAGCGGCGATCAAAATTTTGCCGTTATTGGCGCTACCATACAGGGGAGCTTAGGTATTAATGTTCATGACGAGCTTTCGTCCATGCAGATCTATTCGCCGCGGCGCGGTGCGGAAAATTCGGCTAATCCTTTAAATGAATTTGTTGTACGCAGCATTAATCCATCAGGAGTATTTGCCATACAGCAGGAATTTGATGATATAGCTGTAACCCCCATTGAGTTTGCCCGCGATCTGCTTGACCAGCCGGTAAATGTTTCTTCACTACAGCTTAATTTTAAGCGCGGCACCAGTATCGATGCCATGCAAAAAGACATCCAGGATAAAATAGGGAATAACTTTACCGTAAAAAACCGCAAGGAACAAAACAGCGAGCTTTACAAAACCCTTAATTACGAAAGCTGGGCGGTTTACATGATCCTTACCTTTGTGCTTATCATCGCAATATTTAATATCATTGGCTCGTTAACCATGCTGGTTATTGATAAGCGCAAGGACATTGCCATTTTAAGCGGGCTGGGCGCCAATAAAAATATGATCCAGGGGATTTTCTTTTTTGAGGGAATGATGATCACCGCTATTGGCTGTGTTATCGGCATAACGCTGGGCACCATTTTTTGCCTGCTGCAGCAGCATTACGGATGGATAAAAATGGGGGCCAAAATGTCGGTGTTAGACTCGTATCCTATCGACCTTAAAATTAAGGATTTTGGCCTGGTGCTGCTAACCGTTGGCGGCATTTCGGTAATAGCTGCCGGCATCAGCGCCCGTTTAAGTATTAAAGGATTGGATGAAATCAAACAGGATTTGTAAATTTGTTAAATGGGTATGAGGTATATCAAAGTTTTTGTTTTGCTGCTTGTTGTTATTGCTGTTTACGCATGTAATAATGATGCCCATAAAAAAGATGGGGTTACGCTTTATAAAGGCTTGTACAGCGCGGGGCCCGAAATTAAATCATTTAAAGATTGCGATAGCGGCCAGGAGTTTTGGGCTGTTGACAGTTCGGCCCAACTGGAGCTTCAGTATTCCCAACTCAATTTCGAAAAACCTTACGAACCGGTTTATGTGGAGGTTGAAGGCATAAAATCAAAATCCGGCGATGTCGGCCGCGGGTCTGAATATGACAGTACCCTCGTTGTGAAAAAAGTAGTAAAAATAACCAAAGAGATCCCGCAGGACGTATGTAATTAACCCCCTGCCGCCATTGTTAATAAAAGCCTAAAACAATAACTTAGGCTTTTGCATTAAGCATTAAACACTCATCTGCCTTATCGGCGTAACTAACAACCCATGGAATCAAAACGTCAGCAAAAATTTGCCGGAGTAATACAGGAAGACCTTGCAGCTATTTTTCAGCGCGAAGGCATGAATTATTTGCCTAATACACTGGTAACCATAACCAAGGTACGCGTAACGCCCGATTTGGCCATAGCCCGTATATTTTTAAGCTTTTTGGGCAATCCTAATGTGCAAACCGCTTTGCATACCATCAAATCGCACGCTTCGGAGATCAGGTACAAACTGGGCGCCCGCATCAAAGACCAGGTAAGGATCATTCCGCAGCTTGAGTTTTTTGTTGATGACACCAGCGAATACGTTGAACGCATGGACAAGATCTTTGATAAGATCAGTAAAGAGGAACGCCAGCCCGATACCGAAGAAAACTAATAGCCACTGATGGACCGGCACACCTTGTTTGCTAATTACGTTAACAATCATCCCGAAGCCATTGGCAAAGTGGTTGATTTTGATGCAGATCATGACCGCCTTTACCATTTTGACCTTACCGCCGCCAATAAGGAGTTGACGGCTGAGGTTATTAACAAGCCGTGGATGTTTAGCCAGTTAGTGAGCGAAAAGCTGCGCGACTACAATTGCCGTTACGGTATTGGCGGGTATATGGAACACCGTACCATTTATGCCTTTAGCAGTCATTTTGACACAGATGATGAGCCTCGTCGCCTGCATTTGGGCGTCGATATCTGGAACGCTGCCGGAACGCCTGTATATGCCCCGCTTGATGGCTTGGTACACAGTTGCCAGGATAATAATACCATCGGCGACTACGGCCCAACCATCATTTTGCAGCACGATCTTGACGGCTTAACCCTTTACAGCCTGTACGGACATTTAAGCCGTAAAAGCCTGAACGGGCTTTCTAAAGGTATGCCTGTGTCTAAAAACAACCAAATAGCAACCCTTGGCAATGCCGATGAAAACGGCCATTGGCCGCCGCATTTACATTTCCAGCTGATGTTTGATATGGAAGGTAAACAAGGCGATTATCCCGGCGTAGCTAAGTTTTCAGAAAAAGAGATCTGGCAGAAGAATATACCTGACCCCGGCTTGATATTGAGGTTTCCGGATGCGGTGAATGTAGGGTAGCCCCCGTAGAGACGCATAATTGCGTCTTCCCCACAACCCCGCGGCTGGTAAATCTTTTTAGGACGATACAGTGTTATTTCTCCGTTAATACCGTAAACTTAAAATCAAGCGGTTCAAACAAGCGGATAAGCTCATCAATAAAAGTTTGCCCCCATTTTACATACATAAGGCCGAAGTTTTCAGAACGCTCCTGCAGGCTGTCTTTCGGGAAGAGCTCGGCTTTAACGGCGGTTAGCTGCTCCAAACGTACACTATAATTTCTCTTTTCGGCACGGATCAGTTTCTTTTCAAGGTTATCCATTGCCTTTTTAAGGCGGGCCTGTACAGCCGCAGCTGATGGTGAAAGTGTAGGGTCGATTTTGTATGCGCGGAGTTTTATTTTCTCAAAAAGGTTCTCCATTTCGCGCCATTCTTCGGCAATGCTCAGGTTATGGCCGCTGTGCTTTTTGATCCAATAGGTTTGCAGGGCATCGCTTTGTTTAAACAGGTCTATAGCGTCAAGGTTCATACGTTCAACCTTGGCGGCCTGTTCTTTTTTGATCACCAAAGCCGAGTTGCGAAGGATGAGGATAGGGAAATCAATTTTATAATAATCAAAATTGGATTTCAACTCGAGCCAGTAAACTACCTCTGCACCACCGCCGATGTAGGCAATGTTTGGTAAAATACATTCCTGGTAAAGCGGGCGCATCACTACATTAGGGCTAAAGCGTTCGGGATATTCGGCGATCTCCTTTTTCAGTTCAGCTTCAGTAAACCTGATTTCAGTATTAAGCACCTGGTAGCTGTCATTCTCGAAAACTATCCGCTCGCGAAGCTGATCTTTGAGGTAAAAGAAATTGATCTCACGTGGGTTAACCTGGATGTGTACACCAAGCTCATGCAGCTTTTGGTTGGTTTCGGTAATGTTTTTAAAACTATGCTGACCAATGATATCCTGCTCAATAATGGCCGCGAACTCTTTTTTAAATTCATGGTCATCGGCATCAATGATAACTAAACCATATTGTCCGAAAAGTGAATTAACAAGATATCTGGTAGCATCAGCAAGCTTATCAAATTTGGTATAGGCGGTTTCAACAATTTCGGCAAGGTCAGTAGCGTGACCTTCCATGCCTAAAACGCCTTTGTATTGGTTAAGTGCCTGGCGCATGCTCACCGGGTCGATACGACCTGTGGCTCCCGAAGCCTCGTACCACCAGTGCACTTTTTTACCACCTATGTTAGTATAGTTGATCTCGGCAAAGTCGTGGTCTTCGCTGGCCATCCAGTAAACAGGCACAAAATTTTTATCGGGATGGGCGGCTTTTAACTGCTGCGCCAGTTTAATGGCCGTTGCAATTTTATAAAGGAAATATAAAGGTCCGGCGAAGATATTCAACTGGTGGCCGGTTGTAATGGTATAGGTATTATCCTGTTTTAACAGCTCCAGGTTTTGGGCTGTAAGGACAGTTGAATATGTACATAATTTACCCGGCTCTTTGCCTAAACACTCGTACTGCTTAGTTAAAACACGTACCAACACTTCGCGATCAGCAACTACCTTTTTGTTTTTCAAAAACTCGGCAAAACCGGCCATATCCGGGCGGTAATCATAAAAAGGCCGTAGTTCGGGTTTATTGTCGATGTATTCGGCAACTGTGCTTGAAAAAAAACCGGTATCTTTATAACTTATACAGGAAGCGTCCATTTTTCATTTCGGTTTTGGGATGTTCGATTTCGGATTTGGCCTAAAACAAAACATCAGCAAATAAAATTAAATGCTGATGTCGAAATTAGATTATAAATCGCAAATCGCTTTACAGCCGACCGCAAATTAACATTATTTTACAATTTGTCCATAAAGGTCAAAGTCTTCGGCGCTGTCTATCTTTACGTTAACAAAGCTGCCAACGGTAGCATAATCAATGCTGGCATCAATCAAAACTTCGTTATCAACCTCGGGCGAATCAAATTCTGTACGGCCAACAAAATAGCCACCATCCTTTTTGTCAATCAGCACTTTATAGGTATTGCCGATCTTTTCCTGGTTTTTATCAAAAGAAATGCCCTGCTGGATTTCCATAATGGCATCGGCACGCTCCTGTTTTACTTCTTCAGGTACATCATCAACCAAAGTATGAGCATGGGTCTTTTCCTCGTGCGAATAGGTGAAACAGCCCAAACGGTCGAACCTGGTATCCTCAACCCATTGTGCCATCTCTTCAAAATCCTGCTGGGTTTCGCCCGGGTAACCGGTGATTAACGTAGTACGCATAGCAATGCCCGGTACACGATCGCGGATCTCGTTCACAATATCAATGGTTTTTTGCTTGGTAATACCGCGGCGCATCGATTTCAGCATGTTATCGGTGATGTGCTGCAACGGCATATCCATATATTTGCAGATATTTTCGCGCTCGTTCATCACATCCAGGATCTCCATTGGGAAGCCTGAAGGGTAAGCGTACTGCAGCCTGATCCACTCAATTCCGTTCACGTCAGATAAGCGACGAAGCAGCTCATCCAGGTTACGTTTGCCGTAAAGGTCAAGACCGTAATAGGTTAAATCCTGTGCAATCAGGATCAGTTCTTTTGTTCCGTTTTTAGCCAATTTCTTAGCATCCTCAACCAGTTGCTCAATAGGTGAGCTCAGGTGCTTGCCACGCATCAGCGGAATAGCACAAAATGAACAGGGACGGTTACAACCTTCAGCAATTTTAAAGTAAGCAAAGTGCGAAGGTGTGGTTAATAGACGCTCGCCTATCAACTCGTGTTTATAGTTTGCGCCTACGGTAGCTAATAAATTTTGCAGGTCATTAGTGCCAAAGTAGGCATCAACATTGGTAATCTCGGCTTCAAGCTCGGGTTTGTAGCGTTCGCTCAGGCAGCCGGTAACAATCACCTTGCCTACTTTGCCCTGCTCCTTAAGTTCGCTGTATTGCAGAATAGTATCTATCGATTCCTGCTTGGCATTATCAATAAAGCCACAGGTATTAATTACTATAATATCATTTTTGCCTACCTTCTCGGCCTCATGCACCACATCAAACTGGTTGCCCTTCAACTGGCCCATCAATATTTCCGAATCGTAAATATTTTTTGAACAGCCTAACGTAACCACGTTTACACGGGGTTTGGCCTGTTTAACTGATGGACGGGAAATTTCTTTTGTCTTCATAACACACTAATCATTGAGGGAAGCCCCCTCTAAATCTCCTCCGGTAGGGGAGACTTTCAAGTTCATTTAGCCCTCCCTACCGGGGAGGGTTGGGCGGGGCTGTTATTGCTTAAATAAGCTATCTACAAACGCCTGCCTGTCAAACAGCTGCAGGTGATCCATTCCCTCGCCAACACCTATATATTTAACCGGGATCTTAAACTGATCTGATATTCCTATAACCACACCACCTTTAGCTGTACCATCCAATTTGGTTAGCGCCAGGGCGTTTACATTGGTAGCTTCGGTAAATTGCTTGCATTGCTCAATGGCGTTTTGCCCGGTTGAGGCGTCCAGTACCAGCAGTATCTCATGCGGGGCACCCGGGATTACCTTTTGCATCACGTTCTTGATCTTGGTTAGCTCATTCATCAAGCCAACTTTATTATGTAACCTTCCGGCAGTATCTATAATAGCCACGTCATCACCATTGGCCACTGCTGAACGCAAAGTGTCATAAGCAACCGAAGCCGGATCGGATCCCATGGCCTGGGCAACAACTTTTACACCAACACGTTCACCCCAAAGTTTAATCTGGTCAACCGCGGCTGCGCGAAAGGTATCGGCAGCGCCTAAAACAACCTGGTTGCCAGCCTGCTTTAGCTTATGAGCCAGCTTGCCTATAGTAGTAGTTTTACCTACGCCGTTAACGCCAACCACCATAATTACGTATGGCTTATGATCGCCATATTCAAAATTGCGGAAGTCGTTACTGTTGTTTTCGGCAAGCAGTTGCTGAATTTCATCTTTTAACAAGGCGTTCAGCTCGTTGGTGCTTACGTATTTATCGCGAGCAACACGGGCCTGGATCCTGTCAATGATCTTGAGCGTGGTGCTTACGCCAACGTCGGATGTAACCAGGATCTCTTCCAGCTCATCCAACACATCATCATCAACGGTTGATTTACCGGCGATGGCTTTGGTGATCTTTGAAAAAAAGTTATCCTTGGTTTTTTCCAAACCGGTATCAAGCGCCTGCTGTTCCTGCTGCGTGTTTTCCTTTTTCTTAAAAAAATCAAATAATCCCATGTTCGTTGATATGCAAATGTGCTAATTTCAGATGTGCAGATTGTTTGTTCAATGTACTAATTTCAGTATTCAAATATGTTGCCATATCAAATCACCTTCCTTCATCTGCGCATTTGCACACCTGAAATTTGCACATCTAATTTCATTCAACAAAAAAAGCCCTCTCGTTAAAACAAGACGGCTTCAATATTTTAATCAAAGAGTGATTATATAGTTTTACCTGCAATTGCATCCTTAACTAAATCGTTAGGGACAATTTGCTCTTTGAATGAATAAGCACCAGTTTTAGGTGATTTATTCATGGTGATCACTTTTGAATATTCTTTGCCTTTACCTGCTACTTTCAGCGTTGCAACTACTTTCTTTGCCATGTTGTTTAATTATTGATTTAGTGAATTATTGAGTTGGCCATATCAAATTAAAACTTAATGAGCCAATCAATTCGGTCAACTAATTATTTAATCTCTTTGTGAACGGTTACTTTCCTCAAAACAGGGTTGAATTTTTTCAACTCTAATCTTTCAGTTGTATTTTTTTTGTTCTTAGTGGTGATATAGCGAGACATGCCTGGCATACCGCTTGTTTTGTGTTCGGTGCACTCTAAAATCACCTGAACCCTGTTGCCTTTTTTTGCCATTTTCTTTTTATGTTGTACGTGTCACCTCACGGCTTACGTAATTTTTCAATTTTATTATACTGCTAAACTTGAAAGCTAACTACTAAATGTAGCCTTTTTTAACAAATTTATTGATGCAGGCGGTAATACCGTTTTTGCTGATAGTTTTTACAGCAGAAGTAGATACCTTTAAGGTAATCCATTTATCTTCTTCAGGAATATAAAACTTTTTAAGTTTCAAGTTAGGATGAAACCTGCGTTTTGTTTTAACGTTTGAGTTTGAAACGTTGTTACCTACGATAGATCCTTTTCCTGTTAGATCACAAATTCTTGACATGACAAATATTTTTAATTATCAACCCTTTATCCAAAAAGAGTTTGCAAATATCAGACTTTTAAATCAAATATTCAACAGTGATTTGAAAAATTTTCAAAAAAGATTTACAGCAGTGCCAGGCGCTTATCTATTTAGCTGATAACAGGTTATTTTTACCTGTGCTTACTGTTGTCTGAACCCAGATCCTGTAATTTGATCAATTAACAGAATGCTAAATAAATTCGATGAATTCTTTTAGTTTCATCAAATCGGGTTCACACAAAATCGGCAAACAATTTTAATCAACGATTACAGAGCGTTGCTTCGGCCCGGGCTCCTTACCGTGTCTCCGCTCCGGGGGGCCGCACGCAATGGGTTCAATGATGTGGTTAAGAGGCCGTTTTTACATCCCAATTTATCGGGCTTTTAAAATCAATTACTTACGAATTAAGTAACAACTCTGCTACTTCCTCGCCTACCAAACTCCCCATCGCCACGCCCATGCCATTGCATCTCACAGCACAAAAAATATTAGGCTGCACTTGTTTTACTATCGGGCTGATGTCCTGCCCGAAACCCATGATGCCGCTCCACCAATAATCAATCTCAACATTTTGGCCGGGGAGAATCACCTGGTTCAGATAGTTTATCAATTGCTGTTTAACTTCATCGGTATGGCCAAAATCCCAGGTTTCTTCCGCTTTATAATTGAGGTTACGGCCGCCGCCAAACAATACCCGCCCATCAATATTGCGGAAGTAGTAATAACCCTGGTTAAAATGATAAGTGCCTTTAAGTTTTAACCCTGGAACAGGCTTGGTAATCATTACCTGTCCGCGGCCGGGTACTACATCAAGCTGAGGATATAGCTGGCTTGCAAAAGCATTTGTAGCCAGGATCACTTTGCCCGCTTTAAAAATACCTTGCGAGGTACTTAGCCTGATGTGCTGATCTTCCTGCCCGATAACGGAAATGCCACAATTATTAAGTACCAATACGCCGAGTTGGTATGCTTTATATAATAGAGCACGCATCATTTTGCCGGTGTGAATCTGTCCTTCAAAAGGGTTGTATATGATATGCTTCACTTTATTGAAGCCAAAACCTGCAATTTTTTCATCGGCTACTGAATAAATGTCAGCCCGGCCTATAGCTTGTTTTAATAATTTGTTAAGGTGGTTTATTTGATCAATACACTCACGTGCATGGCTTTCCTCATGATCCATAAACAGTTCATGCCCGCCATATTGATAATAATCGATGTTAGCGTCACCCAAATTTTCCCTTAAACGTTGCAGTCCTTTCCACTTGTAAGCTACCAGGTGCATGGCCTCCGTTTCTGATGAATGATTTATTGCCTCAATTTGCTCCGAAACTGTACCAAAACAGGCAAAACCAGCGTTTTTAGTACTGGCGCCTGACGGTAAGAAGCCTCGTTCCAACACTAAAACTTTTAAGGTTGGTTGCTGTTTTTTTAACTGAAGGGCGGCGCTAAGGCCAACAAGTCCGCTGCCAATAATGATAACATCGGCATTATCAGTAAAGGCTGTACGCTCCCAGTATGAAAATGATGGCTCTAACATGTTCAAAAATAGCTATTCGGGAGGCAAAAACTTTGAGGTAACCGAATGCTTTTAAACTTTTGCTTAAAGCGGAATAGTTTTTGAACAAGCGCTGTAACGTTTGTAAGGTTTCAACCTACTTAGTTTTAACTTATATTTATCAATATCATATGAATCACATATCATTAATTATGGGATACATCGCGCCGAACTCGGCCTGGTTCCTGATGATTATTGTTGCCCTGGTAAGCTTTATTGTACAATGGCGGTTCAGGAGTAAAATTAAGCAGTATTCTGAAATTGGCTTAATGTCTGGCTTATCGGGACAGGAAGTAGCCGTGAAGATGCTGCGCGCCCATGGTATCTTTGATGTACAGGTAATTTGTGTTGAAGGACAGCTTACCGATCATTATAACCCCGAAACGAAAACAGTTAACCTGAGTACCGATGTTTTTTACAGCCGCAGTATCGCCGCTGCCGCTGTCGCCGCACATGAATGCGGCCATGCTGTGCAACATGCCGAAGCTTATGGCTGGCTAAGTTTCCGTTCGGCTATGGTGCCCGTTATCAACGTGGCATCAACTATTACCCAGTGGACTTTGTTCATCGGCATTATGCTGTTATTCTTTTCAGGTAGCCCTTATGTTTTGGCAGTTGGTGTTGCCGCGCTTGCACTGGTTACATTTTTTAGCTTTATAACCCTGCCGGTTGAGTTTGATGCAAGTCGCCGGGCGTTAGCCTGGTTGGATAACAATTATGCTGTAGTACAAACCGGACAAGAACATGAAATGGCAAAAGATGCCCTCTGGTGGGCTGCCATGACCTATGTAGTTGCCGCGTTGAGCGCTTTGGCTACGCTGGTTTACTATGCTTCGTTTTTGTTTAACAGGAGGAATTAAGATTAGAGGCAGGAGGCAAGAAATCAAGAGTTAAAGAAGGAAGAACGAAATCAAGAAGCAAAAAGGCCCTAATCGACAATTCGGTTAGGGCTTTCTCTTTTTAAGTTTTCTTTTCTTGTTTCTTGAATCTTGACTTCCTGTCTCTACTTCATGTTTCGTTCATTTAACAGGCCGAAACTTAATGTAATGTTCATGTTACACGGGTAGGTTTGGGTAAAATCATATATCATGAAAAAAATAGCAAGTGTATTTATGGTGCTTTTGATAGTGTCAGTAGCATCCGTTAAAACCTATGCACAAATCAGTATAGGTGTTTCTGTAAATATAGCACCGCCTGTATTGCCAACCTATACCCAGCCGCCCTGCCCTGTTGACGGGTATTTATGGACACCCGGTTATTGGGCTTATGACCAGGATGGCGGATATTACTGGGTTCCGGGTGTATGGGTAAGCCCACCCAGGGTGGGATATTTGTGGACGCCGGGTTACTGGGGCTACGACGGTGCTGTTTATGTTTACCATGAGGGTTATTGGGGCCACCATATCGGGTTTTACGGCGGGGTTAATTATGGCTATGGTTATGTTGGAACCGGTTATGTTGGCGGGCGCTGGGCCGGCAACTCATTTCAGTACAATACCGCTGTTGTGAATGTTAATAACACGGTTGTGCATAATACCTATGTCAACAAAACTGTTATCAATAACAATGTTACCGTTAATAATAACAGTTTTAACGGACCGGGTGGTGTGACCGCAAAACCACAGCCGCAAGAGCAGGCTGCCGAAAAGGAAAGTCACATACAGCCTACGGCTGATCAGATTACCCACCGGCAGGTTGCGGTAAAAGACCCAAGCCAATTTGCAAAAAATAATAACGGGCATCCGGCAACCGCTGCGATGAACAAGGTCAACGGAAGCCGTTTTACCCTTGAAGGAAACCGGGCGCAACCATCATCAAGAGCAAATGCCGGGGATGGCCAGGCGCATAAAGCTAATGCTGCTCCATCTGCTGATAATGCTACTAACAGCCACGCTCCTGCCAGAAGGGCAAATGTTGCCGCTACAAATAATGCTGGTGCAAGACCCGCCGGGCAGCATAGTAACAGGGCTCCCCGCAGGCAAGCTTTGGCTCCGCGCGAAGAAAGACCGCATAGGGAAAGACAACGATAGCCCCAATCTTAATACTCATATATAAAGAAACGGCCTAACTGAATCATCAATTAGGCCGTTATATTTTTTAAGTGTCTTTCTTGTTTCTTGAATCTTGCCGTCTTGACTCTCAATTCAACCTGTATGGCGCTATCAGATAAAACTCCGGGATTTGTACATTGAAGTTGGCGTTATCCAACAGGCGGATCATGTGGTATTCGCCTTTCATGTTGCCCATGTCGGTTTTAAGGTTACAGCCTGATACATACTCATGGGTATGGCCCGGCTCAATAACAGGCTGCTGGCCTACTACACCTTCGCCTTCCACTTCGCGCTTTGCACCGTTTGAGTCAAATATATACCAGTGACGGCTCATCAACCTGATGGCGTAGTTGGTCATGTTTTCGATGCTTACCTTGTAGGCAAACATAAAATGATCGTTTGCCGGGTTTGAATACTCCGGCTGATATATGGTTTCGATGGAAACCTTAACACCCTCAGTTATAGTGGTAACCATGTGACAAGTATCGTTTATTTCAAATATATGGAAAGGGAGCAAATATTAAGCCATTTCGATGGCATATTTTTCTTCGATCTCGGCCAATATCTGGTCAACTGCTTCAAGGTCAGGGGCAGTAACAAAACGCATCCTGAACTCTTTGAAATGATCTATACCTTTAAAATAATTAGAGTAATGCCTGCGCATCTCAAAAATGCCCGTTTTAGGGCCTTTCCACTCTAGTGATTTGTATAAATGGGCACGGCAAGCTGCCACACGTTCGGCAATTGTTGGCTTATCCAGGTATTCGCCGGTTTTAAAATAATGCTTTATTTCGCGGAAAATCCATGGATAACCAATCGCCGCACGACCGATCATCATGCCGTCAACCTCATATTCCATGCGCCAAGCGGCTGCTTTTTCGGGCGAATCGATGTCGCCATTGCCGAAAATGGGGATTTTTATCCGCGGATTTTTTTTGATATCCCTGATCAACGACCAATCGGCTTCGCCTTTATACATCTGCGAGCGGGTACGGCCGTGTATAGTAAGTGCCTTGATCCCCACATCCTGCAGGCGTTCGGCAACTTCGTAAACATTTTTAGTGTTATCGTCCCAGCCCAGGCGGGTTTTTACGGTTACCGGTAAATGTGTGGCCTCAACAACCGCTTTGGTCATGGCTACCATTTTATCAATATCCTGTAAAAGGCTTGCGCCGGCACCGCGGCAGGCCACCTGTTTTACCGGGCAGCCATAATTAATATCCATTAAATCGGGATTGGCCAGCGTAGCTATTTCGGTAGCTTCGCGCATGTGGTCAATATCACTGCCGAAGATCTGGATGCCGATAGGCCTTTCGTATTCAAAAATATCCAGCTTTTGCCTGCTTTTTGCCGCATCGCGGATAAGGCCTTCGCTTGAAATAAACTCTGTATACATCATATCCGCGCCGTTTTGCTTGCACACATAACGGAAGGGCGGATCACTCACATCTTCCATCGGCGCCAGCAGCAGCGGGAACTCCCCTAAATCAATATTTCCTATTTGTACAGACATCCTTATCTTTAGCCTGCAAAAATACGAATTTTACATCGAATGATAAAAGCCTCATATCAAAGCCCTCAGCCACAGGGAAGTCAAATAACGCCGTTTTTACAATTTATAATACTGATTGCGCTAACTATAGGGATGCTGATTGTGTGCGGTTTAATAGCTGCCGGGATTATCGGGGTAATATTCGGATCACAAACACTTACGGATACATTTACTTTTAATACCCGAAATCCGCATGTTGGTGCCGCTTTATGGACGTTGCAAATCATCAGTACTACGTTGCCCTTATATCTTGCCCCTGTAATTTTTGCGCGCTTTATAGTAAGGGAACCTGTAGATTATTTGAAGATTACCCCCAAATTTCCACCGGTGCTGTTATTGCTGATCCTCTCTATCATGATCTGTTCATCCCCGGTTATGGAGGTATTAGTAAATGTTAACCAGAAACTGGTTTTGCCGGCCCCATTAAAAAGTTTGGAAGATGCGTTGCGCGCAATGGAGGCCCAGGCCCAAAAAGCCACCGAAGCCATGCTTCAAATGAAGACCATATCCGACATGCTTTTTGCGGTTTTAGTAGTTGGGTTGTTAACTGCCATTGCCGAAGAGTTTTTATTCAGGGGGTGTTTGCAAACCATCATGATCCGGTGGACAGGAAATCCGCATGCAGCTATCTGGATCACGGCTATCCTTTTCAGTGCTTTTCATATGGAGTTTTTTACCTTTTTACCGCGTGTGGCGCTGGGCGTGTTTTTTGGCTATTTTGTAATGTGGAGCGGCAGTATCTGGACAAGTGTTTGGGCGCATTTTTTAAATAATGCCACCCAGGTTGTGATCCTGTATCTGTATTCGCAAAAGCGCATTACGCTTGATCCTAACGATCAGCACGTTTTTAATTACCAGAGCTATGCATTAAGCCTGATAATTATTTTAATTTTGCTTTTTATGTACAGAAATACTGCTAAAGGAAAAAGCCCGCTGTTGAGTTAAATGGAAAAAAACTGGGTCAAAATTTTTACTTCAACTAATTTTTACCAATCAGAAATTGTTAAGCAAATGCTTACCGGGAATCATATTGATACCGTTTTGCTGAATAAACAGGATTCATCGCACCGGAGCTTTGGCGAAATAGAAGTTTACATTCACCAGGAGGATTTTAGTAAGGCTATTGAGATCATGATCCTCAATCAAATTAATATATGAAACAACGCGCCATCACTGGCTTATTTTTTATTATCGTAATGATCGGGTCTAATTTGTTAGGCCCGTATGTATTTAGTGTTTTTTACCTGTTATTGAGCCTGTTTTGCTTGCTGGAGTTTTACAAGCTGGTTAAACAGGGCGGTATGCAGCCCGAGCGTTTTACTGGGGCACTTGCCGGCGTAATCATGTTCTTCTTTTTTGCGGCTAACTGCTATTTCTCGGCATATAAATATATTATCCTGCTGCCCATACTGCTTAGCTTTATTCCGATAGGCGAGTTATATAAAAAATCTACCGCGCCATTCACTAATATTGGCTTCACTTATTTGGGTTTGCTGATGGCTGTTGTGCCGTTCATGTTTTTCCATGCCATGGCTTTTACGCGGGGAGATGGTGTTTTTAACTTTCACGTGCCGCTTGGCTTTTTAATTATGCTGTGGAGCAATGATACCGGGGCTTACCTGGTGGGCAGCAAATTTGGCCGTAACAAGTTGTTTGAAAGACATTCGCCTAAAAAATCATGGGAAGGCTTTATCGGGGGCATCCTGATCTGCGCTTTGGCGGCATATATTTTGAGCCGTTTTTATACAGAATACAATTGTTTCGACTGGATCATTATGTCGCTTATCATCTCAAACTTTGGTACCATGGGTGATCTGGTTGAATCCATGTTCAAGCGCAGCCTTAACGTAAAAGATTCGGGGGGCATATTACCAGGCCATGGCGGCCTGCTCGACAGGTTTGACGGCTTGCTGATGGCCGCGCCAATTGTATATGCATACCTGTACTTAATTTCAAATTAGTAGTTTTGTATTAAACACAATAAATAATGACCATACATAAAGAAGGCTATACCTCACTCGCTATTACTATCCTGTTCATTTTTGTTTTAAATGCGCTCATCCAGTTTTACATGCCAACTGCGCATACGCTGAAATGGATAGTTTATATTTTTTCGGGTGCTTTATTTTTGATCATCCTGCAGTTTTTCCGCAGTCCATTCTTTGATATTGAAACCGCCGAAAATACTATCCTTTGCCCTGCCGATGGCAAGGTTGTAGTGATTGAAGAAACTGAAGAAACCGAATTTTTAAAAGATAAACGTATTCAATTATCGGTTTTCATGTCGCCGGTTAATGTGCACGTGAACCGTAACCCTATTGCAGGTGTGGTAAGTTATTTTAAATACCATAAAGGTAAATACCTGGTGGCCTGGCATCCTAAATCATCAACCGAGAACGAACGTACAACTATAGCTATTGAAAACAGCAAAGGTGTAACTGTATTGTTCAGACAGATAGCCGGTGCACTGGCCCGCCGCATAGTTTGGTATGTTAAACAAGGGGATATTGTTGAGCAGGGCCAACAGTTCGGTTTTATTAAGTTTGGCTCGAGAGTGGATGTTTTCCTGCCGCTGGGTACTAAGATCCTGGTAAATATTGGCGATGTAGTAAAAGGCGGTCGTACGGTTTTGGCTGAGCTGGTTGATCCGGAGCCGGTAAAAGAAGCTGCAAAGCCTGATGCAATTGTTGTTCCTGAGCCGCCTGCAGCTCCAGTTGAGCCAGCCGTTTTGGTAGAGGAAACACCTACCATGAACAGTATTACTCCTGCTCCGTCACTGGTGGTTGATCATCCTGAGACAGCTGAAAATCCGGCAGTGGAAGAAAGCGCCGCAGAGAAACCTGTTAAGAAAAAAACAGCATCAAAAGCTAAAAAAGTTGATAGTGGTGATGCGGCAAAGGAAGCGGATAGCGAATAATTAGCGTACGTTTTATATAAAGAAAGGCAGATGGGGAACTCATCTGCTTTTTTTGTGCTTTTTCGAAAAGCTATTTAAATGCGTCATTGCGAGGTAAGAAGTAATCCTCTATTAGTATAGCGGCTATGCAAATTCGCTCTGTAAAGTTGGGGATTGCTTCGCAATGACGTGGTTTTTATGGCTGTTGCACTGTCGCAGGTTTAGTGGCGGCGTAATCTGTGATTCGATATCGTTGAAACCGAAAGCTTAAGCCATGGTTCACCACGGGTTACAAACCCGCGGTAGTTTACTTTGATAGCTTGCCTTTGCCTTCGTATTTGAAAATCAACAGATTAAGAGGACCGTTTTTCAAAAACCATCACATGGCAAAAGGCCTTACCGAAATTATTTCAGAAAGGCCTTTTAATCTTTTATATACCGCTAAGCGGTTGGGTAAATTAAACGCGTTTTGATTTGATACGAGCTGCTTTACCAGTAAGGGCACGCAGGTAGTATAGTTTAGAACGACGAACTTTACCAACGCTGTTAACTTCGATCTTGTCGATGTTTGGAGAGTTAACAGGGAAGATACGCTCAACGCCAATGCCATTTGATACTTTACGCACAGTAAAAGTTTCGCTTACACCAACGCTGTTACGCTGAATAACAACACCTTGGTAAACCTGAACGCGTTCTTTATTTCCTTCTCTGATTTTATAGTGAACACTTACAGTATCACCAGCTTTGAAGGATGGAAGCTGCTTTTTTTCTACTGATTGCTCTTCAACAAATTTTACTAAATCCATGATTTTAAGCTCTTAATGCGATTTTTAGCCCGTAAAAATCGGATTGCAAGTATAGGGATTATTTTCAATAAAAGAAAGCCAAATTTAAAAATTTCCACATTTAGTTTTTTTATTAACAACGCGTTGTGGTTTTTTCCGGTATTAACTGAATTTTTAATCCAGTATTTCAAATATTGAAAGTTATAAAGCGCAGATATAGTCAAAATATTTACTTAAAGTTTTTACCTTGACTATTTATCAGACTTCTCATGCGCCAATCAATTCATCCAGTTTCCCAAGCCACAATAATTGCTAAATGGTTGTTTTTTATTAACCTCGTTCCTGCCCTTTTAGCCGGCGTTGTTACAATTCTTACATTTACCAACCTTGTTTTAAGCCGTTTTAAAAGTATTTACGATTGGGTTCTTATCGCTTTGTTATTGCTTGGACTGATGGCTCAATATATTTACTATCAGCAGATGACGAATACTGATCATGTCATTAACCCGTCGGGGTGGAAATACTCGATAATTATCAACATATTTTTTATAATAGGACATTTGGCAAACTTTATTAGAAATCCTTCATTGGTAATACTGATGGTTGTTTACCCTGCCATTTTTCTTGCTATTAGCATCAAGGGATTAAAATTGATAAGACATTCCGAGGCTTCATCCATTTCGTAATGCTCAGATAGGTTTTTATTTTTTGATGGCTTCCGGCACCGGCTTCTTCTCCGTGAAATAAGCAATTAGTGTATATACCAGTCCAATCAAAAGCAGGTTAAATACAAAATTAATGAGCGTATCACTCACCGAATGCGAGCGTTTATCGATATCAATAAACGTAAAAACAGCATAAGCAAGTGCAATGATCAATATGATCCAGCCAATGATGGATACAGGCAGGTAGACGATCCCTTTGCGGGTAAACCAGTTTAATTTCATGATGATTAGTTTTTGATGGAGATGTTTTCTGTCATGGCGAAATTGATGAACGCGAACACGATGGCAAGGCTGATGAGGATCAATACAATGTTCCACAGTTTTAACCTGATACTGATATTGAGCTCTTTTATTTTGCGCCTGTCGGGATCTATTGGCCGAACCTGTACATGAATAATGGAAAGCAGGTTGATAACTATGCAAACAACAGGCAGGATGAATAATACCAACGGGCCGATATAATCGATATAGGGCACCTGTTCCAGCTGTACCATCACGCTGAACATGGAACTAAACCAGTTTGCATTAATGTGGAAGTGATAATACATGAATACGCACAGCAAAAAGTAGCAGGGCACTATCACCAGCCATAATCCCAGGGCTGCCGAACGCCCGGCGTTCATGATGGCCATTTTCACCATGTCCTGGTGTTGGGATGGGTTTACATCGGGTACTTTTAAATTTTCCATTCGCTTTAAAAATTCTTCTTGATCTTTCATGTTAATTACCCTTATAATGCATTAATTGGTTTTGGTTGCAGTGCTTAAAGCATGTTTCTTAATTTCTCCAGCCCGCGCGAAAGCAACGATTTTACCGTGCCTTCATTTTTATCCAGGATCTCGCTGATCTCGGTATTTGTTTTCTGTTCAAAATATCTTAAGGAAATAACTTCCTGGTATTTAATATCAAGCTTAAGCAGGTTTTGACGGATCTGGTTGTAATCATTGTAAGCTTTCAGTTCCTGCTCCATCATCTCGCGCTCGTTGCCGGCATGGTCATGCAGCAGCTTTTCCATCTGCGGGTTTTCCAGCAGTTGCTGTAACGATTCCGGTTTGTATTTACTGCTGCGGTAATACTGATTAAGCTCATTGGTGGCAATGCGGTAAAGCCATGACGACAGGCCTATCCCCCTCCATTTAAATGAACCTATCTTCAAAAAAGCTTTTAGGAAAGTTTCGGCTGCGATATCCCTTGCCAGGTCATAATCCCCACAGCGACGCATAATGTAGCCGAATACCGGTTTATACCAACGGTCGAACACCTGCCCGAAAGCAGTCGGGCTGGTTCGGCATTGTTCAATAAGCTGGGCTTCGGTGTGGTTAGGGTTCATAGCTGCAACGCCATTATAATGCAGTGAGCATTATTTGGTTGCAATCTAATTTAAGGAAAAACACAGTGTTAATATAACCGCTATGTTTTAACAAAGCGTTGAATTTTGAATAATTATATCCGGAGATAGGCTATAAATTGGTATCATTGATACATGCCATATCATATGCGTTTTAATGTAAAGCAAAACCCCTATTTCCTGTTTTCACCGTTCCTTGTTTATTACGTTTATCGTGTATTGAAATTTAAATATCCTGTGTTGTATGGCGATGAGCCCAGGTACGTAGGTTTTGCATCTAACTTAATTCATGGTTTTTATTCGCCCCCCGCGCCTGATATCAATTTATGGAGTGGCCCGGGTTATCCTATTGTACTTATGCCTTGTGCCGCGTTGCATTTGCCGGTTATTTGGTATCCCTTATTAAACGCGCTTTTCTTTTATCTGTCGGTAGTGTTTTTTTATCAGGCCCTGCGGTATATGGTCAAGGAAAAACTGGCGATGCTATTTGCCGTTATATGGGCATTTTATATTAATCTTTACCAGTTTTTACCCGCTATTTATACTGAAGTTTTTACTTCATTTTTAATAGTAAGTATTGTATACAGCGTCACCTTGTATTTTGTGAAGCATAAAACAATATACCTTGTACTTTCAGGTTTTCTGATTGGTTTCCTGGCCTTAACCAAAATCATTTTCGGTTATGTAATATTGCTTTGTTTGATTATCTGTTTGCTGTTAAGTATCATAAAGGCGATAAGAATATCTTGTATTAATGCGGTATATATCTTCGCTATAGCCTTGCTTACTACAGTGCCCTATCTTTCCTATACCCAACACCTTACCGGAAAGATTTTTTACTGGGGAAATTCCGGAGGGATGAGTTTGTACTGGATGAGTTCGCCTTATGATTTGGAATATGGCGACTGGAAGGCTCCCTATCTGTCTAACTCCATACTCCCGATGCCGTTTAAATCAACCGAAGGCGATTCGCTGCTGCAAGCAAATCATGCCAAAGAAATATCTTTTATCATGGCGCATCAAGGTGTTGAGCAGGATGAGCTTTTTAAAAAAGCGGCAATCAGGAATATTAAATCCGCACCTAAAAAATTTGTAAAAAATTACTTCTACAACATCTCGCGAATGCTTTTTGATTTTCCTTATTCATATACCTACCAGGTTACTCAAACAATAAGCAACATTATTACAGGATCCTTGCTTTTGTGGGCTTCCGTTATTTGTTTAGTCATAAGTGTAATTAACCGAAAGCAGATCATCTATCCGGTTAAACTAACAATGCTGCTTTTTACGGTTTACTTTTTGCTTAGCGGCTTTGCAAGTGCTTACGTGAGGCAATTGGATGTTGTGGTGCCGATACTGCTTTTTTGGATAGCCTGTACTATTGATAAACTTCCAAAAATGAGCCTTAAGTTTAAAGAAACGGCTGTTTAATCTTTATCCAAAAGATCCGGCCGTCGTGCTTTCGTACGCTCTAATGCCTGCTCGTGGCGCCATTTTTCTATTTCGGGTGTGTTGCCTCCTAAAAGTATTTCGGGGACCTTGTGGCCGTTCCAGTCGGCCGGACGGGTATAAACAGGGGCATCCAGCAGGTCATCCTGGAATGAATCAGATAATGCGGATGTTTCATCACTCAACACGCCGGGGATTAGCCTTACTACGGCATCAACCAGTACGGCGGCGGGCAGTTCGCCGCCCGAAAGTACATAATCGCCTATCGAGATCTCACGGGTTACATAAATGTCGCGGATGCGTTGATCGATACCTTTATAATGACCGCAAAGGATAATGATGTTTTTTTTGATGGAAAGCTGGTTAGCGATAGCCTGATTGAGGGTTTCGCCATCGGGCGACATGAAGATGATCTCGTCATAATCACGCTCTGATTTTAGTTTTTCAATACATGCCGCAAAAGGCGGAATGGTCATCACCATACCGCTGCCGCCACCGTAAGGATAATCATCCACGCTTTTTTGCTTGTTGGTGGCATAATCCCTCAGGTTATGAACAACAATTTCAGAAATCCCCTTTTTCTGCGCACGCTGCAAAATGGAATGTGCAAAAGGGCTTTCAAGCAAACCAGGCAATACAGAAATGATATCGAAACGCATATTTCTTCAGACTCAGGATAAAAGAATCAGGATGCAAGATTACTGAAAAATGTCCTCTCTCCGAAATTGTCTTGATTCCTGAGTCTTGCAGTCTTGCTTCTATGAGTTATCCTCTATGCTGATAAATTCCCCATAAATTACCCGCCGGATCAGTAAAATGTGCGGTAATTTCCGGAAAATCCTTACCAATGGGTTGAACAATGATACCCCCATTGGCCTCTATCAGTTTAAGTGTTGCTTCTGCATCATCAACCATAATGGAGATCAATAACCCAGCTTTGCCCATCGGTTCGCGGCCAGTTACCCACATGCCGCTTACTTCGCCTACGCCGTCATCAAACGAGGCGGAGCCGTGATTATCCGTACGGATATGCCAGCCGAAAACAGTTGCAAAAATTTTGACGATATCTTGATATCGATGGCTGGGATTTCGATATAGCATATTTTGCCGTTGCCGCAGGTGGGTTGCTTTGCCATAATGGTGCTTTTTATCTTGTCTCTTGATTCTTGTTGCTTGCTTCTATATCAACTATATCACCTTCTCAATCATCCACCGGTGCCCGAAAGGGTCAATAAAGTCACCCTGGCGGTAACCATAGTCCCAATCTGTTACTTCCGAAGCTATTGTTGCGCCTGCCTGCCTCGCAGCTTCCATCACAGCATGCACATCATCAACAAAAAGACCGATGGTTACAGTGGTAGCCTTTGTAGTATCGGGGCAAAGCACAGCCGTTCGTTCGGTTTCCTCATGTAAATGAAAAATGGTGCCGTCTATCGAAAGCTCCGATACATGGATGCTGCCATCATCATTGCTAAAACGCCTGAGTTCTACCGCGCCCAAAGCTTTAATGTAAAAGCTGATATCGGTTACACCATGCGGAATGGCTAACTGCGGTGCGAAGCTTGGTTTTGTTGCCATGGTTATATTGGTTTAATTAATCCTCGTCGTCTAACGAAAAAATGTCCTCAACAGGTTTGCCAAATACACGGGCTATTTTAAGGGCCAGCACAGTTGATGGCACGTACCTGTTGCTTTCGATGGTATTGATAGTTTGCCGCGATACCCCGATAAGCTCTGCAAGCTCGGCCTGGGTTATGTTTTTGATGGCCCGCTCAACCCTAATGTTATTTTTCATGCCTGCCCCTCTTCCTTGTTGATGAGACGGTTGTTCTGAAAAATCTTCCACCTGAAACGCACAATGAAAAATACAAGCGGTACCAATAAATTTAAAAACAAAATATGTTCGGTGTCTTTACTTAATATTAAACTCACCACCAAAAGTATATAATTTACATAAATAGCCCATTGCAATGAGTCGAGCCTGAGTTTAAAGATCTGTTCATCTTCAATGCGTTCTTTGGCGAAGGCGACAAAGAACAGGCCTATAGCCATGAGCAGTGTGGTAGTCATGAAAAAGATATGATGGCTGTTAAACAGGTCGTCGCTTACCGGTTCTTCATGCATGCTAAAGCCCATCTCTTTTTTAAACATTACGATGGGGATATGGATCAGGAAAAGCACAAGCCCAAGGTACCTGAACCAGTGCGGGAATAGAAAACGTGATTTCATGATTGTAAAATTTGCTCGAAACACAGGATGGCTGTATTCTGAATTTTTCTTATTGAATCAACTATAGTTTAATTTGATTCTTTTGCGAGGTTTCTATTTAATAAAAAAACCTTCCATCTAAACCGGATGACAAAGAATATCAAAGGAGTAATGACATTGTAGGCTACAATTTCAAGAAATTTAAAGCCATGTATCAAAACGACTAAAATCAGAAAAAGACAATAATTTACATATATCGCCCATTGTAATGAGTCCAATCGCAGCTGTGAAATATGCTCATCTTCATCTTTTTCTTTGGAGAAAGCTATAAGCAATAATCCGATGATAACGATGATAATATTAAAATCGTTTGTGATATTCATCCAGATATTGGGGACATCTCCTGTTTGGGCGAAGCCCTGGGGATAAAAAAATTTTAAAGCAACGGCTTTTAAAATATCTATGACAAAACACAAGTAACCAATTAATCGACAATAGTGCGGAAATAAAAAACGTGATTTCATAATTGTAAAGTTTGGCTGACCAAAAGTAAAGTAAACTTTACAAAAGTCAAATATATTTGACAAATATTTTTTTTAAAATCCCGGTAAATGAAAAATGCCCGTGAGTACACGGGCATGGGGGAAATCTTATTTCTTTATTCTAAAAGTCTTGAATCTCAAACTTAGCCTTCCAGATAAATATCCAACAAGCCTTCGGGCAGGTCAATGTAAATCTCACCGCCTTCAACATCAATACCTTTAATGATCTCTAAATTTAGCGGAAAAAGTACTTCCTTATTTTTGTACTGAACTGTGGCTATTAATTGCTGCGGATATTCCTGCACCGATAATATTTCGCCCAGTTCACCGTGGGTTTCATCTATAGCGATAAAGCCTTCCACGTCATTCAGGGTAAATTCGCTCTTTTTCTTTTTTGGCTTTAGCTTACCGGGCAGGTAGATATCCCTCTTTACCAGGGTTGATGCTTTTTCAATGGTATCAACATCTTCCAGGTTTAAGTAGGCGTTGTTTTTTTGCAGGTACTTTATTGATGATACAAAATAAGGGATCATTTTCCCTGCAATATCAATAAACACCGCGTTAAATTTAATGGCTTCAATGCCATCAAAATCAACGTAAATCTGTAGCTCGCCTTTTAAGCCTTTGGTTTTTAGTACGCTGCCTATCCTGAAATGATCTTCAGTTTTCATTTAAAATATAATTAAACAATAATGGCGAAGCTGTTTGCCTCGCCATTATCCGGATTTAAGAAATCAAACGTATAGATGTACGCTTAATCAATAAATTATTCTGCGCTTTCAGCTTCTTCATTTGCTGCATCTTCTGCAGGAGCTTCTTCTTCGGCAACAGGAGCGTTTTTAGCAGCAATAGCAGCAGCTTTTTCTTCGCTCTTCTTAGCTTCAGCAGCTAAAGCGGCTTTACGGGCTTCGTCTTTAGCAACATTAAGGCTGGTTTTTTTACCGGTGATTTTGCTGTCTTTCTGGTCAAGCCACTCAGCAAATTTAGTTTCAAGTTGCTCTTCGGTTAAAGCACCTTTTTTAACACCACCTTGTAAGTGTTTTTTGTACAGCACGCCTTTGTATGAAAGGATAGCACGACAAGTATCGGTAGGCTGGGCACCGTTGTTAACCCAATCTAAAGTTTTGTCGAAATTGATGTCAATAGTTGCGGGGTTGGTGTTTGGGTTGTATGAACCTAAACGCTCAATGAAGCGTCCATCACGTGGAGCGCGTGAGTCTGCTACTACGATATAATAAAAAGGTTTGCCTTTTTTACCGTGTCTTTGTAGTCTGATCTTAGTTGCCATTGTAAATTTTTATGTATTCAACATTATCCCCGGAGTTCTTTCTGCGGGGATGCAAAGGTATTAATTTTTATCGTAATTAAAAATGGTTGATAATTAATTATTTATGGTTGAAGTGAATGGCTGATTGGGTTGACTGGTGAATGGTTGTTTTTGCAGGGCATGATTTGGTTTATTTAGCTGTTTTTTAAACTTAACATTGCAATAATTTAAAAAAATCGGAACTTACCCGCCATGAGCATCAACAGAAAAATACGGATAGCAATTGATATGGATGAAGTTATTGCCGATACCATTGGCAAATTCATCAATATGTATAAAGAAAGGCATGGTGAAGAAATAAGCCTGGGCAATATGGAGGGTAAGGAGTTTAGGGAGATCCTGCCGCCGCACTTAAGCGAAACCCTAAGGGTTTATATTAATGAACGGGGTTTTTTCAGGGATATCCCGGTGATGCCCGATGCACAGGAAGTAGTGAAGGCCCTGCACGAAAAGTACGATGTGTACATAGCATCGGCCGCTATGGAGTTCAAGTACTCACTGGAGGATAAGCAGGAATGGCTGGAAGAACATTTTCCATTTATTTCGTGGACAAACATTATTTTTTGCGGGCACAAGATTTTAGATGTAGATATCATGATAGATGACCGGATCAAAAACTTCGCCACCTTTAATGGCCGGAAGATCCTGTATACCTCACCGCATAACATGCTGCTTACCGACTATGAGCGGGTAAATACCTGGAAGGAAGTTGCAGCGAAATTATTGTAGTTGTTTGTTTATCATGTAAATAGCCATATCTTTAAGTATTCACAGCTTTTTTATATGTTTAACCCAAACCCGGCTGCAACCGGAAATTGTACAATTGTTTTTGATATCGATGAACAGAAATACCTGTTTGTAAGTGAAAGCTTTTACAGCCTTTTTGAAGTAGGCGCTGATCACCTTCGTCAAAATGTTGATTTTTTGATTGGACTGGTAAAAGGTGAAACGTTTGCCGGTGTAAAGCAACTTACTGAAGGGCTTGCTATGAACGAGTCAATCCAAATGACCTATCACCTGGAGGCGGGCCGAAAGCAGCTAACCGAAAAACGGACGCTTGCCATTGATGGCCTTACCGGCCATAAAATCATATTAAGTAATATAACTTCTGCCCTCGATGGTGTTCGTATTCCGATCCCGTTTAGCAAGCCGGGTCTGAGCGAACAGTTTCTCAATTCGCTTATTGATTCGCAAACAAATTTCCTGGTAAGGATAGATATTAATGGCAAATTTAGCTTTGCTAACCGCCGGTTTTTTAAAACCTTCGGTTATGATGAGGCTGACATAATAGGTCATCATTTTTCAAAAACGACCATTCCGCAGGATGCGCAGCTGTGCCAGGACGCTTTTGTGGAATGTATTAATAATCCCGGCAAGATCGTCAGGCTCGCTCACAAAAAGCCTGCTAAAAATGGGAACCTGCATGATACCGAATGGGAGTTTGTATCCATCGCCGACGATAACGGAATGGTAGTTGAAATACAGGGCATAGGCAGGGACATTACATCTCAAATGCAAATGCGGGAAGAGGCTTTGCATATGAAAGACAGCCTTGAAGCATTGATCAATAATACCCGTGACCATATCTGGTCGGTTGATAAAGAGTTGCGTTATTTGTACATGAACCAGGCCTATGTTGAGCAGGTGACTCATTTAACGGGCCAAAAACCTTTTAAAGGTGAATACTCCTATAAACATAAGGGCTTTAGCAAGCAATTAATTGACGATTGGACTATTTACTATAACCGTGCTTTAAGCGGAGAACGGTATGATATTATCAGTGAAAGCATCGATCCGGTAAATGGACAGCGTTTGTATTATGAAGTTAATTTTAATCCTATTTACACCGCTGCAGGCGATATAATAGGTGCAGGTTGTTTTGGTCATGATATTACCGAAAGGCTCAAAATACAGAAAGAACTCGTGAGTCAGAACGATCGTTTAAGAAATGTTGCTTCTTTAAGCTCGCACGAGTTGCGCCGGCCTGTGGCAAGTATGCTTGGGCTTATCAGCTTAATGGACCATGAAGATTTCTTTAACCCCGAAAATAGGGAGATCATAGCGCACCTGTTTACCGTGAGTGCCGAAATTGATACAGCGATAAGGCTTGTTGTTGACAGCACCATTGCCAAATAAAACAGCCCCGGCTTGATTAAGGCGGGGCTGTTTTTATTTATCGTTTTAGCTTAAATTACATAGAGAGCATTTCAACCAGTTTAATCATGTTTGGATCAATGCCCTGGTGGTGTTTAATAGCATGCTCAAACGGGGTATAAGCAATTTCACCATTGATGAGGCCTATCATTTCGTTGCGATGCCCATCTCTCAAGGCTTCAACTGCAGCAGCGCCGACACGGCTTGCCAATACCCTGTCCATACAGCTTGGTGCTCCGCCGCGTTGTATGTGACCTAAAATAGAGATCCGGGTATCATAATTAGGGAACTTTTCCTGCACTAACCTGCCCACTTCAAACGCGCCGCCCGCATCTTCACCCTCGGCAACAATTACTATACGCGATGTTTTATCTTTACGGCCAAATTCAAGGCGGTTTAACAAACCTTCGAGCCCGGTTTTGCTTTCGGGGATCAGGATAGCCTCGGCACCGGTAGCAATACCGGTACGTAAAGCGATAAGGCCCGAGTCGCGGCCCATTACTTCAACAATAAATAAACGGTCGTGCGATTCGGCGGTATCCCTGATCTTGTCAACGGCGTCAACAACAGTGTTAATGGCGGTATCGTAACCAATAGTAAAATCGGTGCCCACAAGGTCATTGTCAATTGTACCAGGTAAGCCAACCACCGGAATATCATACTCGCTGCCAAAAACTTTAGCGCCGGTAAAAGTACCATCGCCGCCAATGGCTACCAATGCGTCAACTTTATTTTTTACCAGGTGCTCATATGCTGCCTTACGACCTTCGGATGTTCTGAATTCATCACACCTTGCAGTTTTAAGGATTGTGCCACCACGCTGGATAATGTTTGAAACGGATTTACGGTTCATGGTAAAAAAGTCACCTTTGCCCATACCGTCGTAACCACGGCGGATCCCCGTGACTTCAATTCCGTAATACATGGCGGCACGTACCACCGCCCTTATGGCAGCATTCATTCCGGGTGCATCACCACCCGAAGTAAAAACGCCGATATTTTTGATCTGAGTCATTTTTTTGTTTCGGTTATAAACAGGCTAACCTATTCATAACTAATTAGGGTTGTAAATATTGTTCATTATTCAAACGCCACGCCTAACCAATAAAACGCGGAATTTGAATTTTGCGCGAATTTACACTTATTTTTTGAACCCGATCCCTATTTTTTGTAAGCAGCTACGCCACTGTCTAAAAATTTAAGATAACTGGCAATGTCATAATTTGCCGGCGATGTCGGTATTTCTGCACCCGATGCATCTTTAAGTAAGTTGCCATCACTATCAAGCATTACGTATAATGGCTGCGAATTTGAATTGAAGCGTTGCGCCTCCAGGTTGCTCCATTTACCGCCAAGTGTAGTGATCTTTTTACCGCTGTAATCTGATACAAAGTGTTCCGCCGCAGGCAATTCTGCTTTGTCATCAACTACCAGCTGCAGTAGCACAAAATCATTTTTAATGCGGCTAAACACGTGCGGATCTGACCATACGTTGGCTTCCATTTTACGGCAGTTAACACAGTTAAAGCCAGTAAAGTCAATGAGTATCGGTTTATGCAGGGCCTTTGATACCTGTAAAGCTTGATCGTAATCATACCATGCATCCAACCCTTTGGTTTTGATGCGGGTATAGTTGGCAGCATACTTGCGTTCGCCAATGCTCGCGGGTATGGCCGCTGATGGACTTGCTGCTGATGAGCCTGAACCATCCGGAATATTTGAAAGGTTGAAATCCTGAGTGGCTTCGGGAGGTAAAAACGCGCTAATAGATTTTAAAGGCGCACCCCACAAGCCCGGTATCATATAAATAACAAAAGCAAACACAATAATAGCCAGGAACGTGCGCGGAGTAGTAAGGAATTTTACATCGCTATCATGCGAAAACTTGATCTTGCCAATCAGGTAGAGCCCGATCAGTAAGCCAATTGCTATCCACAGCGATAAAAATATTTCCCTGTCAAACCAGTTCCAGTGGTAGGCCAGGTCTACATTGGATAAAAACTTCAAAGCAAACGCCAGTTCAAGGAAGCCCAATACAACTTTAACGCTGTTAAGCCATCCGCCCGATTTCGGAAGCGTTTTTAGTGCTGAAGGGAATAAAGCGAATATGGTAAAAGGCAGTGCTAAAGCCAGAGAAAAGCCGAACATACCCATTGCCGGGCCAAGGCGATCACCTTTTGAGGCTGCATCAACCAGCAAGGTTCCTATAATAGGGCCTGTACAAGAAAACGAAACAACAACCAATGTTGAAGCCATAAAGAAGATACCTGCAAGGCCGCCTTTATCAGAATTTGCATCCAGCTTATTAGCCAGCGAACTTGGTAGTGTGATTTCAAATGCGCCCAAAAAGGAAATACCAAATACAATGAGCAGCAAAAAGAAGAAAATATTAAATATACCGTTCGTTGCCAGTTCGTTTAGTGCATCCGAGCCAAATATGATGGAGATCAGCAAGCCCAGTGTAACATAAATTACAATGATTGATACCCCATAAATGAGCGATTGCATAACAGCTTTGCTTTTGCTGCCGCTTTTTTTGGTAAAAAAGCTTACTGTTAAAGGCAGTAAAGGATAAATACAAGGCAAAATTACCGCGGTAAAGCCACCCAGTAAACCTTCAATAAAGATTTGCCAAAGTGATTTTGGTTTTTCTGCTGTTTTTGAAGCAGCTGCGGGCGTCTTTGATGTTTTTGCGGCTTCTGCCTTTTTTACCGAATCGGCTTGCTTTTTCCTGATAGCTATGCTATCTGCTGCGGTAGGAATATCTGTAAATGTGACATCCGCTGCTGATACCGAAGTATCGGCTGCTTTTTTTTGCACAGCATGAGCCGGGTTTGCTCCGGCTATATTAAGAACAATCAGGGTAATTAATGTGATAAGCCCGGCGCGCAGGTAAGCACCTTTATTTAATAATTTCATGACTACTTTTAAGGTGTGCTGAATTATTTACCTAAAGGGATAGTGAAATCAACATCTTCTGGTGGCAGGCATTTCATATCGTTACAGGTCATGTAGGTCAGTTTGCCGGTAACTGCTGTTGCTTTGGGTGATTTTAAACTGATTTTTTGGCTAAAAACAACTTCCTTTTCAAAGTAGCTAACATTCATGCTGAATGCTTTTTCATACTTGGTTATCGGGGTAGGTTCGGTAGTTTTACCAATAGCAGCATATAATTTTGATGGGGTAAAGTCAAATGAGGTTTTGATGGGGCCGCCATCTTTTACGGTTTGTGAGTAAATGTGCCAGCCGCTTTGTATCGTTGCTTTTAAAAATACTACAGCTTCTTTGTCATTTACCTTTTTTGCCGCGTATGACCACCTCACCGGCGATTCGATCTGAGCGTAAGCGCCAACGCTGATGATAAGCGCGGTTACCAATACCAATAGTTTCTTCATTTGTGCTTTACTTTATTATTTATTTAAAAATTTCAATTCTTTAAGGTTAAACTCTAATTGCTGTCCGTTAGTATCTTCAATAACCAGCAAGCCATTAGGCAGTACATTTTTTACAATGCCATTGAACTGCCCGCTGTTTGACTCAAAACTTTTAACCTCGTTTAACCAGTACAGTCGGCTTAAGTAACTATTCCTTACAAAATCAATTTGTCCGGCCTTCAGTTTCAGGTAGTATACTTCAAGCTTGTTGCAAATTTCCGATAATAACAGTGTTAAATCATAATCCTTTTGTAAGATTTGCTTTACAGAGGTGGCGTTTGAGGCGCCGGGCGGAAAATTTTCCTGGTTTATATTTAAACCAATGCCAATAACCGAGTCTTTGAGCTGCCCGCCCTGTATAGTATTTTCGATGAGTATGCCACCCAGTTTCCTGTCGGCATAGTAAATGTCATTAGGCCATTTAATTTTTAGCTCATCACCTAATAATAGATGCAGGGCATCATACACCCCTAAACTTACCGCACGGTTCAAATCAAACTGGGCATCAACGGGTAAAAAATGGGGCTTTAATAAAATACTAAAAGTAAGGTTTTTTCCGGGTTCGCTATGCCAGGTATTTTGTTGCTGGCCCCGGCCGGCGTATTGCTCTTCTGCCATAATGACCGTACCTTCGGGTACTGGCTTGGAATTTGACAGTAGATTTTTAAGAAAACTATTTGTTGAGTCAACTTGTTTAATTGTTACTAAATTTTGACCAACAAATAATCCTGAAAATATGTTATTTTGCAAAGTGTAATAATTTTATACTCAAAAACGTTCAAAACTAATTCTTTTTGATGGTAAAAAACAAAGTGTTAAGTGAATCTGCCTATATTTCAGAGTTGGCAATACATGGTATCCAGGAAAAAAAAGGCAATGATATTATTAGGTTAGACCTTCGTAATATATTCAGTTCGGTATCAGATTATTTCGTGATCTGTCATGCTGATTCGTCGACACAGGTAAAAGCTATAGCAAATAGCATTGAGGATGAAATTTTCAAAGCCACCCAAACCGAGCCCTGGCGCAAAGAGGGTTTTGAGTATGGCGAGTGGATACTGCTTGATTATGTGGATGTTGTGATCCACGTGTTCAGGACCGATAAACGTGAGTTTTATGGAGTGGAAGATTTGTGGGGCGATGCAGATATTAAATATTATAAAAGTGCATAAACATCCGTCACAAAAAGGCTCAACGCATAGTCTTACTGTTACCGCGTAAAATTTAAATTATAGATTGTAAGTTTGAGCTCGTAAAAAGAAATGAAAGATATTAAAGATTCTAAATCAGAAAATCCAAGACCTATCCGTAAAATTGTGAACAAGAAGCCCTCACCAAAACCGCCCAAATTTAATATCATGTGGCTATATGGTATTGTTATTTTGGCCTTTTTATTGATTCCGGCCTTGTTAAACGGCGGATCGGGCAAACCGGTTACTTTCCAGGAATTTGAGGCAAACATGCTTCGTACAAATGATGTTCAGAAAATTGTAGCTTATAAAAGCGGCGATCTGGTAATGGCAGATGTTTACATCAAACAACAAAGCTTGTCAAAGCCATATTTTGCCAGTAACGTATCTAAAGACAAAAACTTTTTTAATACCAGTACCAATAGCGGCCCACAGTTTACTTTTACAGATGCTTCTTATGAAAGCCTGAAAAAGTCTATTGCCGATGCTCAAAAAGATGTACCTGACGACCAAAAAGTATCTTTACAATTTGAACAGGGACATGAAAGCCTGTTATCAAACTGGCTGGTACAGGGCGTTATCATGGTGATATTATTTGCCGGTGTATGGATCTTTATCATGCGCAGGATGAGCGGTGGTTCGGGCGGTGGCCCGGGCGGCCAGATCTTTAACATCGGTAAATCAAAAGCAACCCTGTTTGATAAAGAGGCCCAGGTAACTGTTACATTTAATGATGTTGCCGGTTTGGAAGAAGCTAAACAAGAGGTAATGGAGATTGTGGATTTCCTTAAAAATCCGAAGAAATATACTAACCTGGGTGGTAAAATCCCTAAAGGCGCGCTATTGGTAGGTTCGCCGGGTACCGGTAAAACCTTATTGGCCAAAGCTGTTGCAGGCGAAGCTCAGGTGCCTTTCTTCTCCCTTTCAGGATCAGACTTTGTGGAGATGTTTGTAGGTGTGGGTGCATCACGCGTACGTGATCTGTTCCGCCAGGCTAAAGACAAAGCGCCATGTATCATTTTCATTGATGAGATCGACGCTATTGGCCGTGCCCGTGGTAAAAACAATATTGTAGGTGGTAACGATGAGCGCGAAAACACCCTGAACCAGTTACTGGTTGAAATGGATGGTTTTGGTACCGATTCGGGTATTATCATCTTAGCTGCAACCAACCGTCCGGATGTACTGGATTCAGCGCTATTGCGTCCGGGGCGTTTTGACAGGCAGGTATCTATCGATAAACCGGATTTGATTGGTCGTGAGCAGATCTTCAAAGTTCACCTGAAACCTATCAAACTATCTGATGGTGTAGATGCTAAAAAACTATCGGCACAAACCCCGGGTTTCGCGGGCGCTGAAATTGCTAACGTTTGTAACGAAGCTGCGCTGATTGCTGCCCGTAAAAACAAAGAGGCGGTTGATATGACCGATTTCCAGGATGCTATTGATCGCGTTATCGGTGGTTTGGAGAAGAAGAATAAAATCATCTCTCCCGAAGAAAAGCGCATTGTTGCTTACCACGAAGCAGGTCATGCTATTGCTGGCTGGTTCCTGGAACATGCCGATCCGTTGGTTAAGGTATCTATCGTTCCTCGTGGTGTCGCTGCCTTAGGCTATGCCCAATATCTGCCAAAAGAGCAGTTTTTGTACACTACCGAGCAATTGCTTGACGAAATGAGCGTATCTATGGGGGGGCGTGTTGCTGAAGACATCGTTTTCGGTAAAATCTCTACCGGTGCACTGAGCGATTTGGAGCGTATCACTAAACTTGCTTATGCCATGACCAAAATTTATGGTATGAACGATAGCGTTGGTAATGTATCGTTCTATGATCCGCAGGGCGAATACCAATTTAATAAGCCATACTCAGATACTACAGCCGAAATGATTGACGCTGAAGTACGAAAGCTGGTTGATGTGGTTTATCAAAAAACCAAAGACTTGCTGAATGCTAAACGTGACGGCCTTGAAAAGATAGCTCAGAAGTTACTGGAAAAAGAAGTGTTGTTCCAAAGTGATTTGGAAGAAATCCTGGGTAAGCGTCCGTTTGATGAGCGCACAACTTATGATAAGTTTGTAAACGGTGAAGCTGCATTAAATCCGGATGTGGATAACAATGCTATTCCAGACTCGCTGACTAATCCTGAACTTTCAAGAATAGAAAGCGAAGATCCGAAACTTTAATTTTTAAATTATAACACAAAGCCACCGGCAAAGCTGGTGGCTTTGCTTTTTTAGTTATGAGGGATATCACTACATCAAAAGAAAAACTGCTTAAAAAAATCAGGAAAGCGCTTTTGGAGAAAAGGGATAACCCATACCCTCAGCTGGAAGATCAGCCCCTTTATCCTGCAACGGATGAAATGCCCGAGGTGGTCTTCGCCGAACAGTTTACCAACGTATCAGGCCAGTTTGTTTTTTGTGAGGATGAGCTGCAATTTATTGAAAACCTGCTTACCCTTGCCGAAGAACGTAAATGGCACAAAATTTACTGCTGGGAACCTAAGTTGCAGGAGATCCTGAACCAGTTTGAATACCCGCACTACGAAACCGATAAAGACTTTGAACAAGCCGAAGTTGGTTTTACTCTTTGCGAGGCTTTGATTGCCCGTAACGGAAGCATCCTGCTTTCAAACGGTAATATGGCCGGCCGCAGGTTAAGCATCTATCCATCGGTGCATATTGTACTGGCTTATACTTCGCAAATGGTTATGGACTTAAAAGATGGTTTTAAACTCATCAAAACCAAATATGGCAACCAACTGCCATCTATGATCAGCACGGTAACCGGCCCAAGCCGTACGGCTGACATTGAAAAAACACTGGTATTAGGCGCCCACGGCCCTAAAGAGCTTTTTGTTTTTATGCTGGAAGGGTGACCGTTGATTTTTTGATTACGATGATTTCGTTGATTTTTTCTTTTTAGGATTACACCGATTGATTTTTTGATTTCTCCGATTGAGGTTAGCCTGTTGTCTTTCGCCTTTTACCTCGGTCTTAAAATAGCTCTTCCAGCCTGCACTCCTCCAGTATTATCCTTTCACTTTGGTTTTGTGCGTTATATTCCCATTTTACGAGGCGGATTTGGCCATCGGCAATTTCAATGCCTGTTATATCGCCATCATCGTAACAACAGCAGCCGCTATTGAAATAGCTTGGGTCGCATGCGCTAAAATCGGGAGCCACATCACCCTTCACTTGCCGATTAACGATCTGTTTATTTAGTTCATCGGCCAGGTTATCGTCTCCGGCTTTCCTTGCTTTCGCGATATCGTTATACAGTTTTTCGAGATGGGTTAATGACCTGAATACCGGTTGATGTGTGTGCCCGGTTATTAGCAGCGTGTTTTTTTGCCTCTGGCTCCATTCATACATAATGCGGTTATGATCTGTTTTGAGCAAGTCGTTATTTGCCGGGGTATTAATATTAACCTTCAGATATGCCTGGAAAGGTGCCCATACATTGGATACAAACCATTTACTGAACCAGTTGCCATCGCTTTGCAAATCGCCCTGGTGGCCATGCGTCATGAATATATTTAGTGGTTTACCATTAACTGTTGTTTGTAGTACAGCTCCTTCATAGATCTTAATTACTTCATCATAAATTTGCTTTAATCCAACTGCCGCTAAAGGGTCATTGTCCCAAAACAGATCATGATTGCCAAATATTTTCATGAATTCTTTACGTTGTATGAACCGTTTTTCGCTTTCAAATGTGGCTTTGTTGTGCTTTTTTATGGTGATGAATAAGTTTTCCCAAAGCTCCTCGCTGTCGCCAAGATTGATGTAGAAAAATTGTTGGCTGTAGTAATAATCAAGTGCTGTAAGGTAGTTCTTCTCGGCAAGGGCGAAGATATCCATATCATCACGAGCGCCTTTATGTTGATCGGACAGGATAATGAATTTACCTTTTTCTGCATCGAAAGGTATTAAAAGGCCTTTTTTACCCGACCCGGTTAGCAGGCTTTTGTATAACCGGTTCAATGATCTGTTAACCCGCTTCTTATCCGGTCGTGACGAGAGCCTGTCGGCCAACCGGGCAACCGGCTTGGTTAACAGTTTTTGTAAAAACTTGCGCATGACTTTTTAACGTATGATATAGTGTATTGTGTTGTAAGTTGACAGTTACTTTTACCGTGTTTAAACGGGATAAAAAACGGTGAAATGACGGATGTGATATTTAGCAATAATTATATAGATTGGAGGCTAAATTTAATCCCCCAATTATATGGAAATTATTGACTTAAAAGCAGCCCGCGAAATGGTGGAAAGGTATAAAAATACCCGTAAAACCCTTATTGATAAGGAACATAGCGTTCGTGACACGGAGTCTACATGGATCCCGATTGATAAATTAAAAGCGTTTATTGACAATTTACCGGCGCATGCTACCGGGGTAAGGTTACACTTTGGTGTTCACGCCGCCGACCATGGCTATGCGCCGCACCAAACATCAGTTGCTATTGTTGGTACAGTGGCCGGAACAGGGGAGGATGAACATATTGATGCTATACAATCGGATGCTGTTGAGGCATTGGCAGGCAGTGGGCTTCAGGCTTTGAGTTCAGGAAAAGAATGTCCGCCAATGTGCAAGGCATAGAATAAATTAACCATTTGCATGAATGCTGAAATAGATGCGTTATTTTAGCATTCATGTTAGAGAGTTTTTATTTTGTAACGGATGTGGTGGCTTTTTTTTGCTGCCTTTTTACATACCGGTTGCTCGACAATAATTTTAGAACCTTGTTGCCGCTGTTAAGTTTTATCCTTGTTTACGATTTTGTAAACCTTTTTAACTGGCTAAATCTTCATCATTCAAACGCATGGTGTAATAATATTGAAGATATCCTGTTGTTTGCTTTTTTTACAAGGTTTATACAGGCATTTGATGAACGGCCCAAAAGGCGTAAAAAGGTTTTTATTGCTGCCGGTATTGTTATATTACTCTCAATTGCTGATATTTTGTTTATACAGGGGGTATTTAAAAGAGCAACCGCAGCCACAGTTATTCAAGATTTGTTTTTGATATGGATGATCTGTAATTATTATTACCGCCTTCTGAACAATGATACTGACGAATATATTGAGCTGATAACTCATCCCCCGTTTCTGGCATTAACAGGCATATTTTTTTATTACTTATCTACAACGTTTTTTTATTCATGTTTCAGTTATATGGTTTATCGAAATAATTATCATTTTTATCTGATAGCGGCAACGCTGCTTAACCTAACAACTTTTGCATTGAATTTTTTATTTTCAATAGCCTTTATATGCTCTTTCAGGAAGAACAGGTTATCCTCGTTATAATAGCGGGTTCTGCGCTAATGCTGTTGCTTGGCGTATTTATCATTGGCTTTATGCTGATGTATCAAAAAAAGCAAAATAAGAACCAGCTTGAAAAAGAACATCTTAAAGCCTCATTTAAGCAGGAGATGCTTAAAACGCAGATAGAGATCCAGGAGCAAACACTAAACGATATAAGCCGCGAGATCCATGATAATATTACCCAGGTGTTATCATTTGTGAAATTGAACCTGGGCCTGCTTAACAATAGCCTTGATGATGAAAAAAAAGCCCGTGTAAATGAGAACCGCGAACTGGTTTCGCAAACCATTAATGATTTGAGGCACCTTTCAAAAAGCATGAGCTTTGAGCATATCAGCTCACAGGGGCTTATAAAAACCCTCGAAACCGAAACCGAACGTTTAACCCGCAGCGGTATCATCAATGTTATTTTTGATGTTGAAGGAGATGTATATAGTTTAGGCGAACAGCGCGAGCTGGTGATATTCCGGATCTTTCAGGAAGCGGTAAATAATACTTTGAAATACGCTAAGGCAGCTAACCTTAAAATCGGTTTGTATTATACTGCACAAATGTTTAATTTGCTCATCGAAGATGATGGTGCTGGTTTCAATACCGAAAAGGTTGATAATAAGGGCGGTTCGGGATTGCGGAACATTGAAAACAGGGCAGCTTTAGTAGGCGCGGACGTAATTATTGCCAGCTCGCCTGGTAAGGGTTGCCAGATAAAATTGTCGTTCAATCCCCTGGTACAACAAATTTATGCTAAAGGAACCCATTCAAATAGCCTTAGTTGATGATCATAAACTCTTCAGGAGCGGTATGGCTGCTCTTGTCACCAATTTTAAAAGATACAACATACTATTTGAGGCCGCAAACGGTCAGGAACTAATTGATACGATAAGCAAAGGCATAGTCCCTGATATTATACTGTTGGATATCAGCATGCCGGTTATGGATGGGGTTGAAGCTGCACAGGTGCTGCGGGCCAAACATCCCGGTGTCAGGATTATTATTTTATCCATGTTCGAAGATGCCGAAAAGGTGCTGATCATGGTAAAAATGGGTGTAAAAGGCTACCTGCTTAAAGATTCGGAGCCGCATGAAGTTGAAGACGCCCTTTTGAAAGTTGCGCAGGGAGAGCTTTATTACCCCGAGTTTGTAACCCGTCATCTGATCACTAACTTTAACAGTAAGTTAGAAAACATAAAGCTTAATCCCCGCGAGATCGAGTTCCTTCGCCTTACCGGTACCGAACTTACTTATAAAGAAATTGCCGAAACCATGAACATCAGCGTGCGCACCGTTGATAGCTATCGCGACCAGCTTTTTGAAAAACTCCAGATCAAAAGCCGCGTAGGGCTGGTTTTGTATAGCATAAAAAATAAACTGATTGAATTGTAATTTGCTAATAAATTTAGCAAATTTGTTCGATGTCACATGAGGAAAATCCGGATTTTTTTAAAGGACGAGGGGCGCAGGTAAATACGCACAATAAGTTTCTGAAAAACAAGTATGTACTTGATCATATCGAGGGTATTGACGAGCCTTTGCTTGAAAATAGCAACACGCAGCTTTTTGAAGAAACTCCAAAAAAAATAGTAAGCGAATCCAATAGTCCCGATCTGAGCCATATGTACTCGATCAACCCGTACCAGGGTTGCGAGCATGGTTGTATTTACTGTTATGCCCGTAACAGCCATGAATATTACGGCTTTAGCGCCGGGCTCGATTTTGAGCGCAAGATCATTATTAAACCCAATGCCCCCCAGCTGCTTGAGCAATATTTCAACAAAAAAAATTATAAGCCGGTTTGCATCATGCTGTCAGGCAATACGGATTGTTATCAGCCTGTTGAACGGAAGCTTAAAATAACCCAGGCCTTGCTGGAAGTTTTTTGGAAGTATAAAAACCCGGTAAGCATCATCACCAAAAACAACGTTATACTGCGGGATCTCGATTTGCTTACAGATATGGCCAGGCTGAACCTGGTACATGTAAACATATCCATCACCTCCCTTAATGAGCAACTGAGGCAGAAACTTGAGCCGCGCACTGTAACAGCAACAGGCCGTTTGGCGGTTGTTCAAAAGCTTTCGGAAAAAGGCATCCCGGTACGGGTAATGGCAGCGCCGATCATTCCCGGGTTAAACAGTAATGAAGTGCCTAATATCATTAAAGCCGCCGCCGACAGAGGCGCTTTAGCCGCCGGTTTTACCATGGTGAGGCTCAATGGCAGCATAGCCGAAATTTTTAGCGACTGGATCTATAAGGCTTTTCCAGATCGCGCCGAAAAGGTACTGAATATGATCCGCTCGACGCATGACGGCAAGTTGAATGATAGCGATTACGGTCGCCGGATGAGCGGCGAGGGCAAGGTGGCCGAATCCATTCACCAGATGTTTAAAATGGCTTGCAAACGCTTTATGAGCGATAGGCAGATGCCAGAATATGATTATAGTTTATTTGTACCAAGGAAGGGGAAACAGACGAGTATGTTTTGAGAATTTAACAAATACCAATAACAGGCTTTGCTTATATTTAGGGACTTAAAACTTAAATCTTATGCAATCAAAAATAGAACGTTATAAAGAACAGTATACAGAAGATGATATGCCCGGTTACGATGCTATTGCTTTAAAGGAAAAAGAAGTATATGGCGAGCAGGAACCAATGCATTGGGCTACAGTTGTGCCTTATGAGTTGGGAGGCGAAGATCCTTTATGGGCTGTTGACTGCTTTGTCAGTGAAATACAGCAGTCGCATTTGCACTTTATAACTCTTGGTTTTTCAAATTTATATTTTGATGATAAGCTTGTCGAAGAAGAAGTGAGTGGTTTTGGATTTGAGATAACTTTCAGGTATTTGCCGTTAGAGGGTGAAGACAGGAAAATTGCCTGGCCTGCCAACCTGCTGCAAAACATTGCCAAATATGTTTTCAAAACCCAGCGAGGATTTGATCAATACCACTATATGTCGGCGAATGGCCCTTTACGGGTAAACACTGATACAGAGATCACGGCCTTTGTATTTTATATAGATAGCCAAATGGGTACAATTGAAACGCCACATGGCAGTGTTAAGTTTTTACAACTTTATGGCTTAACAAGTGGCGAGTATATTGGCTTGCGCAATAAGGATTTTACAGCAAAAGAACTTTTAGATAGTCATAGGGTTACAAATCCGTTATTGATCACTGATTTAAACAGGAGATAACGTTTTTTATCGCATTTTATCAATCCCAACGCCTATCCCCACCCCAAAAACATAACACAACAAATCGCCCCACAAAAAGCCCTCACCTAAAACGAGCCTGCCAAACAGTGTGTGCCTGATGGCATCTATCCATGGCGCTTTATAAAGCTGGCTAAATTCTATCGCGAAGCAAAACAGCAAAGCCGCTATAACATTGAACTTGGTAGTTTTGGTAATAAACAAAAACCTCATGATAAAGTAAACCATCGTAGCCCATAAGATGTCGCCTATAAATAAAGGGATGAATGTAAAATGGCGGGATAACAAACCGAGGATAATGGTTGCTATTGTTAATATAAAATAGGTTATCCTGGTTTTAGGCATGAGATAAATATCGGCTAAATAAATGCAAAAAAAAAGGCACCCGCCGGATGCCTTTAATATATTTAATTTTATAAATGGTTGCTTATGCTTCTTCAGCTTCTAAAGCCATTTGCTCGTCAACAAGGATACGTCCGCAATGCTCGCAAACGATGATCTTTTTACGCTGACGGATGTCTGACTGGCGCTGAGGCGGAATTTGGTTAAAGCAACCAGAGCATGAATCACGCTGAATGGTTACAACTGCAAGCCCGTTTTTAGCGTTTTGACGTAAACGGGTGTAAGCAGTTAATAAACGCTCTTCGATGTTGTCCATAGCTTTTGCAGCCTGGGCATTTAATTCGGTCTCTTCTTTTTCGGTTTCGGCAGTAATGGTGCCTAATTCTTCTTTCTTGGCGTCAAGGTCGGCCTGACGGGCTTCCAGATCGGCCAATGCTTTTTCGTAAACCTGGGTTTTGTTGGTGATTTCGAAACCGTATTCACGGATCTTCTTTTCACTCACCTGTATATCTAAGCCCTGGATCTCAATTTCTTTTGAGATAGCATCATATTCGCGGTTGTTTTTAACCTCGTTAAGCTGGCCTTCGTATTTTTTGATGTTCGCCTGAGCTTCTTTGATCAGGTTTTTACGGGTAACTATGTCATCTTCCACATCGTCAAGTTCACCTTTGATCTTTTGGATGCGGGTTTCAAGGCCTGCAACGTCGTCCTCAAGGTCGGCAACTTCCATTGGCAATTCGCCCCTTACCTGGCGGATCCTGTCAATCTTGGTGTGGATAGTTTGTAGTTCGTATAAAGCTTTAAGCTTTTGTTCTACGGTTTGTTCCATTAAATAAAATATTTGACGGGGTTTGTATTTACTTCTGTTAAACGGACGGCAAAGATAGGGAATTTTTTTCTAATTATTTCATACAATAATTGCTGCGTAAATTGTTCACTCTCAAAGTGTCCGATATCTGCAATAACTATCTTTCCTTCGGCATCAAAAAACTCGTGATACTTGTAATCTGCAGTGATAAAAACGTCGGCCCCTGCGGCTATGGCATGCTTTAGCAAAAAGCCCCCCGAACCGCCGCACACAGCTACTTTTTTAACGTGTTTGCCCAATAATTTAGTATGCCGTATCACATGCGTGCGCATCTTATCCTTTACATGAAACAGGAAACTTTCTTCATTAAGCGGCATTTCCAACTCGCCTATCATACCCGAGCCTACCTGCTGGTGCTGGTTGGTTAAATTGTAAAGATCATAGGCAACTTCTTCATACGGATGGGCCAGGATCAAAGCCATCAGGATCTTGCTCTCCAAATTGGCCGGATATACGGTTTCTATCCTTACTTCATTTTCCTTGTGGCGTTTGCCCGCTTCACCAACATAAGGGTTAGCGGCTTCATTACCCTTGAATGTTCCGGTACCTTCGGCATTAAAGCTGGTCTCGCTGTAATTGCCAATGTTGCCTGCTCCTGCATTAAACAATGCGTCGCGCACAGCGTCGGCATGGCTTAACGGAACATAGGTAACCAGCTTTTTGATAAGGTTATGTTTTGGCAAAAGTATGCGGGTGTTTTTTAAACCCAAAGTTTCGCAAATGCGGGCATTAACACCGGTCATGATGCTATCCAGGTTGGTGTGAATAGCGTATATAGCAATACCTTTACGGATAGCTTTTTCAACCACGCGTTCTACATAAGTTTTACCGTTGAATTTCTTGAGCCCTTTAAATATTATAGGGTGGTGAGATATGATCACCTGGCAGCCGGTGGCGATGGCTTCATCAACCACAGCTTCGGTGCAATCAAGCGAGACCAGGGCCTGGCTTACCTCCTGCTCCGGGTTGCCAACGATCAGGCCAGAATTGTCATAATCTTCCTGATAGTTGAGCGGTGCGAGGCTTTCAAGGTAAGCGGTTAAGGCAGATAGTTTCATTAAGTTTTTTTAGAGATAAATAACGGCTTTGTTTAGCTGCTCATTTTAGCCATTTGGTAGCTTTCATAAGCCATATTCTTATTATACTCCAAAGTTATCGACTTATTGTTGATCAAATCCACAATAGTGCCAATCCAGCAAAAACCTACTGTTAGCAAATAAACAATACCCATCCCAATCTGGCCTAATACAAAGCGCTGAATGCCGGCAAAACCTACAAAACCAAGCAAGGTAAATAACAATATATCCTGCGAGTTTTTGCGCTTATTGCTATAAACCATGTAAAAATATTTTTTCTGGCTTTCTGTCAGATCGGGGGTGGCGTGCTGTAAAAATCCCAACTCTTCTGGCGAAAAACCGGCAAACGTACTATGTGGGTCCTGGTACATGTTCATATAGGTAAGGCTTATTAAAAAGTAATAAGCCAAATTTAAATATTTACCGCATTAAAACTATAGGTTAAAAAATGATTTAAAAATTCTTTTCCATACGTAGGGGTAAACAATAGTGATGTTGTAATACCTGTATGAAAGTTTTAGTAACCGGGGCAACAGGGTTTATTGGCAGGCAGCTCACGTTGTCGCTGGCTATGCATGGTTATGATGTTAAAGCCTTATGCCGTAATACCGATCATCCATGTTTAATAAAGCATAAAAATATTGAACCGGTTACAGGCAATATCCTGTACCGGCAAAGCCTGGGCAGGGCAATGCAGGGCTGCCAGCAGGTGTATCATACAGCCGCCATGGCCAAAATGTGGTGCCGTAACCCCGATGATTACCATGAAACCAATGTTGTTGGTACCCGTAACGTGCTTGAAGTTGCGGCAGGTGCCGGTGTACAGAAAATAGTTTACACATCAACCTGCGGTGTTTGGGGCCCAACAGTAAAACATCCCATGAGCGAGAATGATCCAAGAATAGCTGGTTTCCCCATTGCTTACGAGCGTACCAAATACCTGGCCGAGCTTGAAGTGAAAAATTTTGCAAAGCAGGGAGGGATATACATCGTTACAGTAAATCCATCACGCGTATATGGCGAAGGGCCTTTTACCGAAAGTAATACAGTAGGTAAAATGGTTTCGGCCTATTTACGCGGCAAATGGCATTTTATTCCTGGCAATGGCGAACAGGTAGCCAATTATGCTTTTTTAACCGATGTGGTTGATGGACATTTGGCGGCTATGAATAATGGAACCAGCGGCGAACGCTATATTTTAGGCGGAGAGGATATTAGTTTTAATGATTTTTTCAAAACAGTACATCAGGTATCAGGTAAACAACATCGTCTCATTCATCTGCCGTTAAAGGCTATTGAATTTTATAGCCATTTTGAAAAGCTTAAATCACAGCTTACCGGGCTGCGCCCTTTCTTTTTGCCTGAGTTTGCCGAACGTTTAAAGTATGATCAAAAATACAGCAGCAATAAGGCCATAACGCAGCTTGGTTACCGGATAACCCCTTTTACAGAGGGGATGCATAAAACCATTAATTACCTTCAACAAGCCTGAAGCATGATAGATCAGACAGCCATTATAACCGGAGCCAGCGAAGGGTTGGGTAAATCGTTTGCCATTGAACTGGCGTCGCGGCAAATAAACCTGGTACTGGTATCATTGCCAGCTACCGGATTGCCTGAGCTGGCATCCTTTGTCCGTAAAAACTTTGAGGTTAAAGTGAATTATTTGGAAATTGATTTAACACTTGCCGAAAGTTACCCTGCAGTTTTTAATTACCTTAGTGATGAGCAAATTACGGCCCACCTGCTCATCAATAATGCGGGTTTAGGTAACTGGTCGTGGTTTGAAGATTTGAACATTGGGTTTTATAAAAAGCAAATTGAACTGAACGTGATTACACCTGTACTGCTTACACGCTTGTTCCTGGCCCAGGCCGATGTCTCTGCTACCTCTTATATATTGAATGTAGGGAGTTTGGGCGGCTTGTTTGTGGTGCCTAAAAAGCAGGTTTACGGTGCTACCAAATCATTTATCAGGTATTTTACCAAATGTTTGCAGCTGGAACTTCATGGCTCAAATGTGAAGATCAGCTTGCTTAGTCCTGGAGGGATCAATACCAAGCCCGAGTTGCTGGTAATGAATAATAAACTCAAAGGCATATCAAAGGCAACCATTATGGAGCCCGGGCACGTAGCACGTATAGCGGTGGATGGTTTGCTGAAAGGGAAAAAAGAGATCATCCCGGGTGTGGTAAACCGGATGCTTGTTTTATTAAACAGTTTGCTGCCTGCCTGTGTTAAAGAAATCATTATAAGGCAGCGACTGGCCACCATTATTAAAAGCTGACAGCATGATCATTTCATTACTTACCTATCGGCATATTAAAAACCTTTGCAGCTTTTTTAAGCGCACCCGCAATAGTTTTAAGCTTATTAATAATGAGCGGATCGTTATTATTTCGGGCAGCATGCGCGGATTGGTATTGTATTTTGACCGCGATGCATGCGAGGTGAAAAATGGAGAAACAGATTTTATCAGTATTGATATAACGCGCGATTTTTCGGTTGAGATGCTGATGCGGATCCTGGTTAATCACAACATGATAACTCCTGTTTTTGAAGGTTGATTGCCCTCCGGGTGCCCGCGTTTCAATTTTCCTGAGCTATTTCATCTGATGCGGAATTTTAAATTCGTACACCCGTTGTAACGTATCCGAACGATATTATCTGTCCATGTTTTTAATAAATTGATTATTAATGGTTTATATCATGGCTCGAATTTTGAAGACACAAAATCCCAGATCTTCGTTAGTAACCCTTAGCCTTTGTAATCATGATCAGAACTTACTTTAAACTTGCCTACCGCAATTTAATTAAGGATAAAGCTTATTCTATTATTAATATATCAGGTTTAGCTGTTGGCCTTGCAGCAAGTATCCTGATATTGCTTTGGGTACAAAACGAAACAAGTTATGATCAGTTCCATAAAAATGCAGGGCAATTATACCGTATAAACTGGGATGTTGATGGTTTAACTGTGGCCGGTACCCCTACCGCAATGGCCGCATCCGTAAAATCACAATTGCCGGTTGTTAGAAATGCGGTGCGCATCAGCCCGAAGAGTTACCTGTTTGAAGCCAACGATAAAAGGTTTATAGAAGACAAAGTAATTTATGCCGATCCTAATTTCCTGGATGTATTTTCATTTCCGCTTGTAAAAGGTGATCGTGCAGAAGCTCTAAAGCAAATAGATGGCGTTTTAATAACAGAAGCAACAGCCGCGAAATATTTTGGCGATCAAAATCCCGTTGGTAGGTTTTTAAAGAAAGACAATAGTGAAAACGTAATAGTGACCGGGGTTTTAGCCAACGTCCCTGCTAACTCGCACATGCAATTTGATTTTGTAATGCCAACGGCAGCGTTATACAAAGCTAACCCTAAGGTGGAAAAATACCAATGGGAGGCGCCCTATTTTCATACTTATGTTCAGTTAGATAAAAATTTTGACCCAAGCCCTGCCAATTTAAAAAAATTGGAAAGTCAGATTTTTCAGATCTATCATAAATACGAACCACAAATGAAAAGTGCGTTCCATCTTCAACCCGTTACCCAAATTCACATGGCCCCGGCGATAGAGATGGATTTACCCGGACACGGTAATGCGCTGTACCTAAAAATGTTTTTTGTTGTAGCTATTTTAATACTTGCCGTTGCCTGTATCAATTTCATGAACCTGGCTACTGCGCGTTCGGCCCGAAGGGCTAAGGAAATTGGTTTGCGTAAAGTAGCCGGAGCGCAAAGGTTTCAATTGATATTCCAGTTTTTAAGTGAAGCCGTGTTCATTGCTTTTATCGTTGTTGCTGGCACTTTGGATAGTGATTTTAGTTCTGCCACAGTTTAATCAGTTAGTTGGTAAGCAACTCGCAGTTAATTTCGGTGATGCGAAGCTCTGGCTTAGTTTGCTGTGTATTGCCTTGGTAACGGGGGTGATATCGGGCAGTTACCCGGCGCTGTTTTTATCCGGTTTCAACCCTGTTAAAGTGCTTAAGGGGAATGTGAAATCAATGGGTGGTAATTTAATTTTTCGCCACGCTTTGGTGGTTACCCAGTTTGTTGTTTCGGTGGTTTTACTGATAGGTACGATAGTTATTTACCAGCAACTTAAGTTTGTACGAGAAAGAAATCCCGGCTTTAACAAATCCAGTCTTTTATATATGGATATGAACGGTGACATGGTAGATAAAGAAGCTTTGCTGAGAAATGAGCTACGGCAAAATCCGCTCACCAGTGATTTTGCTATTACCAACGAACTTCCTATAGATGTGGGAGCCGGCGCAAACGTTTCATGGCCGGGCAAGGATCCCAAAACACTTGGTAACCCGACACCCGGGTTATATGTAAGTGAGAATTTTGCCCATCTATTCGGATTGAAGCTACTGGCAGGTCGTTTCTTTTCCGAGTCGATCAAAACCGATTCAAATAATTGTGTCATTAACCAAAAGCTACTGGGCTTGATGGGCTTTACTGATCCTGCAGCAGCCATTGGCAAACCGATGACATTGCACAACAAACCAAGTATTATTATTGGTGTGGTTAAAGATTTTAATTTTAAACCTGCCCAGTCGGCCATCGAACCCTTGATCATTGCTTTAACAGGTGGCGGTGGTACAATGGTTATACGAACTAAGCCCGGAGCAACCTTTGCAACTATAAAGGCTCTGGAGAAAATGAGTAAAGAAATTAGTCCTGCTTATCCTTTCAGCTTCAATTTTGTTGACCAGCAAATGGCAAGCCTTTACCATGGAGAGCAGCAGATGGGTAATATTTTTAAACTATTTGCGGCAATAGGCATTTTTATTTCATGTCTTGGTTTATACGGTTTATCGGCGTTTATTGCCGAACAGCGTACCAGGGAAATAGGCGTACGCAAGGTATTGGGCGCATCGGTATTTAACCTGGTTTATTTATTATCATCCGGAATTACCAGGTTGATCCTGATAGCTATCTGTATAGCATTACCGGTTGCGTGGTACGCGGCAAATACCTGGCTGGCTGGATTTGCTTATCATATTAATGTTAGCTGGCTGATATTCTTGGTGGCATCGGGGTCAGCTTTGGGTATAGCCTGGCTTACGGTTAGCTATGAATCTATCAAAGCCGCAACCGTGAACCCTATTAAGAGCTTAAGAACTGAGTGATGCTTGCGTTACATAAATGAACACCCAATTGTCCGTATCCGAACGATAATGTGCTGTTGCTTTCATTTAAGTTGTTGACATGTAGCTATTTGTGATATTGGCACTGTTTTGCATGCCACACAATTAAATAAAACGGATTTTTATGCTGAAGAACTATATCAAAACCGCCTGGCGGAACCTTGTCCGCAATAAGTTTTATTCGGTGATCAATATTGCCGGGTTAACCCTGGGCCTCGCCATTGGGATCCTGATCCTGCTTTGGGTGCAGGACGAATTTAGCTTTGATAGCTTTCATAAAAACGCATCAAATATTTACCGGGTAGAGCTTTTTGGCGGTACAGGGGCCAGCAAACAGATCTGGCAAACAACAGTGGCACCGATGGGGCCGCTGGCTAAACAGGAACTGCCCGTTGTGCAAGATCAGGTGCGCATAACCAATAACTGGTTTTTCTCATTATTTAAATACCAGGATAAAATTTTTAACGAGCAGGCGGTAGGCTTTGCTGATCCCTCCCTGTTTACTGTTTTTGATTTTCCGCTGATTGAAGGTAACAAGGCAAAGCCTTTTACGAACGATAATTCCGTAGTGATTACAAAAAGAACGGCAAAAAAATATTTCGGTAATGAAGATGCTTTAGGAAAAGTTATTGTGGCCGATAATAAAGAGAATTTTACTGTATCGGGCGTTATTGATGATTTCCCGCTTAACTCAAGCATTAATTATGATATGATCATGTCCATGAGCTATCATATCAAATATATGTTTACCAACAATAAGGTTGATCTGAACCATGATTTCAGCAATTACGCTTATGAAACCTATTTGTTGTTGAAACCGGGCACTTCTTTAAAAAAGCTATCGGCCGATTTGAATAAAGTTCACCTGAAACGGAAGCCTGAAGATACCGATGCCGATTACCTCTTGCTGCCCGCAACTAAAATGCATCTTTATAATGCGGACGGTACCGACCGGGGGATCAGCACTGTACATATCTTTATCATTATCGCCTTAGTAATATTAGTGATTGCCTGTATCAACTATGTTAACCTTTCAACCGCGCGGGCCACGCTGCGCGCCAAGGAAATAAGCATGCGAAAGATCATCGGCGCGGCAAAAACACAATTGTTTATGCAGTTTGTGGTAGAAACAGCTTTGCTGTTTATCCTTTCGTCGGTTTTAGCAGTGTTGGTAATTTATAACGTAATTCCTGTATTTAATGAAATTGCGGGTAAGCAACTGGTATTTAATCTTTCCAACTACCATATCTGGTTGGTTATTGCGGGTACCATCACTGCTACACTTGTATTGTCCAGTATTTACCCGGCGCTACTGCTTTCATCTTTTGAACCATTAAAAGCACTCAAGGGTAAAATCTCCAATGGTATTGGAGATGTGCTTTTCCGTAAGATCCTGGTAGTGGTGCAGTTTACCTTTTCAGTAGTATTGATCATCAGTACCATTGTGATCACCAGCCAGCTTAATTACATCCGGTCAAAAAATTTAGGCTATGATAAAAGTCACGTGTTTGCTTTTTGGATGCGCGATATGAAAGATCATTATGATGCTGTTAAAGCCGAACTTTTGAAACAACCGGGTGTTGAAGCCGTAACGCGTTCAAGCGGCAATATTGTTAATAATGGTGGTATTTCCGGCGATAACGATTGGGATGGTAAAGCCACCGGTCAAACGTTTATTGTACATCCCCAAGGAATTGATAAAGATTTTATTTCTTTTTTCAAGATAAAAATGGCTGCAGGTCGCGGTTTTGATGGCTCGGTGAGTGATTCGGCTCATTATATACTGAATGAGGCGGCAATTAAGGAGTTGGGCATGAAAGACCCGATTGGCAAACGTTTCAGGTTACGTAAAACCGAAGGGACAATCATAGGCGTGGTAAAGGATTTCCATTTTGCAAGTATGCGTGAAAAAATTGGGCCGATGGTGTTTTTCTACGCCCCGGATACGTATGCTTCACTGTATATTAAAACAACCGGCGATGGTGCGCCAAAAGCCATAGCAGCTGCCGAAAAAGAGTTTAAACAATACAATGGGCAATTTCCGTTTGGTTACACTTTCCTGGATGACATATTCAACAAACTTTACCAGGGCGAACAGCGGGAAGGTACATTGTTTAACTATTTTGCGGGGATAGCTATTTTAATCTCCTGCCTTGGCCTGCTTGGTTTGGCAGCTTACACCGCTCAGGTACGTACCCGCGAAATTGGTGTGCGGAAAGTTTTGGGTGCTACCGTAACAAATGTTGTTGCCTTGTTAGCAAAAGATTTTATTAAGCTGGTGCTTATTGCTATCGTTGTGGCTTTCCCGATTGCCTGGCTGGCCATGAGCCACTGGCTTGATGAATTTGCTTACCGAGTTGGCATAAGCTGGACAGCCTTTGTATTAGCTGCCGTGATTGCCCTATTGATTGCCTTTATCACTATCAGTTTTCAATCGGTTAAGGCCGCGCTGGCTAACCCGGTTGATAGTTTGCGGAGGGAATAAAGATTGATTTAGAAACGTAGAGACGCATCACATGCGTCTCCCGAATGACTGGTTTTGCGCTGATTGCTTACCTGTCCTCATGGGAGACGCATGTGATGCGTCTTTACTTTGAAAACTTAAAACAACTCCACCAGCCGTTCCAAAGCCATCCCTGTTGATCCTTTGGACTGTTGGACACTCCACTTATTAAATATTTTTTGCTCTTGATATTTTGCTTTAATTTTAAAGCGCTGTTCCAACATGGCGTTTTTATGAAAATATTCTTTAGCCTGATCCTTACCCTTTTTGCACTTTATTCATTTGCTCAAACTGAGAGTGAATTTCCCAATCAAATACATACAGTTAAGTCCGGTAAGCTTGTAAGAATAACCGGAACTAAGGTTTATATGCAGATACCTAAAGATTATCGGTATATAAAAGAGTTGGCCCGCTATCAAAAAAATGATAAGTTGTATATACAAGTTGTTGAATCAACTGCTGCAAATTTTAATAATGCCAAGACTGGTTTTACGAGGGAAGCAATTGAAGCCAAAGGGGCAAAAATTGATGTTGTAAAAGGCATTAAATTAAATCAGTTTGACGGCATTTTTGGCGATGGACCTTCCAAATATCCCGACGAAATAAAAGTGATGTTAGTTTTTGGTGACGAAACATTTGTTACCTTGATTGCGGGCGTTTGTAAAACAGCAGACGGACAAGGAAAAAAGGAGTTATTAGATATCTTGAGATCAGTTTACTATGACAAGGAATTGAAATCAGATCCGCTGGAATTGGCTAATTTTGAATTTGATCATTCCATCACCAATTTTCAATATGCTATGACCGCTTCAAATATGTTTATGTATAATGAAAATGGTAAAGCTGATGTGAACAACTCACTGGCCAATTCTTTTATCATTGCGTCACTCCCTAAAGTTACGGAAGAGAAAGCGAATGAGTTTGCCAATGATATGCTTTGGCGATACGAAAAAAAGGGTATCAAGCTTGACAATAAAACAATAAGCAAAACCAAAATAGGTAATTATACTGCCTATGTTTTAAATACTAAAACAACACTTAACGGAACGGCTGGCGTAATGTACCAGGTAGCATTGGTAGGTGAAAATTCCAGTCTTCTTTTTATGGGAAGTGCTTACAGCAATACAAGCAATTACCTTGTTAAGTTTAAAAAAACAGTAGAGTCGATAAAGATTAAGTGATTAGTTTAAAACAATTCCACCAACCGCTCTAAAGCCATTCCTCTTGATCCTTTGATCAGGATAGTTGAATTGGTAATAGGCTGTGCTTTCAAAGCAGCAATGGCATCTTCGGCAGTTTCATAAAACTTGTCCATGGTCCATGGTCCACGGTCCACGGACTGCGAAGCACCTAAAAAATCCTTTCCGATAAAGATGCGTTCATCAACAGGGGTGTCCATCGCTTTGCTGATAACAGATGCATGTTCAACAGCCGCTTCCGGCCCCATTTCAAACATATCGCCCAAAATAAGCACCTTCCTTTTAGCCTCTATTTTGCCCACGTTTTCAATAGCCACAAACATGCTGCTTGGGTTGGCATTGTAATAATCGCAGATAAGCGTATTGGTAGCCGTTTGTACAATTTGCGAGCGGTTGTTTTTAGGCTGATAACCCTCGATACCGGCGTTGATTTCATTAGCCGGTAAACCGAGATATGTTCCGATACATATGGCTACTAAAATATTGGGCAGGTTATAAGTACCAGTTAGCTGGGTTTTAACTTGATAGCTGTCGCCGGTTTTATTATTGGTCCACTCCAAAGTAAGTAAGGGAGAGTTTTCCAACAGTTCACCGCTAATGAGATTATCAATGGCATCAGTACCATAATACTCCACATGACGCAAACGACGGGCCGCAGCCATCTCCATTAAAACAGTATCATCGCTATTGATAAAGACAGCACCATCTGTTTTGCTTACTCTCCCTTTAGGGGGCAGGGGGGCAAAATAATCATACAACTCTCCTTTACCCTTCTTTACACCTTCAACTCCGCCAAAACCTTCCAGATGCGCTTTACCAACATTGGTAATTAAGCCAAGCGATGGTTGAGCAATGCTGCAAAGCAGCTCGATCTCTTTTTGGTGATTGGCCCCCATTTCAATAACGGCCACCTCGTGGCTGGCATCAATGGTTAAAATGGTAAGTGGTACACCAATATGGTTATTTAAATTGCCTTGGGTAGCCTGGGTTTTAAAATGCTGCGATAATACGGCATTGATCAGTTCTTTGGTGGTGGTTTTGCCGTTGGTACCTGTAAGTCCGATAACCGGGATGTCAAGCTGACGGCGATGATAACGCGCTAAATCCTGCAAGGTAGTTAAAACATCCTCAACCAATAAATACTGTTCGCCCAGTTGATATTCGGCGTTGTCAATTACTGCGTAAGCTGCACCGGCCTCAACTGCTTTTTGTGCAAAAGTGTTGGCGTCAAACTTATCGCCTTTGAGGGCGAAGAACAGACTGCCAGGCACGATCTTCCGGGTGTCGGTGCTAATTACGGGGTGTTTGAGGTATATATCGTACAGTTGGGTTGTGGTAGTCATGTGTGTTGAACAAATACAATTCAAAAATATGTCATCATTAGCTTGCGCACGTTTGCAACGAGTGCTTAACGTGGCTCGGCGATTGTATCGCCGGGCTTGCGTTTTAAACGCAAGCCCATTTTAAGCGCTCGTTGCAAACGAGCGCAAGATTGTTCTTTCAAACTTAACAAAAATTATTCCCCCTTGTTCATCCAGCCAATTACAGCTTTGATTTCACCGTAGCTGTAATCATCGCCTAAAACTTCTTTTAAGGGCGATAGTCTTTCAGTTCCATAACTTTCAACGGCGTCGGCAATAACAGCGATCTTTTTCTGCGGAACTATTTCGGTGATATCCAGATCGCCGTTTTGTACATAATAACTCAGGTGTGTTTCTATGGTAGCTGTAGTGAACCCGCGCTCAGCAGCTATTTCGGCAACGGTTTTTCCGGAGCGATATAGGTTAAACGTTTCGGCTTTAGTATCATTGCTTCGCGAAGAAGATTTGGTTTGCCCCGGTGATTTCGCCTTCCGCTCCCGTTTAGGCGATTTCTGTTTTATTTTTGAGCCGAGGCCTTTTTCAGCACAATAAATCTTAACCGGTTCAAGCAGTTCGCGACCATAACGGGCCAGTTTAATATCGCCAAAACCAGAAATCATTCGCAGTTCATCCAAACTTTGCGGTAGGTAGGTAGCCATTTCCTGCAGTGTAGCATCGGATACAATAACATAAGCCGGTACATTTTCACCCTCGGCAATGCCCCGCCTAACTTCCCTTAACCGGTTGAATAACGGAATCTCATAAGGCAGGTTTTCTTCATGGTGAACCTCTTCAACTTTTTCTATCTCAATAAACTCAACCTTTTGCCCGCCCTTTAATACGTCGGTGCTCTGCGCGGTAAGTTTTAATACCGGGTATTCATCGCCGGCGGTTTGCAGATAGCCCATACTAATCAACTCGCGGATGTGGTGCTGCCAGTCGGCCTTGCTGATATCTGCACCGATACCGTAGGTTTTTAACTGCTTATGTTCTTCACGGATCTTATCGCTTTTTGATCCCCGCAAAAAATCTATTACATAGTTAGCCCCGAAACGTTCATTTAACCGGGCTACCGCCGAGAGCGCTTTTTGAGCGATCAGCGTGCCATCAAAACGTTTATATTCGGTTAAGCAAACATCGCATGAGCCGCATTTGGCCGGGAATTCTTCGTCGAAGTATTTCATCAGGTATTGCCTGCGGCACGATAGCAGCTGGCAATATTTAACCATATCATTAAGCTTATTAAGCATGATGCGGCTTTGCTGCTCATTGCCTTCTACTTTGGCAAAAGCCTGCAATTTCATTGCATCGCCGGGCGAGTAAAGCAACAATGCTTCCGATGGAAGCCCATCGCGCCCTGCCCGGCCTGTTTCCTGGTAATAGCCTTCAATGTTTTTAGGCAGATCAACATGCACTACATAACGCACGTTTGATTTATTGATGCCCATACCAAAGGCGATGGTAGCTACAATGATTTTGATATCATCTCGCAAAAATGCTTCCTGGTTACGGGCTTTTATTTCGTTGCTTAATCCGGCATGGTAGGCTTCTGCAGCAAAGCCTTCACCTTTTAAATCCTCGGCCAATGCCTCGGTAGATTTGCGGGATAGGCAATAAATAATCCCCGACTCATCCTTATGTTCATTTAAAAAGGCGATGAGCTGTTTAAAGCTGTTCTTTTTAGGCGCCACGCGGTAAGTAATATTTGCCCTGTTAAATGAGGATACAAATATTGCCGGCTTATGAAGGTTGAGCTTTTCAAGGATATCTTTTTGCGTAAGCTTATCGGCTGTAGCCGTAAGTGCTATAACCGGCACCGACGGAAACTCTTCCTTAAGCCCGGCAAGCATTAAATACTCAGGCCTGAAATCATGTCCCCAAGAGGAGATACAATGTGCCTCGTCAATAGCTATCTGTGCAACTTTCAGCGTTTTTAAAAAAGGAATAAGCTTACTTTCTTTATTTTCTTTGCTTTCGGCACTGAACAAACGTTCGGGGGCAAGGTAAAGTAGTTTGATCTCATTGTTTCGGAGCCGGTTTACAAGCACCCTCGTTTCCTCGGGATTTAACGACGAATTGAGGAAAGCCGCAGGGATGCCGTTAACGTTCAGGCTATCTACCTGGTCTTTCATCAGCGCAATAAGCGGTGATATTACAATGGTCAGCCCATCGAGCAGAACAGCAGGTAACTGGTAGCACAATGATTTGCCGCCACCGGTAGGCATCAGCGCCATTACATCCTGCCCCTTAAGTATATTTTGAATGATAGCCTCCTGCTCATGCCTGAAGGTACTATAACCAAAGTATTTTTGCAGGGCCTGGATAGGTGTCATGTTTGTTAATTGCAGATATGCAAATGTGCAGATTTCAGATTATAAATGTGCGGATTTCAGATGTGCAAATTTTAGATAATGCGCATCCTATTTGTTTTGTGTTTTTATAAATAAATTCAGTGTATTTTCTAATCATTTACATATCTGCACATCTGAAATTTGCACATCTAACAATTTGCCAATATTTTTCTGCATATTAGCTTATCTCTTTTCTCCTATATATCTATTATTTATTTATGATAAAAAAACATTTACTCCTTTTTGTATTTGTAAGTTTTTTTTGCCCGGCCTTTGCGCAAAAGATCCAATCGCCGCAGGAGTTCCTGGGTTATAAACTGGGTGAGCATTTTACTCCACATTATCGTATCGCCGAATATTTTAGATACGTTGCGTCGGTTTCAAAAAATGTAAAACTTCAGCAGTTTGGTACTACCAACGAGGGCCGGCCTTTACTGGCGATGTTCATCGCTTCTGATGAAAATATTGGCAGGCTGGAAGAGATCCGTCATAATAACCTTAAACTGGCCGGGATTGAAAGCGGTGGCGGCAGCACTGCCATGCCTGTTGTTACCTGGCTAAGCTATAATGTACATGGTAACGAGCCTGCATCAAGCGAAGCTTCGATGTGGACTTTGTTTGACATGGTTGATCCGGCAAATGCTGCTACTAAAGCCTGGCTTAAAAATATGGTTGTTGTTATCGATCCTTGTTTAAACCCCGATGGGCGCGACCGCTATGTTAATTTTTATAATTCGGTAGTTGGCGCTGCGCCAGATCCCAGCCCAACATCGCGCGAGCACGTTGAACCGTGGCCGGGAGGCAGGGTAAACCATTTTTATTTTGACCTTAACCGTGATTGGGCCTGGCAGCAGCAAAAAGAAACCCAGGCCCGCGTAGGCTTATACAACCAATGGCTGCCGCAGGTTCATGTTGACTACCATGAGCAGGGTTACAACGCACCTTATTACTTTGCCCCTGCTGCCGAGCCTTACCATAAAGATATTACCCAATGGCAACGCCAGTTCCAGATCACCATTGGTAAAAACAATGCCAAGTACTTTGACCAGAACGGCTGGATGTATTTTACAAAATACGAGTTTGATTTACTGTACCCATCATATGGCGATACTTATCCTTTATACAATGGCTCTATCGGCATGACGTATGAGCAAGGTGGTATCAGTGCCGGTTTGGCTGTGGTTACCCGCAGTGGCGATACCCTTACCTTGGTGCAACGTGTGGCCCATCACCATTCAACAAGTTTAAGCACGCTTGAAATAGCCGCGTTAAATACTCAAAAGCTTTTGGATGAGTATAAAAAGTTTTTTGACAACAGTCGGGCCAATCCCCCGGGCGATTACAAAACCTATGTTATTAAAAACGATAACAATAATAAAATTAACGCGTTGGCAAAAATGCTGGGCCGCAACGGCATCCAGTATGGTTTTGGCTTAGCTAATAAAACCGTTACTGGCTTTAACTATGTTACCCAAAAAACGGAGCAATATAATGTTGGCGCAAACGATCTGGTAGTTAATGCCTATCAGCCTAAAGCAGTATTACTGCATGTGCTTTTGGAGCCCAAAACTTTTATCCCGGACTCTAATACATATGATATTACAGCATGGTCGCTTCCATACGCTTATGGTTTAAAGGCCTATGGGTTAAAAGAATCATTTAAGCCTGCCAGCACCGAGTGGAGTGTTGCTGCACCTAAGCCGCTGGTAAATACCCATGCCTATGCTTATGTATCGGCATGGCAATCGGTTAACGATGTGAAATTTTTGGCCGCTTTGCTTAAAAAGAAGATTAAAGTGCGTTATGCCGAAAAGCCATTTGAAGCAGGGGGCAGGCAATTCACAGCAGGTTCATTAATTGTTACCCGTGCAGGCAACGATCTGGCCGATTTTGACCAGGTGGTTACTCAAACCGCTGCATCACTTAATCAGGAGATCACCCCTATTTCAACAGGCTTTGTTGATAAAGGATCGGATATCGGTTCGGATGCGGTAAGGTATATCCATCAGCCTAAAATAGCATTGATTGCCGGAGATGGTATAAACTCCGAAGCAATGGGTGAGGTTTGGCATTTGTTTGAGGCACAAATTGGATATCCGGTCACTTTAATAAGGTACCAGGATTTAAGTCGCACAAAACTGGGCGAGTTTGACGTAGTGATTTGTCCCGATGGGCGTTATGAAGATTTTCCTTCAGAGAAATTACAGAACTGGATCCGTGATGGCGGTAAGCTGATAGCCGTGGATAATGCTGTATCATTACTGGTTGATAAAAAAGGCTTCCTGATTAAGCATAAGGAAGAGAAAAAAGAAGACAAGGATAAAGAAAAGGACAAGGATAAAACCGTTAAATTATATGGAGATCGCGACCGGTTAGCGCTTAGCGAGTCCATCCCCGGTGCTATTTATAAACTGAACCTTGATAATACACATCCGCTTGGTTTCGGTTTGCCTGATTATTACTATTCGTTAAAGCTGAACGACGATATCTACGACCTTTTTTCGGGCGATGATGGCTGGAACGTGGGCACCATAAAAAAGGATGGCTATGTATCGGGCTTCGTTGGTGCAGAATCAAAAAAGAAGATCAACAACGGATTGTTGCTTGGCGTACAGCCTATGGGCCGCGGTTCGGTAGTTTATATGGTTGATGATCCGTTGTTCCGTAGCTTCTGGGAAAACGGTAAGCTGTTGTTCAGTAATGCAGTATTTATGGTGGGGCAGTAGTGCAGTTTGCAGTTTGCAGTTTGCAGTTTGCAGTTTGCAGTTTGCAGTTTGCAGTTTGCAGTTTGCAGTTTTTGAATTAGCTGATTAAGTTACGATGATTTGTTAAAAAGAAAAGCGCCGGATGATAAGCCCGGCGCTTTTCTTTTGGTGAATGGGCAACTGTAAACTACCCGGTAATAACTGCAAACTGCCCACTGGCAACTAATTAGCTCCCTTTACCCTTCCTTTTTCATCATCGGCGCCGCTGCGGTGCTGACGCATTTTGATAGAACTGTTACCAAAGTTATAAGTAAAAGTAAGGCGCATTACCCGGGTATCATTTTTTTGTTTGATAACAAAGTTATTGTTCACCACCTGGCTGCTCAAATCATTGCGGCGAATGTTGAAGATGTCATCGCATGAAGCTTTGATGTTGAATTTCTTTTCCATGAATGATTTACTAACACCCATATCTACCGAGTAGCGTGGCCTGATCTTATAAATACCGTAGGTTAATGACGATTGGTAATCGCCGGTTACTTCAAAACGGTAGCCTGAAAACTTGAATGTTTGTGTTGTACGGCCCTGGAAAGCCCATTGCCCATCATTGAACTTTTGACCGGCAAGGGTATCCGACTTAAAGCCTAGGTAAAACGCGGTTGCGTTAACATTGCCCTCCCACCATTTGGTAATGGTGAATGGTGTGTTGATGTTGACATTGTAACCGGTTTGTGTTTGCAGGTTTTGATGTGTTTCAAATGAACGCTTGCCTTCTGTTAAAATCAGCTCTGTAATAGCATCGGTTGTGTGACTGTAACCAAGGCTTACATTGATAGTTTTATTATAAGTATAATTAAGCTCAAAATTTTGAGTGTATTGCGGGTTCAGGAATGCATTACCTTGCGAATAAGTGTAAGGGTCAAGGTAATAAACAAAAGGGTTCAGGTCGTCATAGCCCGGACGGTCGATACGGCGGCTGTATGAAAAGCTTATCTCGTTTTTATCATTAATGGTTTGGTTAATAAATACGCTTGGGAACAGGTTTAAATAGCTCCTCTTAACAGGTGTACTGCCAATCAGGTTACCTGTAGACCGGGTTTGCTCGGCACGTAAGCCTAATTGTACCGAGAATTTTTTGAACTGTTTGTTCAGGTTCAAATATCCGGCGTTGATTTTTTCGGTGTAAATAAACCGGTTGGTACGTGTAGTATCATTAATATAAGCACCGTTGCTGAAGATCTGCGCTTGCAGGTCATTATCAGTTTTAACGCTGCTGAATTTTACCCCGGCTTCCAGTTTGATGGTTTTGGTAAGCGGTTTGGTATAATCGGCTTTACCGGTGTATATGCTTATGGTTGACGGGGTTTGGTTACGCAGCATTTGTGGTTCATGCTGTATACTTCCATCAGGCAAAAAGTAGTCGGTATTGTACATAGCATTTGAGTTATTCTTGAATTTCGAATAATCCAAATCAATGCTCAGCTCCTGGCCGCTGGTATCAAGCTTAAGCCTGTCGTTAAGGTTAAGGGCGAAGTTTTTATAGGTTTGCCTGATATCTGATGTAGTGTGCAACGAAGAATCGGGCACGCCAAATTGTTTGCCGATAATTGTGCGGTTATCATTCAAGTCTTTTTCGCTGTTTGAATAGCCGCTTACCACAAAACCTATGGTATGTTTCGGGGTTAGGTCATAGTCGGCACCTAAACGATAGTTGTTGTAATGGTTGATGCTTGGCAGGCTTGATTTCTGGTTGAAATAAGTTTTATTGCCAAGCGAATCAGTAATGATACGGTCAATGCCAATATCATGGCCGCGTTTGTTATCACCCCTGCTTAATGAGGTAAATACATTGAGATTGCCTTGTTTGTGATTAAGGTTTAGGCTGCTGTTATCGCGCCAGTATTTGCTTTTTGCCCCACCTACAGTAAGGCTGCCGTTTGTGCCCGATTGTGTATTCTTTTTTAATTTGATGTTGATGATCCCTGAGTTACCTGCTGCATCATATTTTGCCGATGGGTTGGTAATGATCTCTATAGATTTAATGGTATTGCCATCAGTTGAACGCAGTAAAGTAGCCAGCTGCGCTGCTGTAAGATAGGTTAGCTTGTCATTGATCATGACAGTTACACCCTGTTTACCTTTCAGGCTGATGTTATCGTCCTTATCAACAGTAACGCCCGGTGCACGTTCTAAAATTTCCATGGCTGTGTTGCCTGCTGCCAGTACGCTGTTTTCAACGTTCATTACCGTACGGTCAATTTTACGCTCAATGAGCGGTTTGGTAGCAGTAATAGTTACTCCCTTTAATTCAGTACTGCCTGTGTGCAGGTTCAAAGCCGGAGCTGTAACATGCGGTGTATTTGCAGGCACGGTGAAGCTTTTGCTTACAGCTTTTTGATAGCCAACAACAGTGGCTTTAATAATATAGTTGCCCGCTTTTATGTTGTCAAAAACATAAACACCGGCATCGTTACTTAAGGCTCCTTTAACCACGGTTGAATCAGATGCGCGCAAAAGGCTTACCGTTGCATAATCAAGTGGTTTGCCCTGTTCATTGAGTAAGGCCCCGGATACCTTGGCGGCAGGCGCGGCCTGCTGGGCAAAGGATACACTACAGCTGATAGCAACAAGCAGCAGTGTATAAAATATGTTGTGTATGATAGCTTTCATTTTTAGTTCGGTTTAAAAGTAAGGGCAATACAATGCCGTTAAAGGATTGCTCCTTTTTTAAAATTTGTAAATAAGTTTTCTTTAGTTTCCGGCGTGTTTTTCCGGTTTTTAGGTTTTAGTAATTATGAGATATAGGCGATTGTTTTCATAGTATTCATGCTTTTGATTTAAATTTAGCAAAACAATCCCACCTGGCTCTTAGGCCATTTTTTAACGATTATTAAATTTATGTTGCCGGATCACCCGGAAATGGTAACTGTGTTGCTTTTTATAGTAAGATGCAAAAACAGGGGTGTTGGTTACAGATTATTTTCACTTTTTAATGCGGGCATTAAATTTTTTGCTATATCCTTAATAATCCGGAAGGTAATTGGCATTTCATTTTGGCGGGGAATGTTTGATTTGAGGTTGGTTACTCTGCTGTTTAAAAGCGGGTTACCGCTTGGTTGAAGTAGGAAGTAGAAGGGTATAATAAGCCCGCTAAAAATTAGCAGGCTTATATATTTAAAAAGTGTTTTCACAGGGAAATGGTTTATTGGGCTTTTGCTGTATCTGCGGGGCTTGCCGGTAAGGTATCCTGTTCCTGTTTGAGCGCCTTTAAGCTATCGGCTTTGAATTTAGCTGCCTTTATCGGGTCAACTTTGCATTCCAGCCCACTGGCGGTCATGATATAGGTGGCTGTGGTAATGCCATCACCATCGCTTTTGCACTCATATATATTAAAGTTGATGTTACGGTCGAGTTTTTGATCGATAATGATCTTAGCATTAAGCGGCACCTTTAAGGTAAGGTGCAGTTCCTGCCCGCGCCATAAAAAGCCTTTAGGCATTTCCAGGTGGCGGTCAAAATTTAAAACTGAATCTTTTTGTTCAAAGCGATAGGCCGCGCTGCGGGCGTTGATCAGGGCCTCCTCAAGATTGCTACCGCGGGCGCTGAAGGTTTCGATAAGTACAGGTTGTGGCACATCACTTTTTTCAATATCGATGGTAACATTGCGGTTTGGCATATCATCGCCATTAAAATCATCATCTAAAATGATCATGCCTTTAAAGCGCTCATTTATTTTTAGGCGGGTACTATCCTCATTGCTTAAATACTTGGTATCGTTCAGCTGCAGGTAATAGGTGTTATTCGCAGTTGGCTTAAGCTTAACTGTTTGGGTAAATTTACCGCCCTCACGAAAGCCGGCCGCCGTTTTTACGCCATAATATGAAACCGCACCTAATGAAGCTAACCAGATACATAACAAGGTGGTACCAATTGAGCGGTTAAATGAAGCTTTTTTAAACAGGAAGCCTATCGTTGATAAAATAATAGCTAATAAAGGTATAGATAGTACTAAAAAGCCGCTTGCCATAAAAATGCCGTTGGCCTGGTGATTAGTTATGTTGAACGGAAACAGGTTATAGATGCCCATATTACCCGCCGCAAGTAAGGCGACAAGCGAAACGATGAGCGCTATGGTCATGCCAAGGCAGGCCAATAAAACAGCAGCAGCCAATAGTTTGCCAAGCAAACTGCCGGTACCTCTTAAAAAGGCTGCAAGGTGTTCAAAAATATCGCTGATCAGGTCGCGCACCTGGTAAATGAACGGTTTGGCTTCATGTTTAAAGTTTTGAAGGTTTTCGCGTACGGTACTCAACTCTTCTTCAAAGTTCTTTTTAAAACCCTTCAAGTCCTGCTTTTCACCCTTCATGGCCATACGGTCGGCGCGGGTAATGGCTTTCGGGACAGCCATCCATAGTATAATATATATAATAAGGCCCATGGCGGCAAAAGGTACCAGGATAGCGAAGGCCAGCCTTACCCAGGCCGGGTTAATGTCAAAATAATTGGCAATACCAGCACATACACCACTGATGAGGTGATCATCCGGGTCGCGGAAGAGCCTGCGGCGTTCAGTATTATATTCAAACGGACTGCCGCCTCCTGATTTGGCATCGGTTTCGGCAGTTTCAAAATCCTGTACGCTGCCCATTTGCCCGATAACTTCCTTTACATCTGTTTCCACGATAACTTGTTTGGCATCGCGGGCAAGGATCTCGTTAAACATTTCGGCAATGCGGTTTTCAATGTCGGTAGTGATCTCCAGGCTATCGGCCGAAGTAGAAAAATGACGCTTTACATCCGTCATATAGTTCTTCAGCACTTCGTAGGCATCTTCTTCAATGTGAAAAACCATGCCGTTTATATTTATGATAATTGTTTTGTTCATGATTATAGTGAGTTTGTAGGTTTTTCTATTTTCTGTCCCCGATAGCTGTTTGAACAGCGAATACCAGTTCCTGCCAGGTTTTATCTAATTGTTCAAGTACCGCCCGGCCTTCGTCCGAGAGCACATAGTACTTTCGGGGCGGCCCGGAAATTGACTCCACCCAGTTATAGGTGAGCAGTCCGTTATTTTTTAAACGGGTTAAAAGAGGATACAGAGTACCCTCAACTACAAGCAGTTGGGCTTTCTTAAGTTCAGCAATTATGTCTGATGCATATGTTTCGCCCTTAGCTATGATGGAGAGGATGCAATACTCCAGTATGCCTTTCCTCATTTGGGTTTGGGTGTTTTCGACGATCATAATACAAAGATATATGTTTTAGATTGTATTATGCAATACATAGTACTATAATTATTATTCTTTTAGCTAAAACTTGGCTTTTTGAAAAAAAAATGAGGTTTTGAAAGAAATTACTTGACTTTTTGATAACGTAACATTACTTTTATGATTAATTAACTATTAACTGATCTTATTATTAACGAAATGAAAAAACTTCTACTCGTAAGTTTGTGCTTACTTGTGTTGTCTATGACGCAAGTATTCGCGCAAAACCGTACAGTTACTGGTACGGTTACGGCCAAAGACGACGGCCTACCCATTCCGGGAGTAACAGTAAAAATCAAAGGGACTACACAAGGTACCCAAACCAACGCAGCCGGTAAATACTCTCTCAGCGTTCCGGCAAATTCAACACTCGTTTTCTCTTTTATTGGTATGGCTTCGCAGGAAGTTCCCAGTGGCAGCAGGAGTATTTTAAACGTAGTGTTGGAATCTTCAGCAAGGAGCCTTGGTGAGGTACAGGTAACAGGTGCATTAGGTGTTAAGCGCCAGGCAAAAGAGCTTGGTTATGCTGCTACAAACATTTCAAACAAGCAACTTACCGAAACCCGCCCTACCAACTTTACCAACGGTTTAACAGCTAAAGTTGCTGGTTTGGTTGTAAGTACCGTTAACAACGGCCTTAACCCCGATACCCGTTTTACCCTACGTGGTAACCGTCACATTATTGGCAATAACTATGCGCTGGTGGTATTGAACGGTACCCCGGTTTCTCCAAACGAGGTTTCCACCATTAACCCTGATGATATCGAGAGTGTTAACGTATTGAACGGTGCGGGTGCTGCGGCCCTTTACGGTTCTGAGGCATCAAATGGTGCGTTGGTTATTACTACCAAACGCGGTAGCGGCAGCGGCCAGCCAACCATTAGCTATTCAAACACTTATTTATTAGAGTCAGTTGCCTACATGCCTGCTTTGCAAAACAAGTTTGGTGGTTATGGCGGTGAAGGTGTTCCTTACCAGGATGCGGTAACCGGTTTTATCACTACTAATGTTCCTTATGAAAACCAGTCATATGGCCCTGCTTATGATGGTAGCATGCAACAACTGGGTATCCCGCTGGAGGACGGCACTATCCAGTCATTCCCATACCAATCACCTAAAGGTCAAAGCTATGCCCGTCGTTTCTTTAATACCGGTCACAGCGATCAAAACAACATTTCATATTCATCGGGTGATGCGGCAAACTCGTTTAACTTCTCGGCTTTCCGTTTAGATCAAACAGGTATCGTTCCGAAAGATAAATACAACAAAACCCAGATCCGTATTTCTGGTACCAAAACCGCAGGTATCTTTAAAGTTGACGGTACAGCAAGCTTTTCACAAGGCAACACCGATACTTATGGTAACTACGGCGATATCTTAAGTACTATCTTCAATACACCAAGCTGGGTGCCGTTACAAAACTATAAAGATCCAACCAAACCATTTGCTGATCCAAGTACCTACTTTAACTCATATGGTATTAACCCATACTGGAGTATCAATAACTCAAGGATTACCAAACGTACGGATGTGTTTAATGGTAGCTTTAACGGCATTATTACTCCAACCAAATGGTTTGATGGTACTTATCGCTTAAGCTACAACGGCGGCACTTACCAGGAGCAAAACAGGCGCGCAGAAATTGACTACACCCCTTATGCACTGAGCGATCCTACAAACGGTGGCAGTACTGTTGGCGCAAGCTATGGTGCGTTAATTAACCCGGGTACTGTAAGTAATGTAAAAGTATTTGGCGATGGCAGCATCCCAACCAATAACAACTTTGCAGGTCCGCAAGGGTACAACCGTTTACAACAAGACCTTTTGGCCAACTTTCACAAATCATTTTTCAATGACCAGTTAAAAGCAAATTTATTGCTTGGTAATTCGATCTGGCAGCAATATGCTGATTACGTTCAGAACGGAACCAACAACTTATTGGTAAAGGATTTTTATAACGTAAGCTATTTGTTAGGTGTTCCAAGCGCTACACAGGGTACATTCAAAATCAGGCAGGTGGCTTATTTTGGTGACTTATCATTAGGTTGGAAAGACTATGCTTTCATCGAAGGTACTTTACGTAATGACCACGATTCAAGGCTGTCAGGCGCTAACCGCTCAATCTGGTATCCATCAGTAAAAGGCTCATTCGTATTTACATCGGCTTTTGATGCCTTGAAAAATAACAAGATCATCAGCTACGGTAAATTAAGGGGCGGTTACAGCCGTGTAGGTGACGTAAACGTAGGTCCATACAGCTTATTGAATACCTTCACTTCTACATCTGGTTTCCCATACGGTAATACAGGTGCATTAAGCCAAAGTACTGTATTGAACAATAAAAACCTGAAACCAGAGTTAACTTCTGAAGTTGAGGTTGGTGCTGATTTAGGTTTCCTGGATGGCCGCATTAACGCGAATGTTACTTATTACAATACGCATACTAAAAATCAAACTTTGCCAATTTCAGTTTCTCCTACTACAGGCTATACCGGTACTGTACTTAACATAGGTGAAACACAAAACACAGGCTATGAGTTTAAGTTAGATGTAACCCCATTACAAAAAACACAAACAGGTGTTGGTGTAACATTAGGCGGTAACTTTGCTATCCAAAATTCAAAAGTATTATCGTTATTCGGCGAAACCAAACAGCTTTCATTAGGTGGTTACACTATTGCAAACACCCGTGCAGTTGTAGGCCAGCCATATAGCGTTTTATATGTAACCGATGTTAATCGCGATCCGCAGGGCCGCGCTATTGTTGACCCGGTTACCGGCTATCCATCAGCTAACCCTAACCTGGTTAACGCAGGTCAAACTACTCCTAAATATGTATTAGGTTTAACACAAACTGTAAGCTACAAATTCATTACCTTATCGGTTACAGAAGAGTATCGTTCAGGTAACGTGATCTTTAGCCAAAGCTTGCAATCAGCAACTGCTGCCGGTGTATCTCAGTTCTCTGTATCTTCAGACCGTCAGCGTTTTATTTTCCCGAACTCTGTTATCAATACAGGAACCGCTGCTAACCCGGTTTATACGCCAAACACCACTGTAAGTGTTCAGGACGGTGCTTTAGGTTTCTGGGATAACGGTGCATTCTACCAGTCAGGTTCTACTTATGTAACCAGTGGTGCATTCTGGAAACTGCGTGAAGCCAACTTATCTTTCGATCTTTCAAAATGGATCAAAAAGACAGGCTTTATCAAACGTGCCAACTTTGCAATAATTGGTCGTAACTTGTTTATGTGGAGGCCTAAAACCAATAACTGGGTTGACCCTGAGTTTGCTAACAGCGCTACTAACGGCGATATTGGCGTTAACAGCACCCAGCAAATGCCGGCAAGCCGTATCTATGGTGCTAACTTAACACTGACATTTTAATTAACGTAACAATGAAAAAGTATTTATCTATCATATTTGCAACGCTTACGTTAGCGGGAAGCAGTTGCAAAAAGGACTACCTGGAGTTGTCGACCAACCCCAACCAACCGGTAACAACAACGCCGAAGCTGGCTTTAACCGGTGCTTTAAAAATAACAGCAGATATCACTAATAACGTTGGCCCGGGTGGACTCGGCTCTTACGTTAATTATGCCTGCTGGATGGGTTACCTGAGCTGGAGTACAAGCTACCAACCTAACATCGCCTTGCTTTCATATCAGATCACATCGGCAAGTTATGATTATTGGACACCACTGTATCTGAACATTGCAAACTATAACGCGATGAAGGCCTCAACTACCAATCCTTATTATCAGTCTATTGCCGAAATTATGATCGCGTTTGATTACCAGGCGCTGGTTGATAACTATAACAATGTGCCATATACTGAAGCTTTGCAGGGAACCAAAAACCTGAACCCTAAATATGATAAAGGTTCGGCCATATATGATGACCTGTTAAAACGTGTGGATGCAGCTATAGCAGCTATTCAAGCTGCTCAAAAAGCTGCCGTACCTCCGGCGGCTCCGGGTACTGAAGATATCATGTACAAAGGAGATATGACCAAATGGTTAAAATTTGCCAATACCCTTAAATTGCGTTTGGCGTTGCGTCAAAGCAACGTAGCCGGTAAAACAAGCGCCCTTAAAGCGGCCGTTGCAGCAACTCAAAGTATCGGTTATATTGACGCTACTTCCTCGGCTACCGTAAACCCCGGATATCTGAACAGCGATGCTACCGGTGGTCAGCAAAGCCCGCTTTGGAGAAATTACGGTACTACACAAAACGGCGGCGCACAAGCTAACAAAAACCAATACCAGGCTAATACCTACGGTGCTACCGTGCTTACATCAAACAGCGATGTTCGTGGTTTTGCAGTTTACACCACCACTAACGGAGCAATCAGTGCAACTGCATTGGGTGTAACTCAACCTCCTGCTGTAGCCCCAAGTAAAGTTGGTAGCGGCTTATTGAAATCAGCAACTATGGATGCTGTGATCATGTCGGCTTCCGAAGGGTTATTTTTACAGGCCGAAGGTGTTAAAAGCGGTTATATTACAACCGGCGGTTTAAGCGCGGCTAATTTATATAATGCAGGGATCTCTGCATCATATGCTGATCTTGGCTTAACCACAGCGCAGGCAAACACCTATATCGCTGCCAATCCATATCCGGCTGCCGGCACCGATGCGCAACAGGAACAAGCTATTATTACCGAAAAATGGAAAGCACTTGCTATTTACGGCGCGTTTGAGGCATTCAACGAGTTTCGCCGTACGGGTTACCCTAATGATATCCCGCTTTCAGTTTATCCTGGTGCTAATCCACCAAATCAGGTAACGCGTATCCCTTATCCTTCGGTTGAGTATCAAACAAACGCGGCAAACGTAGCCGGCGAAGGTACTATATCGGTATTTACCTCTAAAATATTTTGGGCTAAATAACATTTAAAACGAAAAGAAATGAAAACGAGATTATATATAAAATTAGCTTTAGCCGCGGTGGTTACCATGACGGGTTTTAGCTCTTGTTTAAAGGACGATAAGCATTACGTTGATTTTGCGGGTGCTGCGCCTTTGGTAGAATTACCTGCTGCAACAGGTGTCGGCAGTAAAGGAGGCATACTTCAGCCTGCCGGCCTTGATATATCGGCTACACCTGTGCCAATCAATTTATTAGTTAATTTAGCTTCACCTCATACTTTATCATCTGATTTAACGGTTAAGGTATCTTTAGATCCAGCTGCATTAACGAAGTATAATACAGACAATGGAACTGATTTTGTAGCATTACCACCTGCCTACTATAGCAGTACTTTTACAGCGGTAATTCCTGCTAATAAAAATCAGGCATATGTTGTGATCAATGTTAAATCAAACCTTATCGATCCGTCAATAACTAACTATGCTTTGCCTTTAACTATTACAGACGGCGGAGGTCAGAAGATCAGTAATTACAAAACTGTGATTTTCAACGTTCAGGCGAAAAATCCTTATGATGCTGATTATACCGAAACTGGTTATAAGTTTCACCCAACTGCAAGTGCAAACCATGACTTTAAGAGTGTAACTGTCTCCGTTTCAACTGTAAATGGTGTTACAAGTAACACTGCTGTTGGCGATTTAGGTGGTTCTGGCTACAGCTTCAATTTTGATGTTGCTGCTGATGGAAAACTAACTAACTGGGCAGTTCCGGCAGGAGCAGCTACACCGCCTCCTCCTGCTTCAGGTTTCTTTACAGAGGACAACCCTGGTGGTATCGACTATCCAACTTCAGATGGTACAGCTCCTGGCAAGGCTCCTTATGTACAAACAACGTTCAATAACACTTACAATGCCGCCAGCAAAACATTTTACATGCATTATGGCTATGGCTCTGGCGCGGGTAACCAAGCCGGATGGTCACGTAATTTTTATATAAAATTAGTTAGAAAATAATTAGCTATTTTACGTAGATAATAAAAGAGGCCGAAAGTATTCGGTCTCTTTTATTTTATAATGGTCTGTACAGAAATGCATGCTTCAATGAATAAATTTAAGATTTGCTTATTGGTTTTATTGATTATAATAGGCTGGTTATCGGCTTGTAAATCGAATAAGGCCCGAAAAACAAAAATTATTATATATACCAGGGCTCCTATTGGTTCAAAGCTCACAATTGAAAATATTGCTTTTGGTGATGATAGTCTTTTTTTGGCCGATTCCGCAACAATAAAAAATAACCATGATAGTCTTGTGCTATACGTGCCAAAAGATTATGAAAGGTTATATAGAATTAAGCTATCGGGATCGCGTTTGCAGATGATAGTCATAAACGATTCAAAACTGATCAGGATCCATGTTAATTACTTTTTTAAGAAGTATTCGATAGAAGGGTCAAGGGCTACTGCAAGCTTAACTGCGTTAGCCGATAGAAGGATTGCAATAATCGGTGTAAGAAACCGTCTTATCAGAAAGGTAGACTCGTTAAGCAAACTTAATATAAAAGGAGCGGCTGTCGATTCTTTAAAATTATCACGGGATTTGAGTGTTAAAATGCTGCATAACAATGATGTAGCTTATGCAGACACCGTTGCTAATCCTGCTGCCTTTTTGGAAATTAACAGTTTAATTGATTTTGATCAGGATTTTGAGGGTTATAAAAAGTTTATAATAAGAGCATCTAGTAGATTTCCCAATTATCGGCTCATCAAACAACTTAGGGAGGACGCTATTGCAAATGCTAAAATTTTTGAGGAAGAATATTTAGTTGGCGATAAGCTGCCTTATATAACACTACCTGATGAAACCGGGATACCATATTCAACAAGTACTTTAAATGGGAGGTATTATTTGATTGATTTTTGGTCGACCTGGTGCCAGCAATGTAAATTGTTTACCAAAGCCGAATACAAAATACTGCAAGAAACAAGTAATGTGAACCTTGCGGTAGTAAGTGTGGCGCTGGATGATCAAGAGGATGTATGGAAAAAAACCATAGTCAAAAATAAATTTAACTGGGTCCAGTTAATAGATACAAAAATGTGGCAGGGTACAGCCGCGCGTACTTTAAAATTTGATAGCATCCCTTTTAATTTCCTGGTGTCACCTAAAGGAAAAATCATAGCAAAGGCTATTAAACCGGATTCTCTTGAAAGCATCATCTCCCGGCTTAGTTTAAACAAGAAATAGGTATGCTATCGTCATGATAATTGCCTGGGAGATTACTATTAAATGAAGTGTTATGAATATGTTACAATTCGGATTTAATAGTCTGTATCAAAATATATAACTTTTCCGTCATATACATAAACCTTATATTGAATACATGAAAAAGATATTTTTTTTCGCCCTCATCACAATTAGTAAATTAAGTTTTGGCCAAACAGTTGCTGTTAATGGCACAATAACGGATTCAAAAGGTAAACCGGTTCCCTTTGCCTTTGTAAGCGATTCCCAGCACCCCTACGCAACTTATTCAGATCCTAACGGCACATTCAGTTTGCAGGCTGATCCTGCTTCAAAATTGATTATAACGGCTAATTTTCATAACGAGGTAAAAGTTAACCTCCAAAACCCAACAAATATTAAAGTTGTGATGACCGGCGATTCGGTAAGCAATAATGCGCCTGCCGAAACAAGCAACGTTAACTTTTTTAAGATGGATGATAACATAGTTGATCATAACGTATCTGTCAACAGGATTGGGACCGGGCAGGAAGGTTTGCACGGCAGCAGGTTTTTATTTAGCGATTGGGTGCACGGCTTTGGCATTACCCCTAAGGATTCCATCAAACAAAGCGATGTGTACCTGTTTAATTACGACAAAGTGGCCGGAAATTTAATATTCACCCGTACCAAAAAAACGGCGATGATCGTTGTAAAAGAAGAGATAAAGGGCTTTACCCTGTTTGATGAAAACGCGCAGCCCTATGTTTTTGAAAGTGTAGAGAGTATCAACCCTAAAAAATATGTGCAGGTTTTGTCGTCGGGCAAAAAATATAAGATTTACAAAGACCTTGGCACAACGTTTATAAAAGCGAGTTTTACTACCAATGGTATCACATCGAGCGGTAATAACTATGACGAGTATAAAGATGAGGCGGTTTATTATATTGTAAAGGCAGGCGGGCAGCCGCAAAAGGTTGAATTGAAAAGCAAGGCGATTAAAGCCGCATTTCCCACGGATGCGGATAAGGTAAAAAAGTTCTTCTCGGATAATGAAGGGGACATCGACGATAATTACCTGAAAGCGCTGGGGGATTATTTGAATCAGTAATTTATTTAACCTCATCCTTAATAAAAGGATGAGGTTATTTTAGATGATATTTGGGTTCGGTTAAAGTCCGAATGTTGCGAGACCTTGATAAGTGATTGTATTTCCATTCACAAGATTTATTGTCACGTTTATATTGCAGGTTTGACTGTCAACAACTGTAAGGCTTCCGCTTGCAGAAGCCGTTTCTAAATGAGTATGCGGCGGTGCCAGTAAAGTAACATTATACCCCGAGGTAATTGTAGTGCCCGAGTATAACACTGAATATTCATAGCCATCTTTATCAAAAGTTATTACTTGTAAAGTTCCAGGACCTGTAGCGGGGGCCGGTGTTGGATAGCTAATCGGAGCAAAGGCAAAATGAGAGCCTGAAGTGGTTCCGATCAATTTTCCTGTCACCTGAACAAAACTTGGGTTTGAGCTGCCATCGCCATAAGTTGTTTTAATATAGCTGGAGGCCTGGGGTATTGCTGAACTAGGCTGGTGTGAAGAAATATAATTATCCAGAGCATTGATATAGGTAGTTACATCATTAGTAAATAATTGTCTGGCAGTAAAAGATGCGGTTGCTACCCCTACTATAAAAATGTCTTGCCCGCCAGCATTTGAAGTTGTAATTTGGTTTTGGTCTCCTACCGAATAGCCGCCTCCGGTACAGGGTACTCCATCAACCAGATTCGGGTATTTATCGTGGTCCCAGGTTGGGGTAGCCTGCATTTTAATGCTTACGCCACCCCAGTTTCCGATATAAGTGTCAAAGTTTTCTCCGGGCTGGCGCGCCAATAATGTTAATTCATTATAGGTTCCCGGATTAGTCGCGGCAACCCTTAATTTGTCTTTGCTACCAACCGAAGTTTGTTCAACAGGTTTAAAAGAATCCTTTTGGCATGAGCTGAAACCTGCCATCAAAAGCAGCATGCCCCATAATAATTGTTTTTTCATATTGATTTGTGATATATTTTTATAAATATATAAATCAATATGTTTCGTGCCAATAGGTGTTTTAACGGTATTTGATAAATCTTTAATTGATAATAGCGGAAACGGTTGCTTTAATATTAAATTAATGTAATTATTTTTTATCCACGCTATATTTCCCTGGCCCAATAAATATTAAACCGGCAAACATAATGGCGTCTTCAATGGCATGTGCTGCATCGCCCAGCCCGCCTCCGGTGCCCAGGTGCATTAACGCGGCTACCACGAGATTTATAAACAGCAGGATGCAAACCGGCCGGAAAGCCAACCCGATGATCAGCAGGAAGCCTCCAAAGCATTCTGTAACTGCTGCAAGTAATCCCCAAACTACCGGCCAGAAATGGATTCCTACATATTTCATTGATTCGCCAATATCTTTCCAGTTTTGGGTACCACCCATCAGTTTGGGATAGCCATGATAGATAAACATAATACCCAACCCGATGCGGATGACCAGAAGTCCAAGATTTTTGTAATTGCTTAAATTGCCTAAAAGTGCCATTTAAAGATATTTTGTTGATGTGAGGGCTTAAGGTAATAAAAATGTTGGAAGGTATTAAGATATGAGAATAATTCCCCTTTGAGCGCGCGCGTTGGAATAACGATGGAGCTTCAATATTCACATCGCTGCTAAACACAGTCCTCCCCGCCGACTTCTATGCGAGACCACGCGATTATGCGCTTTTTCTTATTTAACTTGATGGCCACCCAGCTCCAGTTTGCCGACGATTTAGGTAACCCTATATGTTTATTAAATAATTGATCTTCAATAACTTGTGTTCGTATAATCGAAATTGTGTTAACCCTGTTAACCCCCTTGCTGGCTTAAGTTAACGGCTCTGTCATCTCACGAAAAGAACCACGCTTGCCACTTTTATTGGGGCTCATAGCTATTACTCCCCAATCTATCATATTCAAACTATTGTGCTTATATTACTATCACTAAACAACCCGTATGAAAGCAAGCCTTACTTTATCCTTATGTGTTTTTTCGTTACAAGCATTGGCGCAAAAAAACCCGCTGCGCCAGCATGTAAATGCTAAAGCCGATGCCTTGCAGGAGCAGGTAACAACCTGGCGGCGTGATTTTCATGAACATCCTGAATTGGGTAACCATGAGGTGCGCACCTCAGCCATTATCGCAAAGCATTTACAATCATTAGGTATTGAGGTAACAACCGGTATAGCTACTACCGGTGTGGTTGGGGTGTTGAAAGGCGGGCATCCGGGCCCGGTTGTGGCTCTGAGGGCGGATATGGACGGGTTGCCGGTTATTGAGCGTACACCTGTGCCATTTGCATCTAAAGTAAAAACTACTTATAACGGACAGGAGGTTGGCGTGATGCATGCCTGTGGGCACGATTCGCACATGGCCATACTGATGGCGGTTGCGCAGGTGCTATCGTCAATGAAAGCAGACTTGCACGGAACCGTAAAATTCATTTTTCAACCCGCCGAAGAGGGTGTTGAACCCGGACAAAAAGGCGGGGCAGAGCAAATGGTAAAAGAGGGCGTGCTGGAAAGCCCCAAAGTTGACGTGGTTTTTGGTTTGCACATTAATTCGCAAACGGAGGTTGGCAAAATAACCTATCGGCCGGGCGGCACCATGGCAGGGGTTAATGATATGCAGATCATCGTAAAAGGGAGATCCGCACATGGGGCCTATCCATGGTCGAGCGTTGACCCTATCGTAACCTCTGCCCAGATCATTAATAACCTGCAAACCATAGTGAGCCGCAATGTTAATATAACCGAAAACCCGGCAGTGGTAACTATAGGTGCTATAAAAGGCGGTAACCGCTCAAACATTATCCCCGAATCGGTTGAAATGCTGGGTACCCTCCGCTCCTTTACCCCTGCCGACGAAAAATTACTGATTGCGCGGGTAACAGAAATAGCCACTAAGACTGCCGAAGCGCAGGGAGCAACAGCTACGGTAAAAATACCCTACAGCAACCACTATCCTGTAACTTATAACGATCCCGCGCTTACCCAGAAAATGCTGCCGAGCCTGCAGCAAACTGCCGGTGCCGCTAATGTGCTGTTGCGCCCGCCTGTAACCGGTGCCGAAGATTTTAGCTTTTACCAGGAAAAGGTACCGGGCTTGTTCATATTTTTGGGCGGTATGCCAAAGGGAGGCGATCCGTTGAAAGCACCATCGCACCATACACCCGATTTTTATATTGATGAAAGCGGCTTTAGTTTAGGTGTAAAAGCTTTGTGCAATATGACTATTGATTACATGAACAGCAAAAGATAAGTTAAATGTCACCCGATGACTCTTTTTTATTGCTGCTGAAACAATAGTGATCAAAAAGTATTTTTACAACGGCTTATTCGTATATTGAACGGCCTTAATAGCATAGTGTGAAATTGTTAAGATCATGAAAAAGCATTTACTACCCCTTTTATGCCTGTGCGTGTTTATGAGCAGTTTGCCTGGTATTGCAGTTTCGGCAAAAATGATGCTGCCTGCCGATACGGTAGCTAAATTAAAGCCCGAGGTGCGCCAGGTTGTTGAAACAGTAATAAAAGCTTCCGGCACTTTCAGCATCGAAGCGGTATCTGATCTTTACGCTCCTAATGCAGTAGTGGCCGATGAACAGCCTCCTTTTTCGTGGAACGGGCAACTAGCTGGTGTACAATGGATAAATTCCGTACAAAAAGCGGTTAAGGATTTTAAGATTAGAGATTTTAAAGTTGATCTGCAGCGCATTAAAACTTTTCAGCAAACGGAGGAAATAGTTTACCTCGTAGCCCCCGTGGAATATACCGGCCTTGTGAACGGCGAGCATTTTGAAGAACAAGGGGCTTTTTCGTTCGTATTGCGGATCGTGAGCGGTAAATGGCTCATTAAAAGCCAGGCCTGGGTGCCGCGCAACGGCATGTAAAATGCCTCCTGTATTATAAACACTGCTACTTTTGCAATCTGAATTTAAAATTAAGGTTGACAAAATTTCCGCTTCAGCAAAGACGCGGGTTTTATTTATAACTTAGCTTTCATGAACGCTATCCTGCATATATTAAATGGCGATGCCGCGTTAGATGGTTTTGATCAAACCGGGCTCGACGGGGATGTTATGGTTTGGCGCGAGGTGTTTTCTGAAGGTCCTTTACAGGAAAATATCCTTTCAGGAAGTTTCTGGAGCGCGCGGCGCGATTGGATTGGGAGAACATTCGATGCCCCGGCAGATGAATATCAGCATAAAGTGATAGATGAGCTTGGCAAACTAAACAGCCGGTATACCGAGATTAACCTGTGGTTTGAATTTGATTTGCATTGCCAGGTAAACCTGCTGGGTGTATTGGAAATGCTTTCGCTAAAAACCGATATGTCGGCCCCGGCCATTTACCTCATTTGCCTGGCCGATTGTGTTCAGTTTGATAATAAGAAAGGCCTGGGTGAATTAACCGGCGAACAATTTGAAGAATTGTATGATGCCCGCGAGCGCCTGAACGAATGGGAGCTCGGCCTGGCCGCCGATGCCTGGAGGCTATATGTTAATAATGACCTCGCCGGGTTAGAAAAATGGCTCAACGAAAATACCTTTTGGGGCGGCCTCCCGCTGCTTAAGCCTGCACTACAGGCACACCTTAAACGGATGCAAACCAATGCGGATGGGTTGAGCTATATCGAACAAAAACTACTGGATATTTATAATAACGGCGCTAAAACCAAAACGGCCATTTACCACGCCTTTTGGAAAAATGAAAGTATTTTTGGCCTGGGCGATAGCGAGATCGATATCTATCTCAATAAACTGAAGGAAAAAGGGTTGATTGAGTTATAAGTTGTGTAATTTCCTGACTGAGCAGAGAGGGGCTGAACATTGGGGCGAAAGCGAGATCTTATACGCCCGGCTTAAACGCATTGCGTACCCGCCTGCTTATAGTACATAAGATCTCTCACCCGGTCCTCGTTTCGAAATGACAACGGGATATTAAAGCATTACGGCACCGTGACCGCTATCGTTGGCGACCTTTCACTCTCATTCTTCATCCTATCTAATGCTGTGACTACATAAAAATAAGTTTTACCCTTAATAACAGTATTATCATCATACCCCAGTGTGGGATCATATTTGATTTTGAGAATGTTTTTAGGGTTGTCGATGTCTATCTTTTCACCATCGTTAAAGCGGTAGATCACGTACCCATAAACCGGCTCTTCGTCTTTAGCTAAAGTTGGAGTAAGCCACCTTACCACTACACTTTTACCCACGGCTTTAGCCGTAACCTGCTGAGGGGCATTAGGCGGTATCGAATCGCGCCATAGCATTACCGGCGGCAACGCAGGATATTGGTAATAATTGTCACGCAACGAGTCGGTAAAGCCAAGCGGGTTGCTGGTGAGTGAGTTGGAACTAAAGTAAACACTGCCCTGCACCCTTGGGTTGTTACGAATAAGTTCTATTTGCTGAGGTAGCTGAGCCGGGTTTCTGAAAGCCTGAACCTTGCGCTCGTTGATGCGGTAAGCCGCCTGGCCTACATACAAATGCCTGCCATAAGTATTGTCGCCCCACCAGTCGAGCAGCTTTTGAAAATCGGCGGCACGGTTGCCTATCTGCCAGTAAAGCTGCGGATTAATATAATCAATCCAGCCTTCTTTTACCCATTTGCGGGTATCGGCATAATTTTCATAATATGATGAGCCGCCATTAGTTTCAGACCCTTCCTCATTTTGCGCTTTATTAGCCCAGATGCCAAAAGGGCTCACACCAAATTTCATGTTAGGATCATGCGCATGAACGCTATCGGCAATCATATGTATCAGCAGGTCCACATTGTGACGGCGCCAGTCTTTAATATTATCGTAACCCTCACCGTACTTTCTAAATGTTTCCTCGTCGTTTATTTTTTGACCGGCAATGGGATACGGATAAAAATAATCGTCCATGTGTACGCCGTCTATGTCGTAATTATCCACAACATCCAGTATTACCTGCACAATATAGTCGCGCACTTCGGGCAGGCCGGGGTTAAAAGTTTTAATACCGCCATAGGTAAAGAACCATTCAGGCTTAATTTTGGTAATATGCTGCGGACTAAGCGCTGCAAAGTTGCCGTCAAAAGTAGCGCGGTAAGGGTTAAACCAGGCGTGCAGCTCCATGCCGCGTTTATGTGCTTCGGTGATGGCAAATTCAAGTGGGTCATAATTAGGGCTGGGGGCCTGGCCCTGTTTACCGGTTAAATATTTCGACCAAGGCTCACGGCTTTTGGCATAAAATGCATCGGCAGCGGGCCGCACCTGTAGCATAACTGCATTGATCCCGGTTTCCTGGTGCGAATTTAATATATCGATAAGCTCTTGTTTCTGCTTTTCTGAAGGGGATTTGGAGTTGGTTGGCCAGTCGATGTTAACCACTGTGGCTATCCATACTCCCCTGAATTCGCGTTTGGGCTGCATTTTTACATCAACCGGTGCCGGTACAAGATCGGCCGGCTGCGCATTAACTGTTAAACTTGCAAACAGGATTATAATCAGAAGTATGAACCGTTGGTATATATGCATCAAATAGAATTAAATTGAAAGTTGCAAAGATATAAACTCATAACGTAGCAGGTTTATTATGAAGTATAAAAATTGAAGCCTTATTGTGTTTTAAACATTTTGTAGTTATTTTAGCTCAACGCCTAAAACAATTGATGTAATAATTTTTTAAAAAATCATATTTTTAGTGTTTTAACGTTCAATATGTTAACCATTAAGGATAAACGCATCTGTATATACTTGCAGGAAAGCGCTTTACATCAATTAACAGTTGATATTTCGTTAAAAACTAAACACTATAGCTAAGCTTTTGTTATACCACTTGCTTAACTATGCTAAAACTTAACATTTAATTGCTATGGAAAACCAATCTGGGCAACAACAACCTAAGAAAAACTCAAACGTCATTTATTTTCTTATTGTAGTAGTGCTTGCTTTATTGGGTACCGATGTGTATCTGTACCTGCAAAAAAACAACTCCGATAAAAAAATAGTTTATCAGCATGATGAGCAAACAAGGCTGCAAACCGAGCTCGACAGTCTTGAATCGCAGGTTGAACAGGTCACTGCAGGCAAAGCCAAGATGACCGCGGCACTAACCGCCAAAAACGATTCGTTAAAATCTACCATTAAAGTTTTGAGGGCCAAACTGGCCAAAGGTAAACTTACCGCACAAGAACTTGCCAAAGTACAGGAGGATGTAAAACAACTCCGTTATTTTGTAACCAAGTATACTGCCGACATTGATGAGCTCAAAAAACAGAACACATCGCTCACCACCGAAAGGGATACTTTAAAAACCAATTTGGCAACGGTTGCCAAAAAGGTGGATACGCTATCCAAACAAAATGAAGACCTTGGCGCTAAAGTGAAAGTAGCCCAGGCGCTTAAGCTGGCAACATCAGATGTGGTGGCCTATAAAATAAAAGGCAGCGGAAAAGAGGTTGATGTAACCCGTGCAAACCCAGCCAAAAAACTGAAGATTAACTTCACTGTGGCCAGCAATACTTTGGCTACAAAAGCTATGCATGATATTTATGTACGCGTCATTGATCCAACCGGAAACCTGATTACAGCACCTGATTCAGGAACTTTCAGCGCCGATGGCCAGGACCTGCAATACACCTACAAAACATCCATTGATTTTAAGGATGATGGCACACAATACACCATCGACTGGATAAACCCAACCCTGCCATTCCAGAAAGGTACTTATACCATTATGCTTTATGCTGATGGCGGCACCATGGGTAAAACAGGTGTAACGCTTAAATAATTATCGGCACTAATTTTTTCGAATTAAGTCGAATTTCACGAATAAAAAGGAGAGGCCAGGTTTGCTATGCAAACCTGGCCTCTTTGTGTTTGATATTCTAAAAGCACGTTATTGCAATAACGATGGAATTATGGATTATTCCAATTCGTGTAATTCGACTTAATTCGAAAAATTAGTGATCATTACATCTTCATTAATGCCGGGCTTATCCTTAAATAAACTTCAAAGCCAACAGGCGTGTTACCATAAAGCGGCTTTAACGCCGATGGTGAAACATTGAGCGTAGCCTGTACACCGCCAGTAACATTGGTGCTTTTGAAGCTGCTCAAAATCCGGTTTACGCCCAGGGTTAAAGCATTGATATTAAAGTTGGGGTTAAGCGGATAGGCATCGTGCATGTCCAGTTCTTCGGCATCTTTTTGCACAAATTCATATCTGCCATAAACAGCGGTTTTGTTGAGCTGTAAAGTATTCTCTAATAAAACAGACGGCTGCGTTTTATGATTGTCCGAATAATGGTTTTGCCCGTAAACCAGTGTAGTTGCTACGTAGCTGTTTTTGTTCAGCATTTTGGTATGGATGGCCGATGCAGTGAACCTGTTTACGTTTTGCCCCGGCTCGGCTTCTTCCGCGCTGTGGATCCATCCGTCTGATACTTGCAGCGCCCACTCTTTGGATGGATTATAGGATAAACGGGCCGAGTATGAGTCAAACCGCATTTTATCAAAATCATAGCGGTGCTCATCCGGCTCGCGGCCGGTAAATATGGACCCCTCCAGCTTTACATTTTTTAAGCGGAAGCCCAATGTTACAACACCAAAGGTGATATGTGTAGCATCCTGGTAATGATGACCAAGCGGCGCATCGGGGTCATTGATGGCCGAAAGGCGGTGCATAAATACCGGCGGACCTAAAGCCGGCTCTCCCGGGTAACCGAACGAGAGATAGAGGTCAGCATCCTTAGCCACGCGCTGGGTATAAGCTATACTCAACTCGGCAAAAAGATCGTGTGGGTGCTGTTTGTCGACCAATTTTTGTCCTTTGTAGGATTCGCCGGTTTGATACAGGAGCGGATAGCCGCCGTTGCCCACTAAAAAGGGATCGAACGAGAACATGGTATTAATGGAGAACAGCCCATTATTGCCTACCTTTCGCTGGGTCATGAACATAAGCCAGTTGGGTACATCAATTCTGTTACTGCCACCTCTCTTGCCCGAATTAAACAGGTCCTGGTTGTTATAGCGCGCAAAAAAGCTACCATGTACCATGCTCATCCATTTTTTACCATGGATCATGTAGGCATACATCGGAGTTTCATCAGGCAACCCACGAAGTACCTGAACCATCGCGGTTCATGGGGAGATCGCGCGAGAACTGGCTCGTCATCATCATATGGTGCATGAGCGTATCCTTTTTCATATTGCCCATATCCATAACCATAGGTTTGGTGCTGTTCATGCGCATATTCTTTTTTGTGGTATCGCTCATCTTCATATCGTGATGGTGCTGAGCGGATGCGCCCACGGCAGCCAGGCTTAGCGCAATGAACACAATATATGCTTTCATAGTAGTGTAAGTTAAAGATTAAAAAAGTTGTACTCCAGCCTGATGAGGTACATGTTTTTAGTATTCCGTTGCATATCATTATAGATAGGCGTACGGTACGAGAAATCAAGCCGGCAGGTACTGTTAAATATCAGTTGCAAAGCGGGTGCAACGTCCAGATAACTTTCGTTATGCCCTGGGTTGGTTTTGCCCAGCAGTTCACAATACAAGTTTAAATTTACCTGCTTGTAGTCGCGATAATTACGCGGCAAAAGCAAATAGCCGCCAGATAAGGTATAAGCCGCGGCATTACGTACTCTATTGGTTGAAATTTCATAGTTCCCGCTGTTATTAAACGCCCGCAAATAGCTTGCCGAACCTGAAAGTGCCAGCTTATGCAGCAACTGGGTGAAAACCACCCCGCCTTGTGCTCCGCTGTTATCCCCTTCCAAAGTGATTTCACGGTTGACTACGGGGTTGTTGATGCTTGATAGTTTAGCAAAAAATGCCCCCCTGAAATGTCGCTGAACGGTATCGATAGATAGGAACCGGTACTTGGCGTACACGCTGCCACCTTCAAAGTGCTGGCTCGAATTATAATAATCAGACATGTAAACCGAGCCATGCACCATCAAATGCCGGCTAACACCATACATGGCCTCAATAGTACTGCGGTTTTTGTACGAAGGCTTAAAGTATCCCTGGTTTTCCACGCGGATGCCCAATGAGCCGGTTGCCATATTGCTGGCCGGTTCCGTATTTACATACAGTTCCTGCGCCAATACAGGGCGTGCCATTGCCATAAGGCAAGCAGCCAATAATATCCTCTTCATAAAAAATGATGTTAAATGAAGAATTTAGATAGCTAAATGATAAACGCGGCCACTTGCAGGGGCAGTATCGGTAACCTGGCCAAGGTATTTTTTTGATACCGATTTGGGTGCGAAACCATTGTCAACCACGGTAAAGCTCACATCGCCGGTAAATGATTTATCGGCAGCGTTAAGCAGGCGGTAAGTATCGCCCCCGTAGTTAAATGTATTCTCGGCAACTTTGGTATTGGCAAAATTATAAGTGGCTTTTAAACTGTTAACCGAAAATCCCGAGCCCTGAACCTTTTTGCTGATCTGCTCGAAATTTACCGGCACGTCATTTTTAAAGGTAATGAGGTAAGTGTTACGGATCAGATCAGTTTTGATCTCGCCAATAAACGGCAGTGTGCGTAATGCTTTTTCGGTTGATTTGGCGCACAGGGCGCAGGTAAGACCGCTAACCTGGAGTTCGGCTTTGGTAAATTGGGCTTTAGCTGCTGTTACTGAAAGCGCAAATATGATGATGAATATTTTTAAAGTTTTCATGTTGATCGTGTAATTAATTGTTAGAGAATAAACTATTGATAAGGTTTACCGGGTTTAACAATTAACAGATCAAATGCGGAAGATACAGTTGCGGATAAATGTGGCGATGCCCTGAACCGATGGGTCGGGAGGGCTGCGGTCATAAAATTTGTCGGAAGAAGAAGATGGCAAGGCCGGAAACAGGCTATCGAACGACCAGCTTGGCAATTCAAAGCCAAACATCTTTGCTAAAAACGAAGTTGATTCGCCCTGGTGAGCGTCTTTTACTTTTACTTCAACCTGTTTATCCTTGCAGCATTTCATTTTGCCGCCTTTTTGGTCCATTTTGCAGTTAACCGCTGGGGCATCAATTTTTACAGATGCTACATAGTCGCCGCAAATATGGAAATTAAGAGCAAAGCCCAATACTGTAACTGTATACAGCATAGTGAGTAATATCGCTCCTGATCTTTTTACCATACTGCAAAAGTAGGTGATTAACTTGTTGATTACAAAATGTTTTTATCAGCTGGAACAACGCATTGTTTAACAAATGTGCAAATAGTGATTTTGGCATATACAAAAAAGCCCCGGCTTTGTGCCGGGGACTTCCTCTTTAAACTATTAACTGATCTTATTATTTATTCACTGTGTTACTGGGCAGCTTGTTTAGCCTGCTCCTTCATTTTTTCGTTTGCCACAATGGTGATCTCAACCCTGCGGTTTTGTGCGCGGCCATCGGCAGTGGTATTATCGGCAATTGGTTCGCTTTCGCCTTTACCGGTCACTGTCATACGTGATGAAGCTACATTACCCGCAACTAAATATGATTTTACAGCATCCGCCCTCTTTACTGAAAGTGTTTGATTATAACTGTCAGATCCGGTATTATCGGTATGGCCGATGATGGTAATGTTAGTTTCAGGGTTTTTTTGTAACGACGCTGCAAGGTTTTGCAGGTTAGTTTGAGCGGCAGATTTCAAATCTGATTTATCGGTATCGAATAAAATACCTGAATCAAATTTAACCAAGATGCCTTCGCCTTCGCGGGTTACTGTGGCGCCCGGCACGGTTTGTTTAATTTCGGCAGCTTGCCTGTCCATGTTACGGCCGATAAAAGCACCTGCGGTACCACCTACAGCACCACCTATAATAGCACCTAAAGCGGTATTACCGGCAGCTTTACCAATAAACGCACCTACTGTACCACCGGCACCTGCGCCAATAGCAGCACCTTTTTGTGTTTTTGTAAGTGAATTACATCCTGAGCCTAATATGCCTGCTGTAGCTAATGCTATACCAAGGGTGGCTACTTTTAATTTAAGCGTTCTCATCGTACTTGTATAATTATGTTATACCGTACTTTTTACAAAGCAGATGCCAAAAAAAGCGGATGGCAGTATTATGCACCGCTTCTATTAAAAGAATATCCCCCATCAATCATAGCAACATTTTTTTAATGATAAGTAAAGTTAATTTCAATGAAGTAAAGAATACAGTAATATTGATTTTTGCAACACTGCCCGATTTTTAGTACAAAGCAGCAGTAAAATTTTTGCTGCAGTACAATTTGGCATGCCTTTTTGCAGTTTTAGGAAATTACTATCAGTGTAGCCGGGAAAATAAGTTTAAAGGTACTTCCTTTATCTTTTTCAGAAATTACATTGATTTCAATATCATGAAAGGCCGCTATTGATTTTACAATAGGCAGGCCCAATCCAAAGCTGTCTTGTTGTAATGACTGTCTGAATTTTTTAAAGCGGTTAAAGATCAGCGGGATGGCGTCTTCATCAATACCAATGCCAGTATCAGCTATACTGATCATATATTTATCATTTACAGTAATGCCTGTTACCTTAATGCTGCCGCCCTCATGATTGTATTTAATGGCATTGTTAATAAGGTTAAAAAACAGGTTAAAGAGTAAAAATTTATTGATGTTGACAAAATGCCAGTTCTCTGGCATCAACATTTCGTAGCTGATGTTTTTATCCTGCAGACGAATGGAGATCTCGTCGTAAACCTCCTGTAATAGTTCGGATACCGATACCTTGTCTTCTTTTAAAAACTGTTCGTTCTCTATCTGCGAAATGAGCAGCAGCGTTTTCGTAATGCTCTTCAACCGGTTCAGGATCTTTTGCATCTCCAATAACCTGCCTTTAAGCTCATCGTTGATATCCTCCTCCTCAAACATATTTTCGATTTTTGATTGAAGAATAGAGATAGGTGTCATAAGCTCATGCGATGCGTTGGAAATAAACTCCCGCTCTTTATGAAATTTATCCGCAATGGTTTCAATCATGTTATGGATACTGATATCCAGGTGCTGAAAATCTGATGTGGTAGTACGTACCTGCCGGTAGGTATGAAAATTAGGGAATTTTTGCCCTACAAGCTTGGTTTTAATAATAAGCCGTAAAGGCTTAAGTACGTAGGTTGAATATACCTGGTCGGCCAGTACGGTAAGCAAAATCATTCCCAGCAATACCTGGAAAGCTATATTTTGCAGCGGGACGCTGGTTTCATCCAAAGTATCTACACTTTTGCCAATTTCCAGCAGGTAATTTTTGTTCTTAACCTTAAAGGTATGGCTTAATATGCGATACTCTAAAGTATCCCCCTCACTAAAAAGGCGCTTACCTCTTTTTATAGTATCCAGGAAATAATCGGGATCAACTTCGTCCAGGCTGATATATTCTTCCTTAAGCGGGAGGTAGCTGCCGTAGCCTTCGCCGTTTTCGATATAGGTTTCAATGCCCTTGCTTTTTACAATTTGCAGCAGCTTGTTTTTTTGTTTGATAAGCTTGCTGTCGACATAATTACGGCTGATATTTTTGATCAATACAGGAACAAGCAATACAAACAGTATCACGATAACCAGCTTGGAGATGGCGTTGAAAAGGGTAAGTTTTGTTCCTAATTTCAAATACTCAGGCGTTGATCTTTATTTTATAACCCAAACCACGTACCGTTTCCAGCCAGTCGGGCGGGGCATAGGCATTTAATTTTTTACGGATATTTTTAATATGCGCGTCAATATAATTGCTGTCATAGTCATTATTCACCACGCTGCCCCAGATATGCTCGCTCAGCTGCATGCGGGTAAGCGTACGGTTTTTATGTAAAATTAAATAGGCTATGAGATCAAATTCTTTTTTGGTAATGGTATTAACAACGCTATTATAATAGGATATAGTACGTGCGGTAAGGTCAATCAGGAAACCACCCAGTTCAACAATATTATTTTTAACACCAAACTTACGCCTGATGATGGCCTGCATACGGCTTTGCAGCTCAAGCAACGAAAAAGGCTTAGGCAGATAATCGTCGGCGCCAAGGTCGAGGCCTTTAATCCGGTCATTGATCTCTGCGCGGGCGGTGAGTATAATACATGCCGCCTCCGAATTAGTCTTTTTTGATTCCCTGAGCAGATCAAGGCCGTCATAATCGGGCAGGCCCAGGTCTATCAATATAAAATCATAAAGGTTTGTGGCAATTTTTTCGGATGCCGAAGTGCCGTCAAAACAAACCTCGCAGATATAGTTATAGTTTGAAAGAAAAATTTCAAGTTCGTGGGCAAGTGCTGTTTCGTCTTCTATTATTAAAACATTCATGTATTATGACTAATAAAAAACGTAGTAAAAAGTTAAATTATAAAATGACTCGCGCCGGTTAAGCAATACTCCTTCTACGTTAACAGGGATAGAATATTTGTACGAAAATTCAAACGTATAATGCGGCCGGTTATAAGCCACCGGGATTTTGAAGCTGTAATTAAGCATGTTGAACCGGCGGTTACGGCTCGCATAACGCGGGTCATATTGTATAGAAATATTGGCGGCCTCGTCCCTGAAATGATGATCAAGTGAATAGCGCTGAACAAAATTCTGCGTGCCCAGGATGAAATTAAAGGAAGGGTTAAAGGAAAGAAAATCCTGGTCGTCAAAAATGCTCCAGCTGCTTTCCCAGTATTTTGAATTGCTTATGGTTAAAAAAATGTCGTTCGATTTGCCGAAAAGATAATCAAGCACGGCACTTGTTTTCAGGTAATGCCAATCGTATGAGTTTTTAAAATTGATATCATTTGAGGAGGCCGATTTAATTACCTGCGCGGCATCCCTGGCAAAAAAGAACCGCGTATAACTTACTGAGCCTGAAAAAGCCTTCGAAAATTTGTAAAAATAACCTCCACCCAAATCAACCTCGTCAACAGGGGCATAACCCAAAACCTTAAAAGCCGACCCATATAAAAAGATACCCGACTTGGTATTATAAATCAGATCGGCAGTAACAAAAGGATATTTTACCGGGCCGGTACGGCCAAAAAACAGCACGTCGCTGCCATAACTTACCCCGGCCGAAATTGACCGTTTACGAATAATGGTGTCAGAATCGGCTACTAAGGGATGCTTACCGGCAAAAAGGCGCAAATCAGTATCCGCACCAAATACGGTGCCGCTTGCAGCCATAAAAAAAAGTAAGCAAAGGTATTTCATCAATATGGTAAATTGTTTAACCGGTTTAACTGCCATTTCTCCTCGGTATTTCGGGCGGGCGCTCCATGCCTTCGGGCCGGCGCTGCCTTTTTGGTTTGGGCTTAGGCGGTACGGCATCGTCGTCAACGGTAGCCGGCTTAGCCTGCCGCTTTGCTTTGGCTATTTCTTTTATTTTTTTCTTTTCATCCTCCAGTTGCTTTTTGGTTTTGGTAGTAGTATCAGCCGCTAATAAAGTATACGACAATGCACCCGGTTTTTTGTTACCGGCATGAGCAAGTGCATCAATGTTTTTTGTAAGGGCATTGGCAAATGATATACGTGTTGCAAATATCAATAACAGGACAATATACGCAAACCACTTTATCATTGAGGAGAAGAAAAGGTAAAAATAAGGCTCAAATAACGGTCAATTTAAATGTTTACACCAAAATGAGAAAGGTACAACAAATAACAATTCATTTACAGAAGCACTTGTAAAAATGCCGATGCAAATGAATTATAACAGATCACAATTATGATGAAAGGTTTATGAGTGTACTTGAATGTTTGAAAGTCAGAGAGCGATGTCTTTTGACGGATAAACCCGGTTTTGATCATCAATAATAACGCAGGCAACCTGGTTAAGCTGATTGATCATGTATAAGCCGGCGTTAACACCTATGGTGAGTATCGGTGTGGCCAAAGCGTCGGCAAATTCGGCAGTAGGGCTAAGGATGCTTACGCTTGTAATACCGCTAACCGGAAAACCTTTTTTAGGGTTAAATACGTTGGTGAATTTTTTATTGCTGATACTTGCATATTTTTCGGCATTAACCGATGTTGCAAAAGCAAGATTACTGATCTCCAAATCAGCAAAGGGTTGGTTTAGCTGGCTAATGTCGGCATCGGCAACAGTCCAGGGCTGCAGGTTTGGCTGTAAGCCCCATGCAAGCAGGTCACCACCAAAATTGATCACGCCGCTGCTTACACCGTTCATTTGCAATACATATTTGGCCCTGTCGGCGGCGTAACCTTTGCCGTTTGCGCCAAAACCTATGCGCATCCCTTTTTCTTTTAGAAAAACAGTTTGTTTTACAGCATCAAGCACTATGTTTTTATAGCTGGCCAGTGGAAGTGTACGTTTGGCAGTTTTTACCGAAGCGTTTTCGGCTGTGTTTTCGTTAAACGCGTTATCAGCCAGGTAGGTAATATCAAAAGCGCCGTAAGTAAGTTCTGATATTTGCAGTGCCCTGTTAATGAGCCTGAAAGTTTCACCGTCGGCTTTTACCGGGGCAATACCGGCATTACGGTTTATGTGGTTGATGCTGCTGTCATCGCTAAAAGCTGAAAGCAGTTTTTCAACCCTGTTAATTTCATCAATGGCAATGTCAATTTGCTCATCGGCCAGCAGGGGGTTATTGCCCACTACACTAATCTCAAATTTATCGCCCATTAAACGTATGTTGCGTTTGTAGACTGTTAAATTATCGGTTAAAGTTTTTATAGCCAGCATAATAATAATCTTTTAAGTATCTAAAAATGAACACACAATGCACCGTAAATTACCTTACGCGAGTTTGATCAATTACGCTACATCACTCTTTTACAAAAACTAAAGTAGCGGCGCTTTATGAAATTGAGATGAAAAAGGCTTTTTAATTAATATAATTAACTGATTTTGACATTTTTTAACACTTAAATGATAAAAAGAGTTAAAGCCGAAAAAAAACGCTAACCGAAGAGGGCAAAACTGCAGCAAGATGGAACTTGGAATTTAATAAATTTTCAGCCTGGGCATTTTGTGGAAAATCTTGAAAGTAATATAATCCATATAAAACCTGATGATGTCCGTTTTATCAGCTTGTTTTATTATCGAAAATTACGGACCAATTATCAATGATTTTCCTTTTAACGTTTAATGGCCCGTTTTTTTTGGTAATTCAATTTAAGGTTTCATAAAAACAAACGCCTATAGCCCGGTAAAAACCAGGCTGTAGGCGTTTCAATAATTTGAGTAAAAATTTATTCCAGCGTTATTTGCCTCCTGATACTTTCTTCAAGCGAAATGAAGGTTTCGGTACGTTGAATGCCTCTTACACCCTGGATCTGCTCATTCAAAACTTCACGCAGGTGAGTGGTATCATGACATACAATTTTAGCAAAAATGCTCCATTCGCCGGTAGTGTAATGCAGCTCGACAATCTCTTTAATTGTTTTTAATTGCTTTACAGCTTCATTATACTGTGATCCTTTTTCGAGGTAAATACCCAGGAATGCAGTGATGTCATATCCTAACTTTTGCGGATCTACCTCAAGGCTGGCCCCTTTTATTACACCCATCTCCTCTAACTTTTTCATCCGCACGTGTATGGTTCCGCCAGAAACAATCAACTCTTTAGCTATCTCGGTGTATGGAGTGGTAGCATTTTTCATTAATATTGATAAAATCTGGATGTCAAGATTATCAATTTCTAAATTTTGAGCTTTTCTGTGGGACATAAATTTGAATATCTATATTGAAATACAAGTTTAATTAAAATTCGATTAAAAATAAAATATTTTTGTTGAAATATTTGCAAGAAATAGATAGTCCTATTAAATTTGTATCAAGCAAAAGGGAAATGCTTAATGTTCTTTAAAGTAAAAACAATGTTGGGTGGTGAAATTTTTGGCAGACACACCTCCTTGTCCCGGTGGCGGAGATCATGGAAAACCCGAAGCGGGCTAACCACTCTGTGAAGGTTCGAATCCTTCCCCAACAGCAAGTTTAAGTACAAAGTCAGAAGTCTTAAGTCAAAAGACTTAGAACTTCAGACTAACGACTTAAGACTTACAACACTGTAGGATGGTGAAATTTTTGGCAGACACACCTCCTTGTCGCGGTGGCGGAGAAATTGGGAAACTTTTAGCAATAAAAATAACCACTCCGTGAAGGTTCGACTCCTTCTCCTACAGCTCTTCTCATAATTTAGGTTTATAATTGGTTAGTAAAGGCCCCTGCCCATCAGGGGCTTTGCTGTTTTTATAGCTTTTTTATTTTGCATTCGCCAAAATATTGTAATCAGCCTAAGTCAATTGCATAACCTTATCCGGATATCTTCATGTGCAGCCTGCCGAAAAAAGCAGGAAAAGAAATAGCCTTTCTGTATATGACCGGGCGCAACAAAAACCGTCAAAATTACAGTAAAAAATAATGTGTCATTTTTACACATTGGGTATTGTTTCGTAAAGATTTAGTTATAAATTTGGTTGGCAACAATTTATTGCAATCGATTGTGGTATATTGCTGCCTTAAGTCCTGAAACCGATCCGAACACCAATTAACCCAATCTGCAATTAAGTCGATATGAAAAAAATCGTCCTGATGGTTCTTGTGGCATTCAGCTGCATTTACTTATCCTGTAACAAAACACGCCCCAATAAACCGCGCGTGCTTATCTTTTCAAAAACAATGGGCTTTCACCATGCATCCATCGATGCAGGCATAGCCGCTATCAAAAAGCTTGGCGCCGAAAATGGCTTTGAGGTAGACACTACAAAAAACTCGGCCATGTTTAACGAGGACACCCTCAAAAAGTATTCAACTGTTATTTTCTTGAGCACCACCGCCGATGTACTTGATTACAGGCAGGAAGCGGCTTTTGAACGTTATATTCAGGCGGGAGGTGGTTATGTAGGCATTCACGCCGCTGCTGATACAGAATATGACTGGGGGTGGTATGGTCGCCTGGTTGGCGCCTGGTTTTATGACCACCCGGGTATCCATGATAAAAACCCGAATGTACAGCCCGGTACTTATAATATAGTTGACGCCAACAATGATGCAACTAAAGATCTGCCTAAAGTATGGAAACGTACCGATGAGTTTTACAGTTTCCGCAAGCCATTAGCCACGGATGTACATGTACTCATTACCCTTGATGAAAATAGTTACAAAGGAGGGAAGCGTATGGGCAACCACCCTGCCACCTGGTATCATGATTTTGACGGCGGCCGTGCATTTTATACAGCCATGGGCCATACCGACGAAAGTTATAAAGAAACAGGCTACCTGAAAATGCTGCTTGCCGGTATTAAATACGCCATAGGCGAAAATAAAGAATTGGATTACGGCAAGGCTAAAACCCAGCTGCCGCCCGATGAGGATCGCTTTAAAAAGACACAATTATCAACCGGCGAATTTTTTGAGCCAACCGAGATGACCATATTGCCGAACCTGGATATTATGGTGATCCAACGCCGCGGCGAGATCATGCTGTACAAGCACGATACCCAGAAGGTAAAACAGGTTGGCTTTTTTGATGTGTATTGGAAAGCCCATGTACCCAATGTAAATGCCGAAGAAGGGATGCTTGGCCTGGCTAAAGACCCTGAGTTTGAAAAAAACAACTGGATTTACATATATTATAGTCCTGCCGATAGTTCGGTAAACCGCCTTTCAAGGTTTACGTTTAAAAACGACACACTGGATAAAAAAACCGAGAAAGTTATTTTAGAGGTAAAAGCGCAGCGCGAGATCTGCTGCCACACAGGGGGCTCGATAGCCTTTGGTCCGGGGCCTGATAAAACCCTGTTCTTCTCGGCCGGAGATAACTCAACTCCGTTTAATGAAAAAGGACAGAAATATGTAAGCAGTGGCTATGCTCCGCTTGATGACAGGCCAGGGCACTTGCAATTTGATGCACGCCGCTCGGCCGGTAATACCAATGACCTGCGCGGTAAAATTATGCGTATCAACCTTAAGGATGATGGTACATATGAAATCCCGGAAGGTAACCTGTTCCCGAAAGGTACACCGAAAACCCGCCCGGAGATTTATGTAATGGGCGACAGGAACCCTTACCGGATCTCGGTAGATCAGAAAAACGGCTACCTGTACTGGGGCGAAGTGGGGCCGGATGCGCATAATGACAGCCTTGACAACCGTGGCCCCATGGGATACGACGAGGTTAACCAGGCTAAAAAAGCGGGCAATTTTGGCTGGCCATATTTTGTGGGCGATAACAAACCGTACCACCTTTATGATTATGCCACAGGCAAATCGGGCCCGGCGTTTGATCCTAAGCACCCGGTTAATAACTCGCGTAATAACACAGGTTTAATCGATCTGCCGCCGGCACAACCGGCATTTATCTGGTACCCTTATGGCCCATCAGCAGATTTCCCGCAGGTTGGCGCAGGGGGCAGGAACGCTATGGCTGGTCCGGTTTATTATACCGATATGTTCCCCGAAGAAACCCGCCTGCCTGATTATTATAACGGCAAGTTCTTAGCATACGACTGGATGCGCGGCTGGATAAAGGCCATCACGCTAACTCCTGAAGGTGATTTTGACAAAATGGAACCTTTCTTCCCTAAATTGAAGGTAAACTCCATGATTGATATGGAGGTTGGTCCCGATGGCAGGCTTTATGGTTTGGAGTACGGCAGTGGCTGGTTCTCACATAACCCGGATGCAGGCCTGTTCCGCATTGACTATATCTCCGGAAACCGCCCGCCTGAAATTTCATCGTTCAAGGCTGATAAAACATCGGGTGTGCTGCCATTTACAGTTAAGCTGACTGCCAAAGCCGCTGATCCGGAAAAAGATAATATTTCTTACACCTGGAACCTTGGCAATGGTGTTACTAAAGAAACAACCACCCCATCGCTTAGCTATACTTACACAACAGTTGGCGATTACAAAATTACTGTTGAAGCAAAAGACGATAAAGGTGCAGCAAGCAAAAGCGCGCCGGTTGGGATTTACGCAGGTAACGAGCAACCAACTGTTACTATCGCTATTACAGGCGGCAATAAGTCATTTTACCTGCCTGGTGTGCCGTTCAAATACGCGGTTAACGTAACCGATGGACCTGACACCAAAGCGATAGATCCAAAACGCATTTATGTTGGGCTTGATTATATCGAAGGCTTCGATAAAGCACAATCAGCCACGCAGCATGAGCAGGGCGAGCCCGAAAATCGTGGCAAAACCCTCATGCTAACTATGGATTGCAAAAGCTGCCACAAAGAAGACGGCAAATCCATAGGCCCGTCATTTGTTCAGGTTGCGGCCAGGTACAAAAAAGATCCTAATGCCATGGCCAAACTCACCCAAAAGGTAATTAAAGGTGGTGCCGGCGTTTGGGGTGAAACAGCCATGTCTGCCCATCCAAACATTAAGCAAGGCGACCTTGATCAGATCATTAACTGGGTACTTTCGCTCGATAACAGCAATCAGAAACCTTCGTTAGCGGCATCGGGCACTATTATGCCTGCTCCGCCCGAAAAACAACAAGCGGCGGCGCTGGTATTATCGGCTAAATACACCGATGATGGCGGTAACGATATTAAGAAATTAACAGGTAGCAGCATTGTATCGTTAAACAGCAGTACTTACCAGTTTAAAGGCACCGAGAAATTCAACGGGTTTACCGCCTTTAAATACAATGGCATTAACCTGATGATCTATCCGGCTACCGACGGTTGGTTTGCATTGGAGAATATCGATTTAACAGGCGTACGCTCCATTAACCTAACCAATTTCTGGCAAGCACCACCAACTGCTCCGCTTAATTTTGAATTAAGGCTCGATTCGGAAACAGGAACCCTTGCAGGTAAAGGAAGTATGCCTGTGCCTGCTAAGGATGCTAAAGGCGGCGCTGTTCACCTGGTACTTACGCCGGTAACTGACGGTAAAATGCATAAGCTGTTCTTTATATACAAACCGGCAAGTAAAGCCGCTATGACAGCAGGGGTAACATCAGTTGTGTTTAGTGCGAAGTAGCTTTCACGTGTTATGGCGGGCGGAGTTACGAGATTATCATACTATTCGCTGGCATAATTTTATTTAGATCTACAAAATCAAAAAACCGTATCATAAAATAAATGATACGGTTTTTTGATTTTGCGGTTAATGCGTCGGCATTATTAAGACGGTTTCGGATCGTTTTTAATATTATATCTTAGTGCAAATTTTGAACTTGAACCTTGCACTTCTTATGATATTACAACGGATCGGTGCCTTTTTATTATCATTTCTGCTACTTATAACAGTTAACGCCAATGGCCAGGCTCCGGCTATAAATGCATTTTCCCCTTCAAGCGGTCCTGTTGGTACAATTGTTAATCTCGATGGCGCCAACTTTAATGCAAATGCTTCCGGTAATACGGTTTATTTTGGACCGGTAAAGGCAAATATTATATCGGCAAGTAATACACATTTAACTGTTAGCGCTCCCAAAGGTGCAACTTGTCAGCCCATTACTGTTACCAATAATAGACTTACCTGTTACTCCAAACAGCCTTTTATTATAACGTTTAATAGTACACCTTTTACTGCCAGTTCATTAAACGGAAAGATTGATTTTCAATCGGGTAATTACCCTTATGGTCTTGCCATAAAGGATTTGGACGGAGACGGTAAGGCCGATATTGTATGCGTTAACAGTGGCGGCAATAATGTTTCGTTTTTAAAGAATAACAGCCAGCTGGGTGTACCAGTCTTCACACTCGCCACTCAAAAAGCAGTAAATAATTATTCAAATGGCTTAGCTGTTGATGATTTAGACGGGGATGGTAAACCAGATGCTGTAGTTGCAAACTTTGGCAACAACACTATTTCTATATTCAAAAATACGTCTGCTAATAATCAGATCAATTTTGATAATGCTGTTACATTTAATACAGGGCAAAGTCCCTACGCTATCGCGATTGCTGATTTTAATGGGGATGGTAAACCTGATCTGGCAGTTACCAACGAGTATAGTTATCCGTCGTACATTTCGATATACACTAATTCAACGCCGCCAAACGGCCCGATTTCTTTTTTAGCAGAAAGGGATTTTCCTTCATTAACCAATTCCAGAGGGATCAGCGCTACCGACGTAAATTTAGATGGCAAAGCAGATCTTATTGTGGCCAGTCAGGACGGTTTTGTCTCGGTATTTAAAAATACCTCTGCCGGCAGCACCATCAATTTTGATGCGAAAATTGACTACAGCGTGCCGTCAAGTGGCGGAGGGGCTGAAAGTGTTGTAGTTTTAGATTTTGATGGAGATTTAAAACCGGATATTGCAGTTGCTGATAATAATTTGCCTGGTAGTGTTTCCGTATGGAAAAACAATAGCTCGGCAGGTTCAGTTTCTTTTGTAAGCAGGCAGGATTTTTCTACAGGCCAAAACCCTTTTAGTATTTGCGCCGGAGATATCAATGGAGATGGTAAACCAGACCTTGCCGTAACCAACCAGGTTGATAATTCGATATCGGTACTTATAAACAGCAGTTCGTCGGGCAATATTAATTTTAATAACAAATTGGATTTTGCGACTGGTAATTATCCAAGAAGCGCTGTTATGGGTGACATAGACGGAAGTGGCAGGCCCGATCTTATTGTTGGAAACAACGCAGGCAGCACCGTGTCGATATTGTCGGCAAACAGCCAAAAACTGCCGTCAATAATTACTTTCCCGCCTCCCGAAACGATGAATATCGATAATGATAATATTCTGCATCCGGGAGCAACAAGTACAAATACTGAAACTCCTATTATCTATACAAGCAGTAATCCCGCTGTTGCTTATGTAGATGCAAACGGCTTGATCCATGTTATTGCTCCGGGTGTAACGGTAATAACTGCTTCGCAAAATGGCAATGATAATTATGACCCGGCAACTCCGGTTCCTGAAACTTTTACGATTAAGGAGAAACTCTTGCTCGTTTTCCCTCCGTTTGCAAACAAAACTACCTGTACCACCGACTTCAATGCCAATGTTAGCAGGAGCAATGCTACAATACCTGTAATGTATACCAGCAGCAATCCTGCCGTCGCTACCATAAATGCCCAGGGACTAATCCATATTACAGGCCCCGGATCCACTATTATTACGGCAAATCAAAGCGGCGACGACTTGCACAATGCCGCCACTCCTGTGTCACAGCAGCTAACCGTTATTTTGCCGGTTAGCCCGGCAGTAACTATAGCCGTCGATAATAGTCCTGTATGCGAGGGGACATCCATTAACTTTACCGCAACTCCAACAAATACGTCGGGCGGCACAATAAATTATCAATGGCAGATAAACGGCGTAAATACAGGAACAAACAGTCCGGTACTCACAATAACTTCGGCTACAACTACGGATGTTTTCGCCTGTACTATCACTGAAGTTGGCTCCTGCACGTTATCAGCCAGTTCAAATAATATAACCAACATAATCTTTTTGCCTTATAAAACCCCATCAGTGGTTATTACGTCGTCCGTTCAAACCCCGGTATGCAGCGGTACATCTGTCAGCTTCGCAGCGGTGCCAACTCCTGCAGGCGGCAATGTAATTTACCAGTGGAAAGTTAATGGCATACCGGCAGGAAATGGATTACCCACTTTTACCACTAAAACACTCAGCAATAACGACAAAGTGAGCTGCGATATAACCAATACCAGCAGCCCCTGTCTCGTTAACGCCTATGCAACATCAAACGTCATTTCAGCAGGCATAATTGGCAACTCCGGTCCTTCATTAACGGTTTCAATAAGTGCTTCCGAAAATAACATTTATGAAGGCGCCCTGGTTAGTTTTGTAGCTACATCATCAAATGCAAGTATGGTAAGCAACTACCAATGGCAGGTAAACGACATAAATGCTCCAAATGGCAACAGTTATATATTTAACACCAACCAATTAAAAAACAATGATGAAGTAACTTGCATAATTACCAGCACCGATGCCTGTAGCATACCGGTAACAAGTAGCCCAATTAAAATAACGGTACAACTTCTAAATGTTACTATACCCAATACGTTTAGCCCAAATGGCGATGGGGTAAATGATTTTTGGAGCATTCCTGCTTTATCCAACTATCCTAATTGTTCTGTGAGGATTTTCACCCGTTATGGGCAGGCGGTATATGATACAAAAGGATATGGTAAACCCTGGGACGGGACTTATAAAGGAAAATTATTGCCGGTATCAACCTATTATTATATTGTTAAACTGGATAATAAAACCCAACCTTTTAGCGGATATGTTACTATCATCAGATAGAGATTACAACCTAATCATTGGTAATTACTTTTAATTAGATATAAAACAGGGCTGTTCATGATTTATGACAGCCCTGTTTTATATTAATCAACATGTCCCTCACAGACATTATCAACTTAAAAAATCTTAAAGCCCACACTCAGTGCCCAAAGGTTTTGGCGTTTAGCAAAGCTATCGCTAACTTTGGTTAAACCGCCTTCGTAACGCAAATCGGCAGTGATTGAACCAATATCAACACCGGCCCCGGCCTGGAAACCAATATTGCTTTTGTTAAAATCATTGAATGCATTACCCACGTTATTACTTACGCTGGTGCTTTGATCAAGCGTGTAAGTATAAATAGGCCCTGCCATAATGCGGAAGTTCAGATCTTTTTGGCCAAATGACTTACCTACCAATAATGGCACATTCAGGTTAGTGAACCTTACCTTGCCACTAAATGCGGTATTATTATCATTTGATTCAAATTTACCGCCGGTGCCGCTCAGGTAAAGCTCTGGCTGTAAGTAAACGCCGTTGCCCACGCGGGCAAATAAACCAGCCTGGTAACCGGTCAGGTTTTTGTCGTTAAAATTATCGGAGCCAATTTTTGAAAAATTGACACCTCCTTTTACGCCTAACGAAAATTGTGCTTTTGCACTGATGCTTACAGCTATCAGCAATACTGCACTTAATAGATACTTTTTCATGATTTTCGATGTTAAATGTAAAGCCATAAACGGACGTTATCCTTTAAATTGTATACGGCCCTACGCTATTAATTTACTTTGGTTATAACCCGGCCCATTTTTGAGCCGTATCAGGTATTATCAATACACGAGCCAAACAATTAACAGTAGCAACTTGGTATTTTTTATATTTTTGCTGAAAATAAATTGAACATGGCTGAAATCAGTATTACCAACAAGGATTGGGAACGCGTAAAAATTAAGATTCAACGTAAATACAACCACCTTACAGACGAGCAGTTAAAATACAGCGAAGGGCAGGAAGAAAGCTTGATTACCAAACTGATGGATCTGGTAAACCGCGATCGCAAATATGTGGTTTTCACCCTAAAAAAGGCGCTGGTGAATATTGATACCAACCGACTGTAAAATAGACACTGCGGTTATACAAACTGGATAGCTTTTTTGTATTTTTATTTTTTTCGAGGATAAATGATGAAACAGGGGTTAGTGTTCAAAAAAGGATACAAAAGAGCAGGCTTATTTGCAGGTATTGCATTGCTGGCCGCGGGCATAGTGGGTTTTAATGACGACCTGTTCCAGATCTCGAAGAACCTTGATGTTTTTGCCTCTGTTTATAAAGAGGTTAATATCAATTACGTTGATGACATCAATTCGGCCAAGCTGGTAAAAACCGGTGTTGATGCTATGCTCGATGGCCTTGACCCTTATACCGAGTTTGTGCCCGAATCAGAAATTGAAGATTATAAGCTGCATTACGTAAGTACCCAATATGGCGGCATTGGTGCCAGTATTTTTTTGCGTAACGGTAAAGTATTTGTATCGGAAGTGTTTGCGGGCTTCCCGGCCCAAAAAGGAGATGTACACCCCGGCGATCAGCTCCTGAAGATAAACGATGTTGACCTTAACGGCAAAAATAACGACCAGGTAAGCCAGTTGCTTAAAGGCTCAAAGGGTGCGGCCATAAAACTGTTCATCAAACGGGATAATACACCTCAGCCATTTGAAAAAAACCTGGTTCGTGACGAGATCAAACAGCCCAATGTATCGTACTTTGGCATGGTTGGTGGCAACATGGGGTACATTAAACTGGATAAGTTTCTTGAAAATTCGGCTGCCGAAGTTACCAATGCCCTCGTGGAGCTAAAAAAGAAAAATCCCAACGGTATCATTCTTGATCTTCGCTCAAACGGCGGCGGTATATTACAGGAAGCCGTAAAAATAGTGAACCTTTTTGTGCAGAAAGATGTGGAGATTGTATCGCAAAAAGGGAAGATAAAGGAAAAGAACTTTACTTACAGCACCATCAGCGCACCGCTCGAACCCGATTTGCCGTTAGTTGTATTGGTTAACAGCCATTCGGCATCGGCGAGTGAAATTGTTGCCGGCGCCCTGCAGGACCTCGACCGCGCGGTGATTATCGGGCAGCGCAGTTATGGTAAGGGACTGGTACAGCAAACTTTCAATTTACCATACAATAGCCTGGTAAAAATTACCATCGCCAAATACTATGTGCCTTCGGGCCGCTGTATCCAGGAGCTGGATTATACCCACCGTAAGGACGATGGCAGTGTGGTAAAAGTGGCCGATTCGCTGATCCATGAATTTAAAACAAAAAACGGCCGTTCTGTTTATGACGGCAGTGGCATTTACCCGGACCTGTTTATCAAACAGGAAAAATTTGCCAACGTTACCCAGGCATTGGTGGGCAAGCTGCTGATATTTGATTATGCCACCGTTTACCACGATAAGCACGCTAAAATTGCCGATGCCCGTTCGTTTACGCTATCTGATGGCGAATACAATGACTTTATAAAATACCTGGCCGATAAAAATTACAGCTACACCACCGCATCCGAAAAATTATTAACCACCTTAAAAGTTGAAGCCACGAAGGATAAACAGTTCAACGATATCCAGGCCGAGTATGAAGGTTTGAAAACCAAACTTATTGCCAGCAAAAAGAACGATCTTGTTCAACATAAAGACGAAATAAAGCAAGTACTTGAAAACGAAATAGCGTCACGCTATTACTACGAAAAAGGCCGTTACGAAACCAACTTTAAATACGATAAGGAACTTGCGCAAAGCGTAAAAACTATGCAGGATAAAGCCCAGCTGGCATCAATATTAAAAGGTGAAGGCAGCTATAAAGTTATCGGAAAACCTGTATTGGCCATGGCAGCTAAAAAAGCAGCCGACAAAGATGACGACGACGAATAGGCTGAACACCAATCTGTTTCAATTCAAAACACACATTGTATCCAATTAGTTACCCCTTGCAATAGGTAAGGGAGTTAAACTTTTATGGCTTGTTATTGTCATATACTTACAAACAAACAATAACACCAAATGAAAAAGATAATTTTAACAGCTGCCATATTATTAAGCAGCTTAACCGTAAAAATAGCCGGCGCGCAAATAAGCTTAAATATCAACATAGGCAGTCAGCCGGCATGGGGGCCTGTAGGTTATGACCATGTAGATTATTATTACCTGCCCGATATTGACGCTTATTACGATATCAATGCCCATCAGTATGTTTATTATGATAACAATGTTTGGGTGCATGGCGCTATGTTGCCGCCGCGCTTTGGCAACTTTGATGTTTACCGCAGCTACAAGGTAGTAGTTAACGAGCGCACCCCTTGGGTTAGGAACGATGTTTACAAACGTAAATATGCTTCATACAAAGGCCGTCATGATCAGGTTGTAATTCGTGATAGCCGCGATGAAAAATACCGTAACCATTGGGTTGAACGTAAAACCGTGCGCAGGGTTGACGTAAAACAAAAATCAAATGGTAATAAACGCGGACATGATGGTCACGACAATCACGGCAATGGCCACCGCGATTAAGTTTTTGTATTGTTATAATTTTGATTGTTTTTATGAAGGACTGTCCCCCAAAAAGGACAGCCCTTTTTTCTTGCAATTCCCCTTATATCTTCCCTTAAGGGGCATAGTTGGCCTTCGGCACAAAAGTTGCCCCTTTATGTCACATTCCGGTTAACTTTAATAGTTTACCTGTATAGGTTAGCTATAAACGGACATTATATTCGTTACTTAGCTAACCGATTTATTGTTAAACGATTTAAATCAAATTACACTATGAAATATCGAATATCCATTTTGGCCCTGCTTGTAACAGCAGTATTAGGCCAAAGCTGTGTAAGCAGCAAAAAATACAAAGAGCTGGATGCTAATTACACCCAATTGCAGAACAGCACCAAAGACCTGAGCATTAAATACCAAACCAGCGAACAGGCCCTTGCCGTGGCACGTGGCCGTAACAAAAGCCTTGAAGAGCAAATTGAGCAGCAAAAAACAAATGTAACCGCTTTGCAGGATGCCTTGAACAAATGTTTAAACTCAAGCAGCCAGGGCAATGTGAATATATCAAAGCTGGTTGATGAGATCAATGCTTCAAACCGCTATATACAGCAGTTGGTTAACGCTAAAAACAAAAGCGATTCGCTTAACATGGTGTTGACCAACAACCTTACCCGCTCATTAACTCCGCAGGAAACCCAGGATGTTGATGTAAAGGTATTGAAGGGAGTGGTTTACATTTCATTATCTGATAACATGTTATATAAATCAGGTAGTTATGAAATATCTGATAAGGCTGGCGCTACTTTAAGCAAGATAGCCAAGATCATTATGGACTATAGCAATTATGATGTGCTGATTGAAGGTAATACGGATAATGTTCCTATCTCGCAGAAAAACATCCGCAACAACTGGGATTTAAGTGCTTTACGTGCCTCATCAGTAGTGCAGGCCCTGCAAACCACTTACCAGGTTGATCCTAAACGTTTAACTGCCGGTGGCCGTGGTGAGTATAATCCTATCGCGGATAACTCAACCCCGAGCGGTAAAGCACAAAACAGGCGTACTCAAATTATCATAACACCAAAATTGGATCAATTTATGGACCTGATAGGCAAAGCACCGGCCGATCAGCCCGCGCCGCCTAAACAATAATTGTAGTTTAGCTATCAATTTCAAGCCACCCGGTTAGGGTGGCTTTTTTTATGCAGCTATTTTCGTATGTTTTTGCATACAGTATTTCAAGGGCTAAAGCAGGGCTCCGGGAATCCCGGAAAGCTTTTATTTGCCATATCATTATTAACCGAATGATAACAAAAAACAGTTTTTTTAATTTGGAATATTGCTCATTTAATTAAGACGGAAAATAACTAACATTTGCTGTGTTGCAATTAATTGAGCTTGCTTCATTACACTAAGGTTGCCATTACAATGGCATTTGTTTTGAATAAATGGAGCAACAGATATTGAGACAGGTTAAACCATGGGCTTTAACCATAGTCATATAAATATAACTTATTACACGCGTTATGAAAAAGATGATTTTATCGGTAGTTATTTTGTTAAGTTGCTTCTCTGCAAAAATAGCTTCTGCACAGGTTAGTATTGGTTTGGGTATCAACATAGGCAGCCAGCCCGATTGGGGGCCTGTAGGCTATGATCATGTTGACTACTATTACATGCCTGACATTGATGCTTACTACGATGTGCCAACCCATAATTATATTTACTATGAAAACAACGTATGGGTACACCGCAGGTATTTACCTGTAAGGTATCGTAACTATAATGTTTACAATGGATATAAAGTTGTGGTAAATGAGCGTAACCCTTGGATACGCAACGCGTACTACAGGGATCATTATTCCGGCTATCGCGGCCGTCATGATCAGGTGATCATCCGCAACAGCCGTGATGTAAGATATGCCAATCACTGGCGCGGCGGCGACCGCGGATGGCATGGCGGTAACCCAAACAGAGGCGGATGGCACGGTGGCGGTGATCATGGTCATGGTGGCGGTCACGGTGGTGACGGCGGACATGGTCACGGCGGTGGTCACGGACATCACTAATAAACATTATTATATAGCATAGGCTTCCTGAAAAGGAGGCCTATTTTGTTTCCAGGGCATATCTATAAGTTCATTGAGGCTCAGTTTAAGGCATATTTACCTTCCAGCCTTCAAATGGTTTGACCGTAGCACAAATGGGACTGCCGTCTTTTGCTGTTCCCGGAAAGCTCGTTATAAGGAATGCAGTCGAATGGTGGCCAAGCTGGGTTATCATGTCCCAGGTTACTCCGGAAAGTGGAACTTTAACTCTGCGGCTCCAGCCTCCCACCTGGCCTGCATATTCACCAACGTCAATATAAAGGAATTGGCTTGCGGGCTTTCCCTGTACAAACGGCCCCGAAAATCGAGGATCATTGATCTTCTGCGGATCGCTTTTTAATTGGATCGTCAGATTAAATTGGATATCCAGCCCATCGGACCGTTGTGTCTGAATGGTTTCATATCTGTTTCCGCTGCCCTTTTGAATTCCGAAATCTACCCCCGCCGGAGGATTTTGCAGAAGAATACAAAGTTGAATATCCATATACAATTATAATTAAAACCAATCTTCAAAAGTTTATCCGGAGTATTTTCTTTTAAGCCGGGGCACTACCTAACGTTCAGGATGTAATAAGCGCTTTACTTTTGCTTATGTTTGTGTTTTATCAAATTGATTACTGATGTATACGCTTTCGGAAGAAAACTATTTAAAAGCTATTTATCGCCTTGCATTACAAGGGAAGGATTTTAAAATAACACCCACCGCCATTGCCGAATCACTCAGCAATAACCCGGCCTCAGTGGTAGATATGATCCGTAAGCTTACCGAAAAACAATTGATAGAATATGATAAAAAAAATGGCGTAAGGCTAACCCAGCAAGGCTTAAAGGATGCTACATTAATTGTACGCCGCCATCGCCTTTGGGAAGTTTTTTTACTGGAGAAATTAGGCTATCACTGGGATGAGATCCACGATATAGCCGAAGAACTGGAACACATTAACGATGCTACCCTTGCCGACAGGCTGGATAAATTCCTGGGCTTTCCTGAATATGACCCACATGGTGACCCTATACCAAAGGCGAACGGTAAAGTGCCTAAATCTTATTCCGTAAGCCTTTCTGAGCTTAAACCTGGTTCCCAAAGCCATGTTGCCGCCGTGCGCGATACCAGCAGTTCATTTTTGCAATACCTTCAACGGTTGAACATAGGGATAGGCACAAAAATTCAGTTGATTGAAAAAATTCCGTATGACAATTCGCTGGTGATAAAAATTGAAAACCGCGGGGATACCACGGTTTCGCAAAAGTTTGGCGAGAATATATTAGTAGATTAATTTTTTTAGGTTAAAGGCGAAAGGATAAAGGTGAAAGGTTTTGTTACGCTTTACAAAAAAAACCTTTTACCCTTCACCTTTGTCCTTTTACCTCTTTTATGGTTTCCCCGTTACTCTTGATGATTCTGCAAGTTCACCGTCAACGTCTACATCAAAGTAGAGGCGGTAGATCTCCCATTCATTTTTGGGTTTGTAAAACATAAATGTCATGCGGGCCGGTTGGCCTTCGTGTTTAAGCAGATAGCTGTACAGTACCAGGCTGTTTGAAGCCTTCCGCTGCATGATCAGGTCCTTGCCGAGATATTTGCCTATTACACTGCGCATGGAATCTATTTTGACAATAATCCCGGTAAGCCGGGTTGAATCCATCTGCTTATTGCTTTTAAAAATATCAATCACTGCACGGGCTGTGCCTTGCTTGTCGTATTCTTTAAAAAACTTATCAATAAAGGTTTGTACCCCGGTTACCGGAGCCGCGGCCGGAGCTGCGGTGGCAGCGGCCGCCTGGGTTTGTGCCGAAGCAACATTGCCGGTTAATACCAGCGCCGATACAATAAAAAATAAGGGTTTAAATGCTTTAAAGTAGGTGTATCGCATGTTCAAAAATGTTAATTTTTAAAAGTAGGCATTTTTTGCAAATCCCCCAATAATAGCTGTTAAGATGATTGAAATGTGGCAAAGCGGGCAGCTAAAATAAAGTTTCAAAAAATAAAGAGCCCGGTATGAGAATACCGGGCTCTTACATATTTTATATTAAAACGATTACTTGGTAACGTACATTACTTCTTTAACCGCTTTGATCACCCTTTCAGGGTTTGGCAGGTACTCCTGAATCAAAGTTGGGGCGTAAGGAAGCGGAACGTCACCGCCCATGATACGCAGGATCGGCGCGTCAAGGTAATCAAACGCGTCTTTTTGAACTTTAAAAGCAACCTCGGTAGCAATTGAACCTAACGGCCAGCTTTCTTCAATAATTACCAGGCGGTTTGTTTTCTTTACCGATTCAATAACTGTAGCATAATCGATAGGGCGTACAGTGCGCAGGTCGATCACTTCAGCGTGGATACCTTCTTTTTCAAGTTCGGCAGCGGCTGCAACAACCACTTTCATGATCTTGCCAAAGCCAACTAAAGTAACATCAGTACCTTCTTTAACAACTTTTGCTTTACCCAATGGGATATAGTAAGTTTCTTCAGGCACTTCACCTTTATCGCCATACATTAATTCCGACTCCATAAAAATAACCGGATCAGGATCAAGGATGGCTGATTTTAATAAACCTTTAGCATCGTATGGGTTTGATGGTACAACCACTTTTAAGCCAGGGCAGTTGGCATACCAGTTTTCAAAGCACTGGCTGTGCTGTGAGCTAAGCATACCTGCATTACCGGTAGGGCCGCGGAAAACAATCGGCACCGAAAACTGGCCGCCGCTCATTGACATCATTTTGGCAGCGCCATTGATGATCTGGTCGATAGCTACCAGTGAAAAGTTGAAAGTCATGAACTCGATGATAGGGCGTAAGCCGTTCATTGCCGAGCCGATGCCGATACCGGCGAAACCCAATTCAGAGATGGGCGTATCTATAACACGCTTTGCGCCAAATTCGTCCAGCATTCCCTGGCTTACTTTGTACGCGCCGTTATATTCGGCAACCTCTTCACCCATCAGGTATATATTCTCGTCGCTGCGCATTTCTTCGACCATGGCCTCTCTTAGCGCTTCTCTGAATTGTATTTCTCTCATTATCGTAAAATGATGTTTTTTTGCGAACGCAAATATAAACACTAATGTGTTAAATGCAATTAACCGTGGTATTGGTTTGATTTTTAATACATATATTTTACATTTTCATCATTCTGCAAGAAGTAAAACTTCAAACCGAACCTCAAAAACACAAATAAATACTACATTAGTTCCTAAACCTCACACAAATGAAATTCCCGTCATTAAAAAACCTGTTACAAAGCGCGGTAAATACCATTAAACGTTATCCGTTTGAAACACTTTTTGCCTTAGCTGGCACCATAGCAGCTACTATAGAGATCGAACTTAATCACCTTAACCGTATAAGCGAAAACTGGTGCATGCGCACTATCATGATAGCCAACCTTGGTTTCCTGCTTAGTCTTTCAGCTACGCTGTACACGCAAAGCAAAGGATGGAAAACAACCAAAATAGTATTAGCAAAAATTGCAGCGGCTGTGATAGCTGTACTGTTCATATTTATTATTAATCCCCCCGAACGACAGGCAGATTATACCCGGTTCTTTTTGCTTAGCCTGGCTTTTCATTTAATGGTTTCTTTTGCTGCCTTTACCGGCAAAGGCCAGATACGAGGATTTTGGCAGTTTAATAAAACTCTTTTTTTACGCTTTTTGGCATGTATGCTGTATGGCGTAGTATTGTTTGCTGGGCTGGCCGCAGCAATAGGAGCTACCAACTTTCTGTTTAATTTTAAGTTTGAGTGGGATACTTATCAGATTTTATGGGTATGGATCACAGGGATGTTCACTACTACCTTCTTTTTAGCGGGAGTACCAACAAACACTCGCGCGCTTAATGAAGATGAAAGCTACCCCAAAGGCCTAAAGATCTTCACCCAATATGTACTCATCCCGCTATCAACAGTATATGTGCTCATTTTACTGGCTTATGAAATCAAAATACTCATTGAATGGAAGCTGCCCAAAGGCCTTGTATCAAACCTGATATTAGGTTATGCCGTATTTGGCATATTATCGCTCCTGTTGGTATACCCCATCCGCGAGCAAAACGAAAACAAATGGCTCAAAACCTATACCCGCAGCTTTTACTTTTTATTAATCCCATTGCAGATATTGCTGTTTGTTGCCGTTGGCACAAGGGTATTTAGCTATGGCGTTACCGAATTCAGGTATTTTTTGATAGCACTTGCTTTGTGGCTGCTGTTCATCTCGCTTTATTTTTTACTGTTTAAAAAACAGAATATTAAGATCATTCCCATCTCACTCTGCATGCTAACCCTGCTTAGTATCTACGGGCCACAAAGTGCATTTACCATGAGTATGTATTCGCAAAGGGGTATGGTGATTAGCTTTTTTAAAAAGCATAATGGATTTAAAGATGGAAAGCTGACACTTGTTGATAGCACAAAAATCAACATGAAGGAAGGAAGCCTCGGCGCAAGCAGGCTCAGCTATTTCATTTATCATTACGACCTAAAGGGCTTGCAACCCTATTTTAAAAGAGATTTAAACATAGTTGCTGATTCATTAGCAAAACAAAAGGGGGAGTACAACAACCTGCTGGTTGACAGGGAGGGGTTAAGGACTTTAAAATATCAATGGGCAAAAAAACAATTGGGCCTAGGCCGTTTCAGTGATTATTATTATCCCTTTGCTAAGACAACAACCGATTTTTCAGAGAGCGAAAGCTATGTGTTTAGTCAAAAAGAAAATATCACGGTTGTTAAAGGATATGATATTGAACTTGCAAGCAACCTGGGGGCAGATACTGTGATTAATAACTATAATGGCATCACTATAAAGCAAGTTTATTTTGCCGAAACACACAGGTGCAGCTTAATGCTTAATAACGATATAGTTAAATTTGATCCCATTGAGATTGTGAATAAAATGATGACCGATACTACTACGCTCGAAAAATATCGTAGCAAAAAGAATAAAGATAACCTTTATATGCCAAAAGGCTATGAGCTGCCAGCAAATCTGATGCAGGTAACCAGACAAACGCCCGGTTATACTGTAGTATTTCAATTCAGCAGTATTTACTTTGATCGTTCAAAAAAAGGAAACCCAGATATAAAAAACTTTAGTGGAACATATCTCATCAAAATAAAGTAAACAGTCAGCTTATATCTTAATCCGGATATTGATTTTATCCAATAACCCCGTGAGCCATACCATTACAAAAGCAAATACAATGCATTTTATGAGGCCCCCGGTGCCCTGGCTCAGGTATTCGGGGTAGCCTATCCTGCTCATTTCATATATGGGATAAAATAGGAAGGGCACTATGTAACAGGTAAAAGTGTTGGTGCCGGCGGGCTCTATCACCTTAAACCAGTTGTATTTATTTTTAACATCAACCAGGAAAATAAAGAAAGCATATACCACCAAACTAATGCCGGTACAAATGAGCACCCATGAAGGGGTATCGCGTTCTTTGGAAATGCCGCCACTAAAATAGCGTACTATAAAGCCCAGGTTAAACAAAATTATTGCAATCAGGATCATGGCCACCCAAAGCATCTTCATTTCATTATTGGCCTTGAGGCGCATGTACAATACAGAAATAAATACCCCTGCCATGGTGAACGATTGCATGGCGCCATTACCCGCAATCCAGATATAGCCCTGCAGCTTGTCGATAAAATCAAGAAAGCCGAAATGCACATCCAGGTTAAAGAAAATGAAGAACATCCAGGCCGCCAGTTGTACCCATAAATGCCCGTCGGAATAGTAATAGATAAGTGCGCAAAGCATGTATGACCAGCCTATCAGGCCTAAAATACCCCACCAGGTAAAGTGAAGCCAAGTATGCCCGGGGTCGCTGGTACGATATAGCAACGCCATGCCTGCAAGTAACAATATACCGAAGCCCTGCAGCAAATAACGTTTAGTGGGTGACGTGTCCTTGCCGTAATCTAAAAAAATAAAGAAGAAGCTGAATGTAACCAGGCTTTCCCAAACTGGTTTGGGTAACAAGGTGGCAGCTTCATTGTAGGTTTCCATGTTGGCATGGAAAAAACCTATAAAAATGAGCGCGAATGAGCGGCTCACTATCCGTGATAATAGTTTGAAATTATCGCCCTGCTTTAACCTGTTTTGAAAAGCAAAGGGAATCGAAAGCCCGACTATAAATAAAAACGCGGGAAAAATAGTGTCGGCCAAACCCAGCGCATCAACATTTGAGCCCGCGTGTTTAAGCCATGTTGGGGTATTCGGAATGCCATCCAGGTCATTCACAAATATCATGAGGAACATTGTTACAGCGCGGAATGCATCTATTGAACGTATGCGGCTAAGAAAATTATTCATTCAGTCATGTAAATGCAACAAGCAGCGTAAATGTTTTAATTTAACGGTAATTAAATTAAAACATTACTATTACAAGGCTTTTTTAATCTCTGTCGCGGCTTAGCTTGCTGAATAAAAGTGGATTTTCATTAAGTTCGAGCCCTTCCCTGCGGTTCTTTACAATGTGGATAGCTGTAAACAGCGCTTCGCGGAAGGAAACCTCAGAAGCCTGGTTTTTTCCTGCTATATCATACGCAGTTCCATGATCGGGCGAAGTGCGCACAAAGTTTAGCCCGGCTGTAAAATTAACACCTGTTTCAAAGGCGATCTGTTTAAAAGGGATCAGGCCCTGGTCGTGATACATAGCCAGTACAGCATCGAACTGCAAGTAAGTGCCATTTGCGAAAAAACCATCGGCCGAGTATGGGCCAAATGCCAGTATATTATTTGAGCGGGCTTCTTCAATAGCAGGTATAATGATATCTTTTTCTTCGCTGCCGATAAGGCCGTTATCGCCAGCGTGCGGGTTAAGGCCTAATACCGCAATTTTTGGTTTGCGTACCCAAAAATCATTTTGCAAACTGTGGTTCATCAGTTTCAGTTTAGCCAATATTTTTTCCGGGGTAATGCTTTCGGCAATTTTTGATACCGGGATATGGCCTGTAACCACGCCAACACGTAAAGTATCGCTCACTAAAAACATCAGCGATTCGGCAGCACCATCGTATTGCTGTAAATATTCGGTATGGCCGGGAAAGTGGAATTTATCGTTCTGTATATTATCCTTGTTAATAGGAGCGGTAACCAATGCATCTATATAACCTTCCTTCAGGTCATAAACAGCGCGCTCCAATGATTTAAAAGCGTACTTGCCTCCTGCTTCCGTAACCTGCCCTATATCAATCTTTACATCCTCTTCCCAACAGTTGATCATGTTAGGTTTGCGAAAATGAGTTTGTGAAGGATCATTGATCACCAAAAAATTAAGCTCATTAATCTGGGTCGCGCGGCGGTGGAACGAAGCCACTTTGGTATGCCCGTAAACAATAGGCGTACAATAATCATAAATCTTACTATCGGCCAAAGTTTTAATAATTATCTCTAAACCGATGCCGTTTACATCGCCAATGCTGATCCCAATTTTTAATTTATCGCTCATTTTTATATGTTGATTTCACCGATTAGTTCGTGATTTCACCGATTGCCCAATGATTACACAGAATTTTAACAGTGATGATTATTAATGGTTTATAAAAGCTCAGTACTTAAAGTAAAGCTTTTACCTTTAACCTTTCGCCTTTAACCTATCTTTACACCTGCAAATAAAAGATTTTAAGCTTATAGTTCCTGATAAAAGCACAAATATGATTTAATTTGCTCAAATATTTGATTAATAATGACATTGGTAAGGGCAAAAAAACATTTAGGGCAACATTTTCTTACTGATAAAAACATAGCAGCAAAGATAGTTGACAGCCTGAAACCCGAAGGGCGTTTCGGCCATGTGCTTGAGGTGGGGCCGGGCATGGGTGTACTGTCTAATTTTCTGCTGCAAAAAAGCGAGTACGAAACATCACTCATTGATATTGATACCGAATCGTACGATTTTCTGAAAAAAAAATACCCGCAATTAGGTACCCGCCTTATCAATGCCGATTTTCTGGAGCTTGATTTTAAAAGCATTTTTCCCGAAAACTTTGCCATTATCGGTAATTTCCCCTATAACATCTCATCGCAAATACTTTTTAAGGTGCTTGACAACCGCCAGCAGGTGGTTGAGGTAGTGGGCATGTTCCAGAAAGAGGTTGCTGAACGCTGTGCCGCCAAACCAGGCAGCAAGGAATATGGTATACTCAGCGTGTTTTTACAAGCCTATTATAAAGTGGAATACCTGTTTACGGTGAAGGCCGGTGTATTTAATCCTCCGCCCAAGGTGCTTTCGGCAGTGATCAGGCTTACACGCAACGATAAACAAACACTTGATTGCGACGAGAAACTATTTTGGCAGATAGTAAAAGCGGGTTTTAATCAGCGCCGCAAAACCCTGCGCAACGCCATATCATCACTCATCAACAAAGAAAAATTGACTGATGAACCTGTCCTCGATCTTCGTGCGGAAAGATTGAGTGTAGAGGATTTTGTAAAACTTACTAACGCGGTTTCAGCGAGCAGGTAGGTAATTAAGGTTTCAGTCCCCTCCCAATCACCGACAAAAGGGAAGAAATGAGGTCTCTATATTTTTAACCCGCTACTAAAACCTGCAACTGCTGCTAAAAAATCAATGCTTATTTCCAAATCCAAATTCCCTGTATGAATTTGGTACGTCATCGGTATTGCTGAAGGCAAAGGTGAAAGTAGTACTCCAATTCTCATAGTCGGCTTTTTTATCCTGCGATGGTTCAACATGGGTTGAGCTAACCATATATACCCCCTCACGGCTCAGTTTAAAAAATACCAGGCCATTGCTGTCGCTCAATAATTTTTGCGGAACGATGGTGCCGTTCAAAGTACGTACATATTGCATCACCACAGCATCTTTCATAGGTTTACCTCTAAAAAGCACTTGAGCGGTAACATCATCGCCATAGCTTGATTTATAAGGGTTTTGCTGTATTACAATTTCATATTCCTCACCCAGGGGTTTATCGAAGTCCTTACCGTTAGCTTTATCAACAGAAATAAGGGTTTTGCTTGACTGGTGATACTTTTCAACAAAGTATTGCTGACTACTGGCCCGGGCTTCTTCGGCCATTTTATCAAGGCCTTCACTTTCAAGTGCTCTGATAAATTTATTCCTTTCCGATTCTGTTTCATCATCCCTTACCAGTTCAAAAAGTGCAAGACCGGAGTTTTGCAGCTCATAGACAAGCAGACTGCTATCGGCAGAGTTACTGACTTTTGAAAGGTCCGTTTTCTTTGAGCCTTCATACAGCATAAATTTAGTTGCCTTTGCTGTGGCAAACTTAAATTCATTTTCGGGTTTAAACTCGTTGCCGCTCAACAAGTGCAGGTTAAGCTTATCGCCTTTGTGAACGTAAAAATTATGTGGCAATAAGAAAAAATCCTGCGAACTGGCCGCAAAGCCGATCATGAGCAGTAATATAATGATGAAAATAGAGGTGCGCTTCATAGTTTTTGGATAGTATCACCAAACATACAAAGTTTTAAAAACTTCAGTAGTTTTACGTTATGATTTTTGACAGGAAAAACCTCGATAATGATACTTTGCTGGAATTTTATAAAAAAATGCTGTTTCCGCGCATGGTTGAAGAGAAGATGCTGATCCTGCTGAGGCAGGGCCGCATTGGCAAATGGTTTTCGGGTATTGGCCAGGAAGCCATAGCAGTTGGCAGCGCCCTTGCTATGAATGCCGACGAATATATTTTGCCTATGCACCGCAACCTCGGTGTTTTTACATCGAGAAATATCCCTTTGTCGCGGTTAATGGCGCAATGGCAGGGTAAACCCTCGGGCTTTACTAAAGGGCGCGACCGCTCCTTCCACTTCGGTACCCAGGAGTATAAGATCATTGGGATGATCTCCCATCTCGGTCCGCAGCTTGCCCTGGCCGATGGCATTGCCTTAGCGGATGTATTATCGGCTAAAAAAAAATCAACCCTTGTTTTTACCGGCGAGGGTGCCACCAGTGAAGGGGACTTTCACGAAGCACTTAACATAGCTTCTGTTTGGAAACTGCCGGTAATATTTCTGATCGAAAATAATGGCTATGCCCTTTCAACCCCAACCAACGAACAATATAATTGCCGCGAACTGGTTGATAAAGCCGTAGGCTACGGTATTGAAGGCCGCCGTATTGACGGCAATAACCTGCTTGAAGTTTATAACACCATAACCTCACTTAATAAAGCTATTCGTGAAAATCCGCGCCCTGTTTTGCTGGAATGTATGACCTTCAGGATGCGTGGCCATGAGGAAGCATCAGGCACCAAATATGTTCCCACTAATTTATTTGAGTGGTGGGCAGGAAAGGACCCGGTTACAAACTTTGAAAAGTACCTGATTACCGAAGGGGTTTTGTTTAAAGACATGATCTCTGTTATCCGTAAGGAGTTCGCCGCCCTTATTGAAACCGAAATTGAAAAGGCTTATGCCGAAACAGATCTTATACCGGATGTGGCCACCGAGGTGCAGGATATGTACAAGCCTTACAGCTTTCCTGCTGTACAGCCAAAATCATCGCCGGTTACCAGTAAGCGCTATATAGATGCCATTAGCGACGGGCTTAAACAAGCTATGCGCAAACACCCCAACCTGGTGATCATGGGACAGGACATTGCCGAATACGGCGGCGCATTTAAAATTACCCAGGGCTTTGTTGAGGAGTTTGGTAAGGCCCGTGTACGTAACACCCCCATTTGCGAATCGGCAATTGTTGGTGCAGGCATGGGACTTGCGCTTAACGGCTACAAAGCTGTGGTTGAAATGCAATTTGCAGATTTTGTTACCTGCGGCTTTAACCAGGTTATTAACAACCTGGCCAAAACGCATTATCGCTGGGGGCAGGGGGTTGATGTAGTAATACGGATGCCCGCGGGTGCAGGTACCGGGGCAGGCCCCTTCCACTCGCAAAGCAATGAAGCCTGGTTTACCAAAACTCCCGGCTTAAAAGTGGTTTACCCGGCTTTTCCGGCAGATGCCAAGGGACTACTGCTTGCCGCTATTGACGATCCTAACCCGGTAATTTATTTTGAACACAAATACCTGTACCGCAGTATCAGCGCCGATGTGCCTGATAATGATGTAATGATAGAGATAGGCAAGGCTAATGTGATTAAGCAAGGCGAAAAGGCCAGTATAATTACATTTGGCCTCGGTGTACACTGGGCATTGGAGTATGCAGACAAACATCCCGATCAATCTATAGAGATCATCGATCTGCGCAGCCTGCAACCCTGGGATCGGGAAGCGGTGGAAACCAGCGTTAAGAAAACAGGCCGGGTGCTGATTTTGCATGAAGATACGCTTACCAATGGTTTCGGCGCCGAAATTGCGGCCCATTTGGCCGAACATTGCTTTAAATATCTTGATGCCCCCGTAATGCGTTGTGGTAGCCTCGATACAGCCATCCCCATGAACAAAGCTTTGGAAGATCAGTTTTTGGCCAAGGCGCGATTGGAAGAAAGCATGGAACGGCTGCTGGCTTATTAGCAGGGCCCTCGAGCTATACTTCTATTCCTTTAGGTTTCATGTCGCACTGAGCAGCACCGCTAAATATTGATCTTAAATGATTATGGGCGATTAATTTTGAGTATAATGAAAGACTTACTGCTTATCTCATTGCCTTTTAAGTGAAACACATTGAGTTTTTAGAAGAAGCATAACTATGGTTAATATTTTAAGAGTTTTAAATTATTTTTCAATAAAAAAGGATTGTTCAACGGGTATTGCCGTTTGCAGTTTAGGCTCATGGCTATTACCATATTGCCAGGCTACCACGGTAACTTTTACCGGGAAACGGCTTCTCGGCGGAATAGCTGTAATATTTAATGTATTGCCTGATAGCTCCGCCGGGCCTTCTAATACATAAAACCCTACAGGCACATGTGCATCTGAGCTGGCATCCAATTTTATTCCCTTTGCATGTGCCTTTTGGTTGGGGACCGGTAAAAATGTAATATGCTGTTCCCTCCCTGCTGTATTGTGTGGCGGCACAAGCATTTGTGATTGCTGTACGGCCGGTTTATACTCAACATCTCCAGAATGGGTAGCAGCAAACCACAACTCATAACTATGCGGGTTCTCCCAAAAACCGGCCTGCGGGCTCAATCTGAAAGTGGAATCATTTATCTTGATAACCGGGCCTGTAATGCGGTTAATGGCAATAGGAATATTCCCGGCAGCATGCCCTATAGCGGAACCAACCGGCATGCCTGCCCAAACAGGTAAACGGGGACTGCCCCCGGGTACCGTATCATAAAATGCAGCATGGAGTTTAAAAGTGATGCCATCGGCTTCAGGTTCAAATTTCAGGTTTACTTGCTGGTGCGTATTACGCTGTTCAACCATTTGGCCATGTTGTACATAACCTATTAACTGGGGTTTTTGATTGCGATGTTTTGCCTGGTAAGTTATTGTTGCCCGTGCTGTTTCTTCATCAAAATACCAAAAGGCTTTTGAAGCATCGCCATTATACCTGCCTACCGGTGCTGCATCCGCGGCGGGCAATTCATTATAGCGCCATTTATCAACCAGCCAGCCGGTTTTTGTCGGATCGATATCAATCAATTTCGGAACGGTACCCCGAGGTACATTTTTTGGCAAGCGGTACTGCATGGCTTTTTTAATGTAGAAGGCCAGGTAACCGGTTTTTTCAGGCGTGGCAGCGAAATGCCCCTGTGCAGGGTTGGATAGCATACTCAACGGCAGCAACGGATGTTCCTGTCTTTCTTTTAATCCTTCATCGCTCCAGGTGTTGGCAGCTTCGTATTCGCCCATTGTTTCCAAACAAGGGATATAGTCCAGGCTTTGATCTTTACGCCAGATATCGGGAGCAAAAACGTTTCTTACATATGGCCATTGCCCGCTTACCGAGATGCAAGCAAGCGTACGCGAAGGGTTCCATGCACCAAAATAATAAGGTGCGCTTGCCGCTGCCGAATGCCCGATAGGGATCACCGGCGCTGTTTTTAATTCGCTATAACCTGAAATATCAGCGAGGTCATTGATCAACGTGTTAAACTGATCTCCGGCGCCCTCATTAAACAAAAACTTAAGATTGAAAGCCGGGCTAACCCAAATCTCCGCAACACCCAACTTGCCCATTTCCTTTCTGAATTGAGGATCTTCCAATATGGATTGCTCCTCCATATTGTTCTGGGCGAATATGACCGCCTTCACTTGCTTACAATTCGGCGATATCCATAAAAAAGCCCTCGACGGATCCCGCTTAGTACCAGCAGGCTTAACCGGCACCGACCATTGCCAAACAGCAGCTTTTGCTACCGGCAGATCCGCCAACATCAGCGAACTTAAAAAAATAAAATAAAGACAATACCTTTTCATAATTCTAATTCAATACAATTTTTAACATCGGCGCTTGCCGGCATATTAAAACACCATTGTTTATTGCCGAGCTGATTTATCGGCTCGCCTTTTATCGTAACATTATTGAGTGTGATAGTATGGTGGGCAGGTAATATGAGGTTTGATATAATTCTGCGGGCTTTTCATCAGTGCTTAACTTTATAAAATTTAGCGCCGAATAAAAAGATCACCGCGTAGCATATAATTGGCAGATAATAAGCGTGGGCTACACTATGATTGGCTATCAGCCCCATAACCATTGGAAATACCGCACCGCCTACTACGCCCATTGCTATGAAGGATGAAGCCTGTTGTGTATGACTGCCCAGGTTTTTGATCCCCAAGCTAAAAATAGTGGGGAACATAATGCTAAAAAAGAAGTTGATCATCAGCAGAGCGATGTATGATGTCCAGCCCAGGCTCTGTGCAACTATCAGGCACATTAAGATACTGCCGCAGGCAAATGCCGCTAATAATTTATTGGGCGCGATATAAGTCATTAACGACGTGCCCACAATACGCCCCAGCGCCATCATCCCCATAAAAATAATCATAAAGTAACCGGCCTTTTCATTACTGAAATGCATAATATCCACACCGTAGTTGATGAAATATGCCCATGTGCCGGCCTGTGCCGCCACGTTAAAAAACTGTGCCGCAACTGCCCATACAAAATGCGAATGCTGATATAGTTTTTTAGATGGTTCCACGTCCACGTTAACCGCATCAGGATTGACGGCCGAAGTTTCTGCATGCGGATCTGTTAAAACCGGAATTTTCAAAAACATAAAAGCAACTGCTATAAGTATAATCACGCAGCCGATGGCCACATACAGCGCTTTTACTGAGCTTAGGTCGGTTGTGTGGATAGCTTTAGGTCCAAATAAAAAATACGTGCCAATACCGGGGCCAATCATAGTACCCAATGCATTAAAAGTTTGCGCAAAATTTACCCGCTGGTCGCTCCGGCGCTGATCGCCCAGGGCCGCCGCAAATGGATGAGCAACAGTTTCTAAAGTAGCCATACCGCAGCCCATAATAAATAAGGCTATCCTGAAAAAAGTAAATGAAGCCGCGTTGGCCGCAGGCACAAACAGGAATAAGCCCGAGGCAAATAAAACCAAGCCTAGGATTACACCCGGTTTGTAGCCAAACTTCTTTAAAAAATAACCAGCGGGGATACTCATAATAAAATAAGCCCCGAACACGGAAAACTGAATTAAGCCCGACTGAGATTTGGAGAGATGGAGCACATTTTGAAAATGCTTATTCAAAATATCGCTCATGGAGTGCAGCAATCCCCACATCAAAAACAGGGAGGTAACAAATACAAAGGTTACGATGAATTTTTTCTCGGTAAAAGCTGGTTTATTGGTCATATTGTTGTTAAAATTAATTACCCGGATGATTGGCGTTAAATAAGATATTAAGTCCTCGCCTGCTATCAAAAGCCGCAGCAGCACCCATCAGTGCCGCGTCTTCTCCCAATAAAGCTAATTTTATTTTTAAACTTCCAGAATATGCTGTTAACCTGGCGGTAAGTTCATCCAGAAACATGAACGATGCTTTTGCAATATTGCCACCAATAACAATTACATCAGGACCTTCGGTTTGGATAATATCCCGGAGGAATAAAGACAGGTTGACCGCAAACTCATCAAAGATGTTCCTGACCACAGCGCTGTGTTTGGACATTGATATCAGCGAGCTCACTCCGGTAACGGACAGTCCGGTTGTTTCATGATATCGCCGTAAGAACCATCTTGTAGAGAAATAATCATCTGCAATGCTATCTTTATAAGGTTCGCCGCCCAGGTTTAAATCGTTCACAATACCATCAACGCACAAAGCTGAACCAAACCCTGTGCCCAGCGTAAGCCCAAGAACCTTACGGGAGCCGGTGCCTGCTCCCGCCACAACTTCCCCTTGTAAAAATGCTTCGGCATCATTTCGGAACAGGATATCTGCAGCATCTATCCTGAGCTCTTCAGACAGGTATAACTTAATATTTAAACCATAAATGGCCTCATACTTATGCAGGTCTTTGATCAGTGAAATCCCATTTTCATAATCAAATGGACCAGGCATGGCCAGGGCAACCTGCTGAGCCGGAGATCCGAATTTTTCATAAGCCTGTGTTAATGCTTCCGCCCAGGTTTTAAGTATTTCAGTTGCCGTTCCATGGGAGTCCACAGTTAACCGGGTACGGGTATCTTCAATGATCATTTTTTTTTCCAGATCAATGACCGCTGCCGTAATATGCGTACCGCCGATATCTGCACTGATTACATAATTATTTTTATTCTGTTGGCTCATGTATGCTATATATATTATGGATTATTTTTCCGGAGTTAAGTAAACCGCCTCTCCGCCTGATGGCAGCAGGGCAAGTTTTAATACTGTTTTACTGTTGACAGTTTTACTGCTGACCCTAACATGCGTCTCAGTATTCACCGACGGGTCATCGCTGTAAATAGTCGCTTTATACTTTTTACCGGGTTCTAAAAAACTTAGGTCAAGTTTGATTTCACGTGCATCATTGTTGGTGATAGTACCTACAAACCAATCTTTTCCGCTTCTGCGAGCTGTGGAAATGAATGCGCCGGGTGTTCCCTGCACTATTTTCGTTTCGTCCCATGTGGTTGGGATCTTGTCCCAAAATTCCAGTTCGTGCTCATTATGCTCCGCCGATGGCTTGTCATACCAATACAACGTTTGCAGCGGGCTGTAATAAATTGCGGCCAGCGCCAATTGATGGGCATGGGTAGTTTTAATACGTTTATTAAAATAACAGAAGGTATAATCGGCTGCTCCGGCAATGTATCGCGTAAAAGGCAGCACGGTATTGTGCGTGGCATCGGGCATTTCCTCGTTACCACGGATCCCTTCGGCCGACATCAGGTTTGGCCAGGTACGCTGCTCGCCGGTTGGCCGCCAGTCGTCATGAATATTTACCATGATTTGGGCAGCAGCCGCCTGCTGAATTGCTTTTTCCACCCAGGTTGTCCAGCGGTGGGATCCCTGCTGCACAAAACCAAATTTTACGCCTTTTACACCCCATTTATGATAAATGGCAAATAAACTGTCACTTTGAGCTAATAAACCTTGCTGATTAACATATAACCAAACACCAACGCCCTTATCCTTGCCATATTTGATTATACCGGAGAGGTCAAAATCAGGTATAGCAACCTTGGTAGCATCCGAGCTAAAGCTAAATGCCGGTCCGTACCATTTCCAATCAAACAGAATATATTGCAGGTTATGCTTTACCGCGAAATCAATATTTGTTTTTGCCTCATTTGTTGTCATGGCCATTACCCGCATGATTTTACCGGGTTTAATCCAATTAGTGTTGGCTATTGCCGATGGCTCATTAAGATTTAACATCATGTAATTATGTTCAATCAGGTCGCCCGGTTTTTCAGCTATCATGATTGCCCGCCATGGTGTGCCTACCGGCGAGATGAGTTGCGCCCCGCCAAACATAGAGGTTACCAGGGTGGATGATTTATCGGCACTCAGCTTAAATTTGGTGCGTGCATAATCAATTAGTTGTGCTTCCCCCAGCGCTGCAAAAAGGCCGTTAGGCAATTCGATGGTTAACGGCCGTTCGCTTTCGCCGGGCCAGTTTTTTAGCGACAGTTTGTAATACGGCGCTTGTGCCCAATTGGCAAACCAGGCCTGGGTGCCTTCAGGCATGTGAAACTCGGTGTTTTCCGCAGTGATGTTGTAGTAGGTTCCTTTAGGATTTTCGGGGAAATAATACCGGAATGCAACCCCCTCGTTATAAACCCGTACCTGCACCTGCATTACATAAATGGGATTGTCATCCTTTACCAGCGTAATATTCATTGCGTTGTAATGATCCCTGATCATAGCCCGCTCTCCGGTAACTGGTGCCCATGTGGTATCATGCCGGGAGGAATCAACGCCAGTGGTCAACAGGTTTTCGCACCAGTTTTTATGCTGATCTACCTTCAGCGCCATTGCTTTTTCTGAAAGGTTATTATCCAGTTGCAGATCGAGGACCGACTCCAGAATTACCGGTTTGTTTTTATAATCCACGCTATAGTACATGCTACGCTTCCCGGTCTCAACTTTTTGACGGAACCTGAATGTTATATTTTTATCCGGCGACCGAAGGCTAAGTACAGAATCTTTTATTCCCTGTCCCCGAACCACGCTGATAAAGCAGCTTAACCATAAACCGGTAATCAATATTATTACGTTTTTTTTCATGTCAGATAGTATTTATCCAGGTAAGACAAATAATTTCATGATTTATAATCATATGAAAAGCAATTAGCAGTAATAATTATAAAGTTGATTCCGATCTTCTTGAAAGATAGTATATTACAGATAGGTAAGGGTAGATAAATAGGAGCTAAAAAAGTGAGAGCCTGACCTGTGCGAGCATGTGCAAATTGAACCGGCCACTTTTAACCGCCCATTGGCAGCCTTCAAGGTTGAATTTCGGCCCATGGTATGATTCTCCTTCCGGATAGTTCATCAAACTCTCATCTTAAATGCCCGGGCTTGCCATAAGCTCTGCAACGTTGCAAAACCCTAACCGGGAGGAGCGTTGTTTCATGCGTGACTCAAGGTTTGCCCGATAGGTAAACGTAAAGGGCGTCAGCACCACCACTGCTTCCGAATAAAAAAAATTTGATAAGTATTTACGCAGCATTCGAAATATACTTCACCAGGCTTCTTTTGGCCACCGGCAGCAGCGTTTGTTCAAGCGGAAAAGTGATATCGCTGTGTACATAGTAAACAGCTGGGTTGGGCATAAACTTGTTCCGGTTTATGAGATGCAGTTTAATACTTTCGGGGGTATTGGTGATACTTTGTTCGTAGGCATCAACAAAAGCTACGTTAATGCCCCGGTATTTATCATCCTTGCCTTCAAAAATAGTGATCTGGTACTCGTAGATCCGGTTGGTGCGTTCTTTGCCATTCTGTAACGAAAAATAACCGTGATAGGGCATTAAAGGGATAATGCCCACCGGATCAATATTCACATGGCTTTCTACAAAATCATAAATGTCCCTGCCGGTTTTTATAGCCGGGTCCATTTTGCCTAATGCGTAAGTAATGATCTGCTCTATCTCCTGCATGCTTTGATCATCCATAATGATCTTTTGATAGGTGAGTTTTACAGCGTCGATATCAGCCTGTGTTAAGCGTTGCGGAAAGGCCTGCTGTAGCAGCGATTTATTTTTTTTAAAATCGATGAGGTTGTTATAATGAAATATCAGGTCGGCCAGGTTGGGATATAACCGGCTGTTATCGAAGTGACTGTTAATCTCCTGAAGGTAACTTAACAGGATATATTTTTTGTATTCAAAATCAATATGACCTTCAATAAACCAGTTTGCGCCTAATTGCCTCATTTTTCAGCCTCCTTTTGATAGCTTAAATTAAACAAAAAACACCAACTTTGCAATATGCCCTATGGAACCCTTTATTTAATTCCCGTACCGCTGGCCGATGACGCGGCCGCAAAATCATTTACGCCCTACCTTACTGATACCATAAACAGTATCAAAGAGTACATCGTGGAGAATGAAAAAACCGCCCGTCGCTTTTTAAAAGAGGCCGGCTTGAAAACCCCGCAAAGCGAGCTGGTAATCCATGATTATGGCAAGCATAACCGCGACATGGGCAAGGCCGATTTTTTTAAAGGCCTGCAAGCGGGTAATGATGTTGGGCTGATGAGCGAAGCCGGCTGTCCGGGTGTTGCCGATCCCGGTGCCGAGATTGTGGATAAAGCCCACCGCATGGGCATTAAGGTAGTACCACTGGTTGGCCCAAGCTCTATTTTGCTGGCGTTGATGGCTTCGGGCTTCAGCGGACAAAGTTTTGCATTTCACGGCTATTTGCCTATTGATAAGGTGCTTCGTGCTAAAAAGATCAAAGAGCTGGAAAGCACAGCCATAAAGCTTGATCAAACCCAGCTATTTATCGAAACACCTTTCCGCAATAACCCCATGCTTGAGGAGATCCTGAAAACAGGCAATCCCAAAACCAAGCTTTGTATAGCCTGCGACCTGACCGCTGCAACCGAGTTTGTGCAAACTAAAACCATTGCCGAATGGCAAAAGAAAGTGCCTGATCTGCACAAGCGCCCAACTATCTTTTTACTCTATCACGGCAATAAATGACCATAAGCCAGCAGCATACCCCGGTTGTAATAGTAGGCGCGGGCCCATCAGGTTTGATGATGGCCGCTCAGCTTTTACGCTATGGGATGCAGCCGGTAATTATTGATAGCAGGCAGGGACCAACCACACATTCAAAGGCGCTTGCCGTTCAGGCACGGTCTATGGAGATTTACCGGCAGATGGGCGTTATCGATAAAGTGCTCAATGATGGTAAACGGGGAGGGGGTGTACAGTTTAACCAGGACGGTGAAGAGGTTGCCAGTCTTTCGCTTGCCAATGTTGGCGAAACGCAAACGGCTTTTCCATTTATCCAGATGTACCCGCAGAGCAAAAACGAGCGGTTATTACTTGATTTGATTACCCTCAACTGCTGCCCGGTATACTGGAACACATCGCTGCTGTCACTAAGCCAGGATGCTGATAAGGTAACACTGAAACTGCAAAGCGGCGAGGATAAACAAACCATTACCTGTGATTGGCTGGTTGCGGCAGATGGTGCCCATAGCACTGTGCGTAAGCAACTGAGCATTCCTTTTAAGGGGGATACCTACCAGCATCAATTTTATTTGGCCGATATAAAAATAGAGGCCGACTTTGGCGATAAGGTTAACCTGTTCCTCTCAAAAAAAGGTTTCGCGGGCTTTTTCCCCATGCCCGATGAACGGAGCTATCGTGTGGTAGGCAACCTGCCCGATGAGTTTGATAAAAAGGACGAGCTTCAAATTGGCGAGGTGTTACCACATTTGCGGGATGTAACCCAACAACAGATCATTGTTGAACATACCAACTGGTTCACTACCTACCGCCTGCATCACCGCATGGCCGATAAATTCAGGGAGCAGCGCTGCTTTTTAATTGGTGACGCCGCGCATATCCACTCGCCGGTTGGCGGACAGGGGATGAATACCGGCTTGCAGGACGCCTATAACCTGGCCTGGAAACTGGCAGGTGTAATTAATAACCAGCTTAAGGTATCGGTGTTAGATACCTATGCGCAGGAAAGGATGCCGGTAGCAAAAGAGCTCCTTAATACTACTGACCGGATCTTTAAAATGATCCTGTCGCGTAACTGGTTCATTAACTTACTAAAGAAATATTTGCTGCCTGTTATTTTAAAATGGGTATGGAGGAAACCCAGCCTTCGCGAAGCCTTTTTTAAACGGGTATCGCAAACCGGTATCTCCTATCGCGACAGCGCCATAAACCTTAACTTAAGCCATGCCAGCCAGATCAAAGCAGGCGACAGGCTACCTTATCTCAAAGTGTTCGACGAAAAGCGGGAGGTGGAAACCGACCTGCATGAATGGTGCAGTAAACCGGGTTTTACGCTCATCTGTTTAGGCAAGCTCAAAGAGCTCGACCTGTTTACCATTGCCAAATGGATCACCCAAAACTATGGGGCCAGTCTTAATTTTTTTTACCTGCCGCCATCAGCAAAAAATCAACACATTTTCGATGCTTTCGCCATCAAAGAAAACCAAAAAAAAGCGCTCATCACCCGTCCGGATATGCATATCGGTTTTTTAAATGATGTGGTGGATATTGATATGATGGATAATTATTTGCTGAATGTAGCGGGGGTGAAGCCGATCATAGTTCATGGTTCATAGACCATGCTTGCCTGCGAATTGTTCCTGCCTGCGTATTTTCGCCATGAACTATGAACCATCAACCATGAACTAACGAACCACCATCACCCAGCCGCTCATCACATTGCCATTCTTTAAATCTATCACATAATAATATGTTCCTGACGGAATATCCTGGCCGTTAGATCTGCCATCCCAGGCTTCAGGATAGCCTGTGCTTTTAAACACCAGTCCGCCATAGCGGTTAAATACCTGCGTTGTCGAGGTTTGGTAAGTATTCAACGCCTCTATCGCCCAGGTATCATTAACCCCGTCACCATTGGGTGTAAAAGTATTGGGGATAACTACTTTTTTATAAACACGCACAAATACCTGGTCGGTTGCTTCGTCACCGCAGCCCGAGTTTGATGCCACGTGCAGGGTGTAGGTGATATCTTCCATTGGTGAAGCGGTAGGCGTAAGCTCAAGGCTGCTGCTCAGGTTATCGGTCGGTGTCCAGTAATAGCTTACGTTGGTTCCTTTGGTGCTGCCGTTAAGTGTTGTTGACTGGCCCTGGGTAATGTACCTGTTGGGCCCGGCATTGGCCACAGGCTTTTTTATAATATCTACTTGTACTGTGGCTGTCGAGGTACAAGTGCCGTTACTTACTGTTACAGTATAAAGTGTATTATCTGTTGGGCTGGCTACCGGGTTAGCGATACTGGCATCTGAAAGGCCCGTTGCCGGCAACCATGAATAGGTTGAGCCTCCGCTGGCATTTAATGTAACCGAACTCCCCTCGCAAATTGGCTCAACCGCATCAACAGCCGCAACGGGCTGGGCGTTTACTACCACTGTCACTGGCACCACAACCTCGCAGTTAGAGGATGATTTAACCGTAACATGATATGTTCCTGCAGCAGCAGCGGTCACATTGCTGATAGTTGGGCTTTGAATGGCCGATGTAAAACCATTTGGCCCCGTCCATTGATAGCTCACCCCGGTTGATGCACTTAGCGTTAACGTTGTGCCTGCGCAAACCGGTGTATTGGCCGTTGCTGTTGATTGAGGCGGTGCGCCAACCGTAAGTGTAAGCACATTTGATGCAGACCGGCAAAGGGCCGAATTAATATTACCCGCCTGCGCCGTTACTGCCCGGTAGTAATAAGTACCAGCCACTGATGGCGATGTTATCTGGTAATTTGAACTGGTGTTATTTGCTCCGGTAAGATCCGTCCAGGCCCCACCGCCGTTTTTGTATTGCCATAAAACGGTATAGCCACTGGGGATGGTCGTATTGAGTGTATAGGTTTGCGGAACATCTGAACAGGCCGATGCTGTATTGGCTGAGTTTGAAGTGCTGAAGCTGGCCTCTATCACAGGACCATAAGGTCTGAAAACAATATCATCAATGGCAAGGTCATTGGCAGGGGCACCGCCGGCGCTGTTATTGATCATTTTGATCACCAGATCGCCGACACCAGCCGGTAGCGTAAAATTGAACGACTCCTGCACCCATTCATAATTGTTGCTTGTGCGGGCAATGGTGCCGGTATTAAAGCTTTGAATAATTGTTCCGTCAGTTTTTTCGATGGCGAAAGTGATGTTAGGCGGGCTGATATCATTGCTCCTTAACAAATTCACTACCCAGGCCGAAAACTGGTAGGTGGTATTGGAACATAAACCGGTAATGGCGCGCTTATAAAAATAATCGGTTTTGGATACGCTGGCATTTACCACCATCATATAGCCGCCTGTATTGCCTGTATGGTCTGTGGCCGACCACCAGACGTTGCCTGCACCCGCGGTAGTATTTTCAATTGTATACGAGCCGTCGCTTGGGAAATTGGCACTGCTATATGTATAACTGGTTGAGCCCGAATCGGCAGGCAAGGCACCGGAATGTGTTGAACTGCCTGAGCCAAAGGTAATGCTCACCACAGGATCGCCAAGGCTTTGCGCGTTTGTTTTACGAACTAATATAATGAGAAAAAAGCTGATTAGGGGGAGTAACTTTTTTGCTTCCAACGGAATACTGTTTTTAAAAAAGCGCCTGCATGTAACTACTAACACACAGACGCTACTATCGCAACTATTATGAAAAGGGGTATTAATAAACCATTTATGGGGTTATAATTGGTTTATGATATAAATATTGGGACAAAGCTGGTTTTCATCAATAATGTATCGATGAATAGCGCTTTTGTATTGGTGAATGTAAAAAGGATTTGCAAAAGAGTTTAAAACGCTTGTAAATAACCGGATAATCAATACCTGATCCGTTTGGATAACCGTAAACAGGGCAGTTCTACCAGGCGATAAAACAGGTAAGCAAAACTGATACTTACAGCGATGCCTGTTAAAAATTCAAACGCCCTGAATCCAAATGTTTTTGGCAGGTGCATACCCATAAAAGCTACAAGACTGCTCCCAACAACATCATGGGTAAGGTATAGCGAAAAAGAGATTTTGGAAAAAAACGCAATAACCGGGTGGCGTTTTAACGGCAATATTAAAAGGGCAAGTGCCGTAAGGCCGGCAGCCATAGGAAGCCACCCTGCACCATATAAACCAATGGCAGTTACAGCTACGCCATATATCAAAACTTCAGTTAACCCTCTTTTACCTGTCAGGTACAGGTAATATAATATCCCAAGAGCAAAAAAAGGAAAAACGTTTAACAGTGTTGATCCGGGTACGGGTATAAATAAAGGCAATAAGCAAATCAGGGGCAGGGAGATGGCGCCCCATTTTTTTATAATAATTGGAAAGAAAACGCCGATGAACAGGTAATATTGAAACTCAATCCCCAGCGTCCAGTAAACGGGGTTTAGGTATGGGCGACCAGTAAAATTGTTGATATAAGCTAAGTGGGTTAATATGTTACTGATATCGGGCCGATAATTTGTGTTTAATAAATACCCGGCCAAAATGGTTAATAATATGGAGGCTATGTAAGGTGGCTCAATGCGTGTTATTCTTTTTAAAATGTACTTGGGGAATAAGGCCCAGCTATAATTTTCAGGAATAGCCCAGCAAATTATAAAGCCTGACAACAGGAAAAACATTTGAACGCCCAGCCAGCCGTAGTGCAGGCCGGGTAATGATTTGCCGCCAAGATGAAACAAAGCTACCGCCAATGAAGCTATTGCCCTGATATAATCAACCTGCTGGATATGTTGCCTGGTTTTATTCTCTGTTAAAGTCATTATATAAAAGCCAGTTGATTAATTTTATTGATAAGCCAATCAAGAGAATTGCGTTCATTTTACTTCTGTTTCGACCAGTTGCGTGCAAAATCATTATAGCTTTCGCTTACCGGCAGCTCAACATTTGTAAGCCGCACCTTACGATTTTGAATAGACCGGATCTTGTTGACAGGTACGATATAGCTGCGGTGAATGCGCTGAAATTTGGCGGAGGGCAATTTCTCCAATACCTTTTTCATGGGTATCAGCGTAAGGATGGTTTTATCATTAGTGATATGGATCTTGATATAATCCTCCATACTTTCAATATATTCAATAGTATCCAGATCTATTTTAACCATGCGGTATTCGGAGTATACATACAGGCTTTCGTCAGTTTCGTCGTCGGTGGGCTTGTTTTTGTACTTGTAGTAATCAAACGCCTTTTCAACAGCTTTGGTGAAGCGTTTAATATCTATCGGTTTTAAAATATAATCAATCGCTTCCAGTTCAAAACCCTCATACGCAAACTTTTTATAGGCGGTAGTAAATATTACCATGGGTTTAGTCTGCAAAGAGCGCACAAGGTCAATACCGGTAACATCGGGCATGTTGATATCAACAAAAAGAAGATCTATTGGGGTGTTTTTTAAAAATTCGGCGCCGGTTATAGCATCTTCAAAAGTATTAACCATTTGCAATGCCGGGAAGCGTGATACATATTCGCTTATAAGCCTTAAGGCCAGCGGTTCATCATCAATGGCTATACATTTAAGCACCATAATTTAAGTTTGTAAAGTAAGTTGAACAATATACTCATTATTCAGGCTGCTTATATTGAACAAATGCCTGCCAGGATATCAATGTCCAGGCGCTGTTTGGTGTTGTTTATGCCGATGCCGGTATGCTGGTAATCACTTTTCCGTAAACCAAAAACCCGGTTTTTGCAGTAAAATGAAATATTGCGCTCATTAATATTAATTCTAATATCAATAGCAGCAGGTTCGCGCTTGCTTACGCCATATTTGCACTGGCCCCGGGTATTTAAAAAAACAGCGGAAAGGCCATGAACAGTCTTAAGTTAAAAGTCTGTAGTTTAAGTAGTAAGTGAAGCGTACAGGTCAACACGTCAAAGCTTCGATTCAGACTCAAAACTTACCCATGAATAGTTTCACCTTTACCGTAGTTCTGAATTACCTGGGCTTCATACTCCAGAAATTGTTTCCAGCGGGCTTCAACATCAATTTCTTCAGAGTATTTTTTGGCCAGCCGAATAAACATAGAGTAGTGGGTTGCTTCGCTTACCATTAGTTCGTGGTAAAAAGTTGCCAGTTGTTCATCATTAATATTTTCGGACAGCACTTTGAAGCGTTCACAGCTCCTGGCTTCTATCATAGCCGAAAACAGCAGCCTGTCAATCAGCTGAGCTTCGCGGCCACCGCCTGTGATGATAAATTTTCTGAGCTCGTTCACATAGTTGTCCTTCCGCTCGCGGCCGAGGTTATAACCGCGTTTCAATATAATATCATGTACGCGTTTAAAATGATCCATTTCTTCCTGCACCAGCAGGGCCATTTCCTGTACCAATTCGCTCAGGTTGGGATTTTGAACAATAAGCGTAATGGCATTGCTGGCTGCCTTTTGTTCACAAAAAGCATGGTCTGTCAAAATTTCTTCAATATTGCTCTCTACCACGTTTTTAACCCAAAGCGGATCGGTAGGCAACTGCAGTTTTAGGATGGTTTTCTCACTCACAGCACAAAGATAGTTTTTGGAGGTGAAAGGTTAAAGGCGAAAGGTAAAAGGTATTTTTACCGTGGAGATAAAAAAATGAAGACCATCTTTGTGGGATAGTCTTCGTTATTAGCGCTTGATCCGGTATGAGTACCGGTTGCCGTGTTTAGCACATCATGCCGGCAGTAAAAACCATAACAGTTAAGTTTTTCTATACCATCAATTAAATCAACTAAAACTAAGCAGATCAATTGTAAATACCAAAACCGAATTTGCAGGGATGCTTCCGGCCGCACTATTGCCGTAGCCTTCTCTTGAGGGAATCAACAAAATAATCCGACCGCCGGTTTTTACATACGGCAGGCCCGATTGCCAACCCTTGATAAGGCCCTGCAGGCTTTGGTTAATGGTGCCCGAGTCAAATGTAGTTCCATCCAATAGTTTGCCGGTATAGGTTACTTTAACGGTCGATTTAATGGTTGGATTTGCACCTGTTCCCTGGGTTACTATCTTGTAATAAACACCAGAGCCATCAGCAGTAGCATGAAAAGCAGTGTCAGTACCGATATAAGCTTTAATAGCGGCATCATCCGTGGCTGCCTGTTTTGAGGCATCGAATTTGTCTTTTGAGCACGAGGTGAGGATCACCAATGGGGCGAATACGAATAATAGAAATTTCTTCATTAGTTAATAGTTCTGTTTGGATTAGTTTGACGCGTAAAAGCTACAGAACGCTACAATAATTGAACTTATTTTGGGAAGATTAGTTAAATTCTGTTAAATCGACAGTGAAAACCAATACCGAATTTTCGGGGATACGGCCTACGCCATTTGCACCGTAGGCAAGGCCCGAGGGTACAATGAGCAATATGGTGCCGCCCTGTTTTACCAATGGAATACCTATTTGCCAGCCTTTTATCAAACGGTCTAACGAGCTTGAAAAACCGCTTGCTTTATCAACTACCATATCATTTAACAGCGCTGCGGTATAATTTACAGTGACCAACGAATTTTCGTTAGGGTTCCTCCCCTTACCTTCGGATAAAACCTGGTAATAAATACCGGAGGGGTGTTTCTGCACTTTGATCTGCGGGTTGGCCTTCAGGTAAATGCGGATCAGCGAATCATCTGTTTTGGCTTGTTTAGCCCGGTTTAATTTCGCTGAGTTATCACATGACATCATCAGTGTAATAATAACCGCGCTTAGCAATAGAATGTGTTTTTTCATGATAGGGGTCCAAATAAAAGCCCCCTTTGCAATAAAGGAGGCTCAATTTATGTTTTGGGTTGATTAAACCGTTGTTTTTATTTTTAGTTCGGTCATTTGTGCTTCGGCAATGGTTGATGGTGAATCGATCATCACATCGCGGCCCGAATTATTTTTAGGAAATGCGATCACATCGCGAATTGAATCCAAACCTGCAAATATCGATGCCAAACGATCGAAACCAAACGCGATACCACCATGCGGAGGTGCTCCATATTCAAAAGCATCCATCAAAAAGCCAAACTGTTTCTGTGCTTCCTCCGGCGAGAAACCAAGGTGCTTGAACATCAATGATTGCAAGCCGCGGTCATGGATCCGGATAGAGCCACCACCAATTTCGGTACCGTTGATCACCAAATCATAAGCATTGGCACGTACAGCTCCCGGTTCGGTATCCAGCATGGCAATGTCTTCGGGTTTTGGCGAGGTGAACGGATGGTGCATAGCATGATAACGGCCACTTTCTTCGTCCCACTCCAGCAGCGGGAAGTCAACAACCCATAGCGGTGCAAAAGTATTTTTATCGCGCAGGCCTAAACGGTTACCCATTTCTAAACGCAGTTCGTTCAGTTGTTTACGCACCTTATCAGCGCCACCGGCCAGGATCAGCATCAAATCGCCTTTTTCGGCATTGAAAGCAGCAGCCCAGTTGGTTAACTCGTCTTCACTATAAAATTTATCAACCGATGACTTCAGGGTGCCATCCTCATTGTAACGGCAATAGATCATGCCGGTTACACCAATTTGCGGGCGTTTTAACCACTCGGTAAGCTCATCAACCTGTTTACGGGTATAACCTGCGCAGCCTTTGGCGTTTATGCCTACAACCAGCTCGGCATTGTCAAAAATGCTAAATCCTTTACCTTTAACAATGTCATTCAGCTCAACAAACTCCATCCCAAAACGCAGGTCGGGTTTGTCAGATCCGTATAAACGCATAGCATCTGAATACAACATGCGCGGCAGTTCAACCAAATCAATACCTTTTACAGTTTTGAACAGGTGACGGGTAAGGCCTTCAAAAATATTCAGGATATCTTCCTGGCTCACAAACGAAAGCTCGCAATCAATCTGCGTAAATTCAGGTTGGCGGTCGGCACGTAAGTCCTCATCCCTGAAACATTTTACGATCTGGAAATAACGGTCAAAACCGCTCACCATCAATAATTGCTTGAAGGTTTGGGGCGATTGCGGGAGGGCGTAAAATTCACCTGCGTTCATGCGGCTTGGCACCACAAAGTCACGCGCGCCTTCTGGAGTCGATTTGATCAGTACCGGGGTTTCAACTTCGATGAAATCAAGCTTATCTAAATATTTACGCACTTCCTGCGCCATCTTATGGCGAAGTACCAGGTTGTTGCGGATAGGGTTACGGCGCAGGTCGAGGTAGCGATATTTGGCACGCAGTTCCTCACCGCCATCGGTTTCGTCCTCAATCAGGAACGGCGGCAACTTGGCGGCATTAAGTACTTCAATATCAGTAACGGCAATTTCAATTTCGCCGGTTGGGATTTTGGTATTCTTGCTGGCCCGTTCAATTACATCACCGGTAACTTTGATCACAAACTCACGACCAAGCCCGCGGCTTTTTTCGCGCAGGGTAGCATCTGTATCTGTGTTAAATATCAATTGGGTTAAACCATAACGGTCGCGCACGTCGATAAAAGTGGTACCGCCCAAATCGCGCGATTTTTGTACCCAACCGCATAAAGTAACGGTTTGGCCTAAATGGCTGATATTTAATTCGCCGCAGGTATGAGTTCTAAGCATAACAATGTTTTATAAAAGTCTGCAAAAGTAGGGTTTTAGTTGGAAGTCTGGAAGTCCGAAAGTCGGAAAGTCCGAAAGTAACAGTATTCTTTCTGCATAATCTATAGGCTTACTGGCTTTTGAGTGCAGATATTCAGCTTTCGGACTTCCTGACCATTGACTTTCGGACTTAAATCCTATCTTTGCCTCATATAATTCTCAAGGGGTGCCTTGCTTTGGTTGCAAAACAAACTGCAGATTGTTTTACCAAACTGAAAGACAGGCTGAGATCATACCCAGGGAGTAAGTCAATAAGTACTAAGTTTTAAGCCTTAAGTCAAAGCGACTTTGGACTAATGACTTCTAACTCACGACTTCCCCCACACCTGATCCGGATAATGCCGGCGTAGGGATAAAGGTAAATAAGTTAAGTGTACTGCCGCGTTACCCTGGCGCGCAGATGGTTTAACTCAATTTTTGTTTTACAACATTTTGAAAAATTTATTTTTGGCTGTTATGGCCCTGTTGTTGCCTGTTATGGCATCGGCCCAGCTTTCCATTTCGGGGAAAGTGACCAATCAATCCGGCGAAGCATTGCCCGGCGCAACTATTACTATTTTAAACCCGCAGCAAAGCACTATTACCGACGCTGCAGGTAAGTATAGTTTTAACGATCTGAAAAAAGGCAATTATACCGTTAAAGCCAGCTATATCGGCTATCAACCTTTAACCAAAAGTGTTACACTTGCTGCTAATCAATCAATCAACTTTTTATTGGGCGGCAGTACATTTACTGCTGACGAGGTTACTGTAACCGCTACCCGTGCAGGTAAAAACTCACCTACAGCATTCACTAACCTCAGCAAAAAAGATCTCGAAAAAAACAACTTTGGTCAGGACCTGCCTTATTTGTTAAATCAAACGCCATCGGTAGTGATCAACTCGGATGCAGGTACAGGTATAGGTTACACAGGGATCCGCATCCGCGGATCAGACGCATCGCGCATTAACGTAACGGTTAACGGCATTCCTTTAAATGATGCTGAAAGCCAGGGCGCATATTTTGTCGATTTGCCCGATTTTGCATCATCTATCAACACCCTGCAAATCCAGCGTGGTGTGGGTACCTCAACCAATGGAGCAGGTGCCTTTGGAGGTAGTATCAATGTACAAACCGCTACCCGCAGGGATACCGCCTATGCTCAGCTCGATAACTCGGCAGGTTCATACGGTTCACTAAAAAACACCGTAAGCGTAGGGACTGGTCTGCTTGGCGGCAGGTTCAGTATCGACGGCAGGTTATCGCGCATCCGTTCCGACGGGTATATCGCCCGTGCATCGTCCCGGTTAAAATCCTTTTTTGTAAGCGGGGCTTATTATGGTGATAACAGTACTTTAAGATTAAATGTGTTCTCGGGCCATGAACGTACCTACCAGGCCTGGAACGGCGTAGCCGATTATGTAATAGGCGATGATACCCGCCCGGATAACCATACTTATAACGAATTGGGAGATATGGGCAATGGCGCGTTTTATAAAGACCAAGTTGACGACTACCTTCAGAACCATTATCAATTACTATACGATAAAAAGTTTTCGGATAAACTCTCATTCAGCGGGGCTTTACATTATACCCATGGCGAAGGTTATTATGAAGAGTACAAAAAAGGTGATGCTGTAAGTAATTACGGCTTAACACCGGTTATTTATGGTACCGATACCATTTCAACCACTAATCTTGTTCGCAGGCTTTGGCTTAATAATGATTTTTATGGTGTTACTTATGCCTTAAAATATCAGCCAACTACAAAATTGAACTTTAACTTAGGCGGCGCCTATAACGAATATAAAGGAGCACACTATGGCAATATCATTTCTGCCGAAGAAAGCATAGGAGTAGGCCCTAACTACCAATACTATCGAGATGATGCCAAAAAGAAGGACTTTAATATTTTCGGCCGCGCCGAATGGCATGTAGAGAAATTTTTGCTGTATGCCGACATGCAGTACCGCCATATTAATTATTCGTTTTACGGCATCGACAAAAACCTGAATAATGCCCAGCAAACAGCAGAGTTAAACTTTTTTAACCCTAAAGCCGGGGTTACTTATCAATTTAACGGACATAGTAACTTATACGCTTCCTTCGCGGTAGGAAACCATGAGCCCAACCGCGATGATTATGTCGACTCGCCGCCGCAAAACCGCCCTAAATCCGAAAATCTGAAAGATTTTGAGGCTGGCTACCGCTTCAGCTCACCTGTTTTTAGTGGAGAGTTGAATGGTTTCTACATGCTATATAAAAATCAGTTGGTATTAACCGGTTCATTGAATGATGTAGGCAGCCCGGTGCGTACCAACGTAAAGGACAGCTACCGCGCGGGTTTCGAATTTAGCGGAAAAGTCAAAATCACTGATCAGTTAAACTGGAGTGCTACCGCAACCCTCAGCACTAACAAGATTAAAAACTATCACCAGTTTTTCTCCAATTATGATGATGGCTCACTTGTTGAGGAAACTTTTGCCAAAACAGATATCGCCTATTCACCGTCATTTACCGGTACAAGTGTGATCAGTTACAGTCCTGTTAAAGACGGGGAAATTGCTTTCATCAGCAAATATGTAGGCAAGCAATACTTAGATAATACCATGAACCGTAATCCCGAAGGTTTTGGCATTGCGCCTGATAATGCTGCTAATCCTTATGCCGCCAACCGTTTGCTGAACAGCTTTTTTGTGAACGATGTGAGGTTGAGGTACAGCTTCAGTGTGCGCTCGGTTAAAAACATAACTGTTGGCCTGCAGGTTAATAATATCTTCAGCGAGAAGTATGAAAATAACGGTGCTACTTATCCGGATATTGAGGGGGGACACGTAATTAACTACAACTATTATTTCCCGCAGGCCCCGCGAAATTTTATGGCATCGTTGAGTCTGGGATTTTAAATGAGCACTAATTTTTACGAATTGGATCGAATTTTACGAATTGAGGATTAGGATATGCAACACTGGCTCGACCTGTTCGTTGAACAAATAAAGGAAACCACCTGGCTGCAATGGCTTGCCGTTGCGCTGGGTGTTACCGAGGTGCTGCTGGCCCGCATTAACAACATATTGCTGTACCCTGCAGGGATACTGGGTACTGCCATATCCATATTTTTGTTGATGGAAGTTCACCTGTATGCCGAATCGGTGTTGAACGGCTATTACATTGTAATGAGCATTTACGGCTGGATCCACTGGGTAAAGAAGCGTAACGAGCCTCCGGTAAAAATTACCTACTCCGCCAAAAGTGAATGGATAATAAGTTTGGCGATCAGCATTGTGGGTTGGGTGGTATTTTATTACATGATCAAAAACCTACCTGCTAAGTATTTTACACCGTCAAACGTGCCCGGCTGGGATGCTTTGGTATCCTCTACCGCCTGGGCAGGTATGTGGTTGCTGGCACGCCGTAAAATGGAGAATTGGATTTTTTTGAACATTTCCAACTTCTTCGCGGTGCCGCTTCTGTTTTACAAAAAGCTGCCTATGTTTGCCATGCTCACCATCTTCCTGTTTATTATAGCGATATGGGGGTATTTTGAGTGGAAGAAACAGGTAGAGACAGAGCGGTTGGTGGTTGGAGATTAGAGGTTAGGAAGAATGTTCAATGGCCAGACTGTATCAGGTGTTCAATTTTAAAAAGTGTAAACACCCGGCGTTTTTTGAAAAATAAACATAGTTGATAGTCAATGCTTTACGAATTGGTTAAAATTCAATTTTAATCAAGTTGAACGCCTTGGTTCTGGTAATCAGCGCTTTGTGTTTTTAAGGAGCCGAAACGTTGAACACCCGTTTTTCAAAAATTGAACACTGACAAAATACTGTCAGTATCTTTTGTTATCCTGAAGGTAAATTGAGTATTGTCTGTTACGCTTTAAGCCTTTTGCTTTCAGCTTTAAGCTAAATAAAAAATGCATCCATCACAAAATTTAAAACCCGAATGGGTTGATATCATCCGGAAAGATGCTCCTGCAGCCGAGCAGGCCGGCAAGTTGCAGCCCGATCAACTGGCGCTTATTTATGAGCAGGGCTGGTTTAAATTTTTAGTGCCGAAAGCTTATTCCGGTTTGCAATTAGCCTTGCCGCAAATGGTACGGCTGGAAGAAAGCCTGGCCTGGGCCAATGGCAGCCTGGGTTGGGTAGTAACCTTATGCAGCGGTGCAGGCTGGTTTGGCGGTTTTCTTGATGCCGGTTTAGCTGCGGAGATCATGACCGATCCGCAATTATGCCTGGCCGGCAGCGGGGCCTCAACCGGCACGGCTACCATCAGCGGAGATGGCTATATCATCAACGGTACCTGGCAATATGCCAGCGGTGCGCATCATGCAACCTATATAACTGCAAATTGCATCATTAAAAAAGGCGATGAAACTGTTTTGAATGATGAGAGCGAACCGCTGGTATTACCTTTTATTTTTGATAAAAAAGATGTACGCGTTTTTCCGGCCTGGAAATATGTTGGCATGATGGCTACCGGAAGTGATGCCTATGAAGTAAAAGACCTGTACGTTGATAAAAACCGCAGTTTTAAGATCGATCCGCAGTATACGGTTGTTAATGAGCCGTTGTACCGCTACCCCTTTCTGCAATTAGCTGAAGCAACTTTAGCAGCGAACCTTTCGGGCCTGGCGGTTCATTTTGTTGACCTGTGCGGACCCGTCTTTGATGAACGGATGAAAAACCCGCGTTTAACCGAGCCGCAAAAAGAATACATTAAACAACTATTGGCCGATCAAACCATCTTACTCAATGAAATCCGTGCGGAATTTTACGAGGCTGTTGATAACTCATGGAACAACTTTGACTCCGATGATAATAATGGCTTACAGGAAGTAAGTTTAATGAGCCGGAAGCTGGCCAAAGTTTCGCGCGAAAGTGTGGATAGGCTTTATACCTACTGTGGTTTATCTGCCGCCAACCCGGATACGGAAATTAACCAGGTATGGCGGGACCTTCATACCGCAGGTCAGCATTCGCTGTTAACCTTTGAATCGATTGATTAAAGGTATTCATTTAGCTCGTTTCTTGAAATAGCAAACACAATCAGTTGCCTGCCGGTTAACGTACCATCAGGTCTCTCACAGATTTAATTTTACCCACAAAATTGCTTGTCGTTTAAACAGCAAGTCGTCGTGTTTTGCCACTCTGGGGCAAAGGATATTTTATAACTTTACAAGCTACAAACCTTTTGCACCTCTGGTGCATCTGTCCTTGGGCAATTAATACATGTTTATTAAATTGTAAAATCCCCCAGAGGGGGAACAGGTTTGTAGAATAACGTCACACCCCTTACCCGAACCCCAGAGGGGTTCAACTTATCAAGATTACCCAAATTGACTATTGATTTTGTGGATAAACTTAAATCTGCGAGAGACCCTGAGGGAACATAAACTTTATTCCTGTAAAACACACCTTTCGCCTTTCACCTTTATCCTTTCACCTCAAATCAAACCTTCGCAAATTTCTTCACCGTTTCGGTTACATGTGCCAAATGGTGGTTGCTGTGCCATGCGTACAGGGCCAGTCCTTTTTTCAGCGATATCGTTTCGCCCGAGGCCGGGTGAACAAATGTGCGTGCCCATTCGTTTTCGGTGAAACTTTCAAACAGGGCTACAAAATGCTGATGGATGCCTTCCAGCATTTTTAATGATGGCTCAACCGGCAGGCGATAATCTGGTAGTAGCGCCCAGTCGGCCTCTTCATATGGCTTTATAGTTGGGTTATTTTCGGTAAGGGCAAGCTTAAAGCGGGTAATGGAATTCATGTGGCTATCGGCCAAATGGTGAATCACCTGGCGCAGTGTCCAGCCGCCGGTGCGGTATGGCGTATCCAGTTCCTGGTAATTAAGGCCGGCAATTGCATGACGCAGCTTCCCCGGCAGGGTAGCAATATCTTCAATCCAGCCGCGCATATCTTCGGTAGTGTAAGAAGCCGGGGGCGCAAACTTTCCTATAGGGTATTTCATTTGTTCGTCTGTCATCATAAATGTTAAAAAAATTTAAATTAGGTATTATTTTATACTACCACAAGCTTTTGGCCTATTTTAGCGTTCTGTAGATTGTTAATTTAACTAATGATAAAAAAGTTACTGGCGGTACTTTTAGTTTTTAACTGTACGCTATCCTTTGCGCAAACCATTAAAACCGATATATTAGTTGTAGGCGGAAGCGCAAGCGGAACAGCGGCCGCCATACAGGGTGCACGAAGCAAACTAAAAACCATGCTGGTTGAACAAGGCCCCTGGCTTGGCGGCAGCATGACAGCTGGCGGGATGAGCATAGTTGAAGGTAACCGCAATTTACCAACAGGCATCTGGGGCGAGTTCAGGCGCAGGGTAAGGGATTTTTACAGCAAAACCCCGGGTTATGATACGGCTTACAATGCTACGCTAAGATTTGAACCTTATACCGGGGCGGCTATCCTCAAAAAAATAACCGATACGGTAAAAAACCTCACTATAAAATTAAATACCCCATTTACAGGCATTAAAAAAGATGGCACCGGTTGGGATGTAACTATCACTCTCGACGGGAAAACCGCTACCGTAAAAGCCAAAGTAGTTATTGATGCTACCGAAACCGGCGATGTGGCCGCCAAAGCAGGCGAAACCTATGTTTATGGTTTTGAGAGTAAAAAGCAAACTAACGAAGCCCTGGCGCCCGATAATGAATCGGCACAGTTGCAGGACCTTAGCTGGATTGCTATTTTGAAAGATTTTGGTGCCCCGGCAGATAAGACCATTCCCAGGCCCGAAGGCTATGATGCCTCTGCTTATGCCTGTCTAAAAGGAAAGGATCTTAAGCAAATGCTCAATGATGGCAAGCTGCCCAACGATAAATACATGATCAAATGGGCCGAATGCGGAAACCAATTCCCTGTTACCCCTGATAATTTAAAGCCGGAAAACCGGGAAGTTTTTTATGCCAAAGCACGCTTGCATACTTTGGGTTTGATCTACTATCTGCAAACCGAACTGGGCTATAAAAACCTCGGGTTGGACGAAGGCTTTACTACACCCGATCATTTGCCATATCTCCCATATTTGCGCGAAGCTGGTCGCGCGACAAAAGGATTCGTGAGGATGATGCTGGATGATGTGTACAAACCTTACGACCGCGAATCAAAACTTTACCGTACAGCCATTGCCGTTGGCGATGCTTCCCCGGGCCAGCATTATACCGATGCCAATGCATCGAAAGTTAATTACCCGCCTTTTCCTGCCTATGGTGTGCCGCTGGGGGCTATTGTGCTTAAAGATCTGGATAATTTACTGGTAACGGAAAAGGCCATGTCGGTAACGCACCTGGTAAATGCCAGTACCATGTACCCCTCGGTACAAATGGCTATTGGGCAGGGTGCCGGTGCAACCGCAGCCTATTGCGCCTTTTTTAAAACCACCACCCAAAACTTAAATGTGCGGATAATCCAGGGCGAACTGCTCGATTTTAAAGCCAGGATCATGCCTTTTGCGGATGTTAAACCAACCGATCCGTATTTCAGGGCGATACAACAAATAGGTGCTTCCGGACTATTAAAAGGCGTACAAAAGGCAGATGGCAATACCGCGCGTTTGTTATTTCAGCCTGATTCCTTAGTTGCCACAGCCGAAATCAAACCAACACTGGAAGAGATTTATACCCGGGGCTTTTTATGGTTTAATAAAGAGAAGCCCGGCCCGGTGTTCACGGTAGGAAACCTATTATCGTTTATCAGCGAAACCACGCTAACCGATCCGCATACTTTGGAAATTGCCATGCAAAAGGCCTGGAAAGATCAATATAAATTCAGTTCTGCTTTTGATATGAAACGGCCGGTAACCCGCCGGGAGTTTGCCATACTGGCCAACAGGTTTTTTAATCCTTTTGCAAGGTCGGTGGATATTGCGGGGAGGATGGTGAATTGACGATCATTTAAAAATATCATTTTGACCTAAAAAGAGAAGTGCTGTTCGAAGTCTCTGACTTCGAATTAAGTATGCCTGCAGTCTGAGACGACAGAACCCAAAACATTTCCTGTAGTTATAAACTACAAATATAATGGTCCAAAGTCAAAGACTTCGGGCAGTGGGGGTGACATGATTAAAAACGGGTGTCATGCTGAGTGTTTAAATCCGTGGCCTCTGAAGGTGAAATGACATCTGCGTCACGTCATTGCTGTAAGGAATGAAGCAATCCCCGACAGGCTGGTAACGGGCTTCATTAGTATTTGACTTACATCGTCGCGCTCTTAGCCGCGCGGGGCCAGTTACTTTTGTCGCCACAAAAGTAACCAAAAAGGCTTGCAGCAGAGAGGCTTCTTTGCGCACAACCTGGCCCCATAGCCATCGGCACGGCCTTCACCCTGCAAAACGAACAGAACCACGGGCTGCAATTATTTTGCCCCGATTCGCACGCAATGCCTCCGCTTCTGCAAAAACTTGCTATGCCCCTGCAGCCGCACCGCCCAGCATCATTCTGCTCGTTTTCACCCGAAGCTGATCTGCTGCGAAAAACCACATTTTTTATCTTGTCATGGGTAGGCTCTAGAAGCATGGTGGGCTGGGCCTCTGTGCGCGACCCTTCGACAGGCTCAGGGTGACAGGCCCTCTTTTGTTATTTCGCTTTGAGAGCCCACCGGATTTAAACGCTACTCATGACAAAAAACAGGTAATGATAAACCTGTCTCGGCAATCGTTAACATGCCCCTGCATAACCAAGTTTTTACAACTCCAATTCCAACTGATGTCCCGGCCCAAGCTCTTTATCATCCCGCTGCTTAACCGGCAATTCGCCAAAGTTTGAAAGCGAAATGCCCAACAGCCGCACTTTTACATCATCAACACCTGTGGCAGCCATCAATTGTTTGGCCGTATGGCTGATTGTTTCCAGATCATTTACCGGTGTGGGGAAGGATTGATTGCGGGTGATCTGTTTAAAATCGTGGTATTTTACCTTGAGGGTAATGGTGCGGCCTTTCAATTCATATTTAAGCAGCCGGGTATGTACCGTGATCGCTATTTTATCCAGTTCAGCCTCCATTTCCTCAAGAGTTGTCAGGTCATAGGCGAAAGTATCTTCGGCACCCAGGGATTTAGTCTCGCGGTGGGGTTGGACTTCCCTGTTATCAATGCCGCGCACTATCTGGTAGTAAAATTTGCCAACCTTGCCAAAGTGTTTTACAAGGTCACTTTCTTCCAGTCGTTTCAGGTCGGCCCCGGTGTGCAGGCCCATCTGTTTCATTTTTTGAGCGGTTACCTTGCCTACACCAAAGAATTTTTCGACAGGCAACTGCTCCATAAAATTTTCGATGCTTGATGGCCCGATAAACTTCAGGCCATCGGGCTTATTGATGTCAGATGCTATTTTGGCTACAAATTTATTGATAGACACCCCGGCCGAAGCGGTGAGCTGCAGTTCGTCTTTAATAGCCTGTTTAATGAGTTTGGCTATTTCTATGGCCGAGCCGATGTCCTGCTTATCGTTGGTTACATCCAGGAAAGCTTCATCTAAAGAGAGCGGTTCTATCAGGTCGGTATAACGGCTAAAGATCTCCCGGATATGCTGTGATACCTCCCGGTATACATTAAACCTTGGCCTTACAAACAAAGCATGCGGGCAAAGCTGTAATGCTTTTTTTGATGACATGGCCGACCGGATGCCAAACTTCCGGGCTTCGTAACTGGCGGTGGCCACCACACCTCCCCGACCTTCGGGCAAACCGCCCACCACCAAAGGTTTACCCCGGTACTCCGGAAAATCCCGCTGCTCAACCGACGCGTAAAAAGCATCCATATCAATATGGATAATTTTACGATGGGTATTTGATGATTGCTCCGTCATGGTGATGAAAGCAAATATAGCTGGGTTGCAGGCTTGCTGCAATTGTTGTGGCAGGTTTGAGTGTCGCTAAACTCAAGTGCTACAGCAAGCGCAATGTTATTAAGTTAAGCGAACGACAGGTTGCACCAGAGGTGCAGAAGGTTTGTAGAAATCAAATAAACAGTTTTTAGTGTGCCAGAGGTACACAACCAAGGTGTTCCGTATTAACTCGCGCTCGTTTTTAACGAGTACGTAACTGGGTTTGCGTTTATAACGCACAGGCGATACAATCGCCAAACCATATTAAGCCCTCGTTGCAAACGAGCGCAAGATTGGAGAGAAATCTTCTACATCAGGCTCTACAACTATGCCTGTAAAAGTAGGGTGTAGAAGATTTCTCCTTACCAGCTCACGCACGACCCCCTCCGTTGGATCGTCGAAATGACATTTTTTTATCAATGATGAGGTTTATAAAGATGTGTCCGCACGTAGCTCTCAAGAGGGGATTTTAAAAAATGATCTTCAACTCTCCGTATCTCCCGGCAAAAACTTAAGTTTCTGCTGAAAATACACATCCCAGCTGTGCTGTTGCTTACGATCTGTCATGTGAGCCGTGTCTTCGTCATAATCGGCATTGAGCTGTTTGTATTTGGCGTCGATGCGGTTAAAGATGGCCATCGCTTCGTAGTTGTAATTATTGCTGAAACGGGTGTTGCTTACTATGCGTAACAGCTCCTGCTGCTCTAAAAACGCAATGGTGTAATGGCCCTGCTCATGTTTCAGTATTTCGCTGAGTTGCTGCGGCGTATTAACCCTGCTTTTATCAAGCCATGATTTATTGTTGTTAAGGATGAGCCTGATGTTAAAATTAAGCCGGTAGCCCCTGCCTTCGCGCCGGGCCTGGTACCGGTAATCGATGGTGCAATTGGTATAAGCTACAACGCCGCCGGCATTAGCCCGCGGCGTTCCCCAAAAATCATTGGCAGTTAGCTGGTGAAATGATTGCGCCGAAGCCGGAGCAATCATCATTAAAACACACATGGCCGCAGGGCCTATCACTTTCACTATATTTCTTTTCATTTAAAAAACTGGCGGTTTCAAACTTTTACTTTTTGACGTTGTCGGTATGTAAAAGGTTTAAGGCCATCATTTCTTTTAACGTATGTTGCATCTGATCTGTTGAGCCATCCAGGAAAATAACATTCCCTTTTGAGTTTTCGGAGAAGTGTTTGATGGATTCTGTCCACATAGTGAACAGTATAACCGAGGTATCCATATTAGCTTCGGCCATTTCTTTAGCTGCTACAGTCATACCGCGGGCAACTTCCTCACGAAACAGGGCTATACCTTGTCCGCGTAATTGCGCTGCCTCACGCTCGGCCTGAGCCGAAATCTTGATGGCGTTACCTTCTGCTTCGGCCGCTTTGGTTTTGGTGATGAGCAGGGCCTGACCTTCGTTCTCGGCAGCGGCTTTCAGGTTGTTTGAAGCAACTACCTGGCTCATTGATTTCATGATCACATCATCAAAAGTAATATCGTTTAACTGGAGATCCTGCAGGTGGTAACCCCAGCCTTCCAGTATCACATCTAACTGCTCTTTTACGTGTTCCACAATATCGCGGCGTAATATCAGTACCTCGCTCTGGCGTTTGGTGGCTACAAAAGCACGGATGGAGCCTTCAACTGTACGGATCAGGGCCTGCATCAGGTTGCGCTCATCAACAAATTTGAAAGCTACGTTTTTGATGGTTTCTTCCTGCTGGTCCAATACCGAATAAAGCAGCATGGCCTTAAAATACACATTTGCCTGATCATAAGTTACCGCCTGGAACTCCAGCTCAACCGAGCGGTTCTGGATAGAGATTTTGGAGTAAATGTTTTCGATAAAAGGGATCTTGAAATTAAGCCCCGGGGTTAGGATGCGGCGGTATTTGCCAAATACGGTGATAACTACTATAGTGCCCTGTTTTACAGACACAAACGAGGTAAAAATAGTAATAAGGATAACAACAAAAATGATGATTGTTATCAATGATCCAAATGATTCGGGCATGGTTTGGTTTATTATGTTTAAAATAAAAGTAGCATTAATTATTGGTGTGTTATTTGTTTTTTAAAAAAATGCTTATAAAAAACAACACACCTGTCATGAACTTAAAACGAACTTTTGGAGCTATATTGAGCGTGCTTGGTATAGTTGGCCTTATTTATACCGGTGTAGCTATCATAAACCATAGCGCGCAAATAACCACCATGGTGGTTATAGGTATCATCTCATTAATATTTTTTACAACGGGTATCAGCCTGGTGCGGAATACTAAGGATGAAGCAGCTTAAACGTGCACATTAGCTGCAAATTGCATAGTTTACTCACCCGGTCTACGCTTCGCTGGACCACCCTCTCTTTTCCTTCGGGAAAAGAGTGTAGAAAAATAAAGATCCCCTCTTGAGAGGGGGCGCGGAGAAGCGAGCGGGAGCAGGGGTGTGTTTCTGCTACAAGTTTACCAAAGTAGCAACACATCCCTCCGCTCCTTTCAAGAGAGAATCGCACAATCCCGCGCTTTTTTCTCTTAAGTTTAACAGCGAAGTCGGAGTGAGTAGATACGGCGTTTAATTCCTGCCCTGGTATCTATTTATAAATTCTCGCTCTGAATAACCGGATTAAGGCTGATCTCGCCCTTGTCGGATATCAGTAATCCGGCATTAGGGAAATCAGCTTCTGTAAGTTCCCTGATCCGGATAGCAGCACGGTTAAGCGAATCAAGTTCAAGCCCTTTATCATGCGCTTGCCTTAGGGATATGATGCGTCCGTTTAAAAACTCCCCCTTTTTGTTCATCTTTACTTTTAATAATGGCGCCAGGCCGCAAACCCCTGCCACACTTACTGATTTATAAGTACAAAAGTTACCGAGACTGTAAGCGATCAGCCGGTTTTTATAAACCTCCATTGCCCGGTTCACGTGCGGACCATTGCCCAATATAATATCCGCACCGGCATCAATAGCATTATGGGCAAAGGCATTTACATCGCCGCGCTTTTCACTGATGAAGGATTCCATTGCAAAAGGAATATGTTCGTAAGCTACACCCTCGCCACCACCATGAAACGATACAATGAGAATATCACATTGCTGTTTCAATTGGCTTATGATACGGGTTGCGTTCTTTAGGTCGAGAATAGGCAGGGTATTGGCATTGGGGGCAAAAGCGCAAAAGCCATATTTAACACCGTTACGTTCGAACACTGTGGAGGGGTGGCTAAGCAGTCCGCCATAATTAATCCCTATGCTATCAAGCACGTGAGTGGTACTCATCCGGCCCGTATCGCCAAAATCGCCTATATGGTTATTGGCCAGGCTCAGCAAGTTAAAACCGGCGTTTTTAAAAACGCCTGCATAGGCTGTAGGCATCCTGAATAGATAGGCCTTGCTTCGTTGATGCAGTTTATAGTGGGCGGGGTTCCCTCCGTCAAGCAAACTGCCTTCAAGGTTGCCAAAGGTTACGTCGGCGTTTTTTAGTTCGTCGGCAATAACATTAAAGCTGTTTTTAGCGCTGTCAGGCGGGAGGGTATAATTATTAGGGTACGATGTTCCGAGCATCATATCGCCAACTGCGGCAATGGAGACGGATGAATCAGGCTGAACAACCGCTGCGGTTGTTGTAGTGGTTGTATCCGGTTTAGGTGCAGGGGCCAGGATTTGTTTTTTATTTGGCGGATGGTTACACGCCTGTAAAAGCAGCGCCAGGCAGGCTGCCGTAAGCAATAAAAATTTCATTATAAAAAAAATCCCCTCACCGGGATGAAGGGACCAAATTAGTTTATTTATTTCAAAATCGTTTAGTTCTTGCTTTCGTCTACATCGTCTCCCATATCGTTGTTACCCGTCGATGCCGAACCTTTAAACTCGTCTTTAAACGAGGCTAACAACCTGCCGCCTTTATAAAAGAAACGGCTGTAGTAAGCGTCGTCAAGACTGCTGATGGCAACACCCCTTGATGATGCATGGGCAAATTTATTATTACCCAGGTAAATACCTACATGCGAAATGCTGCGGCTGTGGATCTTAAAGAAAACCAAATCGCCCTCTTTTAACTCATCCTTACCAACAGGGTTAACCATGCTGAAAATATCGCGTGAGTTACGTTTAATATCAAGGTTAAAAACTTCGCTGTACAATTCTTTGGTGAAAGCTGAGCAGTCAATGCCTCTTCTTGAGCTTCCGCCAAAATGGTAAGGGGTACCAATCCAATCGTAAACAAAGTGAAAAAGTTTCATGTTTGAGGTAGCAGATAAAGCAACTCCCATAATTTGGGAAAAGTATGCTTTACCTAAACTTTCCTGGTCGTCTTTGTTATCATCACTGGTGCTTTGGGCACTTTTGGTTTGAGCTTGTGAAGCTACGACGCTGAAAAGTAAGGCAATAGCCAGGGCAAATTTCTTCATTTAATCAGTTTGTTTGTTGAGTTAGGACAACAAATTGTTTATTAAATCAGACACTATGTCTATCGTGCTCTACAAAACTATTTATATTTTTTAAAATTGCAAATAAATGCAGCTTATTTTTCAAAAAATATAAAAAAGTGCTTTTTATTACACATCCTTTTAATAAACAGGCTTTTGTACGTGTCTTAATGTAATTTGGTTGTAATTATTTAAAGGCGTTTTTTAGTCTTTCGCGAAAAACAACGCTTCTAAAACTTCGCAAAACGATAATTTATTGCCTCCTGGTGTGTTTTTTTAAGTTCTATTTTAACCTAACAGGCTATGCCAAACTTATAAACAGCCGGTTTGTTGTGTTTAAACACACTTCAAGGCCACCAAATAAAATTTTGCAACAATTTGCTTGAGGTTTCGATATTTTGCAGGATATAATTAGATTTGCGCTTTACTCCAAAAAGGTTGTTTAATACATGAGTTCAATCGAAATAAACAAGGACACCTACCTGATGTGGTACGAACAGATGCTATTGATGCGCAGGTTCGAAGAAAAAACAGGACAGTTATACGGACAACAAAAGATCAGGGGCTTTTGCCACTTATATATTGGGCAGGAGGCTGTTTTGGCCGGAGCCATGTCTGTAATTAAACCTGAAGACAGTATGATTACCGCATATCGCGATCATGCTCATGCACTTGCTAAAGGTGTAACTCCAAACGCCATTATGGCCGAAATGTACGGTAAAGCTACCGGATGTTCAAAAGGTAAAGGCGGTTCTATGCACATGTTTGATAAAGAAAAACATTTTTATGGTGGTCACGGCATTGTGGGCGGCCAGGTACCGCTGGGTGCCGGTATCGCTTTTGCCGAAAAATATAAAGGTACCGAGTTTGTGAACATTGCCTATATGGGCGATGGTGCCGTACGCCAGGGCGCGCTTACCGAAACCTTTAATATGGCTGCGCTTTGGAAACTGCCCGTAATTTTTGTTTGCGAAAACAATGGTTATGCCATGGGTACTTCTGTTGAGCGTACAACCGCGCAGACTGATATTTATAAATTAGGCCTCCCTTATGGCATTCCTTCATCACCGGTTGATGGTATGGACCCTGCTGCGGTACACGTAGCAATGGACGAAGCTGTTCAGCGCGCACGTGCAGGCGAAGGCCCAACCTTCCTTGAAATGCGTACTTACCGCTATAAAGGTCACTCCATGTCCGATCCGCAAAAGTATCGTACTAAAGAGGAGTTGGAAAGCTATAAAGCGAAAGATCCTCTTGAGGCCACCAAGCAAACTATCCTTGCCGAAAAATATGCTGATGAAGCATGGTTTGACGAAATGGACGCTAAGATCAAAGCTATTGTGGACGAAGCGGTGAAATTTGCTGAAGAATCACCATGGCCGGATGCATCTGAATTATATACAGATGTATATGTTCAAGAAGATTATCCTTATATCAGGGACTAAGTTTTAAGTCACAAGCCGATAGTCATAAGTATTAAGTTTTTTGACTTCAGACTTTGGGCTTCCGACTTTCGACTAAGAACTAACTATATTTATACTGAATTTATAATACTATTAATATATGGCCGAAGTAGTAAAAATGCCTAAGATGAGCGATACCATGACCGAAGGGGTATTGGCGAAGTGGCATAAAAAAGTTGGCGACAAGGTTAAATCGGGCGATGTACTGGCCGAGATTGAAACTGATAAAGCTACCATGGATTTTGAATCGTATCAGGATGGTACATTGCTGTATATCGGTATACAGGAAGGTGCTGCCGCCCCGGTTGATTCTGTAATTGCCATTTTAGGTAAAGAAGGTGAAGATTACAAGTCTTTACTTGACCAGGCTGGCAGCGGCGATGCTGCAAAACCGGCCGAAGAACCTGCTAAAGAAGCCGCACCCGCTGCCGACAAAGCACCTGCCGCTACTCCGACACCAGCCGCACCAAAGGTTGACCTGTCAAGCATCCCGGCTACGGTGATCCGCATGCCATTGCTAAGCGATACCATGACCGAAGGTACCATTGAAAAATGGAACTTTAAAGTTGGCGATAAAGTAAAAGCAGATGATTCACTGGCTGATGTGGCAACCGATAAGGCTACCATGGAAGTTGTGGGTTACGAAGCCGGTACCTTGTTATATATAGGTGTTAAAGAAGGTGAAGCCGCTAAAGTAAATGATATCATTGCTATAGTAGGTAAAGAAGGCACCGACATCACTCCGTTATTACAGGATGGTGGTTCGGCCCCTGCCGCCGCTGAAGCTGCACCTGCTGCTGAAACTAAAGCGGAGGCGACTGCAACTGCTACTGCCACTGAAGCTTCTAACACTGATGACAGCCGCGTAAAAGCATCTCCGCTGGCGCGTAAAATAGCTAAAGATAAAGGTATCAACCTTAATGATGTAAAAGGCAGCGCTGAAGGCGGCCGTATCATCAAAAAGGATGTGGAAGAATATACACCATCAGCGAAACCAGCTGCTGCTCCTGTTACTGAAGCTGCACCTGCTGCCGCTCCGGCTGCTGCTGCAAAAGCACCTATCGTATTGCCAACCTTTACAGGCGAAGAGAAATTCAGCGAAAGGCCGGTTACTCAAATGCGTAAAGCTATCAGCCGCCGCCTAAGCGAAAGCTTGTTTACTGCTCCGCATTTCTATGTAACCATGAGCATTGATATGGATCAGGCTATTGTGGCCCGTACCCGTATGAACGAGATCGCCCCGGTTAAAATTTCATTTAATGATTTTGTTGTTAAAGCCTGCGCTGTTGCCTTAAGGCAGCATCCTGCTATCAACTCATCATTCCTGGGTGATAAGATCCGCACTAATGAACATGTTCACGTTGGCGTTGCCGTTGCTGTTGACGAAGGTTTATTGGTACCGGTTATCAAATTTGCCGATGGTAAATCATTAAGTCACATTTCGGTTGAAGTGAAAGAGTTTGCAGGCAAAGCAAAATCTAAAAAACTACAGCCAAACGAAATGGAGGGTTCAACCTTCACCATTTCAAACCTTGGTATGTTTGGCGTTGACGAGTTTACTGCCATCATTAACACACCAAACGCATGTATCCTTGCAGTAAGCGGTATTCAGGCTGTTCCGGTTGTTAAAAATGGTGCGGTAGTACCTGGCAACATCATGAAGGTTACCCTGAGCGCCGACCACCGCGTGGTTGACGGTGCTACAGCTGCCGCCTTCCTGCAAACATTAAAACAATTATTAGAAGAGCCGGTAAGGCTGTTGATATAAGTCGGAAGTCTTTAGTCGGAAGTCCGAAAGATAAAATGAAAAGCGATGGGTTTAGGCTCATCGCTTTTTTTGTTTAAGCTATGTCTGCAAAAAATGACACGATGACCTAATGACTTCAATGACCTTTATATCGTATATTCACGGCAAATTTTGATGTATGACACTTTATAGCTTTTTTAAGGAATTCCATTCCGGTTTCAGGTACATTGTTATTGTACTGGTATTGTTGGCCCTTATACGCGCGTTTATGGGCTGGCTGGGTAAAAGACCTTACGGCGAGGGCAACCGCAAGCTTAACCTGTTTGCCATGATCTCGGTACATACGCAATTTTTGCTGGGAATTATTTTGTTTTTTATCAGTCCGATGGTGCAGTTTAGCAAGGAGACCATGAAAAACCCTGTCACCCGTTATTTTACGGTTGAGCATTGGGTAATTATGCTTATTGCCATTGTTTTGATCACTATCGGTCACAGCAAATCGAAGAAAGCTGCCCTGCCAGAGGCTAAGCATAAAGCCATCGCTATCTTTTATTTGATCGGGATTGTACTTATTTCGGTAGGTATTATGCTTATTCCACAGTAATTCTACGTAGCTAATAGGATTTAGCAAATAAATAATTTCACAAAAAATTTGACAATTCAAATTTCTTTATAAATTTGTGACCGCGATGATTAAAAACACACATAAAAACAGCTGGTGGCACCAATTAAATTGGCAGCCGGCTTGCGCTTTTTGATCAGAGACAACCTAATCAATTGTGAACCTAAATAGGAAACCCGGCGACCCCAATTCGCCGGGTTTTTTTGTTTTAAGATATTTAAAAAATAAACATGAGCACATTTAAAATTACTACTACTTATAAAAAACTGCTGGCCGACACCACCACACCAGTGAGCATTTATCTTCGCCTGCGCGATGTATTCCCTAACTCACTGCTACTGGAAAGCTCCGATTATCACAGCCGCGAAAACAGCACCAGCTACATTTGCTGCGAACCGCTCAGCGGCATCGTGCTCAATAACGGTATCCTAAAAAAACAATACCCCGATGGCAGCCAGGAAGTACATGAGGCTGGTACGTTTGATTTGATTGAACAGCTTAACAATTTTACCGGCAGCTTTGAAACCGACTCGCTGCCGCTAAAAATGATCACTAATGGTTTGTTCGGTTATTTTACCCATGAGGCTGTTGAGCATTATGAAACCATCAAGCTGAAGCAAAGCGATAATACAGATCGGAAGATCCCGGTAATGCAGTACCACGTTTACAGGTATATCATCGCTATCGATCACTTCAAGAATGAACTCTACATATTCCACAACCAGCCCGAGGGAGCACCAACCAATGGCGGTATCGAAAAGCTGGAATACCTTATCAAAAACAAAAACTTTCCCGAATACAGCTTTAAAAGCAAAGGCGATGAAAAATCAAACCTCACCGGTGACGAGTTCATTACTATCGTAGAAAAAATGAAGCAGCATATTTACCGGGGCGATGTTTTCCAGATAGTTCCATCGAGGGCTTTCTCCCGCACCTTCCTGGGGGATGAGTTTAATGTTTACCGCGCCCTGCGTTCTATCAACCCATCACCATACCTGTTTTATTTTGATTTTGGCGATTTCAGGATCTTTGGTTCATCACCCGAGGCGCAGATCACCATTAAAAATAATGTAGCCAATATATTCCCGATAGCCGGGACCTTTAAGCGCAGCGGCGATGATGAAAAAGATGCCGAGCTGGCCCGCAACCTCGAGAATGACCCTAAGGAGTCGGCAGAACACGTGATGCTGGTTGACTTGGCCCGTAACGACCTGAGCCGTCATTGCGAAAATGTAACTGTGAAGGCATTTAAAGAGGTTCAGTATTACTCGCACCTGATCCATTTGGTATCACACGTAAGTGGAAAACTAAAGCCCGGTGTATCGGCCTTTAAAGTTGTAGCTGATACTTACCCGGCGGGTACATTGAGCGGCGCTCCAAAATACCGCGCTATGGAGATCATCGACGAAAACGAGAATATCAAACGCAGCTTTTACAGCGGTGCTATAGGTTTTTTGGGTTTTAACGGAGATTTTAACCATGCTATTATGATCCGCTCGTTTTTGAGTAAGAACAATACACTGCATTACCAGGCAGGCGCGGGCATAGTCGCCGGTTCGATCCCCGAAAGTGAGCTGAGGGAGGTTGATACCAAGATCTCGGCTTTGAGAAGGGCTTTTGAGTTGGCGGAGGAGCTGTAACTGGTGGTTAGAGACTGGAGATAAGAGATTAGTTGAATTTTAAGAAATGAACATGAAAAATATTTTAATAATAGATAATTACGATTCCTTTACCTATAACCTGGTGCATTTGGTTAATGAGCTTGGCCTGGAATGCGAGGTTTGGAGGAACGACCAGTTTGCTATTGAAGATGTGGACGCTTTTGATAAGATCATCCTATCGCCAGGGCCGGGGATTCCTTCAGAGGCTGGTTTACTGCTGGATGTAATAGCAAAGTATGCACCCACCAAAAGCATATTTGGTGTGTGCCTTGGTCAGCAGGCTATTGCCGAAGCATTTGGCGGGAGCCTGTACAATCTTAACCAACCTATGCACGGCATAGCGACGCCGATAAAAGTTACTGATGGCGGTGAAGAACTATTTGCCGGTTTGCCCGAAAGCTTTAAAGTTGGGCGTTACCACTCCTGGGTAGTAAGTGGTAATGATCTGCCCGATTCATTGCAGGTTACCGCTATTGATGAGGCCGATAATTCTATCATGGCGCTTAAGCATAAGCAGTACGATGTAAGGGGCGTACAATTTCACCCCGAATCAATCCTGACCGATTATGGTAAGGAAATGATGCAAAACTGGCTTAAGGCTTAGTTTTATGAAATAATGATAACTTTGAAAAATTGATATAACGTCCCATCAGGGTCTCCCGCAGAGGACCCTGATGTCTGCGGCCATGCATGCGGTAAGCCGCAGGGGCTTCTGCGAGAGACCTTGCGGAGAGCGGGACACTTAGCGGTGCGCAGTGGCCGCGTTAGGGATTGCAGTGTAAAGCCCACAGCGCGGATGGGGATTGCGGGCCGGAAAGGCGAGGACTTGCAACGAAAAGCCCGGGCCGCAGGCAACGCACAGGATATAAAAATTGATTAAAAATATACTTAATAACCAATAACTTACAACGATGTCAATATAAGGAACAAAGCAATTACCCCCTGTAAATCTCCCACAGAAAGAGAGGCTTCAAATGCATTTAAAATCCTCTCCTCTGGAGCGGGTTGGGTGGGCTAATTGCTTGGTACCTCGCAATAACATAAATATTAGTGCTTCGATCCTATGACGATACTTGATAAAATAGTTGCCAATAAAAAAAGAGAAGTTGCTTCGGCAAAAAAACGTACATCATATACCGTACTTGAAGAATCGGATCATTTTCACCGTGAAACCTATTCATTCAAAGAATTTTTGCTCGATCCCTCACGTACGGGTATCATAGCCGAGTTTAAGCGTAAATCGCCTTCAAAAGGTATTATTAACGATAAGGTGCGGGTTAGCGCCGTTACAACAGATTATGCCGCTGCCGGCGCTTCGGCACTTTCAGTTTTAACCGACCGCAACTTCTTCATGGGGCGCAAAGCCGATCTGGTGAAAGCGCGTTCGGTAAACAGCATCCCTGTATTGCGCAAGGATTTTATGATAGATGAGTACCAGGTGATAGAGGCCAAGTCATTAGGCGCCGATATTATCCTGCTCATAGCCGCTATACTTACACCTGCCGAAATTGATACCCTGGCCAAACTTGCCAAAAGTATAGGCCTTAACGTATTGCTTGAGGTACATAACCTCGAAGAACTGGAACGCAGCATTAACCCCAACCTGGATGCCATTGGCGTAAATAACCGCAACCTGGCCGATTTTACCGTGTCGGTTGAAACCTCTTACAAATTGGCTAAACATATCCCCGCCGAGTTTATGAAGATCTCGGAAAGCGCCATCAGCGATCCTCAAACTATCCGGCACCTTAAACTGGAAGGTTTCAATGGTTTTCTTATTGGCGAAACTTTCATGAAGCAGCAGGATCCGGGACAGGCAATGCGTGATTTTGTAGCTTTGTTATAAGCCAATCCGGATCTTTATAATATTATTATATCGGAGCCGGGGCTGAAACGCTTACCGGCAGATCCCGTAATTGTACGAGGTACACTATCATGCCTCTTTTATACCTGGTTATTTCCTAACCGGGTATTTTTTTAACCTATAAAAGAAATAATTTCACGAGGGTTTCATTGTTCATTTTATTGACGTTTTATCAAACCTATTTTTAGTATTTTACGTAAAAAGGCGCACATCATTGCCGGGTTGGTATAAAATAACAGTATTGTTTGCCAATCTTAAAACTGTGCTCAATAAGGGGAGTTGTTAAAATGAGCCGCTTGCAGCCACATTTATTGAGTATAAAGAGACTTATGAAGAACATTAATAAGCCGTTGCTTGTACTATTCCTGTTGGTTATTTGTTCATTAGCAGGGTATAGTCAAGTTTGTACATTGAATGTAACTATATCCTCAACAGCTAATACGATATGTTCGGGAAAGACTATAACATTAACCGCTAATCTATCAGGTGGTACAGGCCCGTTCACGTATATCTGGAATACCGGTGAAAATACGCCATCTATTGATGTAAACAAAGCCGGAACGTATACGGTAACGGTTAGTGATAAAACCCCGGGCTGCCAGCCAAAAGCTGCCAGTATTCAGATTACTGCTGTAGCTTCTCCAAACCCGCCTACGGTTGCTAATCAGGTTGTTTGCCCCAACACTTCAGCAACATTAACAGCAACGGCCCCCGGAGGAACTTACCAATGGTACGATGCTGATGGCAATTTCCTGTTTACAGGTAATCCATATGTAACAGGCCCAATTACCCAGGGCACCGTTTTTTATGTGGAAACAACAGTAGGCAGCTGTACCAGTACGCGAAGCTCGGTTGTTGTTAACGTAACAGGCAGGCCGGGCATCCAGGCAGATCCGGTGTGTTATGGTACCCCCGCAACGTTAATAGCCTCGGGTGCCGACAGTTATGCATGGTATGCGAATTCCTCGGGAACAGGAACTCCATTGAGCAACGATGCAACCTATATAACGCCTCCATTATTTACAAATACAACTTATTATCTTTTTACAGTAATTAAAGGTTGTGCCAGCTCCGGTATACCTGTAGTTGCCCGAATCAATGCGCCACCCGCGGTTCCTGTACTCCCCGCCGGTGGCTACAGCACTTGTTCCGGATCGGCTATTACGCTGCATGCTGATGCCTCGGGGGTAGCGGAGTGGTTTGATGTGCCTTCAGGGGGCACGCCGTTAATTTCAAGCCCTGACTATACAACACCGGTGCTCACCTCCGCGGTAACTTATTATGTGCAAACACGGGTAGGCGATTGCACAAGCGACCGCATTGCGGTGCCGGTATCTGTAACGCCAATACCGTCCGCGCCACCTTCGCAGTCACCGTCTGCCTGTTATGGCACCGGTATTACCTTAACTGCCGATCCATCGCCTACCGGCACATATAACTGGTATACAGCAGCCACAGGTGGCAGTTCGGTTGGTACCGGCAATACTTTTCAAACCCCGGCTTTAACAAGTAATAAAACTTATTATGTTGAGCATACTACCGGCGGTTGCACAAGCGAACGTACCCCGATAACAATTACTGTTACCCCTGCTCCGGATGCACCGGTTGTACCCGACGGGCCTGTAATTTGTAATGGAGCAACAGCCTCTTTAACAGCAACGTCGGCACAAGGCGGAAGTTTTCAATGGTTTACCGCAGCCACCGGCGGTACCTCTATATTTTCGGGCGATACATTTACAACTCCCGCTTTAACAGCCACCACAACTTATTATGTTCAAACCACGGTAGGAACATGTATCAGCGAGAGGTCGGCAATTACTGTTACTGTTCTTGATCCGATCCCTGCGCCTGCTGTGCAACCGGTTCCGGCAATATGTGCCGGTACAGCGGCCACACTTACAGCAACAGGCTCGCCCGATGACTATGAATGGTATGACCAGGCCACCGGCGGCAACCTGTTAATAACCGGCAATACCTATGTTACGCCCGAGCTAACAGCAAATACCACATATTACGTACAAAGTACAGCCAATGGCTGCAGCAGTCCACGTACTGCGATAACCGTGCAGGTTAACCCGCCGCCTGCCGCTCCAACGGTTAATGGAACAGCAACGGTATGCCCAGGCAATCCGGCCAATTTGAGCGTAGTGGCTTCGGGTACAACCATTCAATGGTATACTAATGCTACAGGTGGTGCACCGGTGCACACCGGTAATACTTATACTACCGATCCCCTGTTTACGCAAACCACTTTTTACGCCGAGGCCGTTAATGGCACATGTGTTAGTCCGCGTACCGCTTTCACAGTATCAATAACTCCGGTTATTGACCCCCAGTTCCGGTATCCTTCGGGCACGATATGTACTTCAGGAAGTAATGTTAAACCCACTATTTATAATCCGGCCGGAGGTACTTTTTCGTCGGCACCGGGGCTTGTTTTTGTGAGTAATACTACCGGCGAGATCAATGTGGCGGCAAGTATTCCCGGAAAATATACCATTACCTTTACCTATGGGGGCTCATGCCCGGGAACGGCCAGCCAAAGCATCTCCATAGTAACAACACCGGATGCTACTTTCAAATATGATGGTCCGTTTTGTACTAATGTGAAAAACCCGCTGCCCGTTTTTGGGGCAGGCGCCAGTGCCGGTGTTTTTAGTGAACCAACGGGTGATTTAGTATTTAAAAATGCCAGCACCGGCGAGATAGATCTGGAACAAAGCAAGGCCGGAACATATACTATAACTAATACCATAGCTGCAAGCAGCGGTTGTGCTCAAAGTATTGCCACCAGCCAGGTGAGTATTTACTATAGGGTGATAATTAGCGCAGGGCCCGATCAAACAGTATCACCGGGTGTACCGGTACAATTGGCCGGGGTTATTACAGGAGGAACTACAACAGGAAAATGGACAGGTGGCGCGGGAACATTCTCCGACCCAACAAAGAAGGATGCTGTTTACACCCCGGCCCCCGGCGAAAAAACCGCCACACTTACTTTAACTTCTGATGATCCTGTTGGCCCTTGCAACTTTAGGACGAGTACGGTAACAATTAATATAAACCCGGTGCCTGCAGCTCCAACCGCCCCCGGTAAATCTGTTTGTACAGGCAGTACAACCAACCTCGTAGCTACAGCGCCGGGCGGCACATACCGCTGGTATAGCGATGCTACCGGTGGAACACCTCTTAAAGTTGGCCCGATATTTACTACCCCGCCAATACTAAACGATATTACTTATTATGTTGCGACAACTGTGGGCGGTATTACCAGTGCGCGTACCCCTGTTTTGGTTAAGGCTATACCCCCTCCGTCAGCACCTACGGTTGGCACCAATAACACAGCAACGGTTTGTGAAGGCCAATCTGCTATACTTACCGCAAGCGGCTCAACGGGTACTTATACATGGTACAATGTTCCTGTTGGTGGCACTCCCATAAGCCAAAGTAACCCGTTTACTACTGCTCCATTAACCATCAACAGAACTTATTATGTAGAAACTAAGGTTAATGACTGTATTAGTGAGCGCACTAAAGTTGAGGTAACGGTTACTCCCGCTCCACAGGTAATAAGCAGCGCCACAGGCGATCCGATATGCAGCGGTACCGCGCTAAATTACGCGATCACTGCCGACCAGCCCGGTACCACTTTTTCATGGGACCGCCCTGCTGTTGCCGGCATCAGTAATCCAGCGGTAACGGGGCAAACATCCAGCTCAATTACCGAAACACTGTTAAATAACGATGCAAACGGCGCGGCTGTTGACGTGGCTTATAAAATAACACCATATTTAAACGGTTGCCCCGGGCCTGTATTTACATACATAGTAAAGGTAAATGCCACCCCTGTGGTTAAAAGCGCTCCGCCCGGCCCGGTTTGTAATGGTACAAGCACCAATTATGAGGTTAAATTTAACACCCCGGCAACAAGCTTTACATGGGGCAGGGAGGCCGTTCCGGGTATCAGCAATGCTGCTGTAGCGGGCCAGGCGTCACCTGTTATAAAAGAGGTGCTTTATAATACTACCAATGAGCCTGTTGAAGTTACCTATATGTTTAATTTTAAAACGGGCGACTGTGCGGGAGTTCCGTATCCGCTTAAGGTAACGGTTAACCCGGGAGCGTTAATCACCAATCCGCCGCCGCTGTCGTCTGTTATGTGTAACAACACCCCACTTGGGCTTACTTTAACATCCAATATATCTACGGCTACGTTTTTATGGAGCAGGTCGGCTGTCACCGGCATCAGCAATGCCGCGGTTACCGATCAAACCGCTAACCCTATTAATGAAGCCCTGGTTAATACTACAACAAGCCCTATCCAGGTTTCTTACACCATAACACCTGTAGCATTCGGCTGTCCGGGCACTCCAGTTAAATATACGGTAACTGTAAGGCCCCAGACATTAAAAATAGAAGGGCACAGCAACAGCCCCGTTTGCGAAGGCAATGATATTATACTGCAAACCCAGCCTATAGCGGGTGCAACATATTTATGGACCGGCCCCAATAATTTCAGACTGGAAACTCAAAGCCCAAGCACAACCATTCCAAACGCCACAGCTGCTAACGCGGGTCCTTATAATTTGTATTTGATAATCAATAACTGCCCGGGCGAACCAAGTGATCCAGTAGACGTTAAGGTTAATCCGCTTCCAATTGTTGATGCCGGCCCTTCGCATAACGTATGCGTTAATGATCCATTTATACAACTTGATGGCGATGTGAAGAGCGTATATAGAACCGGTATCTGGAGTACCAGCGGTAGTGGCACTTTCTCTAAACAAGATGACCCGAAAGGTAAGTATTTTCCATCAACAGCAGATAAGAATGCCGGTTCGGTTACTTTAACCCTTACATCAACAAGTCCTGATGGGTGTTCGGCCGTATCCAAAGATGTGATATTTAAGTTTGCGCCAGATCCTGGTGCCGATGCCGGGCCGCCAAGCATTGATAATGTTTGTAACCAAAACCCTATGGTGCAATTAAATGGCCAGCCGCTTTCAGGCACTACCGTAAAGTGGACATCGGCATCGGGCTTAGGTAGATTTATTCCTTCGGATGATGTATACGCTCCAACCTTTCAGCCAGATCCTATTGATATTGCCAAGGGCTCGGTTAAATTAACGCTTAGAGCAACCCAAGCCGATAATTGTCATACCCCCACTGATGATATCACCATCAATTTTGTTCCGCCGCCAACAGTGCAGGCAGATGCAGCCGGCGATACAAGATATGTTTTAAAAGGGCATACCATTACTTTAAACCCGGTGGTAGGCAGCGAAAACGTAAGCTATGAATGGACTCCGGCCACCGGTCTGGATAACCCTACAGCTAAAAACCCTGTAGTAACCGGCGATCAGGATATAATTTACAAACTTAAAATCACTGATAAATCAAACGGCTGTGTGAACGAAAGCCAGGTTGCAGTTAAGGTTTCGCCGGTAATAAACGTTAGCAACACCTTTACACCAAATGGTGATGGGGTAAATGATTTTTGGGAAATTAAAGGCTTAGTAGCGTATGAAAACAGCACAGTTGATGTTTACAACCGCTACGGGCAACTTTTATTTCATTCTGTTGGATATCCTAAGCCCTGGGATGGCGCTTATCAGGGAAAACCGCTACCGTCCGGTACTTACTACTATATAGTAAATACAAAGATGAATAACATTGTTATTTCGGGCTATGTAGTGATTTTGAGGTGATGGAATGCAATTAACAAACAATTTAATGAGTTACCGACGCTTGATTGTTAACCAATAAGTTTTCAGCCGCCCTGATACTGCATTTTTGATATTTTACATAAGCCGCAACTGCCCGCTTCCGAATGCTTGATTGCGATTCGTTATTGACATAGCCTGTTATAGCATCATGAAGAGTGTAGGCCTCGGGACACATGAGCCCGGTTGTTAAAAGCAGGGGATTAGCTTTGGCAGTACTAATAAAATCGCCAAAATATTTTTTGCTGATACAGGCCAAAATGATGCAATCCCGGGTTTTACTATCTGCATTTTTAAATTCGTTGGGTAGTTTGAAGTCCATCAGGCCATCATGACCAATATAAGCCAGCAATTGCGCATTGCCATTAATGCCTATAACCCGTCTGTTATAATGTATGGTATCCTTTAATTGGCCCGCGCAACTGAATAAAAAATCTTCGGTAGTTTTTTCAATAGCCTGGCCATCCCAGGCATCGGCTACTAAATAAACGTTTTTTGTGCGATGCCGAAAGATGAGCCTTTCCAATATTATTGGGCCCCTTTTTTGTTTTTTAAGCAATTGCCAGTCTTTACTTTTTATAAAATAGGCGCGCACACCGTTATTGCAGCCCCAATATAAATTGGTTTCGGGATCCTGACCATTTCCAATTGCGGGCGGCACAGGTACTATTCCCTGATATTTATTATCGCAAAGGGCAACAAAAACATGGATTACTTTAAAAGCGGTATCAGTATAAGCAATGGTTTTGAATTTGGGCACTGCTGCATGGCTGCTACCAGTTTGGGCAGGCTGTTTTACAGATGGTTTGCACGAGCAAATGAATAAACATATCGATACCGTAAAAATCCGGATCTTGATATGTGCTATGTAACTCATCGCCTGTGTAGTTAAAAATAACGCATTATTATTTTATTGATAGCCATCCCCCAAAACTGCCCTAAAGCTTCGGCCCCTTTTTTATTGGGGTGAAGATAAAAAGTACCTTGCTTACCATTCTCCGGGAAGAGATCAGTTAAATGATTTTTTTCGAAGTAGGCGAACGCTTTGGTGTCGCCCACAAAAACCTGTTTGGGATTTGTTGATGCATATTTTTTTGCAAGCGCATCTATCATCGGCATATAACTCTGCAATCTGCTCAGGCCTTCCTGCAAATATTTGGAGCCATTATAGGTGTTAGGGCTATACCATAACGGGTGCTGGAAAATGATAACCGCTTTTGGAAAATCGGCTAAAAGCTTGTCAGCTATGGTCTTTAAATTTTTTTGATAATCTTCGGGCGATACGGGTGCGCCATGCGGCCCTTGCATGGCACTGTCATTTGTACCAAGTTTTATCGAAAATATCAGCAGCGCGTTCTTAGTTGTAAAAGCGCTGGCAGCTTCTTCAACTTTGGCAAGAGTGCCGGTACCGGGTAAAAAATCAAGTGTAGTATAACCACTATGCCCCTGGTTGCTGAAGCTTACCGTATCAAAGTTCTTTTGTTTTTGCAGATAAGCTGCTGCCGTGGCTGGCGGCGCTTCAGTTGCCGGATCGGCCAACTGCACGCCCTGGGTTATGCTGTTGCCTATGAATACAATGTTTAAATTTGGTTTTTTATGCTGCGCGAATGTTATTGCCGAAGCAACGAATAACAGAACAACAGCAAACAGGTATTTTTTCATTTATAAATTGAGTATTGAAATTAAAAAATCGTTACCATTTTATACCCATATTCCAAAACATGAAAGCCCATTTATCAACCTGGCCGTTTATTAACTGGGCTGTACTTTGGCCTGCCCCATGACCGGCATTGGTTTCAATACGGATAAGTGTTGGTGCCGCTCCCTGCTGGTATTCCTGCAGGCGTGCCGCAAATTTAAAGGAATGGGCAGGTACTACACGGTCGTCATGATCGGCAGTGGTAACCATGGTAGCCGGGTAAATGCCCGGTTTAAGGGCATGATAAGGTGAATAGTTATAAAGATATTTAAACATCTGCTCTGAATCTTCGGCAGTGCCGTAATCATAGCTCCATCCGGCCCCGGCGGTAAATTTGTTATACCGGAGCATATCCATTACACCAACAGCGGGGAAAGCTACTTTAAACAAGTCGGGACGCTGGGTTAACATGGCGCCGATAAGCAAGCCGCCGTTTGAGCCACCCGAAACCGCGAGATAATCTTTCGAGGTATATTTGTTTTTGATAAGATATTCGGCGGCTGCAATAAAATCATCAAATACGTTTTGTTTTTTTAGCTTGATGCCTTTGCGGTGCCAGGTTTCGCCGTATTCGCCACCGCCCCGCAGGTTCGGTACAGCGTAAATGCCCCCATGTTCAAGCAATACGATGTTTGATGTACTGAAAGCCGGAGTTAGGCTAACACCGAAACCTCCGTAAGCGTACAGCAAAGTTGGATTTTGACCGTTTAGTACCGTCCCTTTTTTATAGGTGATGATCATCGGGATCTTTGTTTTATCCTTCGAGGTATAAAACACCTGTTTTGATTCATACTGTTCAGGATCAAACTTTGCCCCCGATTTTTTATAGACAGAGGAGGTACCGGTTTCAATATCCAGCTTAAAAATAGTTGGCGGGTATATGTAATTGGTAAAAGTGTAATAGGTAACCTTCTCTTCTTTTTTTGTGCCGAAACCCGACGCAGAGCCTATTGACGGCAACTGGATAGTACGTTCAAGTTTGCCATCCATATTATATTGCTGGATCAGCGAGGTGGCATCCTGCAGGTATTCAGCAAAAATTTTACCTCCGCCGGTAGTGGCGCTTAATACGTTTTTAGTTTCGGGGATGAGGTTTTTCCAGTGGGTGATACCCGGCTCGGCGGCATCAACAGTAACTATTTTAAAATTGGGCGAGTAGATATTGGTGAGGATATAAAGCTTGCTCCCCACATTATCCAAAACGCTGTGCTGGTTGTCAAAGTTATTTACAACGTTAATGATCTGGCTGCCGGATTTACTTAAGTCCTGGATGTAAAGCTCGTTGCCGGTTGTTGAGGTGGCGGCTGTGATCACCAAAAAACGTTCATCTTCGGTAAGATAAGCGCCTATGTAACGGCGGGGGATTTTATCACCGCCGAAGATCAGCTTATCGGCACTTTGAGGTGTGCCCAGCTTATGGTAATAAAGTTTATGAAACTGTGTCATTCCCGAAAGCTGGCTGCCTTCTGTCGGCTTATCATAGCTACTGTAATAAAAGCCATCAGTGCCATGCCATGCCAGTCCGCTAAATTTTACGTCTTTTAAAGTGTCGCCAACAACAGTTTTATCTTCGGTGTTAATAACGATGACCTTGCGCCAGTCCGAACCGCCTTCAGAGATCTGGTAGGCTGCCAGCTCACCGTTTTTGCTAAACTCGATGCCTTGTAAAGAGGTAGTACCATCGGCAGAGAATTTATTGGGATCAAGGAAAACTTCGGGCGCGCCGTTATCGCCCAACTGGCGGTACAATACATTCTGGCTTTGCAGCCCGTCGTTTTTATAAAAGTAAATGTATTTACCTTCCTTAAAGGGGGCGCTATATTTTTCGTAGTTCCATAAAAACTCCAGGCGCTTATGAATGTCGGTCCGGTACGGGATCTGATCGAGATAGTTGAACGTTACCTTATTTTCGTCCTGTACCCAGGCTTTGGTGTCATCGGCATGGTCATTCTCCAGCCAGCGGTAGGGATCGGGCACCTGTGTGCCAAAATAGGTATCAACAACATCAACTTTTTTTGTTTTGGGGTATGGAAGTGTTTTTATAGTCATTTGTGCATGTGTATAGCTGCAAAATAAAACAGCTAACGCTAATAAACAGAACGTTTTTGTCATGGTTGTTTAAATTACAGGCAACTAAAGATAGCCATTCGGGTTACATTGCCGCAAGGCAATAACGGTTCAAAAGGTTAAAAGTTGTTAATTTTGCACCCGGTTGCTGTTTAATTGCCAGTAGCAGGCTATATTAGCGGCGTGAAAAAACTGCTGTAAAATAAGGGCAAGTTATTAAAAACTAACCCCTTTAATTTTTTGCAGCTGATACCCGGTGTGATTTTTAACCAGAAAGCGGAGCCTGTTATCAACGAAGTATCAATAATAATGCGTTTTTTTACACGTTTGCTTTGCGGTTAAGGATGCAGCGGCAACTTACGGTAATACAGTTACATAATAACAAACATGAAACAAACCCTTACTTTTTTTACAGCAGGCCTTTTAATGCTGCTGGCATTTACTTCAAAAGCTCAGGATACCAACGATAAAGATGACGAAACCAAAGTAAAACTTAAACCTTATGTTGGCTTAGGTATGGGTATTTCTTATCCGTTAAGCGATTTCCAAAAGGTGGATTATAAGAATAATAAATCGGGCTTTGCAAACAAGGGCGTTACCTTCCAGCTTGACGGAGCATATTACATCTACAGAAATTTTGGTATCGGCTACACTTTCTCATACCAGGACCAAAGCAATTTTTCATATGATGACGACCTGATACTATCGCAGGGCTATACAACCGATTTTAAAGCCGACCAGGGAACTGTTACCGCTGATAAACGTTACCGTAGCTTTAACCTGTTAGTAGGCCCGCAATATACCTTTGTATGGCGAAGCCTGTCATTTGATTTAAGGGCATCGGCAGGTGCTATAAAAAGCCAAACATCACCGCAGTTAACCATTAGTGTTACCGGCGTTGACGCGCAAAGCGGCAGCATTACACAGCAAAGTGCCAAAGGCTATGCTTTTGCATATGGAGGCAGCGCGGCTATCAGGTTGGATATGGGTGCCGGCTGGGGATTATCGCTTAAAGGTAATTATGTTAAATCGCAGGGATATGATGTAACAACAACCGGGCGTACGCTTAATGTAGGCCGTTTAGTCACCAAACAGCCAATTACCGAAGGACAAATTGTATTTGGCTTATACAAAGCTTTTTAATTGAAGCTAAAGGCGAAATGCATAAAGCTTAAGGCTAAAAAACCTTAATAAGATTATTCTCTTATAAACAAGAAAAGCAGATCAACGATCTGCTTTTCTTGTTTATAAGGCATTGATAGCTTATTAGTTAACCGTGATCTGCTCTGGTTTATCGGCTACAATTTCGGGCTGACCTTTAAAAAACTCAAATGTGCCGGTTGCGCATACGTGTTTTCCTTTTATGACAGATAGGTCAAGCTTTATTGTGCTGCCTTTTACAGCTATGGTATATTTTTGCCTTGGGTAAGCTGCGCCCATGTTCAAAAGGGTAAGCGTGTCGCTCACTGCTTTGTACGAGTAAACGGTATCGCACAATGTGCCTGTTTTGCCTATATTGGCTTTAAAATCGGCCATGGTAAAACCTTTTGACTGTGCAGATGCCTTGCCGGCAAAAACAACCATGATCAATGCCGGCAGTAATATTTTTTTCATTGCTTAATATATCAGTGCTTTGGCGATTGCTGGTCTTCGTCTTTTTTATCCGGAGCAGGGGCATAGCCATCTTCAAAATTTAAAGTAAACGCTGATTCTGATGCCCGGGAGGCCGCGTTCAGTCCGGCTACATCCGGTTCGCTGTTATCAATTATTTCGTTACCGGTGTCCTGGCCTTCATTCTGCTCATATTCATTGCCGGGGTCTTTATCTTCCTGCGCATCGTCAAGATTTGGGTTTTCGGGGATTGCCATAATTTTAATGTTTAATGTATGCTGAATAACCACTAAGATACGGCGTTGTTTGTTGGGTATTGTGTAACAATCTTTATCTTTTCTGTTTGGCTGTTAAAACGTATTTTTGCCGGATATGCCGGTTCGCGACAAACTCTATTTTGCTTCTGATGTTCATTTAGGCACGGGCACATACGCCTCAAGCCGTCAACGCGAAGATAAGATTGTGCGCTGGCTGGATAGTATTAAGCATGATGCCGCCGAACTATTCCTGGTTGGCGATGTTTTCGACTTCTGGTTTGAATACAAAACCGTAGTGCCCAAAGGCTACATCCGTTTTCTTGGCAAACTTGCTGAACTTGCCGATGCCGGTGTAAAGCTTTACTTGTTTAAAGGCAACCACGATATGTGGATGTTTGATTATTTTGTAAATGAACTGGGCGCAACTATTATTAGCAACGAATTAAAAATTGAGCGCGGCGGAAAGAAATTTTTCATTCATCATGGCGATGGGCTCGGCCCCGGTGATAACTTTTACAAGTTTTTAAAAGGTTTTTTCAGGAGCCGGTTTTGCCAGTGGCTGTTTGCACGCATTCACCCAAACCTTGGCGTGGGGATAGCCAATAAATGGAGCCGCCACAGCCGGGATACCAATGCAAAAAAAGAAAACCCCAAACCGGGGGAGCAGGAATGGCTGGTAAATTTTTGCCGTGAAGAATTAAAGATCAATTTTTACGACTACCTTGTTTTTGGCCATCGCCATATACCGCTTGATATTCAAATAACCCCTCAAAGCCGTTATATTAACCTTGGCGAATGGATTTCATATTTTTCTTATGCCGTTTTTGATGGCAAGGAACTGAAGTTGGAATATTTTGTTTAGTTCATGGTTCATGGTTAATAGATCATGGTTCATGGTTTTTGATTGGTCTAATTGATATTGATAGGGTGGCTTTGCTATGATCCATGAACTATGATCTATAAGCCGAGCTACCTATGTCCCTAAACTATGATCCATAGGTGGCGCTCTATGATCCATGAACCATCATCTATAAACTAAGAAAAACAACTTACAATCCGCTGAATTAAAATATGCAGTAAAATGCGTACTTTTGTGCACTTTTTTGCAGCAAGCCTGTAAGCCGCCCGAAACATTAAATATTTCATAAGCCGGTTCAATATCAAACAGTTTTAGCTGCATCATTATTTATAAAATATGTTAGATAAATTAGAGCTGATATACGAGCGCTGGAAAAATGTTGAAGGTGAGCTAAGCAATCCTGAGGTAATGCAGGATATGAAGCGTTTTGCCCAGTTGAATAAAGAATATAAAGACCTTGCCAAAATTGTTGACGAGTATCATATATACCGCAACATTATGAGCAATATCGAAACCAATAAAGAGATCCTTGCTACCGAAAAAGATGAGGAGTTTCGTGAGATGGCCAAAATGGAACTTGACGAACTGCTTGCTCAACAGGAAGTAAAGGAAGAAGAAATTCGTCTGATGTTGATCCCTAAAGATCCTGAAGATTCGAAAAATGCTATTGTGGAGATCCGTGGCGGCACCGGCGGTGATGAAGCTGCTCTTTTTGCAGGTGACCTTTACCGCATGTATATGCGCTATTGCGAAAAACGCGGCTGGCGTACCGAACTGGTGGATTATACCGAAGGCACCAGCGGAGGTTATAAAGAGATCGTTTTTAACGTAAACGCCGAAGACGCTTACGGGACCCTGAAATATGAATCGGGCGTACACCGCGTACAACGTGTGCCTGATACCGAAACACAAGGCCGTGTACATACTTCAGCAGCTTCGGTGGTTGTATTGCCCGAAGTTGATGAGTTTGATATCGACCTGCAGGTTAGTGATATCCGTAAAGATCTGTTCTGCGCTTCAGGCCCGGGTGGACAGTCGGTAAATACTACGTATTCGGCAGTAAGGTTAACCCACATCCCTACAGGTATTGTTGCCCAGTGCCAGGACCAGAAATCACAATTAAAAAACTACGATAAGGCTTTACAGGTACTGCGTTCGAGAGTGTATGAAATGGAGCTGCAAAAGCACCTGGAAGAAACATCTAAAAAACGTAAAACCATGGTATCAACTGGCGATAGGTCGGCTAAGGTACGTACCTATAACTATCCTCAGGGACGTTTAACTGAGCACCGTATCGGACTGACTATTTACAACCTGCCTGGCGTATTAAACGGCGACCTGCAGGAGATCCTTGAATCGCTTCAGTTTGCAGAGAATGCTGAGAAGCTGAAAGAAGGGACAGTAGCGTAAAATTCGGTTAGATAATATTGAAAAGGTCCCCAATCGGTAGGTTGGGGACCTTTTTTGTTCAACCAGAATTAAAAATTATATCGAACAAAAAGAAGCGTCATTGCGAGGTACGAAGCAATCTCAAACTATACAGGGCGGACCTGCAAATCGGGGATTGCTTCGTACCTGGCAATGACGCTTTTAGATCATAAGAGAGGATAGCTTACAACTTAAACTTACCTTTCAACGCAGCCAGCTTCAAGGCCATATCGGTTTCCGGTTCTTTTTCAACCCTTTTATTAAAGTTGGGCTTGTTGTTATTGCCTTGCGGACGGCGGTCATCGTTCCTGCGCTGGTTCGGTTCGCTTTTGTCGTTCTCTTTCATGGATAGGGCAATGCGCTTGCGGTTCACATCAACCTCGGTAACAGTTACCTCAACCTTTTGATGTACTTTCAATACTTCATTAGGGTCTTTAATGTAGCGATTGGTGATCTGGCTCAGGTGAACAAGGCCATCCTGGTGAACGCCGATATCAACAAAAGCACCAAAGGCTGTAATGTTGGTGACGATGCCCGGCAGCTTCATGCCAACTTTCAGATCGCCGATGGCATTTACACCTTCTGTAAAGCTGAAAGCTTCAAACTGCTCGCGCGGGTCCCGGCCCGGTTTGGCAAGTTCGGCCATGATATCATTCAGGGTTGGTAAACCAACGGTTTCGGAAACATATTTTTGCAGCGGAATGCTTTTGCGCAGGGTTGGATTGCTCATCAGGTCTTTCACCGTACACTTCATATCAGTAGCCATTTGTTCAAGCAAGCCATAGCGCTCCGGGTGAACCGCACTGGTATCCAACGGGTTTTCGGCATTGTGGATACGGAGGAACCCTGCTGCCTGCTCAAATGCCTTATCACCCAAACGCGGAACTTTTTTCAGTTGCTCGCGGCGTTTAAAAGCGCCGTTCTGGTTGCGGTATTCTACAATGTTCTGTGCCAATTGCGGACCAAGGCCTGATACATAAGCCAGGATCTGTTTTGAAGCTGTGTTTAGCTCAACCCCCACTGCGTTCACCGCGCTAATCACAGTGTCATCTAAAGAGGTTTGCAGCTTGTTTTGGTCAACATCGTGCTGGTACTGACCTACGCCAATCGATTTTGGGTCGATCTTTACCAGCTCGGCCAGTGGGTCCATCAAACGGCGACCGATAGATACGGCCCCTCTTACGGTGACATCATAATCCGGAAACTCTTCCCTTGCCACTTCAGATGCCGAATAGATAGAAGCACCGCTTTCATTAACCATTACAATAGTCACGCCCGGTAAATTCAGGTTGCGAACAAATACTTCTGTTTCGCGGCCTGCGGTGCCGTTGCCAATAGCAATAGCCTCGATATTATATTTCTGGAACAGGTGCTGTACTGTTTTTTCGGCTTCGCGGGCCTGGCCTGCACCCGTGTGTGGATAAACAGTGGTATTTTCAAGCAGTTTGCCCTGCTCGTCCAGGCAAACCAGTTTACAACCGGTACGAAAACCCGGGTCAAGCGCCATTACACGTTTTTGACCAAGTGGCGCGCTCAGCAATAGCTGGCGGGCATTCTCGGCAAATACGCGGATCGCTTCCTCGTCGGCTTTCTTTTTGGTAAGCAGGCGCACCTCTGTTTCCATCGATGGTTTTAACAGGCGTTTGTAGCCATCGGTGATAGCCAGGCGGATTTGTCCGGCAGCCCGGTTGTTTGCCTTGATAACTGAATTTTCCAATATCTCCAGTGCATCATCTTCTTCAGGTTTCAGGTCGAGCCATAGGATCTCTTCCTTTTCGCCGCGGCGCATGGCTAATACGCGGTGCGATGGCGCTGATTTAACAGGCTCAGTCCATTCAAAATAGTCTTTGTACTTAATGCCTGCCTCTTCTTTGCCTTCAACCACTCTTGATGCAAAAGTGCCTTTTTCAACAAACAGCTCGCGGATTTTGGTACGTATTTCAGCATTTTCGGCTATGGTTTCGGCAATGATATCCCTTGCGCCGGCTAAAGCTTCTTCAACGCTGGCTACGCCTTTTTCATCGCTGATATATTCCGCAGCTATCAGTTCGGGGTCGATATTTTTTTGTTCCAATAAAACATCGGCCAATGGCTGCAGGCCTTTTTCGCGGGCTGTAGTAGCACGGGTTTTGCGTTTTGGGCGGTACGGAAGATAAAGGTCCTCCAAAGTAACCATTGTTTCTGCTTCGTTGATCTGTTTTTCAAGCTCGGGCGTTAGTTTGCCCATATCTGTAAGCGATTTCAGGATAGCCTCGCGGCGTTTATCCAGTTCGCGCAGTTGCTGTACACGATCACGAATAGTGGCAACCTGTACCTCATCCAAACTGCCGGTAAGTTCTTTACGGTAACGGGAAATAAACGGAACAGTAGCTCCTTCATCAAGCAAGCCTACCGTAGCGGTAACCTGCTTTTCAGCTACAGAAAGCTCTGCAGCTATTATTTTATAATGAATACTCATAATCAAAATTCGGACTGCGAAGTTGAGGGAATAGGCTTACAATTCAAAAAAAGATTGTTAACAAAAAGTTGAAAGTTTTGATTGGGCTATTGTTGGCAATGTAAATATAGGGTACATTTTGTTAACCGGCAGTTTTAAATTGTCTCTGCGCGGACTAAATTGCCCGATGTTAAAAATTATCCCGATAAGTAATATTGGCGCAATGGGTAATTGCGTAATGGCAATTCGGGAGATATGTGGTCATCTATATCTTTTGCTTCGCCTTTATTTCCAGGTAGCGGTTTACTGTGTTTATTGTAAGATTTTGGGGGGATGTTAGTATCGACTGGATGCCGTGACTGGCCAGCTCTTTAACCATCAGCTTTTTATCGTAAGCAAACTTTTCGGCAATAGTTTTTATGTAGATGCCTTCAACATCTTTGGCCGGTTGTTCGCTCAGGGTTTTTAATTCCGTATTTTCAAAGAAGACTACTAACAGCAGGTGAAACTTGGCTATCCGTCGTAAAAAAGGCAACTGCCTTTGTAATGCAGGTAAGCTTTCATAATTAGCGAATAAAACAACGAGACTTCTTTGTTTTATTACCCTGCGTACAGTAGTATAAAGCGCCTCCATGTTGGTTTCAAGGTAACGGGTTTTTTCCTTATATAAAACCTCCAGGATCTTATTAAGCTGAGTGTATTTGCGATCCGCAGGTATAACAGTCCCAACTTTTTCCGATACCGTGATCAACCCTGCTTTATCTTCTTTTAACAGCGCCACGTTTGATAAAACAAGACTGGCATTTATGGCATAATCAAGCAGGCTCAGGCCTTCAAAAGGCATTTTCATTGAGCGCGACTTGTCAATTACACAATATACATGCTGCGATTTTTCATCAACGTATGAGTTCACCATCAGGTTGCTGTGCCGGGCGGTAGCTTTCCAGTTAATGGTACGATAGTCATCACCTGATACATAGTTTTTCACCTGCTCAAATTCGAGGCTATGCCCAATCCGCCTGATCTTTTTTATGCCGATATCAGTTAAGCGGTTTGAAATAGCCATAAGTTCATACTTCCGCATTTGTAAAAATGAGGGATAAACCGGTAATATTTCGGTCTGTTCAAAATTGTATCTGCGCGAGATTAACCCCAACGGTGATTTCACAAACACCCTGATAAAACCAAACTCATATTCGCCGCGGCGGGTAGGCCTTAAGAGGTAAAGGATCTGCTTGTGTTCCCTGGGTTTCATCATGGTTTTAAACCAAACGTCACGCTTCTGAAATTGCTCAGGGATCTCGTCAATGATGCCAATATTTATATTAAAAGGGTAAAAGCTCTCTATATAAATACCTAATTCGTTTTCGTCGCCATTGCTTAACCTTTCAGGAGCTATCCGCTTTGCAAATACGCCGTTTGATGTTCTGTAAAGCATCAACAGATCAAGTATTACCAGGAGCACAACTATCCAAAACGCCAGCCTCGGTATGATGCCAAGCCAGGGGAAAAAGAAACCGAATATAAACAGCACTACGCTGCCGGCAAGGCAGGCGAATAGCCTGTTGTTAAAAAAAAGGTTCTTATAAAACAATCCGATCAGCTTTTTCACAGCAGCGTATTAGCGGGGAACTTCTATTTTTTGTATTATTTGTGCAATCACTTCATCAGGGCTTACACCTTCCATCTCCTTATCGGGCGTAAGCATGATGCGGTGCCTTAAAACAGGCGCAGCTACATATATTATGTCTTCGGGGGTTACAAAATCACGCCCTTTAATTGCAGCAAGTGCCTTAGCCGCGTTTATAATAGCTAATGAAGCCCGGGGCGATCCGCCAAGCTGTACCGATTTACTATTGCGGCTTTCATGAATTATTTTGGCTGCAAACTCAAGCAGTTTGGGTTCAACATGTAAAGCACGTACCTGCTGCCTTACCTCGGTAATATCCACAGAAGACAATACCGCGCTGATCTGATTTAGCTGATCGGTAGTTTTTTGCTGATGTTGCTGGGTTACAATGGCTATTTCCTCTTCAAGCGTTGGATATTTGATCTCCACCTTAAATAAAAACCTATCCAGCTGCGCTTCAGGCAAACGGTAGGTGCCTTCCTGCTCAACAGGATTTTGGGTAGCCAGCACTGTAAATGGTTCTTCCATTTTATAGCTGTGCCCATCAATAGTGAGCTGGCGCTCTTCCATCACCTCAAATAATGCCGACTGCGTTTTTGCGGGCGCCCGGTTTATCTCGTCAATAAGGATAATATTGCCGAATATCGGTCCTTTCTTAAATTCAAATTCTGTTGTCTTAGGATTAAAGACCGAAGTTCCCAAAATGTCCGAAGGCATCAGATCGGGTGTGAATTGGATCCGTGAATAACGGGCGTCAATAGCTTTAGCGATAAGTTTAGCGGTAAGGGTTTTGGCAACACCAGGCACACCTTCAATAAGGATATGACCATCTGCCAGCACCCCCGCTATCAATAGGTCAATAGATTCTTGCTGGCCTACTATAATTTGGGCAAGTGTAGCCTTGATTTGTTCAACAGCAGTATGCAGCTTACCCAGATCAGTACGTTGTTCAAAAAGTTCGTTTTCCATGTTTTACCTGGATTGGATATAAAATTGTTCAATAAGTTGGTTCAGTTTAATCAACTCATGATCTGCAATGTCTTCATGAGTAGTAATAAAATTCAAAGCCGTAGTCAGGTTAGCAGCCAGCGAATGAGGAATGCCACTTTTTTTGGCGAGCATATCAGTAAACTCCTCATCAAGGTTATTGGTTCTTAACGAATACTTATCCCTGATATAGCTTAAAAGGTAAAGAGCTTTTTTATGAGCAATATCGGCATTGTCACGTTTCTCATAATATACCTGCCCAACAACGGTAACAAAATCAACAGTAGTATTTTTTAGCGGTTCAACTACTGGTATGATTCGCTGCCGGCGTTTTGCTTCATATACTATAAAAAGTGCCATGCTGAAAAAGGACAAATAAAATGCCCACCGCAAAGAAGGGTTTCGTAAAAATACACGCATGGTTGTTTCGTCTTCTGGTCGGCCCAGGGTATAATACTGGTCCCATATTAAATTACCATCATTTTTCACAACAGATAGTGCCTTTGCCGCATAATCCATGCCCCCGCTGGTCAATAAACTGTAATTGGTAAACATAAGCGGATTAGCATTCAAAAAAATATGCCCTTTTCCAATGGTATATTTTAAAAAATTGGTTTTGTGCTTTGTGTTTTTTCCGAGTACCAGAGCTTTGGCAGTGTCAATTTTGCTAAAGTACCCGGTATTCATACCCCTTTCTGCATTGTAAAGCTGCGTAGTATCTATTTTGGGATTTGAGAAGCGAATACCGAGCGCATCTTTATTTTCAAATACAACCTGGGTTTGTACTTTAAGGTCCTTTCCCAGTTCTTCACCAAAGTATGATGCGGCTATAAAAACATCATTGCCTTCATTCACAAACTTCCTCAGCTTTATATAATCGTATTCGTTGAGGTTTATCGAGCTGCAAATTATAAGATAGGTTGCGTGCTTTATTCCGTGATCATTTATAACATTATAAAGCGGCTCGCGGTATGTAGTAACATTTGCGGCAGGAAATATATCGTTGATTTGGCTGTACAAAATATAAGTACCAAAAGGGATCTTGTCATTTACATCCAGCGTTTCGTTCCAATTAATGGCTTTTGGCCGGTTATATTGCGCAACCAGGTAAATAAGCATTAAACTGCCCAATGCAATAAGGTAAACCCTTAAACTTTTCATGACAGGCTCTGTTTAAATTCCTGAAAAATGTTATTTATCCGTTGATATGATTGTCCGTCTATCGGGAAATCCCCATACCAAACATATTCAAACTGCCTGGTAACAACTGTAAATTGTTCGCGCTGGCCTGCATTAGTTAATTCGTTAATATAGGCAGTATTGGTTTTTTCAATTTTCCAGTTTATCAGGTTAAGATCACTCAATTGTTTAAGGCTGCGTAAATAAAGCAGCCTTACCGCAAGGCGGTAATTCTTGTTTGATAAAGCATCATCTATAGCTTCGTCAAAGCTTATTTCATGAATGTTTTCAACAGCTTCTGAGTAGGGAACCGATGCGCTTTTAGCCTGCTTTTTAAAAAGATGGGGGAAACTGATGCCTAACAATTTTATTATACAATAAATGATAGCAAAAGCACCCATACCCAGTATCACATATTTTATAACATTAGCAGAGCTTTTGCCCATATTGGCACTCCCGAATAACTTTTGAAACAATTCGGCAACCCAGTTCCAAAAGCTTGCCCACAAATGCCACACCCAGCTCCAAAAGTGGTCCCACCAGCTTAGGCCTTCTTTTATAACATGGTAGTTAAAGTCTTTATCATTTTTATACTTATCCATTGCCGCTTCATTAAAATGCTTCACAGGAACGTCTACAGTATCAACTTTAATAAAAGCAGGGGCGTGTAACGGAGATGCTTTACCGGCAGGTACAACATGCCCACCCATAGCGAGATTTGTTTGATGCAGGATGTTTGATGGTTTAAACATAAGCCGGTTAGTATTGCTCTGTTGAAAACTGATCAGCAGCGGGATCATTTTTACCAAATGATTTGATCCTGTTTACAAGATTGTTTGCTTCCTTATGTTCAGTTAAGCTAAAATAAACCAATGTAATTGATATAACGGGCAGCAACCACAAAAACTGGCAAGCATGCTCAATAATAGCCTCAACTATCGCATATGTGGTGTTATAATAGGTGCCTGTTAGCCATTGGCTGCCACCATAAAATATCATTGCCGGGATAAACAATGCCATTACCGTTGCTAAAACAATAATTGACATCAGTAATATAACCCCGAATGTAAACCACCAGTTCTCTTTAATGATTTTGAATGATTTTCTTATCGCAAATTCGACACTCCCGTTCTCTATAATCATTATTGGAGTAACTAACCCAAAAATGGGAGCAAGGTATACCGAAGGGAAAAAGCAAAAGAAAAACGCGATAACCAGGGCAATACTCAATAAAATCTGGGTACCCAGCACCCTGAAAAAATAATATTTAAAATAAGCCCAAACTTCAAGCGTGGTAGGTGGCTGGTTTTCCTTTTGCTGGTATACTGCCAGATAGCTTATCGCCGTTAACACTAAAGCCGAATAGTTAACCTGCTCAAAAAGGATTTTTGCTATTCCCCAAAATGAAAACGCCGAATACTCGCCCTCCTGTGTATGCTGGAAATTAGATAGTATGGTTAACAAAGTGCTGGTTAACAAAAACATACCACATATTGCAAGGTATGATTTAAATAGCGGTTTAAAATTTTGCCGTACAATAACAAAAGTATCGCTGATGATATCTCCAAACTCACGTGTTTTACTTAACTCAATATTCTCCTTCATTTGCGATTTCAACAATTTTTAAACGGTGTGACAGGTACGCAGGATAAACTACAACATACCAAATTATAAATAAAAAAGAACCTCCCAAAATCAAGCTACTGAGCCATACCGGCATTTCTGTATGGCGTGTGATGAAGCTTTCAAAAACAGCGGCGGTCACCACAATTGGCGATATTCCAAGCATAATCTTAAGTCCGTTAAGTGCGCCTTTTTTTAACGATACCATACGGCTAAACGTTTTAGGGAATAACAGGCTATTGCCAATTATAAGCCCGGCTGCACCGGCCAGAATAATAGTTGATATCTCGAGCGTACCGTGAATCCAAATCACCAAAACCGACTGTATACCCAGACCTTTGCTAATGAACAAATATTGAAAACAGCCAACCATGAGCCCGTTACGGAATAAATTGATCACCGTTCCGGCCGATAAGGTGATACCCAATACAAAAGTGATTGCGGTTACCGTGAGGTTATTCTTCGCAATCATCCAAAACATCACAAATTCATTCTGACTTTTAAAAACACCAAATGGATCGCCCTTACTGATATTTTCATTAGTCATGTTCACATAATCATCCGAAAGAACAAACCTGATGAAGGTGCGGTCATATTTGGCTGATATAATGCCAATTAAAAAAAAGGTTATGAAAAAAATAAACGAATACAATATTTGCCTTTGATACTGTTTAAATAGCAACGGTAATTCCGTTTTCCAAAAAAACACAAACCGGTTAGCTTTTTCCTTCTTGTTTTTATAAATAGATTGATGGAAGCCTGCTGCTAACCCATTCAAATACAAAGTGGTTTTTGACTTTGGGTAAAATGTTTTTGAATAGGCCAGATCGTCGGTAACGATTATGAATCGCTCGGCAAGTTCATCAGGGTCTTTTGCAGGCTCAGTTTCATAACTTTTCCATTTGGCCGAGTTCTGTTTTATAAATAATGGCTCACGCATGTGAAAGGCTCAGTAATTTTTTGTTAAAATAATAACAATATTTGATGTTGAGATATAAAGAATTAAATTGTTAATTATATTTATTGCATGCAAACAGTAAAGATACACACTTCACAAAATATTGAAATTGATTATGAAGTAGCAGGTTTAGGCGAACGCGTTTTGGCGCGTATTGTTGATATGGGCGTTTTTATGGGAATAGGATATATTTGTTACTTTATAATTATCTTCTTTTTTTTAACAACAATACAAAACTTTAAAGGCGATAGCATTCCTGCAGTATTAATAGTAATAGCTATAATATATTCGCTTGCAGCTGTTTTTTACGATCTCGTTGCCGAAGTATTTTTTAACGGCCAAACTATTGGCAAATACGCGGTAAAAATCAAGGTAGTAAGCATCAATGGTTCACGGCCATCATTTGGGCAGTTTTTGCTTCGCTGGGTATTCAGGCTTGTTGACTTTGGGATTACTTTTGGGATAGGGGCGCTGATATCTGTAGCAGTATCCGAAAAAAAACAACGCATTGGCGATATAGTTGCCGGCACAACGGTCATAAAAACCACACCCAAAGCCCAATTAGGCGACCTGGTTTTTGCTTACCAGGATGATGAATACGAACCCACATTTAGTAACGTAGCTGATTTAAGAGATTCAGACATTACGTTGATACATGAAGTAATAAGTAATTTTAAAAGTACAGGTAACAGCCAAATAGTATATGATATGGCTGTGCGTGTTAAGGAATATATTCATGCCGATATTCCGCAGGGAATGAATGAGTATGACTTTTTGTTAACTGTAATTAAAGATTACAGCCACGTGGTTGCGCGTATGGGCGTTTAAACCGGGCTTTTTTAAAGATTATATAATTTATATAAGTACGCGATCAGTATGATGTTCCCGGTTATCAGGTAAAGCGTTTTTTTTGCGATGTGCTTTTTATCAAATTTTAACCGGCCATCAAGCAATACAAAAACAAAAGTAACGAGCAGGGGAATGGTAGCAGGGTATAACTGTAAGCTATCATGCATATGACCTTTCAATAAGGCAATAACAGAACGCTGAAAGCCGCAACCCGGACAATCATAGCCGGTGAATTTCTTAAAAGGACAGGGTATTAAATGATTTTGCAGCCATTGAATGAATATCAAATGGCTGCAAAATAAATTATAACAATGCATAATAATTATGCTTGCGGATCAAAAGGTTTTTGGTAATCGCCGGAGCCAAAACGATTGTTCATATTGGCTTCTTTGGCTGATGGGCCTAAATATACGGCATCTCCAAAACCTAAAATCATAATAAAAATAGGGTGTAACAATATAAGGCCAACAGTAAAACCTTCGCTTTTGCCAAAACTTTTACTTACCAAATTAGCCACCCATATTACAAATATAAAATTGATACAAGGGCAAATCATTAAAAGGAACCACCAGATAGGTTTACCTACTATTTCACAAAGAACAATGTAGTTATAAATGGGTATCAGGACGGCCCATCCGGGTTTGCCGGCTTTCACAAATACTTTCCAGGCTGCTGCTGCTGTTAAAATAAATATAGCCAAATAAATTACAATGACTACAGTGGGAATGCTGCCCAATCCGGGCGAAGGGTAATTTTCCATTTTAAGTGTTTAAGTTGAGGTTTTTGTTTATATAACTTATTGCAAAATATAAATTTTTTTAAATAAAAATTAAAGAGAACGTATTTATTATAGAACCTGTAATTATAATTTATCCTTAATTTTGACTTGATGCAAAGAGAACAGATTTCGGTTTTTGATATGTTTAAGATAGGCATTGGCCCGTCGAGCTCGCATACGCTTGGCCCCTGGCGTGCCGCGCAGCAGTTTGTGCAGTCGCTTGAGCAACAGGGGGTACTGCCGATGGTGCAGCAGGTTAAGATCTTATTATATGGCTCATTAGCCAAAACAGGTCATGGGCACGGTACCGATATAGCTATATTATTAGGCTTAAGCGGCGATGATCCGGTTACTTTTGAGGTTGACCAGGTAACGCCTAAAATTGAACAGATCAAAAGTTCGCATCAACTGATCATCGGTGGTATTTTACCATTAAGTTTTTATGCTGAGGATGACCTGCTGTTCCTTTTTAACGAAAGCTTACCTTATCATCCAAACGCGGTAACTTTCCAGGCATTTTTAAGTACCGGAAAGGCAATTTCTGAAACATACTACTCGATAGGAGGTGGTTTTGTCGTGAAAGAAGGTGCTTCAGGGCACTCAAAAGCGGAGGTTGACCTTCCCTTCCCTATTGATACCGCAGCCGATCTGCTGCACTGGTGTATCAAAACGGGTCTTCGGATTTCGGAAGTCGTGGCCGAAAACGAACTGGCCTGGCGCAGCGAGCAGGAAACACGCACAGGCGCATTAAATATTTTCAGAGCATTAAAAGAGTGCATTTACCGGGGGTGTCATACCACCGGTCAGTTGCCCGGCGGATTAAACGTTGCAAGGCGCGCCGCAAAATTAAACGCAAGGCTCATCGGGAATAATAAATACAGCAATTATGATGAATGGGTTGCGGCCATCAGGAATACCGGCGACAGCTTTAAAAATACTTTAGATTGGGTAAGCTGTTTTGCCTTGGCTGTTAACGAAGAAAATGCCTCATTTGGCCGTGTGGTAACCGCGCCAACAAACGGCGCCGCAGGCGTTATTCCTGCAGTGCTCCAATATTATATTGCTTTTTGCGATGGCAATACCGAGCAAAAGATCGTCAACTTTTTATTTACAGCAAGCGAGATTGGAAGTATCTTTAAAAAAGGCGCTACCATATCGGCAGCTATGGGTGGCTGCCAGGCCGAAATAGGCGTATCATCGGCCATGGCTGCTGCTGCTTTGACCGAATGTATGGGCGGTACCCAGCGCCAGGTGCTCATGGCTGCCGAAATAGCCATGGAACATCACCTCGGCCTCACCTGCGATCCTATCGGCGGGTTGGTACAGGTCCCCTGCATTGAACGGAATACTATGGGGGCCATTAAGGCAATAACAGCATCTCAATTAGCGCTGCAAAGCAATCCCGAAAAAGCAAAGGTAAGCCTTGATGCCGTAGTGAAAACGATGTGGCAAACCGCGCTCGACATGAACTCGAAATACAAGGAAACAAGTGATGGCGGATTGGCAATCAACATCCCGATTAGTTTGCCCGAGTGTTAATTGCTTACTTCTTAAACAGTCTTGAATCAAATTCAAAAAATTCGGTATTAATAATTTTTACGGCTTTAAAATCGGGGTGTAGAGGGTTGAGCAGGTAGTTGAAATCGCCCGCAACAGTGGCCGATGGTACCTGGAGCGCTAAATATTTGTTGGCTTTCACAAAGCTGTCCCCAATTTGCTGTGTTGCTTTGATCAGGGGGTTACTATTCCACTTTTCGGGTAACTGAGCAGTGCCAGGCTTGAAAATCTCTGCATTATCAGGCAGCTCAATCGTCGCCATAAAATAATCAGAAGGCATAAGTCCAAGCGGTGTATGTACGGCAACTTCGAGTACAGCCAAAGCGCGTGACGAAGAGGTATAAACCACGGCGGTTCCTTTACTGTTCCAGCGCCCGCCGTTTAGTTCAGCTCCCCTGCCGCTTAAGTCTTTAATGTAAGCTTGTTTACTTAAACGATAAACGATCATGCAAGTATGCCGTGTTCAATGCGCCCCAACTCATCGCGAATCATGTTAATACCAAAAACTGTATCCAAAAGCTCTTTAGGCTTTACCCCGCCCAGGGGAATGCTTTTATAATCCATCCAGGCGTAAAACTTATTTTCATCGCCAAAAACCTCAATACCCTTTTTATAAAGTAATTCAATCATGATTATCTTTTCAGAATATATGGGATCAAAGGTTTTGTTTTCTTTTTTATAACGTTGAATTGTACGCTCGGAAAGATGAAGGTACGAAGCCCAGTCATCAATATTAAAATGGATATGATTTGATAATTTGGTAAGATAAGGAAATGATATGCCCTCCCTTACCATGAAGGTTAAATTAACCTCATCGTCTTCAAGAAATTTATATGGCTTTGGTGCGCTCATGGCCTTTATTGTAAATTGACCATAAATTTACGACAATTGTCATGTAAAAACAAATCTTATTTTCAATTTACTTCTTTATAAAAACAGCGCCTACGTCTACTTTCAATTTATCAACCCACATCCCATACATTTTACCTGATGGATGCAAACCGTCACTGGCCAGCAAGGAAAGGTCATTTGCCGCCAATTTGGAGATGCCTGTTATCTCGACATAATTAACTTTGGCATTGCCACTTATTTTACGGTTAATATCATTGAACTGATCTATCTCAGGGCCTATTACGGCATCGTTGCCATGAGCAAAAGGAGTAACGCCATAATCGGGTATAGACAGCACAAACACATGATCCCTGATACCGCCAGCAAATTTAACGGCCGTATTTAAAACCTGTTCAAACTTAATGCGATAATTTTCCTGGCTTAAGCCATCATATTGATCATTTACACCTATCAGCAGCGTGACTAAATCATAAGTATTGCTTTTGATATTGCTTTTCTGAATAGCTTCAATGAGTTGATCGGTTGTCCAGCCGGTGCGGGCAATGATGGTTGGCGTATTTACTTTGAGGCCTCGTAACTGGTTAGCCAGTTGATTAGGAAATGCCTGTTCAGGGGGCACAGACTGGCCTATGGTATATGAATCGCCGAGGGCAAGGTATGTTAGGGTATCCTGTATCACGGTAACTGGTTTTGACGGGGGATTATAGCTAACCGGCGCCGGTGTGTTTTTGCCTGCACAGGCCGATAATGTAATTGCTGTGAGTAAACTGAAAATTATTCCCTTCATTATAATATCTCCATACCAAAAAGTACGGAAATATGATGTTTAAGGATTTTTTTTACTTCATTAATATCAACCTCATACCCAAGTTCCTGCTGCATGGAGGTAACAGCCTTATCGTCAATACCGCAGGGCACTATGTTTTTAAAATAGCTCAGATCGGTATTTACGTTAAGGGCGAGGCCGTGCATAGTAACCCAGCGACTGCAGCGTACACCCATGGCGCATATTTTACGGGCTTTGTCATTATCGGCATCAAACCACACGCCGGTATAACCTTCATAGCGACCGGCCTGCAAGCCAAAATCGGCGAGGGTAAGGATCACTGCTTCTTCCAGCGTACGCAGGTACAGGTGTATATCAGTAAAAAAATTATCAAGGTCGAGTATCGGGTATGACACAATTTGCCCCGGCCCATGGTAGGTAATATCACCGCCCCTGTTTATCGGGTAATAAACAGCCTGCTTTTCTTTCAAGCCTGCCTCATCTAACAATAGATGCTCGGGCTTGCCGCTTTTACCCAGGGTATATACATGTGGGTGTTCACAAAAAACCAGGTAGTTGAAAGTTTCATCGGCTTCAATAGTATCATAAGCTACCGCAGTCCCGGTATTTTTAGCAGCGGCTTCATAAGCCGTTTCGCGGTTACGGTTGTCTATTTTAGTTTTAACCGTTTCACTAAAAAGGGTTTCCTGTTTATCCCAGGCCTGCTGGTAATCAACCAGGCCCCAATCCTGAAAAAATACTTTCTTGTTTTTCATCATTCGCCCTTTACGTAGCCTATCATATAATCTTCATATTGCAGATAGCCCACGGTATAATCAATGGTGATATCTTTTTTATTCAATTGCGCATTCACTACGCCATGATGCTCAAACTGAAAAGGCTCCAAAAAAATGTTATCGGCAAACGAAACCTCTTTTTGCCCGTTGCACTTATAAACAGCTTCCTTGGCGCACCAACAAACATATAATTGCTCAATTTTTTGCGGGCCATTTATAAATTTCAGCTCTTCCTTACGCATAAACTTGTTGGCGATACGCTCAACTTTTTGCTTAATCTGCTCTATATCAATTCCAACCTTGTAGGTTTTGCTGATCATCACAGCGGCATAATCAAACGAATGACTCAAGGAGATATGGTAAGGGAGGTTTACCAGGTAAGGCTTGCCATGCTCATCAACTTTACAGTCAATATACTCATCGGTACGGAGCATTTTACGCAACAGCACGCGGGTCCCCAGCCAGTGCAGGTGCCGCTTGCCATTGCTCAGGCTTTCTACAAAATCCTTTTCCTGCTGATCAAGTTGCAATTGGCTGTACAGGTCTGTAGCCTCCTCCTCGATACGCCAGAGTGCAAACTCGGTGTCATCATCAATACGCTGCCTGTATGCTATCGCCATAAAAGTAAAATTGCAAAATAGGTTGCAAACATATGTCAAAAAAAATTAAATAATATCAGCGCAGCTACATATTCGTAATCAGCTGAACCATATCAGGTTTATGAGTTGTTTCTGCGCTATCTGAACGCCTTTTGCCTGCCAATATTGTTTATAAAAGCCGGCGCCGATTAGGCTAATTTTCATAATTTAGCGCCAGCAATAACCTGCCTGTATGATACTATCTGATAAGCGCATCCTCGAAGAAATTGAACAAGGCCATATTATTATTGAACCATTTAACCGCGAATACCTGGGCACTAACTCGTACGACGTTCATTTGGGCAAATATTTAGCTACTTACCGTAGCCGAGTGCTTGATGCCAAAGTTCATAATGAGATAGATGGCTTTGAAATTCCGAAGGATGGTTTTGTGCTTCAGCCCAATACCCTTTACCTGGGCGTAACGATGGAGTACACCGAAACACACCGGCATGTTCCATTTTTGGAAGGCAAATCAAGCACCGGACGTTTAGGTATCGACATTCACGCAACAGCGGGTAAAGGTGATGTTGGTTTCTGCAATACCTGGACACTTGAAATTTCATGTGCCCAGCCGGTGCGCATTTACGCCGGCATGCCCATTGGCCAGCTTATTTATTTTGTAGTTGAAGGCGAGATCGAAACGCTGTACAACAGCAAAGCCAACGCCAAATACAACAATCCTACTACACGCCCTGTTGAAAGCATGATGTGGAAGAATAAGTGGTAGGTTTAAGCCACAAGTCTTAAGTCGGGAGTCTCAAGTCGGTAGCCTTAAGTACCAAGTAGAAAATATAAGTCAAACTTTTGACCAAAGACTTCGAACTTCAGACTTAATATGACTTGGTACTTTTTTTGCGTATCTTGGTAGTTCAAGATTTATCTTTCTATGAACCTAAAACGCCTATCGGTTGGAATCCTGATCACCTTAATTGCCGGTGCTACCTTAGCTTTTATAAAACCCGATGATGAACTGGTAACAAAAATCATTGCCCAGCTTGATAAATGGCGCACCGAGCATCCGCAGGAAAAAGTTTACCTGCACTTTGATAAGCCCTATTATGCCATTGGCGAGGATATCTGGTTTAAAGCCTATGTTACTATAGGCAGTGAGCATAAGCTTTCGGCTTATAGCGAAACCCTGAATGTTGACCTTATTGATGATAACGATTCGGTAAAACGCAGCCTTAAACTGCCGTTAACAGCTGGCCTGGCCGCGGGCGATTTTGCTTTGGCCGATAGTATGACTGAAGGAAATTACCGCATCCGCGCTTATACCAACTGGATGCGAAACGAAGGCGAAGCCTATTTCTTTAATAAAACCATCACTGTGGTAAATGGCATCAGCAACAAGGTTTTCACCAAAACAGCCTATACCTACAGTACCTTAAATGGTAAACAAAAGGTAACTGCCGTAATTACCTATACCGACCTGAATGGTGTAGCCTACGTTAATAAGCCGGTAAATTACGAGATTGAAATAAATGGAAAATCCATCACAAGGGGTAAAGGCATAACCGACGATAAAGGCAACCTAACAGCCGGTTTTACTACTAATCAGGCAGTTTCAATAGCATCCGGCCATATCAATACCGAAGTGAAGCTTGATGAAAAGCATACCATAGCCAAAGCCGTACCTATAAAAACGCTATCAAATAAGGTTGATGTTCAGTTTTTCCCGGAGAGCGGAAATTTAATTAATGGTGTTTTTGAAAAAGTAGCTTTTAAAGCCGTTGGCGCCGACGGGTTAGGGGTTGATATTAAAGGCTTTATTGCCGATGATCAAAACAACCAGGTTGCGCAATTGGGCGAGAGTCATTTTGGCATGGGTACTATAACCTTTGAGCCTGAAAGTGGTAAAAACTATAAAGCGCACATCACTTATGCCGATGGCTCTGAAGGTATTTTTGATTTGCCCAAAGCCGTTGATAACGGCTATGTATTAAGCGTTAACAGCATGCGCGACGATAAGGTGTTCGTATCCATCATTCCTGGTAAAAGCACCGGTAACGGCACAGCTTCATTATCGGGTTTAACGCTGATAGCGCAATCTGGCGGCGAGCTTTGTTATGCAGGCAAAAGTAAGGATGGGGCAACATCCTTTTCGGCTGCCATCCCTAAAAATAAATTCCCATCAGGCATTGTACAGTTCACGCTGTTTTCGGCAACTGGCGAACCGCTGAATGAGCGTCTTATCTTTGTTCAAAACCCCGATCAGCTTAAGCTAGCTGTTACTTCCGAAAAACAGAACTATAAACCCCGCGAAAAAGTGACCATAAACCTCAACGCTAAAAACAGTGAGGATAAGCCCGTCGTCGGCAGCTTTTCAGCATCCGTTATTGATGAATCAAAAGTTAACACTGATGAAGCAAATGAAAGTTCTATATTTTCAACACTGCTGCTCACCTCCGACCTGAAAGGGTATATTGAAAAACCGAACTATTACTTTACTAATGTAAGTAACGAAACCAAAGCCAACCTTGACGCACTGATGCTTACCCAGGGCTACCATCGCTTTGAATGGAAACAACTGCTTGCTGATAAATTTACCCCAATAGTCTTCAAGCCTGAAAAATCACTGGAGGTAACAGGACACCTTAAAACTTTTGGCGGCAAGCCTGTACCTAATGGCAAGGTTACCCTGTTTTCAACATCGGGAGGTACTTTTATTATTGATACCGTGGCTGATGCCGAAGGTAAGTTTACTTTTAAAGACCTTGTTTTTAGGGATAGTATCAAGTTTGTGATTCAGGCGCGCACTGCTAAAGACCGCAAAAATCTCGACATCACCCTTGATAATGTAACTCCGCAATCTGTTGGCCCAAATAAAAACGCACCCGATATCCAGGTCAACATCAACGATGGCGCATCGGCCTACCTTTTAAACAGTAAAAAGCTTTATGACGAGCAGGTAAAATACGGTATTGGCAACCACACTATCGTATTAAAGGAAGTAGTGATCCGCGAAAAGCGGGAAAACCCATTTAAAAACTCTTCTAACCTTAATGGACCCGGCAATGCAGATCAAACACTTACCAGCAAAAATCTGATGTACGGGGGTGGAATGCTATCCCAAATTTTACAAGGCAGATTAACCGGTGTGATTTTTCGTAACGGTACGCCTTATTCAACCCGCAGCCCGGGAACTCCCATGCAAATTGTACTTGATGGAACCTATGTAGGAAGCGATTTCCTGGATAACTTAAATGTAAATGATATTGCCACTATTGAAGTTTTACGCAGCATTGGCAATACCGCGATTTACGGATCAAGGGGAGCTGGCGGCCTGTTGATTATCACAACCAAACGCGGCGGCGAAAGTGTTTATAATAGATATGCTCCGGGCATTGTTACTTATGCCCCTAGGGGATATTATAAAGCGCGCGAGTTTTATTCGCCTAAATATGATGATCCTAAAACCAATGCCCAAATGCAGGACCTTCGCAGCACCATTTACTGGGCACCAGGCTTATTAACTGATAAGGATGGCAATACGTCCTTGAGCTTTTTTAACGCCGATGCTAAAGGTACATATCGTGTAATAATTGAAGGTATTGATGCCGACGGTAATTTAGGCAGGCAGGTTTATAGGTATAAGGTGGAGTAATATTAAGCCCTCATTCGGCAAGTCCGGAAGATTTAAGCAATGCTAATGTTTAAACCTTTCGGGCTTATTGTTGACAACCAAACTTATTTACTGCTCAAATAATACTTCTCCCAAAAATCAACGGATTTTGACATTTCGCCTGCACCGCCCGCTGCACCACGGCCCATACCGCCGCCCATGCCATTACGACCGCCTCTTCCACCACGGCCGCCACCCATGCCGCCTCCGCCCATTCCACCTCGTCCGCCGCGACCACCGCCGCCGCCAAAGCTGCCACCGTCTTGCTCGCCCCCACCTGTGCCTGCCGGTCGCTGGAAACCGTTGATCTTAAAATTAAAAGCCCACTCATTTTTAAAAGCATCGTTACCGGCGTGGAAAAAGCTTAAGGGTATGGCCGCTTCATAAACCAAATCGCCATTGGCATCGTAATTTATGGCTGTTTTAATGCCGTAGGTGTTTGATGTGGTGATCATATCGCCATCAATATCCTTAAACCCAACAACCTTAATATATCGCAGCTTAGTTATTCGCTCGCGCATCAGCTCGTCACGGTCGGCCTGGGTAATTTCGCCGTTATCATCTTTTGGCTTGGCAAACTCCGGCTTTTCATCCGGGGCTGCCAGTGGAAAAGTAAGCATAAAACTATCTTTCTTTTTCCCTTTGGGATCAATGCTTATTGTAATCCCTGCATTCAACACTTTCATTTTATCAAGCCTGTCGCTAATGCGGATAGCGGCATACAGGTAATCCTTATCATTGGCCAGCACGTAGTTCAGCTTCTTCTCTTCATTATAGTAACGCAGGCTGTCGCCCCAGTCTTTCAGGCTACCATCAATGTTAATATTAGTGGGTGGGCTCTGTAAGCTGTTTTTAGTACTTTGGGCCGCTGAATGGTGAGCTGTTAAAAGTTGTGCAGTTAATGCTAAAACAAAAGCCGGGGATGCTTTTTTCATGTGAAGTTTTTTAGGGGTTTTATGTAACATGATTTTTAAGACCATGGAACACGATTTTAACTTTTTTATTATTGTTTTTGAGTAAATTTGTAGTTACGTATGCCAACTGAAGTACAGGAAGAAACATTTACCCTCGAAGAGTTACTTGCAGGACTTAAAGAGATGCATCGTTTAATACTCTGGAACGATGATTTTAACACTTTTGACCACGTGATCCACTGCATGATGAAATACCTGGATTACTCTGAACCCCAAGCCGAAAAGATAGCATGGAAAGTACATAACGAAGGCAAATGCGCCGTACTGGAAGGCTCCTTTACCGAAATGGAGATCTACCGGAAGATCCTTCAGCAGGAAGGGTTAACAGTTTCAGTAGAATAAAACACTAAAAACAACCGACATGTTAAAAAGATCATTTTTATTTTTTTTATTAGTCGGTTGGGCAAGCCTGACCGCCTGCGGCCAGGGCAAAAACCTGAAACTGGTAATCATCCGCCATGCCGAAAAGCCCGATGTTGGGGATAACCTTTCGTGTGCCGGATTTAACCGCTCGCTTAAACTACCCGAAGTTTTAAAAGCCAAATTTGGCCTGCCCGATCATATTTATGTGCCGGCAATGCACCTGGGTAAATCAACCGCGAGGGTGCGCATGTTCCAAACCATCTCGCCGTTTGCTGCAAAATATAACCTTTCTATCAATAGTAATTTTGAAGAAGAGGATGATAACGGCGTTGCTAAAGAGCTTACCTCAAAAAAAGGCACCATCCTTATTGTATGGGAACATAATCAAATTAAACCTTTACTGAAAGCTTTAGGTATGAAAGTTAAAGACCTGGAATGGCCCGATAGTGATTTCGACAGCATCTGGATAGTGACTTTCAAAAAAGGCAAACCGTCGTTAACGATGGATAGAGAAGGGATTACACCGGCTTCGGGGTGTAGTTTTTAAATTAAATAAGCGTCATTGCGAGGTACGAAGCAATCCCCAACAAGCAGGTCCACCCTGTATAGTTCGCGATTGCTTCGTACCTCGCAATGACGTGAAAGGGATGCCCCTGCCGACATTCAGTCTACACATATAGCATAAAACGAAAAACGCCCCGGATTTTCCGGGGCGTTTTTCGTTCTTATCTTGGGAATGCTTATGCGCTAACCAGGTAGTTCCAGCCGTGGGTATCCGGAACATTACCATATTTAATGGCATCCAGTGTATCAAATACTTTGTTCGAAAATTCGCGTGTTTTCGGATCGCTCAGGAAATACTCCTGACCTTCGTAGCTGATTGAAGCTACAGGAGCTATAGTTGCGGCAGTACCGGCACCAAAGGCATCGGTAAGTTTGCCATTTTTAGCACCTTCAACAATCTCGGCTACAGAAACTTTGCGTTCTTCAACAGTGATACCCCACTCTTTGGCTAAGGCTATAACGGTATCGCGGGTTACACCATCTAATATTGTGTCTTTTGCTTCGGCCGTGATCAGTTTACCATCCAGCAGGAACATCGCGTTAGCAGCGCCCATTTCTTCAATAAACTTATGCTCTTTGGCATCAGTCCAGATCAGTTGATCAAAACCTTCTTCGGTTGCTTTGCGGGCCGGCAGCATGGAGCTTCCGTAGTTACCGGCAGCTTTGGCATAACCCATACCGCCTTCGGCAGCGCGGGTGTAGTGTGTTTCAATTTTAACACGCAATGGTTTTGAAAAGTACGGGCCAACAGGGCCAATCAATACCATATATTTATAAGTTGAAGATGGTGTTACCCCCAGGTACGGATCAGTAGCGAACATGAACGGGCGGATATACAAAGCATGGTTTGGCTTTGAAGGAACCCAATCGCGGTCAAGGTCAACCAGAGTAGCTATACTTTGCAAAAAAATCTCTTCGGGTAAAGTAGGCATGCAAAGGCGCTCGGCCGATTTATTAAAACGGATGGCATTTTTATCCGGGCGGAAAACGGTAATTTTTCCATCAGCATGTTTATAGGCTTTCAGTCCTTCAAAAAACGCTTGTCCGTAATGAAGTGCTGAAATTGCAGGGCTTAGACCAATTTCGCCGTAGGGAATGACCGAGAGATTTTTCCATTCACCGTCCGCGTAATCGGCCACAAACATGTGGTCAGAAAAAGTTTTTCCAAAAGGTAAGTTGTCAAAGTCCGTTTGCTGCAAACGGGAAGCAGGTGTCCTGCTGATCTTGATGTCTAATGTCTCGGTCATGGCATTAAAAATTAATAAATTATAGAAAATGGCAAGTTAGGCATTTTTATGGCCTACGCCAAAAATTTGCATAGTTAAATGGTGATTATCACATATAAAACATTATTTTGACAATATGATTGCGAAGCTTAAATACTACTCAGCACGTCATCAACCCAAGCCTTACCCCAGTTCTCTTTTTCCTCTTCGCTCCATACCCAGGGATAAAAGATTCGCTTTTGAAAGCGCGGCGGCAGGTACTTTTGCCAGTTAGTGCCGCCTGTTGCCTTAATATCCTCCGGCTCACGATTAAGGTAACGCACCGCCGATTTATAATGTGAAAGCGGCCAGTTTACGTTGACATTGATATCCAGTTGACGCAATTCGTTACGCAATTCAGGAGTCAGTTGTGATGACGAATCAAATTGTTTAGCCAGCGTATTAAAGTTATGCTTAACAGCGGCCTTGCCCAGTTCAATAAATGTTTTTGAATATTTTTTCTCGAACTGTTTAAGCGTCAAAGTCTTTTTTCCGGTGGAAAGTTCGGTAGCTCCAAACTTCCAGTACAGGTATTCAAATTGTGCTTCAATAGTTGCATGTTGCAGTTCCTCACGTTTATCTTTAGCAACCAGGTTTATAAAATCCGTAGCGTAGATCTCAATCATGCGGTACTGTCCCGATTGAAAACCGCTTGCCGGCAGCAACGACATCCTGAATTTCAGAAACTGCTCTTTCTCCATGCCATCAACCATGATCTCGAACGAGTGGGTTAAGGCACGAAAATATCTGTTGATCCTTTTTAACCGCGCTGTAAAAAACTCGGCTGTCAGCGGCGCTGCTTCAGCAATTTGCCTGCACTCATGCAGGGCAAGCTTAAAATATAATTCAGTGATCTGATGATAAATGATAAAGATCTCCTCGTCGGGAAAAGGGGTTTTAGGGTTTTGTAAGCTCAACAGGGTATCCAGGTGGATATAATCCCAATAGGTTAAAAAATCGGCATAAAGCAGGCCATCAAGGTATGAGTTCATATCCTGGCCCATAGCTTCGTACTTTTCCTGCAGTTGATTTAACCGGTCTTCAATTTCGGGAGAGAAATGCATACTTCAAAGGTAATAAAATAGTGTACTGCTAAAACATATCCGTATTAGGTTGTTATAATGGATACAAGCCTTATAAATATTATTATGAAGATCAGGAAGATACTCATCGGTATTGATGAAAGCGAATTTTCACGTTATGCAGCGGCCTACGCTTTTGATATAGCCCATACCTATAATGCCGAAGTTGGTTTGGTACACATAGTTGAACCTATTATTGTGCCCACTGATACCCAGGACGGTTTATTAGGAGGGATGCCATATGATCCTAATATAAATCTGCCAGGCACAGAATTAGAAACATTGCAAACCGAGCGCTCTGCCGCATTGCTGGATCAGACGGCAAAAGAATGGGGCGAGGGACTGGAAATAGCTCAATTTACCCAGTACGGTTCTACAGCTGAAGGTATTATTGAATGCAGCCAGGAGTTTAATGCCGACCTGATAGTTTTAGGTACCCACCGTCGTACCGGTATCGATAAATTCTTTTTAGGAAACGTTGCCGAGCAGGTGGTCAACAAATCATTGATCCCTGTATTGGTTGTGCCTTATAATGAAGAGAAAAATTAATATAAAAGCCTGAACTTAATGGTATGCTCAATCGCTTTTAACTCGTTCAATACTTCAGTATCATAGCCTGTATTAACATCGGTGATTACATAACCTATTTGCGGGTTGGTAACCAGGAACTCACCCACAATGTTAATATTATGGCGGGCAAATACATCATTAATTTTAGCCAGTATCCCTGGTACGTTTTTATGGATGTGAATTAAACGGTGGGCATTGTTAACACGCGGCGGCTGCAGATCGGGAAAATTACAGCTGGTATGTGTTTTACCTTCATTCATGAAAGCCATTACCCTTTTTGGCAAAAAGTCATTACTGTGTGGGTTATGTCTTGGGTCGTCAAATATAATAATTCCGTTTTCGGCAGCGGCATCGGCCAGCTTGCGGTTACATTTGCCAAAAATACCAATCACCTTTAACCTGCCTGCATTTTGAACTTGTTCGGCACTTGGCTGATGTTCTTCGTCACAAAATAACACACCGGCTTCCTCAAGATATTTTTCTTCAACATCGTCGCGGTGGCGCATGTTGTAACCCTCTTTTTTAAGCTGGTCTAAGGCATCCTCATCCACGTTGCCCACAACCAAACATTTAATACGGTTTTTAGGGTAGGAGATGGCACGCGGCAGTTTATTCAGATAGAGGAACTCGTCAAAGCTTGGGGTAATATGGTCGGCCTTTTCAGCTACTGATTTACGTTCGATGTTTTCGGTAAAAGCGAAAAACTTTTTGATCATGCCCGATTCCTTTAACTGGAAATCAGAATAACCATCACCGATACCATAAATATCGCCCGGTAACTGAAGCTCTTTCAGCAGCTTTACCTTACCGCCCTCCTGCGAAAGCGGATTTTCGCGGTCGTAACCTATAATATTGCCTTCTTCGTCAAACACAAAAGTGTTGGCGTAGATATTTTCTCTTTTAATATGATATTCGGTAACTACCGGCGTAATGAACTCTTTGAACCCACCGGATACGATCAACACCTCGTCCTGGTGATTTTTAAAGAAGATAGTATTTCGCGAAAAAGAAGTAGAAACTTTCTTTTTAAGATGGCTGATCAGTTGCTTTAAATGATCGCGATTGGCATTGAGCAATTTCACCCTGCGTTCTAAACTTTCGGTAAACGATAGCTTACCTTCCATTGATGCATTGGTCAAATCTTCTATCTGTTTGTAGATATCTTCGCGGTCGGGGCGATTTTTTAGAGAGATCCGGGCCAGTTCATCAAGGGCCTCAACCTGTGTAAAGGTGCTATCGAAATCAATAATAAAGTACTGTTCCATCTTGGCTGCAAAGGTGCGAAAAAATTTGCTGAGGAAGTATAGAGAGTTTGTAGTTTAAATAAAAATAACCTTTTTTTGGTAATTTTATTTTTTTGTATATATTTGATTTAATTAACATTTCCCATAACCTATTAATCTCAAAATGAAATATCTAAAATCATTCACACTAAATAAGCCTTAATAATGCAGGTAATTATTGAAGATCACTTTCTGGGCGAAGTGGCCAATTACAATAAAGTTGCCGGAAAATCACCTTTTCCGGACGAAGTGATCAAAGCTTTTAGAAAACGATTGTATCAAATCAAACAGGCAAAAAGCACTGCTGATTTGAGGATGATTAAAAGTTTACACTTTGAAAAACTAAAAGGAAAGAAATATGAAGGAAAGTATTCAATACGATTGAATATATCTTACCGTTTAATATTTCGGATTGAAAACAACGAGATCAGCAGGTTAGAGATTATTTGCATTGAAGAGATCAACAACCACTACTCATAAAACTCGGGCCAGGAGCCCTTTATACTTACTATGAATAATCAGGTATTAGATCATAATGGTAAGGAAATTGAAATAGAAGCATTTCATCCGGGCGAATTTTTGCAGGAAGAAATTGAAGAAAGGGCAATCCTTAAAAAGGATGTAGCTAAAGCCCTCCATATTTTGCCGCACCATTTAAGTGAAATTTTTGCGGGCAAAAGAAATATTTCTGCAAAGCTCGCCGTAAGGCTTGAAAAGTTTTTAGGGATCAGTTCCCATTACTGGTTAGGATTGCAAATGGAATATGATTTATTTATTGCCAGAGCAGAAGAGTTATCGGTTTAACCTCTTATTATTTTAACGCCTCACAAATTTCCCCTACCGTCTTACTGATGGGCTTAAATTCAAAGCCTATCGCCTTTTTAATTTTTGAATTATCAAACTCGCGGGTTAATGAAGCTGTTTGTGCCGATGTTTTATCTATAGCCGGAACACCACCGGTTATAGCCGAAACAAAAGCGGCTCCGCGCCAGGCCAGTTCCATCATCCAGGGTTTAGCAAAAATAGCGGGCGGCTTGATGCCGAAACCTTTTGCTATCTCGGTAACCATACCTTTGTAGTCCCGGTTTTCGGCGCTGATGATATAACGCTCGGCCGTAATATTGCTGTGCATTAAACCTACCATGCATTTGGCAACATCTTCTACATCAACAAAACCTATAGTGCCCGAGGTATAAAATTTAAGCCCCTTACGTACCGTGTTGAATAAGGCGCCGCTGCCCTGGATACCGGCACTCGCGCCAATTATCAGCGAGGGGTTAACGATAACAGCGTCCAAACCTTCGGCAATGCCCCGCCAAACTTCCATTTCGCTTTCCAATTTGGATATGGCATAGCCATCATTTTCTGTTGATTGCTCCAGGTGATGGTTTTCGGTAATTAACTCTCCGGGTTTGGCTGCGCCAATAGCAGCAATTGAGCTTACATGCACCATCCTTATGCCACGGTCGTTGCAAAGGTTAACCAAATTGGCAGTCCCGGTAACATTGGTGTTGATCATCGACTTTTTATCCGCCTGCTTTAATGATACCCAGGCGGCACAATGGTAAACTTGGGTAACGCCATCAAGAGCATCGGCTAATGCAAAAATATCCATTATATCGGCGTCAACCCAGTCGATGTTTTCCTGGTATGGCAACAGTAACTTTGGAATAACTGAACTTGCCCTTTTGGTGCAGCGGATTCGCTGCCCGTTAGTGGTAACCAATAGTTTTGCCAGTTCGGCCCCGAGAAAACCAGTTGCGCCAGTTATTAAGATCATGATGCAAATGTGATTATTTTTTAGCTCAAAGCAGAAAGCCTGAGGCCGAAAGCTTTCTTTTTTAAACTTAAGCAACATGGTAAGAAAAGCTTTCTGCTTTTAGCCTTAAGCTTTAGGCTAAAAAATCTGCACATTTGTACATCTGAAATCTGCACATTAAATAATTATGTCATTAGCTGATTTTTTTACGCCGATTGATCTTAAAAAGATAGCTCCTAAAAAAGGCTATTATACCAGCCAGCTTGGCGATAAAATTGTGCATTATTCTGTCGATTTTCCAGATCTGGAAGAGAAAACGGATATCGCTATTATTGGTGTTATGGATGATCGCAATGCAACCGGCAATCCCGGCTGCTCGCTTGCTCCCGATTATATCCGCGAAAAACTTTACCAGCTAAATGAAGGCGGTTACTCTGTAAAAATCGCTGATCTCGGAAACATCCGTGCCGGCGAAAAAGTAACCGACACCTATTTTGCCGTTAAAACTGTAGTAGCCGAACTGATCAAAAAAGACATCATCCCCGTTATTTTAGGCGGGGGGCAGGATCTTACTTACGCCCAGTACCTAGGTTATGAGGAGCTTGAACAGAAGGTTGACCTGGTGGTGATCGACTCACATTTTGACCTGGATGAAGATGATCACGGCGGCAGTATCGAAACAACTTCCGGCTCTTATCTCAACAAAATATTCCTGCATGATCCAAATTACCTGTTTAACTTCAGCAACCTTGGCTACCAAACCTATTTTGTAAGCCAGGACAGCCTGCGGGTAATGGATAAGCTCTATTTTGATGTACACCGCTTAGGCGAACTAAGCGGCAATATTGCTGTTACCGAACCTGCTATCCGCAATGCCAGCATGGTAAGTTTCGATATCGGCGCAATTCGCGCTGCCGATGCCATGGGGAATGCCAATGCCACACCAAATGGTTTTTATGGTGAAGAAGCCTGCCAGCTCTGCCGTTACGCTGGCTTTAATGATAAACTTACCTCGATAGGTTTTTATGAATTTAACCCGGCTTATGACAGTAACGGACAAACTGCCTGGCAACTGGCCCAAATGATCTGGTATTTTATTGACGGTTTTTATAACCGTAAGCGCGATTTTCCGCTTAACCCTAAATCACAATACCTTATTTATAAAACCAGCTTAACCCACGACGACCAGGAAGTAATATTTGTAAAAAGCAAAAAGTCCGACCGGTGGTGGATGCAGGTGCCTTATCCTTCGGCAGGTTCGCCTAATGAGCGTTTTCATTTGGTGCCCTGCAGCTATGCCGACTATAAAACGGCAACATCAGGCGAATTGCCGGACCTTTGGTGGCGCACATATCAAAAATTAAACTGATATTCACAATTTTAACCCTTGCTCAAACGTTAGCAGCGTAGAGTTTTTATATATTTTAATGAAGAAATTATTTTTTTACATAGCCGCCATGCTGCCGGCAACGGCGCTTGCACAGGCTACAGATACCTTTGTTATTAATGGTAAATTAGGCAATGTCACCACACCTGCCAAAGTATATTTATCGTACCAACTGGGTGCTAATAATGTTACCGATTCGGCCAATGTGGTTAACGGGGCATTTTCATTTACCGGCACTATCTTTAACCCCGTTAATGCCACATTAGCGGTTAACTACAAGGGCTTACCCCTCGAAAAATTTATCGACGGCAACTATAAATATGCTGATAACGGCAGCCTGATTTCAAAGACGGCAGACGACATAGATTTTTTCCTGGAAAAAGGTACCATCACCATCACCAGCAAAGATTCGATAGATAAAGCGCAGATCACAGGGTCGCAACTTAATACAGATAATGTAAAACTCCAGGCACAGTTAAAAGCCATCATTAAAAAAGGCGAAAAGCTAATGGCTGAGGCCAAGGCTGCAACGCCGGAGCAGCAAAAATCGGCAGCTTTCAGGAGTGCCATGCAGGCAAGGTATAAAGCCCTGCAAACAGAGCAAAAGACAACTTTAAAAAGCTTTATTGCAGCCAACCCCGATAGTTATTTAAGTTTACTTGCACTAACCTCGGTAAGCGGTCCTGCTCCCGACCTTAGCGAGGTTGAGCCATTATACAATTCGTTATCTCAAAAAATCAAAGATACCGAAGCCGGTAAAATGATGAAGGTGCAGCTCGACGCCCTAAAAGTTACGGCTATCGGCTCCGAAGCTCCTGATTTTATACAAAACGACGTTAACGGAACTCCTGTAAAGCTATCGTCGTTCAGGGGCAAGTATGTATTACTTGATTTTTGGGCATCATGGTGCGGTCCCTGTCGTCAGGAAAACCCGAACGTGGTACGTAACTATGCAAGGTTCAAAAACAAAAACTTTACCGTAGTTGGGGTTTCGTTGGATAGGCCCGACGGCAAATCGGCGTGGCTTGCTGCCATTAAAAGCGACGGATTGGAATGGACGCAATTATCTGATCTTAAATTCTGGAACAACCAGGCTGCGGCTTTGTACTCGGTAACATCTATCCCTCAAAACTTCCTGATCGATCCGCAGGGAAAAATCATTGCAAAAAACCTCCGTGGCGAAGATCTTGATGCCAAACTGGAACAGTTATTTGGAAAATATAATTAATTGATACTAAGGCCCTGCCTGGGCGATATTAATTAATATGTCATATTCACCGTTGAATTAGCCGGATATTTAATACCCGGCTAATTTTATTATATTGCGATATGAACTTGACCTCAATTAAAAAAATAGCTTTAACAGCAATTGCAAGCGCCCCTGCTTTAGCTTTTGCCCAGGATGCCCAATATACTGTGCAAGGTAAAATTGGCGCCTATAACGCACCGGCGAAAGTCTATGTGCAATATCGTAAAGATGGAAAAACGGTTGTCGATTCGGCAGTATTGAACGAAGGAGCCTTTAAATTTACCGGTAAAACAAGCACAACAACACCTGTAAGCGGTTATATTTTGTTTAACCCCAAAGGTACCGGTCTGCATAGCTCAGAAGATTATCGTTCCATTTACCTTGAACCAGGTACCATCAACGTAAGCGCAACTGATAAAATTGCTGATGCCAAAATAGAAGGCACCAAAACCAATAACGATAACGAAAAATATAACCTGGCCGAAAAACCGATTAATGATGCCTATGAGGCGCTTTCGGCAAAACGTAAAACCGCCACGCCGGACCAACTTGCCGAACTAAATGCTGAGGAAAAAAAGATCGACGACCAGGATGCGCAGGTCAATAAAAAGTTTATCCAGGAAAACCCCGATTCATATGTAAGCCTGAACGCGCTTGAATCATATGCCTACAGTGCCGATTACGTAGATATTGCCCCATTGTTCAACAGCTTCAGTCCTGCTATTAAAGCAACGGAAGCAGGTAAGAAATTTGCCGAACGCCTGCCAAAATTAAAAGCTGTGGCATTAGGTGCAACCGCACCCGAATTTGCCGAAGCTGATACTGCCGGTAAAATGGTTAGCCTGTCATCATTTCGTGGTAAATATGTCCTGATAGATTTCTGGGCATCATGGTGTGGCCCTTGTCGTCGTGAAAACCCTAATGTGGTAAAGGCTTACAACGCTTATAAAGGCAAAAACTTCACCATACTTGGCGTGTCGCTTGACAGGCCGAACGCGAAAGATAAATGGCTGGCAGCTATCCACAAAGATGGTCTTACCTGGAACCATGTATCCGATCTTAAATTTTGGGACAGCAAAGCAGCCGATCTGTATGCGGTACGCGGAATCCCTCAAAACTTTTTATTAGATCCTAACGGAAAGATCATCGGTAAAAACCTAAGGGGCGAAGATCTGCAAAACAAGCTTGCCGAGATCTTTGGGAAAATTTAATAATACCAAATCATTGATCAAAGGAAAGAGGCTAATAGCCGCTTTCCTTTGATTTTTGCACCAATCAGTTGAGATTTGGTTTGCGCTTTATATGTTCCCTATCGCGCCAGCACCTTTGGTGAAATAGTTATCCCTGTTGAATCGTCCCAGTGAAAAATGATCTGTGTTGCGGTCACTTCCATACTGCCCTCGTAGTCCGTGTTAATATCCTGGCCAAAGCCCGCATAAAACTTATAAACACCTTCCTTTAGTACGGGTTGATAAAATGCATAATTATTATGTGCTGTCAATACCGCTGTACCAGTGCAAGTGGTATTAGCCAGACTCTTTATAACAGCACCGGTGAAATTTATATAATACTTATCATGTAAAGGAAATGGTACAAAAAGGCTATAGGTAAACATAAAGTTGGTGCAATATTTTTTTTTGGTGCTTATGGTAAATGCAAGGTATGCTGAATCAGACTTGGCGCTTTTTACATACTGCGGCACAAAGGTGATCGAATCACTTTTATCGAACGGAATAAAATACACCGGAGGCGCATATACAGAATCGATAACAGTTATAACTATACTTTTCGAAGTAATATCACTATTTTTAGCGCTGATGGTATAATTTCCGGCTTTGGTGAACTTTATCCGGGCAGCATTTTTTGCAGTGCGAATGGTATCAAAACCTGAAGGGGCTACCATCCAGGTAACCTCCTTGTTATCTGCTCCCACCAGCAACATCGAGTCAGGCTCGTTTATTTTTACCTTTAATTTACTAACGGCAATTTCTCCCTCAGGAGCGTTAGGCTCGCCATTCTTTTGGCACGAGGATACTACACAAAAGCACAATGCAAGTATAGCAAGGTAAAATAATAACTTTCTCATTATAAGGGATATGAATGAGCGAATTTAAAAAAAATAACTATAATTGGGATTAATAAATTTTGAGGGAAGGGGCCTTTTCAGTATTGTTCCGCTCTATTCTGACAAATCTGAAATACATGCGTAATATAGTTGCAGCGTGCTGATCAGATGTTTGGAAAGAAAAAGTTAGCAACATCAAGATATTTACAAGCAGGCGATATCCTTTTACAAGTATAAAAACTATTTTTGAGGGTCATCCCTGATTGTCAATCTATGCTAAAACGCTTTACTCTTATAGCTCTTATACTTGCTGCTTTTACTGCAACCCACGCACAAAATAAGATCAAACCTAAGAGAGACACCACCGAACTTAAACCGGTGATCATCAAAGGTTACCTGAGCGACCAGCCTGTGATAAGCGTACCGGCGTCGGTAAGTGTGCTTAACGCAGCCCAGCTCAGGATCCAGCCCGATAACTCATTTGTTAACGCGCTAAATACGGTTCCGGGGGTACGTACCGAGGAGCGTTCGCCGGGCAGCTATCGTTTATCCATCAGGGGCAGTTTATTACGTTCGCCTTTTGGCGTGAGGGACGTAAAGATCTATTTTGATGATATCCCGCTTACCGACGCCGGGGGTAACAGTTATTTAAATGCTATTGATATAGCAGCCATCCAAAAGGTTGAAATATTAAAGGGGCCGGATGGCAGCCTATTTGGGGCTAACTCGGGCGGTGTCGTGATTCTTAGTCCGCTTAACCGTTATAACGACAGCACTTATATTTCGGCGGGGGTAAACGGTGGTTCGTACGGGTTGTTTCATGAAAAAGCAGCAGTACAATTAAAAACTACCAATTACCTGCTCAACATTAACCAAAGCTTTCAAACCTATCATGGTTACAGGCAAAACAGCGATACCCACCGCAATTATCTGCAACTGGCCGATAGCTGGAACTACAGCGGTAAAAACACCTTAAAAGCATTGGGCATTTATTCCGATTTGGCCTATCAAACACCGGGTGGCTTAAACCTGGCCCAGTATACCGCCAATCCGAGATTAGCCCGCCAGCCTACGGCAACTTTGCCTGGGGCTATTCAGCAACGCATAGGTATTACTACCAAAATGTATTTAGGCGGCTTAACCAACGAATATCATTTTAACGACCACATCCGCAACGTGCTGGCTGTGTTTGGCAATCACGTTGATTTTGCCAATCCGTTTATCACCAACTACGAACAACGCAGTGAAAATACCTATGGCTTCCGCACCTATTTTGAACTAACCGGCGATAAGAAACCCAATTTAAACTGGAAAGTTGACCTCGGTTTTGAATGGCAGCAAACCAACTCGCACATTGCCAATTATGGTAATAAGAAGGGGGTAAAAGATACCACCCAAACAGTTGATGATATCCACACCAACCAGCATTTTGTATTTGCCCGTTATGCTGCAGATGTGTATAAACGCCTGCATATTGAAGCCGCGGTAAGCTTAAATGACTATGGTTATAACTTTAAAAATGTTTACCCGCTAAACCAAAACAGCTTTACTAACCGCAACTTTAGCGCGCAATTAATGCCGAGGCTTGCTTTGTCATACCAGATCATCAATCCCTTAGCATGGCGTGCGAGTGTAAGCCGGGGTTACTCAAGCCCTACAACTGCCGAGGTACGGCCAACTGATAATATTGTAAACACAAGCCTGCAGGCCCAATACGGCTGGAATTATGAAACAGGTTTCCGCCTGCGCAACAGCGATGAAACTTTTATGCTGGATGCATCTGTTTACTACTATCGCTTAAACAATGCCATAGTACGCCGCCTAAATGCTAATGAAACCGAACATTATATCAACGCCGGTGGCACCAACCAGCTTGGTACCGAGGCCTCGTTGTACTATTGGATCATCCGCCCCGGTAAATACGGCTTTATTCGTGGATTACAGTTCAATGAATCTTTCACATATAGCCATTTCAGGTTCAGGGATTATATTGTTACCAATGCTAATTATTCGGGCAACAGGCTGACTGGTGTGCCTAAAAACGTATTTGTAAGCAGTGTTCAGATCAGGTTTCCGGAAAGCCTCGCATTGTTTGTTCAGCATACCTTTACTGCAAAAATCCCGCTTAATGATGCCAGCACGGTATACGCTCCAAAATACAACCTGCTGCAGGCAAGGGTTAGCTACCAGCCAACTATCGGCCGTAAAACACACTTTGAAATATTTGCTGCAGCAGATAACTTGTTGAATGAAAAATACAGCCTTGGTAATGATTTGAATGCTGTGGGTAACAGGTATTATAATGCTGCTCCGTTGAGGAATTATTCGGTTGGGATGAATTTTATGTATTAGATGGCGGGTAGTTGATGGTTCATAGATCGTGGTAATGCACACAGCAAGCAGTGCAGACGCTCGGCTCCTGCCGAGTGTCGATTATTTCCAGGCCTCTGGCCTGTGTACGCCTTGCTTGTTTACGGCGGCCGGAGGCCGGGGGATAGTTGCCACTCGGCTGGAGCCGAGCGGCGGCGATCTTTTTCTGACTTGCAAACTGCAAACCCAAAACTGCCAACTGAAACTACGGATTCAGATTATTACTTCCTCCCTCAGCCACATTACCACCCCTGCCTTTTGGATCAAAAGCGCGGAATTTGATAACGCCACCGTTGTAATTAACCGGGCCAGTGTAAACCTTACTACCAGCGTCAGGATCTTTACCATTGGTTGTATACCGGATAGTCAAGCCTGGAAACTCTACGTTACTAAAATATTTACCATCCTGCAGGCTGATCCCTGGCTTAGGCACCCGGTAACCATAACCACCATTGTAATAAGTTAGACGCGGCAGTTCACGTTTGCCTAACACATTCAGGAAATTTGACCAGGATACCTGGTATGCCTCTTTACTTTTTACAGGGTCTTTTTCGGTAGCCCATGCCGGGTCTTGCGCCCAGGCGCGTTCGGCCAGGCCAAGCAGTCGAGGGAAAATCATGTAATCCATCCGTTCAGGGCCTTTCACTGTTTCGGCCCACAGCGCGCCCTGCAAGCCCACGATATTGCTTTTGCCATAATCCGTGAGGCGTTGCTTGCCGATGAAGATATTCCTGTTTATCGGGTTGCCTTGCTTATCAACATCAGCATTTTTAAAATAGTCGTATGGAATAAACGAAAAGAATTTATCTATCCCTAAAAACGCGCCCCAGTAATAACCCGGCTCATCAAATGATTTGTAGTTGGCCATATCGAAATACAGGTTGGTAACGCAGGTTAGCACAACCTTGTAACCACCATTAGCCAAACGGTAAGCCAAATCTTCCTGCCCTCCGCCTAATACGTTGTTCCAAACATCAACCTGTAAGTGTTCTTTCGTAAAATCCGGATTAGGTACGTAAGCCGGCTGACCGTCGAGCGTAGTTTTACGAAGCGCCATTTCTTCCCAACCTGAAAGACGAATGCTTTTTGCTTTCAGGATTTCATTAATCCTTCCGTAGAAATAATACCAAAGATCATTGGTGCTTTGTATTTCGGGATGTGTAACCCTGAGCGCCGCATAAGCCGGTGATTTTTCCCATACATTCGCAGGAACCTCATCGCCACCGAAGTGGATGGTGGGCAGTGGTGCTTCGGCTTCTTTATAAGTACTGATGATGTCATTTACAACAGTCTCAACAAAGTTATAGGTTGAAGGGAGCGATACATCGATCACGTTATCATTCCAATACTGTACCGAGCGATACTCAGATTTATCATTAAGATCATATAGCAAATATTTTTCAGCTTCGGCCTTTTTTCCTTCGGCCATTAGTCGGTCATAACGGGCATTCATCGCTTTAATAGCTCCACGGGCATGACCGGGAGTTTCAATCTCGGGTACTACGGTGATATGACGATCGTTGGCATATTTCAGGATCTCGATATAATCTGCTTTCGTATAATAGCCGGTGCCAAAAGGATTGTTAACCTCCGGGCCGGAACCGTGCGATGGAGGCAGATGGTGTTTACTATCCAGTGTATGGCCTCGTTTGGAAGCGACGGCAGTAAGCTCGGGTAGCGACGGAATCTCTATTCTCCATCCCTCATCATCCGTTAAATGCAGGTGCAACACATTAAGCTTGTACAAGCTCATCGCCTCCAGCAGTTTCAATACCTGCTGTTTTGACTGAAAGTTACGGGCTACATCCAGCATTACGGCACGGTATGCAAAACGAGGGGCATCAGCAACTTCTACACATGGGATTTGTACCGATGATGGCGTTTTAGCCAAAGCACTTGCAGGGATCAAACTTTTGAACGATTGGATGCCATAATAGATGCCAGTACTGGTCGATGCGCGGATAACCACAGCAGCTGGTTTCACACTTAGCTCGTAAGCTTCATCGCCTAAGCCGGCTTTATATTCAAATGAAATAATTTTACCTGAAGATTTCCCGGCGCCCTTTTTTTCGAAGAGGCCAGCAACATAATTACTTAAAACAGATGTTTCTTTGCTGAACCGCGCATCGGCCGATGAAACCTGAACACCTGCAGTGAACGAAAAACTGCCGCTGCTTAGGCTATAACTTACCGGTGTAGGGAAAACTTTCAGTAACTGATCGGCAGGAATATCGGCAACTGTTTTATTCCTATCGAAAACAATCTCGGGTGTTATCAACCCCTGGTAAGTTGGTTTGTACAGCGTAATGTCATACGAGCCGAAAGAATAGCCTTTTTCAGGGGCGTTATCCCAAACAAGGTATGGCCCTTCAGGCGCATCGGTAATATTTACCACGGGGTCATCGCACACAAATTCAATGCGGGCGGTTTCGCCGGGTTTCAGGTCTTTGAAGCCGGATGTTGGGGTTATGCTGTATAAATCTCCGTTAACCTGTTCAATTAGGGCGTTATCGCTGAGGGCTGCTTTGGTAAAACCACGCCCCGAATTGAAATAGATCTTCCATCCTCCGGCAGGCAAAACCTCATGACTTTTATTGGTAATCACCAGTGCGGTGAGGGCCTGATTTTTATTTTGATAGTTATTATCCATTACCTGCCAGGTGAGGTGCAGGTTGGTTACGTTCGGTTTTTTATCGTCATTAATTTTAAAACCGCTGCATACAAAAACCGCGGCGATAACCATCAGCGTAAAAATTTTGTTCATAATTGATCCTGTGCCTGGGAGATAGCAGACAAGTAAATATATTGCTTTTTAAATTATTTTAATAAGTATTTTAAAGAAGTCTTTAGTCTAAAGTACTAAGTCTTAAACAAGCATTTATCTGTCGCGGGTTTAGAGGTAGCGTACCCCGTGACTGGCATGATTGAAGTTTCCAGCTTCACTTATTTTACTTAAGCTGGAAGCTTCAGTAATGGTTCGCCACAGGTTACGCTATCGCTAAACCTGCGGCAGTATTTTACAACGAAAACTTAATCCATCCTTCACCTTCATATCCAAATATGAACTGTTTGGGGCGAATGATCTCGGCCAGGATCTCGATGGAATCAACGATGCGGGGGCCGGGGCGGTTAAAATATTGATTACCATCGGCTATATAAAACCTGTCGTTTTTTACGGCTTTGAGTGATGCAAAACCCGGGCGGTCCAAAAGGAGGTTGATCTCCCGCATGGTGCGTTCAATACTGAAGCCGCAAGGCATCACCACAATAATTTCCGGGTCCTGCTGCAGGATCTCATCCCACTCAATATAGGGCGAGTGCTTCCCTTCCTGTGCTAAAACGGGCGTTCCGCCTGCTATGTTTACCAGGCCTGGTACCCAGTTGCCGGATATCATTACTGGCTCCAGCCATTCAATACAGGCAACGGTGGGTTTGCTATCTATAAATTTCAGTTTATGCTTAATGATATCAACCCGTTCCTGCAGGCTTTCAAGCAGTTCGGCACCGGCCGCGGGTACGTTCAGTGCATTGGCAACGGTAACAATGTCGTTAAAAATATCATCGAGACTGTTAGGCTGCAGCGATATAATTTGTGCCTGTTTATCCAGGTAGTTTTCAAGCGCCTCTTCAACATCTTTTAACGATACCGCGCAAACCTCGCACTGGGCCTGGGTTACTACCACATCCGGCGCAAGGGTTTTAATTTGTTCGCGCTTTACAGTATAAACCGATAGTGCATCGGCCAGGATCTCTTTCACTTTCACATCAATATCGGCGCTGCTCAAATCATCCGGAAAATTAGCTTCGGTACATACAGGTAACTGTTTAACAGACGCCGGAAAATCGCACTCATGCGAACGCCCCACCAGGTTTTTCTCTAATCCTAAGGCACAAATTATCTCGGTAGCGGCCGGCAGTAATGAAACTATTTTTTCAGTTGGCATGTTAACACGTTTAAAGTTTGCAAATGTAAGGATTATAGATGTGCAAATTTCAGATGTGCAGATGTGTAAATTGAAGAATTAGGCGGTGTAGTTATTGCAGCTTTCATCTGCACATTTAAAATCTGCACATCCGCAAATCTGAAGTTTGCCAACTCCAATTAACAACCTATCTTTGCTGCAATGATATTTTTGACTTTTTTCATCGGGCTTATAGCTAATTTCATAGGCTATATACCACCCGGCAATATAAACCTAACTTTAGTACAGATCACTATAAACCGTGGCATAAAAGAGGCTGTACGTTTTATTACAGCTTTTTCGGCAGTTGAATTTTTCTTTACCTATTTTATTATGCATGCTGCCCGCTGGCTTTCCGGACAATTGAAACTGGGCACCATCATCGACTGGATCATGGTGGTTTTGTTTGGTGTAATGGGTTATATCACCTGGATTCATCGCAATGCCCCACCTAAAGCCAATTACTCTGAACACGCCAGTATTAAATACGGTATTTTATTAGGCTTTCTAAACCCCATGCAGGTGCCCTTCTGGATGGTTACAGGCACATACCTCATCACGCATGAATGGATCCTTGATGGCCGTGTAGCTCTTGTTATTTTTAGTATGGGTTCGGCAGCAGGTGCTTTTTTATGCTTGTTTATCTACGCCAAGTTTGCCAGGTATATACAGCAACGATTTGCGTTAAGCACCAGGCTTATCAATACCAGCATAGCTATATTATTTTTTGCTTTCGCGATGTATCATGTTGTGAAACAGATTTACTTATCGTTCTTTAAACACTAAAACAGAACCATGATTTGCTTGATTTAAGGATTGCCTGATACGGCTGATAATCGATATTAATTTCAAGATAATCCTTAAATCAAGCACATCAAGGTTCCCTTAAAAATCAAGATTCAGCACATCTACCTTATCCTGAGCCAACTGCACTTTTAATTCATCAAGCGATGAAAACTTAACATCGCCACGGATGTAATGGTGAAACTCCATCCGGATAGTTTGATTATAGATCTCTTCGTTAAAGTCAAAGATATTTACCTCGATATTGCGGGTAAGGCCATTAACCGTTGGGCGGCTGCCGATGTAGGCCATCCCTTTATACTTCTGATCAGCTATAATTACTGTTACCGCAAAAATACCATCGCATGGAATAAGCTTATATTTTTCTTCAACCACGATATTGGCTGTCGGATAACCAAGCTGACGGCCGATCTGATCGCCGCGGACAACCTTTCCCGTAATAAAGAAAGGATAGCCTAAAAAGGCATTAGCCAAATGAATATCGCCGCTTAACAGGGCGTTACGGATGCGGGTTGAGCTGATGGCCACCTCGTTAATATCCTGTTCGGGAATTTCTACCACATCAAAACCATACACAGGGCTAAGGCGCTGCAGGTCTTCAAAGCCGCCCTGCCTGTCTTTACCGAAGCGATGGTCATAGCCTATTACTATTTTTTTTGTACCAATTTTGTTAACCAGCACATCGCGGATATAGCTCTCGGCAGATTGATTGGAGAAATCTCTTGAAAAAGGGGTTATAATGAGATGGTCAACCCCGATGCGTTCCAGTAGTTCGGCCTTTTCGGCTATGGTGGTGATCAGTTTAAGGCTTTCATCCTCCGGGTGCAGGATCATGCGCGGATGCGGAAAAAAAGTAAGGATCACTGTTTCGCCACCCGTGCTTTCGGCCAGCTCCTTAATGCCTGCTATAATTTTACGGTGCCCTATGTGTACCCCATCAAATGTACCGATAGTGACTACTGCATTTTTTACCGCCGAAAACTCGTCAATGTTATTATAAACCCTCATTAATTATATGAGTAAAAACACAAAGTTAATTTTTAGTTGATGGGATTAACAACCAGAATGTTTGCGCTTTGTAAATTTCTTTTACCGTGCAGTATGCACATCTGATACCTTTAATTCCCTCACGGTGTTTACCAGTTCCATTACCTCCCAGGCGTCCTCAATCCTGAAGTTGCCGCTGCGGGTGCGCCTTAGTTTTGAAAGATAAGCCCCGTTGCCTAAAGCCGCACCAAAATCATTCACCAGCGAACGGATGTAAGTACCCTTACTGCACACCACCCTGAAATCCACCTCGGGCAGCTCAATACGGGTTAGTTCAAACCCGGTTATAGTGACGTTACGCAGCTTCAGTTCCACATCCTCGCCCCGGCGTGCCTTTTCATATAAACGTTCGCCATCAACTTTTATGGCCGAGTGCGCCGGTGGATATTGCTGAATATCGCCAATGAACTGTCGGCAGTTGTTACGCAGCATTTCTTCAGTGAGTTGGCTGATGTCGAAACTTTTGTCTGGTTCCGTTTCCATATCATATGAGGGCGTAGTTGCGCCCAATACCATGGTCCCGGTATATTCCTTTTCTTCGGCCTGGAAAGTATCAATCTGCTTGGTCATTTTACCGGTGCAAATGATCAACAGGCCTGTAGCCAGCGGATCAAGCGTGCCTGCATGGCCAACCTTAAGCTTAAGCGGCTTAAATGAATTGCGGAGCTTGCCAACCACATCAAAGCTTGTCCATTGGTATGGTTTATTAACCAGCAGTAGCTGACCTTCAGCAAATTCCTCTATTTTAGTGTACGTGTTCTTCAAATCTTTTATTTATGTCGGATCAATTTATCCGATTTTTCGCAAAGGTACGATTTTCGCCCCTATTGCCTGACAAGCTATAAATTACTGCGCCGGATCAATCTCCTTTGGTATGAGACTGATCCGGCGCGACGCAAATTAACGCGATATACTTAAAGGTTTATACTGTTTGCAACGGATGTCCGCTCAAAATTAATCCTATAATAACAGCTCCAACCACGATACGGTACCAGCCGAAAATCTGGAAGCCACGGCGCTCAAGAAAAGTAATGAATGTTTTAATAGCCAGCATGGCAACAATAAAAGCAATGATATTACCTATGGCCAGCAGTTTAATTTCTTCGCCAGTAAATACATGCCCCTCTTTATGGAAGTCATATAGTTTTTTTGCAGTCGCGGCAAACATAGTCGGCACCGCCAAAAAGAATGAAAACTCGGCGGCTGCAGTACGGCTCAGTTTCTGTGCCATACCACCAACAATGGTAGCGGCCGAACGTGATGTGCCCGGGATCATAGCCAAACACTGAAAAAAGCCTATTTTAAGTGCCGTTAAATTGCTGATATCCTTTTCTTCTTTAATCACCGGCTTGTTGAACCATTTATCAACAAACAATAAAATAATGCCGCCAACAAACAGGGTAATACCAACCGTAAGCGCGCTCTCCAATAAAGCATCTATCTTTTTGCTAAACAATACGCCAAATACCGCTGCAGGTATAAAAGCGATAAACAGTTTTAAATAAAAATTAACCGATTGGAGGAACCTTCTCCAGTACAGGAACACTACCGATAAGATGGCACCCAGCTGTATGGCAATAGTAAAAAGCTTAACAAAAGGATCGGCTGCTATGCCCATTACTGATGAAGCAATGATCATGTGCCCGGTTGATGATACAGGTAAAAATTCAGTTATCCCTTCAATAATTGCAAGGATAATAACATGGATTAAATTCATTGGGGTTTTAAGGGGTTGAGGTAGAGATATACGTTATTACAGTAGATATCTTTCACTAAAACATATCTACTGTAAAATTCAGCATGGTTACTGTATTAATTAGCCGAAGGCTTTTTAAGGATAGCGAAGAAACCCAAAGCAAAACCGCCCAAAACTACTATTGGGGCGATAACTATTTTGGTAGTGCTGTAAATGTCAGTTGTGCCCGACATCAGGACAAAACCGAAGGCAACAACAGCCACGCTGATGATCAGCATGCGGTAATTGCTTTTATCAAATATAAATTGTACCGGTTGTGCAGGCGCAGTAGCTTTTGCAGCACCGGTAGCTGCCGGCGATGTTGCAGTAGTTGTTTTTCCAGGGCCGGCTGGTTTAAATTTTTGTGCCATTTATCTTTTAATTACTGAATTATTGAGTTAATGAATTAGTGGTTGAAAGTTCAGATTAAGCCTTTAAGCTTAAACCTTTTGCCTTTAACCTCTATCTGTACAGATCGTATATTTTTAAACGTAAAAACTTGTTAACTGCTAAAAAGGTACTGAAGCCTGATATAAAAATACCCAGCCCAACTACAACTAAAAACACGATGCCAAACTCGGTGTAGTTTTGTAAAAACACCAAGTCGGGTACGTTGTCATAAGCAACATATAAAGTACCTATCAGCAGGATAATAGCAATTAACCCGCCTAATAAACCATGCCAGATCCCGTACAGTAAAAAAGGCTTGCGGATAAATCCTTTGGTTGCGCCAACCAGCTGCATCGATTTGATCAGGAAACGCTGCGAATAAATGGCCAGCCTGATGGTATTGTTAATCAACGCTACCGAAAGCACCACAAAAATACCGGCAAAGGTAAGGATGATCAAACTGATGGTCGTTACATTCTGGTTCATTTGGTCAACCAGCGATTGCTGATATTTAACCTCCTTTACTAATGGGTTCTTAAGCAATTCGGCTTTAAACTTTTCAATATCCTTGTTATTGGCATACTCCGCTTTCAGGTAAACATCAACTGACTGCGATAGCGGATTGTAACCTAAAAACTTTACAAAATCTTCGCCAAGATCTTTTTGCAGGTTGCGGGCGGCAAGCTCTTTACTTACGTATTGGGTTTGTTTTACCATTACGTTGCCATCCAACTGTTTTTGAAGTTGCAATACGTCGCTTTCGTGGGCAGCATCATCAACAAAAATATTAAGCACGATGTTTTCTTTAACATAGCTCGAAATATTTTTAGCGTACACCAGTATTAAACCCAGCAGGCCTACCATTAACAGCACCATGGCAATACCAAATACAGTTGAAATGTAGATGGTTTTTGTCTTTTTAGAGGATGCGCTTGCTTCAAATTCTTCCATTTACTCTTGTTAGATGTGAGATATTAGACATGAGATTTGAGATCACTATCCCCCCTCAAGTTAACATCATATTTCTGCGAAAATAAGAAACCCTCCCTAAAGGTAAAAGTTTATTGCTTATAAATATGTTTAATAACGCTTTAGCTTAACAGATTTAACATTTATTAACAACAGAACCGTTGATTTTGTCAGAACTCGAATTAAACGAATTAGATGAATTAATGAATTGCCTTGCATTCGATAAATTCCTTAATTCAAAAGATTCGAGTTCAGACAAAATTCTGATTCAGACAAATTAAACATCAAATTCGGATCTAAACCTGGAGTTAAACAAAGCGCTACCGCTATTGTTATCAATACATGACAAAGCCAGCAAACGAAAAAGATAAACCTTCGCCATCAGATACCCCGACCCACAGCCCCAATGACAACGGGCATAAAAGCAAGGTGCGTAAAGAAGATAAACAATATCACGCCGATAATCCGCATGGAGGCGATATTGCCAAAAAGCATGAGAAAGAAGAACAACCGGTTCATTCGGTGAAGAGTGTACCGAAGAAGTGAGTCACACAATATTTGTCATTGCGAGGAGGAACGACGAAGCAATCTCGTAGCTATGCATATCGAACATGCATTGGCTATGGGATTGCCACGCTGCGCTCGCAATGACATGATTTAATATGTATCTATCTCGCAATTCCCGCCGAGTTAAACTGAAGGTCGTACAATTTCCGGTAGTGGCCGTTCTCAATTTTAAGCAATTCCTGGTGACTGCCCGTTTCCATGATCTCGCCGTGATCAAGTACAATGATCCTGTCGGCGTTTTGAATGGTGGAAAGCCTGTGGGCTATCACTATAGCCGTGCGGCCTTCCATTAATTTATTGATGGCATTCTGGATCAGGATCTCGGTTTCCGTATCAACAGATGACGTAGCTTCGTCCAAAACCAGGATCGCGGGATTATAAACCAGCGCCCTGATAAACGAGATCAGCTGCGATTGCCCGGCCGAAAGTGTTGAGCCGCGTTCCATCACATTATAATCGTAGCCGCCGGGTAAACGTTCAATGAAATCATGTGCACCAACATCTTTGGCTGCAGCTATGATCTGCTCACGGGTAATAGTGGGATTATTGAGGCTGATATTATTGGCAATGGTATCGCTGAACAAAAAAACATCCTGTATCACGGTGGCTATCTGCGAGCGCAGGTAGTTTACGTCGTAATCATGGATATCGTGCCCATCAACCCTTACACAGCCTTTGCCAATTTCATAAAAACGGTTCAGGATATTAATGGTTGATGATTTACCTGCGCCGGTTGCCCCTACCAAAGCCAGGGTTTCGCCGGGTTTGATATGGAAGCTGATGTTTTTCAGCACCCAGTTTTCATCGTTATAGGCAAACCATACTTTATCAAAGCTAATATCGCCCTGCAGTCTGCCTGTTGTAAGTGTGCCTTTATTTTCGGCCACCTCGTCTGTATCCAGTACTTTAAAAATCCTGTCGGCACCAACCATGCCCATTTGCAGGGTATTAAACTTATCGGCCAGCTGGCGGATAGGCCTGAATAACATATTCAGCAATACTATAAAGCTGGTGATTAATCCGGGAGTAATTCCCTTGCCTGATGCGGAGATAGTTAGCATTTGACTATCTGACAGCATTCGTTTACAACCATACCAAACCAACAGGCCCATGCATATGGCAAACAGAATTTCTACTACAGGAAAGAATATCGAATAATACCAGTTGGAGCGGATATTGGCATCGCGGTACTTCTCGTTCACGGCTTTAAATTTGCGCATCTCCTGGTCTTCACGGGCGAAGATCTGGATCACGCTGATCCCTGAAATGTGCTCAGCCAGGAAAGTATTGAGCCGTGCCACCTGCGTACGCACCTCCTGGAATGATGACTTGATAGCCTCCTTAAACACATAGGTTGAAGCAAATAGGAAGGGCATCGGAATGAGCGTGATCAGGGCCAGTTTCCAGTCCTGCCAAAGCATATAGCCTATCACTGCAACCACCAACAGCATATCACCCATAATAGAGATCAACCCTTCGGAAAAAATATCGGCAATAGTTTCCAGGTCGGACACCGTACGGGTAATAAGCATACCGATAGGCGTACGGTCGAAGTATTTTAATCTTAAACTGGTAATGTGGTTAAAAATATCGATCCTCAAATCGCGGATCACATATTGGCCCAGCGCATTGGTTAAATAAGTTTGGTAGTACTGCACAATAGTTTGAATGAGAAGCTGTGCTATCATGAGCTCAACCATAAAAACCAACCCATTATAATCATCGTTCAAAATATTAACATCCAATGTACGTTGGATCAGGATTGGCTGCAGCAAAGCATTGGCTGCTATAAAAATGGTGAGGAAAGTAGCTATAACAAAGGTTTTATTATACGGCTTAACGTAATGCATTACCCGGCCGAGTAGCTTCCAGTCGAGGGCCTTTCCGGTTACGCCCCCAGAAGGGGGGGCTGCTTGCTTGGTTGCTCCCTCATTTGCTGAGGAGGGAGTTTCCTGTTTATTATCTTTTTCTTCTTTAGCCACTATATCAAAGTTAAAGTATAATTATCTATCGTCAAATCTCATCCACATTATCCACCATTGTTCCCCCTTCAGGGGGCTAGGGGGCTAATGGAGCGACCAGTTGGTAAGGATATTTAACTTCCGTCAAATACAACCCGCAAGCCGGTACGCTGGTGCCGGCATTGGAGCGGTTTTTACTTTCAATAATTTCACGGATACCTTCCGGTTGCATTTCTTCCCGGCCAATCATCATCAAGGTACCTACAATGGCCCGCACCATGTTGCGCAAAAACCTGTCGGCAGTGATATGGAAAACAATGCCGTTTTCGGTTTTCACCCATTCGGCACGGGTGATTTTGCAGTTATTGGTTTTTACCTGGGTGTTTGATTTACTGAAACAGCTAAAATCAATGTACTCCATCATAATGGCCGCGGCTTGGTTCATCAAATTAATATCAGGCATATCGCGCAATTGCCAGGAAGCCCCTTGCAAAAAAGGGTCTTTATTAAAGTGAACATGATACTGATACGAGCGCGATGTGGCATCAAAACGGGCATGTGCATCGGCATGTACCGGGATAATATTTTTTATAGCGATATCAGGTGGAAGCAGGGCGTTGAGGCCCCTCACCACCTGTTCATGGTTAATAGTTGATGGTTCATGGCCGTCAACTTTGCCATGTTCTATGAACGATGAACTATTACCCTCAACATCAAAATGCGCGAAGAATTCTTTGGCGTGCACGCCCGTATCTGTGCGGCCGCAGCCGGTTGTTTCTATGGGCTGCCGTAAAATTGTGCTTAGTGCCTTGTTCAGCAATTCCTGTACACTTACGGCATTTTGCTGTATTTGCCAGCCGTGATAGGCAGTGCCATTGTAGGCCAGTTCAATAAAATAACGCTGGTTGTTGCTCACGAGGCAAAGTTAACAATCTGCCGCCTATGCCGGGTTCATAATTTGGTCATAGTATTATGCGGGTTCGGTTATATAGGCCTTATAGATAGCCTCAAACGCCAGTTTATTTTTAACAGCCAGATTAAAAGGCTTATTGATAAAGGTATTGCTATAGCCAATGGTTTTTGCCAGGTTACGCAAAACATCAAAATAGGTTATTTCAATACCTTCGATGATCTGCACATAAAATACAATGAACACATCACGCTCCATGGCGGTTTTCCCGGTTTTAATTGCCGATATATAAGCTTCAAGCGTCATGGCTTTTATGCCAAGTACCGTCGTTTTTGATGGCGTTTCATTAATGGCGCTGTAAATAGAATCGAGATGGGTAAGCTGCTTTTGGGTAGCTTCATGACATTCCTGTACGGCCTCCTTCAAATAAGCTAAGGATGCAAGCTCTTTTATCTCTTCAAAAAAATCAATCAGATGTTTTTTACCAAAATAAATACTGTTCAGGTGCTCAAGGAAAATCCTTTTTAAATGGACGTTCTCAAATTTAACATCTTCGGGGTTTTGTTCACTAATGCGGGGCATTTGACAATTGTTTAAATACAAATAAATATACATTAAATAATTATCATTCAAAGCAAGCGATATCGCTATTAAATTAGTGCTTCTCCAATAAGCAAAACATTTATATTTGCCTTTATAATTTTTAATATCATGCTGCAACGCATCCAAAGCATTTACCTTTTGTTCGCCAGCCTTGTGCTGTTCGCCCTTTTCTTTTTTCCGCTTGCCCACAACGTCTATGTTAATGATAAACCCTCAAGCATTATGGTTACCGGTATTTACCAGGATGTGAACGGCGTACAGCAACATACCCAAACATTTGTGGCACTCACCGCTATAACAGCTATTGTTGCCCTCATTCCCCTGGTCATCATTTTTCTATATAAAAACCGAAAACAGCAAATAGCCTTCTGCTACAGTGCTATACTGGTACTTATTGGCTACAGTTTCTGGATGGCACAAACTGTTAAAGGCGCAGCAGGCAGCATTACCCTTGATACACGCACGATGGGCATTGGCCTGTTCCTTACTTCACTAAGCATTATACTGATCATCTTCGCACAAAAAAGCATAAAAAAAGATGAGAAGCTGGTAAAATCGGCCGACAGGTTGAGGTAAACCCGGGTTAGTGTTAAGTCGACAGTACTAAGTCGACAGTACTAAGTCGGCAGTTATAAGTCTGGTTTCCTTTTCTATATTTAAAACTTATGACTAACCTAAGTTCATTGTTTGCAATCCCTTTGTAAAAACCAGGTAATAGATTATGATTTTCATGCTTAATAAAGCCCCTTGTTATCTGAAAATCGGGCTTTAAAAACCGGAGAAAAAAGTAATCCTTGTTATGAAATTATTAATTAACTGGTTTTTTTTCAGTCAATTAGTAGCTTATTCTCAATAATACTACCAAACTTCATTTTATCTCAACCCACCTATTGGAATTATAAAACATTAACACTATCTTTGCGCCCGATTTGACGATGTTGTCAAATTCGTTATTTAAATTCATGAACAACCCATTTATTGAACTGGGAATCCGTCATGATATTGTTAATGCCATCTCTGAGTTAGGATTTGAGAATCCTACACCAATCCAGGAGCAGTCAATCCCGGTATTGTTAACAGGCAGCAACGATTTTGTCGGATTAGCCCAAACCGGGACCGGAAAAACTGCTGCCTTTGGCCTACCATTATTGGAACTGCTTGATTTCGAAGAAAATCATCCACAGGCACTTGTTTTATGCCCAACGCGCGAACTTTGTTTACAAATCGCGAACGACATTAAGAACTACTCCAAAAAAATGAGCAACGTACACGTTGTTGCTGTTTATGGCGGAGCAAGCATTATGGACCAGTTACGCCAGATTAAACGCGGCGTACAGATCGTAGTTGCTACACCAGGGCGTATGCTTGATATCATTAACCGTAAGGCTATTGATTTTTCGGCTGTGAAGTATGTAGTATTGGATGAGGCTGATGAAATGCTCAATATGGGCTTTCAGGAAGACATTGATAGTATCTTATCTACCACACCCGAAGAGAAAAAAACCTGGCTATTCTCGGCCACTATGCCTGCCGAAGTAAGGCGGATCGCGAAAAAATACATGACCGATCCTTTCGAGCTTACCATGGGCGCAAAAAACACCGGCAATGCCAATATCGAGCATGAGTACTATATAGTACGTGCCCGTGACAAGTATGCCGCGTTTAAACGTATTGTTGACTTTAATCCTGATATTTTTGGTATCGTATTTTGCCGTACCAAAATTGAAACCCAGGAAATTGCTGAATCGCTGATCAAAGACGGCTACAATGCCGATTCATTGCACGGTGACCTTTCACAGCAACAACGCGATAAAGTGATGAAACGCTACCGTGAGCGCAGCCTGCAATTATTAATTGCTACTGACGTTGCCGCACGTGGTATCGACGTTAACGACGTAACTCACGTTATTAACTATTCATTACCCGACGAGATTGAAAACTACACTCACCGTAGCGGCCGTACAGCCCGTGCAGGTAAAACCGGTGTATCAATCTCTATCGTTAACGCCAAAGAATTAGGCAAAATTCGCCAGATTGAGCGTGTTATTGGTAAAAAATTCGTGAAAGCTGAGATCCCTACAGGTTTTGATGTTTGCGAAAAACAATTATTCTCTATCGTTCACAAAGTACATAACGTAACTGTTAACGAAGAGCAGATTGAGCAATACCTGCCACGCATTTATGACGAGTTTAAAGATTTCACCAAGGAAGATTTCATCAAACGATTTGCTTCAATTGAATTTAACCGTTTCCTTGATTATTACAAAAACGCTCCTGACCTGAATGCCAGCGTTGAAGAAGGCCGTAACAGGTTCGAAGATCGCGGCGAACGCGGCAATGGTGTACGTGGCAACTTTACCCGTTTATTTATAAACTTAGGTTCGGTTGATGAATTTAACCGCGGCGATTTGTTAGGTTACATCTGTAACACTACCAAAATAAGCGGCCGTACCGTGGGTAAAATCGATGTTAAAGGTGTGTACTCTTTCTTTGAAGTACAAAACGAAGATGTTGATAAAGTGATGGCCAGCTTTAAAGAAGCCGAATATAAAGGTCGCCCCGTAAGGATCGAGATCTCTGGCGAGGGCACCAGCGATAACCGTAGCGGCGGCGAACGCCGTGAAGGCGGATACCGCGGTGGTGATCGTCGTGAAGGCGGATACCGTGGCGGAGATCGCCGTGAAGGTGGTTACCGTGGTGGCGAGCGTCGTGAAAGCGGTGGTTACCGTGGCAACGAAAGGCGCGAGCACAGCAATGGCGGTGGTTTCCGCGACTTTTCAGGCAAACCCCGTGAAGATCGCCCTGAGCGCAGAAGGAGATTTTAATTATCCATCATAAAAAAACCACCGATTGAAGTCGCAAGTTTAAAGTCGAAAGTTCTAAGTCTTATTTGAAGTCGTTTTATCGATTTAAGACTTAGAACTCATGACTCCAGACTTGAGGCCCAAAGGGTGGTTTTCATGAGCTTCCTTTAGTAAGAAGCATTAGTTTTAGTTTAGTTTTGTTAACAAAGCCTTTTTACCGCTGCATACGGGAACAAAGGCTTTTGTTTTATATATAAGCCCGCCTTTTCTGGTCATAAGCAAACTTCACAACCTATCCATAAAACTTATGAGCTTTAAGCATTCAGCTTTCAGCCTACATTAACGGCTAAATTCAACAATGTCCGAATCAGGATAACAAAGCGTTAGCTTACTGTCGGTAAGTTCCTTAATAAAAAACTTAGTATAAGGCCTGCTTCCCTGGTATGAGGTATAAATGGTATCATTTTTTACAAAATAATCCTCTTTGCTGGCCTGCCCGTCGTCCATAATAAAATCTTTATCCGTTATCGAAAGCTTGGTAGCACCATCTTTTGATTTCCAGTTACCTTCCAGCTTTTTATTGGCAGCCGGCGGCTGAGAACAAGCGTATATCAATAACATGCCTGCAACTGCAGCAAATATGGGAGCAAACTTTTTCATGACGGATCAGGATTTTTTTAGAACGGCTTACGCCTTTGTTGAATTTAATTATTGGGTAGGTTTATCTATCAGTTCAGATTTTTTCAGATAAACCCGGTGACCTTTTTTATTCACATAAAAATAATGCGAATATTTATCAATGTAAATGGTTTCGCCATTAGGGCCAACCTTGCCGGCATATTTCTTATCAGCTACTGTAGCTGCGCCTTTGGCCGCAACTTCGGATGTTTTATGGCCTATTTTTTTTGTGGTTTTGCTGATCTTACCACCGAGGGTTGAATCCTTATGCGTTTGAGTAAAGCCCGGGCTAACCATAAATGTACCGGCAGCAAACAGGGCTATTTTAAACAGATTTTTCATATTGACGGTAATTAAGTTTTTTAATAAAATCAACTCAATTTTTCGGCCAAATTTCTCATTTCTATCACAGGTGAGCGCTTTTGATATAAAATAGCGTAAACCGCCTCGCAAATAGGGATGCTTACACCGTATTGCTTATTAACTTCATGTAGGCAATTTACTGCATAGTACCCCTCGGCAATCATGTTCATTTCCAGTTGGGCCGATGTTACTGTATATCCCTTGCCTATCATGTTACCAAAGGTGCGGTTACGGCTAAATTGCGAATAAGCAGTAACCAGCAGATCGCCCAGGTAAGCGGATTCTTTAATATCCCTGTCGATAGGATGTACAGCGGCCACAAAACGTTCCAATTCGCGAATGGCGTTTGATATCAGCACCGCCTGGAAATTATCTCCATAGCCCACACCGTGGCAAATACCACTGGCAATGGCATATACATTCTTTAAAACAGCCCCGTATTCTGTACCATAGATATCATCAGAAATGTTTGTTTTGATATACCGGGTATTGATCATTCCCGCAAACCGCGAGGCAAGTCTTGTATCTCCGGAAGCTATAGTTAGATATGATAATTTTTCGAGCGCTACTTCCTCAGCATGGCACGGACCGCTGATCACCATAAAATCATCAAACGATATATCGTATTTTTGATGAAGAAACTCGGCAATTATCAAATTTTCATCGGGCACGATACCTTTTATAGCCGATACTATCTTTTTACCTTTCAGATCGGCAGCAGTTATATCTTTTAGCGCATCTTTCAAAAAAGCAGCCGGTACATTAAGCAACACAATGTCAGCAGCTGCGATAAGCGGTTTCAGATCGGTAGATATATTTTGTTCGGGAAGTTTGATCTCCACCGAACTCAGGTAATGCGGATTACGCGCAAACTTTTTCAAATGTTCCACAGCTTCGGCGTTACGCATCCACCAAAAAATTTCTTTTGGGGTGGTGTTATCGATAAGCATTTTAATATTAGCCGTAGCCCAGCTCCCCCCGCCAACAACTGTGATCTTGTTTAATTTTTTATCCATCAATAAATAATAGAAATATCGCTGCCTGGTTTTAATCGGCTAAGCAAATTAATGAAATATTATGCAGATTGGCGAATGATAGAAAAAGTGGGCTTAACTACTTTTTTGAGTCTTTTTGCAAGACAATAATCTGGCTCCGGGCCGATGCTTCCGTTTTTCTTTTCTAAGAAGCTGTTTAAGAATGAAGAATATTAATTGCCGTTGGTTTTAACCAACGGATTAAGAGCCGAAAACTCCTGGCTTTAGCCTAATTATGCAAGCGGATTTGGGCTGAAGCCCTCTTGTTGTGAATGCTTTATTCCGTTGGTTAAAACCAACGGCAATGAAGTTTTATCTACCGGTAAACGATATTTGTCAAAAATAAACAGTTTCTAAGATAAAGAGTTTAAGATAGTTTGCATGCTCCAGGGTTTCTTTTGTCGGGATGGTAGGTTAAAGAATAGCAGGGGAGCGCAAGATGCTATTAGTTGTTAAGCATCAATTCAAAAACACCTCATCCAAAAACACCCAGCCCGGTTTGCCTTTGGCCGGATGCCATGCCGGCACGCTTTTAAGCGGTTGGGCAACCAGTTTGATGCAGGATATCTTTTGTTCGGATTTTAACTTACATTCCAATGGAATCAAAGCAAACGGATCAGACTTTTTTGGTACCCCTGTTTTAAGTGTGCTTAATAGCTTGAGATGGTTTTGATCGGTGCCTCCCCAAACCTCAACCCCGGCGGGCAAAAAGATCTGGGAACCTGTATTGCGCATTACATTGAGACCAACCGAATGCAGATCAATTGGTTTATTAAACCACATGATCACCGTCAGATCCTTTTGCGATGCAACCCATTTTCCGTTGCCAAAATTGTCGCCGCCTAATTCTTTATCGATAATTGTTTTAGCGCCATCGCCTTTGTATTTGTCGTCAGGATATTTGACAAAGCTGATGCTATCGGGCGTATAGGCACATTTATAAACATTGAATTGCACGGTATCGCTGCCAATCCATCCCGCTTTAAACGCCCTTGTCCTGATCGCAGTACTTCGGGTAAGTATAATTCCCGGTTTGTAAGATGCAGCCTTGATACTATCAGGCACCGAACCATCAGTAGTGTACCGAATATCCGCACCTTTTATAGGGTTGCTAAGTAGTAAAGCATAACTCTGCTTAAATATAACTGCCGTATTTTTTAACTGCGGACTGGTGAGCTTAAGCGCCTTACCATCATCCTTAAAGCCGGTTAACAGGCTCAGTTTGGGGTTTTGTTTTTGAAGCGATTGCAGATCGGCCGGGTTCAGGCCGCTATTCCATACCGCCAGTTCATTGAGGCTTTTTATAGCGACGAGCTGTTTTACATCGGCTATATTAAGTTTAACACCCGTTAGTGAAATACTTTTGAGGTATTTTAAACCTGCTAATTCCTTTAAGCCTTTGCCCGTAACATCACTGAAGTTAAGGTTTAGCCTGCGAAGGTTTTCAAATTTGGCAATCGTTTTCAGGTCGGTATCCTTTACGGGCATCTTGTTCAGATCGAGCGATACCACCTGTTTTTTTATAGAACTTAACTCCTCCAGCACTTTTACATTATAGGTGCTTTTATTGTAAATATTAACCGCCAGCGCCGGCGACTCGCTGGCCAGCGGATAAACCACCCGGTAGTTGTTGTTCAGCTTTTGAATTTCCTTTTCGTTAGCTGCCGAAAAGTCATAAACCTCTTCTTCGCTTTCTGCGGGTTTTAAGTGGGTGGCGGCTATCATCCGTAATGAATCGTTAGCTGGCAGGTCGATCACTTTTTTGCCGAAGCGTGCCTTGCTTTTTACCCACAGGTAAAGCAGCATTTTTTCATCATCGGTAAGCTGCGTTTTGCCGGTAGGCGGCATGTGTTTCTTTTCGGTTTCGGGCAGGTGCACACGTTGCAGCAGCAGGCTCATGGCCGGGTCGCCGGCTATGAATAGCTTGCCGGTTTTGCCGCCTTTCATTATCGCTGCCGAATCGGTAAGCATCAGGCCACCTTTCTTTTTATCGATATTATGGCAGCTTTGGCATTTAACCTCAAATATCGGGCGGATCACATCGTTATAAACCAGGGCCTGGTCTATCGGTACCACGTTTTTGCTCTTATCCATTACCGGGCCCAAAACAAAATCATTGCCATGGGTAAGGTTGCCGCCAAGGTGCCCGGCAACAATTAAACAGAAAACGGTTATTATAGCTCCGGCTTTAGCGAGCTTTATGGTATATTTTGAGGTATGGCGGATGAGGTACACTCCATACCCGGCAAAGGCCACGCTTACTCCAAACCATTTATGCCATTGTAAAGTATCGCCTTCATAGCCCGACTCCCTTGAAAGGAACAAGCCCATGATCACCGTTATTGATGACAGTAATGCACCCAGCAGCAGCAGGTAACTTGTAAAGGTTTGATACAGTTTTTCGTTAATAAACTCGGCCCGATAACGGAAAAACTCCATCACCATGGCCAGCATCAGTATCACGATGGGGAAATGCAGAATGAGCGGGTGCATACGGCCAACCGGTTGCAGCCAGCGGGGCACAACCAGGCTATCGCCGGCTATAAGCAGCACTACAATAAAAATATTAAGGGCAAATAATGTCCCTTCCGCAAAACCTTTGTGGCTGCTTTTCATATACGCCGGGCTATATGTGTATTAATTAAACCCTTGTGAATTTATAAGGATATACTTTGCCTGATGCCCATTGGGCTACGTACAAATTCTCGTCGTTATCCACACAAACATCATGTGGGTTCAGGAAAATCTTTTCGGCCTGGGCCATTGGTTGCAGTACGCCGTCGGTATACACTGGTTCGGTACCGCCAAGGTTGGATACTACTTTGTTGTTTTTATCTAATATGGTAGTAAAGCCGGTATTCTCCTTGCTCAGGTCGGGCGAGCGAAGTACGGCAGCATACAAATGATCGCCCTTAATTACCGGGCGGCAAACGCAGGCTCCCGGAAGCTTGATCACTTCCTGTAGTTTGCCATCCATGCTGAAGCGCTTAAAGCAGTTACGGGTACGATCGGTGACCAGTAATGTCGGTGTATCATATCGCCTGTCAATCACGATACCGTGCGCATTATCTAAATGTTCGTCGCCTTCGCCCTTACCGCCGAAGAAGCCTTTTAGCTTGCCATCCTTATCATAATGGGTAACGTATTGGGCCCCATAGCCATCGGCAATAAAAATGTCGCCATTGCTGTCAATAGTGGTTTCTGTAGGGATAAACTCTTCGGCCTTTTTGTAAACGCCGGTTTCGAGCGGCACATTAATGGTCATTAATATACGGCCATCAAGCGTGGTTTTATAAACCTGGTGTTTTACGGTATCGGTTATGAACAGTACTTCGGTGCCGTTTTCATTAAACAGGGTGAGGCCATGTGCGCCGGGAAAATCATGCCCCCAGGTACTTAGCAGCTTGCCCGATTTATTATAAATGAGTACATTGTTCTTAGTCTCGTTAGTGAGCAGTAAAATGCGGCCTTTTGAATCCTGTACCATCTCATGGCAATCATTCACCGGGTTCTTCTGCGAATCGGCCTTGCTCCAGTTTTTATCCATGCGATAGCGCATATTTCCGTGGCCGTAAATTGGCCCGTTATCTTTTGCTAACATGTCTTTAGCTATAAAAAAGCCTGCTGATAAAACTGAAGTGTGCTTGATAAATTCTCTTCTTTCCATACCGTTGATTTTTATGATTGCGTTGATTTCGCTGATTATTTCTTTTGATTACACCGATTTTTTGAATTCTTGTTCATCCCGTCATTGCGAGGAACGAAGCAATCGCGAACTTTACAGGGCGGACTTGCATAGTGCCTCGGCCTCCGTGCGATTGCTTCGTACCTCGCAATGACATAGTTGAATGGGGAGGGTTTAGAGGGGGCTACGCTATTATCCCCTTCACCACATTCCCCGCTACATCCGTCAGTCTATATCTCCTGCCTTGGCTTTTATAAGTTAGTTTTTTATGGTCGATACCTAATTGATTTAAAATGGTGGCATGGAAATCATGCACGTGCACCGGATCTTTTACGATGTTGTAGCCAAACTCATCTGTTTCGCCGTAAACTATGCCGGGTTTGATACCGCCTCCGGCCATCCAGATGCTAAAACAGCGGGGATGATGATCGCGCCCATAATTAGCTTTCTCCAACTTACCCTGGCTGTAATTGGTTCGTCCGAACTCACCGCCCCAGATCACCAGTGTTTCATCCAGCAGGCCGCGTTGTTTCAAATCGGTAACCAGCGCTGCCGATGCCTGGTCGACATCTTTGGCCTGCCCTGCCATTTCCTGTGGCAGGTTGCTGTGCTGGTCCCAGCCCTGGTGGTAGAGCTGCACAAAGCGCACGCCGTTTTCTGATAGCTTACGGGCCAGCAGGCAGTTAGCTGCATAGGTACCAGGGATTAAGCATTCTGGGCCATACATTTTCACAATGTCGTCCGACTCCTTGCCTACATCCATAATTTCAGGTACCGCGGTTTGCATGCGGTACGCCATTTCATATTGCTGTACTTTGGTGTTTATTTCCGGATCACCGAACTCCTTATAATTCATGTCATTGAGCTCGGCCAGTTTATCCAGCATTTTGCGGCGTTCGTGACGGTTCAGTCCTTCAGGATCATTCAGGTACAGGATTGGGTCTTCGCCGCTGCTGAACTGTACACCCTGGTGAATGGAATCTAAGAAACCGTTACTCCATAGTTTGGAGTAAACACCCTGCCCGTTTCCCTTGCCTTTAGAGAGCAATACGGTGAAAGCCGGCAGATTTTTATTCTCGCTGCCGAGGCCATAGCTTACCCACGAGCCCATGCTTGGCCGGTTGCCCTGCTGTGCCCCGGTTTGGAAAAAGGTAAGTGCCGGATCATGATTGATGGCATCGGTGTTAAGCGATTTAATAATGCAGATGTCATCGGCAATTTTGCCTATGTGCGGGAACATATCGCTGATCCAGGCTCGAGACTCGCCATATTGCTTAAAATCATAAAATGAACCTACCAGCGGGAACGAAGCCTGCTTAGCAGTCATGCCTGTCAGGATCTGATTGCCACGAACAGATGCAGGTAATTCCTGCCCCATCATTTCGCGAAGTTTTGGCTTGTAATCAAATGATTCCAGTTGCGAAGGTGCCCCATCCTGAAACAGGTAGATCACCCGTTTGGCTTTAGGCGCAAAATTGGGAATGCCAGGAATAAAATCAGCTTCGGCTTCATCTCCCTTGCCGCTAAACAGATCAGGAATGAGCAATGAACCCAATGCTACGCTGCCAATACCCAAACTGAGCCTGGATAGAAACCTGCGCCGGTTGATGTTAAGCCTGTTTTCTAAAAAATCTTTTTCCATGTGCTCAGGTTTTTGTTATGGCTTCTTCCAGATTATACATGGTATCAACCACTTTCATCATAGCTGCCAGTGTTATTTTATCCAGATTGGCCGGTACCGGGTATTCGCCCACGGTTAGCAATTTTTCGGCATCGGCCTTTTTCATGGTTTTTAGTTCATCTGTATAGTATGAAGTTAAAATAGCCAGTTCTTTTTCCTGCGGATGGCGGCAGAGGATCAAGCGGAACGCTTTGGTGATCTTTGCTGTCGGCGTGCTTTTATCATGCAAAAGCTTTGCAGCTAAAACCCTCGCGCTTTCCAATACGGTTGGGTCATTGAGCATTACCAGTGCCTGCAATGGGGTATTGGTACGCAGGCGTTTTACTTCGCACTGGTCGCGGTTGCTGGCATCAAAAATACCTAAGGATGCTGGCGGAACGGTACGTTTAATTAGGGTATACATTCCCCTGCGGTACAGGTTTGGCCCATGCACCTGTTTGTAATTCGCCAAAATCCCCCTGCCCGAGGTGGCATTTTCCCAAAGGCCCGGCGGCTGGTAAGGGTTAACACTCGGACCGCCGATGGTTGGATTAAGCAGCCCGCTGCTGGCCAACACCAGGTCACGGACAAATTCCGCAGGTAAACGGCCCCTTGGGCCCCGGGCTAATAACGTATTATCCGGATCTTCCTTTAGTTTTTCGGGTGTGGCCGCTGCCGATTGCCGGTAAGTGGCCGACATTACCATCTGCTTTACCAGCCGTTTAATATTCCAGCCATGATCGCGAAAATCAACAGCGAGCCAGTCCAGCAGTTCGGGGTGCGATGGCAGATCGCCCTGCATACCGAAGTCGCCGGAGCTTTTTACGATGCCCTTGCCGAAAAACTCCTGCCACATTTGGTTTACAAATACACGTGCGGTAAGCGGGTTATTTTTGTTGAATAGCCATTCGGCCAAGCCTAAACGGTTTTTAGGGTAGTTATTGGTAAATGGCAAAATGGATTTCGGCGTGCCGGCCTGCACCTCATCGCCATGGGCATCATAGTTCCCTCGTTTGAGGATGTAGGTTGGCCGCACTTTGTCACTATCCGTCATGATGGATACGATGAGCTTATCGGTATCGCGCTTGTTCACAAAAGTCAGGATCTTTTTAACATCGTCGTTGCTGATCTGCATCATCGGGTTTTTAGCGTAGGTTTCGGGCCCACCAACGGTTGATTGCAAGCCCACTTCCTTCACATTGTTAAAAAAGGCATAAACCTGGTAGTACTCTTTTTGCGAAAAAGGATCGTATTTATGGTCATGGCAATGGGCACATTCCAATGTAACGCCCAACATGGCTTTGCCGAATGTGTTGGTACGGTCGGTTACATAGCTTACCCGGTATTCCTCGTCAATTACGCCACCTTCTTCGGTTATTTTATGGTTGCGGTTAAAGCCTGTTGCCAGCAACTGTTCCTTAGTGGCGTTGGGTAGTTGATCGCCCGCCAGCTGCCAGGTAATGAATTTATCATAAGGCAGGTTTTCGTTATAGGCATGGATCACCCAGTCGCGCCATGGCCATTGGGTGCGGTAATTATCATCCTGATAACCGTGCGAGTCGGCATAGCGGGCAACATCCAGCCAGTGCAACGCCATTTTTTCGCCGTATTGCGGAGTTGCCATCAGCTTGTCCACCATTTTTTCGTAAGCATTGGCGCTTTTATCGGCTAAAAACTCATCCATTAAAGCAAGGGATGGCGGCAGACCGGTCAAATCGAGTGAAATGCGTTTCAGCAGGCGTTCTTTATCCGCTTCGGGATTAGGCTCCAGGCTGGCCTGCTCCATTTTTTGCAGTACGAAATTATCGATAGCATTTTTAGGCCATGCCGTGTTTTTTACCTGCGGAACCGGGTAATTTCGCGGAGCGACAAAAGCCCAGTGCTTTTCATATTTGGCGCCCTGTTTTATCCACTTGTGAATGAGTTCGACTTCATAGGGCGATAACCTCTTTAAATTGGATGACGCCGGCGGCATCTGCTCGGTGGTGTCTTTGGTAGAGATTCGGCGATAAACCTCCGATTGCATGGGATCTCCGGGGACAAGCGCGTGCGATGATGGGTTATCTTTTAATGCCTTGTAGGCGCTCTCCGGAAGATCGAGCCTAAGGTCGGCTTCGCGATGGGACGCATCGGGGCCGTGGCATTTATAGCACTTGTCTGAAAGTATTGGGCGGATATTAAAGTTGTAGCTGATGGTATCGGGCACCTGTTCTTCGGCTATCCCGCCTGATGAATGGCAGGAATAAAGCGTGTACAGCATGCAGATGGCTATTGTAAGCCACACATAATACAACTTCCGGTACATGGGTTTAAAATTGGTTAAACAGAAATTAAAGTTATATAATTTATAGCACAATTTGCAAATACATATTTATGTACTCAAATTGATTTAACGAGGGCAATATAGCATGAAAAATGATATGTTCATACATTTTGTACAAATGTTTTAACATATAAGCAGAGGAGGACATTTTTAAAGAATAAAAGTGGAATAGCCGATGAGCCAAAAATTGAATCGACGGGATAATATTTGTTTTTTTTAATGTAAACGAGCAATGTTCTGATTGCTCATCTTTTCCAACTTTTTAATATCCCGGTAAACGATATACAAAGGGATGATCCCAAAAATACCGAAGCAGCAGTCAATGAACCGCCAATAAACGGGGATACCGCGGATTGGGCCGGCAATAAAGGCCAGCGGGAACACCATTACACAGGCAATCATGCCAAACTCAATTATCCAAATGTTTTTAACCGGATCTTTCAGCGGACCAACAAATGCCATAGCAATAACCAGGTGACCGAAAGCCAGCCAGTCGGTACCATAAGCCAGGTAAGGATAGTTTTGATTGGTTGTTTTTACAGCGAGATAAACATTGGTTAGCCAGTCCTGCATAAATCCTGGAAATACAGAGGCATGATTAGCAAGCCAGGCAAGTTCAGTTTCGATAGGGAAGGCGGTTACACCACTTAGTACCAGACCGATGATAAATACAATGACCCAGGTTTTTATTTTTTTGCGAAGTTCAGGTTCGGTTTTCATAACAAGAGCAAGGTAGGGAATTTGATTGTAGATTGTATATTCCCCTTTAGGGGGTTAGGGGGCGCAATACTTCTTTATAAAATTATCGGCTTTATCGCTGCCTATGTTGCGGATAAAATTCCAGTCATGGCAGGCACCTTCTTTGTCGCCTTGTTTAAATTTTTCGCCGGCCTGGCTTAGTACATCATTAATAAAATCATCATCGTAGCCAAGTTGTTTTTTGAGGTTAATAATGATAGCCTCTTTGGTGGTATCGGCCTTGCCTTTGTATTTATTGCTGTAGTAATTGGTCACTGCGTTTTCCAGTTCCTGCTGAGCTTTATAGCTGGCAATGGCGCTTTGCATGTCGCGGATGCTGGTAGGCCCGCAACGTGCGGGATCAGGGTCAAAACGGATGGGTTGAACGATATTGGTTTTAAGATTATACCCCGCCGGAACCACCCACTGGCCCGATGTAAGTTTAATAACCCTCAAAGCTTCATCGTCAAGGTCGATACCGGGGCCATCCTGTACTTTAGCATCATGTACCATACCATCTTTATCAACCATAAACGAAACATTGATGGTTCCCGAAATACAATTTTGCCGCGAATATTCAGGATAAATGATCTTTGTCTTCAGAAAATCATTAAACGCCTGCTGTCCGCCTTTAAACGCAGGCTGCTGGGCAAGCAATGTACTCGCTGTAAAAATGATCAACGCGATATGGAGACAAAGTGCTTTAAGCATAGTATAAATATCGACAATAAATTGTGGATTATGTTTAGATAGCCTTAGAAAGAATTATGGTTGAATAACTAAACGGATAGTCATATTTGTTTCAGTATCCCATTTGCAAGGCGGCTTACCAATCGACTTGCTGTCATTTCTTACCACCTGTTTTATCTGTACAACTAAACCGAAATCGAAGATCCGAATTCCCAAATCAAAGCACCTGGTTAAACTCCAGCCGCTCGCCATCCGGCCCGGTGATGTTGAAATATTTGCAGCCATTTTTCCAGAATTGTAAAAACACGGGCTCTGGTTCAAGCACGTTAAAGCCGCCCTCTTTAATAGTTTTAAAGGCGAGGTTGATATCATCAACATCAAAGGCTATATGATCAATGTGCCCGTTTGATCTTGAACGGATCCCGGCCAGCGAAGCTTCAGGCAATTGGTAAAGCTCCATGATCATATTGCCGCGCTGCATCATAACGCAGGTGCCGGTACCGCTGTTATCGGTAAAAGGGGCTTGCATTACATTGTTAAAGCCCAGTCTGGCGTAAAATTGTTGTGATGCTTCAATATTGGTTACCGGCACGCCGATATGTTGTATTCCGTTTATTGCTAAATTTATATGATTGCTCATGCTGATAATCAGTTGTTTATTATCGATCTAATGTATGTTTAAACACTCGGTAACAGATATGGTTGGCAACGCCGGCAAAATAAATATGCAGTAATTATCATCCATCCATCATTTTACACAAGCTTAACACATTTGATGTAAATTGCAGTTAAACTTGCACCAATTAAAACATATTAATGAAGATCGGAATTGTTTGTTACCCAACCTTTGGCGGAAGCGGGGTTGTTGCCACTGAACTTGGTAAAGCCCTTGCAGACCGTGGTCACCAGGTTCATTTTGTGACCTATAACCAGCCGGCGCGGTTGGATCTCTTTTCCGAAAACCTGTTTTATCACGAAGTTTCGGTTTCCAACTATCCGCTGTTCGATTTTCCGCCCTACGAGCTGGCCCTGGCAAGCAGGCTGGTTGATGTGGTACGTCATGAACAATTGGATGTACTGCATGTGCATTATGCTATACCCCATGCTTCGGCCGCGTTTATGGCCAAGCAAATATTAATGACCTATGGTATTTATATCCCTGTGGTAACTACACTGCACGGTACAGATATTACGTTGGTTGGTAAAGACCGCACCTTTAAACCCGTTGTTACTTTTTCCATCAACCAAAGTGATGGTGTAACAGCCGTATCGCAAAACCTTAAAGAGGACACCTATAAGTTTTTTGATATTAAGAAGGATATCCTCGTGATCCCTAACTTTATTGACCTTAGCAGGTTTAGCCTTAAACCTAAAGATCATTTTAAGAAAGCGATTGCTCCTTCGGGCGAAAAGATCCTGGTGCATACCTCCAACTTCCGTAAGGTTAAACGTACCGAAGATGTAGTGAAGATTTTTGCTAAAGTGATTAAAAAGATCCCGTCGAAACTATTGATGGTAGGCGACGGCCCCGAACGTTCCATGTGTGAGCAGCTTTGCCGCGATTTGGGCGTTACCGATAACGTGCGCTTTTTAGGTAAACAGGATGCTGTTGAAGAGATCCTTTCAGTATCCGATTTGTTCCTGATGCCATCGCAATCAGAAAGTTTTGGTTTAGCAGCGCTTGAAGCTATGGCTTGTAAAGTGCCGGTGATCAGCAGTAATGCCGGTGGTTTGCCCGAATTAAATATTGATGGCGTAACAGGCTTTTTGAAAGAGCCAGGAGATGTAGAAGGTATGGCAGAAAAAGCAATATTTATTTTGGAGGATGAAGAACGTTTAGCTAAATTTAAAGAAAATGCACTGGCACACGCCAAAGAGTTTGAATTATCTACCATTTTGCCCAAATATGAAAACTTTTACCTTGAGGTAATTGAGCAAAATAAAGCTAAGCTGTTTAACCAACAGTTGTAATAAACCTGATACAATTCAAAAAATATTCTTTAAAAGTTAAATTTTATCGGTTTCGTTAATTAATTTAGTTTTTCACTCCTAAAAGTTAAAACTTATGGCAAAGCACACACTAAAAAGCGGACAACTCCTTAAGTACATCGGAAAGAAATGGAAAAACCTGCACATTGGTCATCCATTAAAATTTATGGGGTACGATGAGAATAGTTTCGCCGACATCTGGGTGGAATACCAGGGTAAATTAATGCTTCTGGCACTTAAGGATGTGGAAACACTAAGCGTTGCTTAAGTAGATAACTTGAGCCGGTCTGTTCAAAAGACAAGGGAAAATAGCCTTACTCATGCATACGTGCTAAGTAAGGCTATTTTATTTTGTAGATTTTAGATCCCCTCTCGAGAGGGGGCGCGGTGGGAAGGAGCATTAGTAGGGGTGTGTTTGTACGATTGCCTTACTAAAGCAGAAACACACCCCTACACCCCTCTCAAGAGGGGAATCGCACATCCGGAGCTTTTAAAACTTTTGTTTTAGAACAAAAGAAACCTATATTAGCGTCACAAAAGGAAATGGTGTCTTCCTACTTAACCGCCCTAAAAAGCTGATGGCGCCTACAGACAATTAACTCACAGGCTTTTATCCTGTGCTAATTTTTTGTGGGTACATAAATATCAGCAACATGCAAAATCAAAACCAACTTTTTTCTTCGCAACATTTCGAAATTCTTAAAAACGCCCTCCGGTGGACGGTCATTATCATCCCCATAGCTGTTGTTATTGGCAGCGCGGTTGCTTTATTCTTGTGGTTGTTGAGTTGGGCTATCTATTTTAGGTTTGCACATAACTGGCTGTTGTTTTTGCTGCCATTGGCAGGTATCGCGATATTTTTCATTTATAAATTTTTTGGTGGTCCGGCCGAAAAGGGGAATAATTTAATTATTGATGAAATCCATAACCCCGGTGGCGGGGTCCCTAAGCGTATGGCCCCACTGGTGCTGATTACTACTATTATCACTCATTTGTTTGGCGGCTCGGCCGGGCGCGAGGGTACGGCAGTACAAATGGGCGGCAGCTTAGCACAAATGATAGGCAAATGGCTTAAACTAAATGATGCTGATACCCAAACAGTACTTACCGCGGGCATAGCGGCAGGTTTCGGTGCGGTATTTGGTACGCCGTTAACAGGTGCTGTTTTTGCAATGGAGGTGCTGACTATAGGCCGGGTGCAATATAATGCGCTGCTGCCCTGTCTTATTGCGGGCATTGCCGGCGATATTACGGTGGCCGCCTGGGGTGTTCATCATACGCCTTATCATATTGATATTATCCCCGTTATCCCGCATTGGTTTTCAGGCTATGTTTCAACCGACCTGTTAATGATCTTCAAAACTATAGTAGCTTCTATCGCTTTCGGGCTGGTCAGTTACCTTTTTGCCAAAATGGTACATGGCATCAAAAGTTTTTTTACCCAATACATTAAAACACCCTGGTTGATCCCGTTTATTGGCGGGCTGATCATTATCGCGCTTACTTTTGTTAATGGCAAACCCGATTACCTGAGTTTAGGGGTAGATGCCGAACATGTTGGCGCTGTTACAATCCCTTCGGCTTTTCATGCCGGCGGTGCCGATACCTGGAGCTGGCTCTGGAAAACCATTTACACTACCGTAACCTTAGGTACTGGTTTTAAAGGCGGCGAGGTAACACCGCTGTTTTATATTGGCGCTACTTTAGGCAATACGCTATCCGGCTTACTTGATGCGCCGGTTAGTTTATTTGCCGCTTTAGGTTTTATAGCGGTTTTTGCAGGCGCAACTAATACGCCGCTGGCCTGTACTTTTATGGGGATAGAGTTATTTGGCGGCGAACATGCCCTGTTGTTTGCCGTGGCCTGTTTCACAGCCTATCTTTTTAGCGGGCATACGGGTATATATGGCTCCCAAAGAATTGGAGTTACTAAGTTAACCGGTGGACCGGCCGATGACAAAACGCTTTCGGAAGCAATGAAAAGGCGCGGATATTTATATCATAAGCTGGCAAAATATAGTTTCCTTAAAGCGAAGGAATAAGCATTATTTAGTGGCTGTAACCACAATATAAGGAGATAATAGCTTGGATTCTACCGGTATGATTTTGGTAAAAACCTTGCCTGCTACCCAAACCAGCTTGGTGATGGCTTTAGCTATGGCAGGCTTGTTAGCCTTATCTTCCAGCCAAACCGAAAATTTGCCGTAATAATATGCCTCAACATTTTTTAAGCCCAATTCCTTGCAATAGCTGGCCAATAATGGAGGGTTCATACTATTGATGTTGTGTTTTTCGTAATTATTAAGGTCATAGTTGCGTTGTACCCATCCGTTAACACCGGTAAAGTTAGGCAGGGTAATAAACAGTGTGCCTCCCGGTTTAAGGAAAGAGAGGTGTTTTTCAATAATGCCTTTCGTGTCGTTAAAATGTTCAATCAATCCGCATGAAAGTACCAGGTCATATTCGGTTTCAGGTTGATATTTGAACAGGTCACCCTCAATAACCACGATGTCCCGATCATTAAGCTGATTGGCATCCAGTACTTCCTTCAAAACTTTTGGGTGCACATAAAAATCGAACAGCGTAGTTTTTAACCCGAAATACTTCTTTAAAAAAATGGCAAAATAACCCGGAAAACCTCCAAGCTCAATAGCCGACGCAGGTTTATTGGTATCGATAGTCTTTTTTAGCAGCTTATGAAAAGTATAATTAGCCGGCACATTAAAAGCCAGGTCTTTTTTTGATTCCCAGTAACCGGCCCAAAATGCCTTGTCGGTGAGTTCGTTGCTCATGGGTGCAAAGGTATAAAAAGTAGGCAGTTTCCGGTTGGCGGTTTTCAGTTGGCAGTTTTCATTGTGCAGTAAGCAGTATTTAATAAATGGGAATGTTTAACAACTTACAGTCGCCAACAGAGTACTGCCAGCTGCTTACTGTAACCCCTTAAAACTATACCCTTCCTTACTCCAAACCTCCAAAGCTCGCGGCAGTACATATTCCAATCGATCAAAAGCTTTGATGCTGTCATGAAATACTACCATCGATCCTGCTTCGGTATATTTAAGCACTCCTTTTAGGCAATCTTCAGGTTTAAGGGCCGCATCAAAATCGCCGCTGAGCACATCCCACATAAAAATATTCAACTCAGGCTTTATGGTTCTCAGCGCCCGGATCTGCGCCCTTTTTATCCGCCCATACGGGGGACGAAACAATGGCGTATCCAGCAATTTATCGGCCTGTAAAAAATTATCAAGATAGGTTTGGGTATCGGTTTCCCACCCTTTGAGATGGTTGAAAGTATGATTGCCTATGGCATGGCCGCCGGCTTTTACCTGTTCAAAAATATCGGGGTGCTTGCGTACATTGTCGCCAATGCAAAAAAAGGTGGCTTTGGCATTGTATTGTTTTAAAATATTTAATACAGCCGGTGTAACAATTGGTATAGGGCCGTCGTCAAAAGTGAGATAAATGCAACGGTCAGTTGATTTTATATCCCAGGTAAGTTGGGGATAAAGCTTTTTTAGCGGCCAGGGAGTTTTAACCAGGTACATACAGATGAGGTAGTTTGTGTTTTATCCCTATTAACAACATTTAACAAAAATAAACACTGCAATGTAATGAACAGTTGCTTACCATTGTATAGAAAAACCTTATGAAACTAAAATTATTACTATCAGTTAAAGCAACGCTCATTTGCACAATTATATTTTCGGTATGCAGCTTTAATGCCGGCGCGCAGGAAGTAATAGGCTTGCAAAAGGCAGTAGACCTGGCCCTTGAACGTAACCTTACTATTAAACAAGCCGAGTTCACATCTGCCATCACCAACGAAGATCTTAAACAGTCGAAATATAATCAACTGCCAAATTTAGCCGTAAGCCCACAGGGCTCATTCAACTTTGGCCGTAATATCGACCCTTCAACCAACCAGTTCAGCAACCAGCGTATTTTGGCGGTAAGCGGTAACTTCACCTCACAAGTTACCCTCTTTCAGGGCGGACAATTGCGGAATACGGTAATCCAGAATAAGATTTTGCTTGATGCCGATAAAACTAATGTTGCCAAAGTAAAAAATGACCTGATATTGAACGTAGTTACAACTTATCTGCTGGTATTAACCAATCAGGATCTGGTAAAAGCGGCCCAGCAGCAAATTGATGTATCTAAAATAGCTTTAGATCGCGCTCAGAAAAGTTTTGACGTGGGTAATCAAACCCTTGCCGATCTGTCGCAGGCAAAAGCGCAGCTCTCAACCAACGATCTGAATTACACCAATGCTGAAAATCAGTTGGAGCAATCGCTCCTGACTTTAAAGCAATATATGGAGATGGATCCCGGCACTGATATTAGAGTTGAAAGGCCCGACATCAGTAAGTTAAATAATGTAAAAACGGTGTACGATGCCCAGGAGGTAGTAAAAACAGCTCTTGCGGTAAACCCTGATGTTTTATTAGCCGAACAGCGTCAAAAAGCCGCTGCGCAGGGTGTTAAAATAGCGAGAGGAAATTATTATCCGTCGGTGGTTTTGTTTGGTGCTGCCGGCTCTTATTTTTCTGATGCCAAGAATACGCCTTTTGGCGCTACACCAACCGGTAAATTTGATACCGTTGGCTTTGTTCAAAACTCGCAGCAGGCGGTTGTGGTGCCTAATTACAAAGTAGGCTTCAAGAGCAACCCCTTTTTCAGGCAACTGGGTGACAACTTTAACCAGTCGGTAGGGGTAAGCTTGCAGATTCCGATATTCAACAGGTTCCTTTCGCGCACTGCGGTACGGAAAGCGAAACTGCAAAACCAAAATGCCGAAGTAACTGCGCAACTGGCGCGTAATAACCTGAGCAAAATCATTTACCAGGCAGTATGGGATTTACAGGCCGCCGATAAGCGTTATGCATCGGCGACACAGACCTACAATGCCAATAAAGATGCGTTTAATATTATACAGCAACGCTATACAGTAGGTTTGGTTAACTCGCTTGATTATAATACATCGCTGACCAATCTCAACAAATCGCAGTTTGATATGATTGAGGCACAATACCAGGTGATTTTCAGGAGCAAAGTAATCGACTATTATTTAGGCAACCCTATAACACTTTAATAAAATCTTAACCGTAAAATATCCAAATTCACCGTCATGGGAAAAACTACTAAATATATTCTGATAGGTCTTGGCGCACTGATTGTCCTGCTGATTATTGCTAAGGTAACGGGCCTGATAGGCAAGCCCGCGCTAACCCAGATAGCTACCGAAAAGGCCGAAACACGCGAAATAAATGAAACCGTATCGGCCAGCGGAAAGATCAAACCACATGTTGAGGTTAAGATAAGCCCCGAAGTATCGGGTGAGGTGGTTGAGCTGCCAATAAAAGAGGGTGATGTGGTTAAAAAAGGCCAATTGCTTTGTAAGATCAGGCCCGACATTTTAAAGTCGGGTTATGACCGGGCTATCGCGTCATACAATACCCAAAAAGCAAGCGTAGGTAATTCAAGCCAGATGCTTAAACAAGCCGAAGCTACTTATGCTAACCAGGCCGGTATTTACAAGCGCAGTAAAGAGCTTTATGATAAAAAAGTGTTAACGGTTTCGGAATTTGAAAATGCCAAAGCTGCATATGAAGGCGCTAAAGCATCGCTTGAAGCTGCCAAACAAAATGTGGTAGGCTCGCAATATGGCCTGGCACAATCACAGGCATCAGTTAAGGAAGCACAGGATAACCTGGCGAAAACAACTATCTATTCGCCGGTTGATGGGGTGGTTTCAAAGCTATCTGTTGAAAAAGGTGAGCGTGTTTTGGGTACCCAGCAATTTGCCGGTACTGAGATCATGACTATATCTGATCTGAGCAAAATGGACGTGAATGTTGACGTGAATGAAAACGACATCAACCGTATCTCCCTTGGCGATTCATCAAAAATTGAAGTAGACGCGTTTTTAGGCAAGAAATTTACCGGTGTGGTAACTGAAATAGGCAGCTCGGCAAACGTGGTAGGTACATCTGCCGACCAGGTAACAAACTTTACTGTAAAGGTAAGGATCAATGCCGATTCATATGCCGCCCTGTTAAAGAAAACAGCCGATAATCCATCACCTTTCCGTCCGGGGTTAACAGCCACTGTTGATATCAGCACCAATTCGGCCAAGGCTCTGTCGGTACCAATCCAATCGGTAACCACCCGCGAGGAAAAGAAAGAAAATAACGGTCCGCCTAAAGCTGATGAAGATAAGAGTAAACCACAAATCAGTCCGGTAGCCAAAGAATACGTATTTGTACTAAACGCAGGTAAGCTTAAACAGGTACAGGTAACTACGGGTATCCAGAACGATAGTTACATCCAGGTCTTGTCCGGCCTTAAGGGTGGCGAAGAAGTTGTATCAGCTCCATATTCGGCTATTTCAAAAACGCTTAGCGATGGGCAAGCTGTTCAGAAAGTAGATAAGTCAAAATTATTTAACGCTGATAATACTAAGTAATTGATATACGGATGTACAGATTTCAAATGTGCAGATGAATTAGTTTTAAGACGCCCGGTTTCGCCGGGCTTTTTTTGTGAACGGAATTTCCGATGATTTAAACACTCGTAAAAAAGCGCGAATTTAAGTTGAACAGTTGACAAGGTCGGGCCCTCGAAGCGTGGACAGAATGCCAGCGTGCAACCCTTCGGCCACTATTATATAGTAACTCACCGGCAATTTAAAAAAGCATATAACTCACATGCTTCAACACCTGGCGTAATTTTTCGAGGGCGATGCTCATCTGGCGCTCTACTGTTTTAGGGGAGATATTGAGCTGCACGGCAATTTCGCGATATTTCATATCGCTGAAACGGCTCAGTACAAAAATCTCGCGGCATTTTTCGGGAAGGGTAGCTATGGCAGCTTCTATCTGCAGGGCGAGTTCTTTTTCCTCCAGCCCGTTTTCGAGCGTGTTACGCAGTTCATCAAACAGGTTGTTTTTTTCGAGATAATTAACGTAAAGGTTTTCTATCTTTTGGCGCTTGAGATAATTAAGGCTCCGGTTTTGCACCATTTTAAAAAGATAGGAACTTATCGAAGCACAAAAGTTAACCTCATGCCCATGCTCCCACAAGTGAGTAAATACATCGGCAGTAATTTCTTCTGCAACGGTTAAATCATTTACAAAGCGATTGGAGAACAAAGTTAAGCGGGTATAATATAGCCTGAACAGGGTTTCGAACGTTTTCACGTCACCCTGTGTAAATGAGGTTATAGGTAGTTTGTTTTCCTGGATCATTAATCCCGCCTTTAATTAATCCGAATACTTTTTAAAAAACTTTAACAAGTTACAGAGTTTTTCATTCCGTATCAAATTTAATATGGAAATAATGAAAAGCTAAGCACAAACATTCTGTAAAAAAACAGTTATGCGTAACATGCGGGGTGCATTTCTCCGGGTAGCCGAATAAAATTGAAAAATATTTCAACAGGCTTTGAGGGTATCGGTTTTTTCGATTGTCTTAACGATAATATTACAAATGGATAACGAAGAAGTAAAACTGCTGTTGGTAAAATACATAACCGGTGAAGCTACCCCACAGGAGATGGAGCAGGTTAAACAGTGGATAAGTGCGCACCCCGAGAACGAACAGTATTTTGCACAACTGTACGAAACCTGGCACAATATGCTTTACCTGCAACCCGCGGTTGTAAATAAAGACAATGCTTATAACAAGCTTTCGGCCGATATCGAGCCAAAGCAGCCATCGCGCTATGCAAGGCTGATCACCTGGGGCAAAGTTGCCGCGGCTATTGCTTTGCTTGCGGCTGTTACTGTTACCTTATATAACAGGTACTCAAAAAATGTTGAAAGCGTAAGGCAAATAGCCGCCAACCCCGGCGCCATTAAAAAAATTGTTTTGAGCGATGGCACACAGGTTTGGCTTAACGCGGGCAGCAAGCTTAATTATACGGCCGATTTTGGTAAAACAACCCGTACCGTTTACCTGGAAGGCGAGGCATTTTTTGATATCGCGCCGGGTAAAAAGGAGGTCCCTTTTATTGTAAATACAAAAAACTACACTATAAGGGACATCGGTACAAAATTTAACCTTAAGGCCTATGCTTCCGACCCGTTTTTTGAAACCACAGTTGTAAAAGGCGAGGTATCTGTAGAAGGAAATGTAGATAACAACGCGCATGAAATGAGCCGCATTTATGTAAAGCCGCGGCAGGTGCTCCGGATCTATTATCACCCCAAAAAAGAGAATTACAGCTACGCAACCCCCGAGCCCAAAAGCCTGAACGAGATCCAGGTATCAGAGATTGACTCGGCAAAGCTTGATCGTTATGACGGCTGGAAGGAAAACCTGCTGGTATTTGATGGCGCTACCCTTAGCGAGATAGCTAAAGTGCTTGAACGAAGATATAACGTCACTATTAACATGACCGATGCCGAATTGAGCAGCATCCGTTATTCGGGCAGTTTTAAAAACATTCCCAGCATTGAAAAGGTGCTGGCTATTATAAAGGCCAATACCGCCATCAATTATTCGGTGAATGGCAATGCAGTAAACATTACACGAAACAACAATAATGATTAACCACTAAAAAAACAAAAGGAACCCTATGATCAAAAACTAACATTCTCTTTTACATAAAAACCCGGATGTGCTACCAACACGCCCGGGCCTAAAGCAATCAAAGCTAATACCCTACGCTTGGGGAAGCATCGTATTAACTGATTAACAAACAAATTTATGATTAATTTTTACAGAAAGTCCGCTCTGGCCGCCGGCCCGTGGCAAAAAACGATCAAAATTATGAAGCTGGTAACCGTTCTGCTCTTAACGGGCATTATGCAAATACACGCTGCCGCTTATTCACAAAACGTTTACAACTTTAGTGTAAGCAATATTTCTGTTAAGCAAATGTTTAAGCAAATTGAAAAAAACAGTAAATACACTGTTTTTTATAGGCTTGACCAGGTTGATGTTGACAAGAAAATAAACGTGGACGTGCAGGACGCGCCTATTGAAACCGTGATGCAGAAGGTACTGCAAAAACAGCCTTTAACTTTCCAGGTGGTTGATGATATCATCATTATAAAACCTGCCGATGCAAAGCCTGTTGTCACGGTAACTGTAACCGGTGTAGTTAAAGATGTGAGCGGTCAACCCTTACCGGGTGTTAGCGTAAAGCTCAAAGGCAGTAATTTAGGCACAGTTACCGACATCAACGGTAAATATACCCTAACCCTGCCCGACGGTAACGGCTCACTTGAATTTGGTTTTTTAGGCTTTACCACGCAGGTTATTCCGGTAAACGGACAAACAACCATCAACGTAACTTTGCTTGAAGAGTCAAAAGCGCTGAACGAGGTGGTTGTGGTTGGTTATACCACGCAGAAAAAGAAAGACCTTACCGGCGCCGTTGCGGTAGTTAACGTTAAAGACCTCAACAAACAGGCATCGTCATCAGTAAACTCGCAATTGCAGGGCCAGGCATCAGGCGTTACCGTTACCGGGTCAGGACAACCCGGCGAAGAGCCGCAGGTACACATCAGGGGTTTTAATACTTTCGGAAATAATACTCCCTTATACGTAGTTGACGGTGTGGAAACATATGATGTAAGCACGCTGAACCCTAACGATGTGGAAACCTTCCAGGTGTTAAAAGATGCGAGTTCGGCATCAATATATGGTGCAAGGGCGGCAAACGGCGTTATCATCATCACTACCAAACGGGGCAAGGGCAAAGTAAATATTCAATATGACGCCTACTACGGTACGCAAAGACCAAAAGGCGGCAATGTCTGGAATACCATTACGCCGCAGCAAATGGCCGATCTGAAACTTACGGCTAAGAAAAATTCGGGCGATAACAGCATTAAAGATGCCTTGTACAACCCAACTGGTACAGGCTCGGCTTTTACACTGCCTGATTATATCACCCCGGCCGGTGCTAAAGAAGGTGACCCATCTGTCGATCCATCAAAATACTATGTAAACCCTTTTTATACATCAGCTGCAGACCTGGGTAATTTTTACAGGATAACAAGGGCCAACAAGGCCGGTACCGACTGGTATCATGAGTTGTTTAAATCGGCCCCGATGAATAGCCACAATATATCGTTGAGCGGCAGTACTGATAACGCCAGCTATTTATTCTCGTTAAATTATTTTAACCAGCAAGGTACACTGATTGATACTTATCTTAAACGATACACGCTGCGCTCAAATACCACCTACAATGTAACTAAACACATCAGGGTGGGCGAAAACCTGGCTTATTCTATAACCAGGCAGCCGCAGGTAAATGACGGAGCATCACATTCGCAGGTTAGCACTAATGACCCGGACGGCGTTATTGCACATGCCCTGCGCGAACAGCCTATTATTCCTGTTTACGACATTAAAGGTAACTACGCGGGCAGTTACGGTACGGGCCTTGGCGATGCCAATAACCCGGTTGCTATACAGCAGCGTACAAGAAACAACCAGTCAACAAGTTATCGTTTGCTCGGTAACGTATTTGCCGAAGCCGACATTATTCCCGGCCTTACCTTACGTACCAGTTTTGGCGGCGATATCATCAACAGCAACAACCATTCGTTTTCGTTCCCTACGTATGAAAACGTTGAAAACTCTTCAACAAATACTTACAGCGAAGGCTCGGACAACAGCTATACCTACAACTGGACCAACACCCTTAGCTATCAAAAAGTATTTGGCAAACACAATGTTAACATAGTGGTAGGTACCGAGGCCGTTGAAGATCATGACCGTTATGTTGGCGGCAGCATTCAGGGTTTTTACACTTTTGATCCTGATTATGTAAACCTATCTACCGGTACCACCAATAAAAACACCTACAGCGGCAAATCTAACAACTCATTATTTTCGGAGTTTGCCCGTTTAGATTATACCTATAACGACCGCTACCTGTTTAACGCCACTATCCGTCGTGATGGCTCATCAAAATTCCCTGTTGATCAACGCTATGGTTATTTCCCTGCATTCAGCGCTGGCTGGCGTATCTCGCAGGAAAACTTCATGAAAAATATTACCTGGCTTACCGACCTGAAGCTAAGAGGCGGCTGGGGTATTATGGGTAACCAGATCAATATGGGCAGTAAAGACGCTTACGTTACGTTCAGCAATGATATTGGCCAGTCGTATTATCCTATTGACGGCTCTCTTAATCTAACTCCGGGCTTTTACCAGGACCAAACAGCCAACCCTCACGCACTTTGGGAAAAAGATATTAACTCCAACTTTGGCTTTGATGCAACCTTATTTGGCGGCAAAATAGCCGTAACTGCCGATTACTACCGCAAAGACATTAAGGACTTGTTATTTAATGCTACCCAGTTAGGTACTGCGGGCAACGGTGCTTTCCCGGCACAAAACGTTGGTAAAATGAAAACCGATGGTCTTGACCTTTCTGTTACCGGCAATTTCCGGGCCAGCAGCGATCTGAGCTTTAATGCTACCGGTACTTTAACCACTTATAATAATAAAGTATTAAAAGTATCTGATGACAGGGATTACTTCCCCGGCTCAGCAACAAGCAGGTTTGATAACCCAATTACCCGCAGCCAGGTAGGTCATTCTTTAGGCGAGTTTTATGGCTACCAGATCGTGGGCTTCTGGAATTCGCAGGCCGAAATTGACGCAGCCGACAAAGGTGTACAAACCCGCACCGGCGATCCGAATGCTTACTATCAATCAGATGTAAAGGTTGGCCGTTTCAGGTATAAAGACGTAAACGGTGATGGTGTCATTACCGATGCCGACCGTACTTTTATCGGTAATCCAAACCCGAAAGTTACTGCCGGCTTAAACCTGGGTGTAAACTATAAAAACTTTGATGCCAGCGTTTTCCTTTACGGCTCATTCGGCAATAAACTATGGAACAGCGTTAAATACTGGCGGGATTTCTATGCTTCATTCGGTACAGCAAAAAGCTATACCGCGCTTAACGATTCATGGACACCAACTCATCAAAATGCAAAGGCACCTATCCAGGAACTTGACGCATCAACCAGCAGCGGCGCTACACCAAACTCATACTTTGTTGAAAACGGCACTTACCTGCGCATGCGTAACGCGCAGGTTGGCTACACCTTTAACATTGCAGGGCTTAAAAAGGCGGGGATCCAAAAATTAAGGATCTATGTATCGGCAACCAACCTGTTTACCTTAACAGGTTACAGCGGTGTTGATCCTGAACTAAGCGGCAACACCAAAGATTTTGGTATTGACGAGGGTAGCTACGCGAGCCCGCGCACCTTCATATTCGGAGTTAATTTTTCATTATAACAGCAATATTTAAACGGATTACAATGAAAGCTAAAAAACTTATTTCCATAGCGCTTTTAAGCACACTATCGCTTGGCGCCTGTAAAAAATCATATCTCGATAAGCCTATCAACGGCGCCCTCGAGCCTCAATTTCTCGAAACAGAATCAGGAGCTAATGAACTGCTTGTAGGTGCTTATGCAGTGTTGGATGGCCAGCAGGGCGGCGATGCCGCAGTGGGCGGCGGCGGAGCATGGGAAGCATCACCGGATAACTGGGTATATGGCGGTGTAGTAGGCGGTGATGCGTCAAAAGGCAGTATTGCCGGCGATCAGCAACCGATAGAACCGATGATGAAATACAACGCCGATGCCAGCAATGGCTTTTTTGACAGCAAATGGCGGGCCGATTACGAGGGGGTATCACGCACAAACAACACTATCAAAATAACCAATAAGGTTACTTCCATATCAGCCTCAAACAAAACCAATATACTGGCACAGGCCCGTTTCTTAAGAGCGCATTATTACTTCGACCTGAAAAAGATGTTCAATAATGTGCCCTATCTTGATGAAACAACAACCGACATTAATCAACCTAACAACACAGATATTTGGCCAAAGATTGAAGCGGATTTCAAATACGCTTACGACAATCTGCCTAATACCCAAACCGAAGTTGGCCGCGCCAATAAATGGGCTGCCGGTGCATACTTAGGTAAAACATACCTGTACGAGCATAAATATGCTGAAGCAAAGGTTGTATTTGATGCGGTTATTGCGCAGGGTGTAACTTCCGATGGTAAAAAGTATGCACTTAACGCTAAATTCAACGACAATTTCAGAACGGCTACCAACAATAGCGCCGAATCTGTTTTTGCTGTTCAGGCTGCTGCCAATACTGACCCTAACGGCCCTTCACAAGCCAATAACGGCGATATGCTTAATTTTCCGTATGGCAATAGCAGTCCGTTTAGCTGCTGCGGTTTTTACCAGCCATCAATTGATCTGGTTAATCATTTCCGCACCAATTCGGCTACCGGTTTACCATATCTTGACGATTATAACAGTCACGCTATAAAAACAGATATGGGCCTGGCATCGGCCGACGATTATACCCCGGATGCCGGCACAATTGACCCGCGCCTTGACTGGACCGCCGGTCGCCGCGGAATCCCTTATCTTGACTGGGGCTTACATCCGGGAGCCGACTGGATCCGAGATCAGCAGTACGGTGGCCCTTATTCGCCTATCAAAAACGTTTACGGCCAGGCCGAGCAGGATGTAAACGGCGATAATACCTCATGGGCGCCAGGCTCAGGCATCAATTATAACATTATTCGTTACGCCGATGTACTGTTAATGGCCGCTGAGGTTGAAGCACAGGTTGGTAGCCTTGATAAAGCCGAAAGCTATGTAAACATGGTGCGTAACCGCGCAGCTAATCCCGAAGGTTTTGTACATAAATACAAAGATAATGATGATCCTACGGCAGGTTTCACCACCCAGGCTGCTGCTAACTATAAAGTGAGCCCTTATCCCGGCGGCGCTTTTGCCAGCAAAGATTTTGCGCTTAAAGCCATTTATTTTGAGCGTAAAATTGAGCTTGCCATGGAAGGGCACCGCTTTTTTGACCTTGTACGCTGGGGCATTGCCGATACCGAGCTTAATGCTTACATAGCATATCAAAGCACGTTGACCAATGATGTAAAAGGAGGTAAATTCATTAAAGGTAAAAGCGAATATTTCCCCATACCACTGGTAGAGATTGACCTAAGCGCCAAAGGTGGTACACCGCAATTGAAACAAAATCCGGGTTATCATTAAATTGAAGCTGAAAGCAAAATGCGCAAAGCTAAAAGCTAATAAACTGGTGGTCAGTTGGTAACAGGCAAATGCGCAAAAATTATAAATAACCTGGCAACTTACCGGGAAGCATACTTCCCGGTAAGTTTATTATATTGCCTTAACATCCCTGCTTTTGAAAGCTGATTATAAACATTTTTAACCCATTTTATGGACAAATCATCATCGCGGTTTTTATCGCTGGATGTATTTCGTGGCATGACTTTATGCTTCATGATCATTGTAAATACGCCGGGCAGCGGAGCAGCCCCTTTTTCGCCACTTGAACATGCCGCATGGCACGGCTTCACCCCAACCGATCTTGTGTTCCCTTCCTTTTTGTTTGCCGTAGGCAATGCCATGAGCTTTTCAATGAAACGCTACCAGGAAATGGGCAACGCGGCTGTGCTTAGCAAAATTTTCAGGCGTACGCTGCTTATATTTTTAATAGGGTACCTCATGTACTGGTTCCCATTCTTTTCAACCAGTGGCGGCTTTCATTTAAAACCTATTACACATACCCGCATCATGGGTGTTTTGCAACGCATTGCCCTGTGTTATTGCTTTGCCTCACTTATGATCCATTTCCTGTCCAAACAAACAGTCTTTATTTTATCCGGTTTGTTTTTAGTGATCTACTGGATCATCCTGCTGGTGTACGGTAACCCGGCTGATCCGCTGAGCATGACCGGCAATGCGGGCATTTATCTTGATAAATTTTTATTTGGTCCGGATCATTTATATCATGGTGAAGGTATTCCCTTCGATCCGGAAGGTGTGTTGAGCACTTTACCGGCCATTGTAAATGTAGTGGTTGGTTACTATGCCGGCAAATTCATTCAGCAAAAAGGGAAGGGATATGATACTACTACCAAACTGTTGTTAACAGGCTGCCTGTTTATCTTCTTGGCCTTATGCTGGAACATGGTTTTCCCGATCAATAAAAAACTGTGGACAAGCTCTTTTGTGCTGGTAACCACCGGGTTGGATTTAGTGATCCTCTCAGCCTTGATATATGCTTTGGAGATCAATAATTGGAACAAAGGTAATTGGGCGCGCTTTTTCACCACCATGGGCAAAAACCCGTTACCAATCTATGTACTTTCCGAAATACTGCTGATCCCGGTAAGCATGATCATAATAAGCGGCACCAACGCTGTTGAATGGATCAACACCTCCTTTTACCAGGCTATAGCTCCGGGACCTATCGGGTCATTGCTGTTTGCCATCAGCTTTATGATGATATGCTGGCTGGTGGCCTATATCCTTGATAAACGGAATATTTATATCAGGGTGTGATTGGAATTTTGGATTTCGAATGTTCGATTTCGGATTTTTTGGGTTTCATCAATTGATTTTTGATTTCACCGATTTTGTCTGAACAGGAATTTTAAGGAATTAAATAATTACAGAACGCTCTGCAAATTCAAAAAAGAATCTAATAATTCTTTTAAAATTCGAGTTCAGACAATATCCTGTCCTAAAAATCATGGTTCAGAAAATACACTTCTTAATATTATTTAAAAAGTTTAATTTGCGTACATCCAATTAAATAACAATTCTTTATGAAGAAATTATCCTTATTGCTTTGCGGCTGTATGGCACACCTGCTTTCTGCGGCCCAAACAGCGAAACCGGCACTCGCGCTTATTCCGCAACCGGTAAAAGTTACCCAAACTACCGGCCAGTTTGTGCTGCCCAAAACAGTAATTGTAGAAGCCGGTTCATCTGCCGATGTGGCAAACGTAACGGCCTACCTTAAACGAAAACTATCTGCGTCAACAGGAGCGTTCATAACCGTAAAAAGCACTGCACCAACAGCGCCCATCAGGCTAATTCTAAATAAAACAGCCGATACCGTACTCAAAACTGAAGGCTATAAATTATCTGTAACTCCTAGAAAAGTAGTGATCCGTGCTAATGATGCCGCGGGATTATTTTATGGCGTACAAACGTTTTTCCAGCTGTTGCCTAAAGAAATTGAAGGACTGGAAGTAGCCAAGGACGTAAAATGGACTGCCCCGGCAGTCGAAATTACCGACTATCCAAGGTTTGGCTGGAGAGGATTGATGTTTGATGTATCCCGTCACTTTTTTACCAAAGCCGAGGTTAAGCAATATATCGATGCTATGGTTAAGTACAAATTTAACCTGCTGCACTTGCACCTTACCGATGATGAAGGCTGGCGAGTGGAGATCAAAAGCCTGCCAAGGCTAACCGAAGTAGGATCGCACAACGTAAAAAAAGTAGGCCAGTTTGGTACGTTTACTCCACCTACACCTGATGAACCACGTACCTACGGCGGTTTTTATACCCAGGAAGATATCAAAGAGTTGGTACAATACGCCAAAGACAGGTTTGTGAACATCCTGCCCGAAATTGATGTTCCGGGCCATAGTCTCGCCGCTGTGGTTGCTTATCCCGAGCTTTCATGCACACCGGGTGCCGATAAATATGTGGTGAACTCCGGCGAGCCTTTCATGGATTGGAGCGGCCCGCATAACCGCGCTATTGTTGATAACACGCTTTGCCCGGCCAATGAAGCGGTTTATACTTTTATGGATAAAGTGGTTACCGAAATTGCACAGTTGTTCCCCTTTGGCTATATCCATTTAGGGGGTGATGAGTGCGCCAAAAACTTCTGGGAGCAAAGCGACGCTATCAAAGCATTAATGGCCAGAGAAAACCTGAAAACGATGAGCGAAGTACAGGCTTATTTCGAAAAGCGACTTGAAAAAATCGTAGAGTCGAAAGGTAAAAAATTCATGGGTTGGGACGAGATCATTGAGGGCGGTCTGGGTCCTAACGCCGCGGTTATGAGCTGGCGCGGTATCCAGGGTGGCATCATTGCCGCTAAAGCAGGTCATGAGGTGGTAATGAGCCCGACAACATTTGCATATCTTGACTATATGCAAAGCGATCGTGTAAACGAAACCAAGATCTATGCCACACTTCGCTTAAACAAAACCTATTCATGGGAGCCTGTACCTGATAGTGTTGATGCACGCCTCATTAAAGGCGGGCAGGCCAACTTATGGACCGAGCAGGTATACAATATCCGCCAGGCTGAATATATGACCTGGCCACGTGGAATGGCTATTGCCGAGGATGTATGGTCGCCAAAAGGAACTAAAAACTGGGACGGATTTTTCAGCCGGGTGGAGAAACACTTCCCGCGCTTTGATGAAGCCGAAACCAAGATAGCCCCGAGTGCTTACGACCCGTCATTTGATGCGGTGTTGAATCCTGATAGCACGTTAAAAATCACTTTAACCAATGAGGTAAACGGGCTGGACACTTATTACAGCTTCGACAACTCGTTCCCCGACAGGTTTTATCCAAAATATACAGCGCCGATAGATGCCCCTAAGGATGCAACCACGCTAAGGGTAATCACTTATCGTGGTAAAAAACCGATTGGCCGTATGGTTACCATGCCATTGGCCGAGTTGAAGAGCAGGATTAAGAAGTAAGAATAATTCATAAATAGAAAGCCCTCCGGATTGAATTTCGGAGGGCTTTCGTGTTTAAGTACGCTTATACTATCGCCAACGCTCGGCTCCAGCCGAGTGGCAACTATTAAGCGGCCTCTGGCCGCCGAAGTTCTGTTATTTTCTTGCGCTCGTTTGCAACGAGCGCTTAATATGGTTCGGCGATTGCATCGCGGATATCGCATTACAAACGAGCGCAAGGTATTTTCGCTTCGGCGGCCAGAGGCCGCTTAATAGTTGCCACTCGGCTGGAGCCGAGCGGCGGCGGCTTTTTCTATTGGCTTCATTTTTATTTCAGCTCCGGAAATTTGGCAGCCTCAAAAATACTTTTCTCGGTAGCAGCTTTTTCAACATCCTGCCATTTGCGAGGTGCATCCATTGATAGGATAGTACCCTTATCTTTACCAATGACCACGTCATCTTCAATACGTACACCTATATTCCACCATTTTTTATCACATGGACTGCCGGCAGGGATATAAATGCCCGGCTCAACGGTGATCACCCAGTTTTCTTCCAAATTACCGCGACCGCCTTTGTCATGCACATCGAGCCCTAAATGATGCGAACAGCCATGCGGGTAATATTTACGCACTTCCGAAGCATCCTTGATGATACCGAGTTTAATCAGTCCGGCCGATAATACTTCTACCGATTTTTGCTCAAGATTGGCATAGGGAACGCCTGCTTTGCATAGTTTAAAAATCTCTTCCTGTGCGTCGTATACCAATTGATAAATGGCTTTTTGCTCCTCGGTAAATTTGCCGTTAGCCGGTACAGTACGGGTAACATCGGCAGAATATCCGTGGTACTCCGCACCAACATCCATCAGCAGCAACTGGTTATTGATTTTTGTGGCCGAGTTTTCTTCATAATGCAGGATACAGCCATTTGCGCCTGCACCTACAATTGGTGGATAGCCCTCGTCTTCTGCTCCGTATCTTTTATGCACGTAAGTCATGATGCCTTCAACCTCGCGCTCGCTCATATTGGTTTTTACCGATTTCATTACTTCCAAATGGGCAAGGCTTGAGATCTCAACCGCTTTTTTCAATACGGCTATTTCCTCCGGTGTTTTTACGCCGCGCAGCTTTGAAGTAAATTCACTATATCCGGTGTTGCCGCCGTAAGTTGTGCCAATTTTTGCCTTAACATCGGCAAGCGTTGCAGAATCGGGTTTGGCCACCAATTGTTGTATAAGCGGATTGTTTTTGTGATCCTCATCAGCAAACTTATCTTTAAAATAAGTCATGAAACGGGCTAAATTTTGAGGAGTAACCATTCTTGCTATCAAATTAAGATCACTCATAACCTGCCTGTTGGTTTCCGTTATACCAGCCTTATTTTTAAAAGCTGCGATCAGTTTTTTTAGCTCGCCGGTCGATCCATCGCCGGTAACATCTTCGGGCAGCGCATCATAATACACATTGGCAAACTTTTTAAAATCAACGGGGAATTTCGCGAAATCCTCGCTGTTGTAGGCCCGCTTAAAACCAAGCTGCGATTTAGCGCCCTCAACGCCTAAACGCCTGCCTGTCCACTGCTCACGACCGGCATCCCGGTGACGTACAAACAGCACCTCGTTATAGCTGCTGTCGCCCACAGCCTGCATCTCTTTAAATACCAATAACACTGAGTTGGGTTCTTTGTAACCCGAAAAATAATACAGATCGGGATTAGGATGATAAACGTAGTTAACATCGTTCGAAAACACCTGTTCAGGGTACGAGAAGATCACCATCACCGAATTAGCGGGCATCAGGTCGCGAAGGGCCTGTCGCCTTCCGGCATGAAATTCTTTGCTTAAATAATCGGTGGGCAAGTTTTCGGCGGTTTGTCCGAAACAGCGGCTGCTGCCAGTCAGGGCAAGTAAAATTACTAATGCCCGAAAAAATGATCGCGTCATAATGATAAAGGAATAATGTCAGTCAAAAAACGGTTTAAGATACTAAATATCAGGAATTATCATGCTCACCCTTTTAGGGGGAAAGATTGATGTGCATAGTAATAAAAAACGTCATTGCGAGGTACGAAGCAATCCCAAACAATACAGAGACACTTGCATAGCTGCTCTGCCTCTTGGGGATTGCTTCGTACCTCGCAATGACGGATGTAGAAATATATTTGGGGGGCTATTTAATCTTCCTTGCCGTTACACCTTCATTGGTGATCTTAACCGGCAGGATCTTGCCATCCTTGTCAAAGTACATTTTATCAATGCAGGTAACACGATGGTTGCCATCTGTTTCGGTTAAGGGGCGGCGGTGGTAAACTATATACCATTCGTCCTTACCCGGCACCTGGATCACCGAATGGTGACCTGCTCCTGTAGCAATATTCGGGTCCTGTTTTAATATTGTCCCGATACGGTTAAAAGGACCAAACGGCGAATCGCCAATAGCATAAGCCACGCGGTAATCCGGACCAGTCCAGCCGCCTTCGCTCCACATAAAATAATATTTGCCTTTGCGTTTAAACATCACCGGGCCTTCAACATAATCTTTAGGGGTGATCAGTTTATAGGTTTCTCCGTCTTTAAACGGTTCGATACCTGTAAAGTCGTTTTTTAGCTTTACGATATTACATTGGCCCCAGCCACCGTAAATCATGTAGTATTGGCCGTCGTCATCCTTAAACACAAATTGATCTATAGGCTGCGCTTTATTGATGATCTGGCCAATGAGTGGTTTGCCCAAAAGGTCTTTGAACGGGCCTTCAGGTTTATCGCCAACGGCAACACCTATACCGCCAACTTCGTTATTGTTCTGAATATCGTTAGCGCCAAAAAAGATATAGTATTTACCGTCTTTTTCAGTTACTGCCGGAGCCCACATAGCACGTTTAGCCCACTTTACAGCGGCAGTATCGATAATGAGGGGATGCTTAGTCCAGTTAACCAGATCGGGTGATGAAAAGGCATCCATAAATACCTGGTCGTTATATTTAGCCGAATAGGTTGGATATACCCAGTATTGTTTATTGAAGATTTTGGCTTCCGGGTCGGCATACCAACCTTCAACAATAGGGTTACCTGATGTTTTCTTCTCTTGTGCTAATGCCTTATTTTCAGATATGATAATTGCCGCACCAAACGTTGCCAGTAAAACCAGTTTTTTAGGAATGATCATTGGGAAATAGATTTTTGGTCTAAGATATTAAAATAGATAAAACGTTTTAGTAATGAAACACGAATTTATTCGAATTGAAGCGAATTACACGAATTAAGAATCCTGTTCCCCGCCGGCATCCTCTGTGAGAGCCCTAAAGGAACAGAGTTCGTGTAATTCGATTAAATTAAATCAATACCCCAAATGGTATTCGTGAAAACTTTTTAATTACCCGTATTCTGCTGTTTCGGCTTCTTTTTACCCCAGCGACGGTTAGGTTTCCTTTTGGCATCTCCTTGAGGCTGTTCGGGCTTCAGGGGCTGTATCGTGGCCAGTTCATCCGGCAGCGCCATCAGCTTTATCGGTTTTTCAATCAGTTTTTCAATATTTTTAAGCTTGCGCTCATCGCGGTGGTTAACGAAGGTTATTGCGGTACCGGTGGTAGCGGCGCGGGCCGTACGACCAATACGGTGAATATAATCTTCCGGATCGCCGGGAACATCGTAGTTAATCACCAGGTCGATGCCCTCCACATCAATGCCGCGCGAAAGGGCGTCGGTACCGATGATAACCGGTAATTGCTTGTTTTTGAATTTAAGGAGAATCTCTTCGCGCTCTTTCTGCTCCAGATCGGAGTGGAAAGACATGGCGTTGATTTTGATAGCCTTAAGTTCTTTGTATAGCGCTTTAACGATCTCCTTGCGTGATGCAAAGATGATGATACTTGTAAATGCCGAATCTTTCAGAATATGCTGTACCAGCGGCGTTTTTTGCTGATCATGAACCCGGTAAACCTGCTGATCGATCCCTACAGCCGGCTGTGAGATAGCGATATTGATCTGCTCCGGATCTTTCAAAATAGCTTTTGCCAATGAGCGGATGCGGCCGGGCATGGTGGCAGAAAACAACAGCGTTTGCCTTTCTTTAGGCAGATAGCTGATGATCTTCATGATATCGTCCGAAAAGCCCATATCCAGCATCCTGTCGGCCTCATCAAGCACCAAATGGGTAAGGTGATTAAGCTTCAGCACGCCCGATGTAAGGTGGGCTATCAGCCTGCCCGGCGTAGCTACAATGATATTTACATTGTTTTGAATGCCGCGGCGCTGTTGTTCGTAAACAATGCCGTCGCCGCCGCCAAAAACAGCAATAGAGCTGATACCGGTAAAATAGGCAAGGCCTTCAACCTGCTGATCTATTTGCTGGGCAAGCTCACGGGTTGGGGCAAGTATAAGGGCACTGGTATGGTGTTTATTTGTTTTGCTGATGCTGTTTAAAACAGGAAGCAAGTAAGCGCCGGTTTTACCTGTACCGGTTTGAGCGCATGCAATCAGGTCGCGCCCTTCCATAATGGCCGGGATGGCCATAGATTGTATGGGTGTGGGGTTTACGAAACCCATGCTCTCTACACCTTCAAATAATTGCTCGTTAAATTTAAAATCCTGGAAAGTCACTATATCTTATAAGTAAATTATGCAAGGTATAAAAATTTAACGGTAAATGAGGGTTTTAGCATAATTGAGCTTCCCTTAAAGGGGTAAAATAAATCCGGTCACCTTTTATATGACACTCAACTTACCTGTACAATCAATTCAAAAATATATTTTTGAAAACCTATGAATATTATCACTCAAACACCACGCTTGCTGATCCGTGAATTTACAGCCGAAGATGAAGAACTTGTTACCGCAATAGATGCCGATGACCGGCTTACTCAATATGTGAAAAAACGTACTCCGCAAGAGAGTAAACAGGTTTTTAAAGATACGCTTAAGGAATACCAGAACGGATCGGGCCTGGGCAGATGGGGGATTTTTAATATCACAGATAACGATTTTATAGGTGTTTGCGCCCTTAAACCAAGCGATTACGACAAGAGCCGCATTGAGCTCGGCTATCGGCTGCACCTCAAATACTGGGGACAAGGTATAGCTACCGAACTTGCCGAAGCACTGATCAGTTATGGATTCAATGATATAGGACTAAAAGAGATTTGCGCCGTTACCCATCCGCAAAACGCAGCATCGCAAAGGGTGCTGATTAAAGCCGGTTTTGTACGTGAAGGGGTTGTGTTTTGGTATGGGGAGGATGTGCCGTTTTTTAGGGTGAAAAACCCCACCCAACCCTCCCCGGAAGGGAGGGCTTAAAGACATTTATTAAAAGTCTCCCCCATTGGGGGGAGATTTAGAGGGGGTGTAACTCTTCAATAATATCCCTACATCCGTTTTCAATCAGCTCAAAAACCGGTTCAAACTGGTTATCGTCATAGTATGGATCGGGAACAACCTTATCGCCTAAAAGGAGTTTTACTTTAGCAGCCTGTTCTTCGTTGCGGGCCATGTCAAGCACATCGCTCAGGTTATTACGGTCCATCACAAAAATATGGTCGAACTCGTCAAAGTCGCTTCGTTTAAACTGACGGCAAATCTGTTTGCTAATATCAATGCCATGGTTCCGTGCTGCGCGGATTGAACGTCTGTCGGGCGCTTCGCCCACATGCCATCTTCCGGTACCCGCCGAATCAACATCCCAGCCAAGTCCATTTTCATCTGCCAGGTGCTGCATAACCCCCTCCGCCAGCGGCGAACGGCATATATTACCCAGGCATACCATTAGTATTTTCATTGTTTAGTTGATTGGGTGAGTGGTTGGATTAGGTGAGTGGTTTCTCATGTTGAAAATCGACCGGTATGCAACCGCTCACCTAATCAACCCAATAAACCACTCACTCAAAAATTATCCAAATATCTGGTTCAGCAAACCGGCCAAACGTACGCCGGCTTTAACCATTTGCTGGTTAAGGGTTGCTATATGGCTAAAGTTGTATTTGTAACCAAGTTTATCACCGGTTTTGGTTTCGGCGTACAGCTTATCAGCCATCTGGTTGCTTTCGTATATCCACTGGCTCATTGGCGCTTTTTGTAACTCTGTGCGTTGAGCGGCTGTGGTGTGGTTTATCATCGCGGTGTACTCGGTGTAGCTTAACTGTTGAAGGTCAATCAGCTCGCTGTCCCAAACCGAATGCAGGTTACTCTCTTTACCAAACCATTGTACTTTTACATCGTTACCGCCCTTATCACTCAAGTGACCGGTGTGCAGTGGTTGGTGCACATCTTCAACAATATGGATCAGCATGCGCAGGTAAAGCAACTTGTTGGTTTTGGTAGTAGTTTTCTTTTTAAGTTCGGCCACCAGGAAATTCATTTTGGTATAGGCATCAGTAATAGTGTCGACCTTTAAATAAGCCTGCAGGTCCGGATAGCTGTAGGGTTTTTCCAGGTTGATAAAATGCCAGTTATACAGGTAATTGTAAGCAGGGTCTGATTTAATAAAGTCGGCCCAGTTGCTGGTAATGGCAATCGACTCATTACCCAAAATGGCTTGAATAGCTTTACGGGCTTTGGTGGTTAGGTAGCTATCCGCAACCTGGCCGCAAATGCGGTGCCCATTAGTGCCCCAGGCCATACTTTGCAGGGGGATATAAAATATCGCCACCAGCAATAAAAGTTTTTTTAAGGTTTGTGTTTTCATTACAATGGTTTTGGAATGCAGCTTGTTCTTTTTATTAAATGCGCGTTAATAGGTATTACGTTGGATGTACTTACAAACCGGATCAGCGAGTCGCTTTGCTTATGAACCTTAAAATATTCTTCATAATCGCCAAACCTGAAACAACCCTGCTCATTTTTATATGAGCCATCGGCATTGCAAAACTGCCCCTTAATGTGGAGCGTGTCCCGCCGTTGCGAATAAGTTCCCCGTATATATTCATCCCAATGGCCTTTGCTCATACACGTATCAGCCCCGTAATTAACCTTGCTAACGGTACTGATCTTCAAAAGAAATGAATCACAGCTGAATTTAATATCATATAGCGAATATGTTACCAGGCTTTTTTGCGCGGGTACTGAGTCCTGTTTCCATTCGCCCTGTAAATAACCCTCGCCGGGCGTTTGTTTATCCGGGTTCACGGTACAAGAGGCTATTATGAGGCCAAAGGCGAAAGGTGAAAGGCGAAAGGCTTTTTTTAAGCTGAAAGCTGAGGGCAGAAGGCTTAAAGCCTTAGTTATTGAGAGATAGCGCAAATTAAAGCGTTTTGGCATAAACTGCATGCATTAAAAAGCCCCTCTCCATCCGGAGAGGGGTTTGGGGTGAGGCTTATTTTAAACTGCCTATCATATTTTCGGGGCGAACCCACTCGTCAAACTGCTCGTTGGTTAGCAAGCCTAAGCCAATAGCTGCTTCGCGCAGGGAACTGCCGCTTTTTAAAGCTGTTTTGGCAATTTTGGCGGCGTTTTCATAACCAATGTGCGGGTTAAGCGCGGTTACCAGCATCAGTGAATTTTCAAGGTGTTTTTTGATGCCATCATAATTAGGCTCAATGCCTACTGCGCAATGATCATTGAACGACACACAGGCATCGCCAATTAACCTTGCCGATTGCAGGAAGTTTGCCGCCATAACCGGTTTAAATACGTTTAACTCATAATGGCCGTTTGAGCCGCCGATAGAGATGGCCACATCATTCCCCATAACCTGTGCAGCTACCATCGTAACCGCTTCGTTTTGGGTTGGGTTAACTTTACCCGGCATGATAGATGAACCCGGCTCGTTATCGGGGATATGGATCTCGCCAATACCCGAACGCGGACCAGAAGCCAGCATCCTGATATCGTTAGCAATTTTCATTAACGAAACCGCAATTTGTTTCAAAGCGCCATGGCTTTCAACAATGGCATCATGAGCGGCAAGGGCTTCAAATTTATTTTCGGCAGTGATGAACGGCAAGCCGGTAAACTGGGCAATGTACTCAGCAACTTTTACATCATAACCTTTAGGCGTGTTGATGCCTGTACCTACGGCAGTACCACCAAGAGCCAGTTCAGAAAGGTGATCAAGCGTATTGCGCAGGGCTTTTAAGCCGTGGTTCAATTGCGATACATAACCTGAAAACTCCTGGCCCAAAGTAAGCGGGGTAGCGTCCATCAAATGGGTACGACCAATTTTCACTACTGATTTGAAAGCCTCAACCTTAGCCTGCAAGGTATCGCGCAGTTTTTCGATGCCCGGAATGGTTACATCAATCAGGATCTTGTATGCCGCGATGTGCATGGCAGTTGGGTAAGTGTCGTTTGATGATTGTGATTTATTCACATCATCATTTGGGTGAATGAAGGTTTTGCCTTCGCCCAGTTTGTTGCCTTGTAATACGTGGGCACGGTTAGCAACCACCTCGTTCACGTTCATGTTTGATTGCGTGCCCGAGCCTGTTTGCCAGATCACCAGCGGAAACTCCGAAGCCAGTTCGCCGGCCAGGATCTCGTCGCAAACCTGTGCTATCAGGTCGCGTTTTTCTGCCGGCAATACACCTAAATCGGTATTGGTAAAAGCGGCAGCCTTTTTCAGGTATGCGAAAGCGTCGATAATTTCCTTTGGCATTGACGCCTCCGGACCAATTTTAAAATTATTGCGTGAGCGTTCGGTTTGCGCTCCCCAGTATTTGTCGGCAGGTACCTGTACCTCGCCCATGGTATCGTGTTCGGTTCTGAAACTCATGGTATTAAATTTTGCAGGGGCAAAGTTATGTTTTTATATGATGCGGGGGAATGCAGGGTGTAAACTTTTTGATAGGATAAATATATAAAGCCAAGCACAGGGAAACTGCTTTTAACCACATACGAATTGAAAAACAATAAATGAAAATTTTTCACACTAATTTTTACGTATTAATCGAATTACACGAATTGAATCAATTTAAGATTCGTGTAATTCGATTAATTGTGGAGCGCTTGCAAAGCATTTGTGTTGAAATTTTTCAGCACGAGATTAGTAATAAAGAGCGAATTATTTTAAATGCTCATTCCCTGTAGCCAAGCACAGGGAATGAGCATTGCGATTTTTACTATGCCGGTTTAAAAATTGACATAAAAATCCTAACAATCCCAAAATCCTAAAAATCATGGTTCAGATATGGGCGTTGCCTGCGGCCCGGGCTTTCCGCTCATACGCCTGCAGGCATTACGCTCGTGAGCCAGTATCCGCTTCAATCCCTAACGCAAATTGGGATTTAATTGTGCAATTCCATTTACTAAATCATGCCTCTACCACTTCACATCCTCAATTTTCACAACCTTGTAATCAAAGCCCAATCTTTTGGCATTCTGTTCAACTGTTTGATCAAAACCGGCCTGTTTACGGCGCTCATTTACTGTAGCAGCATCTTTTATCGGCCAAACATAATAACCAATTTTTTGGCCGTTGCACAATGGCTTAGATGTAGCCTGCGAACCGTAGATTTGCTCTTTACCTTCATACATCAGCTGCCTGTCGAGCATCATGGCGTACAACCTGAAAGGCAGTTCTTTGTTTTCGGCAGCCGTTTTTATCGCGGGCAGGTACTTATCTATTTTAGGGGAATGCTGCACTACCGACCACGCAGCTTCATTAGTTGGTTCGCCAACAAGCGTTTTGCCGGGGTAACCGTACTTGTTAAACACGTTCTCGATAAAAATCAAATTGGTTGAATCAGCCTGGCTCTGAAGCATCCAGTAATGGCCTGTAGCTTCTTCTGGTTTAACCGGTAATGTTTTCAAAACCGAATCCTTTTTGCTCGGATCCATCAGATAAGTTAAGATCTCGCGATATTTCTGATCAAGTGCTAATACACTGTCAAGCTGTCTCTTCAAAACAGGGTTAAACTTTTGCTGTGCGGATGCTGTGCTTGCCGTTATCATTAACAAGGCGATGATCAGGTTTTTCATGGTCAATAAGGTTTAAGCAAATAAACGCAAAAACCTGTATCACAAGTATAAACTATCCGCCTTTTCAAACAATTTTTTATTGCATTCGGTGGCACCTAACGAATAATTGAATCGCGATAATGCATACAGCAGCGGCAGCTTGGCCGGCGCTATCTCATTTTGCTGCAGATCGTTGAGCCAGTCGGCACCGTCAAACTCTGCCCGGTATTTTTTTTCGAGGCGATCATAGATCCGGTAGGCATCATCATAGCTAAGCCACTCCGGTTTGATGTACAGACCGGTGAGGTCGCCCATTTTTTTTCGTTCCTCCGCTTCTGCCGTATCGGCGCTGCCAAATACAAAATAAAAATACAACCACAGGGCCAGGCCAATGGCCCCGATTAACAAAGCGGTTGAATCCCTTTCGCTAAAAAAGAAGATGAAAGCAATAAAGGCTATGATCACCGAAAACATGCGCGCGTAGCCTGCAATGATGCTTTGATGATTAAGCGGAATATTAAACCCGTTACGGCTTCGCCAGGCCGACCGGGTTACCAGCATGGAACTGGTTGGGAACAGCGGAATGCCAATAACCACAAATTTGGTCTCTATCCACTGCCCGTTAACCTCATGCACTTTGCCCAAAAACAATGATCCTATTAACATATCAGGTATAATTTAGTCGCGTTATTATAAACCACAACTTATAAAAGTGCTTTTAAACAAATGTTAAATATTTATTAAAAACTAAATATTAATAAACGGCACTCCAATTATCTGTCGTTTTTTATTTACAAATAAGAAAATCAAACTTAATTAACTAAAAAATGTTAACTGTAAAAACAAATACATAAACACTACTATGAAAAAGTTAAGTTTAATTGCAATGATGGCCCTGGCGGCATTATCATTCCAGGCCTGTAAAGGCGGAGCAAAAAGCGGCAGCGGCGATAGCACAGCAGCTGCAACAACTGACACTGCCGACAGTGCCAACAAAGTAAAAGACACAACTACTACCGGCGCTACAGGCATTGCCGTTACCGCCGATGATGCAAAATTTGCAACCGAAGCGGCCAATGCCGGCTTAGCCGAAGTTGCTGTTGGCCAATTGGCCAGCGAAAAGGCAACCAATGCCAAAGTAAAAGATTTTGCTAAAATGATGGTTACCGACCACAGCAAAGCAAACGACGAACTAATGGCCATAGCCAAAACCAAAAACATTACCCTGCCATCGGCACCTGATGATGAGCATCAGAAAATGAAAGCCGACCTGGCAGCCAAAACAGGTGCTGATTTTGACAAGGACTATGTTGATGCTATGGTTAAAGGCCATAAAAAAGTTGAATCACTGTTTGAAGATGCTTCAAAAAATTGCAAAGATGCCGACCTTAAAGCATTTGCAGCTAAAACATTACCTGTTATCCAGCACCATTTAGCCGAAATTGAAGCTATTCAAAAAGGCATGAAGTAATCAGCTATTGATTAATTCAAGATAGAAAAAGGGAGATGTAACAATCTCCCTTTTTCTGTTTAATTCCCTTGTACAGGTGTAGCTAAAACGATACTTTTAACACAGCAAAATCTACTTTAATATGTCGAAACCAATAGTAACCGGCCTCATGGCCTACGGAATGTCGGGCAGGATTTTTCATGCACCGTTTTTAACTACCAATCCGGGCTTTACTTTTAAGGCCGTGGTTGAGCGCCATGAAAAAAAAGCCGGCAAAAAATACCCGGATGTGATGAGCTATGATAGCATCGACCAGCTGCTGAATGACGAGGAAATAGAGCTCATCATTGTTAATACCCCTAACAACACCCACTTTGATTATGCTGTACAAGCTCTAAATGCAGGTAAACATGTACTGATTGAAAAACCCGCAGCCGTAACTTCAAGCGAGGTGAAAGCGCTGTATGATTTGGGTAAAAAACTTGATTTGAAAGTGATGATCTACCAAAACCGCCGTTATGACAGCGGTTTCCTTTCGGTAAAGGAGGTGATTGAAAGCGGCAGGTTAGGGGAGCTGATCGAGGTTCATTTCAGGCTGGACAGGTACCGCATGGGCATCGGTGCAAAACAATTCAAGGAAACGGCGGGCGTTCCGGGCGGTGGCCTTACCTATGATCTGGGCGCGCATTTGGTTGATAATGCCATCAGTATCTTTGGCAGGCCGTTGAGCTATGAAAAAACTACCGCTGCATTCAGGCCAAACTCGCAGGTTGATGATTATTTCAATATCCACCTTAAATATCCTAATCAGCTTAATGTATACCTAACCTCGGGGTTGCTCATTGCCGAGCATACTTATGGCTTTGTGGTGCATGGCACATTAGGCAGCTTTGTAAAAATGCGTACCGATGTTCAGGAAGCACAGCTTGATGCCGACATGATGCCTACCGACGAAGGTTTTGGCATCGAACCCGAAGGCAGCGACGGTAAACTGGTACTTATGGGTGCCGACGGGCAAAAGACCGTGGAATGGATAAAGTCACCCAAAGGTAATTATAATGGGATATTTGATGCTGTATATCATACTGTGCGCCAAAATGCGTTATTCCCGGTAACCGAGGAGCATGTTGCATGGCAAATTGAATTGCTTGAAAGCTAAAAATGTTGTAACTATGCTTATTAAATGCTAATTAAAATAATGAAGAAACTGTATTTACTGCTTTGTCTGATTATTGCCACCGGGTGCAGCCAGGCACAAACGCCACCTGCTAACTCGGGCTTACCGCCATATCACATCCTCACTACAGACAGTGTTTACGTTACTCCTGCCAACCTGAAAAAAAACAAACCGGTAATGGTGATCTATTTTTCGCCCGATTGCAGCCATTGCCAGCACCTGATGTATGATCTGAAACCCGAGCTACCCAAATTAAAAAATGTGCAGATAGTGATGATCACTTTTATGCCGATGCTTAAAGGCATCCAAACTTTCCAACGCGATTTTGACCTGGCCAAATACCATAACATTACCATCGGCACCGAAGGCTACACCTACCTGGTACAAAAATTTTATAATGTGCAAACAACTCCATATATCGCTATTTATGATAAGTATGGTAAATTATTTCAAACTTATCCCAAAGTACCTAAGATCCCGGTGTTGATGGAAACGATTAAAAAAGTATAAAGTAGCTAACTTATAGCTCAAGCCGGTTAACGCAACGTTAACCGGTTTTTTTGTTTAACGTCCCATCAGGGCCTATCGCAGCCTAAGTTACCTCACAAAACTGTTGTCGTTTAATCAGCAAGGTGTGTTGTTTTGCCCCGCTGGGGCAATGGATATTTTTATAACTTTTCATGCTACAAACCTTTTGCACCTCTGGTGCACTTGCCTTTAAAAACATCTCAATAATGTTGTTTAATAAAATATACAAATCCCCAGAGGGGGAAAGGTTTGTAGAAAACAATGACCCACCCCTTATCCGAACCCCAGAGGGGTTCAACTTACTTAAACTCGCAGCGGCTATAAGAAGATCATAAAGCAATCAACAAAATCAAAACCAATCAACCGTACCGATTACGCTTCATAATAGTTACCTTTGCGGCCAATATTTAAGTTGACGATGAAGAATACCGCATTAACCGATATCCACGTAAAAGCCGGTGCCAAAATGGTTCCATTTGCCGGTTACAACATGCCCGTTCAATACACAGGCATTAACGCCGAACACGAAACCGTGCGTAAGGCTGTTGGTGTTTTTGACGTAAGCCACATGGGCGAATTCATTTTAAAAGGAGAGAACGCGCTTGATCTGATTCAGCGGGTTACCAGTAACGATGCCTCAAAACTATACGATGGCAAAGTGCAGTACTCATGCCTGCCGAATGAAAACGGCGGTATTGTTGACGACCTGCTGGTTTACCGGATCGACGAAAAAACCTATATGCTGGTGGTTAACGCTTCAAATATTGAAAAAGACTGGGACTGGATCTCCAAATACAATACCAAGGGCGTAGATATGAAAAACATATCCGACCGGACTTCATTGCTGGCTATCCAGGGGCCCAAAGCTGCCGAAGCTTTACAAAGCCTTACCGAGGTAGATCTGGTATCGATGGAATACTACACCTTTAAAAAAGGAACCTTTGCAGGTGTTGACAATGTATTGATATCAGCTACAGGCTATACCGGTGCAGGCGGCTTCGAGATCTATTTTGAAAACCAATATGCAGAGCAGATCTGGGATGCAATTTTCAAAGCCGGCGAGCCTTTTGGTATTAAGCCAATTGGCTTAGGCGCACGTGATACCTTACGTTTGGAAATGGGTTTCTGCCTATATGGTAACGACATTGATGATAACACCTCACCGCTTGAAGCCGGCTTAGGCTGGGTAACAAAATTCAATAAAGAATTCACTAATGCTGAAGCACTACAGGCACAAAAACAAGCTGGTGTAAACCGCAAACTGGTAGGTTTTGAAATGATAGACCGCGGCATCCCCCGCCATGATTATGTTATAGTTGACGCTGATGGCAATACCATAGGTAAAGTAACTTCAGGTACGCAATCGCCATCCTTGCAAAAAGCTATTGGTATGGGTTATGTGGATACAGCTTTTGCCAAAGAAGGCACCGAAATCTATATCAGCATCAGGGACAATAAAATTAAGGCACAGATTGTAAAACCGCCGTTTTATAAATAAGGCCCCCTAACCGCTGAAGGGAGGAACCTTCAAACTCCCCTCTCGAGAGGGGGCGCGGAGGAAAGAGCGGTTGCAGGGGTGTGTTATACATCGTTTATTGGCGCATATTAACACACCCCTCCACCCCTCTCAAGAGGGGAATCGCGCAGTCCCGGCTTTTTATCTCTTTTGTTATAATTCATTAATTAAAATTAAAAGATGTCTGAAAATACAACTACCCAAACTCCCCCTTCAGGGGGCTGGGGGGCACACGTTTGCCTAACCCCTGCATTACTGCCGCTTTTTAATGTGGAAGAATATATTGTAGTGGTTATTGATATTTTCAGGGCAACATCATCTATATGTTATGGTATTGAAAACGGTGCTGAGGCTATTATACCGGTATCACAAGTTGAGGAGTGTGCCGCGTATAGAGAGAAAGGGCTGGATTACCTTCTTGCCGCCGAGCGCGACGGATCGGTAGTTGATGGTTTTGATTTTGGCAACTCGCCATTTTCATACACTAAAGAAAAGGTGGCCGGTAAAACAGTAGTGTTAACCACTACCAACGGCACACATGCGCTCCATTTATCACGAAGTGCAAAAAAAATTGTTATTGGTTCGTTCCTGAACCTTTCCGCTTTAAGCAACTGGCTTAATACCCAAAACGAAAATGTGCTGCTGGTGTGTGCCGGCTGGAAAAACAATTTCAATTTGGAGGATACCCTGTTTGCTGGCGCCGTAATTGAGCAGTTAAAAGATAAAGGATTTTTACTGGACGATGCAGCCTTAGCCGCTAATGATCTTTTCCAGGTTGGTAAAAACGACATCAACGGGTATCTCAAGAAAACTTCACACGGCGAACGTCTGAAAAAATTAGGCATCGAAAAAGATATTGAGTTTTGTTTACAGGTTGATTTAACTACCGCCATTCCTGTTTTGGACGGGGAGAAGCTGGTGAAGTTGGCGGTGTAAGACACAACGGCAGTTGAAGCAAACGATAAAGAGGGCCATCACCCTGATGAGCCTGTCGAAGGGTCGCGTGCAGAGGCCCTACGCACGATGCTTCGACAAGCTACCCATGACAAGATAAAAAATGTGGTTTTTCGCAGCAGATCAGCTTCGGGTGAAAACGAGCAGAATGATGCTGGGCGGTGCGGCTGCAGGGGCATAGCAAGTTTTTGCAGAAGCGGAGGCATTGCGTGCGAATCGGGGGCAAAATAATTGCAGCCCGTGGTTCTGTTCGTTTTGCAGGGTGAAGGCCGTGCCGATGGCTATGGGGCCAGGTTGTGCGCAAAGAAGCCTTTCTGCTGCAAGCCTTTTTGGTTACTTTTGTGGCGACAAAAGTAACTGGCCCCGCGCGGCCAAAAGCGCGACGATGTAAGTCAAATACTAATGAAGCCCGTCACCAGCCTGTCGGGGATTGCTTCATTCCTTACAGCAATGACGTGACGCAGATGTCATTTCACCTTCAGAGGCCACGGATTTAAACACTCAGCATGACAGTCTTTTTTACATGTTATGATAAACGAAGCAATCCCGATTAGCAGGGCCACCCTGTACAGTTTGGGATTGCTTCGTTCCTCGCAATGACGTTCTATTTTGATTAGTTTTATTCCGCAGCAAACTCTACAAGCGCCTTTTCAATCCTGCTGATGGTTTCTTTTTTACCAAGCAGGGCGACAATATCAAATACATGTGGACCAAACTTACCGCCAACCAGCATAATGCGGAAAGGCAGCATTACATCCCCAACTTTTAAACCTTTTTCTTCGGCAAGGGCTTTGAATTTAGCTTCCAGGTCATGCGCTTCAATAGTTGCTTCGTTAGTTAGCAAAGCAATGAACGCGTGATAAAACTCTGTTTTGGCATCGGTCCATTTTGGTTTTACCGCGTTAAGGTCATACTCCTTAGGCTGCTCAAAAAAGAAGCCCGCCTGCTGGTAAAAATCAGGCAATAGCACGCAACGATCTTTGATTAAGCCAATAACTTTAGCCAGATACTCATCGTCATTAACCGTAACACCCTTATCAGCAAATACCTTTATTACCTCCGGTTTCAGGCTTTCGACCCCAGACTTCTTAATCCACTCGGCATTGAACCATTTGGCTTTCTCAAAGTCAAACTTGGCGCCCGATTTATTAACGCGTTCTATCGAGAATTTTTCTATCAACTCATCAAGCGTAAAAATCTCCTGCTCGGTACCGTCGTTCCAGCCCAAAGTTGCCAGCAGGTTCAGGAAAGCTTCCGGTAAAAAACCTAATTCACGGAAACCCGGCGTCAACTCGCCTGTTTTTGCATCAAACCAGTTCATGGCATACACCGGGAAACCCAGTCGGGCTCCATCACGTTTGCTCAGTTTACCGTGACCATCCGGTTTCAGGATTAACGGTAAATGCGCCCATTGTGGCATATCGGCCTTCCAGCCCAGGTATTCCCAAAGCAGCAAATGTACCGGGGCCGACGGCAGCCATTCTTCGCCACGAAAAGCATGCGTGATCTTCATCAGATAATCGTCAACCACAACGGCCAGGTGATAAGTAGGCATGCCATCGGCTTTTAATAACACTTTATCATCAACCAGGCCGGTTTCAAAGCTCACATATCCGCGAATCATATCATTGAAACTCACTGTTTCACCCTCCGGCATTTTAATGCGGATCACATGCGGCGTACCTGCATCAAGCAAGGCATCAACCTCGTGCTGAGGCAATGAAAGCGAGTTTCTTAGGGTATGGCGATAGGCCAGGCCGTACTGAAAATTGGGGATCTCCTTCCGGTTTTTGTCCAGCTCTTCGGCGGTATCAAAGGCATAATAAGCATGCCCTTCCATAACCAGGCGTTCGGCATATTCGCGGTAAAGTGGTTTACGCTCGCTTTGGCGATATGGCGCGTAAGGGCCGCCGGCAACCGGGCTTTCGTCGGGCTGAAGGCCGCACCATTTAAGGCAATCTAAAATATATTCTTCGGCACCTTCCACATAGCGGGTTTGGTCGGTATCCTCAATTCGCAAAACAAAATCACCGCCATGTTTTTTGGCGTATAAATAATTGAATAACACGGTGCGCACGCCGCCGAGGTGTAAACCACCTGTAGGGCTTGGCGCAAAACGGACTCTTACTTTTTTATCGGTCATGATGGGGGCAAAGATATGTTATTAAGCGCAAAGCTTATAGTTCATAGATCATGGTTCATGGCATTATAAAAGAAATGGCGCTGCTATGAACAATGATCCATCAACTATGAACTACTAACAAAAATTATATTTTACAAAGCAATTTTACGTTATTTGGGCTGTGCCCAGCATGAACCCATATCAACAGAAAAAACGTTGGAAATATTTGCTCCTTGCCTTTGCAGTGGTAATTGCCAGCGGTTCGTTATTTTACACCAGCTACCTGGTAAAAAACATTGCCCGTTCTGAGCGTACCCGTGCCCAGGTTTGGGCCATGACTATGAGGCAGTTACTAAACTCAGACGATGACGATTTTTTTAGTTATGTAATTTCTGTTCGTGACAGTTTAACCGTCCCCGCAATTATCACCGACGAAAAAGGCGAAATTATTCTATGGCGCGGATTAGACACCACCAAAACCTACAACAAGCTCGAAGCCGAGAATAAAAAAGGAAAAAAATACGACCCAACATATTTTGAGAATGAGCTGCAATACATGAAAGGCCAGCACGCCCCCATAAAGTACAAAGTTTTGGGCGACGACAATTATGTTTACTATAAAGATTCTCCTTTACTTACGCAGCTCCGGCTGTTTCCCTACGTACAGCTTACAGTAATTGCTATATTTCTATTGATGGCTTATACCGCCTTCAGTTCCTCACGTAAATCGGAACAGGACCAGGTTTGGGTGGGCCTGGCCAAAGAAACAGCACACCAGTTGGGTACGCCTATATCATCGCTCATGGCCTGGATTGAGCTAATGAAGGAAAAATTCCATGCCGAAGACGATGTTCTGATGGCGGAAATGGAAAACGACGTAAAGCGCCTTGAAATTGTGGCCGACCGTTTTTCGAAGATCGGATCCAAACCGGTACTGGAGGAGCACGGGGTTTATGCTGTAGTGAAAGATTTTGTTGATTACTTCAAAGTTCGTGTCAGCAAAAACATCAGCTTTGAAATGACGGGTAATCCGCACCTCAAGGCCGGGCTCAATATTCCGCTGTTTGACTGGGTACTGGAAAATTTGTTAAAAAATGCTGTTAACGCCATTGAGGGCAAGGGTAACATTAAGGTTGAGATTAGTGGCAACAAGGTTAAGAACCAGATTTTTATTGATATTACAGATACCGGCAAAGGCATTCCGCGCTCTAAGTTTGACACTGTTTTTCAGCCTGGCTATACCACTCGTAAACGCGGCTGGGGGCTGGGTTTGTCGCTCACCAAACGGATCATGGAGAACTACCATAACGGGCAGGTTTTTGTAAAAGATTCGGAAATAGGTAAAGGAACAACTTTCAGGATAGTACTAAAAAACACGCGCAATGATAACAAAACCAGAACCAGGTGATTATTCACCATTTGCAGCGGGATATGTGGGCCTTGTTGGCGACAATGATGTAATTAACATGCTTGAACAGCAAATGGATACCAGTTACCAGCTATTCAGAGGTTTAACCGATGAGCAGGGATTGTATGCTTATGCACCCGGCAAATGGACAGTTAAGCAGGCATTGGGCCATATGATTGATACCGAACGTACCTTTGCCTATCGTGCCCTCGTATTTTCGCGCAATCATATCGAGCTGCCAGGCTTTGACCAGGATGTTTATGTTAATAATGCCGATTTTAACAGCCAAAATATACAAGACCTCGCCGAAGAGTTCCGTGCATTGCGCCAGGCAAACCTTTATATGATTAAAGCATTCAGCGATGAGCAGCTAAATCGTAACGGTATTGCCAGCAACCATTTGTTTACTGTTGCGGCATTTGTATTTATGCTGGCCGGCCATGAGCGCCATCATTTAAATTTATTTAAAGAGCGGTACGGGATAGGGTAAGGTATTACATTATATAACGTGTCGTAACCAGTGGGGAGAATTTTTATTCTTAGTGAGGAGACGGCAAGATCGTTAAAGATAAAGACTTACGAAGTTCTTTTTAAACTTCGTAAGCCTGAGCTCCGCAATTTGCGAGAGTAAAAGAGAAGCCGTAGCTATTTTTTTATTTCTCTTTGTACAATTCTTCTTTATCCAGCACTTCTCTTTTCTCGATGCGGTATGATAAAAACAAGCCCGCCCCTCCAAAAATAGCGATCAGTGATACATATAAAAAGAAAACATCATCGTCAAAGCTATTGAATATGCCCCGGTTTAAAACATAGGCTAAAAACAAGCCGATACCAGAACCAATGAGCAGCAAACCCCATTTTAAATTTTGATAAGGAGCCGATTGTGGCTTATAACTCCTTGGATCCATGTTTCGTTCTATCATTGCTAATTTCTCCCGTTTGTTTAAGTAAACGATGCCGAAGATCATCGCGAATAAGCTGAGGGGTATTATTATTCCGGCTAATACGCCCAATTGTCCAGGTCCCATAATATTTGTTTTTTTAATTAAGTTAATACTGTTTTTTCTCTCTGTAAACACGCCACTGCGGTGTATTTGTAAGCTATGACCACATGTTTTTTAAACAGGTTACACCCTGATTGAAAAAAATTATTACTCCCTTTTAGGAGGGCGGATGGCATTTATTAACTTTGCTTTAATGATAAGTGCGGCTACTCCTTTTAACCTGCTGGGTCAGGATCTTTTATTATTACCACAAAAAGCTATTTACTGGCAGCAGCAAAGCGCCCTGATAATTGCCGATGTGCATTTGGGCAAAGTGGGCCATTTCCGTAAAGCGGGTATAGCTATACCGCGGGATATGGAGCAAAGCGACCTGGCCGTACTTTCTGATCTTATTTATGAACACAAGCCGGAAAAGTTAATTTTTTTGGGCGATCTGTTCCACAGCGATATAAATAACGATTGGGATTGGTTTATCCTTTGGCGCAGCCAGTTCCCCGCGTTAAAGATCATCCTGGTCCGCGGCAACCATGATATCATTGCAGATAAGCATTATCATAACCTGAATATCGAGCTGCATGACGAACTGTTGATCGGCCCTTTCCTCATGATGCACCACCCGCTTGCCAATGACGGGGACGAAAAAGCGGGTTACGTTTTTTGTGGGCATATCCATCCAGGGGTAAACTTAAGCGGCCGGGCACGTCAAAGTATTACATTGCCCTGCTTTGCCTTCGGCAATAAACAGGGAATTTTACCATCCTTCGGAAAATTTACCGGGCGGGTAGCTATCCGGAGCCTTCAAAACGACAGGATCTTTGCCGTTTTGAAAGATAAAGTTGTGGCTATAGCCTGATTTTCATCTCCAAAATGTACTGAATTCATCAATTTCCCTGTCATCGTATTGTATTTGGATGTTGAATACCAGGGCATTATTTTAGATTGATTCTAAATAGCTTTTTGGTCTCCAATAAGCCAAAACCTCTTCTATGTTTTGTTATTTAATAAATACTTTTGCCTAATAAATCCAATTCATAATGAGCGAATTCAAACAAACCTTAAACTCGTCGCTGGGCAAAAAGCTGATCATGGCTTTAACAGGCTTGTTTCTGTGTACCTTTTTAATTGTGCACGTAGGCGGCAACCTGTTGTTGTTTAACAACGATAACGGTTTCAGTTTTAACGTGTATGCCAACTTCCTTACGCATTTTCCGCCTATTGAAGTTATAGCATACTTGTTGTACCTTTCCATTTTAGTGCATGCACTATACGGTTTGATCCTGACTGTCAAGAACCGTAAAGCCCGCCCTGTACGCTATGCGGTAGCGGCAAAATCTGATGCCTCATGGTCATCAAAAAACATGGGCCTGCTGGGTTCAGTCCTGTTCCTGTTCATCGTTATCCACATGGGCGATTTCTGGTTCCGTTACCATAACGACAAAACCATGGGCTTTAAAGAGTACCGTACCGATTTGGCAACAGGCGAAACAAAGGTTAGCGATTACACCCCGGCCAATGCCGAATTCAGCCACTCGGTATCAACAGAAAACAATGTGGAAGTTGTAAGGGTAAAAGACCTGCACGCGCGTGTTGCTTACAGTTTCAGCAACATTATCTACGTTATATTTTACGTAATAGCCATGGGTGCTGTAGCATTTCACTTGTTACATGGTTTCCAGAGCGCGTTCCGTACGCTGGGCTGGGTACACCGTAAATATACACCGGTAGTTTACTTTATTGGTACATGGCTGTTTGCAGTTATCATTCCGCTGCTTTTTGCCGCCATGCCGGTTTATTATTACTATTTATCAACCCAGGGAGCTCACTAAGTTTAGCTGGCCAAAAGCCACAAACATAAATACAAAGAAGAGATGACATTAGATGCTAAAATTCCTCAAGGCCCATTAGCCGAAAAATGGAGCAAGCATAAATTTGATCTGAAGCTGGTTAACCCCGCCAACAAGCGTAAATACGATATCATCATTGTAGGTACCGGTTTGGCAGGCGCTTCGGCAGCTGCCACTTTAGGCGAGCTGGGTTACAACGTTAAGGCATTTTGTTTCCAGGACAGCCCACGCCGTGCGCACTCTATTGCAGCACAGGGTGGTATCAATGCCGCTAAAAATTATCAGAATGACGGTGACAGCGTTTTCCGTTTATTTTACGATACCATTAAAGGTGGTGATTACCGCGCCCGCGAAGCCAACGTTCACCGTTTGGCCGAGGTTTCGGTAAACATCATTGACCAGTGCGTTGCACAAGGTGTACCTTTTGCCCGCGAATACGGCGGCTTGTTAGACAACCGTTCATTCGGTGGTTCGCAGGTATCGCGTACATTTTACGCGAGGGGACAAACAGGACAACAATTATTATTAGGCGCTTACTCTGCGCTTAACCGCCAGATCCATGCCGGTAAAGTAAAAATGTATACCCGCCACGAAATGTTAGATGTAGTAACTATCGATGGTCATGCCAAAGGTATTGTTACCCGTAATATGCTAACCGGTGCTATCGATACGCATGCAGGCCACGCGGTATTATTATGTACCGGTGGTTACAGCAACGTATTCTACCTGTCAACAAACGCCATAGGTTCAAACGTAACGGCAGCCTGGAGGGCACACAAACGTGGTGCTTTCTTCGGTAACCCTTGCTATACTCAAATTCACCCAACCTGTATCCCTGTAACCGGCGATCACCAGTCTAAGTTAACATTGATGTCTGAGTCGCTGCGTAACGACGGTAGGGTATGGGCTCCTAAAACTGTTGAAATTGCCGAGCAGCTGCGCAAAGGCACTTTAAAGGCCGATCAGGTTAAAGAGGATGATCGTGATTACTTCTTAGAGCGTAAATATCCTGCTTTCGGTAACCTTGTTCCGCGCGACGTGGCTTCACGTAACGCCAAGGAAATGGTTGAAGAAGGCAGAGGTGTAGGAGGTTCTGGCTTCGCGGTATTCCTTGACTTTGCCGATGCTATTAAACGTTTAGGCGAAGAAACTGTTAAAGCCAAATACGGTAACCTGTTTGATATGTACATCCAGATCACCGACGAGAACCCATATAAACAACCAATGCGTATTTACCCTGCGGTTCACTATACCATGGGCGGCCTTTGGGTTGATTATAACCTGAGTACTACCATCCCTGGTTTATATGCTTTAGGCGAATGTAATTTCTCCGATCACGGCGCAAACCGTTTGGGTGCATCTGCATTGATGCAGGGTTTATCAGATGGATATTTCGTGATCCCTTATACCCTTGGCGATTACCTGGCTAAGATTGGTCCTAAAAAGGTTGATACTAACCACCCGGCGTTTGAAAAAACCAGGCAGGATGTAATTGCCCACGTAAACAAACTATTGTCGTTAAAAGGCACTAAAACCACTAACGAATACCACCGCGAACTTGGCCACATTATGTGGGAGTACTGCGGTATGGCCCGTACCGAGGAAGGCCTGAAAAAAGCCAAAGGCCTGATCCAGGCTTTGAAAGCAGATTTCTGGAAAAATGCTATCGTAACCGGCGAAAACGAAGAAGTAAACGCTTCGTTAGAAAGAGCTGGTCGCGTGGCCGATTTCATTGAACTTGGCGAGCTGATGATTGACGACGCTTTAATGCGTAAAGAATCATGCGGTGGCCACTTCAGGGTTGAATCGCAAACTGCAGATGGTGAAGCACTTCGCGATGACGAAAACTTCGCGTTTGTAGCAGCGTGGGAATTCAAAGGTGAAAACCAACCAGAAGAGTTACATAAAGAGCAACTGACATTTGAAGCAGTTCATTTATCACAACGTAATTATGCATAGTGATTGGTTGATTAGGAGAATGGTTGATTAAGTTAAACCCATTTCTCCAATCATCTATTCACTCAATCAACAAAACAACGATAACTCAAATCTAAAACAAAGATGAGTAACGGAAATATGAACCTGACGCTTAAAGTATGGCGTCAAAAAAATGCTCAAACCTCGGGTAAATTTGTAAGCTATAAAGCTGAAAATATTTCGCCCGACATGTCGTTCCTTGAAATGCTCGACGTGGTTAACGAAAGCCTGACCCACAAAGGCGATGAGCCAATTAACTTTGACCACGATTGCCGCGAAGGGATTTGCGGTATGTGTTCATTATATATCAACGGTCACCCGCACGGACCAAAACGCGGTATCACTACCTGCCAGCTGCACATGCGTACCTTCCACGACGGTGAAACCATCACTATCGAACCATGGCGCGCTCAAGCATTCCCGGTCATAAAAGATTTAGCGGTTGACCGCTCTGCCTTCGACAGGATCCAACAAGCTGGTGGGTATGTTTCGGTAAACACCGGTGGTGTACCTGATGGTAACGCTATTCCAATTCCTAAAGTTATTGCTGATGAAGCGTTCAACTCGGCTACCTGTATTGGTTGCGGAGCCTGCGTTGCTGCCTGTAAAAATGCCTCGGCTATGTTGTTCGTATCGGCTAAGATCACCCAGTTGGGTTTGTTACCACAAGGCCAACCTGAGCGCTACCGTCGCGTACAATCAATGGTTGCCCAAATGGACGAAGAAGGTTTTGGCAGCTGTACCAACACCGGTGCCTGCGAAGCCGAGTGTCCTAAGGAAATTAAATTGACTAACATTGCCCGCATGAACAACGACTATTTTAGCGCGAAACTGTTCAGGGAAGAAGAAGTACATGAGCAAGGTCATTAATTGATCTTTCTGTTAGGATATAGTAAACGGCCCGGCTTGTCCGGGCCGTTTTATGTTTTACTCAGAAGTTTTTAAAACGGCTTGATAAAATGAAATAATAAAATTTTTAGGGAATAAGCACGCAAATTTTTTTGATCCGGCTTAAGACTTAGAACTTAAGACTTCCGGCTTACTCCTCTCCCACCAGCTTAAATACCATCCCATCCATATCTTCAGAGATCCTGATCTGGCAAGCCAACCGACTTGCAGGCGGAGCGTAGGGGAGCGTATCCAATACGTCGAGCTCGGTATCCGTAGCAGTAAAATACTCTTCGGGCCCTTCTATCACCTGTACGTGACAGGTGGCACAAAGCGCCATACCACCGCAGGTGGCCAGTATATCGTACTCAGATGCCTTCAGTACTTCCATCAGGCTCAGGTTTATGCCTTCCGGAATTTCAACGGCCCTACTGCCTCCGTCGCGGTCAATTATGGTTAAATTTATCATGGCTAAAATGCGCTTACACCGTAAACGGTGGTGTATTTAAAACTCAGTTTTTGCTCGGGGTAAACATATTTGAAAGCACTTTGGGCCATTAACGCACTTTCATGAAAACCGCAGAGTATCAGCTTAAGCTTACCCGGGTAGGTATTGATATCGCCAATGGCATAAATGCGTTCGATATTGGTGCTGTAATCAACTGTATTTACCGCGATGGCCGATCTGTCGATATTCAACCCCCAGTCGGCAATCGGGCCAAGCTTAGGGCTAAGGCCAAATAAAGGAATGAGGTGATCGGCTTCAATATGGCTTACCTGCTGGTCCCGGTCAAGCAGGGTGATCTCCTGCAGGCGGTCATCGCCGGTTAAGGCAACTACGTTTGATTTAAGGATCAGGTCGATCTTGCCTTCCCTGGCCAGCTCAAATACTTTTTCGGCACTATCGGGCGCTCCGCGAAAAGTATCTCCCCGATGGACCAGGGTAACCCGCTCGGCTACATTGCTTAGAAAAACAGCCCAGTCCAGGGCGGAATCGCCGCCACCTGCAAGCACCACTTTTTTATCCCGGAAATGTTCGGGGTTCTTCACCATGTAGGCTACGCCTTTTCCCTCAAAATCCGTAAGACGGTCAATTTCTGGTTTGCGGGGTTCAAAACAGCCAAGGCCGCCGGCAATTACTACTACCTGGCAATGAACGATTGTGCCGTCGTTAGTAATGATGTCATAGGAACCGTCATTATTGCGTTGCAGGTTTTCTACCCGCTCGCCCAAACTAAAGGTGGGGTGAAACGGGGCTATCTGCAGCATCAAATTATCCACCAGTTGCTGTGCGGTAACATCAGGATAACCGGGAATATCATAAATAGGTTTATGCGGATAGATTTCGGAAAGCTGGCCGCCAACCTGTGGCAGCACATCAATAAGGTGGCAGCGCATTTTTAGCAGCCCGGCTTCAAAAACAGCAAATAAACCAACAGGTCCCGCGCCTATAATGCAGATATCGGTAGTAATTTTTTCCATGTATGATCGCCTTTGATTCAGCAATCAAATTTGCCGCTAAACTAACTGGCAATCAAATGATATAAAGTAATATGCGATTACTTTAAGTTATAATTAGCAAGGCAAAAACGTTTGAAAAGCTCAATCAATTTACTGTGTTTGCCATGCAATTGAATGAACTGAAAAGTGCGGAAAATCTCTAATCCTTTAACATCAATAATGGTGAGCTCGTTGTATTTTAATTCGCTTACTACTGATTGAATGGAAAGAAATGTCGCTGTTTCTGAGTATAAAAGGTATTGTTTTATGGCGATACTGCTCTCCAGTTGGATCTCGATGTTTAGGTCTTTAGGGTTGATTTGCACGGCGGCCAGGGCATTGAAGATAACATCCAGGGTGCCCGATCCGGCTTCCCTTAAAACCAGCGGAATGGCGGGTAATTGTTTAGGAGTGATCTCGGTTTTTTTGGATAACTTATTGTTAGCACTGGTTACCAGTACAATTTCGTCTTTAGTAAAATCGGTGTAGGATAATTGCGGCGAATGGGCAGCCCCTTCTACAATGGCAATATCTATTTTTTCGGCTAACACCAGCTGGGAGATCTGATCGGTATTGGCCTGGATAAAATTGAAAGTAACCTTGGGATATGTTTTTTTAAACATGGCCAGCAGCTTGGGCAAAATAGTTTGCGCCACGGTGGTACTGGCCCCTATGTGCAGTGTACCGGCTTCCAGGTTGTTAAGCTGTGCCAGTTCAGTTTCCAGGTCGGTGTAGGTTTGAAAAATTTTCTCGGCGTATTTTTCAAGGATCTTGCCGGCAGCGGTAAGGGAAATATTATTGCCGTTTCGTTTAAACAACTGTACACTGAGTTGCTGCTCCAGTTCCTTGATATGTTTGGTGACCGCCGGCTGGGTGATAAATAACTCGGATGCAGCTTTGGTAAAGCTTAACCGTTGTGCAACCGTATAAAAAACCTTCAGCCTGAAATCAAATATCATTGAGCCAATTTAGGAATAAATACTTTTTATTCAGCATGTCACTACGAGCGAAGCGTGGCAACCGCATACTATACAGTGCGAATATGCATTGGCTGTGAGATTGCCACGCTTCGCTTACAGCAATGCGATAATTTATGTCAATGTATCTATTTAATTCGTAGCCAATTGTGGGCTGGCATCCTTGCGTTTCAGGATCAAAGCTGCTATCAGCGCAATCACCAGGCCAACGGGCAGTATCTCCATATAAGTAAGCACGATTACGCCGAAGGGGCTTTTGTACATATTAACATAACCGGCCATGCTTGCTTCCTGTTGCTTAAGTTCGGTAGCCGTAGCACCATTGGCTTTGGCTTCCCTTAAAACATGGGCGACGTATTTGGTCATAAAATCGGGGTAAAAGTTATAGAACTCTATTAACCACACAATCACATAAACTGTTGAGGTGATCAACACAATGTAAAGACCGATCATAAAAGCTTTGCCGAAACTAATTATACCTTCGTTGTATTTATCACGGTAATTTTTGATGGCTGCAAATATCAGCGAAAACGCCAGCAACATGGAGCCATAGCCCACCCACATGTTGCCCTGAAAGTTGGGGTTGTTATAGCAAAGGGCTCCCGAAACTCCCCCGGTAGCAGCAATGATCAGGCTGGAGATTGATCCAAAAACAAATACATTCTTTTTCATATCGTTTATATTTTGATAGAGCAAATTTGGCTTGTCAGAAACTTTTCGGGCTCATACTTTAGGGTGATTTTGGAAAATATGCTGCCATTAGTACTAAAGTATGAAGCGGGTTAAGGAATAATGCTGAGCCGCTTCCCCATTTCCACGGCCTGGGTGCGGCGTTTAACCTCCATTTTTTCAAACACCTTTGCAGAATGTGTTTTGATGGTATTCAACGATACAAATAAACGCTCTGAAATTTCCTGGTTACTTAATCCTTCGGCCATTAATTGCAAAACATCAAGCTCGCGCTTGCTGAGGCCAAGCTTTTCCACCTCTGTCTGGTTAATGATAAATTCAGGTCCGTTATTTACATAAACCTGTTTTTCAACAACTACTGTTTTGGGTTTGGTAAGTTTAAGCGCCAGCCAAATTCCTAATACGGTAAAAAATACTGCTATGGCACCCATGTAAACTTCATAGGCATTATCAACAATGATCAGTTTAAGTTCAAGCCATTTCAGCAAAAACAATAGCAGCGCGAGTGCTACCGCGTACAGTATGGTATGTTTGTTTTTTGCCAATAAATTTGAAGCCATGTTATGATCACCGATTGATCTTAAAATTAGGATTATTTAAGAAAGCAGAAAAGCACACAAAACAAAAAAGCGGAAAAACATCCCGCTCTTAAATTTATAATCTGTCAAGGGCAATCCCTTAATCCTGAAAGCCCTGGCTTCGTTTATTCATCAGCTTTAGCCGCGTCCTTCTTAGCTTTTTTATCGGCTTTTAATTTTGCATAGGCTTTTTGTTGTTCGGGAGTGAAAATCTTGTTTAAGCCGGCGGCAGTACGTTGTTTAATCTTTTGATCGGCCAGGTGGCTGGTCTTTTTATCCTGTTTCAGTTTTTTCAGGCTATCGATACTTGTTGCCTGGGCAAGCAGGATAACGTTCACTTTTTTAGCCTGGTCGGCGGTAAGTTTTAAGTTTTTTTGCAGGTGTTCGGTTTTGTTGGCCGCTTTTTGAGCAGGCGTTTTTTCAACCTTTTGTTGTGCATTGGCTGCGAAATTTAGTCCGCAGGCAAGGGCGAGCAGCATCAGTAGTTTTTTCATATTTTTTATTTTTGCAGATAATTAATTTATTGACAATATAGATGAGTTTTAGTTTAAATAGATATGCATATAAGTTTCTTTGACAATTAAATTAAACCAAAGGGCTTTTTCATGGTCATACTAATGCAAAAGTTAAATTTTTAATTTAATAACCCGGATACTATGAAAAAGGCTGTTAAGTACTGGTGTGGCTTTGTTGTGTTGTTGTGTTTGTTTACCGTATTTACTGCCTTTTTGCCGGGCTATCCTATTGCAAGTTTAAAATTTCCCTATAAACAGGCGGGTTTAACGCCCGAACAGGCCGCGGCTCATTTACTGAGCCGTTTTACTTATGGGGCAACCCCGGGCGAAGTAGAAGAAGTATCCAAAATCGGCCCTGAAAAGTGGTTTGCCCAACAGTTGGATGCCCAACTTCCGGATGATTCCCTTAATCAACTCTTAAATAAATATGATGCCTTAAAACTGAGCAATACAGAAGTTGTTGCCCAATACCCCAAAGGCGCGCAGGTTTTGCGAATGGCTGTAAGGGATGGTATAGTTAACAAAGATTCGGTAAAAACAGATCGCAAAGCTTATCGCGATCAGTTGCAAAACTACATGCAGCAAAATGGATTAAAGCCCGAGCAGGAGCTGTTACGCCAATTTATCAACCAAAAAATATTAAGAGCTGCTTACAGCAATAATCAATTACAGGAAGTAATGACCAGTTTCTGGTTCAATCATTTCAATGTATCTATAGTAAAAAACGACTGTTCGCAATATATCCCCGCTTATGAGCGCGATGTGATCCGCCCTAATGCCCTTGGCAAATTTAATGATTTGTTATTGGCCACTGCCAAATCGCCGGCCATGCTATATTACCTGGATAATTTTAGCAGCTCGGGGAATAAGGACAATATGGAGCAAAGTAACAGGCCGATCCGCCGCCGGCTGATGCAGCAAATGAAGGGTGCGGATACAGGTCGTTTTGCCAATATGCCCAAACTAAACAAAGCAAAAAAAGCACAGGGGCTTAATGAAAATTACGCCCGCGAGGTAATGGAACTGCATACCCTTGGCGTTGACGGCGGCTATACCCAGCAGGATGTTACCCAGGCGGCTAAAGTACTTACCGGCTGGTCGGTTTATCCAATGGGCACTTACGGGCAGGCAGGCCAAAAACTCGTGAACCGTATTGGGGATGAAAAACTGCAAAGCCGCGGTTTTGTGCATGAGGGCGATTTTATATTTAACCCTAACAAGCATGATAATGGCGAAAAGACGGTATTGGGCCATCATTTTGCTGCCGGGGGCGGGTACGAGGAGGGCGTGCAACTGCTTAATATGCTGGCACGTCAACAAGCTACGGCGAAATTTATAGCAAAGAAAATAGCTGTGCGCTTTGTGAGCGATAACCCGCCGCAGAGCCTTATTGATAAAATGGCCCGTACCTTTATGAATAAGGATGGTGATATTAAACAGGTATTGATCACCATGGTTGACGCGCCTGAATTTTGGAGCGCGGCAGCCGTAAGGGAAAAAACAAAATCACCTTTTGAGCTGGCCATCGGCTCGGTGCGTTCATTGCATGCCGATATTACCCAACCTTACCAGCTATTTAACTGGATCAATAAAATGGGCGAAAAAATGTACTATTACCAGGCCCCAACCGGCTTCCCTGATAAAGGCCAATACTGGATCAATACCGGCGCGCTGCTTAACCGCATGAACTTTGGTTTGGCGCTGGCATCGGGCCGGATCCCCGGCGTAAAGGTTGACCTTGTTGCACTCAATAACCATCACGAACCCGAAAGCGCACAGGCCGCACTTATCACCTATAGTAAAATCATTATGCCCGGCCGTAAGCTTGATGAAACCATCAAACGGCTTACCCCCATGCTTAACGATCCCAAACTTATGGAAAAGGTTGGCGAAGCCAGCGCTAAAACTCCTGCAGCAACCGCGGTACCGACGGCTGCCAATGATGAAATGATGGATCAGCAGGCGGGTTTAAAGGGCAAACGGAAAAATAATTTTATAGCGATGCAAAGCACCTCCGGCAATAATTCTATGCTGGCGCAGGTGGTTGGCGTTATCATTGGTTCACCCGAATATCAAAGGCGTTAATTGCAGGAGGATTTAAAAATGGTATCAAGAAGAGGCTTTTTAAAATCGGGCGGACTGGCCCTTTTAGGTGTAGGGTTACTGGGCGGCATACCCGGTTTTTTAGCTGAGGCAGCCGCAAGCGAAAAAATCTTATCGCCCTATAAAAAGAAAAAAACGCTGGTATGTATCTTTCAGCGGGGGGCTATGGATGGCCTGATGGCTGTTACCCCGTTTACAGATGATTATATGAAAGTTGCCCGGCCAAACCTGTTCATGTCGGCTGCCAAAAGTGGTACAAATAATCCGCTGATAGACCTGGACGGGCGTTTTGGTTTGCACCCTGCCATGAAGGCCTTTGAGCCCATGTTTCGCGAAAAACGTTTGGGCATTGTTCACGGCATAGGCTCGCCTAATAATACCCGCTCGCATTTTGATGCGCAGGATTATATGGAATCGGGCACTCCATTCAATAAAGGTACCTCAAGCGGCTGGCTTAACCGGGCTGTAGGTTTGCTTGGGCATGACGCGCTTACCCCGTTTACAGCCGTGAGCATGACATCGGCCACGCCACGTTCTTTTTATGGCGACAACCCCTCGGTGGCCATCAGCAATTTGCAGGATTTTGCCATTCAAATGCGGGGCAACCCCGCCGGAGCCAATATCGCGGCAAGAAGTTTTGAAGATCTGTATGATCAAACCGCATCCGGCTTACTGAAACAAACCGGAAAGGAAAGTTTTGAGGCGATGAAAATGCTGCAGAAAACCGATGTTAAAAATTATACACCGGCCAATGGTGCTGTTTACCCCAGCTCGGCATTGGGCAATTCGCTGAAACAAATAGCCCAACTCATTAAAATGGATGTGGGACTGGAAGTTGCCTTTGCCGAATCAAACGGTTGGGATACCCACTTTAACCAGGGAACCGAAAACGGCATCTTCGCCCGGAACGTTGCCGACCTAAGCAACAGCATAATGGCCCTGTGGACCGACCTGGGCACCTACCAGGACGATGTTACCATAATGACCATGACCGAGTTTGGCCGTACCGTGCATCAAAACGGGACTGGTGGTACCGATCATGGTCGTGCTTCATGTAACTTTATTTTAGGTAATGATGTAAGCGGCGGGTTAGTGTATGGCGATGTAAAGCCGCTCGCTGTTGACAACCTTGAAGATGGCCGCGACCTTGCGGTAACTACCGATTTCAGGAGCGTGTTCAGCTCAGTAGCGGATAAGCATCTTGCGATAAATAATGATCATATACTGTTTCCCGACTGGAAAGGGGATAGGGTGAATGTAATGAAGGGATAAAAGCAGGCTGCCGCGGTTTTAGCGATAGCATAACCCGTGATTGGATATCCCCGAAGTTTCTAACTTCAGCTCATTCACTGGCCCAAGTTGTGCGATAACGTAAATCGGCCTAAAACCGGGCAAAGCATTTTGCCTGTGAAAGCAACAACTTTTAGCCATTAAAAATGGTGGCGCCGTTTTGTCAGTACTTTTTTCCAAAACCTTTCAGGTTTATTTTTGCTCAAAAAACATCAAAAAATCGGTGGTATAAAAGCCTTCGAAAAAGCACTGTTGAAACATTAACTTTATATTCTCTAAAGTTTTAATCATTGATTGTCAATTATTTGGCCATGTTTCACTAAAAATGTTAAAAAATTGATTATCAGCACTTATGGTGTTTTGATACGTTTCGTGTTTCACTCTTGAAATTTGGAACATGATGTTGTTTTTGAAAAAGGGGCCTGGTAATTTTTTAATTTTTTATGGGGAATTAAAATTTTGGGACACCACGTTTGTTACAATCGATTCGTATGCAACACCTCAACCGCTTTGATACATATCGACTAAAAACTGAATCAATTTTGATAACAGCTGTTTATAGTTTGTATCTAAATTTGTTTAAATCGATACGCCCATGAAAAAATTTGCCTGGCTATTATGCTTCCTGTTACCCGGCCTCGCGGTTTCGGCCCAACAAATTAAGGGGAGCTATGCTATAAAAAATGAGCAAACCGGGATGCTATTACGGGTTAAAGACGCACATTCAGAAAATGGTACCCCCCTGGTTGCTTACTATCCTGAAAACTGGAAATGCGTGACCTGGAATTTTAAACATGTTGCAGGGAATACCTATCAGCTTCAGAATTTGCTTACCAATAAAACATTTCAGCCTAAGGGCGATGCTGATGTAAACGTAGCTTTAGAGGAACAACCGCTTAATGCGAACAGCGCCAATCAGCAATATGAGTTTGAGGCGATAGACAATGATACTTTCATGATTAAACTGAAAGGGACAGACTTATACATTACGCCATCTGATAAAAAGGGCGTAGTTAACTCACAGATAGTTTTAGCTAAAAAGACGAACACAAAAGATCAGTATTGGAATATTTACGAACAATCGCCTACCATGTGATTCACTATCTGAAGATGCTGTGCTAACCAGTAATATTACAACAAGGCTTGAAATAGGATTCTGCAACTGTACCCGGCTGCAAAAGGGCGTTAATCGGCCGTAAATATAAGATTCAGCGAAACTGCTATCTCGTCGGTAACAACTGTGTTTTTTACAGCCGAAAAGAAATCCCATGCTTCCCGCTTAGGCTGCATATCGATTTTCCACTTGATGCGGTCAATTGTGGTATTTGCCTTAGCGCTGATGATATCGTTCTTTTTAATGATAGCTGCCATAAATTCAATGGGGTTGCTGATCCCTTTTATGGTAAGGATGCCGGTCACTTTAAAGTTGATTGACTGGCCAACGCGCGTAATTTCTTTAACAACCATGGTTGCTTCCGGGTACCGGTCTACTGAAAAAAAGCCCTCTTTTTTCAATTCTTCATCTACCTTTTTATTCCCGGCAGCATCGGCATGATCGGTACTGTGTATGGTATTCATATTCAGGCTAAAGGTGCCGTTTTTTGGTTCGCCGGCAACCGTATACTCCAGGCTGCCCGATTTAAAAAGCAGATAGCCGTAATGGCCGCCCATGGTTTTGCGGGTATCCCATAAAACTTTACTTTTTTTAATATCTAAATGGTAGGTTTGTTGCGCAGCGGCCGGGAGCAGGGCCATGGACAGCAACAGAATAATTGCGTATTTTCTTAACATAACATAAGTGATTTATTTGGCAAACCTACTCAGCTTCAGCGCGTTTGTTATTGCCGATATTGTAAATAAAATTGTAAACTTTGTAAATTAAATCTCAGGAATATGGCCGGTTCCAAACTACCAATGAATAAGACAACCAAACGCTTGCTGGGGCTTGGTTCCCTGCTGCTCATGACCCTTTTATGTGTTGCTTTCAGCTTTACCGGTAAGGATGACTTTGATATGGCCCGGCAGGAAATTCTACTCCGGAAAATTGGGCATGAAGTGCTATTATATTCGGGTGATAGTACATCTCGGGTGATGCCGGTACAAAAGGTTGCCGAAAATGAGTACCAGTTACGGTTTGAGAATGAATTTTCTTTTCAGCCCGATTCGCTCGAAAAAGCAATCAGCAGTGCGCTGGCAAAGGACAACCTGGCTAACGACTATATTGTGAGCGTTTTGAATTGTACAGGGAAGGATGTGATATTTGGCTATGCTATATTCAAAAATAAAAAAGATAACATAATGCCCTGCCTGGGGCGGAAACAACCTAAAAGCTGCTATGTGATCAACCTCAAATTCAAAAGCCAGGGATTGAATATGCCCTCAAAAGGCTATCTAATTGGCGGGATACCCCTACTGGCATTTATTGGGTTTGTAATTTCAATGACGGGTAAAGGCCGGAAAAATACAGTTGTAAACAGCCCTGTCCCGGATAATGGTTTTAAAATAGGTAATATTATATTTAACCCGGCCAGGCGGCAGCTGCAAAGTGCCGGAATAATTACCGAACTTACCGTAAAAGAAAATAAACTGCTGCTCATCTTTGCCCGGTCGCCAAATGAGATCATTGAAAGGAGCAGGCTTCAAAAAGAGATTTGGGAAGATGAGGGCGTAATTGTTGGCCGGAGCCTTGACATGTTCATATCAAAACTGCGAAAAAAAATGGAGCATGATCCGGCTATTAAACTGGTGAATATACACGGCAAGGGATATAAGCTGGAAATCAACGGGTAATTACTTTTGTAACTACAAGCTTCACTGCATATATGTAAAGATAAGTTACTGTCTAAATGCAATAACATGTTTTTTATAAATGATTTTTGGCGACGATAAACTTCATCAAACTTTCCGTCAAAAAAAACAGCCGATTTATCGCATCCAGGTAAATTTCGATACGATTTTGAAAGGCCCTCCCTTTATTCACTACTTTTGGATGCCGGCCAGCTTTACTTGTGGATATAATAAACATCCAAAGTAAAACCTAAAGGTGTTACATTTGCTAAAAACGCCCTGCATCTTCAGCGCTTTATTTATCACCATAATTGAAAAACAAAATGAGTAAAATTACAGTAAAAGACGGAACCGAAATTTATTACAAGGACTGGGGAACCGGGCAACCATTAGTTTTCCATCACGGCTGGCCTCTATCTGCCGACGACTGGGATGCCCAGATGTTCTTTTTCCTTGAGCAAGGTTATAGGGTGATTGCCCATGACCGCCGCGGCCATGGACGTTCAAGCCAAACCGCAACAGGCAATGAAATGGATACTTATGCAGCTGACGTTGCAGAGCTTGTTGAGGCGCTTGACCTGAAGGGTGCAATCCACATCGGTCACTCTACAGGTGGCGGAGAGGTCATCCACTACGCTGCGAAATATGGAAAAGGACGTATCGCCAAAGCTGTGCTGATCAGCGCGGTTCCTCCGGTTATGGTTCAAAGCGAAAGCAATCCTGATGGTGTTCCGATTGCAGTATTTGACGAGATACGCGAAAACACCGCAACCCAAAGGAACCAATTTTACCAGGACCTGACTATTCCGTTTTACGGCTATAATCGCGAAGGCGCTAAAGTTTCACAGGGTATCAGGGACAACTGGTGGCGCCAGGGTATGATGGGCGGTATAAAAGCACATTACGACTGTGTTAAAGCTTTTTCGGAAACAGATTTCACAGAAGATCTTAAAAGTGTAGATATTCCCGTACTTATTTTACACGGGGAAGATGACCAGATCGTTCCGTTTGCAAACTCGGCACTAAAGTCTATCAAACACCTGAAAAACGGCAAATTGATCTCCTATCCGGGTTTCCCGCATGGTATGCCTACTACCGAGGCTGCAACCATCAACAAAGATCTTTTAGCTTTTATTAAAGAATAATTTTTTCATCAATTACTGTATTGCATAAGGTCGCCTCTTTTGAGACGGCCTTTTTGTTTGTATTGACATACCAATGATCTATCCGAATCTCATTTTATACACATCTGAAAACTTGCTGTTGAAATGTTTATTATTTTTGGATGATGCATCCGGAATTTGAAACATATCTGCGAAGGAGCGACCTGGCTGAGGAGGCGGTCCGCAAGGTCAGTGATCTGGCAGTGGCAAGAAAATTGCGCCGTAATGAGCTCCTTTTTAGTGCGGGCGAAATTTGCCGGCACAAGGTATTTGTTGTAAGCGGGCTGTTGCACACCTTCAATATCTCGGCTGGGGGTAATCAGCATATTCTGCAATTTGCACCGGAAAACAGCTGGACGCTTGATGTTGAAAGTTATGACCGGCAGGTGCCCTCGCAAGTGAGCATAGGAGCAATAGAGCCCAGCACAATACTCTGCTGGCAAAAAAAAGATTTCGATATGTTACTGGCAGAGGTGCCGCAACTAAAAAAATTTGCCGAAGGCCTTATTGCCCGTAATATCCACTATAGCCGGAAGCGGATCCTGATTTCATTAAGCGCAACGCCCGAGGAAAAGTATGAGGATTTTATCCAAACCTTTCCGGACTACCTGGCTCGTTTGCCCTTGCGTATGATTGCCGCTTATTTGGGCATCTCCATAAAAACCCTTACCCGTATCCGTCACGCGCAGCTTCAGCGCTAATTGAAATTATGGTCAGTTGACCATCTTTAGCGGGATTTTATTGGAGATTTTTGGATCAAATAAAATCATTGACTTATGCGTGTATTTGTAACCGGAGCCTCAGGATTTGTAGGCTCAGCAATAGTAAAAGAACTTTTAGGGGCAGGCCATGAGGTACTTGGCCTTGTCCGTTCAGATAAAGGCGCTGAACAATTGGCATCAACCGGAGCCGAAGTATACCGTGGCGATATCAACGACCTGAAATTTATTCAGCAAGGCGCCGCCGCGTGCGATGCTGTAATCCATACGGCTTTTAATCATAATTTTTCACAGTTTAAGGCCAATTGTGAGGCCGACCGGAAGGTAATTGAAGCTCTGGGCGATGCACTGGCCGGAACAAGTAAACCTTTAGTTATTACCTCCGGAGTAGGGCTTTTGAACTATGGCCGGCTGGTTAACGAAGATGACGCGCCGCCTGCGGGATCAGATGTTATTCCACGCGTAGCTTCAGAAGAGGCCGCCGCGGCTGCCGCGGCAAAAGGTGTAAAAGTTTATACGGTGCGCCTGCCGCCGAGTGTGCATGGCGAGGGCGACCATGGTTTTGTACCGATGATCATTAATATGGCCCGGGAAAAAGGAGAATCGGCCTTTATAGCTGAAGGGAGCAATCGCTGGCCTGCCGTTCACCGTTCAGATGCCGCGGTTCTATATCGCCTGATCATAGAAAAGCAGCCTGAGCTTCGTGTGTTTCACGCCGTAGCTGAAGAAGGTATCGCATTTCGCGAAATTGCCGAAACAATAGGTCAGGGTCTGCATTTGCCTGTACTGAGCAAAACAGGTGATGAAGCGGCGGCACATTTTGGCTGGTTTTTACACTTTGCATCATTGGGCTGCCCTTCATCCAGCGAAAAAACACGCGCGGTTTTAGGTTGGCAGCCCCAAGCTACCGGTTTAATTGCTGATATCGGAGCCGCTGGTTATTTCAAGAATAACATTGATTAAACTTTTAGTTTGCTCAAAGCACAGAAGCCATCGTATACTTTTACGGCGGCTTCTGTGCGTTTATTTATTGGGTAAACAAATACTCTTATTATTCACCCCTAAGTTGATTGCTTAATCCTGGGTTTGAGGAATAGATTGCCTTTAAAAAATAAAAGCCTCCCAACCTTGCGTCGGGAGACTTTCAACCTAAACCTTATCACAATTAAACCGGTAAGTTTACCAGTTCGCACTTGTTATTACAATCCCTGTGCCAAAATTGGAAACTTTTTAAATTTTTTGTTAATGTATCCTTGTTGATACATTAACAAAAGGTTAAAAGGGAATTTACTTTACAAAAAGTGTGCAATTAAGTGTCAAAAAGACACCATGGGTTTTATTAGCATATAGAAAAGTGAACACTTTATGCCTCTTTTGCAGCTTTTTTTCTACGCAGGTAACTATCGGTTAAAAATAGCGCCAAAATTACATCAAACACGAAAAAACTTTTCATCAAAGCGTTATTAAAAATGGTATTAGCTGCAGGCAATTTTAAATTTGCAGGTAGTTTAATGTTTACAACACTGAACGGATTTCCTGAAATTTGGACATTTGACAAGGTGATAGCCAGCAGTGCCAATATGCTTAGCACAAAAAAGGCCGCAATACCAAGTATAATCTTTTTATTTATTGTTGATTTTAAAGGTGCCAGTGCCCGGTCGGCCCTAATAGCCTCCATTACATTATAGGTAAAGGCCATTGATGGTTCATCAAGTTGCAGGCCGGCAAATTCCTGGTTTAGTACAAGCAGCTCTGTGTACTTTTGTTTGTACAGCTCATCGTCCTCAATAAGCCGGGCAATGGCTTCCTGCTCAGCCGGCGTGCAGGTACCATCAATATAGTTCCAAAGTTTTTCTTCGATGGTGTTCATATCAGTTCTTTCACCTCGTGTTTTAAATTGCGCTCCAGCTTTTCTTTCAAACGCTGGCGTGCCCTAAATAGTTTAACCTTAACGGTATTTGTTTCAATACCCATTGTTTGGGCAATTTCTTCTAACGATTGCTCCCCCTTATAAAACAGGGTAATAATAGTGGCATCATCGGGCAGTAATTGTTCAATTGCCTGGTTTAGGTAATATGACCGCGATTTGTTTTCTGCGTTATTGGTATCATATGCCGATTCATGGCTCTCAACCTGCACAAATGTACCTTCATCATCAATCGAATCGGTATCTACCCGCTTCTTTCTTAAAAATGTCATAGCTGTAGTATAAACTATACTATATAGCCAGGTACTAAATTTTGACTGCCCCTGGAACGAAGCCAGCGAGCGGTATGCTTTTATAAAACAATCCTGCGCAATTTCTTCAGCATCTTCCCGACCCTTTGCAAAACGCAGGGCCAACGTGAAAACAAAACGCTGGTGCCGCTTAACCAAATCTGCGTAGGCAAATTGATTACCCGCCAGGGTTTGCTCAATAAGTTCGATATCTGAAAGCTTGCTTTGCATTATATAACCTCTGTGACTACGCTTTTGCGGGCCAGGTTACACCTTTATGTAAATATAATTTATTTTGATGGTAATAGATATTGGTATCAGGGATTGTGTGTGGGGATTTGATTGCAGTGTAAAGCCCGCAGCGCGTATAAGGGTTGCGGGTAGGAAAGGGCCGTAGGCAACGCCATTGTCTGAACCCGAATTTTAAGAATTTACTTAGCATTCTGTTAATTCTTTAATTCAAAAAAATCGAGTGCAGACAAACGACAATACCTCACGCAAGTTGAAGTTACTAATCTCAAGCGCTCCCTTTATTCGTAACATACGCCCCAACATTCAATCTCATAATTTTGTATTTTTACATTTATAAAAGGGATATTGTACGTTGATGGATGAAAACAGGCTAAATATTTTAAATAGCTCAAACAGGATGCTCAGCAAGCTTCAGTTGCTGTCGGTATTTTTTGAAGATGAACTCATTTATAAGATCTATCTGCGTACCCAGGTTATCCATAAGCTTTTTGAAACCAATCCCCAAATCGATATCAACAAGCTGGAACTTTTTCATGTGCAATTTACCACCAGTTTGGTCGACCTGCTCCGCAAGATCAAGAAGAACAACGAGAACAATGTAAGCCTCGTGCTCGACGAGATCCAGCTTACCCGGGAGATGGTTGATAAGATGGACGACAATGTGCTCACCGAGCAGGATTTCAAGATAGACAGGCAACGGCAGGCGCTGAAAGTAAACCTTTCGTTGCGGAAACTTTACCAGGTACTTTCAGATAACTCGGCTGATTATCCTTTCTCCAAAAATATCAATGCCTTCAGCCTGCGCTATGGTTCCGATTTTTTTTATAACATAACTCCAGATCTGTATAATGAACTTGTGCAACATAACTATAATGATACCTATCATAATAACTACGCTACTATTCAGCGTAAGCTGATGGGGGTATTGTTAAAACGCGAGTTCCGTACAGAGTTTTACTGTGGGTTAAAGGCCGGTAACCTGATACTGGAAGTGTATAAATTTATGGATGAAGACAGGCACTTTTTATTTTCGCCTGCCAATAATTTATTCCTATTTTGCGATGTTACAAAGCTTTCGGGCATCGAGCAGAATAACAATCTGTCAAAAAGGGAAAAACTGATGCATGAGCTGCAGGACAAAATTGATAAGCTGCAAAGCGATGTAGTTACCATGAAAGCTTACATGCCGCCCGAAATAAAAAGCCTATTAGCCGAAAACTACAAAAAAATAGCCGACATCAACTTTTTACAAAGCCTGAGCGACGTGGATGTGCAGGCCAATATTTTAAAAGCAATGCTTAATACCGATATTATATAATTTATGGAGTTTTTACATTACCTGCTTGGCCCCGACCTTAAGGCCGGCCTATTGATTGTCCTAAACCTGATTGTTATTGAGAGCCTGCTCTCCGTTGATAATGCTGCCGTACTGGCTACTATGGTACTTGACCTGCCTCCGCATCAGCGTAAAAAAGCACTACGTTATGGTATTATAGGTGCATATGTTTTACGGGGTGTTTGTTTGTTTTTAGCGGCATGGCTGGTATCTGTTTGGTGGCTGAAACCACTTGGAGGCCTTTATTTGATATACCTGAGCTTCAATTATTTTAAAGGCAAACTGAAAAAGGCCGACGGCGATGCTGAAGAGGAAACGGTTGATAAAAACAAAAATTGGCTTTACCGCTCAACCGTTGGTTTGATAGGTAATTTGTGGGCAACCATAGCTTTAGTGGAGCTGATGGACCTTGCCTTCTCTATTGATAACGTTTTTGCGGCTGTTGCTTTTACCGACCATAAGATGTTAATTTATATTGGCGTGTTTATCGGGATCCTGGCTATGCGATTTGTTGCCCAGGCTTTTGTAAGACTGATGGAGAAATTTACCTTCCTGGAAACTGTAGCTTTTATAGTAATTGGCGTGCTGGGGATTAAACTGGCCTCATCGTTATTCGTTCACCTTTATCCTGAAGCGGGATTTTCAAAAGTGATGGAAGGGGAAAGCGCTGATATTTTCACTTCGGTGTTTACTGTGGCTTTATTTATTATCCCTGTACTTACGTCATTACTGTTCAACTTCCCAAAAAGACATACTATTGAACCAGAAGTTGCAGAAGCGGCAGAGGATGTGCTGGATAAACAGTAGGTCAGTTGGCAGTGGCAGTTAGCAGTAGGCAGCAGTAAAAAGCGCAGAACTCGTGCGATTCCCTCCCTTGGGAGGGTGTAGGGAGGGGTTTCCTGAACTTTGTATGATTTTGCAAAGCGGATAAACCCCTCTCTGCCACAACACAGCTAGTCGCACCCTCCCTGCGGAGGGAATGAAAACATTACTTGAAATAACGATACAAATTAAATGTTCCTAAATAAAACAATAGCGTCTATTTTCGGCATTGGCTTTTTGAAAGGCGGGGGTACTTACGCCTCTATAGTTACCTGCGGCTTTATCTGGCTGCTATGGCAGAGCCCGGCTTTGCAAAATCCCTGGTACCTGTTGGCTATTACCATATTTGTTACCGCGCTTGGCGTATTTGTAGGCAATAAGGTTGAACCCGACTGGGGCGAAGACAGCTCGCGTGTGGTAATTGATGAGGTTGCCGGAATGCTGATAGCTATGCTGTTTATCCCTGCTAACCTGTATTTCCTTTTAGCCGGATTGGTATTGTTCCGCTTTTTTGATATTGTGAAGCCGCTTGGTGTTCGTAAAATGGAAGACCTTGGCGGTGGCTTGGGTGTAATGATGGACGATGTATTGGCCGGCGTTTACTCAAACATCCTACTTTGGGTAGGATATTTTGTGTGGATGAAATTTGGAGTACATTAGTGAAAAGAGCGGGTTTGTGAAGTTCCTCTTCCAGGTTTAATTTAACCCATAAAATCAATATGTTGGTTACATAGCTAACTTGGTTAAGTCCCCTTGAGGCTTATATCACACAAATAATTTTTTCAAAACAAAATTAACCCTGAGTTCAGTTAATCAGCAACTTATACCCTCGTCCGTGTACGTTGATGATCTCCACGTTAGGGTCGTCTTTCAGATACTTACGGATCTTGCTCAAAAATACATCCATGCTCCGACCGTTAAAGTAATTGTCATCATGCCAGATGTTCAGCAGCGCTTCTTCGCGGGTAAGCACTTCGTTTTTATGCACACACAACAGGCGCAGTAATTCAGCCTCTTTGGTAGATAGCTTTTGCTGGTTGTCTGCTGTCATGATCATCTGAGTGGTATAATCAAACGTATATTTCCCAATTTTAAAGGAGGTTTGTTTCTCCTCTTCCTTTTTGCCGATATTATCGGTACGTTTTAGCAGGGCATTTATACGAAGTAATAACTCCTCAATGCGGAAAGGCTTGGTGATATAATCATCTCCCCCCAAATTAAAAGCCTGGGTTTTATCTTCAATCATGCCTTTGGCCGTCGCAAAAATAATAGGCACCTGGGCATTGATCTTACGGATATCCTTACCAAGTGTAAAGCCGTCCTTTTTAGGCATCATCACATCCAGTATCAGCAAGTCATATGTTTGTTTGGTAAAGGCGCGTAGGCCTTCTTCGCCATCCTTACATAAAACCACGTCAAACTTACCTTTCAATTGCAGGTAGTCTTGCAGTAACAGGCCCAAATTGGCATCATCCTCAACCAGTAGTATTTTTTTCATATGTTTTTTAGTTCCGGAAGTCCGAGGTCGGAAAGTCCGGAAGTTCTTTAATCATGTCGGGAGATAGGCTGAGCTTATCTTATGGACTTTCGGACATCCCGACTTTCCGACTCGTAGATCTACGCCACTGCAAACTTCAGCTCAAACTCCGAGCCTTTCTCTTTTTCTGATTTCACGCTTATGGTGCCATTCAGGCGTTTTACTATAGTATTAACATAGCTTAAGCCCAGCCCAAAACCTTTAACGTTGTGCACGTTGCCGGTAGGGATGCGATAAAACTGCTCAAATATTTTTGATTGCTGGTCGCGGCTCATGCCTATGCCTTTATCAGCTACTTTAATAACAATCTGTCCGTTTTTAACAAAAGTACTTATCGTTATATCTGGCGCTTCGTTGCTGTATTTAATGGCGTTATCAACCAGGTTGTATAATACGTTCGAAAAATGCAGCTCATCGGCAATAATATAGGCTTTTTCGGCATCAAGGTGGAGTGTGGTTTTAGCATTGCATTTTTGCAATTTGAGCGCCATACTGTCAAGCACTATGCTCACCATCTCATTTACATCAACCGGTTTTTTCTCCAGTTTAAAGTCATTGCGTTCAATACGGGCAATGTTTAATACGCGCTCGATATGGCTGCCTAAACGGGCATTCTCTTCAAAAATGATGTTCGCTAAACGGGCTACCCGGTTTTTATCTTCGGCAATTTCATTATCCCTTAAAGCTTCACTGGCAATCATGATGGTTGACACCGGGGTTTTAAACTCGTGGGTCATGTTATTGATGAAATCGATCTTCATTTCCGAGATCTTTTTCTGCCTCAATATCGAAAAGATAGTGTAGCCGAAGCAAAGGATCAGCACCATGGTAAGGCCGCCGGTTGTAGCCATTGTAGCAGTCATATTGCTTAAGATCAGCGAGTTTTTTTGCGGAAACGAAAGCCTGATCTTTCCGGGGTCGTTGATCACCTCTTTGGTGAAAATAGGGGTTTGATAAGTATTTGCCGCCACAAACACAGGCAGCTTTTCGCCCTGGCTGTCGCTGGCATTTGAAAATATGAGCGAGTCGCTGTTGGCGGTTGTAACTTCGTAGCTGAAAGGCAGAAAAATGCCTTTATTATGAAGCTCAAAACGCAGTAACGAATCTATCCAGAAAGGGTTGATCCTTTTATTCAACGGTTCGCCCGATTTACGGTACTCTTCGGCCAGGTTTTCAATAACAGTAGGTTTGGCACCGGCACTATTCACTTTTTCAAGTGAATCGGTCTCCAGCATTTTTTTGATCTGTTGAACCTGCCGTTCCTTTTGCTTACGGGTTTGTTCCTGTACCCACAACGGATTGATGCGTGGTACCGAGATCATTTGTTTGCCAAACTGGGGGTCGACGTAGACATACCTCAGGGTATCATACTTATGAAGTTTTTTAGGATGACCTACCCTGCGGGTAATACGGGTATGCACTATCTCGGGCGTAAGTTGCTCATGTACTACACCAAACTCATCTGTATATTCTTCAACACGTACTTTAAAATCAACCGTACCTTCTGTTTGTAGTAAGCCGTTAAGCTCATCATCCATTTTTTTACGCTGGATCATGCGCTGCAAACTATCGCGCAGTAAAGCAATCCGTTTTTCGCGGGCAGATGAGTGTTTTTTTGTTTTTGGTATTCCCGCTACTTTTATTGCGCTGATGTCCCGTTCTTCATTATCGGTGCTGATGGCAGTTTGCTGGGTTTTGGTTTTTAAAAAGTTATTCGCATCCTGGCGGGTAACCTTATCTACCACATTGTTCATAGCTTCCCTCACCTGGCGGTCGAACGAATCGGACTGCATCTGGTAAGATTGCCTCAGAAAATAAAATTGCATAGCCATTACGCCCAACAGCGCAAAGCTCATTAAGCCAATAATTAAACCTATGCTCCTTTTCTTCATTTATTAACAAACAAAATTATCCTAAATCCGCACACAAAAATTGCATTTAACAAAATTTAACAAATGTACGTTCAATTTAAAACTCTGCTGCTTAATATTTTATTGTATCAATTACTGAAGATGTCTGTTTAAGGCTGTGGGTTATAACAAGAAGCGTATAAACAACAAAAGGCCCTGTTAAAGGGCCTTTTGAAATATTTTACTCAAGCTTTTCTCTATTTTATTAGAATGGCAGATCGTCATCATCGGCCGATGAGCTGATATCAGCTGACGGTGCTGCGTATTGAGGAGCAGCAGACGCGTTATTAGCAGCAGCCAGCGGGGTAACCCTCCATAACTGTAATGAGTTAAAATAGCTTTTTTTACCGGTTTTATCTGTCCATGGGCGGCCTTTAAGGTTAAAAGAAACCTCTACATCATCCCCAACTTTTACGTTATCAAGCAAATTGCAACGGTCCTGTATAGCTTCAAACTTTAAATATTCAGGGTATTGAGGGTTCTCAATATATTCAAGTATAAGTTCGCGTTTTTTAAGTGAATCGGTTACTTGCTGAGTGGCCGACACTTCATGTACCTTACCTTTAACTTCCATAATTAGTCTTCAAATAATTTAAAATGTAAAGTTAATAGTTAAGAAATTAAAATAGGGGCTTTTTAATTCTTAATTTTGCCGAATTAATATGCAAGTTTTCCACACCGAAAGTAAAATCATAATTACATGTAACAAAAGGCTTTCGCCTTACCTGCAAAGGGAGGTTGAAGCTTTAGGCTATGAGCCGGTCCGCGTTTTCCCTACCGGGGTCGAACTGAAAGGTACTGTTACAGATACCATTCTGCTTAATTTGAACCTGCGCTGCGCAAGCCAGGTACTGTATTCGTTAAAAACATTTACAGCCCGCGATCCGAAAGAGCTTTACGAAGAGCTGGTAACCATTGAGTGGGAAAAGCTGATTGATTTTACCGGTTACTTTTCGGTATCATCAAACGTAAATAACGAACACATCCTTACCCCGCTGTTTGCCAACGTAAAGGTAAAGGATGCTATTGCCGACAGGATCAAATCCATTAAAGGTATCAGGCCCGACTCTGGCCCGGAGGTTAATAAAACCCTGGTACACCTTTACTGGCAGGATGACCGCGCCGAAATTTTCCTGGATACATCGGGCGAAACACTGGCCAAGCACAGTTACCGTAAAATACCGGGTAAAGCACCAATGCTTGAGGCTTTGGCAGCATCAACCATTATGGCTACCAAATGGGATATGAAAAGCACATTCATTAACCCCATGTGCGGTTCTGGCACCCTGGCTATTGAAGCAGCATTGCTGGCTACTGATAAATCTCCGGGTTTGTTCAGGATGAATTATGGTTTTATGCACATACTGGGTTACGATGAAACCGTATTTTTTGCCGAACGCCGCAATTTAAAAGATAAAGCAAAAAAGGAAACTGGCTTTAAAATCATTGCCACCGATATCTCTGAAGACGCAGTTGACATCGCTCGCAAAAATGCCAGAACGGCCGGTGTAGAACATTTGATCGATTTTGCCGTTTGTGATTTTGAAGATACTGAGGTTCCTGCAGAGACTGGTGTAGTAATGTTTAATCCCGAATATGGTGAGCGTTTGGGCGTACATACTAAGCTGGAGATCACCTATAAGCGTATAGGCGATTTTCTGAAAAAGAAATGCCTTGGGTATAACGGTTATGTTTTTACGGGCAATCCCGACCTGGCCAAAAAGATAGGCCTGAAGGCAGCCCGCAAAATTGAATTTTATAATGGTAAGCTTGATTGCCGCCTGTTTGAGTATGAATTATACCAGGGCAGCAAACGTGAACCGAAAGAAGAAAATTAAATGAAAAAGATCCTGTTATTTATAACACTTATTTTATCATCAGTACTAGTTAAGGCACAAGCGCAATTAGCATTTCCGTTTCAGGGCGGCAGTCCTATTATGAACCGCTTTTTTAAAGACAGCCTTGTTGTATCCCCCGAAATCATTAAAAAGAAAGCAAGCGGAACAGCGGTGTTTAAGTTCACCGCTGATGAAAAAGGTGTGATCAAAAAAATAATTGTTTACTATGCGGATGATGCCATATTGGTTGTACCCATCATTGAGGCGCTAAAAAAATCAAACCACAAATGGGTTATCCCCGATCATGAAAAACTGCATGATTTTATCTTGCCGTTTTCCATTAACTTTAATGCGCCGGCAAATACAAGTAATGCTACTATAAAGGAGGCATTTGATTATTACAGCAAACGCAAGCCAATCATATCTTATAACCAGGTACCGCTTGAAGCGGCTACTTTATTGCCCACAGTAATTGTTAGTTACAATTTAGGCGAGTAGTTTTTTTAAATAAAAGTAATTTGAAAGCGACAGACTTTGCGGCCTGTCGCTTTTTTTGTCTTTATTATTAATTAATATGGTTGTTAAAACCTATGTATTTATACCGGCTTTTATAAAGGGTTGTTAATTTTTAATTAAAAAAGTATAAAATATCAGCTTTTCAATTGGTTAGCTATTAAAAAAAATTAAAATTTTGAAATCCATAACCCCTATATTTTCGTTATTTATAAACGAATTAATATGTAAATGGATGAAAGATATGCTAAGTTTCAAGATTAAGGCCATTGCTGCTAACATAAGGCAAACCAGGGAAGGATTAAATTATACCCAGGAATACCTTGCAGCCAAGCTGGGTATATCGCAAAACGCTTATAGCAAAATTGAGTTAGGCTATACAAAAATAACAGTCGAAAGGCTTTTTCAGATCGCCGCTATTTTGGAGATTGAAGTTGCCGAACTCATCGATACAGAAAAAATAGCCGCTGCTTAACGTTTTATACACAACCCCGTTGTTCTGTCTTTTGCTTAGTATCTTTGCAAAAGATGGAACATAATAAACTCATTGAAGCCACTGCAAATTTTGTGCGCAATACGCTCAGGGACGCCGAAGGTGGTCACGACTGGTGGCATATTCACCGCGTTTGGACAAACGCGAAACTCATCAACCAAACAGAAAAAACCGATCAGCTGATAGTTGAACTTGCTGCCCTGCTGCATGATATTGCCGATAGTAAGTTTCATAACGGCGATGAAGAGATTGGCCCGCGTACTGCTGGCAATTACCTGCAAAGCATGAATGTTGATACCGGGGTTATTGAGCATGTGCAGCAGATCATCAGGCATATGTCGTTCAAAGCCAGCTTTGATAAACAGTCCTTTCATTCGCCCGAACTGGCTGTAGTACAGGATGCCGACAGGCTGGATGCCATTGGAGCCATTGGCATTGCGCGTGCCTTTACCTATGGAGGTTTTAAAGGCCGGGAATTGTACAATCCCGAAATCCCGCCAAACCTTAACATGACCAGGGAAGAATATAAAAACACCACCGCTCCAACTATTAATCACTTTTACGAAAAGTTATTGTTACTTAAGGATAAAATGAATACTCCCGCCGGTAAAGCAATTGCCGAACAAAGGCATACATTTATGGAGGATTATTTAAAACAGTTTTTTGACGAATGTGGTTCAAGTTAACGCGAAAGCTTACTTTTGCGCCAAAATTGACAGCCCATGAAAAAACTTATATTTACTATAATGCCCGTGTTAATTGCCGCCGTCGCTTTGGGGCAGGATACAGTTAAACGTCAGCGGTTCAACTTCCATTTCCAGCAAACGGTAATTACCCAATACAAACCATCGTTTCATGCCGATTATAATGGCGATAACAGTTTACTTACCAAAGAAGAAACACAAAGCTCAATTACCACTACGCTTTTTGGCGGTGCAAGGCTCTGGAAAGGCGCCGAAGCCTATTTTAACCCCGAGCTTTCGGGTGGATCGGGCCTGAGCAAAACGCTGGGCGCGGCAGGTTTCCCTAATGGCGAAACTTTTCGTGTAGGCGGCGCAGAGCCGAAGATCTACATCGCCCGTTTATATTTTACCCAAAACTTTGAATGGGGCAAGGATAAAGACACTATCAGCGATGATGCCAACCAGTTAGCCGGTTTAAAAAGCAAGCGTTACTTTTCGGTTACCGTAGGTAAATTTGGCATGGCCGATTTTTATGACGGCAATGAATTTAGCCATGATCCGCGTACGCAGTTCATGAACTGGAGCTTAATGGATAACGGTGCATGGGATTATCCCGCCAATACCCGCGGGTATGTTATGGGGATCCATACCGAATTAGGGCAACCAAACTGGACATTGCGCTTTGCTTTTACCATGTCCACCACTACCGCCAACGGCGCTATCTGGGATCAAAAAATTGGTAAAGCAAACACCCAGACCTTAGAATACGAAAAACGCTATACACTTAACGGCCAAAAAGGTACTTTCAGGATCTTAGGTTTCCGTAATAATGGCAAAATGGGAGATTATCGCCTGGCACTCGCGCAAAGCCCTGTTGCCCCCAATGTTGATACCACACAAGCTTATGGCAGGCACAAATATGGTTTCGGCATCAGCGCCGACCAATATCTGACCAAAGATTTTGGGGTATTTGCCAAAGTGAGTTATAATGATGGTAAAACCCAAACATGGTATTTTACCGAGATTGACCGGTCATTGAGTTTTGGCGGCGTACTTAAAGGAAGTTCATGGAACCGCGGCGATGACGAACTGAGCCTGGCTTTTGTAGCCAACGGCATCTCAAACGCCCATCGTGATTACCTCGCAGCCGGCGGCTACGGCTTTATCATAGGTGATGGCAAGCTTAATTATGGCACCGAATTTATTGCCGAACTTGATTATAAAATAAACGCATATCAAAAAAAGTTCTGGCTTACACCCGGTTACCAGTTTTTGCTCAACCCTGCCTATAATAAGGACAGGGGACCGGTAAATGTCCTTTCGCTAAGGGCGCATGTAGAGTTTTAAACATAAAAAGGCCTCGTCATTTATATTATGATGAGGCCTTTTGTCTATATATAATATAAGCTAAAAGCAGCATGAGCAAAACTTATAGCTAATAGCTTGATTAATGTTATCCCAATTGTTAACTGATTGCCTGCCTGATCTTCTCGGCGGTAGTATTAAATTGTTCGGGGGTGAATTTTTGTTTGGGGAGTGAAAAGTTGATGCTGCTCATATCATTCATGGGTATAAGATGGATATGCGCATGGGGCACATCAAGGCCCATAACAGCTACACCAACCCGGGGGCAGGGAACGGCCTTTTTTAAACCGAGAGCTACCTTTTTGGCAAATAGCTGTAAGCCCGTATAAGTATTATCGTCCAAATCAAAAAGATAATCAACCTCCTTCTTTGGGATCACCAGCAGGTGACCTTCCGTAAGCGGAAAAATATCCAAAAAAGCCAGAAATTCATCGTTCTCGGCCACTTTATAAGCGGGGATCTCGCCTGCAACTATTTTTGAAAAGATGGTCATTATTGGTGAGTGGTTGATTATGTTGATTGGGTGAGTAGTTTGTTATGGTATTAATTAAAAGGGTGAGTAGTTAATAATTGATTACGATATCCGGAAAAACCATTCTCTTAATCAACTATTCACTGCTCACCCAATAAATTACCTGCTTATTTCCAGGATCTCGAATTCAATTTTACCTGCAGGTACGGTGATCTCGGTTTTTTCACCAACCTTTTTGCCAAGCAGGCCTTTAGCTATTGGTGATGCTACCGAAATTTTACCGGTTTTAAGATCGGCTTCACTCTCTGATACCAGCTGATAACTCATGGTAGCTCCGTTTTTCAGGTTCTTGATCTTTACTATCGACAATGCAAGTACCTTCGAAACGTCAAGTTTTGATTCATCAAGCAGGCGCGCATTGGCCAGTGTTTCCTGCATCTGGGCTATCTTGGCCTCATGTAAGCCCTGCGCTTCTTTAGCTGCATCGTATTCGGCATTTTCAGACAGATCGCCTTTGTCACGTGCCTCAGCAATAGCTTTTGATATATCGGCACGGCCGGTTGTTTTTAATCTCTGTAGTTCTTCTTTTAATTTCTCTAAACCATCTTTGGTATAGTATGATACCTCTGCCATAACGCAAAAATTAATTAATATTATTACTGTTAATCAACCAAAAAAAACCGCCCTTCCCTGTTTTAAGAAAGGACGCAATGCTTATAAAAGCAAACAAGACTATGTAAGCCCTCTGCTTACATAGTCTTGCGTTTTGGTAATTAACGAAGATAAGTGATTTAAGTTTTATTATCCAAATTTTTAAGAGGGGAATTTTTTGTTACATTATTACACAATGCCTTGTTATTCATTGGTAAAGTTGGAGCTAAGTATACACAAACAGGATTATCGGAATAATATGGTCAATTATACAGTTTCCGCGTATCCTCATTGCAATCAAACCTGATCTCATTTTTTATTCGCTCGCTTAGCACATTATTGTTCTTTAATATTTCAACAACATGTTTCCGGCACATACCGCAGTTGTGTTTATCATAAAGTGCCTCCAATGGCTCCCGGCATTCCGGAGTTTTATTGGCATAATAGATATTAGTAATGTCAATTATCAAACCCTCTAATTCAATGCCTTTATTGCTGTTTGCTATGAGGACAGTCAACAGTTTATGATCTCCCTTTTTATAATTTTCTTTTAAAAGCTCAACAAATAATGTTGGATGTTTACTAATCGCAATTTGTTTTAAAGCGAACTCCCTGATGCTTTTATTTTTAAAAAGGCCAAGCGCTTGAATAGCGAATGTCACAACTCTTCTGTTCCTTGCCGGATGTTTACAAGCCAAATCAAAAAGAAATTCTTTCTCAAGAGGAAATGGATGCTTTGTAAAAATTTTAAGTAATTTTTCCCGGTTACTTTTCTTTCGTTCAATTATTAGTTGCTGACCGATTGATTTAAGTTCGGTGCTTTTCAGTTTCCTATGGTAAAACCAAAGTTGGGTTTGTCTCAACAGCGTTTCTTCAACTATATTTTTATAAACGGGTTCCGGTGGTTTTACCTTTGTGGCACGCTGTGCCATGTTTTCCCTCACCGAATCGATGTATATCTTTATAAAGCGATTTTGTTTGGCACTGATACCCAGTTGCGCCCAGGTGTCGGTTTCCGGGTTTTCTTTTTGAAATTGATTAATGAGGTCCTCGTCCTGCCAGTCTTCCGGATCTGCTTCAAGGCGTTTGCCAAATTCTTCGGCAATAAATTTCAAGCCTTCAATACCATCAAGTTGTATAATGTCTGAGGTACCGGCCCAATCCGATCGCCAAATAGGATTGTGAACAAAGGCATCGTAAATGGTTTTCCGGGCTTCGGCATCATCTTGTCGGGCAAACATTTTAGCCAGGCTGAAAAGCTGTGTCAGTGTCCAGGTATCTTTCTGAGGTTTTAGCAGGGCTTTTAATACTGCTTTCTTTATTTTGTCTTTTTTCCCCGAAAGGCCGATAAGTTCAAAAAGATATTCCCCTCTGCTGCCTTCGCATTGTCCATCGTACGAGAAGTTTTTGACGCAGGCTTTGATGACCTCTCCCGAAAAATCAATACCGGGATAGCGTTGCAGTAGTAAATACGCTTCGCCAGTTCCCCGTCGTATGGCGCTTTTAAATTTTTGTTTGATAAGGTGGGTTTCTTTCATTAAAATATAGGTAGCACTTTAATTAATCTGGAGTTTCGTATACTTTTGTTTTATGGTATCCGCTAACATTTCAAGCCTGGCTGTCTCATCAGTTTCTTAAGCGGGGTGTTTAAGGCTTCCCTACCTGAATGTATCTGGCAGCGTTTATTATCCCGGGGCTTTACCTATGCATTACTTTCCTTTGGCCTTCTTCACCATAAAATCCAAAGCGGCTTTATCCGGCAAAGGTTTTGCGCCCGGCTTCTCAGCCAATATCATTATTTTATGATCACTTGTTGTATAAGCCGGCCATGTAGGTACGCCTTTCCCGTTCGGGTTACCGGTTTTAACAAAATTAGCCCAGTAAGTGCTCATGGTATTGGCCAGTTGCTGATCGACAGGTTCCCATGGGCGGTTCAGGAATTTGAGGTTGTCATAGGCATAAGCAACCTCGCCGGTATGGAAAGCGCCGTATTTAACAAAATCGGCAGTGGCAGGCAGGCGGCGGATAAAGCGGTAAACATAGATTTTCGACTTCGCTTTTTCGCTCTGAATATTGGCCCAGGTATAATTCTGTATCCCGAAGATCTGATCGCGGTTTATCCGCGTTTGGGAGGTCGCGGCTTCCTGGTCCGAACCCGCCGGATATAGTTTTAAAAATGCATCAGCATCGGCACCATATTGGCTTTTTATCATCTTTTTATACTCTTCAGCAGTTTTTGGCGGACCGATAAAAGCGTCGTCTTCGTTCCAGCCGGTAAGTACAGGTACATCGTTTTGTTTATGCTCATTAAAAATATCAGCGATGGTTGCGGGTAAAACATAGCCGTCAATAACCGGGCGGCTTTGGCCTTTGCCAACCAGTTCGGCAGCGGGTTTAATCCGTAGTTCGGCAATGGTGTTTGCACCCAGGGCTGTCGCTGTTTTTACACCGGCTGCCTCTGCTTCCCGCAACCCGCCTGATCCTTGCTGACTGATAAAACTGGCCCCACTCTCGGCAATTGCACCACTGAACAGCCCTTTACCTAATGGCGATGCCACCAAACAATTTACACTCATGGAACCTGCCGACTGCCCCGCTATGGTAACCTTATCCGGGTTTCCACCGAAAGCCGCGATATTCTTCTTTACCCATGTTAATGCAGCCAGCTGATCCATCAAACCATAATTTCCTGATGCATTATGCGGCGATTCCCTGGTTAATTCGGGATGGGCGAAGAAACCAAAAATCCCGACGCGGTAATTAATAACCACAAATATGATCCCCTTTTTAGCCATCGCCTCGCCATCATAAATTGGTACGCCTGCTCCGCCACTTACAAATCCACCGCCATACATATAAACCATTACAGGGCGTTTTTCTGCCGATGTTTTAGCCGCTGTCCATATGTTAAGGTACAGGCAATCTTCGCTGATGGGCTCATAGGGGATCAGGAATTCGCGCGTGTAAACACCAAAAGGGTCTGGTTTGCCCTGCATAGGGCTGGCTGCAAATTCGTTACACTTTTTAACGCCCTCCCATGGTTTTACCGGCTGTGGTTCCTTCCAGCGCAAATCTCCAACAGGCGGTGCAGCAAAGGGAATGCCTTTATAAATGTGCACATCGCCGCCCTGGTTGGTTAAGCCTGATATTTTACCTGCATCGGTAGCAACAACATCAAGGTTTTTATTTTGCGCGATGACAGAGCAAGCCAGCAGCAAAAGCGGCAATAAAAGGATGCGTTTCATTGATTATAGGTTTAAAGATTGGTTTGCTAAACTTACAAAGTTTTGGGCATTTTGTAAACACAGCCCCACCCAAACCCTCCCCGGAAGAGAGGGCTTTGAAGTCTTCCCGGCCGGGAAAGATTTACAGGGGGCTACTTTGTAACAATCCCCTATAATTAACAAAAGCATCACATTGCATTTTAAATGCTTTGCTGATATTTGGCGAAATCAAAAATCTTTTTTCGCGATGAAGTTTAAACATCTGCTGCTTATTTCCCTGTCCTTCGCTACCGTTTCGGTATCGGCCCAAAAAAAGAAAACTACAACGGCTGCCCCGGCATCTGCATCAATTCCACGCCCAAAATTAGTTGTGGGTTTGGTGGTTGACCAAATGCGCTGGGATTACCTGTACCGCTATTATGACCGTTACCAAACCGGTGGTTTTAAGCGCATGCTTAATGAAGGCTTCACCTGCGAGAATACCAATATCGATTATATCCCAACGGTAACGGCTGCCGGCCATACCTGTATCTATACAGGTTCGATCCCCGCTATTCACGGTATAGTGGGTAATGATTTTATTATCCAGGCTACGGGCAAATCCATGTACTGTACGGACGACAGCACTGTTGTAGCTGTTGGCAGCACTTCAAAAGCAGGGCAAATGTCGCCCCGCAACTTGCTGGTTAGCACAATTACTGATGAGTTGAGACTGGCTACAAACTTTCGCTCAAAAGTTATCGGTATAGCATTGAAAGACCGCGGCGGCATCCTGCCTGCGGGGCACTCAGCCAACGCTGCCTACTGGTTTGATGATGCCAGTGGTAACTGGATTACCAGTACTTATTATATGAATGACCTGCCTGCCTGGGTTAAAACTTTTAACAATCAAAAGATTGCTGAAAAATACCTAAAGCAGGACTGGAACCCGTTATATCCTATTAATACGTATGTACAAAGCGCACCCGATAACAGCGATCGTTATGAAGGTAAATTTGCCGGTGCCGCTACACCAACCTTACCGGTCAAAACATCCGAACTTTATAAGGGCCATATTGGCATGATCCGTTCTACTCCGTTCGGCAACACCATGACGCTCGACCTGGCTAAAGCTGCTATTGAGGGCGAAAAATTGGGTAAAAATACCGTAACCGACTTTTTAGCCGTGAGCCTTTCATCAACAGATTATGTTGGTCACCAGTTTGGCCCTAACTCGGTTGAGGTTGAAGATACTTATTTAAGGCTTGACCAGGACCTGGCCGCGTTTTTCAATTATTTAGATGCAACTGTAGGTAAAGGCAATTATTCGGTTTTCCTGAGTGCTGACCATGGCGCTGCCCACAACCCTAACTTCTTGAAAGATCATAACATCCTGGCAGGTGTTTGGGATGAGGGAAAAGCTGCAAAAGAAATGAACACGATGATCAGCGATAAATACAAAGTGGATAACCTGATCATCAGTATGGATAATTATCAGGTTAATTTTAACAACGCGGCCCTTGCAAAAGCAGGCATTAACGAAGAGGCTATAAAGTTAGACTGTATCGAATACCTGAAGAAACAACCAGGCATTGCCTATGCAATCGATCTGCAAAAAGTACAGACAGCTAATATCCCTGACGATTTGCGCAGCATGATCATTAACGGTTACAATGCCGAACACAGCGGTGTTATCCAGATCATCCTGAAACCGGCATGGTATACCGGTCATGGCACTAATGATCGCGGCCCAACCGGTACCACCCACGGTACATGGAACCCTTATGATTCGCATATCCCATTGGTATTTATGGGCTGGGGCATTAAGCATGGTAGTTTGACCCGCCAAACACATATGACAGATATTTCGGCTACTGTAGCATCGCTACTGCATATCCAGGCCCCTGATGGCTGTGTAGGTAAAACTATCAGCGAAGCACTGAAAAACTAAGTCTGAAGTCAGGTAAGTCCGAAAGTTTACAATACAAAACTTTCGGACTTTTCGGTTAATAATTAAAAACTTTCCGACTTTAGGGCTTGACCGAATTCGGATTTATAAAATGAAAAAATACATTTCTAAATTTCATTATCTTACACATGACCTGCCTGGTTTTAGCCACGTACAACAGGTGCAGATGGCTTGCGGCGCGGGTGCAAACTGGATACAATACCGTTGCCTTACCAAGCCCGAAGATGAGCTGATTGATGAAATAAACGAGATAGCCGAAATTTGTGACGACTGGGGCGCAACCCTCGTCATTGCCAACCATTATGACCTGATTGAACGGGTTGATGCGCAGGGTGTGCATATAGATAATAGTGATGCCGATCCGGCCAGTATCCGCAAGATTATCGGCCCGGATAAAACTCTTGGTGTATCAGCCGGAGGTGCTGATGAATTATTGAAATTACAAGACACCGGAGTGGTTGATTATTGCACTTACGGGCCTTTTGCATCCGTATTAAATGATGTGTCCAGCCTACATAAGGTGCTTGGTTTTAATGGGTATCGTGAACTGGAGAAACTGGGCATCAATATCCCGGTGATAGCAGCAGGCGGCATCCAACCGGATGATGTTGAGCCCTTGCTTCAAACGGGCATAGATGGTATTGCAATATCGTCGGCCATTAATTTGGCTGCAGACCCGGCTGAGAAGTTGAAGGAGTTTTACAGGAAGATGTATTGATTCAGATCCTATCGGTATTTGATCTGCCAATCGACCTTTTTTAATTCATCAAGCGTATAATCGAGTCTTTTTAAATACCTTTTATTTCCAAGCAAATAACTCATATCGGCACCTCCCTTTTGATATTTATTTAAGCTATCGATGTCAAAAAAATAAGCGTACAGAGTTTTGGTTTTCCCTTTATTAATATACTCAAGCCAGGCATTTTTTCCCGACTTTGTTATAAAAGAGGTGTCATTAGGTGCTACCACATGCGATTGATAATATGGAATGCCATTTTCTGTTCGCACAGTTGTATCGTTAACTATCTCTACAGCAACGTGAACCGACGATTTATTAATAACAGATAAACGCCGGTCGTAATAATCCGTGATGCAGCCGGTAAATAATAAAGGCACTGACAATAAAATTTTTGTTTTCATGATGAGGTTTATTTATCATTAATACCCTGCAAATAAAAAGGTGACCTTTTTATATTATTCTACCGTCATAAAACTTTGATTTGGTTTCAGCAATCAATAAAAACCTCATCTTTATATTTTCATTTAATATTCATCTGTTCCATCTACATTAGCAATGTCATCACATCATATTGTTCGCGAAAAACAGGAGCCGGCTTTACTGGTTTTAAGTATGGATACTTTTGAGGAGGAAATGCTGGGGCAGTTGCTGGAGTGGAGCCCGACTGTGATCTGCACTACCGGCACCGCCGAAAAGCTGGACGCATCGGGTATTAAAATCGACTGGATAATAAGTGATGGTGATTCGGGTGATTTGCAGTCGGACGTGAAGGTGATGCCTTCGGGAGGCGACAATGCGGCAGGCGCAGCTTTAAAATACCTGGTAACGCATAATTACCCGGCGGTTAATGTAATTACCGATGTGCTGGACCTGAAAGATTTTTTGTTTTATGCTGATAAAATAAACCTGGTGATTTTTAGGGAACGGCAAAAGATCTACCCGGTTAATTCGGGCTTCAGTAAGTGGAAACCCGCAGGTGAGTTCATTGAAGTACTTTCGCATCCGTCGGGCTTACAAATAAGCGGGCTTGAAACTACAGGCAATAACAGGTATAAAACCACCCATGATGGTTTTTTTACCCTTCAGTTTGAGCAACCTTTTTTGTTTATTGCCGAGGATATAGCGTAGCGAAAACAATAACCGGTACGTATTGATGGTATTGGTTCGCTTTTTGAGTGAAAAATAATTAAAAACGCGTTAAACCGTTTAAACATTTAATAGTCTATAAATTTATATCAGCAAAAAATACCATGCTGATCTGTTAAAAAATCTTTCATCATGAAAAGGACATATAAAAATCTATTAACAATTGCATTAGGGGGCTTATTGAGCTTATCCCTGGCATTCAATGCTGATGCACAACGTGGCGGCGGTTCTCGTGGCGGCGGTGGCGGAGGAGGCGGTGGTTCAAGACCGTCAGGCGGTGGTGGCGGAGGCGGTAGTTTTTCCCGTCCTTCTGGTGGTAGTTTTTCCCGCCCCTCAACTTCATTTAATGGTAGCACACGTACCTCAATAGCAGCGCCGCAGCGTAGCTACGGCACCGATTCGCGCAGCAGCTATGGCACTCCTCAACAACGCAGTTATGGTGGTCGTGATTACGCAGTAAGGCCAAATGGCACATCTGTAGCACCCCAGCGTAGCTATGGTAGCGCCGGTCGTACCGTATACAATGGTAACCGCAGCTATACTACTGTAGACAGGCGCGTTTATAACGGCGGTCGCGGTACTTATTACAGAGGCGGTTCATACGCATATGGTGGTCGCAGGGTTTATCCTGGTACTTACCATTACGGTGGCCGCGGGGGGTATTTTGGCAACCACTACTATTATCCATACCGTAACTACTATAATTCATTCTATTATCCGCGGTTAGGTTTTAGCATAGGTTTCTTACCATATGGTTACTATCCTTTCTGGTGGGGCGATTACCAATATTTTTACAGCGATGGTTTGTACTATCGTCAATACAATGACCAGTATACCGTTGTTGAACCGCCAATAGGGGCCGAGATTAAAACCCTGCCTTCAGGTGCTGAATCTATCATGATCAATGGCGAACAGTACTACGAGTTAAATGGTGTTTACTACCAGCCATACACCAAAGATGACGGCTCAACTGTTTACGTGATTGCAGGTAAAGATGGCCAATTAACTACCGATCAGGGCAACGGCGATGGCAGCAGTGTTGACCAGGGCCCGCAAATTGGTGACGTTGTAACTCAATTGCCACCGGATTGCCGCAAGATCAAGATCAATGGTGAAAAGCTGTTTGTATCTCCTGATGGTTATTACTACCAGGAAACTCAGGATGACGGCAATAAAGCTTACAAAATTGTAGGCACCCCATCTGATGATCCTGAAAATAACGACAGCGATCAAAACCCGAACCAACAGTAATTAATAAAAATTCAATATATATTATAAAGGCTGTTTCCGTAATTGGAGACAGCCTTTTTGTTTGTATAATATAGCATTTCAAATTAATGCAAACCTTTTTTAACTGCGGCGGGTAGTATATTAAGTAAAACTTAAAATTTACCATTATGCAAAATCATGATCACCGCGCCATTATTCAAAAACTATTGGATTGCGCTTTAGCTTGCGAACATTGTGCTACTGCATGCCTGCACGAAGAGGATGTTAAAATGATGGCCAACTGCATTAGTCTTGACCGGGACTGTGCTGACATATGTGTCCAGGGAGCCCGCCTATTGCAAAGAGATTCAGTTATTGCCCACCAATACCTGGTTTTATGCGAGGAGATCTGCCGTCTTTGCGCTGCGGAGTGCAGTAAACATCAGCACGATCATTGCCAGGAATGTGCCAAAGCCTGTATTGATTGCGCAGAAGCCTGCCACGCACATCATGAACCCATTACACAGGATTGAGATAATTACATTTGGCTCCTGTTTGAGAATAGTCGTCAAAAAGCGGGAGGGTCGTGCGATTCCCCTCTCGAGAGGGGGGAGGGGTGTGTTTCTGCTTTTGATAAGTCTACCGCAGAAACACACCCCTGCCACCGCTCCTTCTTCCCCGCCCCCTCTCAAGAGGGGATGTTGAAAACCCTGCGTAAGCACAAACACTATTTTACTAATTTTTTTAGGATTTAGCGTTTTCTTTTCTGAATTTTACTTTTATGAACAACCTCCCGCCATTAGCCGAACGTATGCGTCCCAAATCGCTTGATGATTATGTTGGGCAAAAACATCTTGTTGGGCCGGGAGCAGTGCTGCGTAAAGCTATCGAGTCGGGTTCATTGCCGTCGATGATATTTTGGGGGCCGCCGGGTGTGGGTAAAACTACTTTGGCTTATATTATTTCGCAATCATTGTTTCGTCCGTTTTTCGCTTTGAGTGCTATTAATTCGGGCGTGAAAGATGTAAGGGAGGTGATAGAAAAGGCATCACTGTTAAAAAAACAGGGCGAGGTACTGCCGATATTATTTATTGATGAAATTCATCGTTTTTCCAAATCGCAACAGGATTCATTGTTAGGCGCTGTAGAGCGGGGCATTGTTACGTTAATAGGCGCTACTACCGAAAACCCATCTTTCGAAGTGATCTCGGCTTTGCTGTCGCGTTGCCAGGTTTATATTTTACAGCCGCTGTCTGAGACTGATCTCATCGACCTCCTGAACAAGGCGATGAAAGAGGATGTGGTTTTGCAGGGTAAAAACATCACCATCAAAGATCATGAGGCTTTGCTGCGCCTTTCGGGAGGCGATGCCCGGAAGCTGCTCAATATTTTCGAGCTGCTGGTAAACGCTTTTGACACGCCTGAGATAGTACTGACCGATGAAGTTGTGCTGGAGCACGTACAGCAAAACATGGCACTATATGATAAAACCGGCGAGCAGCACTATGATATCATTTCGGCCTTTATCAAATCCATGCGGGGCTCTGATCCTAACGGTGCTGTTTACTGGCTGGCGCGCATGATAGTTGGCGGCGAAGACCCGCTTTTCATAGCCCGGCGCATGCTGATCCTGGCGTCCGAAGATATTGGCAACGCCAACCCAAACGCATTACTACTTGCGCAAAGTTGCTTTGAGGCTGTAAATAAAATAGGCATGCCCGAATCGCAACTGATATTATCGCAGACGGCTATTTACCTGGCAACATCGCCCAAAAGTAATTCGGCCACTACGGCTATTGGTGCGGCCATAGCATTGGTGCGTCAAACCGGCGATTTACCGGTGCCGCTGCACTTACGTAACGCCCCAACCAAATTCATGAAAAACATTGGCTACGGCAAGGATTACAAATATGCCCATAGCTACGAAGGTAATTTTACCGATCTTGATTTTCTGCCGGATGCTATCCGCGGAACAAAAATTTACGACCCCGGTAACAATGCGCGCGAAAACGAATCAAAAGAAAAGTTAAGAAAACTTTGGGGCGACAGGTATAAATACTAACTTAAGTTTCGCGTTATAGAGCCTGTTAATTAATATCATATAATGATTTGACCAATATTAATTAATTTATAGCTTTAGGCTTTATGCATTTTGCTTTTATATAAAACCTATACCTTAACTCTTAACTGTCTATACTTATGATCACTACCTTTCTCGGGCACGAACTTAAAGCTTTCTGGCGGTCAAAAAATACAGGTAAAAGTATTGCTATCCGTGTGGTAATGGCCTTACTTATCCTTTATCTTTTTGGATGTATCTTGCTTGCCGGTTTGTTTTTGAATGAAATTTTGGGGCAGGTTTTTCCGCATGATGACATAGTGGTTTCTTTTTGCGGTATCATCCTGCTTTATTTTTTGTTTGACCTCATGATGCGCATGCAATTGCAGGAACTGCCTACGTTAAGAGTGCAACCATATCTTCATTTACCTATAAAAAGGAATACGGTGGTCGGCTATCTGGCCTTTACGGCCATGCTTTCGGTTTTTAACCTGTGGCCCATTATACTTTTTGTACCTTTTATTTTAAAAGTGATCCTTACCGATTCGGGTGCTTTGCCTGCGCTCGTTTTTATATTGGCTATTATCGGCTTCATGCTTTTCAATAATTACATGGCCTTGTTTATTAAACGTAAGGCCAATCTTAATGGCTGGGTCTTCCTGGTTTTCGCAGCGGCTCTCATCCTTATTATTACCGGCGATTTCAGGTTTCATCTGTATTCGGTGCGTAATATTTCCTATCTGTATTTCGGCCATTTGCTCAGTAAACCGGTATTGGTATTATTGCCTGTTGTGCTTGCTGCAACCATGTATTACATCAATTTTGCCTACTTAAAACAAAACCTGTACCTCGAAGAGCTGAGTTCGCGCAAGGCATCGGCTTATAAAAGCAGTACGGAGTTTCCGCTGTTAAACAGGTTTGGTAAGGTTGGCGACCTTGCCGCAAACGAGCTGAAACTGATCTTCCGTAATAAGCGGCCACGATCGGCATTGGTTATGGGGTTGTTCTTTATGTTTTACGGGCTCATATTTTATACCAACAGCCATTACGGACAAACCTGGCACATTTTTGTGGGCATGTTTATGACGGGTATTTTTATTATCAGTTATGGGCAGTTCATGTATAGCTGGCAAGGCGCTCATTTTGATGGCCTGTTGGTAAGCAAGATCAATTTCCGCGATTTTTTAAAGGCAAAATACCTGCTATTTACTATGGTATCAACCGTGGCTTTTATATTGACTACGCCTTATGCTTATTTTGGCTGGCGCATTGTTTTGGTACATTTTGTAATGTACCTGTGGAACATCGGCGTCAACACAACCATTGTGCTGTTTTTTGCTAACCGCAATGCCAAACGGATAGATCTGTCAAAAGGCGCGTCGTTTAATTGGGAAGGGGTGGGGGCAACGCAAATGCTTATTTCGTTTCCCTTGATGATAACGCCGTATATCATTTATCTTCCCTTCTCACTGTTCAAACACGCCGACGTCGGCCTGGCCATGCTGGCTGGTACCGGGATCATATTCATCTTAACCCGCGATTTTTGGGTTAAAAAACTGGAAGAGGATTTTATACAAAAACGTTACACCGTTGCCGAAGGCTTCAGAAATAAATAATTCTATGATTGAAGTAAGAAATTTAAAAAAGGTTTATAACGGGATTACCGTTGTGGATGTACCCGCCCTGCAAATTAACAAAGGCGAAAGCGTTGGCCTTGTAGGTAATAACGGCGCAGGTAAAACCACACTATTCCGGATGGTGCTCGACCTCATTCGCGCCGAAAGCGGCGAGATTTTATCCAACGATGAAACTGTAGCTGGTCATGAGAAGTGGAAAGATTACACCGCTGCTTATCTCGACGAAGGTTTCCTGATAGATTACCTTACACCTGAAGAGTATTTTTATTTTATAGGAGGGCTACATAGTCATAACCGCACATATGTTGACGAGGTGTTGGTTGGCCTGACCGATTTTTTTAATGGCGAGATCCTGAAGAAAGGGAAGTACATCCGCGACCTGTCAAAAGGTAACCAATGCAAAGTTGGTGTAGCGGCCTGCCTGTTGCAGGAACCTCAATTGCTGATGCTGGACGAGCCCTTTGCCAATATCGACCCAAGCACCCAGTTTAGGCTTAAAAATCTGCTGAAAGATCTGAACAGGAATAAAGGTGTAACTACCATAGTATCCAGCCATGATCTTAACCACATTACCGATGTATGCGACCGGATTCTGCTGATGGAAAAAGGCGTGATCATTAAAGATATTGCAACCAGCTCATCAACGTTAAATGAGTTGGAAGCGTACTTTGGCGTTGAGGTCGCCCCTCCTGCCCATTAAAAGGGTGACTACCTTCAAGCCCCTTTTTAAGCATAAACAAAAAAAGCATTGCCGACAGCAATGCTTTTTTTGTTTAAAATCTTCTTTTGAAAAGCGTGCGTGCATACAAGCACTTCCTTTAGGGGGCTGGAGGAGCTTGTATTAGATCATCAGTCAGCTTCTCAAACTCGTTGATAAACTCTGTATAATGCTCCCCCGTTCCCGGACCACTAAAACCAGTATGGATTTTTTGTACGTCGCCGTTTTTATCGATAATAATGGTGGTAGGGAAACCAACCACTTTGGATAACATAGGCAGGCTTTGAGCGGTTTGTTTTTTATCGCTGGTATAGCCGGTCACCAACAATGAGTAAGGTACTTTAAACCTGTCTTTTACTTGCTGCAGCGCTTTCTTTGATTTTTCAAAATCGGTGGTGCGTTCATAAGCCAGGCCAATTACCTCAACACCTTTATCGTGATATTTGTTATAGTAGTTGACCATATAAGCAGTTTCGTCCATGCAGTTTGGGCACCATGAGCCCAATATCTGCACAATTACCACTTTGTTTCTGAACCTGGCATCCTCAAGCGAAACAGTTTTGCCATCAAGGTCCTTAAAGCTGAAAGCTATTTTTTTATACCCCGGTTTTAATGAAGTGAGTGAATATGCATCTGGAAGTTTGGCGTTTTCATCCTTTACAGCGGTCCAGGATTGAACTGCCGAATATCCGGCGTAAAATTTACCGTCGGTAATGGCTTTATCATTGCCGATAGTAGCAGTAAAAGTATAGGCATGACCGCCGTCGAAAGTAGAGAGGTAAAGTTTATTACCACTTACCGAGCCTTCTAAATAACGGTAATCACCGGTGGTGGTTAAGAAAGTACCTGTAAGTTTATTACCGTCCTGCTTAAACTCGCCAACGGTGGTATCGCGGCCCTCGCCCTCACCAAACACTGCCGACCAGCGGCCTCCGATATTAAACGCCGGTTGTTCAGTATTCTTAAAAAAGCGCCATGAAGTATTAGGCCTGGCGCTGAACGGAACAAGGAGATCATTATCCGCCAGGTGCCTTACCCAGTTGCCGTTAAGGCTATCTCCGTTAAGTTTCAGCTTAAATTCTGAATTGAACAGCGGCATATGGATAAAAACAGAATCGCCTTTGGTAGCAACATCTGTTACCTTGAAATGCTCGGCACCGTTAATGATAGCTAATTGTTGTTTGCTCCCGCTATTGTTGACCTCGAAATTAAAAGGGATTTCGGTGCCTGATTTAGTTTTAAGCGCACCGCGCCACACACCTGTTTTTAGTTTGGTTTGAGCAAAGCCGGTTTGCAGAAATAGTAATCCGCAAATACCGGCTATAATATTTTTGAAAGTCATACTTAAATATATATAGTCTACTTAATCTATATACTTTCAAAGGTATAAAAACAGCGCCGTTATTTCAACAATCCGCGCGAAATGACAATTCTTTGAATTTCAGATGTTCCTTCATAGATCTGAGTTATTTTGGCATCCCGCATCAGGCGTTCAACGTGATATTCTTTCACATAACCGTACCCGCCATGAATCTGCACCGCTTCGGTGGTGGTGCGCATAGCTACTTCAGATGCATACAGTTTTGCCATTGAGGATGCCTGGGCATAGGGTTTTCCATGATCTTTAAACCACGCTGCTTTAAGGCACATCAAACGGGCTGCCTCAATTTCAGTAGCCATATCGGCCAGCTTAAATTGGATAGCCTGGTGGTCGGCAAGCGATTTACCAAAAGTTTTGCGCTCCTTAGCGTATTGCACTACAAGTTCGTAAGCACCTGAAGCAATACCTAAAGCCTGCGAAGCAATACCTATACGGCCGCCATCCAGTACGTTCATGGCAAACTTAAACCCAAAGCCGTCTTCGCCAATGCGGTTCTCTTTAGGCACTTTAACATCGGCAAACATCAGCGAGTGGGTATCCGAGCCGCGGATGCCCATCTTGTTCTCTTTAGGGCCAACAGTAAAGCCCGGCATTCCTTTTTCAACAATAAAAGCGTTGATACCATGGTGTTTTTTTTCGGCATCAGTTTGTGCAATTACGATATAGGTAGATGCGCTGCCTCCGCTGGTGATCCAGTTCTTAGTACCATTAAGCAGGTAATGATCGCCCATATCAATTGCTGTAGTGGTTTGTGATGTAGCATCAGAGCCGGCTTCCGGCTCCGAAAGACAGAACGCGCCAATGCATTCGCCTTTGGCCAGCGGTACCAGATATTTTTGCTTCTGTTCTTCGCTGCCATATTTCTCCAATCCATAGCATACCAGCGAATTATTCACTGAAACAATTACTGATGTGGATGCGTCAATCTTTGAAAGTTCCTCCATCACCAGCACATATGATATGGCATCCATGCCAGCGCCGCCATATTGCGGAGATACCATCATGCCCAGGAAACCCAGTTCACCAAGTTTCTTAACCTGGGCAGCAGGGAATTTTTGCTGTTCGTCGCGTTCAATAACACCTGGCTTCAATTCTGTTTGCGCAAAATCACGCGCAGCCTGGCGAATCATTTTTTGTTCTTCGGTCAGTTCAAAATACATGGTATAATTAAAAGCATAAATATATAAAAATTACTATGCATGCATAGTAATTTTTACATACAAAAAAAAGAGAGCTTTTTTTGAAGCTCCCTTTCCCCTAATTAATTTAAACTATTGATTAAACCCAAAACAAAGAACAAAAAATCTCAACTTGGGCGTCTGAGAATTCAATTTAATTTTTCACAGGTAGATGTTACTAAATCTTTTATTTTTTCACAGATGATACAGGGCGAATATCTGTATACAAATCCTTTGCCATAATTATAAAATTGTGGCATTAATATTTCATGTTTAAACGTTAGTTGCTCATTTTTATAAAAGAATAATATCTGTATATAAAATGTAATGGTGTTATTTTATATTTAGCTTGCACAAAAAATACAATGTATCACATTAGCCGATCCAGTCATGCTTTTAACTGATTTTGAATACCTTAACGACACTAATAGCGCATTTAAACGCAAAGTTGCCTTACAGATTAAAACTTTACGCAAGCAAAATCAGGTTACCCAGGAGAAGTTTTTTAACGAAACGCACATAAATATTGCCCGGCTCGAATCTGGTATTATTGATATCAGGTTGGAAACACTTCGTAAAATTTGTTATTATTTTAACGTTTCCTTAGCAGGTTTTTTCCAGGAGATATAATAAATTATCATATTTTAAAAAATAAGCTGTCCTAAATTCTATTTTACCATACAGTTGTTGTATTTTAATTCATACACACACCTAAAAAATGAACAGAAAAACCCAATCCTTATCCATAGTTGCCGCCGCGCTTGGCACCTTACTTAGTGCCTGTAGCCAAACCGACAAAACAAAAGCTTACGAAGCCGGCGACCCAGTGATCCATAATATGGATACCACCGTAAAACCGGGCGATGACTTCTTTAAATATGCCAACGGAACCTGGCTTCGCAAAAATCCTATTCCGGCGGCGTACGCTGCCTGGGGCATCGGCAATGTTGTGCAGGAAGAGTTGCGCGACAAGATGAAAAAAATCAACGAGGATGCGCTTAAAGCTAATGCCCCAAAGGGCAACAACACCCAAAAAATAGGTGATTTTTATTTCAGCGGGATGGACACCGTTAACATCGAAAAACAGGGGCTTGCACCACTGAAAGATGAACTGGATAAAATTGACCGGATAACGGATATCAAAAGCCTGGTTGAGGAGTTCGCACACTTACAAAGGATTGGCGTTACACAGCCTATCGGCGCTTATGTTGGGCAGGATGCTAAGAACAGTGCAAAGATGGCTTTGGGTTTATACCAATCGGGCATTGGTATGCCTAACCGCGATTACTACTTTAATAAAGATGCGCATAGCGTAGCCATCCGTACCGACTATCAAAATAATTACCTGCCCGTCATATTTAAACTGGCAGGCCTGCCTGCTGATAGGGCCGCTGCGGCCGCTGAGAAAACTTATTCGCTGGAAACTTTCCTGGCTGATAGCAGCCGGAAACTGGAGGACCTGCGCGATCCTTATCATAACTATAACAAAATGCCACTTGCCGCGCTGAGCAAGCTGGCCCCGGATATTGACTGGAAACCCACTTTTGAAAAGATGGACTACAAAAATGCGGATACCGTAATTGTAGGACAGCCTGAATATTACAGGGCGCTTAATAAAGCACTAAAAACTTTTACTATAGATGACTGGAAGAATTACCTGCGCAAGAGCTTGGTCACTGCTTTTGGGCCATACCTGAGCAAACCGTTTGATCACGAGGTGTTTCGGTTTTATGATAAGGTGATTTATGGCAGTACGGCCCAACTTCCACGCTGGAAAAGGGTGTTGGATACTGAAAACGGTTTGATGGGCGAGGTATTAGGACAAATCTTCGTAAAAGAATATTTCCCCGAGAAAACAAAAGAGCGCTATGTGAAATTGGTTGAAGAAATGCGCGCCAGCTTTAAAGAGCATATTGAAAAGCTGGATTGGATGAGCCCCGAAACCAAGGAGAAAGCTTACTACAAATTATCAAAAGTTGTCCCTAAAGTTGGTTACCCGGATAAATGGAAGGATTTTTCAACTCTGGAAATTAACCGGGGCCCTTACGCCCTCAACGTATTACGGGCAAACGAGTGGTGGCATAATTTCAGCGCGGCTAAATTAGGCAAACCTGTCGACCGTACTGAATGGGACATCACGCCTCAAACCTATAATGCTTACTATAACCCATCAAACAACGAGATTGTATTGCCTGCCGGCATTTTTACCATTCCCGGCTACAAGGATGAGAATATTGATGATGCCGTCATTTACGGTTATGCTGCCGCTTCAACTATTGGCCATGAAATGACCCACGGTTTTGATGACCAGGGCAGGCAGTTTGATGCTGCCGGAAACCTTAAAGCCTGGTGGAAACCGCAGGATTCGGTAAAATTTAGTCAGCGTGCCAAAATGCTTATCGACCAGTTTAATGGTTACAGCATTTATGGTTTGCATGTAAATGGCAAAGCCACTCAGGGGGAAAATATTGCCGATCTCGGCGGAATAGTAATAGGTCTTGACGCGTTCAAAAAAACACAGCAATATAGAGAGGGTAAACTCATTAACGGGTTAACACCCTTACAGCGTTATTTTTTAGGATACTCATTAGGCTGGCTTACGCAAGACAGGAAAGAATCACTTTCGAGCCAGATCCTAACCAATGAACATGCACCCGGTTTTATGCGTGTTAACGGGCCGTTTACCGATGTGCCTGAATTTTACGAAGCCTTTCATATTAAGAAAGGTGATAAAATGTGGATAGATCCGGATAAACGGGTGAAGATATGGTAGGGTAGCACGGTAACGATGTGGTTGGCCGTTATATGGTCACCTTTTAGTATGTTAAAAACAGACACGAAGCAAATCCAAATCATACAGGGCGACTGTAAATCGGGATTGCTTCGTGTCTTATAGTTGCAATGACTGTAAGTTGTTAATTGTCAAGTATAAGCATATTAACGCCCTTTTTTTAGGGTTGTCCTGGGGCTGCTCCTCATGACGTCCTAACGGTTCCCTACAATATAAACTTCGTGCTCAGGAAATTGGAATCATTGTCATTTACAATTTCATTGATGATGTTTTTGTTGGTTTCGGTCATTTTAGTGGTAACTAATGAGCGGATTGAGAACGACCTTAAGGCATCATGTACCGAAAGTGTACCCTCGGCACTGTCCTTGCGCCCGGTGAACGGAAATACATCCGGACCGCGCTGGCACTGACTGTTAATGTTTACACGGCTTACTAAATTCACAAAGGGATCGATCAGTGACGAAATTTCCCTCGCATCATTACTGAAAATACTCACCTGCATACCATGTGGCGAATCTATTTGGTAAGTGATCGGCTCCTCAATATCTTCAAACGGAATCACTGGGATCACCGGTCCAAATTGTTCTTCGCGGTACAGTTTCATGTTTTCATTAACCGGGTAAACTATGGCCGGGAAAAAGAACGAAGCCGATGTTTCACCTCCGTTTTCGTTAATCACTTTTGCGCCGTTAGCTACGGCGTCATTTACAATATCGGTCAGGTAAGCCGGTTTATGAGGTTCGGGGAGCGGGGTAAGTTTTACATCCTTTTCCCAAGGCAGTCCGAATTTAAGTTTGGCAACGGCTTCGCTTAATAGCTTTAAAAACTCATCGGCAACGGCTTTATGTACAAATATCACTTTAATAGCGGTACAACGCTGGCCATTAAATGACAGCGAGCCTAAAATACACTCGCTTACAGCCTGCTGCAGGTCGGCATGTTTGGTGACTATGGCTGCGTTCTTGGCGTCCAGACTTAAAACAGCTCTTAAGCGATTAATTTTAGGGTGACGCTTTTTCAAATCATTTGCTACTTTGCTTGAGCCAATGAAAGCCAGCACATTCACCTTGCCCGATGACATCAGCCCGGGTGTTACCACTGCGCCCCTGCCATAAATGGTGTTCACCACTCCTTTAGGGAATGATTCCTGGAAGGCTTTTAGCAATGGATAATGCAGCAGTGTACCGTGTTTAGGCGGTTTAAATAAAATGGTGTTCCCCATGATCAGCGCGGGAATCAACGTAGTGAAAGTTTCGTTTAACGGGTAATTAAACGGCCCCATGCAAAGCACTACACCCAGAGGCGAACGACGGATCTGGGCCACCAGCCCCTCGGCCATTTCAAAGCGTGACGACTGGCGGTCGATATCTTTTAACGCGTCGATGGTGGCATTGATGTATTCAATGGTACGGTCAAATTCTTTAGCCGAATCAGCGTATGATTTACCTATTTCCCACATCAGCAGTTTTACCACCAGGGTACGTTGTTCGCTCATTTTGTAAATAAAGCGCTCCATACATTTAATACGGTCGGCAATGCTCATGGTGGGCCATTCACCGCGGCCATTGTCATAGGCTTCAAGCGCGGCATCCAAGGCTTCAAAAGCTTCTTTTTCGGTGCAAACCGGGTACGTGCCTATCAGCTTCCGGGTAAAAGTACCGTCCTCTGCCCAAAAACCAACAGGTGAGTAAACTTCACTTACTTCGCCGTTCCATGGTTTCATTTCGCCACCGCTCAGGTATTCGCGCTGGTGTACTTCTTCAATCTGAAATTCGGGAGGAATATTATTTTCATCAATAAAAATTGAACTGAGCTGGGTTTTAAAACTCATATTTTTTCAAGGGTTTGATTTCCCTAAGATAAAAAAAGCCTGCTTTAACAAGCAAGCTTTATGTGTTATAATGTTTACTGATTTTTAATAGCCGAAGGCATTATTGATGATCCGCTCCACCTTCTTGAAAGAATTAGCGTTTTGAAGGGCCTTTGATTCCCGGTTTCCTGCTGCTTATCAAAATCCTGGTTTAGGGAAATTAACGCCACCCGCGGCAAGCTCTTTAAGCATTTGTTCCTGAAGGTTTATTTTAGCATTGAGGAAATTGGCCGGATCAACCCAAACATTAATGGTAAACCTTACGCTGTCACTATCCAGACTAATAACGCCCACCCGTGCGGCTGGGTCGTGCAGGATATCCTTATTGGCGTCTACCACAGCTGTCATGATGGTTTTGACCTTTTCCATATCGTTGTTATAGCCTACACGCATTTCAAAGTCAAGGCGGCGGCGGCCTTCGCGGGTTATGTTTACAATAACCTCGTTAAACAGTTTTCCGTTGGGGATAATGACAGTTTTGTTATCAGCAGTAATAAGTACGGTATAAAACATTTGTATAGATACCACGCGGCCGTCCTGACCCTGGGCAACAATACTGTCGTCTATTTCAAAAGGTTTTAACAACAGTATCAGTACGCCACCTGCAAAATTTTGAAAGGTACCCGATAGGGCCAAACCGGCCGCTACCGAAAATGCGCCGATGATGGTAGTGAATATACTCATCTCCAGCCCTATGATGTTCATTACCCAAATAATGAGTAAAACATATAAAGCTGTAATGGTTAGGCTTAAGAAAAATGGCTGCAGTGACGAATGGATGCCGCGTTTCATCATGCGCATGCGAAGTCTTGCACGTAAAAACTTAATAAACCATAAACCAATAAAAAATATGATTAGTCCACCTACATAATTGGGGCCGCGGGTAATAAGCCAATGGTGGAACTGTGTGTAAAATTCGTCCAGTTTCATAACTGGGCGCAAAGTTAATAATTATCTGTTAACTGTACAGAGATACGAAGAGCTCGGGGCCCTTAAACAACATCCAGTCAACCAGGGTGCTTTGTATCTGTTTTGTTTTTTGAGATAGACGTTTCATGACCTGCATTGTTCAAATCCTGTGCCTGATTAGTGCTGTATCAGATTTGTTATGCAACAATTACGTATTACTACACCCTGGGGGAGTGAAATTTAATTAATGATTGATTAATGACTGTTGCTTTACCTTAGGATGACTATAAAAGCCTCTTTTAAAGCATAAAACCCTGTATGCTTTTGCATACAGGGTTTTGAAAGTATATGAGTTTCTATACAAACCCCCTTAAGGGGCTTTGGGCTCTTACATCATGCCGCCCATGCCACCGCCACCCATTGGTGGGCCAGCTGGAGCATCTTCAGGATCATCAGCCAATACAACTTCAGTTGTTAATAACATTGCTGCAATTGAAGCTGCGTTTTCTAAAGCTACACGACCTACTTTAGTTGGGTCGATAACACCGGCAGAAATCAGGTTTTCGTATTTATCGGTACGTGCATTGTAACCAAAGTCGGCAGTGCCTTCTTTAACTTTTTGCACAACGATTGAACCTTCGATACCAGCGTTTTCGCAGATCTGACGTAGAGGCTCTTCGATAGCGCGACGGATGATCTGGATACCAGTGTTTTCGTCTTCGTTATCGCCTTTAAGGTCAGCTAAAGAGGCAACCGCACGGATGAAGGCAACACCACCACCAGCTACGATACCTTCTTCAACAGCGGCACGTGTAGCGTGTAAAGCATCGTCAACACGGTCTTTTTTCTCTTTCATTTCAACTTCGGTAGCAGCACCTACGTAAAGTACAGCAACACCGCCAGATAATTTGGCTAAGCGCTCTTGTAATTTTTCGCGGTCGTAATCAGAAGTTGTTGATTCAATTTGTGATTTGATCTGGCTTACGCGGCCTTTGATCTCTTCTGCAGAACCAGCACCATTGATGATAGTAGTATTATCTTTGTCGATAACGATTTTCTCAGCAGTACCTAAGTAGCTAAGATCAGCGTTTTCTAATTTGTAACCTCTTTCTTCAGAGATCAAAGTACCACCAGTAAGGATAGCGATATCCTCTAACATAGCTTTACGACGGTCGCCGAAACCTGGAGCTTTAACAGCAGCAACTTTCAGTGAACCACGGATTTTGTTAACTACTAAAGTAGCTAAAGCTTCACCGTCAAGATCTTCAGCAATGATCAATAATGGTTTGCCGGTTTGTACTTGTTTTTCAAGGATAGGAAGCAATTCCTTCATCGAAGAGATCTTCTTATCGTAGATCAGGATGTAAGGATTTTCCAGTTCAGCTTCCATTTTGTCAGCATTGGTTACGAAGTAAGGAGAAAGGTAACCACGGTCAAACTGCATACCTTCTACAGTTTTAACTTCAGTTTCAGTGCCTTTTGCTTCTTCAACAGTGATAACGCCGTCTTTACCAACTTTTTCCATTGCTTCAGCAATTAACGAACCGATAACCTCGTCGTTATTTGCAGAGATAGAAGCAACTTGTTTGATTTTGTTGTTGTCTTCACCAACAGTTTGTGACTGGGTTTTCAGGTTTTCAACAACTGCTGCAACCGCTTTATCGATACCGCGTTTCAAATCCATTGGGTTTGCACCGGCAGCCACGTTTTTAATACCTGCAGTTACAATAGCCTGAGCTAAAACAGTAGCAGTAGTAGTACCATCACCTGCAATATCGGCAGTTTTTGAAGCTACTTCTTTAACCATTTGAGCACCCATGTTTTCAAGGGCGTCTTTTAATTCAATTTCTTTAGCAACAGTAACACCGTCTTTAGTGATGGCTGGTGAGCCAAATTTTTTGTCGATGATTACGTTACGACCTTTAGGACCTAAGGTTACTTTTACTGCGTTAGCAAGGATATCAACACCGCGTTTCAGGGCGTCGCGTGCTTCAACATTGTATTTAACTTGTTTTGCCATGATGTTTTAATTATTTAATTATTGAATTAGCGAATGAGTGATTTGATTTCGCTTTCAATAATCTATTTTTTTAATTTCTTTGATTTTAAACCAGCGGTTTGAACAGGAATAAATTCACTAATTCAATAACTCACTAATTCACTAATTGGTTAAAGTACCGCGTATATGTCTGATTCACGCATAATTAAGTACTCTTTGCCTTCATAGGTAATTTCAGTACCTGCATATTTACCATATAAAACCTGGTCACCAACTTGTACGGTTAAAGGCTCATCAACTTTTCCCTGTCCAACTGCAACGATGGTTCCACGTTGAGGTTTTTCTTTGGCAGTATCAGGAATGAAGATACCTGAAGCGGTTTTCTCTTCGGCTGCTGCAGCTTCCACTACAACCCTATCGCCGATCGGTTTAATGTTTAATGACATAGTTATAACTGTTTATTTTTATTTAAGTTTTTCAGCCCGATATGCAACATCAATTATGCCAACCGGGTATTATGGCAAGTATTGACAGGCTAAACTGTTTTAATGTCAGCAAAAGGTTATTTGCGTTTTGCGGCTTAACAATTTTTTAACCCGATGGTGTCAGGTTGTCAGTATGACTTAGGGATGACGGTAGGGGGAAGGCTGCATTCATCTTACTTGTAATCAATAAACAAAAATACCATTCTTAATCGTTAGATTTCATTGCCGTTGACTTTAGTCAACGGGATAATGATGAAAAAACAAAGGGCTTTAGCCAAATGTCGCGAGAAGAGTTGGGCTAAAGCCCGATTATTTATTTCCTTTAACCGTTGACTAAAGTCAACGGCAATGAATAAAATATTTTCAATGGCCTATCATGCCGTTTTCCTCACAGCCGATAACTTCTTCAACTCATCCTTAGCCTTCGCAAACCATACCTTGTTGCTCTTGCGTTCAACAGGGCTTAGATGCGATTGCTCGTTGAGCATATCGGTGAAAATTTGCCAGGCATCGTCATCGCGGCTGGCACGGATAAGGAACATACCGTATTCATAGCGGGGCTCAAAATAGGAGTAACGCCCTTTCATCAGTTTAAATTCATTTTCGGCCAACTCTTCCTGGTAAGTAAGCTCAAGCGATTTGGCATACAGGATGTGCGCTTTTGAGCGGGCAAATTGTGGTAGCTTATACAGCTTTTTAGCAATCGGGATAACCTCATTATACTGGCCTTTTTCAAAGTAAGCCACAATGAGCTGCGCCATTACATGCTCGTTTTCGGCAAAGGCGCCGGTGAGACTGTTTTTATATATTTCGAGTGCTTTATCGATAAGGCCCGCCTCCAGGTAGGCATCTGCCAATTTTACACGGTTAGCAAATGTATCAGTAAACCTGACTTCATCTTCAAGACGTTTAATTTTGGCCCCGGGGTTGATTACCGCCTCAACATTTATTTTAGGTGCACGGATGCCGCGATTAGACAGGATCTCACTGTAGATATAATACAAACATCCGAATACAGGTATTACTATAAGGATCCAAAGCCATTTTTGCTGGGTACCGCGCCGCAGGCTATGAATGATGCAAAATGCCTCTAATGCCAATATAAGATAATAATAGTTGCCGCCGCCGAAGTACATGTCTGTTTATGATATAGGATTTGGTAATATTCAAAAATAACGAAAAAGCAGCTGTAAACAAGGGTGTTTATAGCCGTAAAATAATTTTTTGCTATTGTTTGAGTATTCATTAAACCGGATTGATCTGCAGGTAAATAAAAAAGCCACCGGTTATTGTTGCCGGTGGCTTTGCGTTAAAACAGCCCTAATTGTCCCTGATCATCTATGTCGATATCATCGGGGTTGGTGATTTCAAAATCAATCTTTTTAGGCGGCTTGGGTGGTTCTTCCAATTGTTCAGTTGGTTCATCTGAACTTTCTTTCTGTGATGCTACCGGCTCGTCTTCATTTGAATCCGTTGATGTCAAAGTATCCTCTTCGTTAGTGTTGGTGTCAGCAGCTTCAGTTTCCTGGTTAATGCCGTCACTTATCAGCTCAACCGATTTTATAGGATGTTGGGAAAGACGGTTCCCCATAGCTTTCATGCCTTTAACATCGATAACATCTGCTAAGTTCAGTTCAAGCGTTTCCGCAGTCTGATCCTTGCCTTTCAGGTGCGTCATGTTTATTACCGGCGCGGCATGGCCAAGCAATACCATTTTTGATCCGGCTTCTTCACTGATCAGGCCTACCTGCTTACCAATTGCTATGTTTTCGAAAGAGAAACGTTTAACAAGGTAGTTTTTGGATTTACCTTCGATATGCACGATCGAGAACACTGCCTGCGGATCGTACTTTTCGATCAGTACCATCTTATCATCAAAGTGGTTGTTCAGATCAAAGCTGCTCAATTCGTAAACACCGTTGCTGAGCACGGTAAGAATACGATCGTCGCCATCAAACTCTCCCAGGTATTTACCCCTGCCATCGGCGTTCAGGCGTTTCAGGATATCATCGTACCAGATCTTTCGTCCAGCCAGCGTTGACACCCCCTTGGTTTTCAGGATGATCTTTTTTACCGGATATTTGGTAATGATATTCCCCATCGAACCACGGCCTTTAATAGCTATTGAAGCAAAGTCCTCATCAAACTGCAGTTTTTTAAGTTTTGAATGAGGTTTAAGCTGTACATTCACTACCTCGGCCTCACCGTTAGGGTTAGCAGTAAAATATAATACTTTTGAACCTTTGGTGCCTTTGGTGAGGTCATATTCCTTGTCGCGGGTTACACCCACTACGGAGAATCGTTTGATATAACTGATGCCACTTTCGCCGTCTTTATATATCATATTATAAACGGTGCGTTCGTCATTCTTTTTAAACACGGCAACGTGAATGATGTCCTTACCCACAAAAACCTTGTCCTGTACCTTGGTAATCATGCAACGCCCGTCCCCCCTGAAAACAATGATCTCGTCAATATCTGAGCAATCGCCGACATATTCAACCGAGTCATCTTTCTTCAGGCCAGATCCAATAAAGCCGTCGGCCCTGTTAACATATAGCTTGATATTAGCCAATGCTACCTGTGCAGCTTCAACCTTATCAAAGGTGCGCAATTCAGTTTTACGCTCCCGGCCTTTGCCGTATTTGTCTTTCAGTTTCTGGAACCAGGCAATGGTATACTCAGTGAGATGTTTCAGATCATGTTTAACCTGTTTGATCTCATTTTCCAGTGCCTTCATCTGTTCATCCGCTTTTTTAACGTCAAAGCGGGTGATGCTGCTCATAGGTTTATCTATCAGCTTTTTATAATCTTCGGGCTGAATGGTACGATAAAACTGAGGAAAGAAAGGCTCAAACAAGCGGTTCAGCACTTCAAGCACAACCTCAAAATTGCCCGAGTTTTCGTACTCAGGATTTTTATACATCCCCTCCTGGATAAAGATCTTAAGTAATGAACTGAAGAAGATCTTCTCCATTAAATCTTTCAGCCTGATCTCTAACTCCTGTTTAAGCAAATCTTTGGTGAAAAATGTGCTTTCGGTAAGCATATCGTTCACGCTCATGAAGCGCGGCTTATCATCCTGTATTACGCAGGTGTTTGGTGATATGGATACCTCGCAATCGGTAAAGGCATAAAGAGCGTCGATGGTTACATCGGGCGAGATGCCCGGAGCCAAGTGAATAATGATCTCTACATCCTTAGCCGTATTATCTTCAATCTTTTTGATCTTGATCTTACCTTTATCGTTGGCCGAGATCACGCTGTCAATTAAACTGCCGGTAGTAGTAGTAAATGGTATTTCGGTAATGGCAAGTGTTTTTTTATCGCGCTCAACAATTTTAGCCCTTACCCGTACCTTGCCACCGCGCTGCCCTTCATTGTATAAGGAAGCATCGGCCATGCCACCTGTAGGGAAATCAGGCAGCAGGTTCGGGCGCTCGCCTTTTAATACGGCTATGGAAGCGTCAATCAGTTCAATAAAGTTATGCGGCAATATTTTGGTAGCTAAACCTACCGCAATACCTTCGGCTCCCTGTGCAAGCAGCAAGGGGAACTTTACCGGCAGGGTAATAGGCTCTTTATTACGGCCATCATAGCTGGCCTGCCAAACGGTGGTATCCGGGTTAAAAACAACATCGAGCGCAAATTTTGATAACCGCGCTTCAATATAACGCGGTGCCGCCGCCGAATCGCCGGTTACTGGGTCGCCCCAGTTTCCCTGGCAATCAATCAGCAGGTTTTTTTGACCAATCTGCACCATGGCATCACCAATAGAAGCGTCACCATGGGGGTGATATTTCATAGTGTTACCGATAACATTGGCGGCTTTGTTAAAACGCCCGTCGTCCATTTCCTTCAACGAATGCAGGATGCGGCGTTGTACGGGTTTTAAACCATCGTTGATATGGGGAACAGCCCGGTCGAGAATTACATAGGATGCATAATCAAGAAACCAATTTTCATATAACCCATCGAGTGAGGCAACGGTGTGTAGTTTTTCTTCATTAGGGTTTGGTGTATCGTTTTGATGCAGATCTTCACTCATTATTCAATAAAAACTTTTGGATTGGTAAAGATACGGATTATGTACTGATGTGCAGATGAAGTGAAGTACATTTTAATGTCTTGTTAATATTGATTTATAACAAAATTGTTACGTTTGGATAGACTTGCAACAATTACAAATCACAAGCGTAAAAATTATTAATGCAACAAATAATTGATTGATATTGTCGTTAAAGCATAGCGGTTATTTGGATGCGAGAGGGTGTTGATTAATTAATTTGTTTATATATTTACCTATGGTGCTATACCCGGGTTTTTTCCTGGCTGCCCCTTAAATGAAAACTATTTTGAAGTTAAACCGGCCCTTATTGCTTATGGCTTTATCATTGCTGTGCTTTACAAAAAGCATAGCTCAGATAAGTCCAAGGCCGTTATATGCCCAAAACAACAAGAAACATACAACTGCGAAGGTTAAGCCTGGCTACTCAAAGCTCAAAACAGCAGGTACAGATCAGTTTAAAGAATTTACCAAGCTTTTGGCCCAGGCCAATGTAATTTATACCCCACCCAGGGGGTTTAAAGAGATTCCCGCTCCCAATGATGAGGATTTTTCATTTGATTATGCGTTGCAGTTGCCGGGGCAGGATTTTGAAGTATGGTTCCAGGTAAAATCCCAGAAACAGAATTATACCAGTTATGAGCAGGGGCAATATGATATTGACCGGGAAACCGAAAATCCCGATTCGATATATATAAATATGAGCAGGGCGCACGCCATAGCCTTTACCGGCGAAAGGGATAACTTTATGCGGAGCATACCGGTTAACGTTTTAAATAGATATAAAGCTGATGCCGGTAAGTCATACCTGTTAAATCTGCTCGATTTGCCTGCTACCAAGCATTATAAATACGCGCTACTTATCGCATTACAGCGTAACCATACCGGCACTATTATGGCTGTTTGTTTTACTAATGATAAAGGCCCCGAGTTTTTTAAAAATGTAGACAGGGCAAGTAATTGCTTGAAGTTTAAGCCATAGAGGATGTCAGCATGAGATAAAATTCCCCTATTGATGGGCATTACTATATCAAGAGGGGGATCACACACCCTCTCTTTTTTATAAGGATTCCCAATCCCCCAATGTTAATAAGTTGATATTTGCTCTCCGTTAATTCAGGCGGGAAGTTTTATTTTTGCAGTTAGGCGTATTTTACGCTGTTTAATTTTCTACTTTATATACATGGCAGAACCAGTTAATTATAGTGAAGATAGTATCCGCTCCCTCGATTGGAAGGAGCACATCCGTTTACGCCCGGGTATGTATATTGGTAAACTGGGCGATGGCTCTGCTTATGACGATGGTGTATACGTACTGCTTAAAGAGATCATTGATAACTCGATAGACGAGTTTGTAATGGGATCGGGCCGTACCATTGAAGTGAACATGAGCGACCATAAGGTATCGGTGCGCGATTATGGCCGCGGTATCCCTTTGGGTAAAGTGATCGACTGTGTATCCAAAATAAATACAGGCGGTAAATACGATAGCAAGGCCTTTCAAAAATCGGTAGGTTTAAATGGGGTAGGTACCAAAGCGGTTAACGCGCTTTCCAACTCATTTACAGTACAATCATACCGCGACGGCCGCACCAAACTGGCCGAGTTTGCCAAAGGTGAACTGATTCGTGATGAGAGCGAAAAAGATACCACCCAGCGTAATGGTACCGCTATCAATTTTATACCCGACGACACCATTTTCAGGCATTACCGGTTTATCCCGGAGTTTGTAGAAAGTATGATCTGGAACTACGTGTTCCTGAATGCAGGTCTTACCATCAACTTTAACAATCAAAAGTATTTTTCGGAGCGCGGCCTTTATGACCTGCTCACCCGCAATACCGATGCTGAAACCTTACGCTATCCGATTATCCACCTTAAAGGCGAGGACATTGAGATAGCCATGACCCACGGCCAGCAATACGGAGAAGAATATTACTCATTTGTTAACGGTCAAAATACTACCCAGGGCGGTACGCACCAGGCCGCCTTCCGCGAGGCGGTAGTAAAAACCGTGCGCGAGTTTTATAAAAAAGAGTTTGATGCATCAGACATCAGAGCTTCAATTGTTGCCGCTATCGCCATAAAGGTGCAGGAGCCGGTTTTTGAATCGCAAACCAAAACTAAGTTGGGCTCGCAAAATATTGGTCCGGAAGGGCCGTCTGTGCGCGGCTTTATTAACGATTTTGTTAAAAAGGAACTTGATAATTATCTGCATAAAAACACAGAAGCGGCTGATGGCTTGCTAAAAAGAATCCTGCAATCAGAAAGGGAGCGTAAGGATATTGCAGGTATAAAAAAACTGGCCAACGAGCGTGCAAAAAAAGCATCATTGCATAACCGCAAACTGCGCGATTGCAAAGTACATTTTGACGATACACACGAACGTAAACAGGATACCACGTTGTTCATTACCGAGGGTGATTCGGCCAGTGGATCGATCACCAAATCGCGCGATGTGATGACCCAGGCTGTGTTTAGCCTGAAAGGTAAGCCGCTCAACTGTTTTGGTTTAACCAAAAAAGTGGTGTACGAAAACGAAGAATTTAACCTGCTGCAACACGCTTTAAATATCGAAGACGGCCTTGATGTTTTACGTTACAATAATATTGTGATAGCTACAGATGCCGATGTGGATGGAATGCACATTCGCCTGTTGTTAATGACCTTTTTCCTGCAGTTTTTTCCCGACCTGGTGAAGGCCGGTCACGTTTCGATTCTGCAAACGCCGTTATTCCGTGTGCGTAATAAAAAGGAAACCATTTATTGCTACAGCGATGAGGAACGCCGCAACGCGATTGCCAAATTGGGCAACAAACCCGAGATCACGCGCTTTAAAGGTTTAGGTGAAATTTCGCCCGATGAATTTGGTTTGTTTATTGGTAAAGATATGCGCCTCGACCCGGTAATATTAAGGGATGCCAACGTAAAGGCGCTCCTCGAATATTTTATGGGCAAAAATACTCCAGCCCGTCAAATGCATATCGTTAATAACCTGCGGGTTGAAAAGGATGATGAAACTATCAACCCAACAATAGCTAAAGAAACTGAAGCTGAGGAAGAGTTGCCAGTGGCTGTATAAACCTTGATTTGCCTGATTAGGGGATTTTCCTGAGTTGTGTAACTTAAGAAAATCCCCTAATTTGTTTCAAGCCAGTGGTCAGTGTTTTCACCATACCGCACGATGTGGGATACGATTGCAATAATTGAAATAGCCGTAAAGTGGTGCGGTGATAACATATACCACTAGCTCAATTTTTTGTAATGCCCTAATTTTTTGTTTTGATTATGTGCTTTTTATTTAAAGAAGCCGTCGGAGTTGATATTATAGGCGAGGATTTTAATCGAACCATCTTTTTCTTTTACAAGCCTGATCGATTCAACCGCTTTATATTTGCTGTGTTTGGTGTTGTATGCAAAAACATATTCTGCAGATGGGTTAGTCCCCACAACCCTGCGTGTTTCCCATTTGTTTACCGTTGTTGAGTCAAGGTCGCCAAGTTTGTTTTCTGTTGCGGTGTATAACTCAAGTAATTTATCCTTGGTTGTAACCGCCCAAAACTGATTACTGTAAAGCTTAAAGGTGTCGTTGTACTTTTTAGCTTTTATAAGCTCAAAAAGTTTATTCGTTACTTTTTCACCGTCTTTTTTATCCTCTTCCCTGTTTATATAAGTATTGTTAAAGCTGCATCCATTTAAAGTAATGACAGTTGTAAATAAAATTAAGCAGCGAAATTTAAGTGATTTAATAAATTGCATGAGCGTGAGTGAGTTTAGATAATGGAATAAATGTAAATAAATCTTTTCAAAATTTTAATCCTGTTAAAATTTGCTTATCTTGTTTCCCCCGATTTTTTAACAAGGGTCGATAATATATGATAAGTCACGAAATTAAAATAGCCTTTGACGAATATGAGTCGCCGGCCGATCTTGATAAAGCCGACAGGCAGCTGTGCCTTGAAGCACAGAAAGCGTTAAAGAATTCCCATTCTCCATATTCCAAATTCCGTGTTGGGGCTGCACTTCGTTTGCAAAGCGGTAAAATTATTTACGGCAGTAACCAGGAAAATGTAGCCTATCCATCGGGTTTATGTGCCGAGCGGGTGGCATTGTTTAACTGGGGAGCCAATCACCCTGATGATCCTATCGAGGCTATGGCGGTAACTGCACACTCAGATGATTTTCCTATTGTAAAACCAATTACCTCATGCGGATCCTGTTTACAGGTATTAGCTGAATGCGAAAAGCAGCAAAATCAATCAATAAAAATTATATTGCATGCCGAAGATGGACCGGTTTGGATCATCAAAGGCATTGAAAACCAATTGCCGTTTTTATTTTTTGAAGAACGCATAGCTACCCCATAATGAAACTAAAATTGTTTTTACTCTTCATCGGCCTCGCACTTAGCGCCGGTGTATTGGCCCAGCAGGGTTTCCCGTTTGATAATGAGATCAGGGCATTTAAACACCAGGATAGCCTGAGCTTTCCAAAACCAGGTGGTATTTTATTTATTGGCAGTTCATCTATCCGTAAGTGGACAGATCTCGAGCAGCGGTATGCCGGTATGCCTATTATAAGGAGGGGAGTAGGCGGTTGCGAATTATGGCAGATAGCAGATTATTACACGCCTTACATCCTGTTCCCATACAAGCCACGCAAAATTTTTGTTTATGCCGGCGAAAACGATATAGCGGCAGGTATATCGGCCCAGGCGGTTGCCGCTTCATTTGCAAAGCTGTGGGAACTAATCCATCAGAAATTGCCGGATGCCGAAGTGTATTTCATGTCGATTAAACCGAGTCCGGTGCGCGCTAAATATTATGATGTGGTTTATGCCGCGAATGAGCTGGTGAAAAGCTATCTGAAAGGTAAACCAAAAAGTTATTATGTCGACCTGGTTCCGGCTATTTACAAGCCGGGTACTACAGCCCCTGATTCAAGTTTGTTTAATAACGATTACCTGCACCTTAATAGCAAAGGTTATGATAAATGGCAAAAGGTACTTGATCCGCTGGTGAAATAAAATAAAAAAGGCCCCGCACCAACGGGGCCTTTACCTACTTATATATTAAACACTAAACTAAAACTTACTTATTTAAAAACGCTGTACACGTTTGTGATTTTCCAGCCGCTGCCGGTGTTGGTAACGGTTACATAGTTGCTACGGGTAAAAGTGCTGTATTTCATATCAACTTTTACTACGGCCAGGTCGTTGTTGCTTTCAACAATTGAGGTGCTGGTAACGCAGTCCTGCTCAGTATTTTTATTGGCTTTTAATAAGTCAACTACTTCGTTTTTGGTAAAACTTAATACTTTAGTACCGCGTAACATGCTGAATTTTGCCGATTGATCTACCACTTCGTTAAAGCCTTGTATTTTGCCGCGGGTCATGGCATCTATATAAGTGTTGATGGCGTAGTTTTTGGTTAAATTGTCGCCTTCTATTTTATCTGTTGCTTTTGCAGCAGTGCCTATTACTAATAAGGCTAAGCCAAGCATGATTGATTTTAAAGTTTTCATATTGTTGTTGTTTTTTAGGTTTTTAACTTTTAAATTGTTTTTATACTCATAAGACATCGGTACCATGCATTACGTTACAGCCGATACAACTAAATATGACGATTTAACAAACATTTAACATTTTCGCATATTTTTTAGGCATGATGGTAACAATATGCCGTTGAATAATACTTATGGTTGATTTTAATACTATTATATTACAGTTTGCCGAACAGGGTGAAAAAACAGGGTGGACATACATTGAGATTCCCGCCGATATAGCGCAGGAAATGAAACCCGGCAATAAAAAGTCATTTCGTGTAAAAGGTAAACTGGATGAGTTTGAGGTGCGCGGTATGGCCCTGATGCCTATGGGCGAAGGGAATTTTATCATAGCTTTGCGAAAAGAGATCTGTAAAGCTATCCATAAACATCGCGGGGCCACGCTCCGGGTACGCCTTGAACCCGATGATGATTTTAAATACATTGTTCCGGATGATCTGCTGGAGTGTTTTGAATATGAACCTGAAGGCGGCGAGTTTTTCAATAGCCTGGCCGGAAGCCACCGGGGATATTTTATAAAATGGATTGAGAGCGCTAAAACGGAAGTTACCCGAGCTAACCGTATAGCACAAACCGTTAACGCCATGGTGCGCCGCATGGATTATGGCCAAATGCTACGCGCTCAAAAAAAAGCAAGGGAGTAACATGAGTTATGTGCCAACATTGATAAATTTGGTGATTAACAATTATTAATGGAAATCCCTTCATTTAAACTTAACGGCCGTATCTGGATAGAAATAGCCGAGGAAAAAGTACTTGGCCATGGCCGGGTTGAGTTACTTGAGCGGATCCATGCCTCGGGCTCCATCAGGCAGGCCGCGCTGCAAATGAAAATGTCATACAAGCAGGCCTGGGATTTAGTTAACCACATGAACGATGGTTTTAAACAGCCGCTGGTAATTTCAAAAAGAGGTGGAAAGGGTGGTGGAGTAGCCTTGCTTACACCATTTGGGCTGGAAATTATCGGGGAGTTTAAAGATTTGCAGCAAAAATTCTTTCAATTTTTAGAAAGGAATAGTAAAAAGTAAAGGTTTTTTCTGGGTTTAGTATTGAAAATTAAAAAACAGTATTCGTGGTGGATTGATTTGTCGATCCTATTCTGCATTTTTGCGTTGTGTTTTTTAAAATATAACGAAACCGCCATATGAGATAAGCATTCTGCAGATCTACATCAATCAACAAAAAACTAACATCAACCATGAAAAAATATGCCCTTGTATTGCTTTTACTGATTGCCGGTTTAGCAACCCATGCCCAAACCGTAACCAAAGAGTCAGTAGTAAAAGTAACCGGAGAAGTAACAAATCCACTAACCATTGGCCCTGCCGAGTTGCAGCAATACAAGCAAACCACAGTTACCCGTAAGGACAAGGACGGAAAAGCCCACATCTATTCGGGCGTAATTGTATCCGAAATACTGACTAAAGCAGGTGTTACCCTGGGCGCCGACTTACATGGTAAAAACCTTGTCAAATATCTTTTAGTTGAAGCCAGTGACGGTTACCAGGTACTTTTTGCCCTTGCCGAACTGGACAAAGGTTTTACCGACCGCGTGATCATTCTTGCTGATAAAATCGATGGTCAGCCCTTAGCCCCGGCTGATGGGCCGTTCCGAATCATTGTTCAGGATGAAATGAAGCCAGCACGTTGTATAAAACAGGTAACTGCTATGAAGGTGATGTTTGCGAAGTAGGCTGCAATTTAATCCTATTCCACCTCTTCCATCAGGGTATTAAACATCACAAACTTTTCATTAAATTTTTCCTGGTGGGTGGCCTGGAATTTGTGCAGGTGGTTCATATAAAACTGCTGAAAATGGTCAATGCTATCTGCATTGTATTGAATGCAATAGGTAACTCCTTCGTTAGGCGAATCAATAACAGTCAGGATGCGGTACGAACTGAAATGCCCGGTAGCCATGATAGCCGGGATATGGATGGTTTTGATATAGTTAAGCCATTCGTCATGAATGGTTTCGTCAATTATTATGGTATCGTTGTATACAATCATGTTGTAAAATTAGTTATTTAAGTTGATTGGGTGAATGGTTGATTTAGTGAGTAGTTGATTAAGTGACTGGTTGGCATACTCAGAACAGCAGCAATTTAGATAACCACTCGCCATTTAACCTAATCAACCACTTACCAACTTTAAGACGCATCCGGTTTATCGCCCCTTAATACTCTGAAACGTTTGCGGGCTTCGTTGATCCAGAGGCTGCCGGGATAATCGGTTATAATTTTCTGGTAATAGGTTTTGGCGATGGTTTTATCGTTCAACCTGTTTTCGTAAATATCGCCCAACATAAATACAGCATCATCGGCCCACAGGTCTGCAGGATGTTCTTCAAGTATTTTTTTCAGCAGGGGTGCCGCTCCGGCATAATCCTTCTGCTGGATTAGGATACGTGATTTAGCCATCATGATATCATCTTCTAAAGCATTATTCGGGAACTTTTTGCCAATGCTGTCCAATATTATTACCGCCTTTTCTGGATTTTGAGCGAAAATCTGCAAATCTGCCCGGGCGTACATTTTAAGTGCTGCCCCGCTGCTATCGGCCGCAAGATTATCCTGGATCAGCAACAATAGGTTGAGTGCATCATTTGCTATTAATTGCGATGTCGCAACCTTCAGCACATCTAACTGGCCTTTTGCCCAGGTGAAATCTCCGGTATAATAAGCCATTTTCGCATTTCTGAATAAAGCATCCTGCCCGATGGCAGTAGCTGGGAAATCTTTCTCAACCTGGCTGTAAAGCAGGGTGGCTTCCCAGGGTTGGTTGTTAAGCAGGTAAATATCGCCTAAATCAAGCTTACAATCGGCCAACAGGTTTGGCCTGATACCATTTAACCTGGTAGTTTCTTCCAATAATTTTTGGGCGTCCTTAAGTTTGTGAAGCTTAAAAGCTTGCAGATTGGCCAGCTTCTGCATGGCAAAGGCGGTGCTGCTGTTACGGCCAAATTCGGTGAGCAAGTCGTTATAGTCTTTTTCAAGTCCAAGCAAATCTTCGGGCAGGTATTTGCCCGATGTTACTTTCAGGTTTTTGGTGTTGATCAACTCAATCTTTGAGGGGATGTATAAGGACGATGTTTTCCCTTTGCTGATAATGTATTCATATCCGCGGATGGCTTCGTCATAAGCATCATTGGCAATGAAGGTACGGCAGAGGTCATAGATGCTGTTACCATCGTCATTTTGCCGGCGACTTAAGGCCAATGCCTGGTTAAGGGCCAGATCAAATTCTTTTTGCTGCAGGTATTGCCAGGTAAGCAGATCGGCATAAATGGTTTGCTGCGGGTCTTTCTGAATGCGCCTCAGCAAAGCTGTTTTAAGCATATCATAATCAGCGCTACCCTCGTATACATTTGAAAAAGCATTTTCTGCCTGGTTTATAAAGTTGGGGTTTTGGGGTAAGAAGTTCAGGTATTCGTCGGTGAGGGATATTTTGTCGCGCTTAAAACGGTAAAGGTTAATAAGCTCATAAGTAAACATGTTATCATTTTTAAGCAGTTTCCGTCCTTGCTGAAAAATTTTGATCGCATAATCAATATTAGCGCTTTGGTAAAACTGGGATGCCAGGGCAGTTATTTCACCCTGATCGGCAGGGAGGCTTTTGATCAGGTCATCATAAATAGCGTCAGCTTTGGCCATATTGCCCTCCTGCGTGTAAATGTTGCCCAGCATTATAGCATACTGGTGGTCATCAGGATGGCGGCGGATCAGTTTTTTGGTGATGCTTTCGGCTTCATCAAATTTTTTAAGGTTGAGCAGTGTATTTACGTATACGCTATAGTAATTCTCGTTGTTTTGCTTGTATAACTTTTGATAAATTTCAAGTGCTTTTTGCGGTTCGCCATTTGCATTATATTGCTTGGCCAGCAGCAGTTCATTGTCCTGTGCAAGCAGCCTGCTGCTAAAGCAAAAAGCAAGAATAATAACAATATATAAAGCCCTCATTTGTTCAAAAATAATCAATTAATAGGATTGCTTAAGCCAGTTTGCCATATTATTTATATAACGGTATATAAGGGTAAAATTGTAGTGACATCTTGATAACATCGAACTTATTTATCTAATTTGAGTACGTGAATAAAATGGGGTATTTGTAGCTATGTTGAGCCGGGTCAGATTTTTTCTTATTGTGAGTTGCATTATTGTCTTCTTTTCCTGCAACAGGAGTAAAGTAAGGCAAATACCCATTATTGACTTTTTTAAGACACCCGAAAGGAGCTTTTACCGAATTTCGCCCGATGGCAAATATGTTTCATACCTTAAGCCATTTAAAGATAAGCAAAACATATTTATACAGTCATTAGCTGATGGTAAGGAACGGATGGTTACTCAATTTGAGGACTATTCAATCAGAGGTGATTATTTCTGGACGTACAATAACCAGCTTGTTTTTTCGCAGGATCTTATCGCTACCGATTCGGTTAAGATGTATGCCTTTGATGTGGCTGCTAATAAAAGCCGCACTATATTATCGCTTGGTAATGTGAGGATAGGGCTGGTTAACCGCAACCGTCAGCAGCCGGATGTCATCACTATTAAAACCAATGAGCGTGATCCGGGTAACTTTGATGTTTACCGCCTCAACGTAAAAACCGGCGAAATGAAGACTTACCTGCTTAACCCGGGTAATATTACTGAGTGGTTTGCAGATGCCGACGGCAGGATCCGGCTGGAAAGGGCATCAGACGGGGTTAACGAAACCATCTTATTTCGCCCCGATGAGGATAAGCCTTTTAAGCCTATTATTGAAAATAATTTTAAGAATGCAGTAAGGCCTATAGCATTTACAGGTATTAAAAATTATTTCTATGCGCTATCAAACGTAAACCGCGACAAGACGGCCCTGGTTGAGATCAATGCGGAGAATGGTAAGGAAGAAAGGACAATTTTTAGTTGCAGCAAAGCGGATATTACCGGCTTTGAGTATTCGAAAAATAAACACCGGATAGAATTTACCGGCTGGGACGAATCAATGCCGCGTAAGCACTTCCTTGCTCCTGATGTTGAGCAGATGTACCAAACCATTCAGCAACAGCTTAAGGGTAATGAGATCAGGGTGGTTGACCGCGACAGCTCTGAGAATAAATTTATCCTCAACACTTATACCGACCGTAATCCCGGTTCATACTATCTTTTTGAAAAAAACAGTGGCAAGTTAACCAAGCTAAGCGATCTTAACTCAAGCCTCGTTCCGGCAGAGTTATGTGCCATGAAACCTATATCGTATCGTGCACGTGACGGCTTGTTGATAAATGGTTATTTAACCCTGCCCAGGGGCGATAAAAGCGAAAATTATCCGGTGGTAGTTATGCCGCACGATGGGCCATGGGGGCGCGACACCTGGGGATATGACGACCAGGTGCAGTTTTTGGCCAATCGTGGGTATGCCGTGTTCCAGGTTAACTACCGGGGATCAACAGGTTATGGTAAAGCTTTTCGCAGTGCGGGATATAAACAGGTAGGCGGCAAAATTCAGGATGATATTACCGATGGGGTACACTGGCTTATCGATACCAAAGTTGCAAACCCTAAAAAGATTGCCATTTTTGGCGGTCGTTTTGGGGGCTTTTCGGCGCTTTACGGCGTGTCATTCCATCCTGAACTATACAGTTGTGCTGTAGTACAATATGGGCTTATTAACTTTTTTACCTATATTAAAGATGCACCACCATTTGTTAAGCCTTATTTAAAAATGACCTACGAAATGGTTGGCAATCCCGAAACAGATGCCGACCAGTTAAGAGCGATATCGCCGGTTTTTCATACCGATAAAATTAAGGTTCCGTTAATTATATTTCAAGGTGCCAAAGATCAGCGGGCCAATATCAGTGAGCTTAACCAGTTTGTGCGTGAGTTGCGCAAACGGAACGTAGATGTAAAATATTTTTTAAAACCCAATGAACGTGCATATTTCAGGAGCGAACATAACCGTATGGAGATGTATGCCGAAATAGAGAAGTTTTTGGATAAGAATATGCGGGTTAAACCATAATCCGATATGGCATTACAGAAAAACGCTTACCGGCAAAACTTTACGCTGATCACCATTTTCCTGGTGTTCATTTCCATAACTTTTGTGGTAGCCCTGTTTATATCTTATAACCTCACCGCCAAGTATGTTGAAAATGAGTTTTCCTCAAAAAAGGTTGAGGTACTGGAACAAACCATTAAGCCATATTATGAATTTTTTCAGAATAAGATCCCTGAAATCACCTCCTACCAGGGTTTTCTTGATTCGGCATCGGCAGGTAAATATGCGGCCTCTGTTTTTCATGATTATAATTTTGTGCGCCGCGTTATCTTTTATGATGCCCTCATTGGCGGCAAAACTACGATGACCGTGCGCAAAAATAATTTGAACATAGCTGCTAAGGCGGTTTATCAGTATTGGCACGTTAATGACAAGGTGTACGGGGCCGAGCAGCGGAGAACAGTCAATGAAGATGATTTCAGAGAGATGGCTATTAAATTAAGTAATTATATAGCCTTTTCAGATACATCACGCGTATCAAGTCAGGATGAACTTTTTAAGGCTTTTTGGGATGTGAAACCCGATAAGATCAGTTATACCAACGTTCTCAGGCGCGAGGATGTCCGTATCTATCGTGACATGCAAATGCTGGGTAACAGCAAAGGGGCTTCATATAAGCAAAACATGATGACCTTTTATCTCGACCCGTACCTGATCAAGGTGAAAAATACGCATCCCGAGCTGTACGAAAATGTATCCATTCAACCCGTAGTATATGATCCTATTGACAGTGAGGGCGATAAACTGATAACCGAGGTGTCGTTACCGGTTGCTTTTTCTGATTACAAGTTGTTCTTTAGTTCGGCACAGGGTTATTTAACCGCCGAAATTAACCGCCGCTTTATGCCTATCGGAGCTATTGTATTATTAATGACCCTGTTTTTAATGCTAATAGGCTGGCTTATATACCGTAACCTGAACGTGAATATGAAGCTGTTCAAGCTTCAGTATGATTTTATCAACAACTTTACCCACGAGTTTAAAACACCGGTAAGTGTAATTAAAATAGCAGGGTCAAATTTACGTGGCGATGGCGAACTTACCGAAAGGCAACGCCGCCATTACGGTAAGATACTGGACGAGGAAGCTGATAAGCTGAATGAGTTGATGAACAAGCTGCTCTCATTTACACAGATTGAAAATAAATCCATTACGCTAAAAGAGGAAGAAATTGATATAGAGGACTTTATTAGCCGGTATATTGATACCTTTAAAATAAAGTACGCTGATTTTAATATTAAATTTAAAATCAACAGGGTTGAAACTTTTTATACCGATCCGGTATTATTAGGAAGTGTTTTTCAAAACCTTATTGAAAATGCATACAAGTATTCGCATCCTCAGCAAAAGGAGCTGTTCATCAATATTTCACAGGAAAAGCGCAATATTGTGTTTTCGTTTGCTGATAAGGGGATAGGGATACCAAAAAATGAACTGAATAACGTTTTTAAGAAGTTTTACAGAATAGAAAACCAATACAATCAAAACGGGAGCGTTGGCCTTGGCTTGGCATTTTGTAAAGAACTGGTTAATTTTATGAACGGTGATATAACCGTTCACAGTAAGGTTAACGAAGGTTCGGAATTTATAGTTACGCTTCCATATGAAAATTAAGATATGAACAAAGAAATTAAAATTGCGCTGGTTGAAGATGACGAGAACCTGCGTTTCCTGGTTTCAGAGCGTTTGCAATCAGAAGGGTACAAGGTACTGGAAGCCGGTAATGGCAATGAAGCTGAAACCATGATATTGGCCGAGCAGCCTGATATTGTTCTGTTAGACTGGATGCTGCCTGGCAAACCGGGCTCGGAAGTTTGCGGCAATATCCGCGAAAAAGGATTCGATAAACTCATCATCATGATGACCGCTAAAGCGCAGGATGTTGACAAGATAGAAGCCTATAACTTTGGGGTATCTGACTATATCACCAAACCCTACAACATGGACGTATTGGTGGCGCTGATTGAGAACAAAATCAAGTTTTCTCTTAACAGCGAAAAACCCGAATCATACCGTTTTGCTAACATGGAGCACCTGCCTAACACGCACCTCCTCATCCGCGATGGCCGTAAGATAGAGCTGACCATCCTCGAAAACAGGATCCTGCTTTATTTCCTTAAAAACAAAAACAAGGTTATAAACCGTGAAGAACTGATGATGGAAGTTTGGGGCTACAACGCCGATGTAAATACCCGCACCCTTGACATGCACATCGTTCGCTTGCGTAAAAAGATTGAAACCAATGCCGATTCGCCGCAGTACTTACAAACTGTAAGGGGGATAGGATATAAGTTTGTTTATAACCAGTAATCGAATAATACTCTTAAATACCCGTCATTGCGAGGAACGAAGCAATCCCCATGAAGCAGACCGGCTATGCAAATCTCTCTGTACAGTAGGGGGGTGCTTCGTTCCTCGCGATGACGTCTTTTACACAATTTATCTTATACAGCCTTCCTATAAACCCTCGCCACAATAAAGTCCCCAAAAAAAGTTTTATCCTCAATCACGCTATATCGCGTAACATCAAAACGCTTTTCGATAGCAGGCAGCTTGCTTGCTTCTATCCCGCAAAGCAACCTGAAAAAAACAAACATGCTTTTGAGCAGCACGTTTTGCCACCAGCGGCCGGTAAGCTGAAAATCGGCATTGAGCCAGAGGCCACCGGGTTTGAGCAGGTTGTGCAAATGGTTAAAAACATTGTCAACCGTTTCTTCCACAAAGTTATCGAACAAAAAAGGGGTGATCACGACATCGAAGTCGGCGGCGAGTTTTACATTTTCAACTGCATCATTAATAAAGATTAGCACGTTTTGGCCAATTTGCCTCTTTTGCGAGAGTGCAATCATATTGGCCGAAATTTCAACGTAAGTGATGTTTAAGCCTTCCGGGTATATTATGGCGAGCTCCTCCAGGATCCAGCCTGTTCCGCCGCCGGCGATGAGGATTTTACTTTTTGGTGGAATAAAGCCTAATAAATAAACTTGCGCGTTTATTAATGCCCTGCCATATACCAATTTTGAAAGCCGATCATAAAACCATGCCGAGTTATTATAATTGGCAGCCATGTTTTAATGGAGAAAATATTTAACAGCATTGAATACTACTACAATTACGTACTGTAAGATCAGTACGCCATCCATATAAAAAAAGTAATAATACTCGTTTTTTTCCCAGGCCGATCTGAAGATGAGCCAGCCGGTAAGGAACATAGTAAGTGTGAGTGCAAAGAAATCAAGGCTAAAGCCATTTTGCCTGAACAGGAACATGAGTACAATGTAGCCAGTGAGCAATACCTGGCAAAACAGATAAGCATTTTTTTTGCCCCAAACTACAGGAATGGTTTTAAGGCCTACTTTACGGTCATCAAAAAGATCACGGATGTCAAAAGGTATTGTCAGCGCACCTATAAATAAAAAGCGCTTGGCTATGAGTATTGTAGTATCGCGCATGCTGATATCGGTTAGATGATTATGCATTGATTCCAATACCGGGAACAGTACACAGCTCATTGTCCATACCAGGGTTATTAAAAAAGGCTTTAAACCGGGGATATTTCGTAAACCAAACTTGTGATCGCCTACACTAAACAGGGGTAAACCATAGCCAAATGATAAAACACTGAGAAATATGAGCAGGATCTTTGATTCGGTAGTGATGATGAAGAAAAGCGGGATCAACGATAGCAATGAGACTATAGTAAACGTTACCATTAGCCTGTAATGCGCAAAAAACCAGCGTACCCTTCTATAGGGCGACCTTTGGGGCTTGGCCGGCCTGGTGATCAGGATACAAAAATTGTAAATACCCAGTGTTGAAGTGAATAACAAGCCCAAAACAGGGAACACTGGTTTTGATCCTATTAAGTGAAAGGTTAACAAGGCCTGTGCTACAGCACAAAGCGACATGAAAATATTACTGAAGAGCAGAAAATCTAATACAGACTGTAGTAATTTCTTCATCGGTAAAAGGATAGCAGCTTCTGCCTGGATCTTTTAGGAAATTGGTAATGAGGGATCGCGGCCTGCTTTTAATGTAAATATCGTAATCTCCGGCAATATTCCAACCCTGCCGGTTAAACCAACAAAACCAAAACCTACATTTACATATAATTGTTGTTTGTTTTCCTGGTAATGACCAGCCCATTCATTATAAACATATTTTATAGGGCTATATTGAAAATGCGGGGTACGTATGCCAAATTGCATGCCGTGGGTATGCCCGGCAAACATAGCATCAATTTGTGGATATTTAGGTAATACCTCGGCCCGCCAATGCGATGGATCATGCGAGAGCAGGAGCTTTACTGGCAGGTCATCGGTGTTTTTTACGGCCAGGTCCATTCGCCCGTATTTGGGGAAGCGGCTGTATTCGCTCCAGTTTTCAATGCCTAAGATCCCTATTTCCTCACCGTCAATTTTAAGGCGGCGGTTCTCGTTCCTGAGCAGGTTCCAGCCCATGTTTTTATGGGTGGTTATCAGGTCATCATGATTTTTCTTTTTAGCCGCCGGGGAGTTCCAGTCGCCATAGTCGCCATAATCATGGTTACCCAGGGTTGAAAAAACACCGAGGGGGGCTTTTACTTTAGTGAAAATGTCCTGGTAGCTGGTCATTTCCGATGCTTCATCGTTAACCAGATCGCCGGTAAAAAATATCAGGTCAGGTTTTTCTTTCAGCAGCATTTCAACACCCCCGAGCACCGCTTTTTTATTATAAAAGCTGCCTGAATGAATATCCGAGATCTGCCCGATCCTTAAGCCATCAAAGGCCTTTGGCAGATTAGGCAGATACATAGTTTGATACAGTACATGATAATCATACGAACCTTTGGGCATGGCCTTTTTTATTGCGGCCAGGGGAACGGTTGCGGCAAGCAAGCCTGCTTTTAAAAGAAACTCGGAACGAGGAATGACATCAATATTAGTGGCAGCGGCGGGAGCAGTTGAGAGAGGAATTGAGGTATCAGTTTTTTTCCTTTTCAGCGCAATTTTTCGCCTGATATCATAGGCAAAAATGAATGGTATAAAAGTAAATTTACAGATGAGCAGGATAAATGTTACCAGTAAACAGGCTGCGCGTACACCCGTACCTGCTATGGTAATATAACCGGCAGTTAAAAGCGCGGCCACACACAAGGCCGAAAAGCCCCAATAAAAAATGGCGAATGCTTTTGATTGAAGCAATCGCCATTTTTTGAACGCGCCTCGGATACCGTATAAAACATACCGGTCGGCCAGCAGCTCAATTATGATCCAGAACAATATACTTAGCGCTTTAAAAATCATATAGCGCCATATATTTTAGTACCGGTCGTCGTCAATATCAAGGTCATCGTCATCGGGCTGCAAGTTAAATAAACTGTTAAACATATCCGAAAACGCGAAGCCATTATCCAGGAAACCTTTGTTCAATTGTGAAAATTCCGACAGGCCGTGAAGTACAAATTCCATCAGCAGCAATTGCTGGCTTTCGCCCAAACGCGGGTGGATCTTTTTTACAAGGTCTTTCAACCCCACAACTTCTTCCAGCGCTTTTTTGTATTCCTGCATGGGCATATCATCAACCAAAGCTACATTGTTGCCATCCCCAAACCAGTTAATGATAGCTGCATATGGGTTAGGGGCTTTGGCTTTCTTAGCCTTTTCCGGGTCAGGGAAAAACGATAGCAGTAAGCTTTTGATGGCTTTACCTATCAGGATATTGGCCACTTTGCCTGGTCCCTCCAGTTCACCCTCATAAACCAGCTCAATTTTACCGGTGATGGCAGGGATCACGCCTAAAAAGTCGGTAATCCGTACAAAGGTGGTTTTTTCGTGGTTGATGATCATCCTGCGCTCTGCATTACTGATCAGATTTTCATAGGCCGAAATGGTTAAACGCGCCGATACACCCGATTTTTTGTCGATATACTCAGAGTTACGGGCTTCAAAAGCAATCTGTTCCACCAGGTTTTTAACCAAACCATCAGCCTCAATAGCGATACGCTGATCATCGGTGAGGGACGCTTCCTGTTGCGTGATCTTGCGTGAAATCTCAACCGAACGCGGGTAATGTGTTAAAATCTGGCTCTCAATGCGGTCTTTAAGCGGTGTTACTATCGAACCACGGTTGGTATAATCTTCAGGGTTGGCGGTAAACACAAACTGGATATCCAGTGGTAAGCGTAATTTAAAACCACGGATCTGGATATCTTTTTCTTGCAGTATGTTGAACAGCGATACCTGGATCCGGGCCTGCAAGTCGGGCAGCTCATTGATCACGAAAATGCCACGGTGTGCACGTGGGATCAAGCCGAAGTGGATTACACGTTCGTCCGAATAGGTTAATTTTAAGGTGGCAGCTTTGATTGGATCAACATCACCAATTAAATCGGCTACGGTAACGTCGGGGGTGGCCAACTTTTCGGTATAACGCTCAGAGCGGTGGATCCAGCCGATGGGGGTATCATCTCCTTTTTCGGTTATGATGCTATGACCATACCAGGAGATTGGGTTGTAAGGGTCATCAAACAATTCTGATCCCTCGATGTATGGGATATACTCATCAAGCAGGTTAACCAGCAAGCGTGCAATACGGGTTTTAGCCTGGCCGCGTAAGCCTAACAGTAAAATATTGTGACGTGACAGGATAGCAGTTTGCAGATCGGGGATCACAGTATCTTCAAAGCCTATGATGCCCTCAAAGCCGCCTTCGCGTTTTTTAAGCTGTTCAATAAGGTTAGCACGTAATTCGTCTTTAACCGAACGGCTTTTATAGCCTGTTTGCTTTAACTGGCCGAGGGTTTTTATATCTAATAATTTACTCATGTTTTCAATTAGGGAATTTGATAATTTGGTAATTTGAAAATGGAAGTATCAAAACATTTTCAAATTACCAAATTGACTAATTTTCGAATAATAATTTACCTCACAGTCCTTCTTCTGTTTCTGATATAATCCTCAAAAATGTACTCACCAAGGCCGTTCAGGGAACTGTAAAAGGCTTTGCCTCCGTTTGTTTCTGTGAATTTACGAACAAACTGCTGCAAATAAGGGTCTTTAGCTATCATAAATGTGGTAATAGGTATTTTTAACCGTTTACATTGGGCAGCCATATTAAGGGTTTTGTTAACCACTTTCCTGTCCAAACCAATGCTGTTTTTATAATACCTGGTGCCTTCCTTTAAGCAGGTTGGCTTACCATCCGTAATCATGAAAATTTGCTTATTGTGCGTTTTACGGCGGCGGAGCAGATCGGTAGCCAGCTCTAAACCTGCATAAGTATTGGTATGATAAGGGCCAACCTGCAAGTAAGGTAAATCCTGCAAGGTTATTGGCCATGCATCGTTCCCAAATACAACAATATCCAACGTGTCCTTAGGATATTTGGTGCGGATCAGTTCGGCAAGGGCCATCGCTACTTTTTTGGCCGGGGTGATCCTGTCTTCGCCGTAAAGAATCATGGAGTGCGAAATATCGATCATGAGCACAGTTGAAGTAAGGGTTTTGTAGTCCATTTCCTCTACCTCAAGATCGCGTTCGGTCATCATGAAATCGCCTATACCGTGGTTAACCTGAGCGTTGTGGATAGACTGGGTCATGTCTATCTGATCAAGGCTGTCGCCAAACTCAAATTCGCGGCGTTCGGCATTTTTTTCATCGCCCTGGCCTGATTGTGGCGAGCGGTGATTGCCTTTCCCTGATTTTTTTAGCTTACCAAAAATCTCTTCCAGGGCAGATTGCCTGATGCTTTGCTCAGTTTTTGCCGTAATCCGGAACTCGCCATTCTCATTATTTTCGTCAAGATAACCCTTTTGTTTTAGTTCATCGATGAAATCGCCCATGCCATAATCATCGTTGGTAAGGTTATATTGTTTATCGAGTTCGTTAAGCCAGGCTAAGGCTTCGCCTGCATCGCCCGATGTATAGTTGAGCAACTCGAGGAATAATTTTAACAATTCGTCAAATCCGCCTTTAGGGATTTGATTGGGCTTAAATTTGGAAAATCCAAAACCACGCATATTTTGTCCTTTCTGTACATAAAGGAACGGAATATTTTTAGGAAAAGTTTTGCTGCGGAAGTGATAAAATAAATTGTTAGTTAAGTATGACAATTAGATTTTTGATTTCGAATATCCTATTAGCAGCAATAGCCTATTAAACCAAATCCGAAATCCCAATTCCCAAATCCGAAATTAAATATACGCCAAACTATTCAGGAGCTCAGGTGGGTATACCGGGTTAGCGCCTCGCTGGCTGGCTACGTATGAGCCAACGGAGCACGCTTTATCTACCACCTGCTGCATGGGTTTTCCCGAAAGGAGGCCGGATACAAATGTTGCCAGGAAGGCATCGCCGGCGCCTACCGTGTCGGCAACTTTTACCGGGCAGCCGGGACTGTCATAAAATTCATGGTCGTGCCATACCAGTGCACCATGCTCGCCGCGGGTTACGCAAATGGTTTGGCTATGGTATTTGGAACGGAACTCGCCAATTTGATCGCGCAGGGAAGCACTACTTCCACCGATGAGCAGGTTGGCTTCTTCCTCGTTCATTTTCACTACGTCGGCCCGGGCCACCAATGTTTCAATAGTTGACAGGGTGTAATGCGGCGGGCGAAGATTTACATCAAATATTTTTAGCGCCGGGGTTTCATCAAGCAGGTTTAACAATGTTTCTCGGGTAGTAGCGGTACGGCAAGCCAAACTGCCAAACACAATTGCCCTGGCTGCCTTGGCTGCTTTAGTGAGTGCAGCCGATGGTTGTATGTTATCCCATGAAACGGGTTGTGGAATAATATAAGTAGCGGTATTGTTTTCATCAAGCTGTACGGTAACCTCACAGGTTGGAAATTCATCGTCCTGCTGAATCAGGTCCGAATACAGGTCATTGCTTTTTAAAAAGCCTATCAGTCCATCGCCCGAGTTATCCATACCCACAGAGCTCGCAAACGCTGTTTTTACGCCTTGTTGTACCAAATGCCTGGCTACATTCATAGGGGCGCCGCCCGCTTTTTTTCCATCACCAAAAGCATCCCATAAAACTTCGCCAAAACTTAATACCTGATTTCCCATAGTTAAGTTGTTTTTAGTGTCGATGAAATCCAAATATACTGTATTGTCTGAACCGGAATTAATCGAATTGAAGAATTAATTGAATTTTTTCTTTTTAATTCTGTTAATTCGGGCAATTCTTAAAATTCAGGTTCAGACAAAAAGCTATCTTTATTATATGAGAAAAATATTACTGAGTTTAGCGTTGATGCTTGTGGCTGTGTATTGCTTTGCACAGGACAGGCAGGCCATCCTAAAAGTAATGCATACACAGGAAGAAGCCTGGAACCGCGGCGATATTGAAAAGTTTATGACAACCTACTGGAAATCAGATTCGCTGGTTTTTGTAGGGAAAACGGCCCCTGTCTATGGCTGGCAAACAACACTTGATCATTATAAGCAAACATACCCTGATAAGGCCGCCATGGGGCAGCTGGCTTTCAACATTATACAATTAAAGGTACTTGATAAAACTAACGCTTTTGTTTTAGGCGGATGGAAACTAACCCGCGAAAAAGATACGCCAGGAGGGTATTTTACGCTGTGGTTCAGGAAGATTAGGGGCGAGTGGAAGATAGTTTGTGACCACACCTCATAAGGAGATTAGCGGTTGGAAATGAAAGTTAAATGAATAGATATAGGGATTTGGAAGCGTGGAAATGAGCGATTCCTCTCTCAGGAGCGGAATTTAAAAGATACCGGATCGCAAAAATACTACTGCATGAAAAGAGGTTTAGTAATTGGGAAGTTTTTGCCGCTCCATATTGGGCATATGGCTTTGATTGGTTACGCGCTTGACCATTGTGATGAGCTTGTTGTGGTTATTGGTGCCAGCGATGATGAGCCCATTGATGGAAATATCAGGCTTGACTGGCTCGAAAAAACTTACGCAGGTAATGACAAGGTTAAACCTGTATTATTAAGCTACGATGAAGCTATGCTGCCGGGTGCGGGTGACTCGATAGAAAATATGTCGAGACTTTGGGCCAGCTATCTTAAAAAGAAGCTGCCGCCTATTGACGTAATATTTGCTTCCGAAGCTTATGGCGCTTACATGGGGCGGTTCCTGGATTGTGAAAGCGTTATTTACGAAGAACCCTGCAAAATTGTACCGGTGCCAGCAGCAAGGATCAGGGAAGAGCCTGATTTATACCTGCATCTTTTGCCCGATGCGGTTAAGGATTACTATAAAAAATCAGGCTGAATAATTCTGTTGGCAATATTTACATACGTTATTCAGATCAATCCTTAGCGAGCCAGTTCCGTTTAAAATCAGAGGGATTTTTTCCAACTGTTTTATTAAAGAGTTTATTAAAATATGATAAGCTTTCAAATCCTACAGCGTAACAGGTTTCAGTAACGTTTTTATCCTGCATGAGCAGGTTTTTGGCTACATCAACACGGTATTGGTTCACGAAATCGGTGAAAGTCATTTTAGTTTGTTTTTTAAAATAGCGGCAAAAGGCCGCTGTAGTAAAGTTCACTTTAGCCGCCACTACATTTACATCGGGTTTAAGATTGTAATTACTGCCGATATATTCATAAATAGCCCCCATCCTGATCTTATCTTTTAAAAAAAACTGCAGGTTCGGCTCGTCATTGTTTAAAATCGTAAACTCTTTTGAACCAGCCAGGATGTTAAAGATCTCCATTAACCCCATTAATTGCTGAAAAGAATCCATCCCCGGTAAAAGTTTCAGTTTTCGCACTGCTGTAGTCCTGGTATCTCCATAAAAAGCAATGCCGTTGGCGGCCTTTTTGAAAAGCTGCCCGATGGTCGAAAATTCGGGAGTGATGCCTATTGCCGTTCCCATGAAATCTTCTTTTAGCTGCGCTACTATCTGATGGTATTCGCTCCGCAGCCGGTAATCAAAGTTAAGGTGGGGAAGGTTACTGCCAATAAGCACCAGGTCATGCTGGGTGTAGCCGGAGATATGTGAACCGACGTGCCTGATCCCAGCATCGGCCTCAACATAAACTAATTCGTATTCGGGGTGATAATGCCACAGAAAAGTGTTGCGAAGCCGGGGCGAAAAGAGTTTGAACGATTTGCCAGGTTCAAAATTAATCTTCTCTAACTGTATCTTATCCATGCTATATTGAGCATAAGGTTTTAGTAAAGATAAATAAAATGATCAATGTAGAGCAAATTTTGGTCATTGTACAGGATAATCCATCTGTCATGCCAACCTAAATTTGAGTTATAAATCAAAAAGAAAATGAAGACCGAAAACGCAGCCATGACCATGGCAACCACGCCGGCTAATGCACATAAAGAGATCCCCGGTAATCCGTCAACCGCTAAATCAAGCCAGATCCGCCTTAATGAACGTAAAAACAATGAGCCGCTGAAAGTGCTTAGCGAGGCCGATTGGCAATTTTGGATAGAGAACGGTTACGTGATCATCAAAAATGCAGTGCCTAAAGTGCAAGTTGAAAAATTAGCTAATTATCTGTGGCAATATGAAGATAAGGATGCTAATGATATCAACACCTGGTATAAAAAGCCCAACGCGCAAATGCAAATGAGCGAGCTGAATAACACGGGTATGGTTGAAATTTATAATCAGCAGTTTATGTGGGATAACCGGCAATATCCTAAAGTACATGCCGCTTTTTCCGATATCTGGGGCACCGAAAAGCTATGGGTAACTATTGACCGGGCCAATCTGAACTTTCCGCTAAGGCCTGGCTTTGAATATAAAGGTTTTATTCATTGGGATTATGACCCGGAAACCAAACCTCAAAATGTGCAGGGCGTACTGGCCCTCGCCGATCAGACTGATGAAAACATGGGTGGTTTTCAATGCATCCCGGAACTATATCGTACATACGATACCTGGAAATTAACTCAACCAGAAGATAGGGATCATTATAAACCTGATATCACCGGTTTTGAAACCGTAAAAGTGAAACTGGAAGCAGGTGATCTGTTGATATTTAATAGTTTGCAACCGCATGGCATAAGACCTAATACCAGTGCAGATAAAGTGCGTATAGCGCAGTATATATCCATGATGCCAGCCCAGGAAGACAATGAAGAGCTGAGACAATGGCGCATTAACAGTTGGCAAAGCCGCGAAGCCATGCAGGGCTACGCTTTTCCGGGCGATCCGCTGGAACGGGAAAAGCAAAATCCGGTTGCTGAGCTAAGCGACCTGGGTAAAAAGCTTTTGGGCTTGGAGCGCTGGTAGATTGTATCTCCTATGTACGCGTTCTCTGGATTATTTGATAAGCAAGCCGACTGTGGGGACACGGCCTTGTGTATAAAACACAAAGCGATGGATAAAATCCATCGCTACTCCATATCATGACTTAAAACTAAAAACTTAAGACTTCAGACTTTAAAAAGGTTTCCCCGCAGCCAGCTCTCTATTAGCCCATTTAACGGCCAGGCCTTCGCGATATTTAGCATATTTGCCTTTAAACATCATTTTTAAAGCACTGTCAACACCTCCTTTAACGGCCAGGTTGTATAGGCTTGCCGCTTTACGGCTTATGCTGGCATCCCATGCGCGAAGGCTGAGTGAGTATGAGCCATCCACATATTTCATCCAGTGCCAGTAGCCGGTTGGCATAAACAGGGTATCGCCATGTTCAAGGAAAACTTCAATACCTTCTACACCGTCAAGTGCCGGGAATTTTTTGACATCAGGATTTAGTACATCATAATCCTCCAGTGCATACGTGGCATTGGGGATACAGTACAGGCGGCGCTTCCACTTGTTTTCAAACAGGATCACATGCTTACGCCCTCCAAAATGGGTATGGAAAATATGCGGAAGATCAATATCGTAGTGTAAAAAAGTAACCGAGTTTGAACCGCCAAAAAACATGGCGGGCATGCTTTCCAAAAAGCCCCCCATCAGGTCCTTGGGTAACACTATATCATCCAAAAGCTGTGGTGCTTGCTTAAATATGTTAAAGAAAAAAATCCTTAACTCGGTTGGTTTACTGCGGATAAGGTCGATATATTCATCAAAGGGCATTTCAGTTGCCGACGAATTGATGGGTTTTGACGGATCGGCCTTTGAGTTATCATATAGTGGCACTACTTTATTGCCAACAACCTGCTTTAAATATTCGGGTGTCCATTTTTCGCGGGCCGGCCAGCTTTTGGTAAGCCCTTTGATAACCAGCGGGCGACGAGGGTCTAAATAATTCTTCTTAAAGTCTTCGGGAGAAATATTTTCAACCGTATCGATCGGGTTAAGAATGAAGCACATAATAGTTTATTACTTTAGGGGGATTACGCTTATTTTAAAATAAAGTTACAATATTGTTTCTTACTCGTTTAAAAGCATTCAAAATAACGAAATAAACCCCAAAGTAGTATAAATATCTTAATATTATGGCTTGCCCGCTACAAGCGCGTTGTTAGCGCGTTTGATAGCCAGGCTCTCCTTCCAGTCCATATAATCCTTTTTAAAGCGGGCTTTCATCATATTATCGAACTTGCGCTGTACGGTTAGGTTATACAGGCTTTTGGCTTTAATGGCCCATGATTTATCCCAGGCACGTAGTGATATTGAGAACGAACCGGTAAGGTACTTCATCCAATGCCAGTAACCGGTAGGCATAAACAGGGTATCGCCATGCTCTAAAATAGCCTCCTGCCCTTCAATGCCGTCAAGCGCCGGGAATTTGGTAAAATCCGGGTTTTCGATATCATAGTCTTCCAGTGCATACGTAGCGAAGGGAATGCAGTAAAGACGTTCGGTCCATTTCTGGTCGAACAACATTACATGCTTGCGGCCATTAAAATGTGTGTGGAAGATATGCGCAAGGTCGATATCGTAATGTAAAAATGTTACGGAACCGGCGCCGCCGAAAAACATATTGGGGTATTTATCAAGGAAACCACCCATTAAATCAGACGGCGAACGATAATCTTCCAGCAGTTTTGGGGCATGTTTAATTGGGTCGAACAGGAAAATTCTTAAATCAGTAGGCTGTTTTTGAATAAGATCGATATAATCGCCAAACTTCATTTCCGTTGCAGAGGCATTGATCGCTTTAGCGGGATCGGCTTTCGAACTATCGTACAGCGGAACTGTTTGATCGCCAACGGTTTCTTTGAGGTATTCAAATGTCCATTTTTGAAGGGCAGGCCAGCTTTCAGTCGCTTTGCGGATTATAAGCGGTTTACGCGGATTTAAGTAATTGTTAACAAAATCCTCTTTGCTTATATTGTCTACACTGTCAATAGGTGTAAGCTTTATACTCATTTTCACAAATTAATTAACGGGCAAAATTAATTCTTTGTAAAAAATATGTAAATACTTTGAGGGAATTTTGAATGTTTAATGACATCTTTTTGATGTACAACCTTTTGTACCGAAGGAGCTATTAAACCAGGATATTTAATAACCTTGTAAGCACATAAGAACAATGTCGGCGATACAACAATTACTAACTCATATAAGCAAGTTTAGCTCAATTCCGGCAGGCAGGGCCGAATTGATCGATTCTTTCTTTGAACATAGAATTTACAAAAAAAAGGAGCTTCTCCTGACAGAAGATCATCGATGCTATGAAAAGTTCTTTATCATTAAAGGCTGTGTTCATTTATATTACCTGAGGGAAAACGGCACTGAACAAACTGTTGACTTTGCTTTAGAAAATTGGTGGATCTCGGATTTTAGCGCATTTCAGCAAGGTGTCGTTGCACGATTTTCCATTCGTGCCGTAGAGCTTACCGAGGTATTAAGCATTCGCGCCGAAGCTCAACGTGAACTGCTTAAATTGGTTCCTGAAATGAACGAATATTTTCATTGGGTATTTCAGCGCGCTTATGCGGCTTCGCAGATGAGGTTAAGATATCTCTATGACTTCTCTAAAGAAGAATTGTACGTGAATTTTCTTGAACAATTTCCAGCTTTTACACAGCGGGTACCCCAATACTTGCTGGCTTCTTTTTTAGGTTTTACCCCCGAATATTTAAGCGAATTAAGGAAGAAGCTACTTTCTTAAACCAGTTTAAGTAAAAGGGCGATTGTGTTTTTCACCTTTGTCAACACAATTGATAGTTATGAAAAAAGTAATTAAACAGCGCTTAGACGTTTGGAAAGAAGAGCCTTTTTATTGGGACATGATATCGTCAATAGACAGACGTTTATATCAATCTATCCTCCCAAAAGCCTGATAGAAATTATTAAGATAAAGGTTTCGCAAATTAACAAGTGTGCCTTTTGTATCGACTACCATACGGGGGAAGCTTTACAAAACGGAGAGACTGCCCGCCGCATATTTGCATTGTCGGCATGGCAGGAAAGCCCCTTGTTTACCGAAAAAGAGCGCATAGTACTTGAGGTGGTTGAAGAAATGACTTTTATTTTTAATCATGGCGTTTCGGACGAAGCATATGAGAAACTCGAGGCTCATTTTACCGTAAAGGAAATAGCAGATATTATAATCTGTATTAGCCACATGAATTTCTTAAACCGTATAGGTATTTCAACAAAAACAACAGCTGATTAAAAAATCCATTTAAAAATAATAAGATAATGATTGCAGGTAAAATTATAGCAGGTATAAAAATACCCGACAGTGCGATTGCATGTCAGGCTACTGAATTATTGCGCGAACATGGCAGCGAGCTTTTGTATAACCATTCGTTGCGGTCATATCTTTTCGCAGCGCTGAATGGTAAACAAAACAATATCCGTTACGATGCCGAGCTCTTATATGTAAGTACCATGTTTCATGATTTAGGGCTAACGGCGCATTACCGAAGCGATGATAAGCGTTTTGAGGTTGATGGTGCTAATGCCGCCAGGGATTTTTTGCGGGGACATGGCCTTCCGCCGCAATCGCTGCAATTGGTTTGGGATACCATCGCGCTCCATACATCACCTGGTATTGCAGAATATAAAGAACCCGAGGTAGCGTTGCTCAATTATGCGGTGGCGCTTGATGTCATAGGCAGGGGCTATGATCAGTTATCAAATAGTCACCGCGATGAGATTGTAAAACAATTTCCGCGTAATGACCTAAAGAAAAATATGATAGGGACTTTTTTTGACGGCTTTAAGCATAAGCCACATACGACCTATGGAAGCATCAATGCCGACATTTGTGCATGTATGATCCCGGGATATCAAAGGAAAGACTATTGTGAGTTGATCCTGCACTCGCCATGGTCAGAGTAAAAGAACCTTACTAAGGTATCTTTAATTATCTGACGGGCTACATTTAAAAATAGAAGGCTGTACCATGATTTTATAATACAGCCTCTGTTAAAAATACTGTCAACAATATTATATACAAACTGTCCGGCTTACAACTGCAAAGTGGATCAGTTGGGCATCAGTACAGCGTTTACAATATGAATAACGCCATTACTTTGAGCAACATCGTTAATGGTAATCCATGATTTGCCGCCTTTTTCGTCAACAAGATATAATTTAGCGCCTTGCGACATTACAGTTATAGTGCCGCCGCTTAGCGTACCTAATTCGGTTCTGCCTTTACCTTCTTTTACTTTGGTCAGCAGGTCGGCGGTGCTTAGCTTACCGGGTACTACATGGTAAGTTAGAGTTTTTATCAGGCCTGCTTTATTAGCCGGCTTCAACAGGTTATCAACCGCGCCTGCAGGTAATTTGGCAAAAGCTTCGTTAGTTGGTGCAAATACTGTATAAGGCCCTGCTGCCGATAATGTTGGTGCCAGGCCTGCCGCTTTTATTGCAGCTACAAGTGTAGTATGATCTTTTGATCCCGATGCGTTTTGTACAATATTTTTAGCGGGCGACATAACTGCGCCGCCAACTGTTTTCTGAGCATGAGCTTTTGGAGCAAGGGCAAAAGTCAATAATGCAAAAGCCGCGATGATTGGTTTTTTCATAATTTAATTTCAGGATAAGTACCATTTAAAGATACGATTAGTAAAGCTAAACAGATTTAAATATCATTTTGCTTTGTAACAATGTATTGACTATTACCGGGCAAATTGGTTTAAAAGAATAAGCCTGCCGCAATGTTATCCGCATACAGTTTACCTGTTGCACTAAGGTAAATAACGTTATCTTTTTGTATGATCCATTCCCTGTCTAAATATTCGGCGGCAGCTTTAAGTAATTCGTCTGATGCGCCTTTAGCTATCTGGTTCAGCTTAGTTAGTTCAAGCCCCCACATGGTACGTAGCGACGTCATGATATATTCATTCAGACGGTTCGCTTCAGTAAGTTCCTCTGTTTCGGTCGATAGTTTCCCGCTTTCGAGCGCCTGGATGTATTTGGCATTATTAGCTATGTTCCACTGCCGGGTATCGCCATTATAAGAATGCGCCGAAGGACCGATCCCTAAATATTTTACACCCTTCCAATAGTTGGAGTTATGGCGTGAATATTGGCCAGGCTTGCAAAAGTTAGATATCTCGTAATGTTCAAACCCCTGTGCATTCATCGCCTCCATTAATACCATAAACTGTTCGGCGCTTTGATGCTCGTTCATGGGTGGCTGCTTCTTTTTATTGATGAAAGCTGCCAGGGCAGTTTGCGGTTCAACCGTCATGGAATAGGTAGATATGTGCGGAACGTTAAGTTCAAATACTTTATCCAGGTTTTGCTTCCATTTGGTATCGCTGAGCATAGGATAGCCGTAAATGAGGTCGACCGTAATATTTTCAAAACCGGCGTCCTGGGCGCGTTTTACGGATGATTCGGCTTCCTGGCCGCGGTGTACACGGTTCATCCAAACCAGGTCCTCGTCAAAAAACGACTGGATCCCTATACTGAAGCGGTTAACCGGTGTTTGTTTAAGGGCTTTGAGTTTGTCGGGTTTCAGATCATCGGGGTTGGCCTCCAGGGTTATTTCTGCCACGGAAGATACGGTGTGGAGTTCGGTTAGCGTGTTGATGATCCTGCTGATTTCATCGCCATCCAAAACAGAGGGGGTGCCGCCACCGAAATAAATAGTTTCGATGGTTTCACCGTTGAGGTAACCTTTTTGCAGTTTGATCTCACTGATCAAAGCATGCAGCATTTCATCTTTGTACTTTAACGATGTACTAAAATGGAAATCGCAATAATGGCAAGCTTGCTTGCAAAAGGGGATATGTATGTAAATGCCGGCCATGTTTTTAAGAGAATGTAGTCCCATGAAAAATGGGATAGATTAATGATATTAATGTGTTGATTATCAATATTTAAATTATTTATTAGCTTCACTAATCTTTTGATTTCTATTCTATTTTATGCTACTTTTGTTACTCGGTTGTTACTATTCAGATTTGATGAGTAACAAAAGTAACAAATAAAAGACAATGGTAACTCATGGTAACTATTAGATACAAAAAGCTAAGTACAGGCAAATTTAGTGTTTATTTGGATGTCTACTCCAATACCGGTGAGGGTAAAGGCAAACGCAGTTATGAGTTCCTTAAGATTTATGTGGATAAAGATTATTCTGATTCAGCAAGCCGTGTTAGCGAGACTGATAAAGAAAAAATGAAGATTATTAAAGCGCTTCGTAATAAAAGAGAGGATGAATTGAATTTTTCTGAGCATGGGTATAAGCAACCTGCTAAGATCAATTATTACCTTCAGGACTATCTTGATCAATGCCTTGCAAAGAAGTTTAATTATAAACTGGAATGCTTGATCATTCATCTTGGAAAGTATTGCCCCAAACGAACCATATTATTCCAGGAAGTAGATGAAGAATTTTTAGATAAGTTTCAGAGTTATCTTCTTAATCAGGTTAGCAGAAATACAACTAATGCCTACATGTCCGTGTTTAGGCAGCATTTCAATAAGCTGGTAATTAAAGGGATTATTCAAACTTCCCCTTTTAGTAATTTTAGGATTATCGAGGAGGAAGACTCGGAGCGGACCATGCTCACTATTGAGGAAGTCAGAACCTTGGCTAATTTCGTTCCCAAAAGAGGAAACAGCCAGATCAGAGAAGCTTTTATATTTTCTTGTTTCACTGGTTTGCGTTTTTCGGATATTAAGAAATTGCATTACGACGAAATTGTTAACGATCTGCTAATATTTCGACCGGCGAAAACGACAAAGAAAATTGTTACTGTGCCATTGGCCGATGAAGCAAAAAAGATTATTGCAAAAGTGGTAAAGCATCCTACAAATAAGAAAGTATTTTGGGATTTGCCAACGAGTCAAGTGGTAAATGTTTACTTAAAATTCTGGGCATTGGATGCTGGTCTGAAAAAAAATCTCCATTTCCATGCTGCCCGGCACACGTTTGCAACCATCGGCTTGACTTTTGGAATCGACATATATACTATGAAAGAATTGCTTGGACACAGTAAAATTGAAATGACCCAAATCTATGCCAAAATCGTTGACGATAAGAAACGAAACGAAATGTTGAAATTTCCTAAACTTTGAATATGAAAAAGGTTTTTTTTGAAATCGGTTTGGTAATAGCGTTTACCCTGGTCTACCTTTTGGTGCCGGGAATACGCTTGCCGCTGATTATTACCTTTGGTGCATTAAGCATTTGGCTATTACCCGTTCAATTATTTTTATCTGTAAGTTTTAAAAACTGGCAGGATGAACTTAGTGGCCGTTTTCATCATTTGCCGACCCAGGAACGTTTATTGCAGGTTAAGGGTACTTTTGATGGCCTTAACCCCATAGAGGTTAACAAGCTTCGCTTGTTTTATATCAATGTGAGTATTTTTCACTACCTGTTGATGATTTTCTATGGCATGTCATTTTTGTTGATCGGCCTTTTGTTTTTGGATTTTGGTGTCTTTTCTAATGATACGTATTTTGTTGCTGTAGGTCTTTTGGGATTTATTATCACCTGTTTTACCGGCTATGTCTTGATCGGTCAGATTTTTCCGGCTGGAAACAAGAAAAATATCGACGCTGTTTTCTATCTGTTTTGGAGTAAGGACTGGCAAAAGCAACTTTCTGCACTTGGTCAGAAAGACAAGATAGATTTTCAATTACTGCCTAAACCTCTGACTTTTTATGATTTTTGGCGGCAAGGTAAAACCGCAGAAGAAAAAGAAATAGCGTTTAAAAAATTAATAGATGACCTGAACAGGCACAGTAAAAGCGGGCCACTGTTTAAATATAATGAGGAAGGCAAAATAGAGCTTACCGAAATTATACGTAACGGTGCGCCGGACAAAACGCTGGCAGGTTTCCTTAAATACTGCATTAAAGACCGTAAAACACTTTCGGAGGATATTTTGAAAAAAAATCATAGGAGGTTATTGAATTCCGTTTTTATGATCGCTCAAAACAAAGGACTTGTTGTTTTGGAGAATGAAAGGTTTAAAACCTTACCCGATGATTATGTCGAGGTATATAAATCAATCCTAAAAGAATAAACGTTTGGATAGAACTCTATAATGTAATTCAGGCGTGACGTAAAGTACGTTCATACGATATCGCCCAATCGGTCGTATAGGTCTGTTTTGTTCTGTTTTTTTGCTTCCGTTAACCAAAACGGAGGTCAAATGAATATCAATGAAAACACCAGGGTAATAGATCTTAAAGTATCAGATTTGTTGACCATTTTAAAAGAAGCAGCAACAGTTTTGCCAGCGCCATTTCCGAGTGACGAAGATGAAATAGGAGGCTATGAGGTTGCAGAGAAAACTACAGGTTATGCACGCCAGACGCTTTACCAGTTAAAATCCGCAGGAAAGATTCCCTGCATAGTTCTTCCTAATGGTGGTGTCAGATTCTCTAAAAAGGAGATCGTTAGCTGGCTGATTTCCCATAAGAGGCTAACCGACACAGAGATAGCCGAGAAAGCAGAAAATTTTATTTTTAAGCGCCGTTTGCGCAGAAAATAAGAGGAAATTTGAAACGGGAACAAATGAACCGGAAGATCCTTTAGCTCAAGAAACAAGCAGATTTTATAGTACAGCTGTCTTGTTCCGTAGTTTCGATTTTTATGATTTTCTAGACAACACTAAGATTTATTTCGGTAATTAAGAAATAAACGGCAACGGTGCCAATTCTTGTTTGTTTTTTACATTGATCCGGTAATCGCAACGACTTATTCGCTTTTTGTTGTAGGTATAATCAGTTCAGCAGGAGCAGCAGTAACCCATAAATTTCAGGCTGTTGCTGATTTAATCAGCACGTTGCCATCCGGCTCTGTTGTGTTTATAGTATTCTAGAACACATCGTGTTTGACCAAAGATTAGCATTATTTACATAAACACCAATCGGCTTTTATATTTCCTGAATTCTCAGGCTGCCATTTATTTGCTTTATCATTTTATCGAAAATCAAACCACAAGGTTCCCTTTATTGGCGTATAATTTAGCTGAATATTCTTTTGACTTTGCGGGCCTAACTGATCCGCCCGCTGGAATTTGGTGCCTATAGCGTCTATACTGTTCAGAAATCCCAGGCTCCCGTCAGGAAAGGGCGGATTGGTGTTTTCGTTCGCAGCCCCGGCAGGTTTAACCGGTTTTAACATCTGAAAAAACAGGTTCTCATGATCGCTATAAACGGTAAAGGGGCTTTGTTTATTTTCGATAGTCACCCAATATACATTGGCATGATACCCCTTAAATTCCGGGTAATCCCAGTTTTCGCCGGTTACGGTATTGTTGTAGTCCTTGTGCCAGACACCAAATTGTTGACCCTTAAGCCTGTTTTTCCAAACACGGTATGGACCACGACCCTCCCATTTCATTCCGGTTATTTTTTCCTCGGGATAATCAAATGTAATACCCGAAAAATCAAACTCCCCTGGTTGGCTATAGCTGTAATTTAATTTCGCAGGCCTACCAGGACTGAATGTCCATTTCACATTAAACTGTTGTCCGCCTTCGTATTCCGGCTCGACAATATAGGCTTTCCCTAAAAAATAATGGTTCAGTCTTTTAAGCGCGTATTTTGCGCCCGTCAGCACGGGGCCTTTGGATAGAGAGATCTCGCCTTTTCGCGTGCTCACCTTTTGCAAATACCCGGTTTGACTATCAAAATAATAGCTAATATTATCGGCCTTCACAATCAGTCCCCCATCTTGCACCATAACTTCAATTTTGGAAGATGATGCATCAGATTGCCTTTTAAAGGTATTTGCGGGCGATTTAAGCGGCCAGCTCCAGGTGAAAATCTCTTTACCATACTGATCATTTGCCGTTAAATACAACACGTCGCTCTGTTTCTTATCAACCGGTAGGTTAAGCTGTAAAAAGCCCTTAGCGCCGGGCGCCAGACTGATGGGCTCAGCATGCCCGGATGCATTTATTTTAGCTTTCAGGTCTTGCCCGCCCGGTAGCTGTAATCTCACTAATTTCCAGTTGAATGTACATTTGCTTAAATTGGTATAGATATAACGATTCTCTACCGAAAGCCGGCCATCAAATTTTTCGGGGATATAACTCGTTTCAATAGCTACCGGCGACCATATTTCTTTGATAGTATAAAAGCTGGCTTCCTTTTCCCGGTGTGGCCCTAATATGCCGTCGGGTGCTGCATTGCCCTGTATATCTATTTGCCCGTTTCTATCCGTGCGGGCCACGCCCTCGTCATGGAACGACCATAAAAAGCCACCTGCCGTATGTGGATGCTTCATCATCAACCGCCAGAAATCATCTAATCCGGCACCTTGTCCTCCATCCTGTAGACCATGCATAAATTCCGTGGGGAAAAATACTTCATTACCATATAACACTGAATTTTCAACATAATTATAATCAGGATAGTGTTTGGTATCGGTTCCATTGAATTTTTCCCACGGGTGGATAACCAATCGTTGCTGCGGATCATATTTGGCGTATTCAGTATCCAGATCTGTATTAAAGCCACCTTCGTTGCCATTATCCCATATTACAATACTGGGATGATTTACATCCCGTACCACCAGTTCCTTTACCAGCTTTTTGCCAACTTCTGTATCATACTTAGCTTGCCAGCCCGTTAATTCATTCAATACAAAAAGGCCGAGTGAATCACAAACATCCAGAAAATGCTGATCCGGAGGGTAATGTGACATCCTCACCGCATTCATATTCATTTCCTTCATAAGTTTAACATCAAGCAGGCTGATATCCTTGCTCAAGGTGCGGCCTGACTCAGGCCACTCACTGTGCCTGCAAACACCTTTGAAAATCACTTTTTTCCCGTTCACATAAAAGCCATCGTGCTGCCTTAGTTCCGCTGTGCGAAAACCAAACCGTTGCTTTACGCGGTGGATCGCACCTTTACCATCCCCAACAGACACCACCAGGTTATACAAATTGGGAGATTCGGGGTTCCAGGGTAAAATATGATTTACCTGTTGTTTCAGCGTTACCTTTTGCTGCCCCGTACGCACCTGAGTACTGAACGGTAAACCAACCGGCTGACCGTTCAGTGCTTGCACCTGAGCAGTTACTTTATGATTGCTGTTCGCGTTATTGATGAATACATCCAGCGCTAAAGCGCCGTTTGCGCTGGCGTCAATAGCAATCCTGTCTATATAAGTTTTAGGGACAATCTCCAGGTAAACGGGACGGAAGACGCCACCAAATAGCCAGAAATCAGCTTTACGCTCCGCCTGGTTCACTGACTCGTTGCCAGATCTTTTGCTTACTGCTACCTCTAACAAATTATCGCCATCGTGGTTAATTAAATGGGTTATATCATATTTAAACCGGTAAAAACCTCCCTGGTGTACTGGGCCGGCAAGTTGCCCGTTAATTTTAACCTCTGTTTCGGTCATCGAGGCTTCAAAAACTATAAAAACATTTTTATTCTTTACCGATGGGGCTAACTTAAAATGGTATTTGTATTTACCCTGTTCCTCTGGGTTTTGCGTGTCTTTATAATAATTGTACGTTCCGAACCCCTGCTGTTCCCAATTAGAAGGAACAGCTATTTTTTGCCATGAGCCACTTTTTTGCCCACTATTGATATAAAAATCCCAGTCTACGGTGTGGTCCTTATCTGTACCGGATAAATATTGATATTGTGTTCCCTGGCCCCATGCCTTTAGAGAACCGACTAAAAACAGCAAAAAGAAAATTCCTGGAATATAAATTTTAAGCGTACTATATTGTTTCATCATTTCATTTATAGAGATCTGCTCCCCAAAGCGTAATTATGAACATCTTTCTTTTACAACAAAAATGATCTTGCCATGGGTTTTTGAAAGGTTAATTTTATTAAAGCTTTACCATATTGATCAGAAAAATATCGTTCTCCCTGATTCTAAGTTTTTTTTGAAAAAGTTCCTTCATCATTGACGGTGATATTTTCTTTCAAAATTGCAGCGTCGTTATTCTGCTTTTTAAGCAAGTCGGCCTGGGTTTTACTAAGCTGGCCAGGCTTATTAAATGATAGATAGCTGGTATATGCATCGTTCAATTTGTAACCCGTTTGATAGATCTCCAGCCTGTGTTCTCCACTTCGGCATCTCGGTTAACATCAGTTCAACTTTTTTAAAATAAAAGCTGATTTTTCTAATGGCTTTGGGCGTTTTGTTTAGATTGTTACTTTGGGCAAAAACATTACAAAAAAGCAAGCAGCCTAAAATAGTTGGTGAAATTTTCTTTTTCATATTGATCATTATATGCTTTCCTATACCGGGAGACAACTGACGGTTAGGTTTAATTTCTGATTCATTATGTAGTACTAAAGGCACCTTTCATAATTTCAATTGGTACTTCGTCATTAAAAGGATAATTCATCATCCTTACCGTTGTACCTATGAGATAATCGGATCGGCCGGTTTTCGCCGGTATGTTGCAATTCTGTACGAAAGCACTCAAAAAAGTAGTTATATACAATTACACGCTTTAAGGCAGTATAATTGAATAGTTTATAATATGAGGGTGGTTCCGGACAGTAAACGGAGCTCTTAATTAAATTAGACAAGATAATCGAAGATTTCTGAGTTTTTAATGTGGCAAAACTAAGAAGTACAAGCGCAATCGATTGTTTACAAATAGGGGCACGAATGTTTATCATCTGCAATTAGTTGGTTAACAATAATAAGCCATACCAGCAGGCATGCTGATTAATTGAGAATTATTAAAATAGCATTTCTATGTACAGGTGCCTCGATCTTAACAGGAAAATCCGGCACACTTCATCCAATCTACCAGCTTAATATGCACCAACCAATTGCCCCATAATTACAATCAACGACACCTTCATATATGATGTAATATTACCATTGTGGTGTTCCTAAATCTTCATAATGAATTTTATGGTTTCCATGATTGGTATCTGCCAATAGCGGATGTGGCAACTCAAAGTCAACCTTTACTTTGCCCATTTTTTTAAATCTTTTGGCCTGTTTTGTCCTGGTTTTCTATTTAATAACAGTTTAATTAACCTATAGGTCAATAAGTTAAACGGTGGTTAACATTTGTATCCCTATTTGTAAACAATCGATTGCGGAGAGCCCTCTACATTTATCCCCTTAAAGCGACTTAATGGCCATCATATTATTTTAATTAACCGGAAGAATGATAGTGTTAATTGCGCAATCGATTGAAAAAGTATCTAATAGCCGTTACATAAACTTTAGATCGGCGTCAATTTCCAATATCCCGCTTGGTATATCAGCTAACCATAAAAATTATGCAAGAAAATCAGCCACCATGACAGTTAACAAGTAATTATAGACCACAAACAATTTATAAATCACTACCTATTTGTATGAAAAGAAAATTAATTTGTAATAGATATACCTCCATTTTTTTCGTTCTGATCTTCGTTATTATATCTCAAGGCTCCGCACTGGCCCAGCTGTCATCACGGACGATATCTGGTGTCGTGACCAGTGCGGATGATAATCAACCGTTAATTGGAGTAGGCGTTAAAATAAAGTCAACAACAACCGGAACTGCCACTGACGTAAAGGGGGCTTACCATATCAAAGCTAAAGCCGGCGATGTTCTCGAATTTACTTACCTTGGTTTTCAGCCGCTATCAGTTACGGTGGGTGAAGCCAATGAGGTATCCATAAAAATGACTCCCATGTCAAATTCTTTGGAGCAGGTTATCGTAGTCGGATATGGAACCCAGGTTAAAAAAGTCGTAACCGGAGCTACGGTACACGTTAGCGGAAGCGATTTGGCCAAAAATCATACACTGTCAGTGGATCAGGCTTTGCAAGGCCAGGCGCCGGGTGTTCAGGTGACATCCACTTCAGGTCAGCCGGGAGATGCTTTGAAAGTAAGAATAAGGGGTATCGGTACCATTGGTAATTCAAATCCTTTATACGTGGTTGATGGTTTTCCTACCTATGACATTTCAAGCCTTAATCCCAACGACATCGAATCCCTGGACGTACTAAAAGATGCTGCATCAACGGCAATTTATGGTACAAGAGCCGCAAATGGTGTTATATTAATCACCACCAAAAAAGGAAAAAGTGGTAAGACGCAAGTCTCATTCGATGCTTATTATGGGTTACAGAATCCTGCAAAAAAATTAGATTTACTGGATGCGCACGAGTATGGCATCATCATGAATGAAGCTGCAGTCAATTCTGGAAAGGCGCCAATGTATACACTTGATCAACTCAATCAATTGGGGGCGGGAACCGATTGGCAAAAGGCAGTTACGCAAAAAAATGCTCCTATTGAAAATTATAGTGTTAGTGCTTCTGGTGGCAATGACAGGTCAATCTATTCGTCTTCCTTATCTTATCAAAAACAGGATGGTATTATCGGATTGCCGGGCAAATCCAATTTTGAAAGGATTTCGTTTCGCATCAACTCTAATCATAATTTATATAAAGATATTATCAAGTTTGGTCAGAATCTGACTTATAGCCATAGCAAGCAAAGCAGCATCGGTACGGGCAATATTTATGGTAATTCGATCAAAGGGCTGCTCAATACAAGTCCTACCTTTCCTGTTCGTAACCCGGATGGAACATATGGCATATCAACCGTTAGTCCGGAAGAGGTGAATCCGGTTGCCGCTATGGATTATACTAATAATAACAGAACAATCACCGACCGTCTACTGGGCGACTTGCTTTTGGAAGCAACCATATTCAAAGGTTTGAAATTCAGGTCAGATTACGGACTCGACTTATCCTATAATTCTACCAATACATTTACACCTGTTTATTCCTTGGGTACCAATAATCAGAACACCAATTCTACAGCTGCTATGGGTTTGTATCGTAACACCCGCACAAACTGGGATAACTCACTGACCTATCAGAAATCAATGGGCAAGCATAGCCTTACAGCACTACTTGGTTCAACAGTGTTGCGGGAGACTACCTTTTATGTAAGCGGCAGTAAACAGGATTTAATTATTCCGGATTTTAACCACGCTATTATAGACAATGGTACCAATGACGCCACCCAGAAAGCATTCGGCGGAATTACGGTACCCGAGCACAACATACTTTCCTATTTTGGCCGTATAAATTATAACTATAATGAGAAGTACCTGTTAACCGCCATCGTAAGGCGTGATGGCTCTACTAATTTTGGCTCGAATAATAAATATGCCACTTTCCCTTCACTATCAGCTGGCTGGGTAGTAACGAGTGAAGAGTTTTTGAAAAATGTTAAATGGCTTGATTTCCTAAAAATCAGGGCAGGTATTGGACAGAATGGTAATGATAATGTGCCTACAAGTAATTACTATGCTTATCTGGCGACTGTAAGTTCTACCTACAACTCTTATTATTTTAATGGTGTAAAATCAACGGGGACGGTTCCAAATAAAGTACCCAATCCCGATTTAAAATGGGAAACTTCACAACAAGTTGATATCGGTTTCGATGCAACTATTTTAAGAGATCTAACCATTACTTTTGACTGGTACAACAAAACGACTAAAAACTGGCTCATTGTCGCTCCGGTGCCGGCTATTGTAGGTACAGGTGCCCCAACTGTTAACGGTGGTGATGTTTCAAATAAGGGTATTGAATTTGCTGTTAACTATCAGCACAAATTTGGTGATCTTTCACTAGGTATCGGTGGAAATATAGCTTACAATAAAAACCGGGTAACTGATATAGCCAATCAGGAAAAAATCATACATGGTGCTACAGGTGTTCTAACAGCCAGTACGGATGAGTTTTACAGGGCACAAGTAGGTTATCCTATCGGTTATTTTTATGGCTTAAAAACCGATGGCCTTTTCCAGACACAACAAGATGTAAATTCGTATGCCAAAAATGGAACCCTGATTCAGCCAGGCGCTAAGCCGGGTGATGTCCGTTTTGTTGATTTAAATGGTGACGGTAAAATAGACGCAAACGACAAGACCATGTTAGGTGATCCCAACCCCCATGAAACCTATGGTTTTAATTTAAATGCAGGTTATAAAGGTTTTGATATTTCTGTACAATTAAATGGCGTAGCCGGTAATCAGATCGTAAATGGCATTCGCACTAACGACCGGTATTATGCTAATTATACGACCGCTATTTTGGGACGCTGGACCGGTGCCGGAACCTCTAATACCATTCCCCGGGTGACTCAGGCCGATGAGGCAAACAATAATTATGGCCGATTTTCTGATCTGTATATTGAGAATGGGGATTTCTTAAGAGTAAAAACCATCAATATCGGCTATGACTTTAAAAAGGGGCTTTTGAAAAACCTACCCGTGCAACAGTTTCGTCTTTATTTGTCCGGAACAAACTTGTTTACGTTTACAAAATATAGGGGTCTTGACCCGGAAGTGGGATATGGTAATGATGGATGGGCATCAGGTACTGATTTAGGATATTATCCTCAGCCACGTACCATAATGATGGGCTTAAGTGTAAAATTTTAAAGGAAAATGACCATGAAAAAAATAATATATATAGTAGTTCTTTTACTGTCGGTTAGCTCATGTAAAAAAGGTTTATTAGATACCACTCCGATTAATCAAAAAGGGATCAGCGATTTTTATAAAACTCCAGGTGATGCTTTTCAGGGACTTGTAGCAGCATACAGCGTGCTTAACTGGAATGGCTTTGGTAACATTGCCCTTACCAGTGAGATTGCGTCTGATGATTGTTTTGGCGGTGGCGGGATTGGAGATGCCAATGTGCGGCAATGGGACCGTTTTGAATCACTAACTGATCATAATATAGATGCCTGGACAAAATATTATACCGGCATATATCGGGTTAATGTACTGTTACAAAATATCGACAAGGTCGATTTTGGTGCCAATACCGCTTTAAAAACGAGGTATATCGCGGAAGCTCATTTTTTACGCGCTTATTTTTACTTCGATTTGGTGCGCATGTTTGGCAATGTAATTTTACTCACAGCTCCGGTTGAACCAGGTAAATATAGTCAGCCGCAGGCGAATCCAGATGATGTTTATAAATTAATTGCCACCGACTTGAAGTCAGCCTCAACAGATTTAGCCGCTACTCCTTATAGCTCCATTCCAGCCGCGGAATACGGCCGTGCTACCAAATGGGCCGCCGAGTCACTTTTGGGGCGCGTGTTTTTATATTACACCGGTTATTATGCTAAAACAGATCTTGTTGGGCAGGTAACTAAATCAGATGCCATTAAGCTAATAGATGACGTAATTAATAATAGTGGCCATGCTTTGGTTCCCAAATATGCGAACCTATGGAGAGCATCCGGAGGAACCGATTTTGCCGGCCAAAACAATGTGGAGGGTGTTTTTAATATCCAATACACTTATTTAGGTTTAAAAGATTATAGTCAGCAAAATGGTAACAGAATGCAGGTTTTGCTTGGAATCAGGAGCCAGGTACTTTTACCTTATTATAAAGGTTGGGGATTCGCAACCGTAAATCCCAAATTGTGGAATGCTTTTGCCGCTGATGACCCACGCAGGGCCAATTCAATTATTTCCATTTCAGGCGAAAACCTAACCAGTCAATACGTATTGGGTGACCAATCTCAATACACAGGTTATTTTTACAAGAAATATACTCCCCTGAACGCAGGAAAACCAGAGGATATGGGTGGTGATTTCCAGATTGACAACTATGACAATTACGTAGCCATACGTTTTGCCGACGTGCTTTTGATGGGAGCAGAATTGAATTTATCGTCTAATCTTTCTGTTGCTCAGAGCTATTACAACAAAGTTCGGGACCGTGCTTTTCAGGATGCTAATCATCATAAAAATTTAACTGCTGATGCCGCGGGCCTTCAACTGATCATGGATGAACGTCGTTTTGAACTTGCCCTGGAAGGACAACGTTACTGGGATCTATTGCGACAAGGGATGACAATCGCAAAACAAACTATTGATAACACTGGCATGGGTACCGATTTCAACGTTACATTTCGCCCCGAAACAAAAGGTTTGTTAGAAATACCGCAAACTCAGATCAGTCTATCAGCAGGGAGTCTGAAACAAAACCCAGGTTATTAATCCACTTGATATCACCAATAGAAAAAAAAATGAAGATTTTAAAGAACATAGGGTTATTAATATGGGCTTCCTATTTGATGTCCGCCTGTAGTCCGAAAGAAAACAGAGCAAGTCTTGGATTACCCATTGCAAAATCAGACTTGAAGTTTTCTGTTACCCAGGAAGCGGGGTATGACAACATGATTATAGTAAAAAACAGTACCCCTGGTATTATTCCATTCTGGGATTTTGGGAATGGAAACTCTAACAAGCAGCAAGACACAACTATTTTGCCTTTTGCAGGAGATTTTTACATTAAATTTATAGCCTATTCAAAAGGCGGGCCAACGGCGGATTCTGTAAAAGTCAAAGTTTCAAAAAATGATGTTAATTATTTTAAAAGTCCTTTGTGGAATTTACTTACGAATGGAACAGACGGCAAAACTTGGGTATGGGCTGCTGATAATCCTACAGGTTGGGTTCGTGGAAACGGCCCTCAGGATGCGGTTGTTCCGCAATGGTGGCAGGTTCCGGCATCTGGTTTGGGAGCCGATTTGACTGATGAGATGACATTTAATATTAACGGAAATGCTAATTATGTAAAAGTCACAAGTAAAGGGCAGACTAAAGGTGTTTTTACGCTGGATACGCTGAATAAAACGCTTAAAATTACCGGTGCTGATATCAGTGAAGGAAGTGGAAACAGTACGGTATATAACATTGCTAAACTAAACGAGAATGAATTAACCATCGTGCAACTTGGAAATGGTTTTAGCAACCAGTGGTTGTTCAAAAGAAAGGGCTACAAATATTAGTGCGCCAATGTCAACCGGTAAGGAAGCCCCCTTGCCGGTTGTACCGGGCGCCATAAGTGCCTGCTCTTCCGAGCATATATTAAATCTCGATATTAGTATCAAACAAGTGGCTTTTATGAAAAAAACTATTTTCTTTTTATTAATCATAATATCTATTACTGCCAATGCACAGCAAGCTAAGCGCAAAAAAGCTATTATTGTGCTTACATATGACGATGGTTTAACTTCGCAATTAAACGTAGCTATTCCCCAGCTTGATTCGGCAAATCTTACTGCTACATTCTTTTTAACAGGCAATATGACTGAAACTTCATTACCGCGCTGGCGTCAGGCGGGCAAAAAAGGTTACGAATTGGCTAACCATACCTTATATCATCCGTGCCTGCTAAACGTAAAAGCCAATCCGGCCGACAATTCTGCAAATTATACACCATATATCATGGTGCGCGAAATAAAAGAAATGAACACCCTGCTTTTCGCTCTCGACGGCAAAACGGGTGGCCGCAGCTATGCCTACCCGTGTACTGAACTTGAGGTTGGCGGCGTGGACTATGTAGATACCCTACGCAAAGCAGGGCTTGCAAAATACGCCCGTATAGGTGGGGGCCCGGATGCGGTGATCACTGATTTTAAGAAGCTCGACCCGTTAAAAGTACCCTCTTGGGGCGTACCAGGTAATCAGGTAACTGGTGCTGCCCTGATAGATTTTGTGAAGAAAGTACAGCAAAGTAGGGGCCTTGGTGTTTTTATGTTTCATGGCGTAGGTGGTGATTATCTGGTTACCCCTGCCGATGCCCATCGGCAACTACTTAAATATTTGAGCCAACACAGAAATGAAATTGAAGTAACAACTTTTATAAAGGCAATGGACGAGGTGATGGCAGCTAGATAAGTAGCTATGAGCTGATATTTTACAGCTGACTTTCCGAAAGAGGCCCGTTAAACTTCAATGCAAAGCTGCCAAAATACAAATCGTCAACTTCAAAGATAAAAGGGTATGCTTCGTCAAGCACTTGCTGTTCCAATATGCGGACCAGCTTTTAGGCAAATAACAAATGACCTGTCATAACGGGATGTTCAGGGACCAGCCCGCTGGTATAGCGAAAGCAGCCGTTTTCTGCATCCGATGATGCAGCCTGGATCATCGGCGAGTTAATTTCCGTTTCTGGCGGCATGTTTGGTTTTAAATTCATAACCCCTAAAAAATGAAACAAAATGTCCTGGATAATTGCTTGTCCAGCTAAATTATCCGGAAAGGATTGGAGAGAAGCAAACCATCTAAACACAGTTTCTGTCTCTTCGGGCGAGGAGGTGCCCGCCAGGTATTTACGAACGATTTCAATGGCAATATATACTGACATGATAATAGGTTACTCTTGTTCATATGTTATGTCGGAAGCCAGGTAGGGTATCCCCTAAATGTTTAGAAATTATTTTATCTACTTTTATTTTAAAGGATTGCCTGGGTGGAAAGCTTCATAACAGTGACCAGATCTGCTTGCTTTTAAACTTAACCCGTATATTGTTAATTGACTTAGTACTGTACGCCTGTCAAATGACGTCAGTTCAGAAAGCATTAAATGTTGACCTGTTGAATTTCTCGCAGGTTCAAAGTTGTGTACCTTTGGGTGTTCTTAGGTAGTTTTGAAACGTTCCATAACCCGAATAAAAGTTGATATCAAACCCTTGTTTTCTTGACTTTGTAGATCAAACAAGATGAGTAACAAAATAAATACCATGCCATTGCAGAAGGCTCAATCCGGAGGCTTCCGGTGCCGCCTACCCGCCTATTTAATAGGAAGACCACTAAGATAATCGCTAAATTACTGTGGGCTTCAGTTAGGCTCGCACTTTTGTTGCCCAGATCGACTTTCTCGCAGCGGTGGGCGGACAGGTCGGATGGGCTTAAACGGGTGGTATCCGCATTGATAACGCAAACCTACCGGTAAGTCAAGAAGCATTATTACATATTTCCCTCACCGTAGCCGCGATAGTCCCTTTATAAGTAATACGCATGTGGTGGAACAAGCCGTGACGTTGTTTGTTAATTATACATTATGAATACCCTTCCAGACATTTATCGTCATTACCAGGAGTGTTTGAACAGGCAAGCATGGGACGAGCTGAAAATTTTTGTTGCTGAATATGTGTATTATAATGATCAGGAAATAGGTCTGACCGGATACCTGTCCATGCTTAAACAGAATTATCGGGACATCCCTGACCTTTATTTCAAGGCGGAACTGCTTGTGGCCGATTCCTCTTATCTCGCTTGCAGGTTAGTGTTTAACTGTGCGCCCGTAGGGGCCTTTATGGGGTTGCCTGTTAACGGCCGTAGGATCCGCTTTTCGGAAAATGTCTTTTATGAATTCCGTGATCATAAAATATGTCAGGTCTGGTCGGTGATCGATAAGGCAACGATCGAGCAGCAACTTCATTAGCGTACGTCTATTCTTCTGCCCACGCGTTTGATGTCGGCCCGAACAGTTTTTAACCGCAAATAAAAGCGAGACAGGTTTTCAATGCCTGCCTCAAGATACACCTTTGAGGAATCGTTATTTTCTTTCTCCAATTAAATAGTGAGGCAGCTTCAGGTGCTTTTGCTACAACAGTTTAACGTATCCCAAATAAGGTTCTGGCAGTGATATTCCTAATACCCGCATCCAACAGATTAAGGGATGGTCGTGCCAATCGCATAAAAGGATAGGATAAGCACCAGCATAAACATATCATGTTTCGGGATGGCAGGGATGCCCGTTTGCCAAATACCAAGCTAAACCTGCGCTTTGACGTAAAAGAATTGATTTGGTATAAAAAGCTTATATTTAGGTTTTATCTTTAAAGAACTATGAAGGAACAGTTTTTTGCCCATACTGACAACTATGTGAAATTCACACCTGCAGAAAAAGACCTGCTTGCTGCTGTTTTGACTTTCAGAAAAGTGAACGCAAAAACTGAATTAGTTTCTTTTTGTATTCAAAGAATTTATTAAAAATTAGGTTGCTACGCAGGGTGTCGTCGTTCCGGAAAGATCCGTTTCACTGAGCATGGCAAAAACAGTAGCGGCTGTCATGGAATTTGTCTGGAAAACTTTCCGGCTTGCAGGGCACCCACCGCTTTACAAAGGGCTTATCAATGCGCTGGGAATGACATTTATTATCAGCGACAAAAAAGCGAGAGCAGAGATCGGCTACAGGCCATTGGTAACGATCGAACAGGGACTTGATAGCATGAGGGATAGCAAGTCATCAGAGAAGGTTAGCTGATTAGCCTCCGCCTCATTTTCCTACTTATACTCCTGACGCTTTTCCATGGTCCTGACGGGCGGTTTTTTCGCGTGCTTATTTACAGATGACCGACGATGGCGAGAGTAAATTGCCCGTCGCAGGCGAATATAAGCCGGAACATCTGTTTGGGACAAGAGAGGCATTGAAAGCCAGCGGTGTATGGGGAAGACTCTTCATCAATTTGGTTAATTAAAACGATATTGACATGGCTTCAAGTGGGCTTGGTAACTGGCAGACACGTTGGCCGTAAGTGTCCGCCAGCAGGGATACTTTCTTTATAGCAGATCCATATCCCGCGCCACGTAAAAGCTAGGCACCAGCGGACGGAAGCTGGTCCGGCTACGCAGTTTGGAGCTGTCGAGTAGGCCTTCGAAGGGATCGTTGAGCGGACCGGGTTCGGCATCGAAGGTTTCCGCTGCTTTTCCCACCGAGTCGGCCAATTCATACAGGCTGATCGGCGCGTCATCTGCGATATTGAAGATGTCACCGTTCAGCCCGTCTTGCTGTAGCAGGATCAGCAAGCCCTGTGCGACATCGAGGTGGTGGACCATATGCATGCGGTACCCGGGATGGCGTCTCCACTGCTTGAGTACCGGCATGATCTCTTCGATATGCGGGTCGCGGTCGCCGTAGACAAAGCCTAAACGTAAGATCCTTACGTCAGGATGAAGTTGCAGCAGTTCCTGTTCAGCGGCGATCTTGCTGGCGGCATAGGCTCTTGGATCATTAATATCAACATGATCAGTCTCTTTGGCTGGATGACCGTAGCCAGCATGGTAAACATTGCCGGTGCTGGTAAACACGAAACGCTTAACACCGGCAGCCAGAGCGGCCTGGGCCAACGAGACGGTACCCGAATGATTGGTTTTTACAATACCTTCATTATCGGTGAAAGTACGGAACAAAGCGGCCAGATGGATCACTGCATCCATACCCGCGACCGCCGCAGGCAACGTAGCGGGTTCATATAGATCGCCAACCACTACCCGGGTTCCTGGCAGGGTTTTGGCTGCATCACGTATTAAAATGGTAACCTCATGCCCTTTGGCTATGAGGCGCGGCACTAAACGGCTGCCGACTTTTCCTGTTGCGCCTGTAATTAATATTTTCATGGCACAAAGTTGCCCGTAAAGGCACACGTACACAATCGATAATCAAACCAAAAACTATGAATTTCAAACCTTCCGAAAGGTATTCGGCGTGGTCCCGGTCAGCCGCTTAAAATAATTATTGAAATAGGCGGGGTACTCAAAACCCAGTGCATAAGCGATGTCTGCTACGCTCCAGTCAGTATACTGCAAAAGCGCTTTCGCTTCGGCAGCGATGCGTGCGGCGATATGGGCCGAGGTCGGTTTGCCGGTGACCGATTTGACCGCACGGTTCAGGTAATTGACGTGCAGGGACAGTCGGTCTGCAAATTGATGCGGGTTCCGCAAGCGCAGTGGCCTATTCGGCCGCTCGATCGGAAACTGTCTTTCCAGCAGGTCCAGGAACAAATGCGTAATCCTCCCTGCGCCGTTTTGAAATGCGACGGCATTATTAGGCGGCTGGATACGCAGGGCTTCATGAAGGATCAGGGAGATACAGTTCCTGATCATGTTGGCTTTATAAGGGTATTCTTCCTGGTAGGCCGCCAGCATTTTGCGGAAGATACTGTCCATAAAAGCCTCTTGTGCGCTGTCAAGCGGGATCACCGGGTTATCGCCCGCGCGAAACAACGGCGAATCTTGCAGTTCGCGGCTGTTCATAAAAGCTTCGGTGAACAGGCAGGCGTACCCGCTGGTCCGGTTCACGCGGCTCACAACCGAATGCGGCACATTGGGATTAACGAAGAAAAGAACGGTACCCTTGAGCTCCAGCAATTCCCCGCCGTATTGAACGGTCATGTCACCGTTGATCAGGCCCATTTTGTAAAAGTCGCGCCTGGCGCGGCGCAGCGGGAGTTCCTGCGATGCTTGCAGATCATGCACCCGAAAACCTTTTAGCCGCAAGTCCTCCATGTTCACACCCGGAATTTCCTCTGTCATCCTGCAAAGTTAACAAAATCAAACCTTACACAGCACCGGGCGGAATATCCGTTCATCAACCACGCTATCGATCAGCGAGATCGCTTATGCCGTCGGCTTTGTGCATGCGCGGTAGTTCATTAAACTTTTAAAAAAGAAACGAATTAATCGCCGCTTGAATTCAGGCAATCATTTAACCGATCTTCTGTCAATTACGGTTGATCCAATCCCCAAAAAGCGATGGCTCCACTGGCTGCATTGATATCTTTGTTTACTTTCCCCATTAGTCTCGGGAATTTGGCTACCGTTTGCGGGACGACATGCCCGCCCCCATGTACCGTGTATAGTTCAACGACCTTTTGTTCGCCCTGAAACCAGATCTTTCGGTCTACCGTTGTTGGGTCATCCTGATCTAAATGGGGCAAATGGTCGGTTTTTATCGTCTTGTTTCCGGAGTGACTGTCAGCAAATGTCTTAGCGGTGTCCTGAGTACTCAGGACATTCCCGAGGTCCTTGCCAAAGAATCTGACCCTGCCGCCATTATAAGGAATGATGCGATCTGCGGTACCATGGATCATCATCACAGGAGGCATGGGGGCCTGAAGGTCGTCGGTCCGGTTATCAGACGTTGGCAGGTTGGCTCCTACGATAGCGATGCCGGCCAGTAAACTGGTGTTGGATATGGCCAGCCGAAGTGCCATCATGCCGCCGTTGGAATAGCCGAAGATATATACCTGCCGTGGGTCGATGTTATGCGACAGCCTGAAACTTTCAATAAGCGACAGGATAAAACCGACGTCATCGATATTTTTCTTCTTTGCGGGGAAGGGTGCGTTCTTGCGGATATCGTTCCAGTTATGTCTATAGCCATCGGGATAAGCAACCACAAAACCGTATCGATCCGCCAGTTGGTCAAATTCATAACCGGTCCAGGCCCGAATCTTAGCGCCGTCGATACCCGAGCCATGTAAAACGATGACCAGCGGCACTTTGTCCTTGCTCAGGCCGCTGGGAACGTATTTCCAATAGGTACGTTTTTCAGTGCCGACGGTCAATTCTTCGCGAGATGTTTTTGAAGACAAACGAGGCGCTTTTGGCGTAGAGGCATAGCCCCAATACAAAAATGATATGGAGGCTATGAATGCTAACAGGATGGAAATTACTATTGCAATGATCATAGCTGCTTAATTTTTAATTTCGGTCAAAGATACCTACCTTTACTTACCAAAAGCCAGTAGTTTACAAAAGGTAACTACTTACCTCAAAGTAACCGGTATGACCAAGGAAGATGAATTCAGGATGGAACACCTGGGCTGTGCCGAAAAATTACAGGCCGTCGGCGACTCCTTGTACGTGATCGGCGGCAAGTGGAAACTCCGTGTGATCATTGCGCTTTCACAGGGGCATAAGCGTTTCAATGACCTGCAAAGAACCATTACCGGGATATCCGGCAAGGTGCTTTCGGCCGAACTGAAAGAATTGGAGTTGAACGGTTTCGTCGAGCGGAAGGTTCAGGCGGATACGATGCCGGTGATCGTGGAGTATGAACTTACACCTTACAGCCAAACCTTAAAAGATGTTGTCTATGCGCTGATCCACTGGGGCGTGCTGCACCGTGAAAAGATCAGGTCGGAGACTAAGCAAGATCTAACCGGGCAGTGGCAAATATAGCCGCTATGACAGCTATGATCGAAGCAGGGTTATCATTTCACTATTGGATCCCAGGTCCCCCGCTGTTCCGGCGGTGCGATCTGATTTCCCCAGTCATACATAGCTTTCAGCACCGGAATAAGCGTTTTGCCCAGTTCGCTTAATTCGTATTCTACCCGCGGCGGTTTCTCCATATAACTATGACGGATGATCAGCCCATCCTCTTCCAGTTCTTTCAGTTGCTGGCTTAATATCTTTCGTGAAATATCAGCCATTTGCATACAAAGCTTACCAAACCGGACCTTTCCTCCGTTCAGCAGGCGCACCAGTATGATGGGTTTCCATTTGTTCCCGATATAACCCACCGTTCTAACCACAGCGCAGTTTTCGGGATTTTGCAGCATCTTTCTCATTTGTTAGTTACCACTCATTTGTTAGTTACCAATAGGTTACCGCTATTTTGCTTTAGTTACCTGCTTGTAACCAGTAATAGCGGCAATGCCTACAAATATAGTGCATCTGCTTTAGTTTCTTTGTGAAACAAAAGCAAAATACAAATAGAAAAATGGAAATACAGAAGCAAATGGTCAGGGACCTCGAAGGAAAAATAGCATTGGTAACAGGTGGTACCAAAGGTATTGGAAAAGCGGTAACCGCGAGATTATTACAGGCCGGAGCAACGGTTATTGTTACAGCGCGTAACGAACCGGATGACCATAATAAACCCTATCATTTTATTGCCGCCGATCTGGCTAAGCGTGAGGATGCAGAAAAAGTCGCTGCAAAGATCACCGAACAGTACGGCGGGGTTGATATTCTGATCAACAACATGGGGGCTAACACCTTTCCAGGTGGTGGCTTCAGTACGCTTGCTGACGAGCACTGGTACCAGGCGCTGGAGATCAACCTGCTATCATCGGTACGGTTAGACCGGGCCTTATTGCCAAAAATGCTGGAAAAGAAGAGCGGTGTGATCATCCACATCTCTTCTACAAGCGGTCAGTTCCCGATCTGGGAGTCGACCATGGCCTATAGTGCGGCCAAAGCGGCCCTGAATTCATACAGTAAATCGCTGGCCGATGAGGCAGGCCCGCATGGAGTCCGTGTACTTACCGTTTCCCCCGGGCTTAATAAAACGGAAGCAATGTCCGATTTTCTCGGCCAGCTGGCAGCCAAAGAAGGTATCACTTTTGATGAGATGACCCAAAGGCTCTTTGACCGCGTTGGCGGGGTACCGCTGGGCAGAATGGCTGAACCGGAAGAAACGGCTGAGCTTATTTACTTCCTGGCATCGCCAAAAGCATCTTATATCAGCGGAGCTAATTATTTTATTGACGGCGGTAATTTTCCGGTGGTGAAATAACGCCTGATTGGACAAAAGGTGAAACTACAAGCATCTCTGAAATTGCAGGTGCGAAAGTTATACGATAACCGTTCCCTTCTTCGACAATACTTCAGGCATGGAACGGATCGAGAAGAGCGTTGATCCTTGTCCTCCTCCATATGCACAGGAGCCATTTATTGAAAAGATAATTGCCTATTTTCGAAACAGGGGCCGAAGCCATGTTCCATTCAGGATGCCATGATTTCTGTGGATGCTTCTATTTGCAGGAGTCTGACAAGCGAATGGAATGTGGTTTTAAGTTGATGAATAAAAACGTTTAAATTATAGTTTACACCAGCAATGAGAATAAAATTATTTTTGGAGATGATTAAACTACGTTTCCAGGTTACTTTCCTATTCGTCGGGTATAGTTTATTCTCATTCGCTCAAAAGTTACCGGTTGATCGCAATTCTGCCAAGGCATTCGCTGCAAATACGCGTAGTGAAACCGGACTACCGGGAAAAAACTATTGGCAAAACAGGGCTGATTACAAGATAGACATCAGATTTAATCCGGACACGAGAGAAATTGATGGAAAAGTAAATATTCAATATTACAACAATAGTCCTGATACCCTAAACCGGCTGGTTTTAAAGCTATATGCCAACCTTTATAAAAGCAATGCTATGCGTAATGTTTCTGTATCTGCCGAAGACGTCGGCGACGGTATAAGTATCACAGGTATCGAAATTGATCATCAGGCAAGATCAGATAAACAATATAGCATCAGAGGTACAAACATGTACGTCAAAAAAGTACGCTTAGCACCACATCACCGGGTTAGCATTGATATAGCTTATCATTACACGCTCAATAAAGGGTCGTTTGTACGAACAGGTCAGATCGCTGAGGGCTCCTATTTTATAGCTTACTTCTTCCCCCGTGTTGCGGTTTACGATGATGTAGATGGCTGGAACGAATATGATTATTTAGGTAAGGAAGAATTTTACAATGATTATGGGAATTTTAAGGCAAGCATAACTGTTCCGGATAGTTATTGTGTTTGGTCCACCGGAACGCTTATCAACGGTAAAGAATTATATCAGCCGGCCATCTTAAAAAAAATAGAAGAAGCCGAAAAAGGCGATAGCAGTATTAACGTTATTGATCGGGATGAAATACAAAATAAAAATGTTACTAAACACAACGCGGCCAATACATGGAATTTTGAAGCAGAAAACGTGACCGATCTTGCTTTTGCGGTAAGCGACAAATATGTGTGGAAGGCTACAAGTATTGTAGCAGATCGTCATACACAACGACGCACACGTATAGATGCCGTATATGATCCGGATCACAATACGTATGACCATGTTGCTGACTACGCCCGAAAAACGGTAGAACAGATCAGCTATCATTTTCCCGGAATCCCTTTTCCTTATCCTCATATCAGCATTGTGGATGGTCTGGATGCCATGGAATATCCGATGATGGTAAATGACCTGCCATTTAAGGATGAAAAGGATGTTGTGGAGTTTACAGCGCACGAAGTTTTTCACTCCATATTTCCATTCTACGTTGGAACAAATGAAACAAAATATTCATTCATGGATGAGGGCTGGGCAACAATGACGGAATTTACGTTTCACCCGCTGATTGCCCCGCAGGTTAAAATGGACTATGATATCAGTAGTATAAACGATTATGCCGGCCTGTCGGAAGACATGCCGTTAATGACGCCAACACCTCAGTTATACGGAAAAGCGCGTTATGGCGACAAAGATCTAAAACCCGCGCTGGCACTCTACTATCTGAAGGAAGCACTGGGGGAAAAGAAATTTATCGGTGCATTGCAGTTCTTTATTAAAACCTGGACTGGTAAGCATCCCACGCCTTACGATTTTTTCAACTGCATGAACCATGGTGCCGGCGCTGATCTCAACTGGTATTGGAAAAAGTGGCATTTCGAAAAAGCAGTACCGGATCTTGCGATAAAAAAAGTTTCTCGCAATGGTTCGATCTATCAAATTAGGATAATTAACAAAGGCAGAGTGCCGATGCCTATTCACTTACGGATTCTCATGTCAGATTCAACAACCAAAGAATTAGTGCGAACCGTCGATGTATGGAAAGATAACGATAAAGTCATGATCCCTTTACTGGCGAAAAAGAAGATAAAAAAAATTATTCTTGGAAATGCCTATGACGCAGATGTGAATCCTGCAGACAACGTCTGGTTAAATATTAATTGATCAGGAACTTGCTAACCATTAATATTATTCCTGTTTTTGCCGTAGCAGATCAGAGGGAGACAGATTAAAATGCTTTTTAAAGGCGAAGGAAAAATAAGATAAGGTTTCAAAGCCCAGTTCAACAAATATATCAGACGGCCTTTGATGCTTTTTTTCAATCAAAAAATAGGCTTCCGCTAAACGCCGGCGTACCAGCCAATGGTTTGGCGCGTCGTCAAATATGCTTTTAAAATCCCGCTTGAAGGCCGACAGGCTGCGTCCGCTCAGGTAAGCGAAACGTTCCATGCTAACATTGAATTTATAGTTACGGTTCATAAACGTGGGCGTTTCGGAGATATGTTACACCCTATTCCGTGGCAAAACTGACCACCTGTTTGCTGGCAAAGAAATGCAGCTCATGCTTTAGCAGCATAAACAAAGATAATTATTTACCAATTTCCATTTAGCCTGGTGCTGCTCTATCTATAACCTCTTTTTTCTTTTCGAAGCTTTAATATGCAAGGTGATTGCAGGATCTCCATTCTGGTTATGGCCGTTCATTGCTTTATTAGAGGCTTTCAGCGCTATTTCGCATACCTAATGAGGCTACCGATCAACTCGTTCACCCGGCGACTGTATTTGGCATTTAAAAGGACGGCCAGCGTCTGATGCATAAACTACCAAAAATGGGGTGGTCAATTTGATCCGGAATCAGGTGGTCACTTTGGTCCGGAATACCCTGGTCACTTTAAATCGGAATCAGGTGGTCAGTTTGAGCGGAATCTCCACCTTAAGCAATATACGCACAGTAAGAATCGGGTCAGTATCATGATTGAATTTTAGCCATTTTGGATGGTCAGAGTGGTTAATCCCAAACTTGCCCAAGCCGTTTGTGCAACTTTTAAACTATTCATTGGCAACAATAGATAACTATTTATTATCCTGATGTACGGGCTTTTTATTTAAAAAAATCTTCCACCCGCATAGGGGTAAGCCCCTGTTTTGTTGTCTCCCGGTTAATAAATGTTTAAAATAGCACAATTAACATCAGCGTTTGCACCAAAATAATACCGGCGTAAGTACTTATATACTGCATTTAAAGGCAGATGAGCCCGAATTTGACAGGGTTTACCTGGAGCATTATGCTGCACTGCACCACTATGCCTATACTTTGCTGGAGGATAGCGCACATGCCGACGAAATAGTGCAGGATGTATTTTTGAAAATTTTGGAGCGGAACGGGCCCATAAGTATCCATACGTCGCTTAAGGCCTACCTGTATCGGTCGGTACATAACGAGTGTATGAATTATTTTAAACATCAAAAGGTTAAACAAAAATACCAGCAACGAAATATGCACGAAGCCGATAACCACACCGACCATGCTTTGGGTAAGCTTCAATACCGGGAGTTTGAGCAGCGGTTGTTACAGGCCATTAACCAACTGCCGGAACAATGTCGTATCATTTTCCAGATGAGCCGTTTTGATGAATTGAAATATGCCGAAATAGCTGCGCAATTAGGTATCTCCATAAAAACGGTAGATAATCAAATGGTGAAAGCGCTTAAACGTCTGCGGCAGCAACTGGCCGATTACCTGCCTTTATTGATCTGTTTTTTAATTAAAATATTTAAATGAACCAACCTTTACATATAACAGATGAGCTGCTGATCGACTATGTGCTTAACGAGGTTTCGGCAGAAGAAGCCGCGCGCGTTGATAGCTGGCGTAAGCTTGATCCTGAAAACGAACGTCGTTTTGAACAATTCAGGCTGATATGGGAAAGCAGTAGAAGCTTTAAGGCCGATGCCGTAATTGATGCACAGGCATCTCTGCAAAAGGTAAAACAAAGGGCCGCCGAAATAAAGAATCAGCAGGCCAATGTTGTACCGATGCGTGGCAGGTATGGATGGCTTAAAATTGCCGCGTCGATAATTTTTATTGCTGCTTGTGCCTGGATCTGGTTTAGCAGGTTCAGCAACCCGGAGGTAAAACTTGAAAGTCAGGCAGTAGTTCGGATAGATACCCTGTCTGATGGAACAATAGTAACCGTCAACAAAAATACCCGCCTTGATCATCCTGAAAAATTTACGGGCGACCAACGCCTGGTAAACCTGGTTAAGGGGGAGGCTTTTTTTAACGTAGCCCATAACAAGGCAAAGCCTTTCGTTATAACTGCAGGCGAGGCTTTAATAAAAGTGGTGGGCACGTCATTTAACGTAAAAAACGTTAACGGCAATATTGAAATTATAGTGGAAACCGGCTTGGTGCAAGTAACCGACAGTCGCAGCAAGTTGATGATTTTACTTAAACCCCGCGAGGTAGTTTCATTAAATGCCAAAACCGGGAAATTTGTGAAGCAACATAAACAGGATAACCTGTATCAATACTATCGTAGTAAAGATCTGGTATTTAAAAATGTTAAGCTTAGCAGATTGGTAACGGTTTTGAACGAGGCTTACGATAGCCACATCATCATCGGGCGTAAAGAATTAAATGATATGGAAATAGCCGGTAGCTTTAATGCAGACAACAGCCTTGAAACGATGTTACATGTTATTCAGCTTACCCTAAACATCAGGGCCGAAGAAAAGCAGGGCACCATCATCCTTAAATAAAACATTCGCGTTAATGATTTTTTCAGATCTCCGCATACCTAAACCTTATCATTTGCTTTTTGTGCTGATGCTGCTGTTTGCCTTCGGGCAATCACGGGCCCAGGGCATTTTAAGCAAACCGGTATCTATAAATTTTGAAGGTGCGCGCCTTGGCGATATTTTACTGGAACTTGGCAAAAAAGGAGGCTTTCAGTTTTCATATAAAGCGCGGCTGCTTCCACAAGATAGCGTACTAAGTATCAATGCTGCTGATCAAACCGTAGGCAATATTTTACATATCCTTCTGCGCGATAAATACAATATCCACGAATATCAAAACTATCTTATCATCACCCAAAAACTACCCGGCCTTGCTTTTTTAGATACCGATATCACCAACGATAAAAACAGCAATTATTCGGTGAGCGGCCTGGTAGTAAGCGAACGCACCGGCGAACGCCTGATGAATGCCAGCGTTTATGTAAAAGCGCAGCTGGTTTCGGTTTTAACCGATGAACATGGCTATTTCCGCATCAAGTTCAGGGCAGATAATCCGGAGCAGATCAGCGTTACGGCAAGTAAGCTGGCCTACCGCGATACCACCATCAATTTCCTGCAAACGGTATCGGTGAGCAGCCGCTTTAACCAGGATAGTTACAACAGCGCGGTGAATCGCAATAACAGGGTTGAGCGTACCGGGATGGGCCGCTTTTTTATTTCGGCCAAGCAGCGTATCCAGAGTTTAAATATTCCGGACTTTTTTGCCCGGAGGCCGTTCCAGGTTTCTTTAACACCGGGCTTGAGTTCGCACGGCATGTTTAGTCCGCAGGTGGTGAATAAGTTTTCGTTAAATATTGCCGGGGGATACACCGCGGGAGTGAACGGATTTGAATTTGGCGGACTGTTCAATATCAATAAAATGGATGCCAAATATTTACAACTGGCCACGGTTTTTAATTTGGTGGGAGGCTCTGTTACCGGTATTCAGATAGCCGGTGTAAGCAACCGCGCTTTAGATACGGTGCGCGGCATCCAGTTAGCGGGTTTTATTAATAAGGGAGATGGCACGGTAGCAGGCCTGCAACTTTCAGCCCTTAATAACAGCGCTCATAAATTAAAAGGCGTACAAATAGGCTTGGCAAATACGGCCGATACTTCGTATGGTGCCAGTATTGGGTTAATAAATTTTATTGGTAATGGGTTTTATCGGGTATCTGCAACTACTAATGATGTAACCAATACAAACCTTTCGCTAAAAACGGGTACCCATGGTTTTTACAGCGATCTGCTGATCGGCACCAATATTTCTGCCGGAAATAAGCTTCACTCTTTTGGTTTAGGTATTGGCCATGATTTTATGCTGAGCGATAAATCGTATGTCTCGGCCGAGGCTGCTTATCAGTTTGCTTACACCGGTTTGTGGGACGACAGGTGGTTTCAGTTTAAAACAATGCTTAACCTGCAACTCTCCAAACACATCAGTGTATTGGCCGGACCAGTGTTTCATAGTTATAACCACAGCGGCTCGTTCCATTTGGATGGATATAAAAACATCACCCGGATTCCTGATTACCCCGACCAGGTTATCGGCGATGGGCACCAAACCCGTAGCTGGATAGGATGGGAGGCAGGTATTGCTTTCAATTCGGTTTTTAAGCCTATGAAAAAAACGGTTGATAACAGCCGGGCCTGGTATTTAGGTGCAGCAGTTACTACCGGTTTGGGCTGGGACGATCCATATAGCAAAGTTTACGGTGCTGAACTATTTATTCAGCGCGATCTGGGCGAACATCTTTCGGGCGTGATAACTACCGGTTTTACATTCTTTCCGGTTGATAAGGGCTACCCTCCCGTTTTTGGGAACGATAGCGTAAGTATTTATGATGTATCGCGCCGAATGATCCCCCTAAAGTTTGGTGTGCGTTTAAAAACCGGGACTGCGTTTTATATTTCAGGCGATGTTGGTGTCGCTTTCGGTTTGTATAAGCAGCCGATATACTCTTTTTCGTCTATGTCAAACTCTCCGGTTTACAAGCCTTACCGCGCCTCAATGATCTCGGCCGGGGCTGGCTTCAGCTTTCAAAGCGGCTTAGAAACCGGGTTTAAATTTGAAGATTATGGTTATTACTACAAGGAGTTTGCGTTAAGGTTGGGATATAAGATCAAGTTAAGCAAGTAATATTAACACGAATAATTCGCGTGTTGTAGAAGATTTTGACGAATTACACGAATTGATTTAATTAAATATTGCTCGGTAGTATTTACACAAGCTAATCGATCTATAAATCTATCCGCCAAACATTTGTGTAATTCGTCTTAATTCGAAAAAATTCATGTCAATATAATGTTAACTGCGTAGGGGTAAAGCCCCGTCTTGTTGTCACACCCCCAAATAACAACAATGAAGAGGTATCGCCTGCTTAAAATTATCCTACTCTCCGTATTCAGCGTTTTGCTTACCGGGGTTTATATCTCCTGCCTGCTTAAAAGCTGGCAACTGACAGCGATGATGGTGTTTGCGCTCAGTGGTTTTACCATCAAAAAAACAGTCGACCTGCTTCCTGTTGATTAATCAATCTAATTATCTAAAAATCAATTACACCACATGAAACATTTATTTTCATTATTTATCCTGATCGTCCTTTTCGCATCCTTAGCTCAGGCCCAGAATAACAGCAGCTGGCGGGTTGGCTTTGGTATTGATGCCGGCATTGCTACTTCTGATGCTTTTAAATACGCGCTTGGCGGCGATATCCGCATTCAGAAAAATATTAACCAACGCGTTTCCGGTACGTTGACCACCGGCTTTAGCCACTTTTTCGAAAAAGATCATTTTGACGGTTACAGCCAATACGGCAGCCCATATAATGTGATCCCCGTAAAGCTGGGTGTAAAATATTTTGTGGGCGATAATTTGTATTTAGGCGGAGAGGCCGGTGCGGGCTTTGCCTTTGAGCAATGGGGAACATCGTTTGTATGGTCGCCTTCGGTAGGTATGGCTTTTAAAAACGGCATCGACCTAAGTCTTAAATATGAAGATTATACTAAAGATAAAGCTACTAAAGCCATGGGCCTGCGCTTAGCTTATGGTTTTGGTGCCCGTAGTATGGCTGCTCATAAAAAGGCAGAAAATAATGCGGATGAAAGCGGAACAGAAATAGGCATCAGCTTTAACCCGGGCGTTGACATCAACTCGTCGGACAATAAAATAATAGGTGGCGATGTTACGATTTATCAACCGGTAACCAATAACCTGGTGGCTATGTTTTCGGCAGGCTATACGCATATGAACAGCCAATACCTATCAACTTATGGTATTATGGATAGCAATGGAAACGTCTACTACAACAATAACCTTACAGTGCGCAATGTCGTACCGGTTAAAGTTGGCTTAAGGGCGTTTTTGGGCGACGTGTTTTATATTGGCGGCGAGGCGGGAGTGGCATTTGCATCTCATAAGAATACGTCGTTTGTATACACGCCATCATTGGGTTTTAAGCTTCGCAACGGGCTTGATATCGGCGTTAAATATGATAACTACAGCCACCGGTTAATACAGGATGCCTTGTCGCTAAAATTGGGGTATCATTTTAAATTGTAGTATAGGGATTGCCATTCAGGCTGCTTTACCAGAAAAGATTATTAATGCTTGGACACAGCAAAGTGATCTCGGGGTTTCCAGACATTTCGACTTTATCGACGGTACTTGTCTTGCTTGTGTTTATCCTGCAAAGGCGACATCCAAATCAGAGTCCTTATTGGCGGCTTTCTTGATAGAATATGTAATTATTTTTTGCGTTTAACAGTACTTTCTAGTTCCGCCATAAACTCATCGGCATCTTTCTGTGTCCGGATGACCTGAGCAAGACTGTCTGTACGAACAGCAGTACGAGCGGGTGCAGCGTGTCCAAATAAGCTCCCATGGCCACGGTGGGCGTACCCTTTTCGATTTGCCATAACGTAGCCCAGCTAATGCCGGCCTGTTCTGAAATCTGGGTAGTGCTCAGCTTTCTGCGTAAACGGGCAAGCTTATTCTCACCTAAGTCATTAAGCACCTTTTGCGCTTTAGGTAAAAGACCAGTTGTTGCTTCATAATGTTTTATATAATAAGCAAATATAGTTAACATGTTTATTATATAAAACATTATAATGATTGCATTATTTTCAATGGTCGGGATTGATTAACCCGATGCGATTATACATAAACGCAATAAAGTCTTTGAACCTCAGGACAGTTGAGGACAGTTACGAAGTGCGATTTGTTTAAATTTGAGAATAACCAGTTATATGACTAATCGCAAGCCTTTGCGGTTTTACTTTACTTACCAGATTTTGTTTTATTATGGTGACTTATGATTGCATGAGCGATACGGAGTTGGTTGATCTGATAGCAGCTGATGACCACGATGCTTTTGCCGAAATATATGAACGTTATTTCGGGTTGCTTTATGTTCATGCCCTCAAAAAACTTCGGGATAAAGATGAAGCCCGCGATTTGGTGCAAGACCTTTTTGCTCACCTTTGGACGCGTCGCGGTTCCTTCGATCAGCACACCAATATTTCCAATTACCTTTACGCGAGTGTTCGTAACCGGGTCATCAACTTTGTAGCACATAAACAAGTGGTCGATAAATACCTGCTTTCGCTTGCAGTGGAGGATATGAAGGTAGAAGCAATTACCGATCATCGGATACGTGAACGGCAGCTGGCAGGTATGATCGAATCTGAAATTGGTGCCTTACCGCCAAAAATGCGCGAGGTGTTTGAGTTGAGCCGTAAATTGAATTATACCCACCGCGAAATAGCTATTCAGCTTAATTTAAGTGAGCAATCGGTACGGAGCCATGTTAAAGGCGCGCTGCGCATTTTACGCACCAAATTCGGCACATTTATCAATCTTCTTTTATTTTTTAAATAATTTCAAAAAAAATTACCCCCCAGTATTACGGCATCCTGTCTATCTAAATATAAACCCAAATAGACCTCGATGCAAGAAGATGAGATCCGGCAACTACTGGAGAAATACCGCAAAGGACAAGCTAACGACAAGGAAATAGCCCTGCTCGAAACTTGGTATATGCAATGGCGTAACGAACCATTCCCCGTATCGGCAGATGAGCTGGAGGAGGCAAAGCTGAACGTTTGGGAAAACCTTAGCGAGAAGCATTCGCACAAGTTTAATCGTACCCGTTGGTTTGCAGCGGCATCGTTATTGTTATTGGCGGCTATCGGTATTTATTATTTCTCGCAGAAACAATCGGCCGGGGTAAAAGTAGATGATAAGTCGGCCATAAACCGGGTAGCAAAAGATTTTAAACCAGGAGGGAACCGCGCCTTGTTAACCCTTGCCGGCGGTAAGAAAATTGTGCTTAACAACCAGCAAAACGGCCAGATTTCTGTTCAGGGCATGGCATCGGTGAGCAAAACTTCGGAGGGCAATTTATCTTATACAGATCATGCTGGTAATTCTCCCAAAGGTGATAATCTGACGAACACATTATCTACCCCCCGTGGCGGCCAATACCATCTTACCCTTACCGATGGTACGCAGGTTTGGCTCAACGCGGCCTCGTCTATCACTTTCCCCGTGCATTTTGATCAGGGTGATAGGGTTGTTACGGTTACCGGCGAGGCCTATTTTGAAGTGGCACATAAAACCAATAACCAGGTATTTAAAGTAATAGCGGGCAGGCAGGAAATAACTGTGCTGGGAACCCGCTTCAACGTAAGAAATTACGACGATGATAAAACTTCGGCCACCACATTGCTTTCGGGAAGTGTGCATATCAAAAACACCGCTACCGGCCAAATGGCCATGCTAAGGCCCGGCCAGGAAGCAAAGGTCATTAAGGCCGATGATCAATTAACCGTACGGCAGGTTAACGCCGAAAACGTCATCTGCTGGAAAAACGGCTACTTCCTTTTCGATAACCAGGGCATTGAAAGTATTATGAAAATCATGAGCAGGTGGTATGATGTGGATATCGCTTACCAGGGGCAGATACCGAAAGAGCGTTTTGGCGGTACCTTTTCGCGCTCAGCTAATCTTTCCGAAACGCTTAAAAACCTGGAGATATTGGGCAAAGTACATTTTAAGATAATGCCCGATAAGGTTATTGTAACCGAATAAATTTCCCCGAAAACAATTGATAAATTGAGTAACAACCCCAATTTTAAAAGGAAGGAGGCGATAAAAAAAGACGTATACCAAAACACTTTGACAAAACCAGGAGCGGTTGCGACGCCCCCGGTTTACCGGCCAAGCCAGGTCAGGTCATCTCAATAAGTTTTTAACCAAACAGTTAATTAAACCTAACAATCAAATGTATAAAAAATTTACTGAATTACTGTTCAGGAGGAATTCCTATGTGTATTCTAATTTGTTCTTAAAAATGAAGTTAACCTTTATTTTGATATTGCTTGCTATAGTTCAGCTCAAGGCCGAAGTATATGCACAGCGCGTAAGCGTTGAAGCCAACAACGCTTCGTTAAGCGAGGTCATTGCCCAATTGCGCAAACAGCTCGATTACGACTTTTTGTATAACAACGATGCCATTAGCGACGCGGCGGCTATAACCCTATCCGTTAAAAACGCCGATTTTAAAGAAGTGCTGAAGCAATGCCTTAAAGGTCAGCCTTTAGAATTTATCATCCGTAATAAAACCATTCTCATCATCAAAAAGAGCGGTTCGCAGGCACCGCCTACAGCCGTCAACCAGAAGGTTAACGGTATTGTGCGGGATGCAACAACGGGCGAGCTACTGGTTGGTGTATCGGTAATGATAGACGGATCGGGCACAGGTACAACCACCAACCAACAAGGTGCTTTTGCGTTGAATGTCCCCGACGCATCTTCGGTGTTGGTATTTTCCTATTTAGGTTATGCAACGCAAAAGGTAACCGTTGGCAGCCAAACTTCATTTGAGGTAAAGCTGGTAAAGACTGATAAAAACCTGGGCGAAGTAGTAGTTGTAGGTTACGGTACAAGGGCTAAAGGAGCTGTTACCGGGGCTATCTCTACCGTAAAAGCCGACGTTTTTGAAAACCGCCCGGTAACCAATACCATCGATGCCTTGCAGGGCACTGTACCTGGCTTAACCATTACCAAAGCCAGTGGCCAGCCGGGCAGTTCTACCTACGGTTTCCAGGTGCGGGGATATTCGTCAATTAACGGCAACGCACCCCTGGTACTAATTGATAACGTACCAAGCGATCTGAATACCTTCAGTACCTTAAACCCCAATGATATTGCCGAAGTAACCGTGTTGAAAGATGCTGCTGCAGCTATATATGGCGCGCGTGCGGCCGACGGGGTTATTTTGGTAACAACCAAAAAGGGCAAGAGAGGTACACCTATCATAACATACACGGGCAACTTCGGCGTTAAGCAGCCTACCTACCTGCGCAAAATGCAAAACACTCTCCAGTTTGCCACTTTTATGGATGAGGGCCTGCGCAATGCGGGTTTACAAGGCTTCCCGCAGGAAGTTTTTGATAAGATCAACGCCAATGCGGCTCCTGATCTGGATAAAGGATGGAATTACGGCGTAACCAATTACCCCGGCTTTTATGGCTATACCGATTGGAATAAGGTAATCTACAAAAACGCTACCCAGCAATTGCACAACATATCGGTATCCGGCGGAGGCGATAATAATAACTATCTGGTTTCGGTGGGCTATAACCGGGATAACGGTATAGTACGTTTTGGTGAGAATAAATCAGACAGGTATAACCTGCGCCTTAATTATGATATCAGGCCAAGCAGTAAGTTAAGCCTGGAAACCCGTACAAGTTTTGATAACCAGGCGGTATTAAATCCAACTTTACTGTCGAGCGCGCTGACCAACGTTACCAGGCAGTTTCCATATCAACCGGTGTACAATCCATTGGGCGAATTTTATGGTTACCAGGGATACGAGGGTCCTGCCCAGTACCTTGCGCAAGGTGGCATAGCGAAAGATAACCTGTCGCGTTTCGCAACCAATTTTAAATTGGATTACAGCCTGTTGCCGGGGCTTAAACTTACGGCGCAGGCAGCTTTCAGGTTTGAGTATGATAATACCAGTTCTACCAATCCTACTATCACCCGTTACAATTATGCAGGGGGGATACAGGATATTCGTAATACGCCTAATTCGGCAACCTACGGTAATAATAAGCGCTTAAATAAACTTTACCAGGCTTATTTTGATTACAACAAGCAATTTGGTGCCGATCACCGCATCAACATTACCGGCGGTGCTTCGCTGGAGCAAACACGTAATGAGGGCCAAAGCATAACCGGTTACAACTTTGCAAGCAACGATATTTTTACCCTAAATCTTGCCGACCGTACCAAAGCCGCTTATGCCAATTTCACAGGTTTGATCAATAACCAGGCGCTGGGGTCATACTTTGGCAGGGCCAGTTATTCTTTCAAAAGTAAACTGATATTTGACGTTACTGCCCGCGCCGATGGCAGCTCGAAGTTTGCGCCGGGCAAACGCTGGAGCGCCTTGTTTCCTTCAGCGGCGTTAGCCTACAACCTGTCTGAAGAAAAATTTATTAAATCTTTAGATGTTTTCGACCTGTTGAAAGCCCGTGTATCATGGGGTAAAATGGGAAATCAGGAGATTACCAGTCTTGGATTGTACGATTATATCCCGCTTATAAACCAGGTAAGAGATAGTAATGGAAACCTTGTACTTTATCCCATAGGTTCGCCTAACGCTGGCTTAACCGGGGTAAATGGTAATCCGGCCTCTACCAACCGTACCTGGGAAACCATCGAAAATAAAAACGTAGGTGTTGATGTATCGCTGATGCGCTCCCGTTTATCCTTTTCTTTCGATTATTTCAACAAAACGAATAACGATATGCTCGTGAATGTCGCTGTTCCGGCAACTTTTGGCGCCACGCCGCCATCAATTAACCAGGGGAAACTGGTGACCAAAGGCTTCGAGGCTACGGCTACCTGGAAAGACCAGATTAATGACTTCAGGTATAGCGTTTCATTGCAGATCAGCGACAGTAAAAACAAACTGGTACAGCTCAAAAATTCCGATAACTACAGTGAAGGATTAAACTTTGTGCGCCAGGGATACCCGATCTACTCTTATTTCGGCTATGTCTATGATGGCATTATCAAAACCCAGCAACAACTGGATGCCTATAAGCAATTGCAGGGCGTTCCATCACGTATCAGTATCGGTGACGTGATGTACAAGGATGTGGACGGTGATGGTAAATTAACTGCCTTCGGCGATAAAACCAAAGGACTTTCGGGCGATATGGTTTATCTGGGCAATCTTACACCACGCTATACTTTTTCATCAAACATCAATGTAGGTTACAAGCAATTTGACCTGGCTGTATTTTTACAGGGTGTTGGCAAACGTGATGTGATTTACGAGGGCAACATCAGCAGGCCTAACACCTTCTTCTGGCCAACGCTGGCTTACTACTACAATAAAACATGGAGCCCGCAGCGCCCGGATGCACAATACCCGCGCTACATTCCCGGAAACCTGGGCTATGATGATATCAACAGTTACAACTATCATGCCTCGGCTATGACGCTGCAAAACGTTGCTTATTTAAGGTTCAAAGTGATCACCCTTGGGTACAACCTCCCGTTATCAGTAGCAAGCAAGCTAAAAATGCGATCGGCGAGAATTTATGTGAGCGGGCAGGACCTATTCACCATCTCCAAAGGAACCCTTGGCGGGAATTTCGATCCTGAAGATGGCTATCGTAATGAAGGTACCTATCCATTTAACAGGGTGTATTCACTGGGGCTTAACGTAAGCTTCTAAAAAACAGATCATCATGAAAAGAAAACATATCAATACCAACACCATAAAAGTGAAGCTAGCTGTTCTTGCATTGTCAACGCTGGCAGTAGGCAGTTGTAAAAAAGACCTTAACCTGGTATCGCAGGACACTATTACAGATGCCACTTTCTGGAAAACAGGGAACGATTTCAAGCTTGCAGCCAATAACCTGTACAACGGCCTTAACGGCTTTGGCGAGGAAGACACCGAATCGGATATTGCCTTCAATACGCCTAATACGGTAAGCAACGGCAATTTGCAACCAACAGAAAACTCGTCCGAGTGGACTAACGATTATGGTTACATCCGTTCGGCCAATAATATACTTGAAAAAGGCGCCGGAAACAGTGACGCCGACATCAAACGTTATGTAGCCGAGGCCAGGTTTTTCAGGGCCTGGTATTACTGGCGTTTGTTGCGTATTTATGGCGGCGTTCCGCTAATTACCAAAGTGCTGCAAACCGGCGACCCGGAATTATTTGCACCGCGGGCTACCCGCATTGCCACTGCCGACCAGATTTTGAGCGACCTTAACACAGCTGCAACCGACCTGCCGGTACAGGCCGATCTTTCTGCACCCGATATTGGTCGTATAACCAAAGGCACGGCACAGGCCCTGGCATCGAGGGTGGCCCTGTTTGAAGGCACCTGGGAAAAATACCGCGGTGATGCCAGCGCGGCTAAATATCTCGACGCGGCAGTAACCGCTGCCCAACAGGTAATCAGCAGTGGTGTTTACAGCTTATATAAAGGAAGCGGTGCTCAGAGCTATCGCTACCTGTTTATTGAAGCTGGCGACGACTCGAAAGAATCCATACTGGACAGGCGCTATGCCCGTAATATTTTTGGGCAGGACGCACCTTATATGTACGATCAGGATGGTTATAACCCTACCCGCAAAATGGTAGATATGTACCTGGATAAAAACGGCTTGCCAATTACCGCTACTGGATCTGTTTTCCATGGATACAATACTTTTACATCCGAATACCAGGACCGCGACCCACGCATGACCCAAACCATGATCATACCCGGGACCCTTACGAATCGTGTGTTTTACCCGGTTACCAAAGTGGCAAACTGGCCGGATAAACCGCAGCGTAATTTCAATACAGGTTATATTTTATATAAATACATGTCGGAAGATCCGCTGGCCAATAACTCCGGCAGGAATGGCAGCGCGAGTTTGTTCGATTTCGATAGGCACCTGATCCGTTATGCCGAGGTTTTATTGAACTATGCTGAAGCCGTTTATGAAAAGAACGGTAGCATCGGCGATAATGATCTGAACATGAGTATTAATCTACTACGCGACAGAGTTTCCATGCCGCATCTCACCAACGCTTTTGTGGCATTGAATGGTTTGGATATGCGTACGGAGATCAGGCGCGAGCGCACCGTTGAACTATGCCTTGAAGGTTTCCGGTACGACGATCTGCGCCGCTGGAAAACAGCCGAAACCGAATTGCCCCAGGACGTGAAAGGCATAAAAATAACCGGTACCGACTGGGCGACCCGCGCACCATACAGCGATCCGAGTTACCTGACGAAGGTTGATGCTAACGGTTTCCTGATCGCAGAACGCAGCAGGAAATTTGACCCGGCTAAAGATTATTTGCAACCGCTGCCAACTAAAGAAGTGGCGTTTTACGCTGCCAACGGCAAAGAGCTTAAGCAAAACCCAGGCTGGTAATTTATAGCTAACCGGGACGAGCATGTTCTCCCGGTTAGCCTGTTTTGTAACATGTGACTTTACTGTCAACAATAAAAAGATCTAATGCAATTCAAATCAGCGCTTCAATTATTGTGTTTGTTGTTCGTATTGCCTTTTTTGAATGTGCAGGCGCAACAAAAAACCAAAAAAGCGGGAACCAGTTTAATGGGTAACCGGTTTCTTACCTTTAATACCGTTATCCGGGTAAACCAGATAGAAGTATCAAGAACCCGTAATGTTGGCGAGGATGAGCGCCCATTACACACGCCCGAACGGGTAAAGTCATTCCGGCAAGCTTTTGCAGATGGTTTCCCGGGCGGAAAAATGACATGGTCGTTTAGTTGGCTGGCTTTGAATGATACCAGCGCCGCTTACCGGGAGATCAGGAAATTGGTGGTTGGCTATTATCATCAATACGGTGATGAAATCACCTTTATACCAGGCGCTTACTTTGCCAATGCTTACAACACCACGGCACAGGTGAATAAAGATCTTCATGACGCGCTCAATATCATCAGTAAAATGGTTGGCCATGGCTATCGTCCTAAAAGTATAATAGCCGGTTTTTTATCCTCCGAAAATCAACAGTATCTCGCCGAAAAGGAGGGGATCCACGTATGCCAGGGCAATATCTGGAGCCAGTTTAGTATCGATAACCAGGATGGTGATGGCTCGGTTTGCTATCCTTTTTACCCATCAAAACAGCATTTTTGTAAACCAGCCCAAGGTAAGACCGATTTTGTTGACTGTGTTAACCTGGATGGATGGTCGGTTGATTTTTTGGCCGGAAGAAGGACTGGTTTCGCCGAAGGCTTTAATAGCAGGATGGGTGTTGGCCCGATAGAAACTATCGGTAAATACGGCGAGGAAACGGGTCTGAAAGAAATGATGCACACCATCGCTATTCATTTTGATAAAGGCTTTCAACTAAATGGCTTTGGCTGGGTAACCAATTGCTGGGAACTGTCTTTGCCGATGGATGTATCTGCACTTAAAGACTGGCTGAACGCGATCCGCAAACGCTGGCCGGATACCAAACTGATTACCCAGGGCGAGTTCGGTTTGATATGGAGGTCACACTACAAAAGCAATACTTTTAACTATCGTTTTGTTGAGCGGGGATCTGGCATAGGGGGTTCTGACGCGGATAAAGAGATCAGCTGGTTTATGAATAAGGATTTTAGGCTGGCCTTATTGAAGAAAAACGATGGAGACAGCCCCGCAAAAGTGATTGATTTTACCAATTATACTTTACCAGCGCATGAGCCTGCTGAAATGACCCGGAAATGGAGCCTGTTAGGGAATATCAACCAAAAACAAACACGCCAGCAGGATAAGCCGGTTTCGATCGATTCGTTGCCATTGGCCATTCGCTCATTAATAATCAGTCGATATCCGGATTTAATTGCGTCCGGCAAAAAGAATTAAAAATAAATCTCATAATCAATTTTTCAATACACCGCGTTCTCCTGGTCTTCAGGATTTATCTTATTGACGAAAAACCTACTCATGAACAAAAAAGCCAATCTTCAATCTGTTTTAATGTTGTTACTTCTGTTGCCGGTTTCTATCTGTTTGGCGCAGGTTAAAAATAATGCAGTGGCCAAATCGCCCCGGATTGTCAACATTGTTAATTTTATCCGTGATATTGAACCGCGGGATAGCAAGATCACGAAAGACGTGCTGTTTCAAACCGTTGTAAACCAGATTAAGCTGATGAAGGAAAACCATCTTGGCGGCACCTTCTTGTTACAGTATGATGCATTGATAGATAAGCGTTATCAGGATTTGCTGAAGACGTTGCCCAAAGATCAATTTGAGATTGGCGGATGGTGGGAACTTCCGCAGCCGCTGATTGAAAAGGCCGGGATTAAATGGCGTGGAAAATATGCGTGGGACTGGCATTCAGATATCGGTTTTTCGGTGGGTTACACGCCTGCCGAGCGCGAAAAGATCATTGATGTGTATTTTGCCGACTTTAAACAGATTTTTGGTTATTACCCTAAATCAATTGCTTCCTGGGTTATCGACGCGTACTCCCTGAATTACATGTACGACAAATACAAGATCACAGCCTCTGCAAATTGCAAAGACCAGGTTGGTACCGACGGCTTTACATTATGGGGCGGTTATTGGAACCAGGCCTATTATCCGAGCCGGGTAAACGCTTATATGCCTGCACAGCATGCCACGCAACAACTGCCGGTACCCGTATTCAGGATGCTGGGTAGCGATCCCATCCGGCAATATGCTGACGGTCGGTCTGTAACCACCCTTGAGCCTGTTTACAGGCACGCAGGAGGAAATGAACAATGGATAAAATGGTTTTTGCAAAGTTTCGCGAACGACGTTTCTCTTGGCTTTAACTATACACAAGCCGGCCAGGAAAATTCCTTTACCTGGGATGCGATGAAAAAAGGGCTGGAATGGCAGATGCCCATCATAGCCCGGCTTCGTGACGAAGGCAAGGTACGGGTGGAAACCATGGCGCAGTCGGGCGAATGGTTTAAAAAAACGTACAAAGTTACACCGGCTACCACCTTTACCGTAAGCAAAGATCTTGGTGAAAGCAATAAAAAAACCGTTTGGTACAACAGCCGCTTTTACAGAGTGAACCTGCTATGGAATGACGGCCAGCTGCGTTTAGCTGATCTGCATTTGTTTAACGAGAAGATCCCTGATAAATACCTGAATAACGTAACCACTATTAATCAAAGTTTCTTTTACACGCTTCCCCTGGTCGATGGTTTTCAATGGGGTAAAAGCGGCAACCCCGAAGGATTTCGCTTGATGATGAAAGATGGTTCGAACGAGGTTCCCGTTCAAGGCGGCGACCCTGTCTTTACTAATGTCGACAAAACAACGGCTCGTGCGTCATGGCCTGTTGGCAAAGGTCTTTTCGAAATTGATATGAAAGAAAATTCATTGACTATCACCTCAAAGAATCAAACGGGTATTGACTGGTTCCTGGATCTCTATGTCGCTGAACATGCCAAAACCGCGTTTCGTGAAGTATCGGAGAACAGCGCGCGTTACGAATTTGACGGACATCTTTACAAGCTTGTCCCCAAACAAGGTACGATAGAAAAAACTGACAATGGAAGTTTATACCGCATCAGGCCGCAAAACCACCGCATTGTGCTACTGTTGGCAGATCTTTAATTACCTGCCGGCAGTAGTGTTGTAAAATCATGATAACTAAAAAATATCCTTCATGAAAAACTACCTGAAGATATTGCACCTTGATGATCACTCGCTCACGCCCTACCATCAGCAATTGTCTGATGGCATTATGTTGGCAGCTGAACGCGGTCAGATCCAGATTAACGATATACTGCCTTCTATCAATGATCTAAGTATAGCGCTTGATGTGTCGAGGAATATAGTTGCCAAGGCCTACAGTACGCTGAAGGAAAGGGGGGTAGTAGGTTCTGTACATGGCAAGGGGCACTACATAAAGCAAATTGAAACGGGACGTTCCCTGCGGGTACTAATGCTTTTTAATAAATTGAGCAGCCAGAAAAAAATTATATACGATGCTTTTGCTAATGCCCTTGGTGAAAACGCGCGTATAACTTTTTTCATTTATAATAACAATCTTACGCTATTTAAGAAACTACTGTTTGATAAGATAGACCAATTTGATAAGATAGTTATTGCGCCCCATTTCATTTGCAATGATGAGTTGCCTGCTGATGTGTTGAACAGAATACCCGAAGAAAAGCTGATCCTGATAGGTGGTTTTTTAGAAGGGGTAAGTAGGAAGTTTTCAGCTGTATATGAAGATTTTGAAAGGGATATTTTTGATGCTTTAAGCGGTATGATCAGCTATATCCGAAATTACCAGGCCATCACCATCGTGTTTCCAAAAGATAGTTATTATTCTACAGGAATACTGTTGGGTTTTCTGAACTTTTGTAAAAAAAATGAATGCCCTCATCGTGTTACACCCAGTGCCCGTAATGAAAAAATTAACAGGGGGACGTTGTACATCACGCTTACTGATGATGACCTTCTTGGCCTTATAGCACGGGCAAAGGCCGAAGAACTGACACTAATGGAAGACTTCGGACTTATATCCTATAATGAAACACCGTTCAAGCAATTTATACTTAACGGCATAACTACCATTTCTACAGATTTTCATTTTATAGGTGAGAAAGCGGCAGAACTGGTTAAATCAGGTGTGCCGCAATGGATCAAAGCTCCGTTTTATACTATAATAAGGCCCTCAATATGAAACATCAGTTCCTGGTCCGTCGAACCTTAAACAGTTGGGTACAGTGAAATGCTTATTAAAGATAATTTTGTAAAAAGACTTGTCCGCCCGCCTCGAGAACAGCCGTCGTAAGGGGACAGGGCATCATAACCAATTATAAATATTAAAAAAGTAGCTTGATGTTCGCAGATTGCGTGCGAATAGATGTTCAACCGGCATGTATGTCATTGTTTAAGTTTAAGCCGATATGATTACCCAGGTCAGAGATGAGGAGCTGTTGGCTTTGTTGCAAAACGATGACGAGGGCGCGTTTAGGGATATTTACAATAGGTATTGGAAAAAAATGTATATCGTCGCGGCCAATCGTGTTGACAATGAGCTGGATGCCGAAGAAATTGTACAGGATATTTTTACTGCATTGTGGGTAAGGCGCAAAACCATTGTGATCGAGGGTGACGGCCTCGGCAGGTACCTAACCGCATCTGTCAAATACCGTGTTATTAAAACATTGGGAAGGTATGCGCTTAAACAGAACTATCTGAATGCCGTACCCAAAGATTGTTGTATTGACAATTCCACACAAGAATGGCTCGCGTTTGAAGAGTTGAAAGATGAACTCGCTAAATATGTAAAACTCCTGCCCGAAAAATGCCAGCTGGTATTTAAAATGAGCCGTGAACTCGGCTACTCCCAAAAACAAATAGCAATCGAATTAACCATATCCGAAAAAACCGTCGAAGCGCATCTGCAAAAAGCCTTTAAGGTGCTCCGCTCCAAATTAGCGAGTATTTTACTGACACTACTCTAATCTTCGGCCTAAGAAGCACTTCCCGCCCCAAATGACCACGTTACAGCCGCATATCCTATATGCCGGCCTTCTTGTAACCGCTCGAGGCAATCGTTCGCAAAAAAAAATTAAAAGCAGTAGGGGATTTACCCGGGCAAAGGGATACATAATCAGAGCCAATTATGACAGACAGGAAGCGAATACTTGAACTGGCCACTAGGTGGCTTACCGGAAACATTACAACTCAGGAAAAGGAAGAGTTTGCACGTTGGTACAATAATTACGACGACAGCTTTTTTGATTCAACGGCCGACGCGGAGGACGCACTAAAAGAGCGTATGTTTTCGAAAGTTTTAAACAACAGGGAATTGTTGAACGATGACACAAAAAAATTACTGCAGAGAAATAAATGGCGATGGCCGGTAAGTATTGCCGCCTCTTTGCTCATTTTGTTTTCTGTTTTGTTAATAGGCTGGCCTTTTTTAAAGGGTAAAAAAAACAGCGGCTCCCAACAGCGGGTACCAACGTTAACCCTTGAAAACGGACAGGTTATCTTATTAAGCAGCCAACAAAAAGGAATTATAGCCGGTAAAAGCATTCGCTACTTTAGTGGCGATCCGGTGGCTTTAGCGGGTAAAAAGCCTCGTCTGCCCCAAGCAAAAGCAAGTGCCGACCAACTCTTGCAGTTATCAACACCGAAGGGATTAATTTATCAGGTAACCCTTCCCGACGGATCAGAGGTGACGCTCAATGCAGGCTCGGTGTTGCGTTACCCTTCACAATTTTCAGTTAATGAACGTGTGGTAGAGCTGGAAGGTGAGGCTTTTTTCGACATAAAGAAATTAATTAAACCCACCCCGGGCAGCCATCAAGACCGAATGAACGCTGACACGCGAATCCCATTCAAAGTTAGAACAGCAGGACAAATCATCGAGGTTTTAGGTACCAGGTTTGACGTGAACGCCTACATGGATGACCGGACAACACGAACTACCTTACTTGAAGGGCGCGTGAAAGTGTGGGCCGGTGGCCCCAAAGGCGCAACGGCTATGCTTTCCCCAGGTGAACAAGCTAAATCGGGCGGGAGTGACATCATGATCACTGACGTGGATGCTGAACAATTCATCTCATGGCGTAATGGATATTTCTATTTTGACAATGCCAGTGTGCCGGCTTTAATGGCGCAGCTGCAGCGTTGGTATGATTTCGACGCCGAATACGAAACAACCATTCCTGATCAGGTATTCTCCGGAAAAATCCCAAAGAATATAGGTCTTCAGCAAACCCTGGTTATCCTGAGGAAAGCCGGTATCAACGTTCGGCTTTTAGGCGAGCACCAGGTGGTAATTAATTCGCCCTTAAAAAACCAATAATAAAACCAAATCAATTTTATGAGCAAAATCAGAGACGGTTAAATCAAAAGAGCGAAAGAAAACAGGAGTGTTTAGACCACCCCCGTTTTCCGGATTCGCGATGTGCCGCCCACCAGGGACGACTTGTTAATGGAGTTATATGTCACTATCACCCCCAATTATGCAAAACTATGCAATTGAAAATTTTATTAAACTATCTAATCAAAAAATGTCCGGACCGTGCGAAGATCAGGCACGGCATGCTGCTCTTGCTTTTCTGTTCCGCAATGTCACTGGAACTTACTGCAAAAACTTTCGCGCAGCAAATATCCCTGCATCTCGAAAAACAGCCCTTAGGCAGCGTGTTAAAAAAAATAGAAAAGCAAAGCTCGTATACATTCTTTTACAATGCGAAAGAAATTGATCTAAAAGCACAAGTATCTATCAACGTAAAAAATACCGAAGTTATTCCGCTGGTTCAGACGTTGCTGGATGGGATGCCCTATGAGATAGAGGTGCAGGGCAAAGTGATCATCATCAATAAGCAAAAACAAACAACCTTGCCCAAACAGGCCAAACCTCAGCAATTGGCCATCAAGGCGCCACAGCAGGTTAGTGGACGCGTTATTGATTCGCTCGGTAAACCCTTGCCGGGCGTATCGGTAACCATCAAAGGGACTACACGAGGAACAATTACGGATAATAATGGTAATTACCGCATTATCGCAGGAGGCGACGATATACTCGTATTTAAAATGGTAGGGTTTATCATTAAAGAGGTAGGCGTTGGTAGCCAGGCCAGGATCGACATTATTTTAAAAGAAGAGGCTTCCGGCCTCAGCGAAGTTGTTGTTGTGGCTTTTGGCGCCCAGAAAAAGCTCACAACTATCGGCGCGCAGAGCACCGTCAAGGCAGAGGATTTAAAGCAACCTGTAGCTAATTTATCCAACCTGATTGCCGGTCGTATTGCAGGTATTGTTGGTGTTCAACGCAGCGGCGAACCAGGATACGACAATTCGGAAATTTATATCCGGGGAATATCAACCTTTACCAGCAGCTCTCCTTTAATACTGGTGGATGGTGTTGAACGATCTTTCAACAATATTGACCCGGAGGATATCGCCAGCTTTAGCGTGCTGAAGGATGCATCAGCTACCGCCTTGTATGGTGTCAGGGGCGCTAATGGTGTGATTGTTATACAAACCAAAAAAGGTCATGCCGGAAAAACCAAAATTAATGTACAGTATGACCAGGGCGTAACGGAATTTACCCGCCTGCCGCAGTTTGCTGATGGGGTAACTTATATGGAGATAGCCAATGAAGCTTATAAAAACAGCTTTCCGACCGATCCCAATCCCCGTTACACTGCCGAGCGCATAGCAGCAACCAGGGCGCAGTCAGACCCTGACCTGTATCCGGATGTGAACTGGATGGATGTGATTCTGAATCGGCGCGGACAAAACCGAAGGGCGAGGGTAAATGCCAATGGCGGTTCTGATAAAGCGCAGTACTACCTATCAGTTGGCTACTATGACGAAACGGGTATGTTCAAAACAGATGAACTCGCAAAGTATAATTCTACAATGAAATTCAGCCGGTTCAACTTTACTTCCAACCTTACCCTGAATGTTACCAGAACCACTAAAGTTGACTTCGGCGTTTCAGGCTGGATTAGCAATGGTAATTACCCGGGATCAGGGACCGGCAGTATATTCAATGCTGCTTATGTATTGACACCTGTCACCATCCCTGTGCGTTATTCTAATGGGTTATTCTCTAAGATCCGTACCGGCGATGTCGATAACCCCTATACAATTCTCACACAATCGGGTTATGCAACGGAATTCAGGAGCCAATTGTGGAGTAATTTACGCCTCACCCAAAACCTCGGCTTTTTATTGCCCGGACTTTCCATAACAGGCATGTATTCTTTTGACAATTATAACAGTCATCAGATTTCCCGCACCAAATCGGTAGACGGCTTCCTGGCCACAGGACGGAATGCCACCGGCGAGTTGACATTTGAGCAAACACAAATAGGTACCAATTACTTAGGCTATAGCAGAAATAACGGGGGGACCAGGCAGTTCTATCTTGAAGGGGCTATTAATTACACCAAAACCATTAAGAAAAATGATATTTCGGCCATGGTGTTGTACAATCAATCTGACCGGGTTGATGCCTTCGCGGGAGATTTCATCAGTTCAATACCTTACCGTTACATGGGGCTTGCAGGCAGGGTGACTTACGCGTTTGACAATAAGTACCTGGCCGAAATAAATTTTGGTTACAACGGCTCTGAAACTTTCGCACCTAAAAAAAGGTTTGGTTTCTTTCCGTCATTCGGCTTAGGCTGGGTTGCCTCCCAGGAGAAGTTTTTTGAACCGGTAAAGGATATCCTTTCCTTTTTGAAGCTCAGGTTCTCTTATGGCACAGTGGGCAACAGCAATATAGGGGGCAGGAGGTTTGCCTATATCAGCACCATAACCGGACAAGGAGGCTATAACTATGGGCAAAATAATATCAACAACAATATAGACGGCCTTAATTTCGGCGATTATGCGGTTGATGTATCCTGGGAACGGGCCACAAAATATAACCTTGGTATAGAGTTTAAAACATTGCACGACGCCTTATCCGTTACCGCAGACGTATTCCGGGAAAAAAGAACGGGTATATTCAGGCAGCGCGGTGATGTCCCCTTATCGGTTGGTATCCCAAACCTGCCTTACGCAAACCTCGGCAAAGTCAACAATACCGGTGTAGATGCAACCATTGATTATCAGCAAAGTGTCGGCAGCGTTACACTGGGTATAAGAGGTAATATTAACTGGAACAGGGCTATAGTCATTGATGATGCCAACGCTCCCTGGCCTTATCCCTGGCAGCAGCGTATAGGTCGTAAACTGGGCCAGCGGTTTGGTTATATCGCTACAGGGCTCTTTCAGTCGGACGAAGACGTGCGTAACAGTCCTTATCAAACCGGTATTAATAAGCCAGGAGATATCAAATACAAGGATCTGAATGGGGATGGCAAAATAGACTCTTACGATCAGGCCCCAATTGGCTATGGCAGCATTCCCGAGATTGTTTATGGCTTCGGCCCTACAGTAAGATGGAAAAACTGGTCGCTCGCCGGTTGGTTCAAAGGGATAAGTAATGTTGATATTTTGCTGAATGGCGATGGCTTACAACCTTTCAGGCTTGGAGGTGAACGCGGCAACCTGTTCAAAGCTGTTACAAACCGCTGGACACCGGAAAACCCGACCAATAATGTGTTGTATCCGCGATTGACTTACGGAAACGACAATATGAACTATGAAACCAGCAGCTGGTGGACAAAGAACGGTTCTTTTTTGCGCCTGCAGACCGTGGAGTTAAGTTATGATTTCGCCAATACAAACTGGCTATCTAAAATCGGCGCATCTAATTTAAATGTCTATTTTATTGGTTACAACCTGTTCACAGCAAGCGAGTTTAAGCTATGGGACGTTGAGCTGGGAGATGGCAGAGGCTCGCAGTACCCACTGTTGAAAACCTACAATCTTGGATTAAGATGTTCATTCTAACCGCCAACCTCTAACACAAAGAAAATGAATCGACAAATAAAACTTATTCTTATACTGCTCTTATCGGGCGGGATTTTAAATACAGGCTGTAAAAAATACCTCGACCAGGTCCCTAATGACCGCATCACGATTGAAGAGGTATTCCGAAAAAAAGCATCGTCGGAGCAGTTTTTGGCAAATGTTTATAGCATTGTGCCCGATGAATCCAACGCGATAGACGGTTTTCCTATGGTGGGCTGTAGTGACGAAGCCGACCTGACCTGGGCAGGTGGGCCGAATTACCCTGTAAATATCGGTAATCTGAACCCTTCCAATGTGATCTTTGACCGGTGGGGTTATTACTACCAGGGTATCAGGTCCGCAACATATTTCATGAACCACATCAATGAGAATGTGGAGATCAGGGCGCTTAACGGGCAGCAGCTTATTAACCAATACCAGGCGGAAGCACGCTTCCTGCGTGCTTATTTTTATTTTCTGTTAATGCGACAATACGGCCCGGTAGTGCTTATGGGCGAAGATGTTACCCCGCCAGACGCTGTAGCCTCGCAGATGCAGATTGCAAGAAGCCCTTTTGACGACTGTGTGAATTATGTGGTTGGCGAATTGGACAAAGCAGCCGAAGTATTGCCACTGCAACCACAACGCAACGGGCAGGCAAGTGACGCGGAATACGGACGTATCACCAAGGGTATTTGTTTGGCTGTAAAATCCAGGCTCTTGCTCTACGCGGCAAGTCCGCAATACAACGGAAATACAGAAGTATCATCTTTTAAAAACCAGGATGGCAAGGTGCTGATCTCGCAGACCTATAATGCGGAAAAATGGAAGAAAGCAGCCGACGCTGCCAAGGCCGTTATTGATCTGGGATTATATTCATTATATAAAGACCCTTCAGGGAACCCTATCAAGTCATTGGACGGTTTGTTTTTCAACAGCTGGAATTCAGAACAGATATTTGTGAGGAAGGGCAATGACCTTGGAAGATGGGATGTTCACTGTACCCCAAGGCAGGCCGGCGGATGGTGCGGCCTCGCGCCAACCCAGGAGAACGTTGATGCGTATTTCATGGCAGACGGCTTGTTACCCTCAGAGTCGTCATTATATTCGGAAACAGGTTTTACCAGTGTAAATGGTGTTCAGGTTTACAATATGTTTATGAATCGCGAGCCGCGTTTTTACCATGATATAACGTATAATAACAGCATCTGGCAGGGAGGGACGATGAATGCACCCGCACCTATTACATTTTACGTTTCCGGTCCCAACGGGAGGAACGGGCATCCGACTGATTTTTCTAAAACCGGTTACCTGATCCGGAAAAACGTCGGACCGCAGACTAACGTTGGTGCGGGGGGCAATGGACAGGTGCAATCACGTGTGCTGATATTATTTCGCTTAGGCGAGATTTACCTGAACTATGCGGAAGCATTGAATGAGTTTCAGCCAGGATCGTCAGAGGCGCTTACTTATTTGAATGCAATTCGTGAGCGTGCCGGTATCCCCCAGTACGGTTCCGGGCCCAACGCCTTGCCAATACCGGCCGGTCAGGCAGCTATGCGTGCCAAAATTCGCGCTGAGCGCCGTGTTGAACTGGCTTATGAAGGGCACCGTTTTTTTGATATCAGGCGCTGGAAAATCGCTCCCCAGGTTATGGGAACCATGCACGGCATGGATATCAGCAAAGACGGGAATGACTTTTATAAACGGGTAGCTACCGCTACACCTCACCTTTTCCGACAGTCATACTACTGGTGGCCTATTACTCAATATGAGATGGACAGGAACAGGTTGCTTGTACAAAATCCATGGTGGTAAATCAAATTTTAAATCAAATGAAAAAAAATAATTATGGCAAACTGATCATTGCAGCTTCGCTTGTCATTTTTCAAAGTTGCAGGAATGATGTTGTTCTCCCTCCGCAGGACGAATCAAGCTATAACCAGATCTACATGCCCCAGGCGGTGAATGGTCTGGTTAGCAGTACGCTGGAAGTTAAGGCGACAGAGCAGTTCCTGGTTTACGGCGCAAATTACGGCGGTAAAGGTTATCCCGGCCAGGATATTAAGGTGTCTTTTAAAGCAGATACCGCTTTAGTTGCGAGTTATAATACCGCGAATGGTACATCTTACCAGGTGCTACCCCGGCAATCGTATAACTTTAGCGCAACAGAGGCAATCTTGAAGAAGGGGGAACTTGCTACTCAACCTTTAAAGGTTACTATTCAAACTACGGGTAATAATGCTATACCAATGTTCGTAAACTACCTGTTGCCTGTTACCATAAGCGCTGATTTCAAGATCAATCAAAAACTCCGGACAACTTATTTTCTTGTAAGTTCCGAACCGAGCATAGCAGATTATCCGGATTATGACCGTACGGGATGGTCTGTCGTTGACTTTTCATCACAGGAATCATCAGGCGAGGGCCCTAATAACGGGCGGGCTATATTTGCACTGGATAACAATGTCAATACCTATTGGCATGCTCAATGGACCGGGAGCGGCAGTGTTTTACCGCACTACGTAACGTTCGATATGGGCACTGTTAAATCCCTTCATGGGTTTAATTTTACCCAACGGCAAATAAACGGCGATGGAGGGAAAGCCGACTCAGTAGAGATACAAACCAGTGTGGATAAAATCAACTGGGCAAGAGCCGACGGTTTTCATTTACAAAGTGTGCAAGCGCAGCAAAAGAAATGGCTTTCCAAATTCACAGATGCACGCTATGTTAAATATGTCGTTATCAGCACCCATGGCGGGGTTTTCAGTAGCCTGGCAGAATTTGGTGCTTTTTAAAAGCAAACTTTAACCTCCCTGTTTAATATCAACAAGCAATGTATCAGCCTGGCCGGATGTCTGTACCGGCCAGGCTGTTTGCGGGAATAGGGCTGCCGGCGCGATCACTATGTTTTTTATGCTGAAACACTGCGGTACAGTTTTCCCGCTTCTATCCTTTATATTTGATTTCATTGCAAAATTGGCGGATTTCATTGCTCATAATGATTTTACAGGCATTGAATTTTTACCTGCACAGATGCATGTAACGCTGCGATCTTTCTATAATATGAAAAAGATTCTTATAGTAGTACTTTTTATTTTCTTTATGTGCTCATTCCAGGAAAGGGAGTACACATGGATTGCCATTGGAGATTCCATTACCTACCTGAATGATCATCTTGATGAAACCGGGAACAGGGTAAAAAAGGGGTACCTCACGCGTGTAGTAGAGTCAATGCCCCACTTTAGGTATGTCAATCAGGGGCACAATGGTTGGACATCGGGCGGAATAGCCGAAAATATCGGGAGCCTGGGCTTGTTTAAAGCTGATGTTTATTCGGTTTTTTTAGGTACCAATGATTGGTGGCAAGGCAGGCCCGTTGGAAATATGGATGACTATAAGCAAAATCGGGGCAATACAACCGCCTATGGCTCTTACAGGATCATCATCGACAAAATACGCAGCTTAAACCCGGAGGCGAAGATCATCATGATCACACCCATGCAGCGCAATGATTTTGTGTATATCGCCGATCCGAATAATAACGCCTACGGGTCCTATCGAAACAAAAACGGGCAATCGCTGGAGGAGTTTGCCAATGCTGTAATCGCTATCGGAAAGTATGAACGGCTAGCAGTAGTTGATCTATATCATGACCAACAACTGGGTATCGAAAAACTGGTTCATTATAAGCGCCTGAAAGATCCGGGGAAAGGAACTTACAAAGACTTCGTTTATCCCCGGTCGGTTGACATTCCTTTTGATCCCAAAAATGACGAATATCCTTACCCGCCATCAGCTGTCAATATCACTTATGATGGCTTGCATCCGTCGGATAAAGGAAATGCGGTTATTGCGAACGCGCTTTGCGCTGCGTTTAAACAACTGGGTTTGGCTCCCCGATGGGACGGACTGATCGATTTGAAAAAATACAATGAGCCATTCTGGGAAGCGGATACCATTACGGATGAAAGCATACAGATCATCAAAGACGGGAATGATGGCAGAGGGGCACTGCTTTTCAGTCCTAAAAAGATTCTGTCTGTAAAATCAACCGACCAGAGAATCACTTTTATAAAGGGGAAAGATTGGCGTTATGGCGATGAGAAGATCAGTATTACGAAAGGCTCAACGATTCCTTTTTTAAAACGGGAAGATCTCGTATTCCGGGATAGTAAACCCGGATTATCTATGAAAGGCAAAGTGCCGGGTTCTTTTGTGCTGTTTAACGAAAATGCCTATTTCAGCAGCAGGCAGATTTCAGTAACTTATATTCCCGAAAAAAACCGGAAATGGAACGGCCCGGTCCCTTCTTTTCAGGTAGCAAACCTACCCTCGGCAATTAAAAAACTGGAGACCAAAAAAGGATTGGACATTGTTTTTTATGGTAATAGCATAGAAGCCGGTTACAATGCGAGCGGTTTCGAAAACGTGCCTCCTTACATGCCTGCCTGGCCGGAGCTGGTCGTCTATCGTCTTCGCGGCGTTTACGGCGCGCCGGTTACCTATCATAATACGTCTGTGCCGGGTAAGCTGGCCATGTGGGGGTTGGATTCTGTGCAGAGTCGCGTGTGTGCCTATCGGGCCGACCTTGTCATCATCGGCTTTGGCATGAACGATGGCAGCGAAAATGTATCGCCAGTGCAATACCGCGACCAAATCAGCGGAATCATCAATGCGGTTTGGGCAAATAAGCCTGATACGGAATTTATCATTATAGCTCCCATGCTTGCTAATCCCGATGCTGTACAATCCGGGCTACAGGCAAACTATAAGACCGAGTTGGAGAAACTCGTTAAAAAAGGAATTGCCTTAGCCGATATGACGGGCGTGCACGCAGAATTGCTGAAGCATAAAAGTTACCAGGATATGACCGGCAATAATGTTAATCACCCCAACGATTACCTTGCGCGCTGGTACGCTCAAATAATCAGTGGTCTTCTGATCAAATAGTTCGCTTTACTTATATAAACAAGATGCAAATTCGCTTTTTCAAACCCTGTAGTTTGGTATTTATTATTGTTTTTCTCTCAGGTAATTTTTTAAGCTTCAACCAGGTCAAAGCGCAGGCCGGAGCTTTTAGGCTTCAATGCGAACACCTTACTACGCCAATAGGCGTAGACGAACCTTATCCCCGGCTCTCCTGGCAGATTAACGACAGAACCAACGGTGCGGCTCAAACCGCCTACGCTGTTTTTGTCTCCAAAGACAGCTCCATGCTTAGTAAGGGAACCGGAACGGTTTGGAGTTCCGGGAAAGTATTGTCATCGCTTAGCCTGATAACTTACCAGGGGAAAGAGCTACAACCTTTTACCCGTTATTTCTGGAAGGTGCGGACCTGGGACAACAACGGTCACCAAATGACTGATAGTAAGCTATCCTATTTTGAGACAGGCATGGTCAAAGCGTCGAATTGGACCGGTGCGTGGATTAGTGACGGGGGCACTATTGATAAATCAGAAGCACCATATTTCCGTAAAGTATTTAAAGTAAATAAAAAGGTTCGTTCAGCGCGTGCTTATATAGCGGTCGCCGGACTGTACGAGCTATTTATTAATGGGCAGAAAATCGGAAATCACAGGCTCGACCCGATGTATACCAGGTTCGACAGGCGCAATCTTTATGTTAGCTATGATGTTACCGGAGCGATCCAAAATAGCGAAAACGCTATTGGTGTTGTATTGGGCAATGGGTGGTATAACCATCAATCGCGTGCCGTCTGGAATTTCGATCATGCGCCGTGGCGTGCCAGGCCTGCCTTTTGCCTGGACCTCAGGATAACCTATGACGATGGCACAACCCAAATTGTGTCAACAGATGAAACATGGAAAACCCACAGCGGCCCTATTGTATTTAATAGTATATATACCGGCGAACATTATGATACCCGCCAGGAAATCCCCGGATGGAACAGGATAAATTTCAATGACGGCCGATGGCAAGGTGCTAATTACCGGGCAGCGCCATCACAAAAGATCGTGAGTCAGCTCATGGTACCCATAAGGAATGTAGAGAAAATCCTTGCTAAATCTATCGTTAAGTTTAGTGATACCAATTATGTGGTTGACCTTGGAAGGAATATTTCGGGAGTAACCAAAGTACACCTTAACGGTGATAGCGGCACCGTAGTTCGCCTTACTCATGGCGAAAGGCTTTTTACAGCTGATGGTAGCAGAAAAGGCCACGTAGACATATCTAACATAGATGTGTATTACCGGCCAAAAGATAACAACGATCCTTATCAAACCGATATTGTTATTTTGAATGGCAAAGGGCCGGTAGACTTTATGCCAAGCTTTAACTACAAAGGTTTTCAATACGTGGAGGTATGCAGTAATAAACCAATTAAGCTCGACAAGGACGATGTAAAAGGCTACTTTATGCATAGTGATGTTGAGCAGGTCGGCCATTTAAGCTCCTCAAATCCCATGATCGATAAGCTGTGGAACGCTGCTAATGCATCTTATCTTTCCAACTTATTTGGCTATCCTACTGATTGTCCGCAACGAGAAAAGAATGGCTGGACCGGCGACGGTCATTTTGCGGTCGAAACAGGCCTGTTTAACTTTGACGGTATTTCTGTTTATGAAAAATGGATGGCAGATCACCGGGATGAGCAGCAACCCAACGGCGTTTTGCCCGATATCATTCCTACCGGCGGCTGGGGTTACGGAGATGCCAATGGGACAGACTGGACGAGCACTATCGCAATCATCCCCTGGAATTTATACATGTTTTACGGTGACAGTAAAGCTTTGGCCGCTAATTATGAGAATATAAAATCCTATGTCAACTATGTAAATAAGATAAGTCCTACAGGCTTAACTACATTTGGACGGGGCGATTGGGTTCCGGTAAAATCTTCTTCCTCCCTTGAATATACGTCGTCCGTATATTTTTATGTTGATGCTAATATCCTTACTAAGGCGGCCAGGTTATTCGGAAATAAAAAAGATGAGGAGTATTATGCGAAATTGGCAACAAAAATCAGGACGGCCATCAATAATAAGTATTTCGATAAAGTTAGTTGTACTTACGGCACCGGTGTACAGACCGAATTAAGCATGGCGCTGCAATGGAAAGTTGTGCCGGAAGAATACAGGATACGGCTTGCGGAGAACCTGGCGAAACGTGTAGCAAAAGATGGCATGCATATCGATGTTGGTGTACTTGGCGCCAAGGCAGTCCTAAACGCGCTCAGCGAAAATGGTCAAGGTGAAATAGCGTATCAATTGGCGGTGCAGAAGACTTATCCTTCATGGGGTTGGTGGATAGTAAACGGCGCTACTACCCTTTATGAAAACTGGGATGTTAGTGCAACAAGAGACATATCTCTGAATCACATGATGTTTGGAGAGATAAGCGCATGGTTTTTTAAAGCGCTTGGCGGAATTAATGTCGACGAAAGACACCCGGGTTTTAAAAATGTTTTGCTTAAACCCAACTTCGTTCAGGGATTAGATAGCTTTACTGCAAGCCATGAAAGTCCCTACGGCATGATCGTTTCCTCATGGAAACGTCAAGGCAGGGATATCATTTACGACGTGTCCATTCCCGCGAACTCAACGGCAGAGGTAACCTTCCCCGAATCCGATAAAGTTGAGATCAATTTGAACGGAAAATCGCTAAGCAGGAACGTCCCAGTCCACATAACATCCGGGTCTTATCGTTTCAGGATTGGCTATCCTGCATTATAAATAAGTAATGAGCAGTATTCGATAACTATAGCCGGATTGTTATACCACCCAAGCTTAAAACTACTATTAATAATTAGTTCAACGCTTCCTTAATTATTTTCAGTCTGGTGGAATACCAACTTAAACCATCCGCCAATTTGAGGCGCACTGGTGGAAATGCTCGCATTTGTTGATAATGTTCAGTTATCCTTTGTTGACCTAACTACTTACGTTGATTGTCGCCAAACATCAACGGGCTTGAAGTTACCAGTCGGAGACTGCCTTCCGCAAGATCTATGACAGTGGCGAACACTTTGATGGGATCGCCCTGATCCGCGGCGGCGGTTCGCCCGGCGACTTTATGCCCTATGATGATGAGCAATTGGCCATTGTCGTTGCGCGGGGCCGCTTTCCTGTCATCACGGGTATCGGTCACCACAACAACCAGGGCATCTGCGATATGCTGGCCGCAGTCCACGAGAAAACGCCCACAGCTGCAGCGCAGTTCCTGGTGGACCGCGCCTTTAGCTTCCGGCAACGGCTGGAGCAACTGGCAGGTCAGATCCGCGCGTCAACTTTAGAGGCGGTAAAACTCAAACAACAGCTGCCGGCGCTCGCCACGGCTGGCTGAATAAAAAAAGACAGACTTTCCAAACGACCGTCAGCCTGCTCGGCCCTCAGGCCGGTTATGCGATCAAAAGCCAGCAAAAGGAGATCAGCCGGATCGTAACAGCGCTTGGTCATCTACCTCAAAAGAACCCGCGAACTGCGCAGTCCAACTTGCAGCATTTGGCCAAACATATCGACAGCCTTGGCCCGCAGCGGACGCTTGAACGCGGATTTGCGATCATCAGCCGGAATAATGTAATTTTGAAGGATGGACAAAGCCTGGATAAAGGTGACACGGTAATGATCCGCTTCGCCAAAGAAAAAGCCGAGGCACAGGTCACTGATATCGATAAAAATAATAGAAACTCCTGAAACCTACGAAGCTGCTTATACCGAACTGGAAGCAATCTATAATGCCATCAGCAACGACACCGTTTCCGTCGATGAACTCGCTGAAAAGGTCAAGCGTGCCGCCTATCTTGTAGAATTCTGCCAGGCGAAACTCAAAAGTACCGAAGAAGAGATCGCCAAGCTCGTCGGGCAGTTGACCAAAACCGAACTGGAATAAGCAAATCTACATAGCTATCTACTTCGTATTGTTTTTGAAAAGGCGCCGCTTATTTTTCCTAAAGCGGGTATTATTCTGGTTTGGTAATGTAAAATAAGCCGGCTAATGCCCGCTCCTGTTGGAAATATTAAACTTTCCTGATATTTTTATAAGATATTCCTTGATGGAATATGTGACCACTAATCCTTTCACCTGTATCATGAAATTAAATGGCCCTCAACTCGGAAAATTGCGCAGGATCGTAACCGATCTTTATCAATACCCTGAACTTCAACGTACGCTCAGTGATCGCTTCGATCAGCAGTTGCATATATGGGTCGAATTCAATGCCGGTTACGAGACCCAGGTCCAGACCCTGCTGCAAAAGATCAACAATAAAGGCTGGATAGACCGGCTGATCAGCGGCTTCCAGGCCGATTTTCCCGAAGATGAGGCGCTTTTGAAGTTCATCAGTGAACTGGATATGCTGATCAGGCAGCCGGCAGCCCAACAAGGCGGGCGCCCCGGCCTGGAGCGTGTTTTGAATGCTGCACCGTCCATCAATCCCGCTAATTTCCTGGTAGGGCTGGCCCGTTGCAAGCGTTGTGTCTGCCGGATCGATATCAGCACGACCGAAGGCGATTTCTCCGGAACGGGTTTCCTCATTTGGAAGGACTTGGTGATCTCCAACTATCATGTTTTCCAGGAACTGATCGAGACACCGGAAAAGGTCCAGAGTATCCTTTGTAAATTTGATTATGAGCTATCCCCGGACGGCAATACGATCAATCCGGGCATGGATGTCCGCTTAGCGGCAGGGCAGCCGGTCATTGCTTACAGTAAATTTTCCCCGCTCGATGCCGATCCGCCCGAAAACATCGACGCGGCCTGGACCAAAGGGGAACTGGACTATGCCATCGTACGGCTCGAACGGGCTGTCAGTGAGGAGCCGTTCGGCATCAAGCAGGACCAAGTTTCACAGGCACCAGCCAGGGGCTGGATAGATATCACCAGCGTGACCGCATTGCCAAAGCCAGGCAATCCCATCGTCATCCTGCAGCATCCGGACAGCCGCCCGCTGGAGATGGTCATCGACCTAAGCGGCATAACCGCGCTTGACCCTTCGGCCTTACGCGTACGCTATTCCGTGAACACGGAAGGCGGGTCTTCCGGCTCCCCCTGCTTTGACGAAAAGTTCGGAGTGATCGCGTTACACAATGTCGGCGACCCTAAACAGTGGAAGCCAACTTACAACCAAGGCATACCCATGGTACGCATTGCTGAAGACCTTCGAAACAAACAAATAAGCCTGGATATATGAGACTATCGGATGAATTACGCAAGAGCTTGAGGGCAGCGATCATAGGCCACTTTTTGCCCGCGGATCTGGAATTGTTCACCAGTGACCACCAGGATGTGCTCGGGCCGACGTTCGAGCAGGTGACCTTCGGTGTGACCGGTTATGACAGTAGTGTCGCGCGCTACATTACGAGTTTGCAATCGGAAGGCAAGATAGAGGAATTGATCAAACTTTTGAAAGCACTGCCAGCCGGTGAACGAGCCGATTTCGAGGCGTTCTTCCAGCGGTTCGATCATTTCTACGAACTCAAAAACGATGAGTTCGGCCTGCGGGAGGAACATTTCGTCAGGCACATTCTTGACGACACCCGTCCCTTTATTGGCCGGAAAGCTTTCAGAAGAGAGCTCCGTAACATCTGTAATGAAAAACGGCGCTTCTTATTGAACATTAAGGGCCCCGTGCCTGAAATGGGGATCAGTTATCTCCAGTATTATCTGCGCAGCATCAGTACCGAATTGGGCTGTTTCAAATTCATTTACATCAATGCTAATCTTGAGATCTATCTCAAAAAGAAGGAAACAAAGGTGGTAACCGCAGCTGACCTGGCGGAACTTATCTTCGCGAATCTTTCTGTCAAGGATTTCACAATCACCGGTCCACTCAAGATCACGCCTTTTCTGACCCGTCTAAATGAAGCGATGAAGGTTTCGGGCGAAAAGTGGCTGCTTTACATCGATCAGCTGGACAAGGTACCAATCACTGAGGATGCACTGGAGCTAATCGCGGCCATGCCGGATAACCTTGACCTTCGCTGTCAGGTCTTGCTGGGCAATCTTTCCGACGAGCAGATCAAAAGCTGGCACTGGGATGTACAGCAGATCACTTACGAGCACCCGCTCACGAATTTCACGGATGCGAACATTGATGAATTCTTTACGGGAGCGTTCAGCCATATGAGCAAAAAATATGATTTCGGCATCACCAATGAGGCGGATTTCCTGGCTGGCTATCAGCAGGACATCCAAGCGGTCAAAGCAGACCTCGCCAATGTCCCGAATGTAACAGCGGTTGGCCGTAAAGTTGGCTCCTGGTTCAAAAAATTCAATGAAGACCTAATCGCAGCAGAAGAATGATGTCCGAAGAGAAACCGAGAAAAAAGGTAGACCTGCAGCTGCTTTTTAGCGCGAACAAGGATGTTTCCGTAGTACAACCCGTGACACTGCCACCGCACCTGTATGTGCTGGGCGCTGTATTGGTGGACTTCAGCCGGGCAGTCCTGCAGGAATTCGACCAAGCTATCTACGGACACCAGCTTAGCGATGAAGAATGGGCTCTGTTTGCAGAGCACCTTGTTAAGTTACCCTCAGATCCGCTTACGCCGGAGGCCGAAGTAACTTGGGTGCTCGCCGAATCAGAACGGGTTCGGGCCTTAAAAGGCGTCCAAAGCAGAGACGAACTTGCGCCCATCTTAACCCGTTTAACCGGAAGAACCGATTGCAATTTGATCGAGCAAATGCTGATCGCCTATTTGAATGGGATAGCCCCAGCGCCAAGGGCGCAGTCCCTGGCAGAACTATCAGCGACCTTTACGGTAAGGCGCTGGCTCCAGGACACCCTGTTCGGGGTCCCGGATGAGAAAACGATCAGCGTCCGCATGAAGCAAGAGGAGATCTTGGAACCGTTCCGTACGCTGACCAGCGATTTTAAAGGCCGAGTAGATCAACTGGCCCAGCTGGCGGATTACGTGGACTGGATCCCGGCCGGCAGTGCCTATGCCGGTACCCTGCGGGCTGCCAGGCACTTCCTGGGTGACGGGGACAGGCCTTTACTCATCCATGGCGAGGGGGGCGTCGGCAAATCAAGTCTCTTAGCCAAATTTGTCCTGGATCATTTGAATTTCGAAGGGCGGGCTTTCCAGTTACCCTTCATTTATTTCGATTTCGACAGGCCGGGATTATCCATAGCTGATCCATTTAGGTTGATCACTGACGCCTGCCGCCAGCTGGCGCTGCAGTTTCCGAACCAGGACCATTATTTTAATGAGATCAATGATTATATTAAAAATGAAAGGCTGAAGACCGATATCAAAAGCCGCAGCTCAGACCTGGAATACCTGTTCGCCCGCTATGCCGAAAACCTGATGAGCTCGCCGGCAGCGGGTCAACCGGTACTGCTGTTGCTGGACTCGTTCGAAGAATTGCAATACCGGGCCCAGAATATCGAGTTTATCGACTTTTTTAAGTTTTTAAGCACCCTGAAAAAATTGGTCCCCCGTCTGCGGGTGGTCATGGCCGGGCGTTCAGAGACCCTGAGCGAGATCAAAGTAGAGACCCTGGCGCTGGCCGATCTCGAACCATCGGTCGCCAAAGCCTATTTAAAGGACGCAGGTGTCAGCTCCGAAAAGGCGAATTTTATCGTTCGTGAATTTGGCGGTAACCCCTTAAGCCTAAAGGCTGCTGCCGGGGTCGTGCGGAACGCGCCCGCAAATACCCCGATAGAAACGCTGTTTCGGGATATTTCCGGTACCCTGATCCAGCAAAAGCTGATCTCGCGCAACCTTCATCACCTGCATGGGGATCCGCGCTTGAAACAACTCGCCATACCGGGTGTGGTCGTCAGGCGGTTAAGCCCGGAGATCATTCAAAAGGTCCTGGCCGGTCCTTGCGGATTAGGTGAGTTGACGATCAGCGATGCCGAACGTTTGTTCAAGGATCTGTGCAAGCACGTATTTATGATCGAACAACGCGGGGAAGTTTGGAGCTTTCGGCAGGACGTGAGAGAAAGTATGGAGCTGCTGATCAAAGAAAGCCCCGAATATCATGTTAACGATGTGCATCGTTCCGCGATCAGCTATTATGAAAACGCCCGGACAACTGAGGGGCGTGCCGAGTATATTTACCACCGCTTAAAACTGGGCGGCAATATTTTTGAGCTCATCGATCAGATCGATGCCGACATCAGGCCTTATCTGGAAACCTCGATCCGTGAGTTCTTGCCGGATACACAGATCGTATTGGCCGCTCGCTTTGGGACCGCTGTCAATTCGGACCACCTGGCTGTCGTTTCAGAAGAAACCTGGGCCTATTTCGTGCAGGCACAGGAACGGTCCGGGCTGATCAGCCGTGATGTCAGTTCCCTGGAAACCTGGGCACGTTGGTTCGCGCGAAGGCCCCGTTCCTATGACCCCAGGTTATGGCTGATCGAATGCCAGGTCAACGAAAGGCTGGGAAACCTGAATTTTGCGGAATGGTTTGCCACCGAACGATATTTTCAACGGCGGGACCCGGTATATGTGAAGATCATACTCTCTTTGGCCCGGACCTATGAGATCAACCGGATGTACGCACGCGCCGTGGAGGTGTTACAGGAGATCGACGCAATGGCAATGGTTAGTGATTGGCCGCTGCTGCTGGAGTATGTCCTGCTGCAACTGCGTAACAGCGCCCGGAGCGATCAGCCTTTCGCACGATATGATAGATTACCCCGGAAATTAGTGGAAGAATGCTTACAAAATTGTGATCATCCTGCAGATTGGCCCTTTATTTACCAAGAGGTCGCCCGCAGGAATAATTTACGCGACCTGATCGATTTCGTCAAACAGAATGAATTTTTGGGCGAAAAACAATTTGTGGACCGCTATCAGATCCGGGAAAAAGAAGCGGGCAGTTCTTCGACGCTGGAAAGACTGGTCCGCAGCCGGTTCAGTCTGACCCTAAAAGAGATCAGTATGCCCGGATCACTTAGAGCAGCCGCGCATGATGTCTCGCTTTTCGCCGAATTGGATGACCTGCTCAAGAACAGGATCTCCAGCAATGCAAAGGACAAGGCACCAAGTCTATCCAAACGCCTGGTCATTTGTTGCGATGGGCTTTGGTACCCCAGTTCCCAGACCAAGCGGGATATTTTGTTGAAGACCAACGTGGAGAAGCTTTACAATGCCCTGGTCAGTCAAACGCCTGACGGGATACAACAAGTCAGCATCTATGAACGCTGCGTGCTGGAACAACAAACGTTCTTCGGTAAGTTCCTCGGGCAACTCAGCCTTCAGGATATTAGGGAATCCGTCCGGAATATCTACTATTTCATCGTCTCTAACTATCAGCCAGGGGATGAGTTGTTCTTCTTTGGCTTCAGCAAGGGGGCCTACATCGTCCGTGCCGTGGTCGGCCTGATCCGCAAATGCGGTATACTCAAGCAAAGCGATTCGAAAAAGATCGAGGAAGCGATTGAACTTTATTTTAACAGATCCATCGTGGATAACGTAGACGGCAAGGAAGCGACCAAATTCCGTGGCGAGAATGCGCACCCCCTGCCGGAGGTCACGTTTTTAGGCGTTTGGGAAACGATCGGCGCGTTAGGGATCCCATTCTCTTTATTACAGATCGTCCAAAGAAGGTCTTATCAGTTCCACGATAATGTACTTTCCAGGATCGTAAAGAATGCCTATCAGGCCTTGGCGCTGGACGAACGGCGCGCCGCCTTCAAGCCGGCACTGTGGGCGCCAAGCCGGTCCAAAAAAGCAGCGGTCAATCAATTGGAGCAACGCTGGTTCGCCGGCACACACGCGGATATCGGCGGGGGATATGCGGAAAGCGGTTTAAGCGATATCAGCCTGCTTTGGATGCTCAGCAAAGCGCAGGAACGCGGGCTTTATTTCGACAACGCCTTTTTAGCCGGATTGCGGCCTGACCCATTGGCGGAGATCCACCGCTCGCTGACCATAGAAAGTTTCTTGTCGACGAGTATCCGGCAGCCCAAACTTGACAATGAAACGTGTCAATACATTGACGGCTCTGTCCTGCACCGCATGGAACAGGACAGGGATTACAGTCCATCGAATGTGGTCGGAACGGCGGCATATAAGCAGGCTTTGGGCGACCGGTTGATGGAAGACAATGATAAAATGTTCAAGGAGCTTTAGACGCTATACACTTACTTTATTGTTCAGCTGCGTAACCCCTTCGGCTGCGATATCGATCGTCATGGCACTCAGCATGATACCCAGGAATTGCTGCCAGGTGCCGATAAAAGTGGCTTCATAGGCCCGATAGGCGGCAGCGCTGATCAGCAGGATGAAAATGGCGTAACGCAATATGGCCAGCCAGATATAGTTCGACCGGATCTTGCTCAGCCTGATCTTGGTCAGCTCCGCTCCGGAAGCCGGCGACACGGCAAAGGTCAAGGGATCGCCCGCTGCATCCGGCGCTTCCGGCTTGAACCCGAGGAGTTTTTTCAATGAAAAAGCCCCTGATCTTTCCATGCCCCCTGCACTGCGATCGCTGGCTACCTGGTTGCCCGGAACTTTAGCGGCTGCCCAGGCTTTGTCCAGCTGATCCAATAAAGTACCGTCATCGGCGCTTGTCCGGGGCGGCACAGACAGGTCCCGGGCTATGTTCCGGATCATTTCGCTCCAGGCATTGAGCGCGTCATGAAAGGCAGGCACCCGTGCAGCCTTACGGTCAAGATCCTGGTATGCGTCAGCAACGGTGCCCAGGAATAATTCGGGAAAGTGCTGGAGATCATTTTCCAGTTTGACCAGTGCCCGGATCAGTCCCGGATAGTCAGTGCCTGTCAAAGTGGCCCCGGTCAGGCGCTCTTCATATTTGGCGCCTGCATCGGTTACCCAGGCAGGCAGTTCAGGCAGGTCCTTTGGCAGGTGACCGGCTAAGCGCAGGAAGTCAAAGAACGCAGCGACCTGTGCCTTTCGCAGCTGGATGCTGTCGGCAAGGTGTGCGTTCAGGTTCCCGAGGGCGAGGTTCGCACCGGACAGATCCTTTTGATCCAATCGTTCGCCGATCGTTATCAGGTCCTGGGTGCCGGCGGTCAGATAACGTTCGGCGCCGGGGGGGCGCAGCGCTTCCCGGGCATTGAGCAGGGTGATAATGGCCGCATTGATATTCACCGTGAAAGCCTGGCGTTTGATCTCGAAATTCGACCGGATGGTTTGGAGTTTTTGCGGGGTCTGGGTATGGTCGGCAAAAAAGCTGTCCAGTTCGGCAAGCGCGTCTGTCGTCTGTTTAAGCAATTCGTCAATGTCCTGCTTCATGGGCACATCTTGTATGTCCGCCTTGAAGCTTTCCAGTTCCAGTTTCAGCTGGGTCCCATTTTCTTCGGCCTTGGTATCGGCGATCTTCGTAGCCAGCGCCGTCTTCAAAAGGAAGCTCAGTAAAAGACCAAGTACCACCGCTACCAGGATCAAGCCCTTCCACTCGTTCTTAATGACCTTGAAACTTACTTTCACGGGTGCGCTCAAAGCCTTCGAATTGATGGTAGCCGTAAAATTGGTCTCACCATCCTTTAAGCGATCAGCTGCTTTCTGGTCGATCACATAGCTGAAGGACTTGGCCGTTCCGGCGGCTAAAGCCTTGTCGGTCTTTTTGAAGTCGAGCAGGTCCGGCCTGGGCTGATCAGGGATAAAGGCTACCGAAAAATTCAGGTCATTTACATCAGCTTTGCCAACGGTCTCCCGCAGTTGTATGGGTTCGCCGGAGCTTTTTCCGTTATCGATCTTGATCAGGTTCACTTGCACCAGGTTCTCCAGGGTTGCCGCCGGCCACGCGATGGTAAAGGGTACTTTGCCGGTCTTTTTAACTCCTGCCGCATCCGTATAATTGAACTGCACGGAGAGATCGTAATTGCCCGGCCGCGGAAGCTGGGCCTTATCTACCAGGACCTCCAATTGACAGAGGACTGCGTTGTAAGTGATCGTAAAAGCCCTTTTGAGATCAGCGGTCGCGCTTTTATTGTAGAGCACTACGGCGGGTTGCACCCCTTCCAGCCGGATATTCGCCGGATCCACATTCTCTGCTTTCAGCGGAATGACCAGTGTTTCCTTCATTTTGGCGTCGAGCGTTTCCACGGTCGTATTGCCGGCTATAGTTAAAGATTGCGCACGAGCACGCTGGGCGGTGATAAACAGAATTCCACTCAACAACATGGCTGCTACGAAGCCTTTTTTTAACAGCCCGGCCTGTACAGAGCCCTGATACAATGACATCATTTCCTTATTTTAGATCTTCGTTTTTAAATAGGTTGGTCCGCTACCTCAGAATAAGCCGGCAAAGGTCGACAGGGAAAGCTTGCCGACAATGCCAAAGGAAAGCCGCTGCAAAGGCTTCCGGAAGACCTGCTCTGCATCCGGTTTCATCTTCTCGTAATTGTTGTTCACATCCGGCAACTCGACATAAAAGCCGCCCAGGAATTTGCCGGTCTGCTGGAAGAAATAAAACCCGCAACCCACATCGAAGGTGTTCGGCATCAATGCCTTATCATGGGATACCTTCCAGCGCGCGTAAGGGTCGAACAGGAGGTGGTTGGTCGCCAGCGGATCGAGCTTAACGTTATAGAGCGCATCGAAACCGATCTCATCCATATGCAGGGTGCCATAGGTCCCCGAATAAGCGGTAATGTCCTTCTGCTCAGTGAGGGACTGGTTACCGCTGGTCAGCACCTTCTTAAAAGTGTAGGTTTTTTTACTGAGCAGATCAAAATTATTAGCGAAGGCATAGTCGTAGGTCAGGCCGAAAGTAAAAGGCCCATTTTGATAATTGACACCCAAACCGATCTTATCTCCCCGCTGGTTGACGTTCTGAAAGCTGTTGTTATAATTGACACTGTCCAGTTTGGTCATTTGCTTGAATTGCGAAGAGGAATAATCACCAAAGCCGTACACGAGGAATTGGGTGTAGGTTTTTGGGCCGGCGTCCGATAACTTTTTAAGTTCCGCATTGAAGCCGGCCAGGTCCGTTTTATATTGCGCCAGCATTTTGTCGGATACCGCCGTCAACTGTTTTTTGATCGTTTGCACCGAAGATTTGTCCGTGGCCGGATTGATAACCAGCGCATCGGTAATGCTCACCGTGATATCCGCTTTCCGCAGGACGTTCAGGAACCCTTTTTTGAATTTAGCCTGGTCAGGGTCGCTTTCATCACAAAGGGCCAGTGCCGCCTCATAGATCCTTACCCGGTAGTTCCTCAAAAAACGCTGATCATAGCGGGTCATCCGGTTGAGGATGAACTGTTCCTGCACGGCATGCGAACTGCTGGTGGCATTGGACCAAGACCAGCCGCCGTATATCCGGCCTGATGCCGAAGGCACCGCATCACCCTTACTTAAAAGTGTCGATACGCCCTCCTTATTCTCGCCTTGGGCGCTGAGGCCGAGGAACCAGGTGCTTTTATCACCGACCGTCCGCTGAAGATTGTTCCAGCCGATGCTGATGTCAGTTTTGGCAATATCGATGCCAATACTTGACCCTTTGAACAGGACCGTTCCCTCTCCGTCGGCCGTTTTGGTGATACCTTGTCCGTAACTTGCCTGGCAAAAAAAAGAGAGGACCGCGGCGAAACTGACGATCTTTTTCATGCGGAAGGCAAATTAAGGTCGTCGAATTGTGTGTGTACCTCGCCGCCGGAAGGGATCAGGACCTTGCCCTGGTCCTCGGTTAGCAGATCTTTCGTGCCTCTTTTAAGCGAGATACTGCCGGCGATGTTCGGTGCGCCAACGGCGTCCCAGGAAACATCGACGATACCGGTTACCAGTTCGGCATCGATCGTGCCCTCGGCGACAACCGGGGCATTGCCTGTGATATTTTTGTACAGCTGGTCTTTGTTCAGCTCAGCGGTATGAACCCGGAGTTTGGTGAACGCTATCCCCTCGGGGTGCGTCAGTTTGAATTTGAAGGTGATCTTGGCCATGATGATATAGATAAAGGTTAATTGTAGGGTGCGAACAGCGACGATCTACTTTCCTTTCAGCAAGCATCAAAACAGGCCCAATGATCATCGGTTGAGGTTTCCTATAAAGATAATGTATATATATTTATAAATACAAATAACATTTGCGAAATATAATATTTGACCAGCCATAAACCGCTTAAGGACAGGGCGGTGAACGGCACGTTCTCGTTTTTTGGTGGCCGGTTGGCATATCAGATATGATTTTTTCCAGGGTATTTGATACCTTTAGGAAACCCTATCAACGCTTCACTATGGAAACTTTTGAGATCGCCATCGAACAAACAGGGACGCATACGGTCGCCCTGGAAAAAGCTGTACACACCGACACCCTGAATGACCGCAAGGGCTATGACCCCGCCTTCCTCGGTACCGCGCTTTCCCTTCCGAAACTGAAGGCCGGTGAGGAAAATGATCTGCCGGTGCTGACATCAGGTATCGGACCCAATGGTGACCGGATATTGGATTACACCCATTTCAGCATCGCTTTCAATACCGCGAAAAAAATGCCCTATTATACGGCTGTCAATATCTACGGTAAGACCAATATGCTCGGAATGGTCCACGAAGAAAGGGATAGCGACTCCTGGTATCAGGACGAGCGCATCAGCTCAAGGCGCGGCACCGTCCAGTATGGCAATAAAGATTATAAAGGTTCGGGCTTTGCCAAAGGGCACCTGGTGCGCTACTACGACCCGGCATGGGGCAGCGCTGAAGTATCAAAAATAGCGATAGGCGATACATTTCACTATACAAATGCTTGTCCGCAGATCCCATACTTCAACGGCGTCGTTTGGAATTACCTGGAAGATTACTGCATCGCCAGGAGTATCTTTCAGGACAATAAGATCACGCTGTTCGCAGGCCCAATCTTCAATAAAGCGCGGCAGATCAATGGCTTGTTGGCACCGATGAATTTTTGGAAGATTTTGGTTTATGAAAAAGAGGGCCAGCTCAGGGCTTTGGGCTTTTTGATGAGCCAGGAACCCTACCTAAGCAAACTAAAGCCGAAGCCAAGTGCCTTGGAAAAAGTGCTGAAGCAGGTACAACCCACCTTGACCAGGGCGGATATCGAAAGGCTCTTTAAAAAACAGGAACTGTTCACCGCCCGGATCAAGATCGCGCTGATCGAAGAAAAGACCGGACTGTCCTTTGGGTTGAATGCCGCAGATGAGTATCGAGACAAGGGACAATACGAAGGCGAGCCGATCAACCAGCCGGGTGGCGGGATGGAAAAAAGCCTGGCACCTCAAATGTCGCCGGCCCAGCTGAGTGAATTCCTCAAAGCCCTCTAAAATCGATGATCCAATGGGTGTGTGCAAGTTTTTATTTAAATTGCAAAGATTTGAAAACCTGTTTATGTTTGAACTAGGGATAACTACTTGAGGTATGCAGCTAATCGGAAAGGTCAAAATACTAGAATTTTTACAGAGCATGCCGGGAGCAACAGTTCCGCTCATCCTATGGACGAAAGAATTTGAACACAAAGCTGGAAAAAGGTTAGCAGCTCAAATTGATAATCGAATGATCGATCAATCAGTCATCTGTACTGCCTTATTTGGTATCGACGCATACGCCCTGCAATATTGTGTGAATCCGTGGCTGAGTTATGGAGTAATTAAATGGATCGGAACGCGTAACGAATTGGCTCAGATCGAAAATAATATAATAGCGGATTTACAGGCTAACGATCCCAGTCTAAAAAAAGTTGAAATTAGCTCACCGATAGAATTCAATAACAACCTTTTGCTACAAGATCGAACCATGGATAACCTTGAGTCCAAAATAAATGGCGATTCAGGATCGGGAGATCAATACCGCTCTTCTCATTCAGAAGAAGTTCACACATTCCAAACATACCGTGCTGCCTTGCAAATAATCAACGCACTTTTTGACACTCAAAATAATTCCGCACAATTTGCAACATTAAAATTCTTAGCCGATGAATTATTTTCATACGAAATCAAGAATTTTAAGCTGCCGGAAATAAAATTGCTAGACATAATCACTTATAAAATAAAAGAGCTAGGACTTCAGCCGCCATACCTTGAAACGTTGATGAGTAAAGATGATAGCATTTATAGCTATCTCTCCGGACGGCAAATGAACTTGTCCCGCGAATCAATAAATAATCTTGTTGGAAAACTTGGAATTTCCATCCCTGTTTCTGATTTATTGTGACATTTTCGCTCCCGAAAAACGGATATATTTTTCTATAGAAGACGATTATAAGCGACTTTTCTTAAAGTTGAAAGTCAAAGTGAATCTTTTTAAAGAACTATTTTGTTATTTTAAATGGCGATTCTATTTATGTCTTCACACCGGGAAGTCATTTTGGCGTATCTGATGATCTAAAGGTGGTGCTTTTTTTACTGCTCTAACGACCTCTCAGAAAATTAGTCAAAACCATTTTTCTACAATCGTAATCTATTGGTAAAATAGGATTTAATAGCTCCACCTTGCTGATGTACAAACCGCGAATATTTTGAAGATCTGATTATCCTTTTTCCTTTATTATGCTAGATCGGCGTATTTTGAATTTTTATTTAAACTATTGAATTCGTGTTGCTTATATGGTTTGGCTGTTGGCCTGTATTCTGCTTAAGGTGGTGTTTGAATGTACATAGTGGCAGTAAGCAAACTTTGAATTAGCATAAATAATTGACAAACCTTACAACTTTTAAGTTTAGGGGGTGAAGGAATTCCTTCACCCCCTTTCCCTGTTTTCGCGCCCCCTATTTTTCTTGTTTTGCTCCTGTAACATCGATCGCTGGTTCCGTTCCGGACAATGCGGAGATGTGATCGTCTCCGACGATTGTACTTTGACATGGGGGAACAAAGCATTATCCTGCTAGCACCAGGAAATATTGCGAAGCTGAGATCGTATCAAGATGGCGAAAGCGCAATGGCAGACGAGAGTCCGGTTTGTAGAAACTGAGGTGAGATGGTTGGACTGATCGCGGCTGATGTGCAGGAGGTCTATACCGGCAAGTTTGAAACTTCCGCTATTAACTGTAAAGTGAACTTAAATGCCGCTGAACTGTCAGCAGAGGAAGCAGGCTACCGCGAGCTCCCGGTCTATTATGATTTTGGGGGGCGCAAGGAAGAAATTCTGCGCGAGAATTTCATGCGCATCAATGAGGAAGTGAACGCGGTCGTCGAGCGCTTCCGTAAACCTATACCACAAGTGCAGGTACTGCCCAAAGGCAGTATGAAAACCAATTTCTGATAATCATTTAATCTATTCTGATGAAAACTACCGATGATCTGACCGGTACACTGGTACTGGTACACCCGGACTTAACCGGCGACCCGGCTAAACGCCAGGGACAGATCGGTATCGTCACCGGCGCCGACCTCTCAAACGACGATATTTTCGTCAGCTTTGGCAAAGGCGAACAGGCGCTATACAGTACCGACGCCTTACTGGTGTTCAAACCGGCGGCGGAAATTTATGGGCTTTTGATGAACGATGCGCGTAACGCTGGCAAAGAAGATTTCAAGGCGCTGTTCCAGGTGAACCTGATGCAGCAGCATAACACCTCCGGCCTGGTGCGCAAAGCCATGGACATTGTGAAAGATAACAAAGTCGTTCGTGAGTTCAGCATGGATACGCTGGAACATCAGCTGAAGATAAGCCAGAACCGCGGCTATGAATACTAAACATCCCCCGATCTTATGAAGAACAACTTCAAACCTTTACAGGAGCAGATCGCCGGCAAACTGATCAGCGCTTTGCAGGAAGGTACTTCGCCCTTTCAAAAGCCCTGGACCGATGACAATTCCTCCGGCTATGTTACACCCTTCAACCCAACGACAGGTAGTAGTTACCGCGGAATGAACGCCTTCTGGCTGGCGATGCAGGGGCATAACGATCCGCGATGGCTTACCTTTAAACAAGCAGCCGCCCATCATTGGTCAGTCCGGAAGGGTGCAAAATCGACCATGATCACTTATGTTAAAAAATTTGACATAAGACAGCTACGGGATGAACAGGGAAAACCGGTTCGCGACGCAGATGGAAAAGCAAAAACGGAATCGGTAACGCTTGCCAAACCGATGTTTATCAATGCCCTCGTTTTTAACGGCGAGCAGATCGCAGGCATTCCGCAATGGCAGCACCTCCCGGGAGAGCAACAGGCGGAACAGCAGTGGTCTGCTATTGAAAGAGCGGAACAGATCATTTCAGCCAGCCAGGCACGCATTAAACATGGCGGTAACCAGGCATATTACACCCCCGGTCGTGACCATATACAAATGCCAAAAAAGCAGCAATTCGATACCGCTGCCAAATACTATGCGACTTTGCTGCATGAACTGGGCCATTGGAGCGGCCACGAAACGCGCCTTAATCGGGATTTGAGCAACAGGTATGGCAGTCGGGATTATGCCAAGGAAGAGTTGCGCGCCGAGATCGCCTCCCTCATGATGGGCAGCGAATTGAATATCGGCCATAACTTCGGTCAGCATGCAGCTTATGTCGGGAGCTGGATAAAAGTCCTGCAGGATGATCCTGCCGAGTTGTTCAGGGCCTCGGCAGATGCGCAGCGCATTACGGACTTCTTGCTGGAATTCGAGAGAAAACGAGCGGTGTCCCTGGAATCGGACCGGAACGAAACAGGCCAGCTTGAGCCCGGCGACAGGATTCCTTACAATAACACCACTTACGAAGTGATGCCGGGGCCTGTAAATAAAACCCGCTATGTGCGGGATGATGACACCGGTGCAAAGATCAAAATCCAGCCGCAGGACGGTTTGTACCGGTCCTTGTTATCGGCCAAAAACAGTGCCCTTGGGCAGTCGATGAGCAAGGTATCTGCTGAAATGCCGGCGGTAATTTACCAGGCGCGCGGTTATGAATAAATTGCTGCTGGTATTCGCTTTCTGCCTGCCGTTGCGGCACCTGGCGCTGACCTCCGGCTATGGTTACCGGATGCATCCCCTGACCGGTCAATACCGTTTTCATGCAGGCATTGACCTGCGGGCAAATCAGGATACCGTATTTGCCGTATTACCCGGCCACATCACCTTTGCCGGATATGATGCTGTTACCGGTGCGCATATCCGGCTGTCTTCCGGTGACTTTAGTTTCCTTTACGGCCATTTATCACAGGTATTTGTCCTGGCCGGAGATTCGGTGCCGGCTTGCAGGCCATTAGGGATTACCGGTTCATCCGGCCGCGTGAGCGGCGAGCATTTGCATTTCAGCGTCAGCTATCAGCAAAAACCGGTTAATCCGTTGGCTTTTTTGCGGGACCTTACGCGTTAACCGCCGATTTGTTCCCATCCGGTCGTTGTCCGGATTTGCTGTCCGTTTACTGCTTTCCTCTGATCATAAACCCGATAGCCGTTTTCGCCTAAATCAACATTAAATGCTAACTCCCTGATATCGCCCTTACCGGCAATCATATTGCCGATCATGCCATCGGCCGCCTCACGCAATAAATCAAATTGTTCCATATTCAAAATTAAAAAAATGAGTACACCTTTTAAACCTTTGTCCGAACAGATCACAGGGAAAATGATCGCGGACCTGAAAGCCGGAACTTCCATCTTTCAACAGCCAAACAATAGTCTAAACTCCGCATTGCCGTTCAATATTGAAAGCGGCCACCGCTATGCCGGGCCTTCGGCGCTGATTTTGCTGATGCAGAAGCGGGACGATCCGCGCTGGGGGACCTCCAACCAGGCTAACCGCAACCACACCGCGGTGAAAAAAGGAACGACTGGTACGCTGATCCAGTTCATGTCCAATTACGAATACCAAAAAATGGTGGATGGCGAAGGCCAGCCGGTTCTGAAAGAGAACGGCATGCAGCGTACCGAACGTGTCAGGCTGGATGAACCCAAACAAGTGGATGCCTGGTTATTCAACGGTGAACAAATGCGCAAGCTCGAAAAATGGACAAAAGAACCGAATGTGCTTTCACCTGCCGAACGTGCGCAGGCGATCCTGGACAACAGCAAGGTAGTGGTCGAACATGGCGGGGATGATATGTTCTATGACCGCCAGTTAGATGCGATCATTATTCCTGAAATGGAACAGTTTGCCGATCCGGAACAATATTATGCTGGGGCCCTGCACCTGTTGGCGCACCGGGTAATTGCACAGGACGCTTCCGACCGTCCGCAGGCCGGCAATGATCCGGTCAGCTTGATCAGCGAGGAACTGCGCACGAATTTAGCTTCGCTGTTTTTAAGCAAAGAACTGAATTTGCCCTATGACCTGAATGAACATGCCGGTTATGTTCAAAGCTGGTCAGCAATCCTGAAAGACGATCCTGCCGAATTGTTTAAAGCGGCATCGGACGCGCAAAAGATCGTGGATCATATCCTTGGCTTTGAGCAGCAGATTGAGGAAAAAAAGGAAGCCGGGCAAAGCTTGCTGGCGGAACAAGGGAATGAAGCCGGGAAAACTGTCGGATCCGGGGTGGATACGCCGAAGGTCGATCCCACCAAACTCATCGAAGGTGAGGTCATACCCCACAACGGTACCGAGTTCAAGGTGATCAAGGCACAGAAGAACAGCGTTTATCAAATGCAGGATCTGGGCAGCGAGCGCAAATTTAAAATGAGTGCCAAAGATGAGCTTTTCGGCTTTTTGCTGGAGGCCCGGAATAATTCGCAGGAGCTAACGGTCAGCCGCGGTGCTGCTGCCGGGGAAACTGTTTATCAAGGATCAGGGGCCGTTGAACAAATTCAGAATGAACAATACCAGATAGAACGATAGATTTATGCTCAGACAACAATTTAAACGGGAAGAACTCCCGATGGAGGAATTTCGGCAGTTAGGGCTGGCCGATTGGAACGTCCTGCATATCGACGATGAAGACCTGGCAGCTTTGCTGGCGGGGCGGAGAACAGATATGCTTCGCCTCGAAAATCTGGAACAGCAGGGTCTGCGCATTCCGGCATTGGATGCGAAGCTGTCGCTTCGCCGCAATGATAACGGCGGCGTCGAGCTATTGGCGCACCCGATCTATAAATTTGCAGAAGGACCGGAATACCTGACGGATACCGAAATAGAAAGCCTGGAAAAAGGGGAGGCGCTCAACCTGGTTAAAACGATTACCGGCGATGACGGTAATAAGCGCGAGGTATTGGTTGAATTTGATAAGGAAACCAACGAATTTATCACCGTGGAAACAGATAAGATACTTCCGCCCGAAGAAATTAACGGCATACCGCTGACCCCGCAACAAAAGAAAGACTACCGCAAGGGCAGGGAAGTGGAAACTCAGGACGGTACGACGATCCAGTATTCCGCTAAAGACAAGCGGGCCATCCGTGCCGACCGCCTGGCGCTGATCGCTTCGGTACTGAGCGACGGCGGTGTTTCTTATATGCTGTTTAAAGGCCTGAATGCCTTGTTCAACAAGGAGCAGCATCGGGAGCCGGGCAGGAATTTTCATAAAGCCGTAGAAAAAATGTCCCGATCGGAAATTAATCAGGCGGCACGAGGGGGGATGCCGGAAAATGATGCGGACGAGGATATTGCCGAAACGATCAGCCGCTGATGCACCCTTACCTGACCCGTTTAGGTATCAGGCCGGAAGTACAGCGTTTCTTCCGGCCGTTTTACAGTTCTGACGGTCTCGGTAACCTGGTCTTTTCCTATGGCGAAGCGGCAGAACATTTTGGTTTTGCTTTTCATAGGATACCGGTAACCGATGAGTTTTGGCTTGCCGGTAATTTAACTTTTTCGCAAGTCTGGATGATCATCTTGTCCGGTTCAGCACTAGACGCCCTTAGCTGGATGAACAAAAAGATGGCGGGCTTTCCGCAGATCGGAAATTTGTTGTTCCTGAGTCTGGGGGCGGGTATGAGCGAGGCGCAGCTTTTACAGATTCGGTCCAGTTTGGGGGGTAAGCAATTCCGGCTCTTGTTCGGACGGGACCTGCTGGGACGTATAGCTGACCTAAAGGTGGCGGCCGGCATTAAGGGTTGCCCCTTATCGGTTTATTTGGACGAAAGTGAGCAAGTGGTAGTAAGTTTCCGCAGCCGGAATTTTGCTTTCAGCCAGGAACAATTCAGCCTGTCAGCTTTTGAGCGGGCGGCGGGTGTCCGGTTTGGCATGGCCACCGATAAACCCAAAGGATATCTTACTTTTTTTGATGAGCTAAAGGCGGAAGCCGGGCTTTGATCTGACTTAATATTAATTTTATGGAATCCTTTATTGTTGATGAGCCGCAGGCGATCACGATCCGCCCTGCGGCGGTTTTTGCCTTTATGCATGTCTTCGCTTTTATGCTGGGCAGCCTGGGCCTTTTATTGCTGGCCTGGCGCTTTTGGCCGGCATTGGTCTGGGTCAGTTTATGGTCGGCCTTATCAGGCCTGTACCGCTTTTGCTTTCTTCGAAGCGTTTGTTACGCCGTTTCCCCGGAAGTCATCCGCATCAGGCGAGGCGTTTTTGTTAAACGCACCGACCAGGTCGCATTATGCCGTGTGAAAGATTACGTTTTAACGCGGCCGTTCTTGTTGCAGCTCTTCTGTTTAATGAACCTCAGGCTGAACACCAATGACCCGGAAAATCCTGTCATATGGCTGCGCGGTATACCGGAATCGGACCTGGTGCATACACTGCGGGGCTATGTGCAGCAAGCCCGGCTGAACAATAAGATTTACGAGATCAATTAAACTTTTGTACTTATTTCTTTCTAAATAACTACAAGTTTAGTATCTTTAGGTATAAAACATGAGGGTATTTTGACCAATTTGCCCGAGGTTGCTTAGTAATAAATCTGATCATTTTACCGTAATGAAAACGTTTGTTTATTTGGTATTTACCTGTTTTATTTCTACGGGCGCATTTATGGGCGCCCTGTATTCTAAAACGCCCATGTTGCTGTATGCCCTTGGCTTTGGCATTTGGGCGCTGTTCCTGTGGGGTGTTTATCGCCGTATGAAAAAAAATGATGAGCGCCGCGACATGGAGCGACAGTTCCGGGACTATATGCGTTATCAGCTGCGTAAGCCAGCACGCTGAAAAGGTAACTAACCGGCCCGCTGTAACCGCAGCGGGTTTTTGTTTCCCCCAATTTAGAATATATATGAACTTGCGTGCCGGCAGCGACGTATTTCCGGAAGCAGAAGAGCTGGAAATGATTCGCGATCTGTAATTTATTAAAATCGGCCTGCTGGCCGACGTCTTTTTGGGCATGGCCTTTTTCGACTGGGCTTATTATGGTGTATTTGTATCGAAGGGGAATTGTCTCCCTTACCTAGCCTCGCACTTAATCATTTATTGAATTTTTTAATGTTTTATATATTAAACAATTTACCTAAGTTTGTCTATTGTATAAGACATTATGAAAAATCAACTCGTGTTGCTGCCCAAAGCGCAGAAAGTGCTTAATGATCTCGGGGAAAATATCAAACTTGCGCGGTTGCGCCGAAAGTTGAGTACGACGCAGATTTCCGAACGCGCGGGGATTAGCCGCGCCACCTTATGGCAGATCGAAAAAGGTACGCCAACGGTAGCAATGGGGGCATATTTTCAGGTATTATTCGTAATGGGACTCGAAAAAGATTTTTTGAAATTAGGCGCGGATGATGAATTGGGCCGGAAGTTACAGGATGCAGGCTTACTGATAAAAGAAAGAGCCCCCAAAAAATAGGTTATGGCCGGAAGAATTTTAGTTTATGCAGATTGGCTTGGTCTGCCCGAAATTACACAGGTGGGTACATTGACTGCCGAAGTTACCCGGGGAAAGGAGATATTTTCATTTGAATATACACCATCCTGGCTACAATCTTCGCAGTCACAAGTACTTGATCCGGACCTGCAGTTATACGCCGGCCCGCAATACCTGAATGATGATAAACCTAATTTCGGCATGTTCCTGGATTCTTCTCCCGACCGTTGGGGCAGAATGCTGATGAAAAGAAGGGAGGCCATTACCGCAAGGCAGGAGGAAAGAAAACCTGTTAACTTAAATGAATCAGATTTTCTGCTGGGCGTTTTCGATGGAACACGCATGGGCGGGTTGCGATTCAAAACTACAGCAGACGGAGAGTTTCTCAGCCATTTAACCGAATTGGCTGCCCCGCCATGGATAGCATTGCGCGACCTGGAATATGCCAGCTTAAGGTTGGAAGCCGAGGATATGAGCGCTACAGAAGAACTGCGGTGGTTAAACATGTTGATAGCTCCTGGTTCATCCCTGGGCGGGGCAAGGCCAAAAGCAAGCGTGACCGATCCCGAAGGCAATTTATGGATAGCCAAATTTCCGAGTGCGAATGATGAATACGACATAGGAGCCTGGGAAATGGTCGTTCTTGAGTTGGCGTCAATTGCAGGTATCAACGTCGCACCGGCACAGTTGCAGCAATTTTCAGGAAGGCACCGCACCTTTTTGACCAGCCGCTTTGACCGGGTAGGGCGAACGGGAAGAGTGCATTTCGCTTCGGCCATGACCTTGCTTGGGCAGCAGGATGGTGCTGATTTTTACAGCGGGGCCAGCTACCTGGATATGGTGGAATTTATCATTCAGAACGGATCCAGTGTCAATCAGAACCTGAAAGAATTATGGACGCGAATCGCATTCAATGTTCTGGTTAAAAATACGGATGACCACCTAAGAAACCATGGCTTTTTATTGCGGGAAAATGGCTGGGAACTATCTCCGGCGTATGATATGAACGCAAATCCACATGGCAGCAGCCTAACGCTGAATATTTCCGAAAACGACAATTCGCTTGACCCCGAGCTGGTTTTGTCTGTTGCCGTACACTTTCGCTTAAAGCACGAAGAGGCGAAAGCTATTCTTGAACGGGTGAAAAACGCCGTTGCTCAGTGGCAAAAAATAGCCACGAAATATAAGCTATCCCGAAGAGAGCAGGAAAATATGGCCTCCGTATTTTCCGGTGCGTAAAATCCCTCCGGCATGGTGGTGATCAAGGTTAGATTAAAAGTCCCGGCAGCGAGCGCTTAGGGACTTGTTTTCTATCAGCCTTATTCCATTCTCTCGTTTAAGACGCCGTCTTAACACGTCCATCTTATTATATTAAAGACAGGTGAATAAATTTCAGGATTTTGCGTTGTCATTGCTTAAAATTTGATAACCCAAACGTAGTTGCTTAAAACCTGAAATATCTAACCGATCATTGTTTGTCGCAGTCAAATCTTATATAAAACAAACAGTGGTGGGGCCTGTCGCGGTCATAGTATCATTAGTAAATTCACTGCAACAAAATTGAGCTGATTCATAGTGCTTGCACATAGCCGTGAACAATTTAAAGTAGGTTTCGTAATGTTCTTTTTTGTTTATCGGGCGGGCCGGCCATTTGTGTTAAAACTATTACAATCGAATCTTGTTAGTTGCTGTAATTATTTTGAGTTTTGCCAGTCATTTAACATTAATTGTTGCGTTACTTAACAAATGAACAATTTTACCAGGCTGACTGAGGATGAATTGATGGGATTGCTACAGCAGGATAAGCTCGGTGCGTTCAGGGAAATCTATCAGCGATATTGGAAAAAATTGTACGGTGACGCCCACAAGCGACTGAAAAACAGGGAGTTGTCAGAAGAGGTTGTTCAGGAAATATTTTCAAACCTTTGGCATAAACGGCATACGCTACAAATTAAGACTACTATAGGCGGTTACCTGCACCAAGCGGTTTTAAACCAAGTGGTTGATCAGTATCGCAAGCAAGCCGTTCGCGCAAAACATAACGAGGCTTTCAAACTTTTAAGTACCGAAACGGATACCGGTACTGAAGATGCCATTATGCTTCGCGACCTTACCCATACCCTCGAAACCGAAATTAGTCATCTGCCTGATAAATGCCGTTCGGTTTTTGAGCTGAGCAGAAAAGAATATAAAAGTAATAAAGAGATAGCCCAACTATTAGGTATCTCTGAAAAAACAGTTGAAAACCAGATAACTAAAGCCCTCAAAAGGCTTAGGATGAGTTTGAGCCACCACCTGGTATTGGCACTCGCTACCTTGTTGCATAAATTTTTTTAAAAAATATTGCATAGGTGTAGGGGGTACACTATTCCGCATACGTCCTATCATTTATAAACCGGAATTATATTCTTTTTCATGAAAGAACCTATACGCATCGATCTGCTTGAGAAATACATTAAAGGCGATTGCACCGAGGCCGAGATAGCATTGATAAAACAATGGTACCTAAGCTTTGAGCATGAAGATGATCATGTGTCGGCCCTTTCATCTGCCCGGGAAAAAGAACTGGAAGAACAGATCTATTTCAATATCATTGCCAACCTTGATCTTGCCGATGCACAGTCTGATACAGAAAAACCTGCTAACGTTATTGCGTTCCGTAAATGGTATGCTATCGCCGCGGCGGCTGTCGTGGTTCTGACATTATCTGTTGTGGCAGTTATCTACACAAAAAAGACAGATACACAACAATTGGCGGTTTCCCCTGTAAATGATGTACGATTATTTAACGTAACTAATAGTACCCCACATATTTATAAAGTTACCTTGCCCGATAGCAGCTCGGTTTGGCTGCACCCTTCGGCAAAAATCAGTTATCCTGATGTATTCGCTGCCGGTTCGCGCCAGGTTACCATATCGGGCGTGTGTTTTTTTGAGGTAACTAAAAATCCCAAACGCCCTTTTATCATCAGCAGCCGATCATTAGTAACCAAGGTTTGGGGTACCAGCTTTTTGGTGAGGGATGACGAGCGAAGCAACGTGGCCGATGTGTCCGTGCTTACAGGTAAGGTTTCGGTAAGTGTTAAACCTGTAGGTAAAAACAGCGGCATATCTGCCAAGCTTACTAAAGACGAGGTGATGATTTACCCGCATCAAAAAGCGGTGTATCTGAATGATAAACACACTTTAACATCGCAGGTGGTTGAAGAAGGAGCCGCAGTGAAGCAATATCGCCGCGTACACCTGGTGTTTGATAATAAGCCTTTATGTAACATTATCCCCGTGCTCGATTCGGCTTTCAATGTAAACATCAGCGTGAGTAATGAAAAACTTAATCACTATATCCTGAACGCCGATTTTGAGGGTTTTAACCTGCCCGATGTGCTCGACGCGATAAAAAAATCGCTTAATGTAGATTATACGATTGAAAACAACCATATAGAACTTAAATAACCAGCTACTCTAACCTTTCAAAAATTATAAGATGTACAGAAAAATACAAACCTAAAGAAGAAAAACACCCGAAACGATCTGCATAAAAAAACTTAGAAGTGTTGCGAGCACCCCTAAGTTTTAAGGATCAAAAGCCCGTTCCGCTAAGAACACCTCAGGGAGGTGTGCGGGCTATTAATTGTCTCATTTTTAACAAAGAAACATAACAAATATATGAATTTTCGTTTACGAAGGCCTATCCCATGGGGTAAAATCATGAAGATTACTTTTAGCCAGATCCTGATATCAATAATGGTAAGCAGCATTACTTATGCAAGCCCGATTAAAGCTCAGGAAATATTGAATAAAAAGGTAAGCATAACCTTGAGCAACACCACCATGCTCGAGGCTCTACGATACCTTCAAAAAAACAACAATGTAAAGTTTATTTATAGCGCCAGCTCATTAAATACTGATAAACACTTTTCCTTGAGCGTCACCAATCAACCGTTAAAGGCCGTTTTAGATCAGGTGTTTAAAAATAACGGTATTAACTACGATGTGATGAACGATAGGGTGGTGCTCGAAAAATCGACAGCTAATAAAGCAAATACAAATCCAATAGTCGAAATTATTCCCGCAATCCAGGAGCAAACCAACGTTACCATTACCGGTAAAGTAGTTGATAACACTGGCCAGGCCATTCCGGGAGCTACTGTTACCGAAAAAGGCACAACCAATGGCATCACTACCGGTGCCGATGGCGGTTTCAAACTTTCCGTCGCAGGGCCGCAGTCTGTTATTGTTGTTCAGTTTATCGGTTTCGCCAAAAAGGAAATTGTTGTTGGGGAGCAAGCCGTTATTAACGTAACTTTAACAGAAGATGTGAAAGCTATTAATGAGGTTGTGGTGGTTGGTTATGGTACCCAAAAACGTACTACCGTGACCGGTGCCATTAGCAGCGTTAAAGCAACGGACTTGCAAGATCAGCAGGTTACCCGGCTGGACGACGCCTTGCGTGGCCGCGTGACGGGTGTAAACGTGGTGCAAAGCTCAGGCTCGCCTGGTGCAGCCCCGCAAATCAGGGTGAGGGGTGTTACGTCACGCCTTAACAGTGATCCGCTTTACGTTATTGATGGTGTTGTGGTTGATAACGGAGGCCTGGATAACGTTAACCCTAACGATATCGAGAGCATCGATGTATTGAAAGATGCTTCGGCAGCTATTTACGGTTCGCGTTCATCCAATGGTGTAATCATCGTTACTACCAAAAAGGGTAAAAAAGGGGATGCACAGATCTCCTACAACGGTTATGTTGGTGTACAATCGGCAGTGAGCAAAGTAAAACTAACCAATGCCACACAATACGCCACGCTACGTAATCAATCGTTAACCAATGATGGTAAAGCTGCATTGTTTACAAATCCATCACAGTTTGGTGCCGGCACTAACTGGCAGGATCAGATTTTTGATAACAACGCTCTTATCCACAACCATAACCTTAACATCAGTGGTGCTACTGATAAAGCCAATTATTACACTTCATTCGGCTACCTCGATCAGCAAGGTGTGGTAATGCCTGAAATTTCGGGGTATAAAAAATTCACGTTTACGGTTAACACATCCTATAAACTGAAAAAATGGTTAACAGTAGGCGAAAACTTTACTTACGCTTACACAAAAAACAAAGCTTTTGGTAATACCAACAGTGTATTTGGCGGTCCGCTAAGTTCGGCGTTAAACCTTGATCCCATCACACCGGTTACCGTGAGCGATGGCAGCAGCCAGCCAAACGCCGCCGACTATCAAAGGGCAAACATTATCCGCAACGGCCAGGGGTTTCCTTATGGCATATCAAACTACGTAGGCCAGGAAATTACCAACCCGTTTGCTTACGCACAAACTGTAATGGGTAATTATAGCGATGCTACTAACCTTTTAGGCAGCGCTTTTGCCGAGGTTGAGCCAATTGCCGGTTTAAAAGTACGTTCGCAGATCGGCGCCAAACAGGCTTACTACGGTTCCGATGGTTTCACACCGCTTTATTACTTAAACTCAAGTACATCGAATACCACCACATCGCAGGTAACAGCTTACAACCGCAACCTTACCTGGAACTGGGATAATACCATTACCTACAACCGCTCATTTGGTAAACATAACCTTACTGCTTTGGTAGGTACCAGTGCTCAAAAATCAACATCATCAGGTTTGCAGGGCACATTCCTGGGCGAACCTGTGAACTCGTTTGATGACGCTTCTATCAACTTCGCGTTACCGGCTGCTAATAGGATTGCTGTAAGCGCGCTGGGTCTTGATGCCGTACAGCCGCATACACTGGCTTCGTACTTCGGCAGGGTAACTTATGATTACGATCAGAAATACCTTTTCTCGGGTATTATCCGTCGTGATGGTTCATCAAAATTCGGCTCCAACAACGTTTACGGTACCTTTCCATCTGGCCAGGTTGGCTACGTTGTAACCCGCGAAGGTTGGTTCCCGAAAAACACCTTTGTTGATTTCTTGAAACTTCGTGCATCATACGGTATTGTAGGTAATGAAATGGCTTTAGGTCCGTTTAGGTATGCGGCAACTATCGGCAGCGGCCGTAATGCTGTATTTGGCGATCAGTTGTATATCGGTTACAGTCCTAACGCGCCGGCAAACCCTAACCTTAAATGGGAAGAAACTCGCACAACCGATTTGGGTTTTGATGCCACCCTGTTCGATAACCTGAGCGTAACTTTTGATGTTTACCGTAAACTAACTAAAGGCATGCTGCAACAGGTTCAGTTGCCATCGTACGCAGGCTTTAGCGATCAGCCTTTTGATAACGTGGGTGATATGGAAAACAAAGGTGTGGAGTTAAGTCTAAACTATAACAACAAAGTTGGCGATCTTAAATACAGTTTAGGCGGCAATATCTCGTACAATAAAAATAAAGTGTTAACCGTAGGCGATCAAATAGATCACTTTAACATTGGTAACGTACAAAGTACTACTTACGAGATCGGTCGCTTCCAGCCAGGTCAACCATTTGGTGAGTTTTATGGGTTTAAAGAACTGGGCGTATTCCACTCACAGGCCGAAATTGATGCTTACACGAAAAATGGTCAGTTGATCCAGCCTAACGCAAAACCTGGCGACTTTAAATGGCAGGATACTGATGGCGATGGCAAGATAACCCAGGCCGACCGCCAGTTTTTAGGCAACCCGCTGCCAACGTTCACCTATGGTATTAACTTTAGCGCTAACTACAAAAATTTTGATCTGAAATTGTTTGGCCAGGGTGTTTGGGGTAATAAAATTTACCAGGCTTACCGCAGGTTAGATATCCCGGCGGCCAACTATCCGATAGAGGCGCTTAACGCCTGGACTCCATCTAATCCGGGCAGCAATTATCCGCGCCTGAGTGATACCGATCCCAATGCTAACTTTAAAAACCCATCAAACTTTTACCTGCAAAACGGTGCTTACTTCCGCATCAAAACCCTGCAGTTAGGTTATAGCCTGCCTTCAACATGGTTAAAATCTGCCGATATTAAAAGGGTAAGGGTATTTGTGAGCAGCAATAACCTGGTAACTATTACCGGTTATAAAGGCTTCGACCCTGAAATAAGCGGCGGTATTGATATGGGCCTATATCCGCAGGCACGCACATTTATGGCTGGTTTGGATATCACTTTATAATAAGAAACTACAATTATCATGAAATCGAAATATATTATATATACCGGGTTGGCCTTGATGGGAATGGGTACCGTGGTATCATGTAAAAAATCATTCCTCGAACTTAACCCCAAAGGGCAGTTTTTAGGCTCGAACTATTACGCCAATGCTGATGAGGCTTTTGCGGCTGTAATTGCGGCTTACGATCCGTTGGTTACCGAAACCGGCGGTATTGACAATACTTACTCCGATCCGCTTGGCGCGCTTAATGCTGCTTCAGACGATTGTTTTGCAGGCGGCGGCAGTTCATCCGACGTACCATCATGGCAAGTGATCAATAACTATACGCTCACACCGGCACAAGGGCCGCAAAACCAGTTTTGGGCTATCAATTTTCAAGGTGTTAACCGTACCGACGTATTGCTGGAAAACCTGCCGAAGGTACCCGGCATCAGCGCCGACCAGTTAAAACGCTTTACTGCCGAAGGCCAGTTTTTGCGTGCCCACTATTATTTTGACCTGGTGCGCTTGTTTAAAAACGTTCCGCTTATTTTAAATTCGCTCAACCTCACCAATGTGTACGATCAGCCTCAGGTTACGCCGGAAGCTGTTTATGCCCAGATTGAAAACGACCTGAAAGCAGCTATACCTGGCTTGCCTGCAACCGTGCCCATCAGCGAAGGCGGCCGTGTAACCCAGGGCGCTGCCAAAGCTTTATTGGGTAAAGTTTATCTTTACGAAAAGAAATGGGCTGATGCTGCCGCGATGCTAAAAGACGTAAATTCCAATTACGGCTACAAGCTGTTAGCCAACTACGGCGATATTTTCAGCCCGAAAAATAAATTTAACAGCGAATCGATATTTGAATTGGTACACTCAGGCTCCCAGAGCTATACCTGGAGCAACTGGAACCAGTTTAAATCAAACATCTATACCCAAATGATTGGCCCGCGTAGCTATACGGGTCCTGTTTATTATGGTGGTGGTTATGGTTTTAGTCCGGTTACTACCCAATTGGCAGCCGCTTTAAAAGGCGACCCGCGTTATGGCTATACCGTAGTAAATATTGATAGCTTAACCAAGGCAACCAACACATCTTATTCGCCAAGCTATCAAAATACCGGTTACTTTATCCAAAAGTATGCCCCCGTGTTGGCTAACAAAGTTACAACCGGTACTACTGATCTGAACTGGCCTAACGATTATATCGAAATCCGTTTAGCAGATACCTACCTGATGGAAGCTGAAGCCCAGTTGAATGGCGGCGGCGATCAGGCCCGCGCGCAAACCCTGCTTGATGCCGTGCGTGCCCGCGTAGGATTACCATCAAAACCGGCCACCCTGCAAAATATCTATGATGAGCGCAGGCTGGAACTGGCTACAGAAGGCCATCGTTGGTTTGATCTTGTACGTTGGGGCCAGGCACCAACTGTGCTTGCATTTAAAGGCTTTAAAGCAGGTGTGAATGAAATATTGCCTATTCCGTTGAACGAAACTCTTAACGGCACCAAGCTTAAGCAAAATCCTGGCTATTAATACACCAAAAATTTTATAACCAAAGGCTGTCATGTTATATGGCAGCCTTTGGCTTTATATGGGGAGGGATAAACTTACCTTTTTTGCATCCGAATATGTTTAAGCAACGCACTTTATTTTTGGCTTTATTGTTATTGATTCCGCTAAGTTTTATGCTGGTACAATGCTTTAGCGATAAACCGCAGGACCCGCGTGGTGAGATTTTTGCCGGATCGGCAAGTTGTATCAAATGTCATAAGCAGGTGTATGACAGTTATCTGCATACCGCGCATTATCTTAGTTCTAAACCAACTTCGTCAGATAACGTACATGGCGGTTTTAATGCTGACGGTAATAACGTTAAGTATGCCGACGGAACGGATGTGAGAATGGAGAAGCGCGGCGGAGGTTTATACCAGGTCACTTATACTGACAAAAAAGAAACCGGTGCCCGCCGGATGGATATCACTTTCGGAGTAAATAAAGCCCAAACTTACATGTACTGGCAGGGCTCCCAGTTATTCGAACTACCGGTATCCTATTATGATAAAGTACACGGCTGGGCCGGAAGCCCTGGATATGACGGTAGTCATCCGGATTTTAAACGACCGATATTGCAGCGCTGTTTTGAATGCCACAGTTCGTTCATCAAACAGGCATCGCAACAAAATATCGATTTGCAAAACCGTAAGATTGATTTTGAACCCGCTTCTATCATTTACGGCATTGATTGCGAGCGCTGTCACGGGCCCGCTGCCAATCACGTAAATTTTCATGAAGCTAATCCCGAGGAAAAACAACCGAAATACATTACCCGTTTTGCGTCACTAACCCGTGCACAAAAAATGGATGCCTGCGGTGTTTGCCACTCCAGCAGTAAGCAGGCATTCCAGGTATCAACTTTTAAGTTTAAGATGGGAGATACGTTGGCCCGCTTTAAAGAGCCGGACTATTTAAATATTCATACCAATGCCAACTCGCTTGATGTGCATGGCAACCAGAATGGTTTATTAACCGCAAGCAAATGCTTTGTAATGAGTAATATGAATTGTACTACCTGCCATACTACACATGTAAACAACAGCGGTAACCTGGCACTGTATTCGCAAAAATGTATGAGCTGTCATAATGAGGCGAATCATAACTTTTGCAAAGTAACGCCGAAATTAAGCGCGTTAGTGAAAAACAATTGTATTGATTGCCATATGCCGCTTAAATCTTCAAATACTATTTCAATAAATGACAACGAGGGTAAGGTAAATTCATTGTACATGGTACGCACCCACCGGATAGCAGTCTATGTGGATGAATCCAAGAAGATACTGGCTTTTTTGAACGGAAAAAAACAATAGGTATAATCTTTTGTATTTTAAGTATTCATAGAAATTCGGCTCATCTACGAGGACGGCAACATTCTCTTTTCCGACTTTTTTAGCTACGTTACTTAAGTTACTGAATATCGAGTCTATGCATTCACGACAATCATTTCGTAAAAATCGAAGAACAAGTAACTTGTCTTTATCCAATTTGTTTAAACTATCAATAATTGAGGGTGCAAGTTGAACGTTATCGAAAAGATGCTCTTTGTCCTCATTCATTGCCCCAATTCGTGTGAGGTGATTTATTATTGTATTTTCTTTTTTTCTGGGCCAGGTTTGATAAACACAAAGCGAGAGCAATGTTGTAAAACACAGAGTTAAAAAAGCGTTGTTGCGTATCTTGAGAAAGATATTGTTTGATTTCATGATAAGGTAGTTTATTTCGTTCTTATATTAGTAAAAGCAGTGTGCAGGGTTCGCTTTATTTTTTTTGTTTTTCGGAATTGCCTGGGATAATAGGAGATAGTCGTCATGAAATAATTTCTGAGAACCTGCTGACTTCCGATCGTAAAACTGTTGAAACTTCCATAATTGATGACACTCTTGTTTTCCTGAATTGATTACATAAGAAACTCTTCTGTTGTCTTCGCTTAACATGACGCTGTCTGTAAAAGTACTTTGAGTTACCCCTCCAGTTAGCGCCATTTGATAGTTTAGAGTATTTGTAGAACTCTCATCTTCGTGATTAAAACTTGGAGATATCGATCTGGGTAAAGATTCTTTCAATTTTAAATTCCCCTTTTGTATATAATAAATGTTAGTGCTGTCCACCAGTGGAGCTAATTCTTGAATAGTTGGAATTCTGACGGTGGTATTGAAACTAAGTGTATAACTCCTTACAAACTTGCCATATTGGTCGTCGATAAAACCAATATTGGCAGAAGGTGCGAAGCGGCTGTAATCGCGATCAAAGGTTTGAAAGGATTTATCCGATGTATTATTTTGATGAATAATTTTCTGCTTTAATGAGCCGTTAATACGGACGGTTTTGGCAAACCTATTAGATAGTTTTTTAGAAAAAATCTTGCTTATTGTAAAAGCGGGAGTTTCTTCAATTTTATTTATCCGAATATTGTTGCTTAAAAATTATATAATATTAATTGATAAGAAAAAGATTGTTTAATTAAGCAGCAATGTTGAAATTCCTTTTACTATGACGATTGGATCAATATTGACATTAATTGGGCAACAGAATATATAAGAATTGCTAAAGACTTTTAAATGACTGGAGACCTTTCTTAAGGATAAGGGAAACTGATCACGTTTAAAGATTATCTGATCTGTTTATTCCTTTTTATAAGTAAAAAAGAAGGAAACACCTGTTATAAGAGATGGCTCCTTAGGGGACTTTAAACCACACTTTTCAAATTCTTTTTATGTAGGACCTAAAGAAACTGGCTTCGATAAATAATCATATAACATAAAGCACTCAAATATGATCGGTGTAGTTTTTATTTAAACATTTGTATTATTATAATGAGGGATTATAGGAGTGAAGAAAACCAGGACCTGTATGCGGCCTACCCAAGGTTGGGCACTACAAAGGCAGGTATTGAAAATAACTTGCAACCGAGTACCTGGTGGCTGCGCGATGCAAGCTTTCTAAGGCTAAAATCATTGGAAATAGGCTATACGTTACCTACCCGCCTATCAAAATCATTAAAGCTTAGCAATATGAGGATTTATTTTAACGGCTTGAATTTGTTAACCTGGAGCCCTTTTAAAATGTGGGATCCGGAGCAGGGCGGCAACGGGTTTGCTTACCCTATTCAAAAGGTATTTAATGTTGGCCTTAATGTTAATTTATAACCCTAACAAATTAAAACAAAGAAGACATGAGATCATATTATAAATATATACTGATGGCCTGTTTTTGTATGACCGGCGTGTCATGCAAAAAATACCTGGACGTAGCTCCGGATAACGTGGGTACCCTTGATTATGCTTTTAGAAACCGTAACGAGGCGGAGAGTTATCTCTTCAGCTGTTACTCTACCATGCAGCAATTAAACAATGTAATTTACAATGCAGGGTTTACCACGTCGGCAGAAATTATTTACCCTAATAATCTAACCGCCAATTTTTTTGATCAAAGCGGATTCAACCTTATCAGGGGCGTACAAAGCACCGGCTCACCGGTCTTAAATTACTGGGGCGGAAGTGTTGGCAATGTCAATATCTTTCAAGGTTTAAGAAGGTGTAATACCATGTTGGAAAATATTGATAAGCCGATTGACCTGACTGAGCCGGAAAAAAAACGGTGGATTGCCGAGGTGAAATTCCTGAAAGCTTTCTATCATTATTATCTGATCCGCATGTATGGGCCGGTGATTATCATAGATAAGAGTTTCCCGATAGATGCACCGGCAGATTCTTTAAAAAGGAAGCGCTCATCTATAGACGAGTCGTTTGCTTATGTAGTATCACAACTGGATGCCGCGATCCCTGATTTACCGCTCACCATAGAGAATCAAACCAAGGAGTTTGGCCGTATTACAAGGTTCATTGCCATGTCTGTCAAGGCTGAGGTGTTGGCCACAGCTGCCAGTCCATTGTTTAATGGCAACCCCGATTATGCTGGAATTAAGGACCGAAGCGGCAAATCACTTTTCTCGGCAAGTTATGATGGAACCAAATGGAAGGCAGCGGCAGACGCGGCGAAGGCAGCGATAACTGAGTGTGAAGCAAGGGGACTGCATTTAAACACCACGCCACCAACAACCGCCGTAAACAGCGCATCTGATGAGGTAAAGCAACTTTTAACCCTACAATCATCGGTAACTGGCAAGTGGGAGCAAAACCCGGAACTCATATGGGCGCTAAACTATGGCTTTGGTTACCAGGGATTTGTTATCCCTAAGTTAACCAGTGATGCTGTTAGTATGGCTAATACTTATCCATCAAACTGGGCGGTGCCAATTGCAGAAGCCGAGCTGTTTTACACCAAACAGGGGGTGCCTATTAACGAAGATAAAACCTTCGATTATGCCGGCCGCTTTACTCCAAAAGCAGGTGACGATGCCAATAAACATTATATAAAGCAAGGCTACGAAACTGCGCAGGTTAACTTGGGCCGAGAACCCCGTTATTACGCCAGTTTAGCGTTTGATGGTAGCGTTTGGTTCGGCAATGGAAAGGTTAACGAAAGTGATGCCCCTTATGTGCAGGCGCGGGGTATTTTCGCGACGGCTGGCCCCAAAAGCTCTAATTCCACTAACATTACCGGTATTTGGCCAAAAAAACTGGCAAACTACCAAACTGTAATGGACAAAACCTTTGATGTGGTAAACTTCCAGCTACCTATCATCCGGCTATCAGGCCTATATCTTTTATATGCTGAAGCCCTGAACGAAGCCGAAGGGCCATCAGCAGAAGTATATAAGTATATTGATATGGTGCGTGCCAGGGCTGGCTTGCAGGGCGTACAAGCTTCATGGACGGCTTATTCTACCAATCCGGGCAAAGCCGCAGATAAAGACGGCTTGCGTCAGATCATTCACCAGGAAAGAAGAATAGAGTTGGCATTTGAAGGCCAAATTGGCTGGGACCTGCGCAGGTGGAAAGAATTGCAGGAAGTGTTAAGCAAACCACTGCAAGGCTGGAACATCAACGAGGGCAACTCTGCAGCGTATTACCGACCAAACACCGTCCTTATCCCTGTATTTGGTGTGAAGGATTATTTGTTCCCTATCGCAACGCAGGACATTATTATAAATGAAAATCTTGTACAAAATCCGTACTGGTAGCAGCTAGCTGATAATAAAGTGTTTGCATTGAAAATTTAAATTTTAAATTATGAAGAAGATATTTAAAAGCAGTTATTTAACATACTTTATGCTGGCCTCGGTATTGCTTATCGTGCTGGTTTCGCCAGCATGCAAGAAAGCAGAGTCTAACATCCAGGTAGTATCAACCGATCAGACTAAACCGGGTCCGGTGACCAATGTTAAGGTGGAGAACCTTAATGGTGCGGCTCGCCTGACCTATACCTTACCCAATGAGAAAAACCTGTTATATGTTTTAGCCCGCTACAACATAAATGATACCAGAACAAGGGAAACAAAAGCCAGCTATTATACCGATACCATTATAGTTGACGGTTTTGCAAGGGCTAAAGAATACACGGTGACTTTGTATGCGGTAAGCAGGGCCAACGTAATGTCTGATCCTGTTACTGTAACAGTAAAGCCGGCCACCCCGAATTACCTATACATCAATTCAAATTTGACTATCACGCCCGATTTCGGAGGTGCTAACTTTTTTGGATTTAACCCTAACAAGGTGCCGGTAGCAGTACATGTTATTACCTATAATACGATCACTAATAAATACGACGAACAGGAACCTACTTATTTAACTGGCGATACCATTAATGTTTCCGCTCTCGGTTTCCCTGCGGTGCCTCAAAAGTTTGGAGTTTTTGTTACCGATAGGTTCGGCAATGTTTCTGATACAGTTTTTAAAACCTTGACGCCTTTGTTTGAGGTTGCATTGGATAAAAAGAAGTTCTTTACCTATCACTTACCAACTGATAGCCCTATTGGTTACGGCTGGGACTTCAAGTACTTTTTTGATGACAACTTGGGCGACCCAGGCTGGCATACCTTAAGTAATCCATTGAAAATCGGATCATTTGGCTTAGGCGTTACTGCAAAAATTAGCCGTGTAAGGCTGTATAATAGGTTGCCAGACATTTACGGTTATCAAAATACCAGGCAGTTCACGATCTGGGGATCGTTGAAAGATAACCCGGCAGATTACCCGACATGGCCTGCTACAATAACGCCTGTTGGTACCGTACTGGGCGATTGGGTTAATATGGGCAATTTTGTTTATCCAAACCCTCCATCGGGCCTGCCTCCAGGTAACGCTAATGCGGCTGATATAGCTTATGGCGCGGCAGGTGTCGATTTTAAAATGCCAAGCACTGCTCCAAAGGCTAAGTATATCCGTTTCCAGTGTACCCAAACTTGGGCAGGGCTCGACTATGTCAATGCGAAAGAGATCACATTGTTTGGAGATCCTAAATAATAAGTTTTAACTAATAAATTAACGCAATGAGAAATATTTTCCGTGTTATAGTTATCTTATCTATCCTATTTGTAATAATAAATGGATGTAAAAAGTATGCTGATGATTATAAGAGATTTTTAAATGATAAAGAAGTAACTTACCCGGGCCTGGCAACCGGCGTGGGATATCGTCCAGGCAATTTACGTGCGGTGTTAGTTTGGCACCCCAGTCCCGATCCAAGCATCAAAAATTATGTCATCACCTGGAATAACGGTAAAGATTCATTAAGAGTCGATGCCACAAGCCATAGCCCCGCCGACTCCATTACAGTATCTATCCCCGGCCTCAAGGAGTATGTATACAGCTTCCGTATAGTAGCGCATGATAACAGTGGCGGCACCTCTGTAGGTCAGGATCTGAATAATGTACGCGTTTACGGGCCGGTTTATCAGTCTACACTACTTAACCGTGGTTATGATATAGCAAATCCGTATATGGTACGGCCGGATGGTTCGGTAGATTTAAATTTCGTTAAAGCTGATGCGGGCAACGTTTCCACGACTATAGAGTACACTACTAATAACAGCGGCACAAAAACGGTTCCGCTTTTGGCAAAAGACAATGTGATAAACCTGGCCGATTTCAAATTTGGCACAGTTGTAAAATACCAGTCATCGTATGTGCCAGCTACCAACGCGGCGGATGTATTTACAACGCTTGAGAAAGCCACTTTCCCAACGATCAGATATATTGCCGTATGCGATAAGTCCTTGTTTAAGGAAAATCCTTTACCAGGCGATGCCGGTGTCTACGACTACAATACCACAGTACGGAAATTGTGGGACGGAACTGTTGGGCCACAGGGTTACCCGGATATATTTCATAGTGATGGCAGCCACGGTATGCCACATGCCATAACTTTTGATATGGGCAAAGTATATAGGAAGCTTACATCGGTAGAAGAAACCGGGCGCAACTGCTGTAACAATCCCGACCAGTTTGAAATTTGGGGGATAGCAGATATTACAGGCGCAGAAACAAGCCTATCTCCGCGCGATAGCGGCTGGCAGGCGGAGATGATCGCTAAAGGGTGGACTCTATTGAAGGATATACGCAGAACCGATGATGGCCAAAACGCGCAGAAATTCGATTTCGACGCGGTACCGTCGGTTAGGTATATTCGTGTACGCATTAAACATGTTACCTCAAACGATAGTAATTATAGTAATATTAGTGAATTTACTTTCTGGAACGAAAAGTAGATTAACCTCTATAACCGATTTGAGCGTTACCGTTTGTCTCATTATGAGATAATTGTCTGGTAACTAAGATTAAGTAATTCGTTCACATGTTTCGTAAATTGTTTAAGCCGGTAGCGAATTTGTTGCCGGTTTTTTTTATGGTACGCATACGGTTTCACATGCAGATTGGTGATGACCCTGAATTGGAGATAACTGATAAACAAGCTTGTCTGCATAAGTATCTTAAGTCCGGTAAGCTACTTACCGATGCAATAGAAATCTATGTTCAATAACGATTATGTTTACGTTGGGATACCGCGGTAGCAAATGCCCATTCGACAATACGCTAAATTTCGCCCCATCATTGTTAACCACTGAACTATTCCGACCGCAACTTTTCACGGGTTGGCCAGTGCGGCTTTTATCGCCTGGAAACTCACGGTTAGCAAAGCGATAAATAAGGCAGCAACTGCCGACAGCGCGAACATCCACCAACTGATCGCTACCCGGTACACGAAACTCTGAAGCCAGGAGCGCATGGCCAGCCAGGCCAACGGCGCAGCGATCACAAAGGCTATAGCGACCAATCTCAGAAAGTCCTTGCCCAACAGCTGTACAATGCTGCTAACGCTTGCGCCGAGCACTCTGCGGACGCCGATCTCCTTGATGCGCTGTTCTGCACTGAAAGCAGTTAAGCCAAACAAGCCCAGGCAGGAGATCAGGATCGCGATCAGCGTAATGAATTAATAATCTGTGACAGCACAATATCGGTCTCATAGGTGCTTTGCATCCGCTCATTCATGAAGGTATAAACGAACGGGGTTCGCGGCAGGTTTTTATGCCACACGGTTTTGACACTACCCAAAAAGTTCGCGTAATCTTTGATGTGAATGTTGACGATAAGGTTATTGATCTCGGAAGCTTTGGACGCATAGATGATCATAAAGGGTGAAATATCGTTGTGCAGCGACTTAAAGTTAAAATCCCTGACCACGCCGGCCACCTCATATTTGTGATCCCCTTCAGAAAACAGCAACGTTCCCATGGCCTTATCAGTCCTGATCGCCAGTTGTTTGGCCAACGTTTCGTTGATCAGCACCTTGCCGGAATCGCCCGGCATCAGGTCGCGGCCCGTAGCTAATTTGAGTCCCATTGTTTTTGCAAAATGCGCATCGGCATACAGGTTCTGCTGGTCGATCGCTTCAGCCGGGTTCACCCCAGCCAGGTAAATGCCCAGTCGAAATAAGAGTCCGCGCCGCACGTTTGACAGAGATAGTACCTTCAGAGGTACGGACATCTTTAGTGGTCTTACCATTCTTGGGATTGCCCGAACTGCATTCGGCCTCATCTAAATGGTTTTCCAGTTCTACTTCCAATGCAGCATCCAAAAAACTGTTAAGTAAGGGCGCAAAAGCGCCTTCCTTACCGTAAAGAGATTTGCGCTAGCGGAGTTGCTCCAGGGCCTTCTTCTTCATTTGCTCATGCCCGAGCGATTGTTCTTGCTTCATTCTAAACAATGTTAAAGGTATTTTTTACGCTTTGAGACGGTTCATTTTACACCCTCCATAAGTGAAATCAAGGCGTTTTTCTCATAAAAATTCATGCTGTGGCTTTCATAGGATGGCTCCTGAAATCACCTTATTCATCTTCGCTTTTACCGTAAATAAAATTGTATAACTAACATCTTGGGTTATTTAATAGCCCCGTTAAAATAACAACGAGATTAATCCAAACGCCTATCCGTGCTGTTCAGAGTGTAGACTTCGCTTTGTCCTATTGCTAAATTCCATTACTACCTCAACAAGAGTAAATAACCGGTCTGATCTTTCAATCCGCGACCCGGTTTGATGATGTAATAGTAAGTGCCTGAAGGAACGTTGAGCCCGTTGTATTTACCGTCCCATGGTTTATATATTCCTTTCGATTGATATAAAAGCGCACCATAACGGTTAAAGATTGACACAACAGCATCCGGGTAACTATCGAGCTTGTCTATGAGCCACAAGTCGTTATTCCCGTCTCCATTTGGCGTAAAGGTATTAACAGGTTTGGGTGGACTAATGACATCCACATGTATTGTTGCTTGCGTACTGCAATTGCCGCTGGATATGAGCACGGTAAAATCTGTAGTTTCCAGCGGGGATACGATCGGAAAGGGATTTTCCGAAATAACCGTTTGCCCGTTAGAGCGCCAATGATAAGTCAGCCCATCGCCCGAATACTGAGGTGTGAGCTTTATTGAATTTCCCGCGATTAATGTAATACTTGACGGTGCTGTTACTTCCGGTGGGGCTTGCACCTGGATCACTTGTGAGATGGTTTGGACACAGTTGCCAAAACTGACAAAATGATAGGTGATGATATGCCTGCCGATACCAGCGGCTGACGGGTTAAAAAAACCGTCGGCACTGACCCCGTTTCCGGTAAAAAAAACGTTCATTGCCTGCAGGTGCTGGGTTTCACCCGCCTGGGATATTTTAAAAGTCCCAGCTGTCGAACATACCGGTTGGATTTCATTAAAATAAAGCTTGGGGGCGGGCAGGATGGTAATTTCCTTCGTTACCACTGAAAAGCATTTTCTTCCGCTGTAGGCGATACATTTGACCGTATAAAATTGCTCGCTGCTGCCGGAATTTTCGGGGTAACTATGTTGAATGAGCTGCCCGTATTCAGGTTTTGTATAAACTACGGAATCTTCAGGAAACTGTGTGCTATCGAAAAATAGCACAAGCCGTGTGATCTCACCAGGACCGGAAAGTGTTGAGGCGTTTCTTAAAATTACAGGGGTGCCACTGCAAAATGCCCCGTTTCCATTAAACTCGAGTGCGGCCAGAGGATCGCTGCTGTTGACCGTTAGTTCCCTGCTGATCGTAGTGTCGCAGCCGGTACTGCTGGAAACAGTAAGGACGATCAGATATTTGCCGGCGGCCGTGAAGCGATGGGAAGCGATGGACGTAAAGGCGGTATTGGGATTGGCAGGAGATGCGTTTTGATCGGAAAAACTCCAGGCAAAAGACAGCGTTCCGCCGATATTGTTTTCCGCCGGCACATCGGCCTTGAATTTCGCTGCAGCATCTGCTGTGCAAACTTCAGGCAACAGGAAGTTTACTTTTGGCCGGGCGTTGATGTTGATCGTTTTGGATAATGGGCCGCTCATGCAACCGGAATTCCCGGTCAGCGTTAGTTGAACAAGGTAGGCGCCGGGTTGCTTGTACGTATGCTTTATATCTGCCGCTGTTGAAGTGATGGTTGTCCCATCCCCAAAATCCCAGGTACGTTTGCTTGTAACAAAGTTCAGTCCCGCAGCGCTTTGATCCGAAAATTGAACCGGATGCCCCTCACAGGAACCAGCGGACCATTTGAAATCAGGTGTAAAAGTGGGGCCGATTTCCAGCATCTGCTTTTTAACGGCCTGGCATCCTGATGCATTTGTGACCGTAAGGCTGACTTCATATTTGCCCGGTGCTCCATACTGGTGAAATGGAGATGGTGTGGCTGATGTATTTTGTTGATTGCTTTGCGGATCCCCGAAATCCCACATCCATTTGGAACCGGTGCCCTGTGCCGGCGTCTGGTCTGTAAATTGTACGCCCAGGCCGCAATCATCCTTAGACTGCTTGAATGTCACATCCGGCAGGGCAATTACACGGAAACTTTCATTGAAGATATCCCTGTCGAGACCGCAATTATGGTGCCCGTCCGGATAATCCGCGGTGATAACCGATTTGTGTTCTCCCGGCTGGTTGTAAGTGAGGGGCTTGGACATAATATAGGTAAAGGTTTGCGCCCCGTTCTGTTCTCCGTAAATAGGATCGGCGTTGCCCAGGGCCAATCCATAGCCGTCAGTTACCCAGGATATTTCCGGAGACTTAAATGCGAGCGTGAGCCTGAATTGGTAGTCATCATCATCCGCACATGCTGAATCAATTTTTTCGCCGGTAGAAATGCGATAAGCTTGCAACTGGTACCGGGCTCCAAGGTTGGTGCCGGCAGAATAGGAATAGGATTCCACATTGCCAAACCCATAGGCGATAGCATTGAATCCTTCCGTTGCTGTAAGACGGAAGGTCCCGCCCATATTTTGGGGAAGCAGAAGCTGAAGATAAGAATATCCGGGAAGCGTAGGCATTGGCCGGAACTGCCCGGTGGGGGCCCGCCCGTTGACTTTGAAGCTTGAAACTGCTGCAGAAGTGAGCAATACATTGACGTATTGCTCACTGATCTTTTCCCGCCCGGAAGAATAGATCGTAATATCTTTTATGCTGAATGATATGGGGTTCAGCAGCACCATGTCGGGATCGCTGTACCCTTTGTTTGAACCATCCGTGTTGCTGCAGGATTGCGATAACGCAAACTGGGCGACCATGACGGGATTGTTTGCACTGATATGCGCAGGCTTATTGAGCGGTTGCGGCGTAGTATAAAATTCTCCGGGGCCAAGTGAGGCTACATGCTGTCCATCAATACTGATTTCTGTATAGGGCGATCCGGCAACGATCCGCAACAGTTGGCCTGCTGTACGGACCGGTGCGGCAATATCCCTACTGGCCGTACTGAAGGGTATAAAGCCGTATTCCTTGCCCCAGCTTTCAGTCGGCAGGCACTGTTGATACAAGGGATCCAGTGAATGAGGGTTGCAGCCGGCCGGCGAGATATAAACACCAGTGCTTCCGCTAAATGCCGCAAATCGCTGACAATCCCCGCTACCCGGGTCTGTGGTGACGGATACGCCGCTGAGATCTTCGGCGGACATGTACTCGTACACATCGTTGACGTCGGTTAGTTGTGCGATGGCAAGTATGTTTGGACCGCGCCTGAAAAAAACAGTTGTGTTGGGGGATGCTGCAACCACGGTAATGTAATTTTTACCTTCTGTATCGTGCTCCGGATAATTCATGCTGAAATAGCTGCTGCCCAGCGCCTCCTGTGGCAACACCAGTGTGGCAGCGGAACGCTGGCCTGCAAAAATGTGGGCGTATACGGTTACCTTTGGCATATCCGGGTCTACGGATACATGGACTGCCCTGTTATGCAGCACCTGTCCCGCTTCACCTTCATCGATGTATGCCTTTTCCCGGGGTACCTTGATTTCTGTCACCTGATGTGCGGTCACATGGAAGGTCGCAGAAAAATTCCCTGCGACAATTTGTCCCCTGGAGTCTTTTTCCCCGGTAATGAAAATGCTGAGCTGGGCAGGAAGCGTATTCAACTGTGCGTCAAAATCCGGCACATGCGTCGGGAATGCTACCCAGAAATCCCGGCCAAGACTGGAAGTTAGCTGTCCCCGTACATCCTGCCTGAAAACCATGCAGAACAGGACACAAAAAAAAGCAGTCGCGAAACGGGAGGACTTCATTAAATGAACTTAGTGGTACATACGCAGTTTAATCATTTTACAGGCAGAGGATGTGATAAGTGCCCGGTCTTTCAATCTTCCGGTGAAAATAAATGCCGGCGTATTTGTAGAAGGATAAAGTTACAGGCCTTAACGTGCAGCAAAAGTATTAAAATTAATGTTTTTTGCATTAAAATATTAATAAGTTAATAATATTTGTCATTAATGAATTTTTTTATTCTTTTTTGTAACAATACTTGTTACATTTGCGTTCAAAATCACAATGAAGTAAAATGATATTTATTGTCAGGCCTGTAGTTGTTGCTGACAAAATAGAATTTTCTTCAAAATGATGCTCCCCTGAACGATTGTTGATGTCACGTTTGCGAGTGAAAGGGAGAAGTATGCTTTAACCTTATCACGAAATATGATATCAGTATGGACCGTCTTGCGGGATCGCATCAAACAACTTGTAGCCGAACGCTTTCCTTCGGAAATTCGATTGTCAATCTTTCTTTGCCTTTTCCCTTTTATTACAAGTGCCCAGCAAATTACTCGCCAGGATTCGACTGTGATGTTTCCGCAACCTGACTCGGCGATCCTAACAACTAAATTTCAACGCATTACCGGCAAGCCGGGTTTTAGCAAACCAAATCAGCAAGCTGATTCATTAAAAGCCAAGATTAAAAATGTAGCGAAATCTGCGCTGAACCAAACAGGCCTGGCCGGAAAAAAACTGCCTTCCCTCCGTAAAAAAAGTATCGGAGCAACTTTACAATTCGAAAATGCACTGATGTTCCATCCGGTTAATGCGGCAGCCGGTCTGACAGGGGACAGGCGATATGCCAATATTTTAAGCCTGAGAACCACCATCAATGCCGGGGGGATTCCGCTCAGTTTCAATTTTTCGACCGATAAAGGATCTTCCATGCCACAACATAGCCCGGTCAATGGCTTGTTTAAATTCAACCTTGATCCGCAACGCCTTAAAGCCATGATGAGCAGCGATCTGTTACGCTACACGGAAATGAGGAAAACCCTGTTCCATGGTCAGGATCTTACCGCTTATGCCAGGGAAGAACTCAAATCGCAGGCGCTTACCCGTAACCCGGTAGAGGGATGGACAAGAGAGAATGTGCTCAGTAAATACCTGGATGACCCGGCTGTCATTAACCGTTTGTTAACGATGAATAGAGAACAGGTTCGCCGTGAACTGATGACCGAATTGGTCCGGATGAAAGGAGACGCCAAGTCAAAGGTTAAAAAACAGGCATCTTCTTTACCTGCTTACGCGATTCCGGTGCTGGACGCAGACCGGGTCAAGGCTAATCTGGACGATCTGAAAGCGATGGAAAAGAATCGGGATCTGAGTGTATATTTCAGCAACCAGGACCACCTGGCAGAGCTTCAGAACCTGAACGAAGCGCAGATTGCACAAAAAATTCAGGGGCTATCTGCGCAACCGGCTCAAAAGGTGACCCTGCAGGGTGTGCCGGACGCTGGTAACTTAGTGCCTGTTCCCGGATTTGACCTGGCAAGGATCGTCAGCAACAACCTGGCCATGCAGGCTGCAGAGCATGATACATTACGGTCCCGATTGGCCCACCGGATTTTTATCAACGTGCGCCAGAATAATGCTGCAGGTTTTGACAAGGTCATCGGTGATGAAAAACAAACACTGGAATCTAAGCTCCAACCTTTAAAAACCGGCGACCTTTCGGCTGCTTTAGATAAAGATAATCTACCGGGCACGGATTTTAAGCTTAACCAGGTCTCTGTACCCCCTCAGGTCGACAGTGTTGCGGCCGAGGTGGATGCTATCCGCAGCAGGCTGGGTGCCAGGGGACTAAATGTACGTACGATGTTGCAGCAGGAAGAATGGCTGAAACAAAGAGACGCTAAACTACCCCTGACAGAAGCATTAAGCGGCTTTGAGAATACCCGTCCGGGAAATGGGCTGCAATCGTTTTTCAACAACGTCGATGCGCTGAAGCTGGGCAGTTTCGGCAATCAGGTACCCGGCGGCGTCCAAAACACCGACCTGTTCATGTCTGGTACCCATTTGACCTATAAACTAGATGGCATTCCCCTGACCGCAGGTTACGGCGCCGTAAACGATATCGGATCTTTCAAAGATGCGGCCTATACCTCGTCTGTCTATAATCAACCCCGTAATATGACCTATCTCGCTGCGGAATTGCCAAGGGCCAGGGGCGGTAAATTGAAAATTTCAGTGATCAGTGCTTATGGTAAAGAGATCAGGAACAGCGCATATGCCTTGCCGGGCATATCCAATAACAATGTGGCGGTCACATTATCTAAAGATATGAGGCTCGGCAAACTTGGTAATATGTCACTAGATATCTCAAAGACAGCTACACTTTACAACAATAATTTCCAGGTTAACAATGAGGCTTTGCTGGACAGGAAAGCCGGGCTAACAAGTACTTTGACCAATGATTTGTTCTCGGCAATGTCTTTTGGCGCCCGTCATGACCTGGAGCTCGATAAGTTTGGGGCATCCGACAGCTTCTATTTCAATTACGCAGGTATGGGCTACCAAAATCCCGCTAATAATGGTTTTGGCGGCGCCCGGATGAAATATGGCGGAAATATCAGGAAATCTTTCCTGGACAAGAGGCTTTCTTTCGGCTTAAGGGCTGATCTGAATAATATGCCGATCAGTTACACTTCCAATGATAAATGGAAAACTTACCAGTTCCAGTTTGATACCCGTTACCAGGTAAACAAACAGTTCAGCATGAGTTTCAAGTATGCCAACGGCGGGACCGATAAAATGGTTAATAATATCATTACGCCTGTCTACGGCCTGCAAAAACTTCAGGTTGACGGCAATGTCAGGTTCAGATTATGGAAGCAATATACGGTCAGTCACCTTACCATAGGTACCCAGAATTTCAGTAATGTGACCGGAACGCAGGGGGCCGGAAACCTGCTGATGCTTAATTATACACAAACAACTGTATTCCGGATGAATTCGCTGACAACAGCCGTTTTCTATAACAAGGAGCTGTCTCCCTACCAGCTTATCGGAAATATGCTGACCGCTGATATGACTTATAGTTACAGGTTGTTTGAAAAGCTGAACTTTTCTTCCGGACTTACTTACCTGAACAATACCGGGATCGTCAGGCAAGCCGGCATCAGGCAGGGCGTGCAACTGTTAACGGCAGGGCACTTTGACCTTGATTCCTATGTGGATTTTCGCAGAAACCTGCTTAGGTCTCTTTATCCGGATCTGTATCCTTCCTGCCGCGCTGAATTAACGCTTAAATACCATATCAGTATATAATTATGATGAAGAAATACCTGTTGTTTTTGTTCCTGGCCCTTTCCGGATATGCGGCATCGGCCCAGCTCAATATCAGTTTTATCCCGGAGACCTATGGCCGCAATGTCAATGGCCTGTTCTTCTGCAGGATTACCAATTCCGGGGGAAAGCTGAACGTCAGTATGACGATTACGGTAACCGAGCGGAAAGGCGGGATTGTCTGCCGGGCCGTGCTTCCCGAGTTTTCGCTTTTCCCCGGTACAAACCCCATCCCCACGACTGCCGCACATTCGGCAGGAATACGATTTGGCGACAGCCAATTGGGGCAGATCAGCGGACGAACCGGCTCTTTTCCCGAAGGTGATTACGAGTATTGTTATGAAATTACCTATCAGCACAGCGATAACCCGCCCTTTGAGCAATGCTTTTCTTATACGCTGGCGCCGTTTGCCGAGCTGAACCTGGTTGATCCTTATAATAAGGAAAAAATATGTGATAAGCGGCCGACTTTAAGCTGGCAGCCGCTTATTCCGGTGATGGCAGGCGCAAGGTACCAATTGGTGCTCGCCGAGATCAAAGCAGGGCAAAGCCCTACAGAGGCATTGAACTACAATCTGCCTATCCTGAATCAGACTAATCTGACAGCTCCCGTATTGGTATTTCCGCCGGTGGCCAGGGAGCTTCAGGCAGATAAAAGATATGCCTGGCAGGTTACCGCCTTCAAAGACCAGACCATTCTTAACCGTTCTGAAATATGGGAATTCAACGTTCATTGCCCTGATACGCTTCAGAAAAAGGTGGATAGTGCTTCCTTCCGTTTTATCGAGGACCTGGCACAGGGTAACCGGTACCTGGCGCTTGGATCTGTTCGTTTTGCAGTGGTGAACCCCTACGTAAAACAAGAACTTCATTATAAGATCCGGGCATTGGATCGGCCTGATAAGAAAATCAAACACTTACCCAAACTTCTATTGGTAAACGGTCGCAACGAGCTTGTGGTGGAGCTGAGCGGTAACAGCGCTTTTAAGAACGGTAAGTTTTATGTTATGGATGTTACCCTGCCGGACGGCACGGTTAAAAGTTTACGATTTGAATATGAAGATCCTAATGAATAGATGCTTAGCCGGGATATGCTGTCTTTTGCTGGCAGCCTGTGGCAGGGAAAAGAAGCAAATTCAGGAGCAGGAGAACACCGGACTGACCGTGCAGGTCGCTCCACTGAATAATCCTGATGCTCCTTCCGGTTACCGGTTTAGACTTAACCTCACGCCGCAGGCCGCTGCCGGTCTCAGTGAAACTACGCGGACTGCCTTGCTTTACCGGATGGACAGTTGCTTTTACAAACAGGCGGCGGGCAAAAAAGTATATGCTGATATCGTTCAGTACGTTGCCGCGGGTACCGGAAAAACTTTTGAATACCTGGTGACTTTCGCCGATGAACCGGTACCACCAGCGGATGAAAAACTGATCTACGAGGACCGTTACCTGGATAAGAAAATATTTGCCTTCAAACCTTAGTATCACCATGACCTTTAAATACATGAATAATATTCCCAAAAGCAGGAAAATCGCTTTCGCACTGCTGGCCGTATGGATATATAACCTGGTAATCGCCCCGGTGGCGGCACTGGCGCTCACCTCGGGACCGACACAACCGGAAGTAAAGGGGTTCCAGCCCGCAACGGTTACCGACATGGTCGATCTGCAGACCGGTGATTTTAAATATAATATCCCCCTGCTGGATGTGGATGGCTACCCTATCAACCTGAATTACCAGTCAGGGACCGGAATTGATGACGAGGCCAGCTGGGTAGGGCTTGGCTGGTCCCTCAATGTCGGCAGCATCAACAGGCAGCTCCGGGGCATTCCTGATGATATGAAAGGAGATCCGATCGTCACGGACCATTATACCAAACCCAAAATCACGGTTGGCGGACGCTTACGCGTCAAGGGAGAAGTCGGCGGATACTATTCTCCAATCAAAGGTGAAGGAACCATCAGTATGGGCGTGTTCAGCGACAACTATACGGGTATCGGGGCTGAGATCGGCGCTAACCCTGGGATCTCGGTTTCACAGGGTAACGACGGCCCGCTGACCGCCGGGTTAGGACTTGGGATTCTATCGAGTACAGCCAGCGGTGTGGATGTAACCCCTTATGCGAACCTCGGCGTAAAGGCCGCGACAGATTTAAATATGACCGGTGTTGCCGGCTTGAGTGCCAATTTGGGTTACAATACGCGTTCCGGTATGAAAGGCCTGTCATTGAACTGCAGTTACGGCCCGTCATTCATGTCCAATCTGCTTCAGTTCGGCGGTACGGTGGTAACCTACAATACAGAGCCCATCTTACCGAAGATACAGGTGCCTTATAAATCTTCCTACGGATCTTTCAGTATGGATGCGGGGCCTGCCGCTGGTATTCTGTTCGCTGGCGGCGGTGGTACCGGCTACCGCTCCGTAAGGGAAGTACTGAACCGCAGCAATTCACATCCGGCATACGGGACATTATATGCCGAACAGGGAAAAAATATCCGTGGCTCGGTGATGGATTTTATCCGGGAAAAGGATAACCCGGTCATTCCGGAGTTGCCTAATCTCGCTTTACCAGTGAATACGAGCGACCTGTTTTCGTATACCAGTCAGATAGGTGGCGGGCAGTTTCGGCTTTACCGGGGCGGGACAGGGATCTTTTTTGACAACGAGGCTGCTGACGTCAACACGAATACAAGCCTGGGTTTCGATGCCGGTTTCGGCACTTACGGACACGGGGGGACCACCCTTTACAAGCAAAAAACAACAAATGTGACCAGGAAATGGACTGGTGACAATCTGTATATGAAGTCAGGCGACTTTCAGGATGCTGATCTGGTTAATCCGCTGAACCAGCACGTTTATTTCAAAAAGACCGGTGAAACGACCCTGGAAAATGCCAGCCTGAATGGCCAGTTACACGGATCTGAGGCGCTTGCCGTACAAGTTAACGGTACGACTGCCCAGAACGCTTTCACCGCTTATCCCATCTCTTCGCCGATTGCGCGGCACAACCCGGCTCCTGCCCAGACTTCCATCTCTTACCTTTCAGCTTCTGAAGCGAGGATGAGCGGATTAGATCCCCGGATAAGGACATATGCCCTGAATACCCTTGGATCTTTTCAGCCGGTTTCCAAGCCGAAACTGGCAAACCCGCTGACAGATAGTATCGTACGGGATACCGGTTATCGTAAAGGACATCATATATCAGAAATTACAGTCAAAGAAGAGTCAGGCAAACGGATGGTTTATGGTATCCCTGTTTATCAGCTCCGCCAGTCGGAATATTCTTTTGCTGTAGGCCCAAGGTCGGTATCAGGCCTTGTAAATGGAGTGGACCAGGTGGCGTCACCTGCAAATGAAAATGCGATGGGACAGGGAAAAGGCATTGATAATTATTACCATAAGGATTCACAGCCTGCTTATGCGACAAGCTATCTGTTGTCGGGCGTGCTTTCCCCCGATTATGTAGACCGGACAGGAGATGGTATTACCGACGATGACCTCGGAACGGCGATCCGGTTCAATTATTCCAGGATCAATGGCTTCCGGTGGCGGACACCCTATGCCAACGCGACGCTGAACAAGGCCCTCCTCGCAGATGCTGATGATGACAAGGCCAGCATTGTTTATGGTGAGAAGGAACTCTGGTATGTCCATTCGATCATGTCGAAAACCAAGATCGCTTTTTTTATTACCCAGGACAGGGATGATGCGCTTGGCGTATCAGGCATCAATGGTGGTGTCAATACCAACGTCCGCCAGAAGTGTCTGCGTGAGATCCGGCTTTATTCGAGATCAGACATGTCCAAGCCGATTAAAGTAGTGAAGTTCGTTTACAATTACTCGCTTTGTCCCAATACGCCAAATTCCGTCGCTATGGATGGCGCAACGCATGGCAAGCTTACGCTTACCGGCTTGAAATTTGAATATGCCAATACAACCAAGGGGAAATATTTCCCTTATACCTTTACCTACAATACGAGCTATGGTTCGGCTACTAATGTCGGCTATACAACGGCGAGCACCGACCGCTGGGGAACTTACAGGCCGGCATCAGATATTCCCGGTCTGAGCTTCCTGAATGAGGAGTTTCCCTATGCCCTGCAGGAAGCGGATGGCGGGACTAAGGGAACAATCACTTCGAACGCAGGCCAGGCTGCGTCGCTATGGCACCTGAACCATATCAACCTGCCGACAGGCGGCGCGATCGATGTGAACTATGAGGCAGACGATTATGCGTATGTACAGGACAAAAAAGCGATGACGATGGTCAAAGTAGAAGGCATTGTCTCTGCCGGGAACGTGTCTGTAGCAGATAACAATTTGATGGGCGCTACCGGTTTTAAAATAAAGATCGCACCAACAACGGATAATCCAAATGCGACGGCCTGGTTTAAGAAAAACTACCTCAACGGTTCGGATTATATCTACAGCAAGTGCTTTGTAAAAGTGGCCACGTCCAACAGCACGCCGGTCACGGGCCTGGAAAGTGATTACATCCCGACCTATAGCGAAGTGGAAAGCGTCGCTATTGTCAGCAACATGGCTTATGTTTATCTGAAAAAGAGATCGGAAGGAGGTGCCCCGGCACTTAACCCGATCATATATTCTGCATGGCAGCGGATGAAGGACGAATACCCGAGGTATGCCTACCCCGGATTCGACAGGAGGGTGGGGAACGAAGGTGCGACACAAACGCTGGCCAGTGCGGTGCAGGCAATATTTACCGCCTTTGCCAACCTGAGTGAACTGAAGGAGAATTTTTACCAGAAGGCCAGCAGGCTGGGATACGCGAACCAGCTTAGTCTTCCCAAGAGCTTCGTGAGGATTGCAAAAACGGATGGCTTCAAACTTGGCGGAGGGGTAAGGGTTAAAAGAATCACGATCAACGACGACTGGAATGATATGGGAGGCACCTCGTATCCTAAGTATTACGGTCAATCGTACGATTACACAACCACGGAAGACAATAAGGTTATCAGCAGCGGTGTCGCCAGTTATGAACCTTCCGTTGGTAATGACGAGAATCCGCTGAAACAGCCTGTGTTTTATATTCAAAAGATCAAAGGGGCACTGGATAATTTCTTTGACCTGGAAGAACCTTTCGGGGAGTCTTTTTATCCCGCCCCGTCTGTTGTATACAGTAAAGTCACTGTTACCGATCTCAGCGATGCCGGAAGCCTCGATACCAAGCCGGTTATTGTTCCGGATCCTAATCTGCAGACAGGCTATATCGTGAACGAGTTTTATACAGCAAAGGATTTTCCTGTCAAGGTAACGGTATTGCCTATTCAGAAAATGCAGAAGCCGCCTTCCGGCAAGTTCAGCCTGGTATCCACTTCAAGTGTGGACAAACTAACGTTGTCGCAGGGGTACGCCATTGAGCTAAACGATATGCACGGCAAGCCAAAAGCAGTACGTGTATTTAATCAGGCGAAATCAGAGATATCTTCGACGGTATATAATTATAATACGACAGATCCTACAGCAGGGCCGCTGAGACTGCGCAACCTGGTTAGTGTTATCAATCCCGACGGTACAGTGAGCCAGAACCAGGTCATCGGCCGGGAAGTTGAATTTTTTACCGATATGCGTGAACAGGAATCGGTCAACGATGGTAACTCCCTCAACGTTGGTTTTGACATTGTTCCTGCGTTTGCAATACCAATCCCGGTGCCGCACTGGCCTTCGTCCGGTAATACGGATTACAAATTGTTCCGCTCAGCGTGTGCCGTAAAAGTCAGCCAATATTATGGTTTAGTTTCCAGCGTGGTCAAAACGGTCAACGGATCTTCAGTGACCACGCAGAATGTGGCCTATGACGGACAGACCGGTGAGCCGATGCTGACACGGACCCAGAATGAATTTAATAAGGATATCTTTTCCCTGAACATCCCTGCTTACTGGGCGTATGCGGCAATGGGGCCAGCTTCCGCGAACCAAGGCATGGTCTTTAACCTGAATACCAACGACGACGGTACGGCAGACAGCGATTACAGCTTCCTGAAAGTAGGAGATGAGCTGATCGACCTTAACGGATCGGAAAATAACCCTTACTGGGTGACTGGTCATACGTTTATAAAGAACTCACCAATTTCAAGCATACAAACCACGCTCAAGTTTATCGTTAATAAATACGGGGAAGTGCAGCCCGGGCTGCGTAATATTAGGGCCAAAATCATCGGTTCCGGGTTTAAGAATATGCTGAATTCCGGGCTGACCAGTATTACCTCGCTCAATAACCCATTGGTCAGCAATGGTTCCGGCGGATTAAAACTGGCCCTGGGTTCAGGTGATCTCACCTCCCTGAAAGTGATCAATGCCTCTGCAAACACGTATAGTGACAACTGGTCTACACAGGTTCCGGACGTACATGTCGTTCCTTCGAACGCCCCGTATGACCTCACGATTTATCAGGGTAATCAATACGCGACCGGTGCTACGCAAACGGTCATGCTTGATCAGCAGGGACCTTATAACTCAGGGCCGGTCAATATTTACTTTGGTTTGCGGGAAACAAACGCGATGATCGGTAACAGTACTCTTTATTCCCAGAACGACAGCAATACCATGGGGGTGTTCGCGCCTTATTATGTCCCTGCGGACGGAACTTACCTGGTTGGTTACGATTCCGGGCCGAAGATGTCTTTCAGCCTGGATAATAACTGTGACGGCAATAACTGGTTTAAGCTGTTTTGGTACAGCCGGATCCCGCAACGTAACTGGCAGGTTGTACCGGTGACGCTGACCAAAGGGTGGCATAATTTCCGCATGGAGTTAACCTATTCCACGCCGAACAATGATAACCAGCCCAACGGTGGTGCTGTGGAGATTTATAACAATAACTCCGGGGAACTTTACAATGCAGGCATGAACAATGGCCAGGGACTCAACCTGATATTCAGCACGAAGAACCTGATCCAAAATCCTTCGGCAATCGTTTATACCAAAAATACAGCAGGTACTTTTTATGAATATAAATATGATGACGCCAGGAGCACGCCATATTCACCTTGTATCCCGCCGCCGGTAACGATCAACCCTTTCCTATACGGGTTTCAAAATAACTGGCGGCCGTATGAGTCGATGGTTTTCCAGAAAAACAGGGTTTATAATAACGTACTGAGTGCAGCGAACGGGAGACTGGACATCGCCAGCAGCGGTTATATCAGCAGTTTTTATTCCCATTGGTTTTTTGATCCGACGGGGGGGAAATGGAGCCGCAACAGCACCATCAATTACGGACAGGACTGGATAGCTGCAAATACCGTAACACAGTATGACCAGTATGGCCAGGAGACAGAGAATATGGATGCTCTTGGGCGCTTCAGTGCCGCAGTATTTGATTTTAAAGGTGAATTGCCTGCCGCTGTAGTCTCCAATGCACGTAACCGGGAAGTTTACGTCAACAGCCTGGAAGATGCGGCATTCCGGCCGGCAGATATAATGGCTGTCTCGCCGGTGAAGCAGACGGAATTTATCCAGCCATCTACCGGAATCAATATCAATGCACTGGCGCGAAAGCAGGATGCACATACGGGTAACTACAGTGTTACGCTTCCGTCAGACGGCCTGAGCCTGCTGACCACGGTTTACCAGTATGATCAGCCTGTAGCTCCCTATTTAAATGAGGACAGCAAATACCAGTATATCAAAAATACGGATGCTGGGGTTTATGGCATCTACCCGAATGGCTTCGAACCAGCCTGGGGAGTATCAAAGGCTAAATATATCTTCAACGTCTGGGTCAAGGATACACAGCCAACCAGCAGGACCGTGAATATAGCGCTTGGCGTTAACGGAAGCAGTTCAACACTGACCTGTAAGGCGGTCGTTGAGGGCTGGAAGCTGCTGGAAGGTATCATCGATTTGAATGCATTGCCCGGTCTGGCTGATGGAAAAGCGCTTACCATAGCTATCACACCAATTGCCGGAGCTTCCGTCCTGATCGATGATATCCGTATCCATCCGGTAAACGGACAAATGAAAAGTTACGCGTACGATGATTCGACCTTTCGCCTGATGGCCGAACTGGACGAAAACGCTTTTGCTACTTTCTATGAATATGACAGTGAGGGCCTGCTCGTCCGCGTCAAAAAAGAAACCGAACGCGGCATCATGACCATTAAGGAAACGCGCTCTTCTCAAAAGAGGGGTACGCCATTATTATAGACGATATGAAAAGAATATATATGATGAAGTTCAGTATGGTACTGGTGTCGGCAGGTTTACTGTTTTGTGTTGGCCTGGCTGCAGCGATGAAATACAACCAACAGCAGGGCAAAATAAAACCGGCTGTGCAACAAGGGCGTAAAGATACTTATGATGCGGCATTGCTGGCCAGACTCAACAGGCTGGTCGGTAGCTTGGACCTTAACAATACCTGTGCTTACCGGGCGGTGGTCAGCATGACCTCGCCGACAGACAGCATGTCTGCCATCCGGAATGTTCCCGTCGTTTTTTGCAGGGAAGGGCAAAGATGCTATTACCGTTACGGACCTGAAGAAATGATCAACGAAGGCGGGTTCAATGTGCTCATCTCCCATGAACAAAAAAAGGTCATCATCGACAGGCAAAAACCTGTTAATGCCCCAGTGACAGGAAACCTTCAGGATTTTGCAAAGGGTATGGCTTCTGAACATTATGCGCTTCAGTCAGAAGCCGGTGCTGAAGAGGAAACGATCCTGCTGAAGAATGAAAAGCATTTGACATGCAGGGAGTTTGCCATTACCTATCGCAAAGCTGACGAAAAAGTAACAAGGCTTTTTGCAAGGCTTCCTGATAGTTACGATCCGCTGGATAAAGGCAAAGACAGGAGGGTTACCATGCAGATCACAGCATGGACGAAGTCCCCCGACTGGGAAGCATATCCGCACCTTGACCGGGTGATCCGGATAGCAGATGGTAAAATTGAGCTTACAAAAAAATACATGGATTACGAACTGATCAATATCCTTAAATAACCTATGAAAAACCTTATCAAATCGGTAATTCTTGTTTGTGTATGCTTCGTGTTTTGCGGTGAAGCGGCCCTGGCAAAGATAGTTCCGATCACTGCGAGTGCGCCTGCCCCCTTTACGGGGCCTTTTCCAAAACAGGTACTCACGGTTTTTGACAATACGCCGCAAACCAATGTAATCAACCGGTCCATTATGGATGGCGTATCCCTGCGTGTCGTAGACAATATAGCGATCACCTCCAATTTCAGTTACAAGGTCACCGTGCTGATCGATTATTATGCAACGGCGTCTTCTCTTACTCCTTTCAGTTCGAAGACTGAAACCTTAGCTGTCAATTATAATACGGCTGCAGGAGCCGCGAATACCTACCAGCGCGTCGATACGCGGAATACGACCGGTGCATTGAAGATAGTCGTTACCGTACAGAGTGCTGACGTTAAAAACCCCGGGGACAATTTACCTGGTGCGGGTATGGTGCAATTGACCGGTACAGTGTCGGTTGACCGTGCCTATAATTTCAACGTTCATGATCCTGTTCTCGTGAATTCGTACCAGATCAACTCGACAAAACAGCTCCCCTTAAGCTGGACTACGGTAACCGGCGCCCATGAATATGATGTAGAATGGACCACGATCGCCGAGGGCGACGCCAATGAAAGTATTGCTGCCGCCATGCTGGCGAACACCGGGGCAGCGGCCCAGGGAGAACCGATTTTTAAAAACAATGCAAGCCGGATGACAACCTCGGCGGAGGCCTATACCATTTCGCTTGCTTACAACGATAAATACCTGTTAGCCAGGATTCGCGCCGTGCAATACACGGCCGATGGTATTCGGGTAGCAGGGGACTGGACCTATAAGGATGCAGCCAGCCCCACCAGCCACTTTTTAATTTGGGATCTGACTTCGTACTGGCATGAACCTGCGCTTAACTGGCAATATTCGGAAGCATTTGCGGAGGAGGGCAGGAAAAAAGAGGTGATCAGCTATTTTGACGGGACACTCAGGAACAGGCAGACGGTTACACTGAATAACTCTCAGAATGTACCGCTGGTTCAGGAGAATATATACGATTTATTCGGCCGTCAAACAGCCAGCATACTTCCTGCACCCGCGAAGGAGCAAATTAATGGCGTCTGGACGAATGTTCCGTATCTCCATTATTTTCAGAAACTCAATGTCAATACCAGCGCCACGCCGGCGCCTTATACTTACCGGGATGTCATCGGTACCGGCAGCGTAAACTGCGAGTTTATACCCGCCCCGCTTTCGGCAGGAAAGGGGACGAGTAAATACTACTCAACCGGCAATGATTTCCTGAATGACCCTTTATATTCGGCTTTCGCCGCGAACGCGAAATATATTCCCGATGCCCAGCAGTACCCGCTTTCGGTTACCCAATATACCGCTGATAATACCGGGCGCATTAAACTGCAGGGCGGGGTAGGACCCGCCTTTCAGCCGGGGGGCGTACCAGGCAATACCACAAAGTATTATTACGGGAAGCCAGAGCAATGGGAGCTCGACCAGCTATTTGGCAACGAGGTTGGTTATGCGGAGCATTACACCAAGAATATGGTGGTCGATGCGAACAACCAGATCAGTATCAGTTACCAAAACGCCAGCGGAAAAACCATTGCAACGGCATTGGCCGGCGGAGCGCCTACGGGAATGGACGCGCTTCCTTCGATGCCTACATCGCAGCAGCAGGTAAGCAAGGTCTTGAAACCCGAACAGTTTGTTTTTGATAATGCTTCCGTTAAACTGTCGGGTACAACTACCTACCTGGCAGCGGTAACCGGCCCCGTGCATTTCACTTTCGATATGCAAAAGCTGATCTATACCTATTCCCAGGGAAGCACGCAGATCTGCAGCAGTTGTTATTATGATATGAATGTCAAAGTCGTCAATTCCTGCGCGCCTAATACACCCTTGACGTTGACGGGTATCACCCTGCCTTTAGCAGTCGGCGCAAAAGGCAGTGTGAGTTGTACCCCGGGCTCTCAGACCGGCAGCTTTGACGCCAATTTCAATGCTATTGGCGAGTACTACATCACAGTCGAGTTTGCAATGAACCGTCAGTCGATCGAAGATTACGTCGACCAATGGCTTACCAGTGCCCAAACCAATAAGTTATTGAATACCGAATGGACTTATCTCCAGGCACAACTGGCGGCTATCGATTTCAATGGTTTACTGGGAGATTGCCGGACTGCCTTGCAGGTTTTAGGAACTAAAGCTGCGTTCACGCAAATGTTCAATGACAAACTTGCCGCAAACGGCATTGTGATCAGCAGCTACGCTACAGCGGACCAGACCAGTTACAACAACTGGGTGAGCTCGAAATACGATGCCTTACTGGCTCAGGCCCAGGCGGCGACAACTGCCTGCGATTTTTCACCCTGTGCCGACACCCAGGCCTTGATGGAGAAAGATGTCGCGCCCGGCGGTCAATATTCGCTTTTTGACGATCAGAACAAGCCATTGGAAACGGATATCAACATAATCAATGATAATTGGCGCAGGGTGTTTCCGGTAATACAGGATGTGAACGATCCGGTATACCAATCGCATTATTTTACGAAAGATGATGGCAAGGTTTCCTCGGCAAACGACGGTTCAACCTCCCTGGCAGATCTTGTTAAATACTGGAATGACAGCTGGAACGGCCTGTTCCTGCAATACCATCCGGAATACTGCAAGCTTTTATTTTGCCAGGCGAATTCATCAAATAAGGACTGGGATGAACGTGTAAAGCAGCTGGCGGTTAAGTTCACAGATATCCCGTCGATCAAGGGCGCGCCGAATGGTTTCACTTACAGCTACACCAATGGTGCTTGGCTGTTCGCTGTTGACCCCTTCTTTGCAGATGGCGGCCCTGCTTCTATTGCACTGGTACCGGGGACCAGTACAACGATTAAACAGGCAATGCTGAACGACCTGAATAATTACAGTTCAAGTGTGCTTCATTACAGTACACCCGGTGCGGTGGTTAAAAACCTTTCACAGTATATAGACTACGAACTCTATTGCAGCGGGAACTGTTCAACCGGCGACAGTCAGTCCAACAATTGCTGGAACAATTGCTCGGCGGCCGCATGCAGGGTGCCGGACCGCGACTGGTCCCAGTATAAGGCATTTTATTTCCAGTTAAAAGATGTGTATTATGACATGCTCCGGAAACAGGTATCCTGTGCGGATGCCTGTGATATCGGTACGCCATATACCGTACCGTTGGCGACAGCTAATTGTCCTGAAGTCGGCGACTTCACCATCTCCCGGGCCACGGAGTTTGATCCGGCTCCTTCCGGCACCGGTACAAATCCATGCGGACAGGCGGTTACGATTACCTACAATAAAGGGAATTTGTTGAATAACACATACCTCTATCTTTACTATGGTTCAGGTGTCGATGTGACCAATGCTCCACCGAGCATTACTATGGCGGGAGGTACTTCCAAAACTACGTTTTGCTTACCTGCCACCGTGCCGCTTGGCGCAGTCAAGATCCGCGTCGTGAATTGCACAGGAGTGGCACCAGCGCCACCGGGTACACCGACCCGGCGGACGCCATACGACGGCTATGTACAGGCTCCCCCAAAAAGTATTGATTACAGTGGGCCGAAAACAGGAAATGATTTTTACATCAGCGGAATTAGTTATGAACCGCAGGGCAATGATCCCATTTATTGGACAAAAGTAAGGGTTGCGGTCAGTCCCGACATTCCGTATTGTATCAGGAACGGGATGGTCGTTACGCTGATCAATGATGAGCCTCGCAACATCTTTCGAAACTACTGGTATCGTATCAGCATAGACGCAAACAGCGATGTCGGTGTAGCCCGCGTCCCTACGCAATATTTTAAGGTCGGCGCACATGGAGGCTTCTTAGGGTTATTTGAAACCCCGGAATATACCACTGGACGCTGGAATGTTTATGGCAGTGTAACGGACTGTGCTACCCCTGCCCCGCCCCCTGCTGGTGGCTGCTCATACAATTACCCGACTAAAACATCACGTTTTGATATCATTTCCCGGACCAATAATTTTCCGACAACAAAGGACGGACCAAATGGATCAGACGCACAAAATAATGCCTTGATCGCGATCCAGATTCAGAATAGTTGTGAAGGGAACTCGGTAGCCTGGATTAGGACATTGAGTACCGGGCTTTCAGTGTATCCCCAGGCTAAGATAGATGCCCTGACTGCTGCACTGATCCAGTTCTGTGCTGGTAACGGCGATTCAACCCATCCTTTCGGGGCCAGCACCAGCAAGACCGGATCGTCGCCTAAGGATTTTGGGGAGGTCATCAAAAATACATTGACCTACTCGGGATCTCCGTTTGCGGGATTTACGCCGACGTTGAACCCCTGGTTGCTCAATGGGCCCGGATCCTACGCTAAGCCTACACAGGCGGCAAATTACAACGTGTCCAACAGCAGCGCTGCGATAGCAGCCGTACTGGCTCAGTTTGAGGCGGCCAGGGTAGCGGCTGCTTATTCGGGCACCCTCTATCAGTACCTGGTCAGTAAGTTCGGAACGGCGATGACGCTGTCACAAACAGAATTCAGCATATTGCAGAATGCCTCGGCCGGCTGTAATTACGTATTGAGCCAGGACCTGACGCTTCCTGTTTTCCTCCAGCCGGGCGCGACAGGTTGTATTACTGCAAGTGATTTTGCCACTGCCAGAAGTGAACTGGTGGGTAATTTTCCAGGCGGGCTGACAACAGCAAGCCCAAATTACCAGCTGATTTTGACGAATTTCATGAACCAAAAGTTCGGATTTTCTTTAGGATATTCGACTTATGCTACTTATGATGCCAGTCCGTCGGGTATGCTTTGCAATGTACCTGCTTTTATACCGGTAACCCCGGATCCGTATGTCGATATTAAAGCCAATATCGGCGTGGCTGCCTCCACGGCGAGACAACTTTACAAAGTATATATCGATGAGCAGAAAGCCTTATTCCGCGCAAATTATATCGCTACCTGTGCCGCTGCCAAAGCGAACCTGAATGCCACGGCCAATAAACAGAATTATCATTATACTTTGTATTACTATGACCAGGCGGATAACCTGGTAAGGACGATCCCGCCGGAAGGGGTGAGCTTGCTTAACGCCGCGCAGATCCAGCAGGTTCAGCAGGTCAGGGACGGAGGCGACGCCGGATCCTGCGGTTCGGGTTATACCGGTCCTACGACGACGAACCTTTCAGGAGAGCTTGCGGACTTGTCGACCGCGCTTTCAAGCAACACAAATGCGGCCGCGGAGTTCTGGTTATACAGCCCTTTCACGAGCAAATATCAATACGCACAGTCGACGACCAACGGGCAATACCAGTTGCAGATTTCTGTTGACGGACCGATCCTGAGCGCGGATGTGTTTTCGGCGCCGTCGAACGGAACTTTCACACGCGCTAACCATGTTTCTGTGAATTTGGCGGCTTTGGTTCAGTTCCAGCAATGGACCCATGTAGTCGTGCAGTCGTCCAGTTTGCTGAACGGCCCCCTGAGTGTTTATGTCAACGGCAGTAAAGCGCCGGTTATCGCCGGGGCGTCATCTGCATTGCCTGCATCGGACATTACGGTATTGAAACATGCCAGGTTTTATACCCGCTTGCTGACACCGAGCGAGATCATGGTGAATGCGGCCAATAACTGCTTTATGCCGGTCAATACCGACGGGCACTGGTACAGGTTCAACATTCCGGCTGCGGGCAGTGAAACAACGATAGGGCCGACAAGTCAGCTGGAGACCAAGCTGAACGGTATTTACCCGAACCATGTGCTCGCTACCAGTTACACGTATAATGCCAGCAACCAGGTTAGCCAGCAGAACTCACCGGACGGCGGTACCAACAGTTTTTGGTATGACAGGAAAAGCCGCCTGATCGCCTCACAGAACGACAAGCAACTGGCAGGGCAGAAGTTTAGCTACACCAAATATGATGAACTTGGAAGGATCTCAGAAGTTGGTGAAAAGACTGCCTCAAGTGCGGGAATCGGTGTGGCTAATTACCTAGATGATTATACCATCGGTAATTTTTACAACACGGGTACGGACGCGCAGATCACGGCAACGTTTTATGACCAGCCGGCGTCCGGCCTGACTGGCTTAGCGACAACGATCACGCAAAACAACCTGCGCAAGAGAGTTTCTGCAAGCACTTATCGTGACAATAAAACAGACGCTGTACAACAGGCGACCTACTACAATTACGATCTCGACGGAAATGTCAATACATTATGGCAGCAGATCAACGGGTTGGGCCTGAAACAGGTCGATTATGAATATGACCTGGTAAGCGGGAAGGTGAATTTTGTGCGCTACCAGGCTGGCCAAACAGATGAATTTTTCTATAAGTACGATTACGATGCGGAGAACAGGCTGACAGATGCGTCGAGTTCAACGACGGCGATGATCCGTCCGTACCAGGGAAGTGAACTGCTGCTGGAGAATAAACGTAAGGATGCCCACTACAGTTATTACCTGCACGGGCCGCTGGCGCGAATGACGCTGGGCGATGATGCCGGGTACGTGCAGGGCCTTGATTATGCGTATACGCTCCAGGGATGGCTGAAAGGGGTTAACAGTCAGAATACTGCCAGTACCGATGATATCGGCCTGGACGGGATGACTGGTAATAACCAGACGGTTGCCAGGGATGCACTTGCTTATTCATTAGGATATTATAACGGTACCTTCAAGGATTACCAGCCTATCGGTGGTTCCGGTTCAACGGCATTTGGCTTGCAATATACCGCGCAGGCGGGAGATATAACCGGGCAGAGTCTGTATAACGGCAATATCAGTAATACCACCATGTCCTTAAGTGCGCTGAACAGCGGCGCGCCGGTCGGTTATACCTATCACTACGACCAGCTGAACCGGATCAAGAATATGCGCCAGCATAATAGCATCATCGGCGGCACCTGGAACAGCAGCAGTATTACACCTGATTTCCAGGAGAACATGACCTATGACGGAAACGGGAACATCCTGACCTTTTTCCGGAATGGTGCGGGTGGTTTGGCTATGGATAACCTGACTTACCGGTATAATAAGGATCCGAACGGACGTTTGAAGAACAACCAGCTCGCTTACGTCAACGATGCCGTGAATTCGAGCTATACCAGCGACATCGACAATCAGTCAGCAGGGAATTATACGTATGACCAGATCGGTAACCTAAACAAAGATGTACAGTCTTCTATTACCAACATTGATTGGACGGTATACGGAAAGATCAAACAGATCAGCAAAGCAAGTGGTAACATTATTTATACCTATGATGCGGCGGGAAACAGGGCAAGCAAATCTGTTGGCGGCTTAACCACTTGGTATGTTCGCGACGGACAGGGTAACCCGTTGGCTGTTTATGATAACGCATCTTCCGCGGTTAACTGGCGCGAGCAGCAGTTGTACGGTACATCGAGGTTGGGTACCTGGACACCGAATGTCAATCTGAATACGGCCACTGCTACAGCAGGAGATGACGCCTATGGAATTGCGGGACGCAAGTATTATGAACTGACCAATCACCTGGGAAATGTCATGGCAACTGTAAGCGACCGCCGTATCCAGCAGGGAGCCACGCCTTCCTTCCTCCCGGATGTGATCTCCGCGCAGGATTATTCACCGTTTGGAAAATTACAGCCGGGAACCGGGAAACAATACCTTGCGGGAAGCGCGGCCAATTACCGGTACGGGTTCAATGGCAAGGAAAATGATAATGACGTAGGTAAGGATATTGGCAATGAGCAGGATTATGGCATGAGAATTTATGATCCGAGGTTGGGAAGGTTTTTAAGTGTGGATCCGATTAGTAAGTCATATCCGGAATTGACACCATATCAATTTGCGAGTAATACACCTATTCGGGCAATAGACATTGACGGTTTGGAAGCAGCAGTTTATATGGATCCACGTAATAACATTGCGGAAGATATAAGATCTCTTATTGATAATTCAAAGAAAGCAGTGATTGGGTACGTTACGAGAATAGAAAACACCCATGAAGGTCTAATGAGAACGTATGAATATGCTACGGGGCAGCCACCAAGTTTCCGTATGAAAGTAAAAATGGGCTTTTCTGCTTTTATGATGAACAGCAAAGAAGCAAATCATTTAGTTAATCCTGCACAAATTGGAATCGATGCTTATAAAGATTATAAAGGGGGCCACTACGTACTAGGCACTTTGGGTGTACTTGCTATAATACCAGGACTTGAAGAGTTAAAGTTATCTAAATATGCCAAATTTGGAAAATGCACAGAATTTGCAGCGGAATTCTTTTCTAAATACAATAAAGCGATAACCAAAGCTGGTGGTACAGTCGAAAAATTTGAAATTAATCTAGGTAAAAATACCTTTATAGGTACAGCCGAAAAGCAATTGGCAGACAATGGCATGCATCAATTTATTGAGGTTACAAAAGATGGGAAAACGGTTATTTTTGATAATTTACATCCACAGGGGATAGCGAAAGAAGAATATGTAAAGTCTATAGAAGGTGCTGTTATTAACAAAAATGGTACTGTTACAGTGATACCAGGCTCCAAACTATTAGAAAATTATACCAAAAAAGTCAAATAATGGAAGAAAAGCAGTCTCTTTATAAATTTATTGAATTTATTTCGGCAGTAGCAAAAAAACCTGCTATTTATCAAATTTCGAACGTGGATGGGATTTATGCGATGATATTTGGATATATAGCAGGAAGCCAATCTGAAATCCTTAATGTCTTTCATCAAAATTTTAGAACATTTGTTAACGAATATTTTGCAAGTGACTTTGTCATCCAAGGCGACTACAATTGGCCGCGGTTATTTAGATTTTATTCAGCAAGCGAGTCACATTCTGTTGAATTGTTTCTTCAGGTGTTCGAACAATTCATAAATAGCCAAGACTTGTAATTGTTTATGTAAGATATTTCCAATGGAAGACATTAAACCAATGTTCAAAGATTAGAGTTTGATGTTGACTATTTAAGGATAATATAACACTTCATAGAGAAAAGTAAACGGAGCAATTTTTTTAATATAACCTTAGCCTTATAAATACGTGAAATCTATTGTCAAAGTAATAATGCTCGTTGTATGCATTGGAATTTCGGTATATGCCAGTGCTCAACTGCCGGCTATTACTTCGTTTACCCCTGCTAACGGAGCAATTGGTACCGCAATAACCCTGACAGGAACGAACTTCAATACCACAGCAGCTAATAATATCGTTTATTTCGGGGCAACGAAAGCAACTGTTTCCACAGCTACAGCCACGCAGCTTGTTGTAACCGTGCCGAAAGGGGCGGCTTATCAGCCGGTTTCGGTATTGAATACCGCCAGCAAATTAACCGGGTATTCAGCCAAGCCTTTTATCCCGACTTTTACGACGCATAACAGTATTGGCTCATCCGATATCGACCCTGCGATCGACTTCACCACAGGCAATAACCCGGTGGCCGTTGCCGCTGCGGATATTGATGGTGACGGGAATGCAGATGTGCTTTCATTAAACGGGACGAGTAATTCGTTTTCGGTATTAGTAAACGGGGCGACCGGTAGTAATATCACTTCTAATTCTTTTTCTGCCAAGACGGATATCGGCACACTGGCCAACCCGAGTGCATTTGCGGTTGCTGACCTGAATGGGGATGGCAAACTTGACATTGCCGTGGTACACCAGTTAACCAGTACGCTTTCTGTCTTTATCAATAATTCGTCATTCACTGGGCCATCTACGCACACCATCGCCTTTTTGCCCAGACTTGACTTTGGCATAGGAGGAAATTCTCTCGCGCTGGCCATCGGTGACCTCGATAAAGATGGCCTGCCCGATATTGTGACATCCAATTTTTCTGGAAATACGATTTCTGTATTAAGGAATACGAGCGTCTCCGGCACATTCGCCTTAGCTACCAAAATTGATTTTGCTACAGGTGCTTCACCGAACTCCGTTGCCATAGGGGATGTCGATAATGATGGCAAGGCCGATATCATCGTAGGAAATTATGCTGCTAATAATCTTTCTTTTTTCAAAAATGCCTCGACAGCAGGGGCCTTTACCCTGACTTCGCTAACCACCATGCCCGTGATCGCCCTGGCGGGCGCACCTACTGCCGTATTCCTGGCGGACATCGATCAGGACGGTAACGCGGATATCGTGGCGTCTAACTATCATCCGACCAGGAATGTGATTTCCATTCTGAGGAATACGCTGACCGGAACCGGTTTTGCCGCAGCGTCCGATTACGGAACCGGAAGTGAACCGGTCGCAATAGGCATAGGAGATATCGACGGCGACGGCAAACCGGATATCGCAGCGGCCAATTATAACGGAAAGACAATGTCCATATTCCGGAACAAGTCAGTTTCCGGTACCATTGATATCAACACCCTGGTAACCAAGATCGACTTTACTACCGGTAATACGCCTTATTCGCTGGGCGTAGGTGATATCGACGGGGATGGTAAACCCGACCTGATCTCGGCAAACGATATCGATAATACGATCTCCATGCTTCATAATTATAACTCCGCTGCGGTTCCAGGCCCCGCTTATCCTGAATCAACCGCTTCCAACAGTCTTGGCAGTTTTGTCAATACCGACATTCTGGAAGCAGAATGGAAGCAGGAAGCGCCAACAGGGTTTACCATTGCTCCTGATGACGGTACGACGATCAATCCAAGCGGAACTGCGGGGACAAACGCCGGCCGCTTTGTTTACTTTTCTACCATGGGCTCCATATCCCCGCTTGTACCGGTCCGGGGGAACCTGACCTTCACTGCTAAGGGCAGCGGCACCATTGAGATCCAGTTGTTAGCATCTAACAATTTGAGTATCCAGGCCCGGAAGACTTTTACATTAACAGCGGGCGTGTACCAGGACTTTGGCTGGGCGCTGACCAACCTTTACCCGCAGACGGAATATATTTTCGCGGTTGTTTTTAACGGGGGGAACTCATCGGCACAAGCTTCCGGCCAGTTCAAGAAGAATATGTGCCTTACCCTGCAGCAGGCGGGGATGAACGGCTTGTTCCGCCGCTACCGGGCTGATGCAACTTCATTAATCGGCAATACGGAGACCACCTGGTACGGCTGGAGCGACAGCTACAATGCGAGCCGTAAAAAATACCTGCAGCACTCTGCTTACGCCCGGATGCGCTTCCAGACCGATGCCACACAAATTGCGATCGAATATGTACGGGATTTTTATGATAAGCGTGTGCTGAACCTTTTCCCACTGGTCACGGTGCAGGGCAATTCTGACTTCGACGCTTCCGGTAACGTAATTACGGGAAGTAATGTGGTCAACACGGCGACTAAAGTTATATCTGGCAGGGTTTATACAATATCAGGCCTGAGAACCACCAACCCAACCTATGTTTTTTACAACAGCAGCGGAGCGCCGATGGCGGGACCGCAGGCATTGCCGGTAGTAAGCGGATCAAATCCGGTGTGCTATACGCTGACAGCGCCGGCAGGAGCAGTAACGCTTGGCTTGCTGGTACAACGGATCACGAATCCCACCAATGGTTCGGATCCGCTTAATGACACTTTTCTTGTTTATACCAATTGTATGGTACAGGAAGGCGCATATGGAACGGTAACGCCGATGGACGGGACGATCCCTTCGCCATTTGCTAACTATAATGGGGATAAACCATCCAATATTTCAGGACCGGCGATCTTTATCGACGGCAAACTTTATAAATATTACCAGGTCGAGGGGGCGGACCAGGCGAAGATCGTTCAGTATATTTCAGATGTGCTGCCTCCCGGAAACAAAACAGTGGAAGTTATGATGCCGGGACAGGGCACCTATTCGGTGAATAACGTGATCACTGATCCGCGCGTTCGCAGGGCCGGTACCTACCTGAGGGCGGTTTATCTTTCCGGCGGCACCACCACAGTAAGCCCGTCCACTACGGTAAAGCCGGGAAGTGTCTTATTTATTCATGATTCTATCCTTTCCGGTTTCAATATTTCATCCGACGCACAGAACAACGTCTGGATGATGAAGATCGCCCGCGATCCTGCTTTCTCGTTTTCGGGAGATATATTTTCAGAAGGGTATGCCGGACGTATCCTGCATACCGATACTTATGATGCCGCGCATGTGACGGCGTTTGCGCAAAAGCTGGCGAACTACAACGTAGCTAACTATTGGTTTCAGATAGGGGTAAACGACTATGGCTTCATGACACCTCTGCACAATTTTTATTCCGAATTAAAATCATTGGTAGAGCAGTTGCATGCCTTACGTCCTTCGGCTGTTATTTATATCCAGAGTACCGGCCCGGAATATTATGAAGGGCCTAATGGAGAAACCTATAGTGACAACGGACTGTCGACTACGGGACCGACCGCAGACGATTACCGCGATGTGCAGCGGGCGGTGGCCCTGGGCCCGGGCCATAGTTATTGCCGTTTCGTGGATTTCGAAAACCTTTTCGCCCCGACGCAGGATAACCTGGCGGACGGTATACACCCGACAGATGCGGGGAATGCATTGTATGCCGCGGGAATCAAATCAAACAGCACCTTACTGGGAAATTCATTGCCGTTGATGCCGCTGGCTTTTTACCGGACAGTACTCCGTCAGTTCGTGCAAAATATTCCAACGGTTTCTGTAGTAACCGCCACCGGTGGCAAAGGCCCGTATACATTTAATATTGTTTCGGGCTCAATACCAACCGGGTTGACTTTCAATACTGACGGTACGTTTACCGGTACCGCAACGCAAAGCGGAAGCTTTCCCCTGGTTGTGAAAGTTGCTGACAGCAACAACGCTTCGGTAACCGGGAATTTCACGCTGGTTGTGAAGCCCGTGCCCGGGGTTATCGTAGCGCCGCTTCACCTGCAAAATGCGCAGATCGGCGTAGCTTATAACCGGACGTTGTTCGGTGCATTAGGTTATGGTAAATATACACTGTCATTTACAGGAACATTGCCGCCGGGGATGAGTTTCAATACGACTACCGGCATACTTTCCGGGACACCCGCGGCGAACAGTGCGGCAAGTTATACCTTTAAGGTGACGGCGGTAGATCACTGGGGCAATACCGGCTTTACCAATTATACCCTTGGGGTAGGGACCGGGATGCCGCCATTACTTTCCGATAACCTGACTTATACGGTTCGGGTGTCAGCTGACAACCATCTATGGGTGACGCCACATTTGAATGATCTATATACTACTACGCTGTTTAGTTATATCGGAGCTTATTTTACTCCTCAGGGTGCAAGTGAAATCTTCCAGACCGGCACGCTGGTTAATCTTGATGCAGGGCTCAAAGATGGAGCTGAGGTAGACATGGGTGCTATGGGCTTAACACCCGGTCCATTTACGGTCAGGCTTAATAATGGTGGTATCAATCCGGGCACACTTAACGGAACGACCATCAACTATGCTGCAAATACCAGTTATAACCTTACCTCCGTAACCACTTCACCATCTGAAAAGGCAACATTTTCGGCAAGGGTGGGCACGGATGGTCATTTGCTGGTTTCTTCTCACGTACCGGTGGTGCATTCCAATGTGGTATTCACGTTTGTCGCAGCTTACGCGACCCGCGGTGGCAATACAGCCTTTCTTAACGGTTTGCGAGTGGATATTCCCGCAGGTTCTTTGGATAGCCCAGACATCGATTTCGGGCCCTTAGGCGCGAAAGGCGTTTATTCCATCCGCCTGAACTGCGGATCTGTAGGGCCTGCCTCCTCGGACGGAAAGATTATGACCTTTGACGCCAATACCGTATTTGACTTGAATTATATAACGCTGATAGACTGATATGAACATTTTTAAACAAATACCGATACTGATCGCCTGCCTCGTTTTTCCTGTGCTTGCCAGCGCCGGAGTTAATCTACCCGGTTTAATTAAAATTGATACGGCCCTCAAACTCAATAATACCGGAAATGCGATTTCCGGTATCGAGCAGCTGGCTTCAGCGCCGGACACCGGTGGTACCGGTGTTGTGTATTTGCTGTTGCAGACCTTGAAGTTTGGCGATAAAAGAATTCTCCGTATGACTATCAAAACAACGATATCCGACGTTCAAAGCATTGGAAGGGGCGCAAATGTTTTTTTTACGTTGTCAGATGGGACGGTGATCACTTTGGCAAATTTGAACAATGAACTCGCGAAATCCGATCCGGGCACGAGTACAAATCAGATTACCGGCAATTATCAGCTTGCCGACGATGATGAACTGAGACTTTGCGCTAACAAGACAGCTGGATTACAATTGCAGTACGATGGGGGCGTGTTCCGGTTTATGCTTAAAGAAGAGGAGGCTGCGGTATTGCAGCGGCAGGCAATCGCTATAAAATAGCATAGGTATGGCCGTTTGGCTACTATACTTTCCCGCGCCCACTGATAACGAGGGCTGATCTGACACGGCTGGTTAGGGTAATCCTCTAATAAAGAATGATTTATTTTCCTTTTTGGCCGGCTTAACTGCTTTGCTTTAAAAACGGGTGAAAAGCACAATTGCACAAACTCATCCGGGATAACTTCGCCAAGAGGGACTTAAGCGACACCAATTACAAAATAGGAAGATAAACCTTGGCATAACCGGCATTAACCGATATGCCCTATTTTCACCCAAAGCTCAGGGCTGCAGTCGCCCACGGTCGGTTCCGGGCCTATTGGGGAGGCCAGCTTAAAAGTTCCGGGATGGTTGTTTGGCTTTGCCGGCATGCTGTCGAAATAGTCGTATAAAGCCCTGTCGCCGGGAGCAAGGCTGTCACGATAGGCCTTGTCCTCAACCGATAAGGAATTCAAATAATCCGTATTGTTCTTCATGATAATTTGTTACTCGTCTTTAAATAAATAGGAATGATAAGGTAATTGCAGGCAGGTAATATTTGTTCTTAATACCTGCCCGAAAAAGAAGTCCAGGGCGTCAAAATACATTGCCTTTGGCTTCATAAATCCATCAATTTTCTGATCACAGGTTAATATCGTAAACACATACTGTGACCTGATCTCCCAATCGTCGTATTTAAAACGCAAAGGCTGCACATCCACGAAAGGCTGTAACAGCGTGGCCGACAGGATCGGCCCGCTTTCTATTTACCCCACTTCCCGTTCTTCGACACTTATCCTGAAACTGCCGTCCGGCAGGGAGATCAGCTTTTTATCTCCCCCTCAAAATACTTAAAATCATATTCAATCTTTTCTGCAGATCCAGCAATGCTTTCCGCAATACCTGCTTCCGGGATTTCAAGGTCCAGTATCCGAATTTGTCCGATGCCTGCTTTCAGCTCCGAGGTACCATAGTATTCGATAGCCGATTTAATTTCGTTAGCGGCTGATGTTGTTTTTATTACTTTACTGTCGACTATCAAAAAGTCGTAAACAACGGCAACCGGAAATAAGGTATCCGGCAGGTCAAGATCATTAAGGAATATTTTTGTTCATAAAGGAATGAGCATCGGTATTGCTTAATTATTAAAATTAAAGCCGTACGGCATTTGCAAAATGGAATATTTGGTTTTGTTGTGTTACTTATTTGTTACTCTGCGATTGTAAGTATTTGATTGTCATGATAACATTCAATACCGGCCATGCGGCAAAGGTAGTGCAATTATTTTTTTGACTAAAGCCGGTATTTGTGCAATAAGGGTTAGGAGACATTTAAGCTTTGTTTATCTTTAGTTCCCAATTACAACAACCATGACCTTTAAATACTTTATTTTCTTATCTGTGTGTTTGCTGGCCGGCAGAGTTGCCAACAGCCAGCACAGCAATAAAACCATTCAAATAGATATCCAAAAACTGTTAAATGCCCGCCCTGTAACTACAGTTACCGATGGTAAGTTGCAAACCTGGGTAACCGGTATTGATGGCGGAGGCAAAGGGGATGGTTATCTTACCGCGGATGCAGCAAAACTTAATGGCGATCATGATACGTATGCTTTGCCTGATAATCCATTGATCCCGGCTAATTCGTTTCACCCAGCCACCTTGCTTCATTATAAAAACGGTGACAACGGTAACCAAAGCCTAAATGTTGCCGGTATTGATAGTTTTAGCTTCGATGTTCCTCACAAAAAATATTCTGGTTTGTATCTGAGCCTTACCAGTTCCGAAGGGCCTTCGCAACTATATATTACACTAACTTATAGCGATGGTAGCGAGTTTAAAGATTTTAAATTGCCCGATTATTATAATGATATACCTGAAGGTAACTCAAACCTGAGCTACTTAGTACATGATCTGGCCAAATGGGGGCAGGGAAATAAGATAACAGAAAATGATCATCATAATATCGATGTATTGAATATTCATCCTGATCCCGGGCGCATTCTAAAAAAAGTTACTGTAAGTAAAGATAAAGCCGGATACCTTGTTTTTTGGGCCGCTACAGGAGTTACGGAATAACGTATTTACTAAATTGAACATGTCTTTTGTGTCGATTCTGCATTCTTATACAAAACAAGTGCTTAACATGGTCTGGCATGTGCCCATGCGCTATGCACGCCACATGCCATATAACGCCTTGCTTTTAACGTAGCATAGCTACAAAGCCACCACCCGACGATAATTTTATAGTAAGCGTGTCTTTGGGATTGACTAATCTTTCTTCACGGAGGATAGATGCATTGGTATCTTCTCCGTCATATATCAGTACCCCTTTTGTTGCGTGCTGTAGAAAGTTTAAAGGAATTTTAATTTCACGTGCATCGGCACCATTCATAACGCCAACCCACCAGGTGTTTCCTTTTCGGCGTGCATAAGCAACAATTTCACCCATTTGGGTACAGCTTAAAACTTTTGTCTCGTCCCAGGTTGTAGGTACCTGTTGAAATAAATCAAACATCGGGCTCTCCAGGTAAAATTTATATTCGTCCGCGAAATGCGTAATAGGAGAAAGATATACGATGGATTGAGCAAACTCATGGGCCCAGGTGAATTTTTGCGATGTAAGTTGCTCTGGGTTCAGTATTACAGGAGTAAAATCTGCAGCACCGGCGGTAAAACGCGTAAACGGTACAGATACGTCATGGTCTAACGGTGCCACTCTTTTATACCGGGTCATATGATATTCATTCCCCCTAACTGCCTCCCTCGTAATATCCATAGGGTAGGTTCTCGTCAATCCCGTTGGTTTTACACTTCCATGAAAATTAAGCATTAGTTTGAGGTCTGCACAATCTTGCATGGTACCCATGTACCATTGTATGATCGAAGAGGTTGCAGGGGGGATAAAGTCTATCTTAATACCTGCTGCTCCCAATTCTTTGATCCGCTTCAGATACGAATAACGGGCTGCCGCTGATCGCATTTCTTTAGAATCAACCCAAACAATTGATTTTACGCCAATGCTTTTTCCATACGCTATCACATCTCCCAAAAGTTGCCATTGATTTTTACCCGGCTCACTCCAATTTCGCCAGCCGTCATCCACTAAATAATATTCCCATTTTAGTTTAGCCGCTGCATCATACCAACTCTTCTGGTCAGCAAGCTTGGGGGCGCCAACGCTCCACCATTGCCATAAACAACGGCCGGGCATTACCCAACTAAAATCGTTACCCTTTTGTGGTGCCGGGCAAAGGTTTGTGAGCAGGTCTGAGTTTATAAGTTTAGTTAAATTTTTTGCTATGATGGTTGTCCTCCAGGGAGATGCTTTTTGATTTTCATAAATACCTTTAAGTACAGCATGTTCGGTATCGCTATCCGATTGTACATCCCAACCGTTGGGTGCAAAGGGGAAATTTGCTTTGAAAGAACTATCATGGCGTATAAAAGACATGTCTGAAAAGTCTTCGCAATCAGCTTCTGAAACCGAGGCAAAAATCCCGTTTACATTAAAAGTTAAGGGCCCCATTATCGGTGTATTTTGTGGAACCGATGGCAATGGAGTTACATGGCTTAAGCCTTCATATCCTTCATTATAATCCGACCAGGCAACTTGCGTTACTTTTCCGGCAAATTCCCATGAGGTCGAGTCGGCATTGATTTTTTTGGTATTGTAGGGTAATGTGTAACGTACAGCAATGCCGTCATTATAAGCACGCACAATCAGGTTGAATTTCTTCTCTCCTGTCAGCAAAGGAATTGTAGTTTCATTTGCTTCATTATATGCCATTTTGTGAGCGCCGTTGATAGTATAGGTTTCCTTTATCTTTTTATTTGAAGTGGCACCCGCAAATTTGGTTTCAACTCCAAGATCGATACCATCAACAGTTAAACCCAGGCGCGATGGTGCTATCAACATCGTATTGTTAACTGCCGCGTTGTATGATAATTTGCCTTTGGCGATGAATATGTGGACATTAATTTGTCTGTCGGGGCTGCTAATGGTGATGGTTTTTTGCTGGGCATATCCATTGTAATACAAACACAGCATAAGTAGTAATAAGCAGGTATTTATTTTCATAATTAGCGCTTTTGTCATTTAAATAAACAGTACAAAGAATTTAAATATTCCAGATCGGTATTTAGGTTAATTGTTAATTATCGGTTTAATGTCGGCGTTGGGTCGTTTAACTAACGGTTTGGCAAATAATTTACATGACTGCTTAATATTAGCTGAATTTTCAGCCATCCCTTAAATAGTTAACCACCCCGGCTTATCCTGCAACAAATATATTTTACCAGCTTTTACCCAGATTGTATTAATTAGACTTTTCTTTATAGGAATCCGACTTTTTAATGAATAGCAAGTGATTAAGGTCAAATAAATTCAAAAAAATATTAATTGATAAAATTCTGGTTCAGATAATTACCCTACTTTTGCAAAAAATAATAGCCCTTTTTAAGCTTTGAGGATCTGTTTGGTTTTTTGGTGCAGCTTGCTGTTTTTATTGAATTGTACTGTTGCTTTTGCGCAACAGGATTCAATAGTGGCTGATACGCCTTTAAAATCACCAACACGCGCTTTTCGTCCCGGTAATTCGGTGCTTGATTCGGTAGCTTATGCCATGCAAAACAGAGATAAATTTATTGCAGACTCTATTGCTATGCGTTACCTCAGGGTGCCTGACGCGGCCATGCGGGCCCAATATGCCGATAGCGTTTTTGCCCACGAATTATATCATGGCTACGGCTTTCTTGATCTCCATTCCAGGTCAAAGAGCAGGGTAATGGAGGGGCATAACCGCCCTTCGCGTGATCCCTGGGTTATTGTGCTCATTATTGCCATGCTGTTGTATACAGCTATTCTTAACCTTGCCCTGGGCAAAGATGTAAGCAATGTATTTGCCTCTTTTTACAGCAAACGCGTACTTTCGATAGCCGGTAAAGAAGAGAGTCCGGTTAGTTCGTGGGCTTTCCTGGGCTTGTTTTTGTTATTTTGTGCTACGTTCGGTTTGTTCTTATATCAACTGGCTGCGTACAAAGGCGTTTATTATAAAATAGCGGGAAGCGGCCTGTTTACTTTTCTTACCATAGTCATTATTGTATTATTTTCGCTCAAGTTTCTAATACTCAAGTTTTTAGGGTTTGTGTTTGATATTAATAAGCTGGTGAGCGAATACCTTAATATTCTGCATCTTACCTATTTTAATATCGCGTTTGTTTTTTTGCCGGTGGTTATTTGTTTTAGCCTTCTTGGTGCACAATATATTCCTGTATTACTTACGGTTACGCTTATTATCATCATTATAATTTTTATATGGCAATACATCAGGAGCAGCGTAAATATAATTTCTACCTTTCGATTTCATAAGTTTTATTTATTTACGTATCTTTGTGCCCTCGAAATTTGCCCTGTTTTGATTTTAATAAAGGCATTGAATATTAAAATTTAGGTTATTAAAAGCACTGAATTGGAAGATAGAAAGAAAAAGGTTAAAAGCATACTGGTTACTTTGCCTAAGCCCGAAAATGATAAAAATCCTTATGCCGAGCTGGCTAAAAAGCTTAACCTGAAAATTGATTTCAGATCATTTATTCATGTTGAGGGTGTGCCCGCAAAGGATTTCAGAAAAGAGAAGATCAATTTAGCTGATTTTAGCGCTGTGATCTTTACCAGTCGTAATTCGGCCGATCATTTTTTTCGCATATGCGAAGAGATGCGCTTTGAGGTGCCTGTTGAAATGAAATACTTTTGCCTTTCAGAAACGATAGCGCTTTACCTTCAAAAGTATATTCAGTACCGTAAACGTAAGATCTTTTTTGGCAAGCAAACCGCTGCTGATCTGGCGGAGGTTTTGAAAAAGCATTCGTCGGAAAAATTCCTTTATCCATGCTCGGATGTTGCTGCCGAAGAAACGCAGCGTTTTTTGCTGGAGAACGGTTATAACTTTACTCCTGCAGTGCTTTTCCGTACTGTTTGCAGTGATCTTTCCGATCTGGCCGATGTGTTTTACGATGTTATAGCATTTTTTAGCCCGTCGAGTATACAATCGCTGTATAAAAACTTTCCCGATTTTAAGCAAAACAATACACGCATCGCCGCTTTTGGGGCGACTACTCATAAGGCAGTGCTTGAGGCTGGCTTAATTTTGGATATACCAGCTCCAACCCCCGGCGCGCCGTCAATGACAATGGCTATTGAGCAGTATGTTAAGCTTGTAAATAAATAAATTAGAAATTTATTTAACCAGGCTGCAACTTTTTACCATATTTACCCGTATAACCGCTAACTAATTGTCATGTTAACAATTGGTTAGCGGTTTGTTAATTATATAGCGTTTTGTGCGGTATTGGGAAGATAAGTACACAGTTTATCGATTCAAGAAGCCAAATTATCGTTTTTTATAGCTTACATTGAGTAAAATGTAATATATTCGGACGTTGCATTGTGTTATAGTTATATAACTGATTTTGATTGTAAAATGAAGCAGATCTACTTTTTAATAATTGTTTTAGCAGGTGGTGTATTAAGTGGTTGTGGCCGCGGAGGCGGTGACCGGGGGGAAGTTGTAGGGGTTCCTGCAAGATCATTCAGGGCCGAGGTGCCTTACGGAATGGTTTATATTCCGGGTGGTAGTTTCCTTATGGGGCAAACTGATCAGGACGTAACTTTTGCCCAGATAGCCCAAACTAAACAGGTTACTGTTTCTCCTTTTTTTATGGATCAAACCGAAACCAGCAACAGTCAGTACAAAATGTTTGTGAACTGGGTGCGCGATTCAATAGCCATTACCAATTATATCAACGATAATAAATATTTCATACAGCCCAAAGGTGGCGCCGGTAATAATAATGGCGGTAAAAAATTCATCAACTGGGAGTTTGTAAAGAAAAACCCTATCTGGAGCCGCAAAGGCAACCAGGCAAACAATACTCAAAAATTGCAGGGGATGTACTATCAGGGCGATGACCGTGTGTTTGACCGTAATGAGGTTGACGTTCGCTTACTTAAATATAACTACGCTTTGTTTACGCTGCGTGATGCTGCAGATCATCATAACGATAAAACAAAACACCGTTCCGACTTCATTGTTCGTGATACTGTAGCGGTATATCCGGATACGCTTGTTTGGTTAAGCGATTTTTCATATGCTGCCAACGAGCCTATGGTTGAAAGTTATTTTTCACATCCCGCATTCCGTAATTACCCTGTTGTAGGGGTAACCTGGAGGCAGGCCAGAGCTTACAGTGTATGGCGCACACGCTATAATGACGCTTATAAAGATAAGCGCCATTTACCGCACCGTGCACCTTACAGTTTGCCTACGGAAGCCGAGTTCGAGTACGCGGCACGTGGCGGCAGGATAGGTACCGATTATCCATGGGGGGGGCCTTACATTAAAAATGCAAAAGGTTGTTTACTGGCTAACTTTAAACCGGGGCGTGGTAACTATACTGATGATGGCGGCGCGTATACTGTGCCGGTACGTTCATACTTCCCTAATGATTATGGCTTATATAATATGGCAGGTAACGTAGCCGAATGGACATTATCTGCTTTTGACGAATCAGCGTCAACATTTGTGCATGATCTTGCACCAACATTCAATTACGAAGCTAAGTCTACCGACCCCGAAATATTGAAGCGTAAAGTTGTACGCGGGGGCTCATGGAAAGATATTGGATATTTTCTTCAAAACTCAACCCGGACCTACGAATACCAGGACACCGCTAAATCATATATCGGTTTCCGCTGCGTCACCAAATACTTAGGGCGCGACATTACAGATAAACGCTAATCGAGAGTTAGTTAAACGCAAGCAAATCAAATTAAAAAATAAAAGTTTACTTCTGAATTATTATGGCTGGAAAGAAAAAACCTTACGGAATAGGCAACATCGTATCATGGGGTGCTACTGTGGTGATTATAGGGTTAATGTTTAAGATTTTGCATTGGCCTGGTGCCACTTACTGGATAGCAGGGGGACTTATAACTGAGGCTATACTGTTTTTTATATTAGGATTTCAGAGAGAAGATAAAGAAATTAACTGGGCACGTGTGTATCCTGAATTAAATGAAGACTTTCAGGGAGAGCTTCCAAAAGCAACTGTAAGAGGCGGCGGTAATACAGGTCCCTCAACAACTGCTGCGCTGGATAAAATGATGGAAGACGCAAAAATTGGCCCTGAGCTGGTGCGCAGCCTTGGTGATGGTTTACGCACATTTGGCGATAAGGTAGCCGCTATATCACGTGTTACTGATGCGGGGGAAGCTACTATAGCTTTTACAAGCAAAGTTAAAGATGCAACCGCAAGCTATGAAAAACTAAGTGTTTCTTTTGAAAAGGCATCGGCTAATTTAACAGAAATGGCTAATTCAAATGTTGATTCAAAAGCTTACCATGACCAGGTTACCCAATTAGCTAAAAACCTGTCGGCGCTTAACGCGGTTTACGAGCTGGAATTACAGGATTCAAGCGCGCACTTAAAATCAATGAATAAATTTTACCAGAACCTTTCGCTTACCATGAACAACTTTAATGAATCAATGGATGATTCAAAACAGTTTAAGGAAGAGGTAGGTCGTTTGGCTAAGAACCTGGCATCATTAAACGCCATTTATGGTAACATGCTTACAGCCATGAACCAGCCGCGTGTTTAATATAATTAATTAATTGATTACCAGAAAAGATTTATAATAGATGGCCGGAGGTAAGGAAACCCCAAGACAGCGAATGATAGGTATACTATACCTGGTACTATTGGGCCTCATTGCCCTTAACGTACCGGATAGCCTGTTAGACGCGTTTAAGAATATTACAAATAGTTTGGATGCATCAACCAGGAATGTTAATACTGGTTTGCAAAATACATACAGCGCTTTTGAGGCTACAAAATTGAAGGAACAACCTGAAAGGGCTAAACCTATTTATGATAAAGCTAAACAGGCAAGTGCTATAGCTGCAGAATTAAATACCTACGTTGAACAGCTAAAAGCAAAGCTGATTCAGGAAGGCGGCGGGATTAACCCCGAAATTGATGACGTTGATGCCCGGGATAACCTGGATATATCGCCCCGTATCATGATCAATCAGAGAAATGGGGAGAAATTGAAAGCTAAAATTGATGAAACCCGCCAAAGGTTAATGGTAGCTTTGGGTAAAGACAGCGTAGGCGTACAGTTTTCACTAAATACCATAGCGCCAAAACCGCATGGGGATGTTAGAAAATCATGGCAAGAAGCCAATTTTGGGGATGGCATACCTTTAGGCGCGGCCCTCACTACTTTAGCCAAAATTGAAGCTGATAGCAAAAACGCCGAAAACGAAGTAGTTAAGAAATTATTAGGTAAAATTGACCAGGCTCAGGTTACGCTAGATAAGTTTAGCGCAGTAGTGGTAGCTCCAAGCAGCTATGTGATAGCAGGACAGCCATATACTGCCCAGATCTTTTTGACAGCATACGATTCAAAATCAAACCCTGATATCACTGTTAACGGTAGCAGGGTATCTGTTACAGACGGTAAGGGTAATTATACCATTACCGCGAGCGGCGAAGGAAAACATACCGTAGAAGGTTTTATCACGGTTAAAAACAATACAACCGGTAAAAATGACTCTTATCCTTTCAAGCAGGAATATACAGTTGCAAGGCCTTCGGCAGTTATTTCTCCTGATAAAATGAATGTACTTTATATCGGTGTACCGAATCCTATTTCGGTATCTGCGCCTGGCGTAGCAGCCAGCGACTTAAACGTGCATTTTAGTGGTGCCGGTTCTCTTAGTGGTTCGGGCGGGCATTACACAGCAATTGTAAACAGCATAGGCAAAGCTACAATTTCTGTTAGTGGTGCAAAAGGAGCGGTATTGGGTTCAACACAGTTCCGTATCAAAAGGATCCCTGACCCTAAGCCACAGTTTGCAGGTAAAAGCGGAGGTAACACCAGTTCGGCTAATATCAGAGCACAGGACAGGCTTTTTGCCCAGTTGGATAACTTTGACTTTGATGCTAAATTTAACGTAACGCACTTTACTATGCTGGTTGTAAAACCGCGCCAGGATGCCATTATTTTATCAGGCTCAGGCGGGGAATTAACCGGCGCTATGCGTAGTGCTTTAAATACAGTTACACCAGGAACTACTGTTATATTTAAGGATATCGTTGCGGTAGGTCCTGACCATTCACCGAGGTCACTTGACCCGATTGTATTATCCGCAAATTAAACGCGTATGAAAAAGAGAATTTTAGTTGTTATCCTGTGCCTGGCTTGTATAAGCGCTTATGCGCAAAAAAAGCGCACCAAGAGGCCGCCGGCGAAAAAGGCCACCACCGCCAGGCAAACAACTCAGAAACCTGTACAGGTTCAGCCGGATAATGTTACCAGCCAGCAGCCCCTTGATACTGCGAGTAAAATTGCTGCAAAACCTTTTGACAGGCCGCTTGATGGCTATTACAAAAAGAACAATATTTTAAACGCCAAGGTTACACCGTATCCTAATTTGCGTGAAAATGATGTGGCATTTGCCAAACGCGTTTGGCGCGAAATTGATGTACGCGAAAAGATGAACCAGTACCTGGCTTCACCCAAGGGCCGTTTAATTGATGTATTGCTTGATGCCATAGCCAAAGGCGAGCTTACCGCATATGACCCGACCCCGGGTAAAAAGGATGATCCCAATGGCGATGGTTTTACTACTCCTTTAACAGGTGCACAGGCCCGTGGCCGGTTAGCATCTGACAGCAGCGTGGTTGAAAAGCGCGATAAGGATAATAACGTTATATCATCTACGCTTGTTGCAGGTGAGTTTAACCCCGATAGCGTGCTTAAATTCCGCATTAAAGAAGATTGGATCTTTGATAAACAGCGCTCGGTATTTGAGCCCCGGATTATAGGTATTGCTCCTTTGGTTAAACCTAAAGGTACAGGTACACTCGACATCGATTTTCAGCCCGCTTTTTGGATTTATTTTCCTGAAGCACGCGCGGTACTTGCAACCAAAGAAGTGGTTAGCCGTAACAGTGATGCCACCGGCTTAAGCTTTGACGACGTGTTTATAAAACGCATCTTTACCAGTTATATCGTAAAAGAAAGTAACGACAAAGATGAGCGTATAAAAGATTATGCTCAGGGTATTGATAAGCTTTACGAATCAGAAAGGGTTAAAAAGTCCCTTCTTGACTGGGAGCTTAATCTTTGGCAGTACTAATACATTAAGATTAACAAGATTATAAAACAGGCGATGAATTTTCATCGCCTGTTTTGTTTTAAGATCTGTTTTATCGGGAAGGCGGCTAAGATTTTTCATCGCACCTGCTGCCGTGCTTATTTAGCCGGTAAACATTTAACAGGATAACAATTGCTTATCTCTTTTCATATGCGATTTTCACCCCACGCATGACCAATCGCTTACTCCTTTCTACCAACTCCCCCAAAATTCCGACCAACGCCTGAAATATAGTAAACAAGGGCTTTTTAGGGTTTGCCGAGTGTTTTTGAGGCTTTGTCTATTTATATCTACAGCTGGTATAACACTTTTTAGCGATCAAAATATATGTTGTTCATTTGATCATTGAAAACAACAACACAACATATTTAAAACATTAAAACCTTACGATCATGAAAACCTCAATAAAATTATCAGCCTTATTTGTATTATTAACTGCAGGTGTATTTGCTACTACAGCAGCCAAAGCCGACGAAGACAAAATCGATGTTACCCCTAAAGCCAAAGAAGTTGTAAGCTTTAAAGCCCTTGATCATGATCGCGGTCTGAAAGTGAACTTTGCAAAAACTGAAAATGGAAAGTCAGTAGTAAAAGTTTACAATAAAGAAAATGAGCTTTTATTGAAAGACATTGTGCCAAGCAAAACCGATGTAAGCAAAGGTTATGTGTTAACCGGTTTAGAAGATGGTGAATACACTATGGAGATCACTACCGACAAACAGGTAGTTAAAAAATCAATCCATGTTTATCAGGATGGCGATCAAAAATCATTTTACATCGCCCAGTAATAAAAATCACAAACATCAATATATAAAGAAGGCCTGGTTGATTGAACCAGGCCTTCTTTATTTTAGGCGTAGTAATCTGGGAGCTATCCTTGCTTAATTTCTGCTCCTGTATTAAAATACGTCAATATGGCTTTGGCCTGTTTAAGATTTACTACCTCGAGTAGCATTTCCTCGTTAGCTTCGCGAATCTTCTTTACCGATTTAAAGTATTTAAGCAGCTTTTCGGCTGTGGTTTTGCCTATGCCTTCTATCAGCTCAAGTTCTGTTACCAATGTGCCCTTATCGCGCTTTTTACGGTGGAAGGTGATCCCAAAACGGTGTGCCTCATCACGCAGGTGCTGGATCACTTTAAGTGTTTCCGATTTTTTGTCGAGATACATGGGGTACTGATCGTTAGGATAATAAAGCTCCTCCAGGCGTTTGGCAATGCCTATCACGGTTACCTTTTTATCTATACCCAATAACTTAAGGCTATGCATGGCCGATGATAACTGGCCCTTACCTCCATCAATCACGATCAGCTGCGGTAATTCTGTTCCTTCATCCAGCATGCGGCGGTAACGGCGGTGTACGGCTTCTTCCATAGTGGCAAAGTCGTTAGGGCCTTCAACGGTTTTTACGTTAAAATGCCGGTAATCTTTTTTGGAGGGCTTTCCATCCTTGAACACTACAATGGCCGATACCGGGTATTTGCCCTGGAAGTTAGAGTTATCGAAACATTCAATATGGCGTGGCAGCTGGTTCATGCGCAGATCTTTCATCATCTGCGTGAGCAACCGGTCGGTGCGGATCTCGGGGTTCAGTTTCTCGTACTGGTCAATCTTTTCCTTTTTAAAGAACTGTACATTCTTTTGCGAAAGGTCAAGCAATTTGCGTTTTTCGCCCAGTTTTGGTACGGTGAATTTGATGTTTGGATGGTCCTCGAGATCGATATCAAACGGTACGATGATTTCCTTGCTGTCGCTGCTGTAACGGCTCCTGAACTCGGATATGGCCAGCGTAAGCAATTCCTCGTCGCTTTCGTCAAGGCGTTTTTTTAGTTCGATGGTTTGCGTTTGGATAATAGTACCATTCATCACCTTCAGAAAGTTCACGAAAGCCAGTTTTTCTTCAGATGCTATACTGAACACATCCACATCAGTAATAGATGAGTTAACAACAGTGGATTTGCTTTGGTAATTTTCAAGCAGTTCGAACTTGCGTTTGAGCCGGTGCGCCAGCTCAAAATTCATTTCTATAGCAGCCGCTTCCATCTCATTTTTTAAGCGACGAAGAACTGCACCAATCTTCCCGTTCAGAATATCCTTAATTTCTTCGATGCTGTTATCATAGTCTTCTTCGGTTTGATAGTTTTGGCAGGGGCCTTTGCAATTACCCAATTGGTATTCCAAACAAACTTTAAACTTGCCCTTATCAATATTTTCGCGGGTAAGCTGCAGGTTGCAGGTACGTAGAGGATAAGTTTCCTTAATAAGCCCTAAAATGTTATGCATCATGCTTATAGATGCATACGGGCCAAGGTATTTGGAGCCGTCTTTGATTATACGGCGGGTCCAGAAGATGCGTGGGTAATTTTCGTTTTTAATGATGATCCATGGATAGGTTTTATCATCCTTAAGCATGACGTTGTAGCGAGGCTGATGCTTCTTGATCATGCTGTTTTCCAGCAGCCAGGCATCAACCTCAGTGTCAACGATAGTAAAAGTTATAGCACGGATTTTGGATACCAGTACCCGTGTTTTGGCATTGATATGGATATCCTGGTTAAAATACGAGCCAACGCGATTGCGCAAATCTTTAGCCTTACCAATATATATCAGTTCCTGCTCACTATCCCAGTACTGGTAGACTCCGGGCTTGTGAGGGATGTTTTTTAAAGCACTTTTATAATCGAATTTCTCGCTCACTGAGTTATTGGTTTTAATGAAAACGTCATTACTAATCTGAGATATGTCATTGCGGGGAGGAACGACGAAGCAATCGCATCCTATACAGGGCCGACCTGCTTAGTTCGCGATTGCCATGCTATCGCCCGCAATGACATATTTAAAATTAACAATGACGATGGGGCATTAACCCTAAACAAAAATAATTAAAATCCCAATTTCTTATCCACTTCGGTAGTTCCCTGTTGCTGCTGGTTATAGGCTCCGCAATCCAATATGATGCTAACTCCATTTGCAGGGGCATCAAAATCAACATTCTTTTTAATGCCTAAAGCTGCATTGGCATATACCTTTTTCATGTACATGGCAAATATCGGCAGGGCACTGTTGGCACCTTCGCCCAAACGGGTGCTCTGGAAGGCAATGTCACGATCTTCGCAACCTGTCCATAAGCCGGTAACCAGTTGTGGGGTTATACCTATAAACCAACCGTCGGAGTTATTTTGGGTTGTACCGGTTTTACCACCGATAGGGTTGCGTAAACCATATTTATAGGTTAATCTTGAACCGGTACCATCTTCAATTACACCTTTAAGCATATAGGTCATCACATAAGCCGTTTGCGGGTTCATGGCTTGCACCACGCGCGGAGTATGGGTATACAATACGTTGCCGTTTTTATCTTCAATGCGTAAAATATAAGTAGGCTCTGTCCACAGGCCGTGGTTGGCAAAAGCGGAGTAAGCGGCGGTCATCTCAAACACAGAAGCATCAAACGTACCCAGGCAAATTGAGGGATAAGGCGGAACATTGGTTGTAATACCCATTTTTTTGATCAGATCAACAACAGGTTCTGGTTTAACCTCGCCCATAACGTGGGCCGTAACCCAGTTTTGTGAGTGCGCCAGTGCCTGCCTTAAAGTAATAAAGCCCGGCAAAGTTTCGGATGGCGACGAGCGCGGGCACCACGGCGCGCCATAACCACGGATAGTATCAGGCACGTTATTGATTTTCATACATGGAGAGTAGCCGTTGTCGATAGCCACAGCATAAGTAAATGGTTTGGCTGTTGAACCTACCTGGCGGGTGCCATTCTTTACCTGGTCATATTTAAAATGTTCAAAGTTGGTGCCGCCAACCCATGCCTTAACATAGCCGGTTGTGGGATCCATACTCATGAGAGCATTACGCAAAAGCATTTTACAGTAGATAATACTGTCAATTGGCCTCATCATGGTATCGATATTGCCGTGCCAGGTAAACAGGTTAAGCATGGTTTTGGTCTTGAAGTTTTCTTCAATCTCCTCGTCAGATTTTTCCTGTTGCTTCAGTTGTTTGTACCTGTCAGATTTTTGCATGCCCTGGTCAAGCAAAAATTTGAAGTTGTGGATGCTTTTGTAAAGGTTACGGCCGCGCCAGTGGTCATTGAAATGTGCCTGCAAATCTTTCATATAATCACGCTGCGCATCCTCCGCATATTGTTGCATGGTGGCATCAATGGTGGTATATATTTTTAAGCCGTCGCGGTCAAGATCGTAAGGGGTGCCATCAGGGCGGTTAATATTCTGTTCTTTAAAGATCTTTTGAAGCTCTTTCTTCAATACCGAACGGAAGTATGGAGCCAGTCCGTCAAAGTGATTGTTTTGGTGAAAATCAAGGCCAAGTGGCTTGCGTTTATATTCTTCAACCTGGCCTTCGCTCAGGTAATTTTGTTCGGCCATACGGTTTAGTACCAGGTTACGCCTTTTAAGTGCATTATCCGGGTGACGGATAGGCGAATAAATGCCGGGGCCGTTAACCATGCCTATTAAGAGGGCAGCCTGATCGGGTGTTAGTTTATCAGGCGTAGTGTTAAAATAAGTGCGCGCGGCCGATTTGATACCATAAGTGTTATAAGCACCAAAGTCGACCGTGTTAAGGTACATGGTGAGGATCTCTTCTTTGGTGTAATGGCGTTCAAGCTTAACAGCTGTAACCCACTCCTGGAGTTTTTGGATGATCCGCTTAAAAGGATTGGCCGAACGTTCTGAAAAAAGGTTAAGCGCCAGCTGTTGCGTTATGGTACTGCCACCCTGCTTTTGCCCAATGAGCAAATGCGCGAAGATGGTAAAGCTTCGGCCAAAGTCAATACCTGAATGGTCATAAAAGCGTTTATCTTCGGTAGCAACCAAAGCGTTAATTACGTTTGGCGATAGTTCGCGGTAAGTAACGTTTGAGCGGTTTTGAATATAATAAGTCCCCAATACCTGTTTATCGGACGAGATGATCTCTGTAGCCTGGTTGCTCTTGGGGTTTTCCAGGTCGCGGAACGAAGGCAGCTGACCGAACACATCAAAAATAGTGAGTGTTATCATCATAACAACAAAAGCAAAAAGGCCAAGCACAATTCGCCATATGTACCAGTTGTATCTTCTTATATCTGCAGGCTGGAGTTGATTTTTCGAGTTAAACCTTGTGTTAGTGGTTCTCATTTTCTAATAAAATTTCTGATAGTAGTCAAAATAACTATCCAATATACTTTGGGTTGCTAATTTATCCAGATTTTCTTTGGTAATGATAAAAATGCTGTATTTATCCTTTGGAACCTTCATAATATCGGGTAGCAGAGGTACAATGGTACGTGCATAATCTTTAGCATCGGCAAGGCTGTAAAAACGGCCAACGTATATCAGCTGGTTATTTTCGCCAACGCTTTTAACGTGGTGGATTACTTCGCTGCGGGTGTATCGTGTACGGTTAAACTGCCCTACTCCAAAACGTGTAGAAGCCAGATTAGTTGTACCACTGGATACATTTATCACAAAGTAATAGTTGCTGCTATCGCGCTTGCTGAATATGTAGTTTACCGCAGGTGCATTGTTAAGGGCGACCGGTTGAACAGTAGCCACAGTATCTTTTTGTTTTGGTGCCGGCTGCGTGGCTATATCCCTTGAAGTATCCGGCATTTGATGCTGCGGTAAAGGGATCTGGCCTACGGCAAGTTGTTTTGGTTGTTGAATTGCAGCCTGCTGAATTTGTGGTGCCGATGTTTTAGCCCCTGCTATTATATGCGTATCCCGTTCGGGCAGGCGCTCCTGGGGAGTTACATTTTGTGCCGATGGGGTATATGGCGGACGGTATTCTGTTTGTTTTTGATATGCTACCGGTGGGGTAAAGGGGATCTCGTTAGGATCATCATTAAATAATACCACCGGACGCGCAGCTATTTCGACCTTGTTCGAATCGATATAGGCCAGGTGTTGGTTTACCAGTGGGGCGATGAGCTTATCCTGCGGATATGTTGCAGCGATTAACTGCAGATCGGCCTGAAATGGGGGCAACTTTTCCATATGCCCGGCAGCAATAGCTTTCAGATAGTATAACTGCGCTGCATACCGGTTGTCAGGATATTTGTTAAGCAAATCATTTGCTTTCTCAATCACTTTTGCGTATTGCTTTTGAGCATACTGATCGTACACTTCGTTATAAAAGCCGTTAAATACAGCATCTACATCTGCCAGCTTGCGTGCATAATCCGGATCAAGAATTACTTTAGCAAATACACTTTCCGAATACTCTTTAAGCAGCCTGTTCTTGTAATCGTTTGATTTTGTCGCATCGATATCGGCATAAAGTCTGTAAAGGTTATAATAGATAGAAGGTTTATCGCTGCTTTGAGGAAAGCGGCTAAGCAAAGTTTCGTAAGTGGCAATGGCTTCCTTTTTATCTTCCAATACATCACGATAAAAATTGGCCATTTCAAAATAAGCGTTGTAGATCTTGAAATTGGATTGCTGCAAAAGGGCAGGGGTGAGAGGCAGGTTTTTAACCAAGTCCTGCCTGAAAGTACCGGCCGATACATTTGTGCTATTGTACGCTAAGCTACCAACCGGAGCATCCGGATCATTAACCTGTGAGCCAATGCCGGTATTGGCTGTAGGAATACCAGTATTTGAACGCCTGCTGCGACGCCAGTTATCCTCCAGCTTACGGTTGCCCCATAAACGCTTAAAGTCGTTATAGCCCTGGCTTACGGCGCTGTTGTTGTAAAAGTAAAATGTACTACCGCTGTTTTTATTGGAGGAAGGTGAATTACTGTTTCTGTCTAAGGTATTTGGCATAGTGCCGTTATTGACATTGGCAGCGGCACCGGTGGCTTCCAAAGCGGCTTGTTGCTGCTGGCGTGTTTTGCGGGCTACCATTTCATCTATATGGGTATCACGGGCTTTCTCATCCAAAGCGGTAAGCATTTGCAGGGTATCTTCGCGCGAGATGGTTTCAAGCAGGCGGGTAAGGATCTGCAGGTTATCGGCCTTTTTGCGGATGAGCTGATAACCGGGATAATTTGTCGACAGGTTATTGAGCGTACTGTCATAATAAAGCCTGGCATTTACGTAATCGGCCTTGTTTTTAAAGTTGATATCGGCAATACGTAAATACGAAAGGCCTTTTTGGTTTTGATTTTTGGTGCTTACCCGTACTGATTTCTTATAACTTTTCAGGGCGTTGTCGATTTCGCCGGCTTTGAACTGTTGTTCACCAATCTGGTAATAGATCTGGTCGTAAAAATCGGTATTGTCTTCATTCTTAAGCAGGGCACGTAGCAGATCGATCTTACTGGCTTTAACACCGTTTTGATTGTCGCGGATGCGGATCCTGTTAAGGTTAGCATTAAATGCCATTTCAAAACTGGCGTTGCTTTTAACTATGCGGGTATAGCTTTCATAGGCATCGGCCGGCTTGAGGTTGAGTTCCTGTAATTGGCCCAGGATAAATATCCAGCGGAGTTTGAGATTGCTAACATAACTGTATTTAATGGCCAGTTTAGCCATCTCTTCGGCTTCGGCATAGTTTTGGGTTAAGATATCATATTGCAGCTTGGTGGCGTAAACATCGGCAGTAACATTTTTTTTAGGGTTGATATCCTGTATGGCCGAATCAATTACCAGTTTAGCTAAAGGTAACTGGTTAAGGTACATAAGCCCGCGGGCCTTCCATACCAAAGCCTCCTGCTTTAGATTGGTTTGTTTGCCAAATGAACGGGTTACATAATTACAATACTCAACAGCATCAAAATAATTAGCCTCCAGGTAGCGGGATTTGCCCAGTACCAGGTAAGCATCACCTAAATAATGGCTTTGCTCCTTAATACTGATGATCTTGTTTGCTTTTACGATAGCTTCTTCCAGGTCCTTATCAGGCGTACCTGTTTGTGCGGTAGTATCGGGATATACATTTAATAGTTCACTATAGGCATCGGGAAAGGATGCAGCGTAGCTTTCCTGCTTGAGCCTTAAAATTTCATTAGCATTAAATAATATGTTGTAGTGGGCAGTGAGGTTTTGCATGGTGCGGTTAAAGCCGCTTTGTTTTTCAAGCGAACAACCGGCCGCTATCAGGATAACTGCAAACAGAAAAAAAAAGTAGGTGTTTGATTTATAGGATGATGATAATCGCCTCAATGCTATATGGTAGTTAAAAAAGCATTGCTAAAATACTAAAGATTATGCAATAGGTTTAATAAATTTGCGCATGCCCGAAAATGAACAAAATAACGAAGATGAGGTAGGTAAACCTTTAAGCGCTTATGCCAAATACAGTAGTATCGGTTTTCAGATGGTGGTTGTTATCGGCATTTTTACCTTTGCCGGCTATAAAATTGATGAGGCCGGTAAGCACGATGTAAAATGGGCTACCGCTGTACTGGCCCTTATCGGGGTATTTATTGCTTTGTTCATCGTTATCAGATCTGTTAAAAATTGAAATTGCTTACCACCGTTTTATCATTCCTGCTATTTGCTGTTATCATAGCTGTGCCGCCATTTTTGTTAAGCAGATCAGCTCATGCTTCCTGGCTTGACCCTCACTTTTGGGTGATATTTGGTTTTGTAACCGGGCTCACATTTATTACCACTATTTCGATACTGATAGTAACCAAAATCAACAAGGAAATATATGCTCAAACCTTCCTTGGTGCTACCATGATCAAGCTTTTGACCTGTATGTTTTTTTGCCTGTTTTTTTTACTTAAAATCAAAGTAAACGAGGTGATATTTATTGCCAATTTTTTTTACGTATATTTCTTCAACCTCGTCTTTGAAATTTACGGCTTATTATGTACCTTGCGCAACCAAAAATTAAAGTAAAAAACTCTCTGCTAATGGATTTTAGGCCTGTTTTGAACTCAAAAAAAATCACCTTAGGTATCCTTTTAAGCGTTTTTTCGCTGTTTGTAACGGTAAAAGTACAGGCTGTACAAGAAAAAAACACTACTGAAGCTGCTGCTGAAAGCGGCGAAAAAGAAAAGTTTGACGCCAACGCTACCATCCTTGAACACATTGCCGATTCGCATTATTTCCACATTGGTGGAAAGATTGCTGTGCCACTTCCGGTGCTTCTTTATACCGATGGCGGACTGGAGTTTTTCATGGCTTCAAAATTTGGTCATGAAGGCGAAGAAGTATATCAGGGAAAGTATCATACTTATGCTTTGGTTAAAGACAAAGTAAAAGCTGTTGTTGCAGATGGTAAAACCGTTGACGAAAGCGCTAAAGTGTTCGACTTGTCGATCACCCGTAATGTTTGCTCGATGTGGTTATCGGTAGTTTTGCTGTTGCTCATCTTCTTTACCGTGGCCGGATCATACAAAAAACGTGTAGGTAAAGCGCCAAAAGGTTTGCAGTCATTATTGGAACCGCTTATTCTTTTCATTCGTGATGAGGTTGCGTTGCCTAATATCGGTTACAAGTATGCTAAGTTTATGCCGCTGCTGTTAACCGTGTTCTTCTTTATCCTGATCAATAACCTGATAGGTATGGTGCCTTTTTTTCCGGGAGGTTCAAACCTTACAGGTAATATCGCGGTAACTATGGTGCTTGCAGTTATCACTCTTATAGTGGTTAACTTTAACGGTAACAAGTACTATTGGAAACACATATTTGCTCCTGATGTTCCGTTCTGGCTGTACCCAATCATGTGGGTAGTGGAGCTTGCCGGTATCATTTCGAAGCCTTTTGCGTTAATGGTGCGTTTGTTTGCTAACATTATGGCAGGCCACGTTATTGTTATTGCGCTGATTTCATTGATCTTCATCTTCGGTACAGTAGCTGTAGCGCCGGTGTCGATCGCCTTCGCGTTGTTTATCGACGTGTTAGAATTGCTGGTTGCTTTCCTGCAGGCTTTCATCTTTACAATGCTTACTGCATTGTTTATTGGCAGCGCTGTTGAGGAGCATCATCATTAATAATTTGTAATTAATAATAACACTATATTCATTTAAATTTAAAAACAATGGTTGGAAGTATTGCTGCATTAGGTGCAGGTTTAGCAGTTATCGGTGCAGGTATTGGTATCGGTCAAATCGGTGGTAAAGCGATGGAAGGTATCTCTCGTCAGCCGGAAGCTGCTTCAAAAATTCAAACTGCCATGATCATCGCTGCCGCACTTGTTGAAGGTGTTGCTCTTTTCGGTGTGATTGTTGCACTTTTGGGTAACAAATAATTTTACCCTTAAAAAATAAAAACCGGGCCGTGTAACGGTTGGTTACACACCGGTTTTTACTTGAATGAATAGTATTAATTAGAACTATAGTATAACGTTATCATATAAAATAAATGGAGTTAGTATTACCTGATTGGGGTTTGGTTATCTGGACAACGATCACATTTGTATTTTTGCTTATTTTATTAAGGGCTTTTGCCTGGAAACCGATCATGGCAGCCATTGGCGAGCGTGAACGTTCAATTGAAGATGCTTTATTAAAAGCAGAAGCTGCCAAAGAGGAAATGAGCCGTTTAACCAATGAAAACGAATCGTTGATTAAACAAGCCCGTGCCGAGCGTGATCTGATCTTGTCTGAAGCGCGCAAAGCGAAAGAGCAGATAGTATCTGACGCTAAAGAGCTTGCACATAAAGAAGGTGCACGTATGATTGAGCTTGCCCGCGTTGAAATTAACAACCAAAAAGCAATTGCTTTGGCCGATGTGAAAAACCAGGTAGCTACCTTATCTTTAGAAATTGCTGAGAAGATCCTTCGCAAGCAATTTGAAGATCAGCAGCAACAAGACGAATTGGTTAGCCAGTTATTGAAAGAAGTGAAGTTATAAAATTTCGGATTTGGGACGTGGGATTTCGGATTTATTCCCCTACTCGCTGACCAATTAAAAACCGAAATTCAAATTGAAAATTCCGAAATCGAAAATTCGAAATCCGAAATAAAAAAACATGTCAGAAATCACGGTAGCAACCAGGTACGCCAAATCGATCATTGATCTTGCACAGGAACAAGGAATTGTTGCAGAGGTCAAAGCCGATATGGACCTTTTCTTAAAAACCCTGAAGGGCAGCCCCGAACTGGTAGCAGTATTGGCTAATCCTATTATATCTCATTCAAAAAAGATCAAGATTCTTGACGAGATATTTTTAAATAAAGTTAGCAAAACTACTATCGCTTTCTTTAAGCTGATGGTTAACAAAGGCCGCGGCGAAGTATTATATTTTACCGCCGGCGAGTACATTAACCTGTACAATGTTAAAAACCATATCACCAAAGCTAAGGTAACATCAGCTACTGCGCTTTCTGAAGCTAATAAGAAAACATTGGTTGCCGAATTGCAACAATCAGTTGGCGGTACAGTAGTGCTGGAAACTAAAGTTGACCCGGCTTTGATAGGCGGTTTTGTGTTAACTATAGGTGACAGGCAGGTTGATACCAGTATTGCCGCAAGCCTGAGGAAAATGAAAAAAGAATTTGCTGTAAAGGCATAATAAGTAAGTATTAAAAGTAAAACTCTAAATAAATTTTAAACAATGGTAGAGGTAAGACCAGACGAAGTATCAGCAATTTTGCGTCAGCAGTTGGCCGGCTTCAAGTCAGAATCTGAATTAGAAGAAGTGGGTACTGTACTCCAGGTGGGTGACGGTATCGCACGCGTTTATGGATTAACTAAAGTACAGTCGGGCGAGTTGGTTGAATTTGGCACTGGATTGCAAGGCATCGTACTTAACCTTGAAGAAGATAACGTAGGTGTGGTATTGTTAGGCAAATCTGATGATATCAAGGAAGGTGATACCGTTAAACGTACCAACAGGATCGCGTCAATTAACGTAGGCGAAGGCATGCTTGGCCGTGTTGTTGATACCTTGGGTGCCCCTATTGATGGTAAAGGCCCAATCACCGGCGAAACTTACGAAATGCCGCTTGAGCGTAAAGCGCCTGGTGTAATCTATCGTCAGCCCGTAACCGAGCCATTACAAACTGGTATCAAAGCTATCGACGCGATGATCCCTATCGGCCGTGGCCAGCGTGAGTTGGTTATCGGTGACCGTCAAACCGGTAAAACTGCGGTTTGTATCGATACCATCATCAATCAAAAAGAATTTTATGATGCAGGTAAACCTGTAATCTGTATATATGTAGCCTGCGGACAAAAAGCATCAACTGTTGCTAACATCGTTCGTACGCTTGAAGAGAACGGCGCTATGCCATACTCTATCGTAGTTGCCGCTAACGCCTCAGACTCTGCTACCATGCAGTTCTTTGCTCCGTTTGCTGGTGCTGCTATCGGCGAGTACTTCCGTGATACAGGCCGTCCGGCTTTGATCATCTATGATGACTTGTCAAAACAAGCCGTTGCTTACCGTGAGGTTTCATTGTTGTTACGTCGTCCACCGGGCCGTGAGGCTTACCCAGGTGACGTATTTTACCTGCACAGCCGTTTATTAGAGCGTGCCGCTAAAATCAACTCAAATGATTCTATCGCACAGCAAATGAATGACCTTCCTGAGTCTATCAAAGGCATCGTTAAAGGTGGTGGTTCATTAACAGCTCTTCCAATCATTGAAACACAAGCTGGTGACGTATCTGCATACATCCCAACTAACGTAATTTCGATTACTGACGGTCAGATCTTCCTTGAGTCAAACTTGTTTAACGCAGGTGTTCGTCCGGCTATCAACGTAGGTATCTCTGTATCACGTGTAGGTGGTAACGCGCAGATCAAATCAATGAAAAAAGTTGCCGGTACTTTGAAACTTGACCAGGCCCAGTTCCGTGAGCTTGAGGCATTCTCAAAATTCGGTTCCGACCTTGACGCTTCAACCAAAAACGTGTTAGATAAAGGTATCCGTAACGTAGAGATCCTGAAACAAGGTCAATACTCACCGGTAACTGTAGAGAAACAGGTTGCTATCATTTACCTGGGTACTAAAAACTTAATGCGTAACGTACCGGTAAATAAAGTAAGGGAGTTCGAAACCGAATTTACCGATCAGTTAGAAGTTCGTCACCCTGAAGTTTTAGCAGCCCTTAAAGCAGGTAAATTTGACGACCAGCTTACCGGCGTACTAGAAACAGTAGCTAAAGAACTGTCAGCAAGGTATTAATCTTTTGATGTGCAGATATGCTGATGTGCAAATGTGCAGATTAGCATATCTCTTCAAAATGATTTTAATTAAATAATTTGGTGCGGTGCGCAATTTGCACATCTGCACATTTAAAATTTGCACATCGTAAAGAATGGCTAATTTAAAAGAAGTAAGAAACAGGATCAAATCTGTATCATCAACCCAGCAGATCACCAAGGCTATGAAAATGGTTTCGGCTGCTAAGTTGAAACGTGCTACCAACGCTATTATTCAGCTGCGCCCTTACGCAAGTAAGTTGAAGGACCTGTTGGCTAACTTATCTGCAAGTTTGGAGGATAATACTTCTCCATATTTACAGGAGCGCGAGCCGGTACGTGTATTGGTAGTTGTGGTATCATCAAACCGTGGTTTGGCCGGTGCTTTCAATACTAACGTTATTAAAACTGCCAATAACCTTATAGCCGAAAAATATCCTAAGCAACTTGCCGCCGGTAACGTATCTATTGTTGCTATCGGTAAAAAAGCACAGGAGTTTTATCAAAGGCGTAAGTACAACGTAATTGGTAACAACAACGATCTGTACTCGGACCTTAACTTCGAGAACGCTTCAAAAATTACCGAAGCTATCATGCAGGGCTTTGTTAACGGCGATTACGACCGTGTGGAGTTGGTGTATAACCACTTCCGTAATGCTGCTGTACAGTATCTGATCACTGAACAGTTATTGCCTGTGCCAAAAGCCGAAAAGAAAGAGGAAGTAAAAGCAGCTAACGTTGATTACATCCTTGAGCCGTCACAACAGGAAATAGTTGAGCAATTGATCCCTAAAAATATCAAGATCCAACTTTACCGCGCTGTATTGGATTCAAACGCATCTGAACATGGTGCCCGTATGACTGCGATGGACAAAGCAACCGAAAATGCCGGCGAGCTTTTGAAATCATTGAAACTTTCATACAACCAGGCCCGTCAGGCAGCCATCACTACCGAGCTTACCGAGATCGTGAGTGGCGCGGCAGCCCTTTCAGGCGGTAACTAAGTTTAAGAGTACTTTTATACAGAAAAGGCTTTCCAGAAGGAGAGCCTTTTTGTTTTCTGGGGAATAAACACTAAAGTTGTAGTACTAATGAAGAGGTTAAATCTGAAGCCTGTTGTTTTATACTCGAGTATGTGTGTTTATGTAATTTCATTAACACAGCACTGTTATTGTACAACAGAGTCGTGCGGTGATTCGATTATGGCCTTGATTATGGGGCCTTTGGGTCTGATTTTTGGAGGAGCAGGTTTTAGCTGGTTAGCAAATCCTTTTTTAATCATCGCATGGTTTTCTTTTAAAGATAGATACCTGCGTACAATTGTTGTCAGTTCGATATCAGTTGCTTTTATGGTTTCTCTCCTGGTTTTTAAAGAGATAATTTCAGATGAAGCAGGCAATTATTCAGCGATAGTTAATTACAAATTGGGATATTGGCTCTGGGTGCTAAGTGGAGGAATAATGTTGGTTGGTAGTATGTTGGTCTTCTTCCGTTCAAAACTTAGTGTCAATATAACTTCCACCAAAACATAACTATGAAAATTATATTAACAAACTGGATTAACCTTTTGGGCATTTTTGGAAGCGTATTTCTGTTTGCGGTTGTCTTGACTTTAACTAAGGTCAATTTAGCTTATAATATTTTTACGGCGATAACTGTTGCACTGTTTTCAATTATTGCTTACGGGATGATGTTTTGGGCCTTTTTAATTATCGCATTAGTTGTGTTGGACTTGATGTTAATAATCCCTAACAGGAAAGATCTTAAAATAAAACTGATAATAGAATGGCTGATCATTAGTAGCCCATTTGTTTATTGGACGTTTAAATACAATGAATGGATATTTGCAGTTGGCATAGTGTCTTTCCTTATAACACAATTACTGCGGGGAAAACATATAAAAATGAGGCTTTAATAGCTTCAATTGCCGCAAGCTTCCCGGCTTGCGGCCCCATATGCAAGATATAAACCATTCTGTTTATCAGATATATCTCCTAAAATCTATCAGCGAAATCACCATAATCATAACAAAAATCAACGGTCAGGGTTACCTCTTGCCACTCTCCGGTATCAATGTATACCAAAGAAAATTAAACAGTTATGAAAACAAAGTTATTCCTGGCGTTTCTGGCGGGTGTATTGCTGCTGGGCGCTTGTAAGGGCTCAAATTATGAAGCCATCCGCGATGACAAAGCTTCTTCATCGAGCGCGGATACGGTGGCTAAGATGACCGACACATCAAAGGTGGATATCCCGACAACCAAACTGGTAAAAACTGCCGACATGCGTTTTAAAGTAAAAAGTGTTCAGCAAACGGGCGATGCCATAGCGGCGCTTACCGCCCGCGACGGTGGTATGGTAATGCACCATCAAATGCAGGCGAATGTGGAAAGTTCACAGGACATTCGTGTAAGTGATGATTCTATTAAGCGCGTGTCTGCCTTGAGTACGAGCGCCGACATGACGGTTAAGGTGCCATCCGAAAAGCTGGAGGGTTACATGACCGAGGTAGCTCATATGGGTATGTACGTAACCTTACGCAGAATGGATATTGAAGACCGTACACTCGATTATCTCTCCGAAAAATTAAAACTCAAAAATCGGCAGGACATGGTTAATCAGCAAAAGAAAGGCAAAGTTGTAATCAAAAATCCGGTAAATGTGATGTTGTTGAAGGATGACATGGTTGATCAGCAAATTGGCAATATGCGTACTGACGACGCGGTTAAATATAGCGTATTATCCCTCAGCTTTTACCAAAGCAATATCATTAATCAGGAAATGATAGCCAATGACGATCCTTCTGCCTATCAGTTGCCATTTTTTAACAGGCTGATGATAGCTTTGAGCAATGGCTGGCACTTGTTTGTTGAATTGCTGTTAGGCCTGGCAAACATTTGGGTATTTATAGTGCTGTCGGCAGTTTTATGGGGGCTGTACCGCTATTATAGGCGTAAACACCCTGCATGGTTTGCCAGCGGCATAAAATCATAAAAACTTTGTCGCTTTTTCGGTAAACATTTCTATTTTTGCGCAAACATTAAAAATCGGTACCATGGAATCAATGGAAAATGCTAACGCAGAAGGTCACTACAAATTATTAACTGTAGCTATAATTATCGGTATAGTAGGTGTTTACCTGCGTTTTGCCGGCGATGCCAATTCAGGCTTCATGTACACTTCCATCTCGAATGTTATCATGATCATTGGTATCCTGATTGCTTTGAAATGCGTTTTCACAATCATGAAGTAAATTCCCAATAAGGAAAATGATATAAAAAAAGCGCCTTCATTTGAAGACGCTTTTTTTGTGCCTTTTATTTGGGGTGATATCCCGATTCGTTCAGGAGTTTTTGGGCATCCTTATCGGCCATCAGCTCAGGTAGCGTCACATCAGGGTGCTTATCCATATATTTCCTTACTATCTGCCAGCCCGTCCACACAGCAAGTTTCGGTGCCGATTCATTCTTTTCGCCAAGTCCGGGGGTGAAGGGAGCTTCTGTAAGATACTTCTGAATTTTTTGGTAATCGGTTTCGTATAGCAGGTTCTGTTCTAAAAAGTATCCCCATATTTTGCTTTCAAACTCATTGCACCATTTTAATTGTTCGGTGGTGTAACGAATTTTGGTGCTATCGGCCATATCAGGCAATACCTTGTCCATAAAATACATGATCTTGCCGTTGTAGATCATTTTATTGAGGAGCGCTTTGTCATTGTCATCTTCCGGGAACATATCCTCACGCGCCATGCCTTCAACTACCCGCGGGGTAATATTATCAGGCGTAAACCACCTGGAAAGGTAATGCGGAAAAGCATTGGTCAGCGAAGGATAAAAACGTGAATCCGCACCCAAAAACAAATCTATCCCGATGCCGAAATAGCCATCGCCAATGGTAGTTTGTGCCTGGAAACCGGAAATATAAGCATATACCCGCGGGAGCGGTTTTTGAGGGTAATAATATTTAATGTATTTAAAGGCTTCGGTAAGGCTGGCATTTTGCTTGTCCATATCAGGGAACGCGGCGTCGGCATCATGTTTCAGGTCGTTATAGGCTTTGCCCGCAAACACCTGATGCAGGGCTTTAAAATAGATTGTATCCTTAGTACTGCCAACCTGTAAAATGCGTTCAATAAAATCGGGGTAAAAGCTGCCATACTGTTTTTGCAGGTATGCAGCTTGCTGCGCCATGGGCTTGTTGCGCATAGCATCAAAATCGTGGTCAAACCGTTCAATTTTAACATTAACGTTGATATTGCTTACATCAATTTTTTTGTTGCGGGTACAGCTGCTTAATATCAGGCCGATGGAAAAAATTAAGTAAATTTGCTTTGCTATATACCGGGTAGGGTTCATCTTTATCCTTTAAGGCAAAAGTAAATTTATTTGCATTAATGTTGCTACTATTGTTAAGTCAATAGTCGGTAGCCCTAAGTTGAAAGTCGCATTTTTTGACTTTGGACTAAAGACTTGCGGCTTAAGATTAAATATACATATACTATGAAAATTGCGTTAGCACAGCTCAACTATCACGTAGGTAATTTTGAATCGAACACCAATAAGATCATCGATCATATCATAAAAGCAAAAAATCACGGCGCCGACCTGGTTGTATTTGCCGAACTATGTGTTTGCGGCTATCCTTCACGCGATTTTTTGGAGTTTGATGAATTTATAGGCTTGTGCGATGAAGCTGCCAAAAAGATAGCCGAAGTATGTGTTGACATAGCCTGTATCATAGGCCTGCCAACTCCTAATCATAAAACAGAGGGTAAAGACCTGAGCAATTCGGCATATTTTATTGAGAATGGTCAGGTGAAAGCCGTAGTAAATAAAGCGCTATTGCCTAATTACGATGTATTTGACGAATACCGCTATTTTGAGCCTTCAACCGAGTTTAATTGCATTGAATTTAAAGGCAAGCATATCGCGCTTACCATTTGCGAGGATCTGTGGAATACCATCGAAAACCCGCTATACGTTACCCGACCGATGGATACCCTCATTCATCAAAACCCGCATGTGATGATCAACATCGCTGCATCGCCTTTTGCCTATAACCATGATGAAGAACGTATAGAGATATTGAGTGATAATGCCAGTCGCTACAAATTGCCGTTGTTGTACGTTAATCATGTTGGTGCCCAAACGGAACTGATATTTGACGGAGGTTCGTTGGTGTTTGATAATACAGGTAAGCTGATTGATGAGATGCCTTATTTTGAGGAAAGCATGGCTTATTATACGTTAAACGAAGATAACACGCTCAGCTTTGATCATCCAACAACGATTAAAACCGAGCGTCCGGGCGATATTGAGCAGATCTATCAGGCCGTTATACTTGGCATCCGTGATTATTTTTATAAATCGGGCTTTAAACAAGCAATTTTAGGTTTGTCTGGCGGTATTGATTCGGCAGTGGTATGTGCATTGGCTGCTGAAGCCCTCGGTCCGCAGAATGTGATGGCTGTGTTGCTGCCTTCACGCTTTTCAACGGACCATTCATTGAAAGATGCTCAGGATTTGGTTGATAACCTTGGTTGCAAGCACGAAATAGTGCCCATTAAAAACATTACAGAAGCGTTTGAAACAGCGTTAAATCCGCAGTTCGATGGCTTGCCTTTTAATATCGCGGAGGAAAATATCCAATCGCGCAGCAGGGCTGTTTTATTAATGGCGATGTGCAATAAGTTCGGGTATATTTTGCTGAACACCAGTAACAAGAGCGAGGCCGCTGTAGGCTATGGCACTTTATATGGCGATATGTGCGGCGGTATCTCTGTTATTGGCGATGTTTACAAAACCCAGGTGTTTGAGCTTGCCCGATACATTAATCGCGATAAGGAGATCATACCGATCAATTCCATCGTTAAACCGCCATCGGCCGAGTTAAGGCCAGATCAAAAAGATACCGATTCGCTGCCCGAATATGATGTGCTTGACAAGATTCTGGCCGAGTATATCGAAAATCGCTGCTCATCGGCCGAGATCATCAGGATGGGATATGACGAGGCAACCGTTCGCCGGGTTATCAAACTTACTAATTCGGCCGAGCATAAGCGTTATCAAACACCACCTATTTTAAGGGTATCACCAAAAGCATTTGGTATGGGCCGCAGGATGCCTATTGTGGGTAAATACCTGTCGTAACAGCTAAAATTTCACTCTTTAATTGTCAAGTTTACGAATATTGTAAAGCGTTGGTTGTTTTGTTTTAGTTGAGGTTGATTTTTCTTAAAATTGCCTATCTTTCAAACCAATGATCAAACTTTGCACAATTATTTCTTTTTGCTTTTTGCTGTTGTTTGCAGTAAGCGACGCTATGGCCCAACAGCCTTTGATCAGCGAAAAGAACAGGCTTCAGCTTAACGATATTTCACAGCAATCGCTCACAAACTATAAAGCATCTCACGACAAGGCAGTGTCATTAGCGTCCACGCATGGATGGACATTATCCCGCCGTACAAAAAACGGCAACCTGGTTACCTTACAGGGAGTTAATAAATTAGGCTTCCCTATATATCTTATTACGCATAACAATACAACCGCGGCAGCCACCACAGGTACTAATACCCTGCAGCCCGGCGGTTCGTTGGGCTTAAATTTATCCGGCTCATCAGACTTTTTAACCAATAAACTGGCCATATGGGATGGCGGCGCGGTTTACAAAGCCCACCAGGAATTTGCAGGCAAAACCATCACACTAAAAACAACCGAACCGGTAAATGACCATTCATCACACGTGGCAGGTACCATGATTGCCAAAGGTATTTATGCACCGGCTAAGGGCATGTCGTTTGGAGCAACTACGCTTCAGTCATACGATTTTAACAATGATGAAACCACCATGAGTGCCGCTGCTGCCAATCTTCTACTTTCCAATCACTCATACGGGGTAGTAACGGGATGGGATTATAATGATTCGGCCGGCCGCTGGGAATGGAATGGTTTACCAGGCGACACGGTAGATTATAACTTTGGCTTCTACGACTCAAAAACAGCCAACTGGGATAAGATAGCTTATACTGCCCCATATTACCTCATTGTTGAATCGGCAGGTAACGAGCGCACAAGTAACGGCCCCGCGGTAGGCGAAACCTACTATGGTTACAAAAGTAAAACCGATCAAACTTTTGTGAACAAAGGCGCCCGCCCTGCCGGGATCAGCAATAATGATAGTTATGATATTATCAGTACCAGCGGCAATGCCAAAAACATACTTACTGTAGGTGCAGTTTACCCGCTGTTGTATGGGCCAAAAAACCGGAGCGATGTAGCCATCGCACCTTTTAGCAGCTGGGGGCCAACGGATGATGGCCGTATCAAACCCGATATTGTAGGCGATGGTGTTAACGTACTTTCGGTGGGGGTTGATAACACTACCTCATATACCACTTTATCAGGCACCTCAATGGCTGCCCCTAATGTTACGGGCTCGCTTTATTTGCTGCAGGAATACTATGCTAAACAAAATGGAGGAACATTTATGCGGTCGGCCACATTGAAAGGGCTGGTTTGCCATACGGCCTTTGATGCCGGTAATGTGGGGCCTGATTATATTTATGGCTGGGGATTGCTTAACATGACCGAGGCCGCACAAGCTATAACTAATAATGGCAGTAAAAGCATAGTAAGTGAAAAAACACTTGCGCAAGGACAAACACAAACTTATAACGTAATAGCATCCGGTAACCGCCTACTGGCTGCAACCATATCTTGGACCGATCCGCAAGGTACGCCAACTACTGAGGGTGTGATCAACAGCCGAACTCCTAAATTGGTGAATGACCTTGATATCAGGGTGAGCGACGGCACAACAACTTTTACCCCCTGGGTGCTTGACCCTAATAAGCCCGGATTTGCTGCGACAAACGGTGATAACATCAGAGATAACATTGAACAGGTTTATATCCCTAATTCGGTTCCCGGCAGGGCTTATACTATTACAGTATCACATAAAGGAAGCTTATCATCCGGGTCGCAGGCATACTCGCTTATTGTTACCGGGGTTGGGGGAACTGCTTACTGTGCTTCGGCTCCGCTTTCAAATGCCGACTCAAAGGTTGATAATTTAAAACTCGCTAATATTGATAATACCGCGACTGCAGGTTGCACAGGCTATTCGGACTATACCAACCTTACCGTACAGCTTGAGCAGGCTAAAACGTACCCCTTGAGCATCACCCTTGGCACTTGCGGTAACAATTTTAATAAAGCTGCAAAAGTGTTTATAGACTGGAATGCTAACGGCGTGTTTGAAGATAATGAACTTGCAGCAACAACCGGTATCATTAATGGAACAGGTACTTATAATACCAACATTGCCGTGCCGGGAACAGTAACTGCCGGGGCTTATAGTTTGATGCGGGTTGTGCTTACAGAGATCGGCGATGCATCAACCATTAAAGCATGCGGTAGTTATGCCAAAGGCGAAACCCGGGACTACCGGGTGCAATTTCTGCAAACCAGTATCGATGCAGGCATTATTTCCATTGTTAGCCCTGGCAGCAGCGGTTCGTGCTCGGCGAGCACGCCTGTTACGGTGAGGCTTAAAAATTTTGGCAACGCAGCTATAAACAATATCCCGGTAACAGTTACCATTACCAATGCCAATAATGTTACAACTACTTACAGCGAGATCTATAAGGCATCATTGCCCGCATTGGCCGAGGATAACTTTACCTTTAGCCAGGAGTTTAATGCGGTTGCAGGGGCATCCTACACTATTACCGCTACCAGTAAACTTACCGGCGATCCGGTTAGCAGCAATAACTCGGTTACGGCCAATATCGTCATTAATTCGCCGGCAACTATTGGCGATCTGAGTGCTTATTATTGCTCCACTACCAATCAATACGAGTTATTTGGCACTGGTGATGGTACTGTACTATGGTATCAGAATGCAACTGATGAATTGCCGATAGCGGCAGGCAGCGAAGCGTTAATAACCCAGGCGCCGGTTAATAACACTTACTATGCAGGCGTTAATGATTTTAGCGGGACAATTGGTCCTGCTACTAAAAGTGTATTTACGGCTGGGGGGTATAACCAATTTACCCCTTATGTAACTGTAAGCACTAAGGTGCCGGTATTAATTAAAAGCGCGCGTCTTTACATTGGCAATTCGGGTAAAATAACATTTAATGTATCCAACGCTAACGGGCAAATTGTATCGTCGGTTACTATAAATGCTGTTGCAACCCGTACCACCCCTCTGGCAGGCGCACAGCCCGATGATCCTAACGATCAGGGACAGGTGTATGATTTAAACCTATCGTTGCCAGGCGCCGGCAATTACCAGATTTCGGTTGATTTTGCTGATCAGGCTACAATATATCGTAGCAACGGAGGGGTAACAGGTTATCCGTTTAAGATTGGTAATATATTTAGCATTACCGGTAACAGCGCCACTGCAACCAATGGCGATACAACTGCCTACAAAGGTTACTACTATTATTTTTACGATATGAAGGTGCAAAGCCTGGGCTGTGCATCGGCCGCGCGTAAAGCGGTAACGTTGAGCAAGCCGCTTATCACCCAAACCAATAACACCCTTAACTCAAACTTTACCGATGGTAACCAGTGGTTGTTAAATGGCAATGTAATAAGCGGGGCTACCGCCGCAACTTATAACCCTGTACAAAGTGGAAAATACCAGGTGCAGGTTACACTGGCCAATGGCTGCGTAGCGCAATCAGATAATTATGTTTACGCACGCGAAGGCAGGACCGGAAATAAAAATGAAATTGGGTTGAGCGTGTTCCCGGTACCGGTAAGTACCGACTTAAACGTAGTATTTGCGGCCAAAGAAGCCACCACCATGAAATTATCCCTCATTAACGCTTTAGGTGAAGCCGTTTACCAGGGCGGGCAGCAAAATATTGATCAGGGTAATTACAGCACTATTTTGAATGTAAGCAGGCAAACGCCGGGAGTATATGTGCTGAGGGTATTGCTTGGACAGAAGGTCTATTCGCAAAAAGTTATCATCACCCGTTAGGCAGGTGATGATAGCTCTTTTTATTTTTTAGAAGGTATATTTTATTCCCAGTCCGGGTGCGATATCAAAAAATGGCCCTCTTGCCAGTTCAAGTCGCGGATTAAGGTCAAGGCTGATCGCAATTGGCGCCGAAGGGATAACATATTCCAAACCGATAACAGCATCGGCACCTATCAGGATGTGTTTGCCGTTGTAGTATTCGTCGTCGCCGCCAAAACGTTTGTAATAACCATTGCCTACCGAACCAAGGTGACCACCAAAGCCATAATAAAAGCTCAGTTTATCAACATTAAAAGCTTGCTGGTTTAATTCATACAGGCCGGTTAATACCACGCCATGATCGCGGATGCCCAGGATGCCTTCAAGCGCGGTGCCTTTATCCATAAAATATTTAACAGAGGGGCCAACTTCGTATGCGCCAAATTTTAAACCTACTGCTGTTTTATAGTCTTGGGCCTGTGAGTTTTTGCTGATCAATAAAAAGGATACGGAGAGTAATAAAAGGTACGTTAGTTTTTTCATGCAGATGAATTTAATGATTGACAATAATGTAGCTGTAACAAAAAAGTGACCAGCTTGTTTAGTTCAATTTTAAGCTTTTTTATTTCATGCAAATAAACGCCGGAATTGCGTTTTTATGCTATCTGAGTTAAAAAAACATTGTGCTTTGATTGGTATTGGATTGGTTTTCAACAGAAAAGAATGGTTTTGGATTGTTAAATTAAGCATCCAAATAAGTTATTTTAGTGAAAATTAATTGCTGTAATGACTATAAACCGTCTTGAAATAAATAATCCGAAATGCCATGTCCTGTTTTTATCCGTAATATTTTTTGTTTTGTCGGGATGTGCACCGGGGCAGCTCGGGCTCAATAACAGCGGTCAGTACCGCAATGGAATGGTAGTTTGCGCATATCCCGATGCCGCACAAGTGGGGCTTGATATATTGAAAAAAGGAGGTAATGCAGTTGATGCCGCCGTAGCGGTGCAATTTGCTTTGGCAGTCACTTTGCCCGAAGCCGGGAATATCGGCGGCGGCGGTTTCATGGTTTACCGTGCCGGTAACGGTAAAACAAGCACCCTCGATTTTAGGGAAAAAGGCCCGGGTGCAGCTAATGTTAATATGTATCTTGATTCGGCCGGTAATGTAATCCCCAATATGAGTTTGTACACCCACAAAGCATCGGGCGTGCCGGGATCAGTTGATGGAATGATTGAGGCTCATCGTAAATACGGCAAACTGAAATGGGCCGATTTGATTGAACCCGCCATTAAACTTGCCCGCAACGGTTTTAAAATAACCAAACATTTGGCCAGCGACCTTAACCGTACCGCCGAACAATTTAAAAAACTAAATCCAGGTAAAAATTATTTGGTAAAGGAAGGGGAATGGAAGGAAGATGATTTATTGATACAGGAAGATCTGGCCAAAACATTTGAACAGATCCGGGATAAAGGCCGTGACGGTTTTTATGACGGGCCTGTTGCGGATTTGATTGTTGATGAAATGAAATTGGGTAATGGCCTAATCACGAAAGATGATCTCAAAAACTATCATGCTGTTTGGCGTGATGCACTTGTTGGTAAATACAAGGATTACAAGATTATTACCATGCCGCCGCCTTCAAGTGGGGGGATTGCTTTATTGCAATTGCTGAAGTCGGTTGAGCCTTATCCGCTGAAAAGATGGGGCTACAATCAGGATTCTACCATCAGGCTTATCGTGGAGGCCGAGCGCCGGGTATACGCAGACCGTTCCAAATACCTTGCCGACCCTGATTTTTATAAAGTGCCGGTTGATAGCCTGCTCCAGCCGGCTTATATTACATCGCGCATGAAAAGCTTTCACTGGGACGCTGCTACGCCAAGTGCCAGTATCCAACCAGGCTCATTTGTTAGTTATGAAAGCGACCGGACCACGCATTATTCCATTGTGGACAGGGAAGGCAACGCGGTATCTGTTACTACTACGTTGAATGATAGCTTTGGCTCAAAGATCTTTGTAAGCGGTGCGGGCTTTTTGCTGAATAATGAAATGGACGATTTTAGCTCCAAGCCTGGTGTGCCAAACATGTATGGGCTGGTTGGTGGCAAGGCTAACAGCATCCAGCCTGGCAAGCGGATGTTATCATCCATGACACCCACCATTATTGAAAAGGACGGTAAACTGTTTATGGTAGTAGGAACCCCCGGCGGTTCAACTATTATTACTTCTGTTTTCCAAACCATACTCAATGTAATTGAATTTAATCAGAACATGCAGCAGGCCGTTGCTTCAAAACGTTTCCACAGCCAGTGGCTGCCCGACGAAGTAACTATTGAAAAGGACGGTGTTGACAGTACTACAGTTGGTAAGCTACAAAGCAAAGGATATAAGATTGTAACCACCCAATCCATTGGCCGTGTTGATGCTATCCTCAAAACTAAATGGAGCTATTACGAAGGCGGGGCCGACCCGAGAGGGGATGATACTAAGATGGGTTTTTAGTAGCAATAGCAGTTTTTAGTGGCTGGTATAATAGGCAGTAGCAGCAATTTTTAGTTGAAGGATAAATATCCAAAAGCATAATCGAAGCCTATAGCAAGAAGTCTCAACTATTACCGTCACCGCAACTATTAGTGACGCTGCAACTATCGCTGCTACTGCAACTAAATTTGCGTAATCAATAAGCATTTCTTACGTTTGGTATGCATGCATAATAATGTAAAACACCAGGAAACTATTGACTATTTTATAAAGATAGTATGGCAAACCATGGCTAACCGTTACAACCAGTTGGTGACGGAGTTTGGCTTTACACAATCAATAGGTTACCTGCTCATTAATATCGACGAAAAGGAAGGTACTACCGTATCGCAGGCTGCTGCCTTGCTGGGGCTTAAATCAACCAGCTTGTCGCGCATGCTTAGTCAACTGGAAACCACCGGGCTGATATATCGTGAAAGCAACGAAGGCGATAAGCGTTCGGTTAAAATTTACCTTACTGCGTTAGGTAAAGAAAAACGACACCAGGCCCGTGTAATAGTGCGCCAGTTCAATAATTACCTTGATGCCAACATCAGCGAAGCCGATAAACAACACCTCATCGAAACGCTTAAAAAGCTGAACAAGCTTACGGTTAACTATAAACCCTGATTAGTCATTTTGCTTCGCGTCATTGCGCTGCGCTGTCATTTACTCCGTGTCATTACACTGTGTAGTCATTAAGTCATTTGCCTGATGTTATGGGGGAACAACAATGACTTAATGACATTAAATAAATGACTGTGCAGCAAAATGACATTAATACACTTTTACTTAAAATTGAACGTTTTACCTTCGAAATATCCTTTATGGGGTATTTTAAACGGTGCCTGCTTTTTATTAATTGTTAAAAAGTGTTAAGCTGCCGTTTTTCTCTTTTAAAAGAATAAATTTGCCTTTTGAATTGATGAACAGGATACTGATAGTTTTATTGCTTTTAGGCGTTATTGCAGGTGGTTGCGTAAAATCATCCGTCAGTCCCTTAGTTCAATACAACAAGCAAAAGGAAATTGACGATAAGATCATAAGCGACTACCTGGCTGCCAATACATCGTTAAATGCGAAGCGGGTGGATACAACAGGCGTTTATTATATAGTAAACGATGGAGAAGGGGGAACAGGTAATGTGCTTTATACCAGTTCGACACAGGTTACAGTTGGTTATACCGGCAAAATACTAACATCGGGCGTTGTATTTGCCCAAACGGATAAGTTTCATCCCACCTATGTATTGGGGAGTGTAATAAAAGGCTGGCAATTAGGCATCCCGCAGATCAAACCGGGAGGTAAGGTTCGGTTGTTGATCCCATCGCGTTATGCCTATGGGCCATATGCACAGGATTCGATACATTTGCCGGCTAATTCAGTGCTTGATTTTCAAATTCAGCTGTATAATGTAACCAATTAATAAAGCCAGATAAAAGGACAATATAGGCCGGCGAGCAAAAGCTTTAGGCGGTTAAAAAAGACAAATTATAATAAATGAAACAAACTATTTTTACGCTCTTAGTACTTATCTCTATAGGCCTTATATCATGCCGGAAAGACAGGAACGATCCGGACATTAAGCAATATGACGAAACCCAGATCAAGAATTATATAGCGGCAAACAGCATCACAGGCATGTTACGTGATACCACCGACGGTGATACAACCGGTATTTACTACAAGATCCTTTCACAAGGCCGCGGTACACCGATGGATTACTCAGATCAGATCTCATTTGTATTTACCGTCCGCACGCTCGATGGTAAGTTTGTATCTGTTGACTCGCTTAATACAAACCATTTTTACGGTTACCTGGGACATGTTAGCAACTCACTGCCCAAAGGTTTACAGACAGCTATCCACAACCTCATAAAATATAAAGGTACGGCGGCAAGGGTGATCATCCCATCGCATTTGGCTTATGGCGTTAACGGTTACGGATCGGGCAGCTCAAGTAATGCAAATACTCATATCGGCGGTAACCAAAGTTTGGATTATTATATTAATGTGGTTTCAAACCAGGAGCTGTATGATGACGCTGTTATTAAAAATTATATCAAAACTAAAGGGCTTACCGGGTTTACCAAAACGGCTGACGGAGTATATATAAAAGTAGCTACACCTGGTACCGGTTCTGATTTAATAGACCTCGATTCATACATAACTTGCACCTATTCGGGCAAATATTTAAATGATACAGTGTTTGACAGTACCTCCCTGCAAGGGACAACCTCTTCATCTTTTACAGTTAGCGGTTTGGTTAAAGGTGCCCAGGAGGGTTTAACCGGGCAAACAGCCGGGTCTGCAGTATCTATCATAATACCTTCGAGATTTGGTTACGGCAACACTGGCAGTGGTTCATCAATAGCTGCAAATGTGGTGTTGTATTTTGACTTTACAGTAGCCACGGTTACTAATTGATGTAATTATTTAGCCAGCGCCTTTTTAAACGCTGCTAAACAACGGTCACGGGCTTTGCTGTGATCAACAATGGGTTTTGGATATTTGCTGAAGTCGGCATATTCCGGAACCCATTTTTTTATATATTGGAGCTCCGGGTCGAATTTTTTGGTTTGGGCATCGGGGTTAAAGATCCTGAAGTACGGTGCCGCATCGGTACCTGAACCTGCAGCCCATTGCCAGCCGCCTACATTGCTGGCCATTTCATAATCCAACAATTTGCGGGCAAAATACCGCTCGCCCCATCGCCAGTCAATCAGCAGGTCTTTGCTTAAAAAGCTGGCCACTATCATGCGCACGCGATTGTGCATATAGCCGGTTGTATTCAGTTCGCGCATCCCTGCATCAATGATTGGGAAACCGGTTTCGCCTTTGCACCAGGCATCAAACTGTTTTTCATCGTTTAGCCAATGGATGCGGTCATATTCCGGCCTGAAAGCCTGGTCCATAGTATGAGGAAAATGATGTAATATCATCATATAGAATTCACGCCAAATGAGCTCATTAAGCCAGGTTTTATCATCATGACTATAGGCCGTAGCTGCCAACTCCCGGATGCTTACCGTACCAAAGCGCAAGTGCATGCCGATATGTGAGGTGCCTTTAACGGCCGGGAAATCGCGTTTATCTTTATAGTCTTTAATTACGCTTTCGTAATTTTTATCTGGCAGGGGTACGTCGCTTTTTTCAAAGCCCAGCTCTCTTAGGGCGGGAATGGGTAATGCTTCGGTTTTATATAGGTTTTTAAGATACTTTTTTGTTGAGTAGGCTTTTAAATGGAACGGCTTCAATGTGCTATACCACTTGCGCTGATAAGGGGTGTAAACAGTATAAGGTTTGCCGTCGTCCTTCAGCACTTCGTCTTTTTCAAATATAACCTGGTCTTTATAAGTTTTAAGGGGGATGCCATGCTCTTCAAGTTTTGCGCGTACCCTATCATCGCGTTTAGTGGCGTAGGGTTCATAGTCTTGATTGGTGTAAACCGCGGTAATGTTATGGTCTTTGATGAGCTTATCCCAGGCGTGTATTGCTTTACCATAAAGTATCAACATAGTGCTGCCATGCTTATGCAATACTGTACTTAAGCTTTCAATAGTTTGATAAATAAACGTAACGCGGGCATCGTCCTTATCTTCAAGCTTGTCAAGAATTTCTTTATCAAAAATAAATACGGGCAAAACAGGATTGCCGCTTTTAAGGGCATGGTAAAGGCCTGCATTATCATCAAGCCGTAAATCGCGGCGGAACCAGAATATGCTAACCGGTGTTTTATGATCCATAAATTTCACTCAATGCTGTATCTATATCAGTAAATTTAAAATTGAAACCGGCGTCTTCAATTTTTTGTGCCGATACTTTGGTGCTTCCTAATACTATACTGCTCATCTCGCCCAATAAAAGTTTGAGCACAAAGCCCGGCACATTTGGCGCCCACAGTGGTTTATGTAATTGTTTGGCAACGGCATGGGTTAATTGCTTATTGGTGACAGGATTTGGTGCAACCATATTGTAAACGCCGCTGAGGTCCTTATTTTCGATCCCTAAAAGGTACATATCCACAACATCCTGCCAATGGATCCAGGGCACCCATTGTTTACCGCTCCCGATGGGTGAGCCAACAAATAATTTGATTGGTTGCGCGAGTGTTGGTAAAGCCCCGCCATCCTTATCCAGCACAACACCGGTACGAAATTTCAAAACCCGCATGCCAAGCTTTTCGCCCTCATCAACAGCTGCTTCCCATAAAACGCAACATCGCGATATAAAATCGCCGGTAGGTGCATTGGTTTCATACATCAACTCATTACCCCGGTCGCTATAGTATCCAACTCCCGATGCCGAGATTACTGAAGTAACCTGATGTTTTTGATATCTCAGCACATCGTATATCATTCCAATTGATTTTACACGGCTGTCTATCAGGTCTTTTTTGCGGGTATCTGTCCATCGTTTTTCGGCAATGCCTGAGCCGGCCAGGTGCACGATGGTGTCAACCCCATCAATGCAATGCTCATCGATAGTCCCTTTATTAATATCCCATATAAAGGTTTTCACCTTATCATTATTACCTGCCTTGCGGCTTAAATGACTTACGGTATAACCTTTAGCCAATAAAGCTTTGGTAAGGTGTCCACCCAATAGGCCCGATCCGCCGGTTAGTAAGATACTTTTGCTCATAATTTTCAGTCCATGGTCGATGGACGATAGTCCATAGTGATTTTATTTAATAAGCTATTGCTATGGACTATGGTCTATTGTCCATGGTCCTCGGTTTTTCCTGGTAATTTACAATTTCCCTTGCCATCCCCTTAAATATGAACAGGTGAAAGGGCCACATGGCGTACCAGTAAAGCCGGCCCCACAAGCCGCTGGGCCTAAAGGTAGCTACCTGGCTTAAACTTTGCTTACCGTGGCGTTCAATTATTTTAAATTCAAGCCAGGCTTCGCCTGGTAGTTTCATTTCGGCGTATAACAGCAGGCGTTTATTTTCCCGATCAGTCAATAAAACCCGCCAAAAATCAATGACATCACCAGGGCTTATATCAATATTGCTGGTGCGCCCCCTGCGTAAGCCAACACCGCCGAAAACCTTATCCAGGAACCCGCGGATGTTCCAGATCCAGTCCCAATAATACCAGCCACGGTTACCCCCTATGGAGAGCACGTTGGCAAATACTTCAGCAGCCGGGCGTTCAAAAGGCATTTTTACTTTATACTCCTGCGTGCCGTTTTGGGGTACTTTGATCTGGTCCATAAATCCTGGATTAAGGTAACCCTGGTTAAAGGCATCCTTCCAGCTTGATACAATAGAGTTTTGCTCTATCTTCACAAAGGCAAGCTCCAGGCACTCTTCATAAGTCAGGCATTTTCGTGGCACTACATCATCAATGCTATGATCGTGCATTATCGTTTCGTTCTTCATGCTGTTCACCAGGTTTTGGGCAAGGGTATAGCTTGTTGAAGTAACAAAATAAAGCCAGTATGATGACAGTTTGGGCGACAGGAAAGGTATGGTGATCATGTACCTTTTCAGCTTACGTACTTTGGCATAGGTAAGCATCATTTGTTTAAAAGAAAGAATATCAGGCCCGCCAATATCGAAAGTGCGGTTAAACGATTTTTCGTTCAGCATTATCCCTTCCAGGTAACCCAGTACATCACGGATGCCAATCGGCTGGCATTTGGTGTTCACCCAGCGCGGAACGGTCATAACAGGAAGCTTTTCGGTAAGATCACGAATGATCTCGAATGAGGCGCTGCCCGAACCGATGATAATTGCAGCTCGCAAAACAGTTAATGCGGCTTTGCCTTCTTTCAGCACATCCTCTACGTGCCGCCGGGATTCAAGATGGCGCGAAAGATTTTCGTCGTTGGTAATCCCGCTTAAAAAAATAACCTGTTTACAATTGGTTTTATCGAGTGCCTGTACAAAATTATGCGCCGAGAGGGCCTCGAGCGCTGCAAAATCCTGTGTTTGCGCCATGGAATGCACCAGGTAATAAGCAGCATCGAGATCTTCGGGAAATGCTTCGATATTTGATTCTTTAAGCAGATCACCGGTAATGAGGGTAACCTGCCCGCTGAAATCGCTGTGCTCATGAAAACGACGTTTATCACGTACCAGGCAAACTACGTCGTGACCGTTCTCCAGTAAAACCGGGATAAGCCGTGTACCTATATAGCCATTAGCACCAGCGAGTAAAACCTTCATGCATAGTGAAACAACAAAAAAGGCAGGCGGTTTTAAACAACAGTGCCTGCCTTATAATATGTCACCAATTAGTTAGAGCCTATAGGTTTACGCTGTCGACAACCACTACTTTGCTGCATAGCGGTTTTGCATATTCTTCGGCAAAGATGATATGGGTAGGGTCAACCTGGTAAGCCTCCTGGGCTTCGGGCGAATCAAATAAGATCAATAGTGATAAATCATATGAACGGTCGATCACATCGCGGTTGGTATTGGCCGGTACGCCGATATGTATATCGCGGATGTGCGGAATAGGAAGGAGGATGTTAAGCCCTTCAATCAGTTTATCTTTATCGGCTTTGTTGTTAAGCCAAAAATGTACGTGGTGGACGAATGTGTTTTGTAGTATTGGCATGGAGAAATAACGTGTTAAGTTGTAAAATTATTTTTAATGCATGCAGCCGGCGTAAACTCTTCCTTTAAAAACAAAGGCTGTTTTAAGCTTATTAATAACTTGTAAAGCGCTGTCGGCGCTGTTTTTGCTTTCGTAAATCCCGGCTACCAGAGCAATAGTTTTCGGACTTGTGTTATATTGGTAGGTATCAAGATATTCAAGGCTTAATGTTTTGGACGGAAATCTTCGGGGGTAATACTCGCCGGCATAAATTTCGTCTTCGTCTTTATCCGATAGCGCAATGAGGTCTTTAGCTTTGTTGTATCCCCGTTCCATCGTATCAATAGGAATATCGGATGATTTATTCAAGTCAAACATTATATCTCTGAGCGTATAATAATTGATACCGGTATCGGTAACTAAAATATAATAATTTGCATAAGCAGCCTCGTTATCGGTATTAGATGTATCAATAACTGTTGCTTTAATCTTAGTTGCACTTTTATAGGATGCTGGAAAAACTTTAAGTTTTTTGATTTTAGAAGAATTGATATCTGGTTTTGTATGCTTTGACTTGCAGGCAACTAATAAACACGCTATTAAAAGCAGGTATTGCACTTTCATAAATGGTGATAGGTTAATCCAAATATAGCTAATTACAAACTGGTTCAACTGCAAACCCAAAACTGCCAACTGCTTAATATTCCAATACCACATGCGGCTTAAAGGTATCCGTTTTAACCTCGGCCTTTAATTCATGTAAAATATTATACAACCCAAAATTGGTGCGGTTTACATAGATAAAATGTTTAACACCGCGGGCCTGTTTAAACTCGGGCATTTTTGATATACGCTCGCCAAAACCATATAACTGATCAAAAAATGCTGTTTGGCTAAAATCAAATGTGTCGGTAATATATGGTTGGGCAAACAGGCTTATCATCTCTTTATACTGAGTATAATAAAATTCAATCTGCGCCGGGGTATCACCCTTGTGGATCATATCCAGCTGGCGGAATGCCTTGATGGTTTCTTCCTTGTTATCCAGTAAATTGGTTGATGTAAGGGAAAAGAAGGGATAATAAAAATCCTCGGGCATTTCCTTAATGCAGCCAAAGTCAATGACCCCAAGTTTACCTGCTGGCGTGATCATAAAATTACCGGGATGCGGGTCGGCATGTACGGCGCGGAGCTCATGTTGTTGAAAGTTGTAAAAATCCCACAAAGCCTGACCTATCTGGTTGCGCAGCTCCTGCGATGGATTGGTGGCTAAAAACTCTTTCAGGTGTTTACCTTCCAGCCAGTCCATAGTGATAATTCGTTTACTACTTAGCTCCGGATAATATTTAGGGAAAACAACATTATTGAGATTGGCACAGGCATTGGAAAACTCAACAGACCGCCAAACTTCCAGTTCGTAGTCGGTTTCTTCCAGTAGGCGTTCTTCAACCTCTTTCATATATATATCCAGTTCTTTTTCGCTCATGCCCAGCATCCTGAAAGCAAAAGGCTTAACCAGTTTCAGGTCAGACGAGATAGAATCGCCTACACCAGGGTACTGGATCTTAACTGCAAGCTTTTTGCCATTTAGCTCTGCCTGGTGAACCTGGCCTATCGAAGCTGCATTGGTTGAGCGGATATTGAATTTATCAAAGATTTGATCGGGGTTTTTACCGAAATATTTCCTGAATGTTTGCACAATAAGCGGTCCCGAAAGCGGCGGCGCATTGTATTGCGATTGAGTAAACTTATCAACATAAGCCTGCGGCAGCAGGTTTTTATCCATGCTGAGCATTTGTGCTACCTTGAGCGCGCTGCCTTTAAGCTCGCTTAATGATTGATAGATATCAGCAGCATTATCCTCGTTCAACTCCGATTTATCCAGATCAGGATTGAATAGCTTTTTGGAGTAATGCTTAATATAGTTGCCGCCAATTTTAATGCCTGTTTTTACAAATTTGGCCGACCGCTGTACTTTGGTAGTGGGTATGCTATTTTGTTCGGGAGTGGCTCCCGGAGTTTCATCTGCCATAATTTTAAAATCCCATCTTATCCTTTATCCCGCCGTTTTGCACCAAAAACTTACCATATTCAAAAAGGTTGTCGATAGGCGAGCGCTGGAAAAGATCAAACGTTACATTTATTCCTTTTTCAATAGCCTCATCGGTTTTTTCAAAGCCGGCCGAATTATCGTTAATCCAGAAGTTAAGTACGAAAACGAACTGGATCCATAAGGCGTCTTTATACTTTTTGGAGAAATATTTACGATCGCTTAGTTCGGTGCTTTCAATTCCTTCCTTCAAAATCTCATCTGCAAAGCCCTCAAAAATGTCCTTCAGCGGACTGAATATCCTGGGTGTTGTAAAACCTTTAGGTTGCTTTTTAATGCTGTAAACCGCGAAGCTGCGGCTGCTTTTCAACAACTCAAAAAAACCGTAAAAAAATGATAAAGCTTTTTCACGTGCTGTATAGCCTTCCCAAACTTCCTGTGCACGGATCTCGGCTAATGTTTTGGTTGCAAAGCCTGCCCAGATCCCCTGCTCAACCGCTTCAAATGAACCGTAGAACTGGTAAAATTCGGCTTCGCTCATTTCATTTTGCTTTGCGAAGATATAAACCGATTTAGGCTGCTCGCCTTCGGTTAACACATAATCGATATACGCGGTCTGGATGCTTTCGATAGTTGCCATGTTGATTGGAATTTAAGCTTCACCTAAAACCTCTCCAAAGGAGGGGACTTTTGAGCTGATATGTTAAAATTGTAAAATCTCATAAATTATATAACTCCCTATCCATTTGAAGAGGGCTGGGGTGAAGTTATAAAAACTGCTCCACCACCTGTTGCAGCTGCCTGGCCTGTACCACACCGCTTTGGCGCCATTTGCTTTGCCCTTTTTGAAAGATCATAAGGGTAGGCACACTTTGAATACGGTACGCGCTGGCTGCCGCAGGATTTTTGTCGATATCTATTTTGATGATCTTTACCTTATCACCTAACGCTGTTTTAACATCGTGCAGTATAGGTGGCATCATTTTACAAGGGCTGCACCACTCGGCCGAAAAATCGACCAGTACCGGTGTTTCTGATGCTATTATTTCCTGGAAATTTGCCATAAGTATTTTATTAGTTGTTCATGGTTCATGGATGATAGTTCATAGTACGGGCATTATAGTGATGCCTGTTTTCTGTAGATAAGCTAATTGCTATGAACTATGATCCATGAACTAAATGCTATTCAAATTTAACCATTAACCCGCGTAAAAGTTTAGTGTTTTAATATCAAAGCATCGGCTATGAAGTATATTTACTTTATGCAAACAAAACTAAGCACTTACCTATTCCTGGTACTCTTTGCGCTCCCTTTTTCGGGTTTGGCCCAGGGCACTGTTGTACCGCTTTGGCAAAACGGAGCGCCGGGCTTCGAAAACCGCCGCAACGAGCCAGAGCAGGCTAAAGACTATTGGGTTAAAAATATCCATAATCCATCACTTACTGTTTTCCTGCCGCCGAAGGATAAAGCTAATGGCGCCGCGGTGGTGATATGCCCCGGCGGCGGCCATCGTTTGCTGGTATACACTGCCGAAGGTGTTGATCCTGCAAAATATCTTAATACTTTGGGTGTTACGGTTTTTGTGCTGAAATATCGTTTAGGCAGGGATACACTATCGCCATACAAAATTGATGTACATGCCAAACAGGACGGCTACCGGGCGATGCGGCTGGTACGCAGCAAAGCAGCTGAATATGGTTTGGATACAAACCGCATCGGGATGATGGGTTTTTCGGCAGGCGGCGAAGTAGTTGATATGGTTGCTTATGGCGAGAGTAAAGGTGACCCCGGAGCCTCCGATCCGATCGATAGGTTAAATGCCCGTCCCTCGTTTTTGATCCAGATCTATCCGGGACCGCTTTATATTCCCGATAAACTGCCCTATGATGCCCCGCCGGCATTTTTGTTAGCCGCTAATGATGATGTTTGCTGCTCGCCATCGGTAGTAAAACTACTGCAGCGTTACCGGGAAGCAAAAATACCGGTTGAAATACATATTTATACCCAGGGCGATCATGGCTTTAATATGGGTTACCGGTCAAAGCTGCAAGGCATCAGCACCTGGCCTCAACGCATGGCCGACTGGTTGAGCGATAATAATTACCTGCACCCGGCAACAGCCAAAAGGATGAAACTTCATTAAGTACAGTAAAAAAATAGGATTATAAAAAGAGAGGCATATGCATAACTTAACAGCATAGCCTCTTCTTTTAACAATAGCCCTTATTGTACCCCTACGTTCAGGACTAATGTATCTTGTAACAGCTTTCGGTGAAAGCTGTGCGTTTTGTAATGAATCTCCCCGGTTCGTATTAATTCATTTTTATACAATTTTCTACTACTTCGGTACGCCGGCCAAATGAATAAGTGGCGTCATTAACAAATTTGTAACTCAGCGTAGCTGTTTTTACTGTTGAAACCAATACCACGCCTGAAGCATTATCAACCACAAGTACACCATTCGTATTACTGTTTTGTTCAGGTGCTGATGATGTACTGGTAAGCATCAGGTTGGTATACTTGTCAGGCTGTGTTGATTGGTTTACTGTATAAGTAGTGTTTATCTTCTCATTACCCGAAGATATATTGCTCACCCAGCTTGCATCCGTTTTTAATGCTTCCGAGTTATCTGCAACCAGGTTTAAGCGTGTGCCGGTTATAAACTGATCCTGTTTAAAACCTGCGAATAATAACAGCGTGTCGGTAGCGTATCGCTCATCCGGATCATTTACATCGGTTATGATCCCATTTTTATCAATGCTGAGCGTTACCGATTTGCCTATAAGACTTTGCAGTGCCATCTGGATGTATGAGCTGGTATCGGCAGGCCTGTCTGAGCTGTATTCCATTTTTTTACCAAAAGGCATCCATTGTATCGTCGATGTGACTTGTGGTAACAGTTAAAACAAACCCGCTACGGGTAATACCTGTAACCTTATAGCTTTTTGATATTGATGATGTTGTATTGATATTGAATGTTTGCTTCCCCCGCTGCAATATACTTGCCGCACTTATATAGGTTGTTTTATTGTACTCATCGCCCTGCTTAAACGTAAGTTCGCGGCGTTGAGCTTTGCTGAAGCAGGCTGCGAACAGCAATAAAGCCATTAATGCCGTTTTTATATTGAAGAGGTGTGTTTTCATTTTTTTAATCGATTTATATTATCCCCTGTTGGATTGAAAAGCTAAATATAGATCACTGTTTACTAATGGCTTGGCATATGGGTCGGTGGCGGCATATGGGTCGGTGGCGGCATATGGGTCGGTGGCGGCATATGCGTAGGTGGTGGCATATGGGTTGGTGGTGGCATATGGGTCGGTGGCGGCATATGAGTCGGTGGCGGCATATGAGTAGGCGGCGGCATATGGGTTGGCGGTGGCATATGTGGCCCCGGTCCCGGTGGCGGCGGAGTGGGCGGAATGTTAGGTGGTTTAATCGGTGGCACTGGTATTACCGGTTTATACGGCGGTGGAGGTAGTGGCGGCACTGTGGGTGGCGGAATTACCGGTGGTGGTGGCGTATAAGGAGGTAGCGGTGGTGGTACATTCCAATCTGATTGATTGTTTCTGCTTTGGGCAGAAGTCTGCTTAATGCTTATAACTAAAGTTGCGGACACGACTAATGCTGCTATGATTATCTTTTTCATAGATCTTATATGTTTTAATGAAATAATTAATTTTTTGCTGAGAAAGAATTATCGTCGGTTTAGGGAGAGGGGGTAACCGATGGAGAATACCATATTGGCTTTATTATTGGTATACCGGGTAAGGTTTGCAACCCCTACTGCTAAACTTAAAGGCACCGGGAGCGGTCGGATCCCCGCCGAGATACCGAGGTTCATGCCGGTCCATTCGGCATTTACGTTTACATGGTGTATAAGTTCGTAGGATACGCTGCCAAATACTGCCGTACCGTGTTTTCCTCTGCCGGCAGCAATATCTTTGGGGCTTTTTTCGTAAAACCGGCCACTGCCTATGCCTATTGTATAACTAAGCCTTGAGCAGCCCGGGGTTAATGATTTAATGGTTTGTATAGCATGGGTTACGGCAAGATAATAGGTTGAGCCGGAAGCGTCTGATTGCCTTGCATTGGCAAACATCTGCAATGCCCCGGCCGAGATACTTGTACCTGCAAATAGCTTACGGCTTATTATGAAGTTTCCTGAAAAATCCCTGAACCTGTGCACATCCGTCATGTTTAAACTGGCGGCAAAGTTTATTGCTTTTACAGGATTACCAACGCATGCCCCTGCAGAGGCGATCAGATCGGCTTTGTTGTCCCTGTACACTTCAGGGTAGGTAGCGCCAAGGCCTCCAAACAGGTAGGTGCCGTATCCCCCAAAGCCCGATGGAATTAATATGCCGCCGGGGGCATCGCTTGGGTACAGCTCATTTTGTGTTGATATTGTTTGCTGGTTGGTTTGAGGGACAGGGGCCAGAAAGTTGTCTATTTTTTGCGTGAGTTCTTTTTCAAACTGGTTTTGGCTATAAACAGCTTGTGTACTCAAACAAAATGCGCCGGTAATACAGCAAATAACTGCCCATATTTTGGTTTTGCAGATCATTTTAGTAAACGGATTAGGTGTGTTTTGATGATTGTGATGAACAGATCAACGCCAGCAGGCAATGATCTAATGTAGGTAATTTACCTGCAAAAAAACAACGGACAATCTTTTGTTTTTCAGATAAAATAACCTGTTGAACGGTGAGTTTGAGATGATTGTAATAATAAAATTTAACGTGCTGCTGTTAGCAGGCGTTATATCAGAGGTACATACTTGTGGCTTTTTCATTGTGATTTGGATTGTTTTTATATCACAAGTTTACGGAGCCCGGGGAGGGCACACAATACAAAGTAGTTTGTATTTTGAGCTGATGAGGGTTGGGAAAGTTTGATCGGAAGGTTTTTTACGAGAGATAAATCAATAACGCCTCCTTACATTTTTATGCAAAGAGGCGTTATTGATATTTTTAATGAATGGTCCGGGTTATTTTTTCTCATCCAATACAATCCACCTGTTTATGGTATTATTCAATCCTTCTATAGCAACTTTATAAAATTTAGAGGGTATATTTTTAACATCGACCAGCACATGCTCATTAGTAACCGGCACAGTAGCTAACAGCTTATAATCATCGGCTTTACCTTCTTTAAAAGTATTATCGGCTGCTACCCAAATCTTAACACTGCCTTTGGGATCAAGTGCTTTCCATGTGATATCCAATGAGCCCTGCAGATAGTTAGCGGCAGGCTCTGCCACTGATAGCGGACCGATAAGCGAGATCCCATCCATCTCACGTTGTTGTGCTTCGGGTACTTTTAAATTTAAAAAACTATTGATAGAGGGCGTTATATCAACAATACCCGGGGTATAGAATTTAGCATAGTTATTAAGCGGGCGGTAGCTGGTAACCATCCAGGTTGAGCGCTGGCGGGTGCTTTGACCACCGTGGTTTTTACCGGTTGCTTCGTCGCGGCCATGATCTGTTGTGATAAAAATCAGCCAGTCTTCTTTAAAATGCTGCCTCCTGTATTGTATTGCTGCCCAGATCTTGCCTACCTGTGCATCCATTTTTTCAATAGCATCATAATATAGCGGGCTATCGCCGTATTTATGCCCCATGTCATCGGTATATTCCAGGTATACCCATGAAAGGTCGGGAGCTTTATCTTTAATACAATCCGCTGCCGATGCTGCTACCTGCTCATCTATCAGGTGCATATAGTTCCCGGCTTTATCATGCGGAAATTTAACGGTATCCAGTTCATAACCATCATAAGCAAAATCAGGATGGATGTTACCTGCTGCGGATAACCGGTCCCCAATTAGCTTGGTGCGGTTATCTGTCCAACTGCTAAATACGGCTGTCTTTTTGTTGGGATAAGCATTTTTAAACATCCGGAATATATTCCAGTAATTATAGTTTGGTGCTTTGATGTCGTTGCCCCAAACGTTGTGTTTGTTAACCCAGGTAGCGGTAAGTAAGCTGTTGTAGCCATTTGCCGATATGGTTGGCGTTTGCGAATAACCACCTTTTTCGCCGCCAACATGCGCACGTAGGTAGGTGCCCTGCTTAGCTATCAGTTTCAGGTTAGGGGTATTCAATTTTTCAATAAGATCTGCAGGGATGCCATCTGCAATAATAAAGACTGCTTTGCGGATCTGGGCGGTGGTATTTAGCCCGGCCGATATCAGGAGGACAAAAGCTGCGGTTTTAAGTAGATTTCGCATCGATATAAGTAATGTTTTAAAAGACTAAATTACGGTGTTTTAAAAGTACAGGCGTTAAAAAATTGTTATGCTTTTTGGGCTGTTATATTTTTAACGTGTTGTAGCGTAAATGATTTACAAGGCGTAATGTAATTATAAACCTATCAGCCATGACGCGCAAACTAACCTTACTTTGTTTTGGGATTTTAGCTATAACCGCTTGTAAAAAGGGAGGTATCAGCCCAGTTAATAAAGATCCGGGTAAAGACCTGGTGCTTTCCGCAACCGAACAGCAACAGATTGGGCCTGGTAATGCTTTTACCTTAAAGCTTTTCAGCGCTAATGTAAATAGTCTTGACGCGGATAAAAACGTCATCATTTCGCCATTAAGCGTAAGCTTTGCCATAGGTATGACCAGTAATGGTGCCAGCGGGCAAACCCTTACAGATATCCGCAAAACCATGGAGTTTAGCAGTTTTACCGAAGAACAGGTTAACAATTACTATCATAACCTCATCACAAACCTCCCCGATCTCGATCCAAATACTACGCTTAAAATAGCCAATTCCATTTGGTACGCTAATAATTTTACGGTGCTGCCTGCATTCCTGAAAACCAATACCGATTTTTATAATGCCGAGGTGAAATCCCTCGATTTTAGCAATGAATCAGCATCTCTAACTGCTATTAATGGTTGGGTAAGCCAGCAAACTAACAGCAAGATTCCAAAGATCCTCGATAAAATTTCGGATGGGGCCCGGATGTACCTCATCAATGCCATTTATTTTAGAAGCATATGGAAAACCCGTTTTGATGCAAAAGCAACATTCAAGGCGCCGTTTCGTTTGTCAAATGGCGGCACTGTACAAGCTGATTTTATGACCAATAGCCATGCTGACCTTAAAAGCGCATATTATAATGGTACAAACGTGGTTGAACTGCCTTATAGCAACAGTAAATACAGCATGATATTGATGATGCCTGATGAAGATATAAAAGCCTTTGCGCAGAGCCTTGATTCCGATAAATGGAATTTACTGATGGGTAAACTCACCGCCGGTAAATCGGACATTACCATGCCCCGGTTTAAATTTAGTTATGATATTACACTGAATGATATTTTAAAATCATTAGGGATGAGCATTGCCTTTAGCGATATGGCTGATTTTAGTCGCATTAACGCGGGTGGTGGACTTAGTATATCCGAGGTGAAACACAAAGCTTATATTGATGTGAATGAAGACGGTACCGAAGCCGCGGCAGTAACATCTGTTGGCATAGTGACCACGGCAGCCCCACCAACTCATGTTTTTAATAAACCTTTCATTTTTGCAATACGTGAAATGAAAACCGGGCTGATACTATTTGCAGGGATAGTGAGAAACCCAACGCTGAGTGAATAAAATGCTCTCCGGGTTTACCCAAAATAGTTTTAATCGCTTCAACATACTTATGATACCAGCTTTAAGTATTCGGTGTTATTTTTAAGCATGGTAATGCCTTGTTTATAAGTCATGTAATTAATGCTTTTTTGTTGTTGTTTATCAGTTGTTTTTTGCGGATCTGAGCTGATGTTAATTCTGAAGCTTATCGATTTTGCCTTGAATAATGGCGTTATCAGCAGGTGTTTTTATCAGCGTTAGTGCTTTCTCAAAGTTTAGTTTTGCCTGTTCATTGTCAATGCCGGTGTATAGTTCGCCAAGCAGGGTATGGTAAAACTGGTTTCCGGTGAGTTTCAATTTTTCGGCCTCACTAATGGCTTCTTCGGGGCTGTTGGCTTTGGCAAGCGCAAAGGTGCGGTTGAGTGCCGCTATAGGGGAGTATGCTATTTTCAGCAGGCGATTATAAAGCTGCAATATGTTTTCCCATTTTTGCTTGGAATCGGTTTTTTGAGTATGCCAGTAGGCTATACTGGCTTCAATGTGATATTTTGATAATTGAGTACCGGTAGTGGCAAGGTTTAAATAAAAGGCACCTTTGGCTACCAAGTCATAGTTCCAGAGGTTGGTGTCCTGATCTTCATATAAAATTAGTCCGCCGTTTTGATCTGTGCGGGCCTCAAACCTCGAGGCATGAAAATACATGAGCGAAAGCAGTGCATTAACCGGAGGTTTGTTGGTGCCTTCGTTTTCAATAAGCATGTGGCAAAGGCGCATGGCCTCAAAGCAAAGATCTTTACGCAAAACTTGGTTATCACTAACCGAATAATAACCCTCGCTAAACAACAGATAAATAGTAGTGAGCACGTTTTCGAGCCGGTTATCAATTTCAGCCGGACCAGGCATTTCGATTCCTATTTTTTCATTGCGGATCTTTTCCTTAGCCCTGAACAGGCGTTTGTTAACGGTTTCTTTATTGGTCAGGAAAGCTTCAGCCACTTCATCAATTCCGAAACCGCAAAGGATGCGTAACGAAAGCCCGATCTGTGCCTCGGGCGGGATGGCGGGATGACAAATGGCAAACATCATTTGCAGTTGGCTGTCGCTGATGTTTTGAAGCGAAAGGTCGATTTCCGGTTCATAGGTCTCCGCGATTTGTATTTCCGGGGATACCTTGCTTTCAAAAATGGCATTACGCTGTAAATGATTTTTCGCCTTGTTTTTGGCTACGCTATAAAGCCAGGCGGTTGGGTTAGGCGGGATACCTTTATAACTCCAGGCCTGGGCTGCGGTAAGGAAGGTGTCGCTGGCGATATCCTCGGCAGTTTCCATCTGATCAAATCCAAAGCGGCGGCACAGCACCGATACTATTTTGCGGTATTCGGTGCGGAATAGATGGGGAATGATTTCGGGGCTTTGCATGGGGCAAATGAAAAAATGTCATTGCGAGCGATTGCGCGGCAATCTCGTAGCTGTGCTTCGCCGTTTTGCATATCTCGCAGGCATAACTCCGGGATTGCCACGTTGCGCCGGATACTCTTTGCCCGAGCTGCTCCTCGCAATGACATGATTTATAAAATTATTTTAATGCACCCCATCATTCTTGGCAACCTTCCGCACTTCAACGGTATTGCCATCGCCCTGCAAAACAGGACAACCTTTGGCAAACTCCACAGCTTCTTCAACCGATTCGGCTTTTACAGTGATGAAACCGCCTATCGTTTCTTTGATCTCGCCGAAGGGACCGTTGGTAACTACGCCGCCATGGCCTACAATTTTGGCATCGGCAAAGGGCAAGCCAGTGCCGCTCACAAATTTGTTTTGAGCAGCTATGCCGCCAATCCAGTCCATAGTTTGTTTCATCCAGATTTGGATCTGTTCGGGAGAAGCTATTTTATTGCCATCCTCGTGCCTGAAAATTAAAACGAATTCGTCCATCTTTTTAAATTTTAAAGGTTAATAAATATATGAATTACACCTCTATATCAAATGGAAATGGCTAAATAGGACAGGGCGGGTAATATTTATTTTGAATTTGAGATGTTCAATTTCGGAATTTTTCTGAACCCGGGTAATTTCAAAAATCAGAAAGTTTATATAATAATTAAATATAGGTTATACCCAACAAAAAAAGACCATCCGCTTACGCAAATGGTCTTTTTATTTTTTGATCCCACACCTTTCAGTGGGCCGGTCGTTTATCAAACTTTGATCTCAACCTCAACACCGCTTGGCAATTCAAGCTTCATCAAGGCATCTACAGTTTTTGAGTTAGAGCTGTAAATGTCTAATAAGCGTTTGTATGAGCAAAGTTGGAATTGCTCACGTGCTTTTTTGTTTACGTGTGGTGAACGTAATACGGTGAAGATTTTCTTTTCGGTTGGTAACGGAAGTGGTCCGCTAACTACAGCGCCTGTTGGCTTTACTGTTTTTACGATTTTCTCAGCAGATTTATCTACCAGGTTGTAATCGTAAGATTTTAATTTGATCCTGATTCTTTGGCTCATGTTGATTTAAATTTAACTTCCCTAAGAGCTATTTATTAGGAAAGCTGATTGTTTATTTATAGTATTTGAAAATTTGGTAATTTGAAAGATTTGAAAATTAAAAAGACATCTTCAAATTTTTCAAATCACCGAATCTTCAAATTGATTTTTAGTTATTACCGGCAGCTTTTTTACCTTTTGCTTTAGCTACTACTTCGTCCTGTACGTTACGTGGTGCTTCAGCATAGTGATCAAACTCCATGGTTGAAGTAGCACGGCCAGAAGTAATGGTACGTAACTGGGTTACATAACCAAACATTTCTGAAAGTGGTACAGTTGCTTTAATAACCTGTGCACCGGCACGTGAATCCATACCTAAAAGCTGGCCACGACGACGGTTCATGTCACCGATAACATCACCCATGTTTTCTTCAGGGGTAAGGATCTCGATTTTCATGATCGGCTCAAGCAATACTGGTTTACATTTTGGCAATGCCTCGCGGTAAGCCATCTTAGCAGCTAACTCGAAAGATAGCGCGTCTGAATCGACTGCGTGGAATGAACCATCAATTAAACGTACTTTTAAGCTTGTTAACGGATATCCGGCTAATACACCGTTTACCATGGAAGCTTCGAAGCCTTTTTGTACAGATGGGATAAACTCACGAGGGATTGAACCACCGCTGATTTCATTCACAAACTGTAAGCCTTCTTTACCTTCATCATTTGGAGAAAGGATAACCTGGATATCAGCAAATTTACCACGACCACCGGTTTGTTTCTTGTATGTTTCGCGGTGTTGGATAGTACCTGTGATAGACTCTTTGTAAGCTACTTGTGGAGCACCCTGGTTAACCTCAACTTTAAACTCACGTTTTAAGCGGTCCATGATGATATCCAAGTGAAGTTCGCCCATACCTGAAATTACAGTCTGGCCGGTTTCTTCATCAGAGTTTACACGGAAGGTTGGATCCTCTTCGGCTAATTTACCTAAAGCCATCCCTAATTTATCAACGTCGGCCTGAGTTTTAGGCTCAATCGCTAAACCGATAACCGGCTCAGGGAAGTTCATTGACTCAAGGATGATCGGGTGTTTCTCGTCGCAAAGGGTATCACCAGTTTTAATATCTTTAAAGCCTACTACCGCAGCAATATCACCTGCACCTACGTTAGGGATAGGGTTTTGCTTGTTAGCGTGCATTTGGAAGATACGTGAAATACGCTCTTTGTTGTCTGAACGCATGTTGTGAACATACGAACCCGCTTCAAGGTTACCTGAGTAAACACGGATAAAGCACAAACGGCCTACGAAAGGATCGGTTGCAATTTTAAATGCTAAAGCTGCAAATGGCTCTTTAACATCTGGTTTACGCAAGATTTCTTCGCCTGTATCAGGGTTAGTACCGATGATACCTTCAACATCCATAGGTGATGGCAATAATTCCATCACATAATCAAGCATGGTTTGTACGCCTTTGTTTTTGAATGATGAACCGCAAACCATAGGAACGATCTTAGCATCCAAAACTGCTTTACGTAAAGCGTCAAGCACTTCGCGCTCAGTAATAGTTTCAGGAGCCTCGAAGAATTTTTCCATCAGGCTTTCGTCATACTCAGCTACTGATTCAAGCAATTTCTCTCTCCACTCGGTAGCTTCTTCAACCATATCTTCAGGAATTGGCACTTCGGTAAAGGTCATACCTTTATCGTGCTCATTCCAAACGATACCTCTCCAGTTAATCAGGTCAACAACACCTTTAAAGTGTTCTTCGGCACCAATTGGTAATTGAAGTGGCACAGCGTTGCTGCCCAGCATGCTTTTAACTTGTTTAACAACGTTCAGGAAATCGGCACCAGAACGGTCCATCTTGTTAACGAAACCGATACGGGCAACGTTATAGTTGTTAGCAAGCCTCCAGTTGGTTTCAGATTGTGGCTCAACACCATCAACCGCGCTAAAAAGGAACACCAAACCGTCAAGTACACGTAATGAACGGTTTACCTCTACGGTAAAGTCCACGTGACCCGGGGTATCAATGATGTTCATGTGATAGTTATGGCCTCTGTATTTCCAGTTAACAGTAGTAGCAGCCGATGTGATGGTAATACCACGTTCCTGCTCCTGTGCCATCCAGTCCATTGTTGCGGCACCTTCGTGTACCTCACCAATTTTGTGGCTTACACCAGCATAGTAAAGGATACGCTCGGTAGTGGTAGTTTTACCAGCATCAATGTGAGCGGCAATACCTATATTTCTTGTATATCTTAGATCTCTTGACATTTTTGTTTTTTTATGATTACACCGATTATGTTATGATTTCACTGATTTATTGCGATTATGCCTAAAAGGCGCAATCATAGCAAATCAATATAATCTTAATATATAATCGGTGTAATCCTTTTATATCGGTGTAATCCTTAATTAGAACCTGAAGTGTGAGAACGCTTTGTTAGCCTCAGCCATTTTGTGCGTATCTTCTTTCTTCTTAACAGCAGCACCTTCGCCTTTTGCAGCAGAGATGATTTCGCCGGCTAATTTCTCCATCATGGTTTTTTCACCACGACGACGGGCATAGCTGATCAACCATTTCATACCTAAAGCTACTTTACGCTCAGGACGAACCTCGGTAGGTACCTGGAAGTTAGCACCACCTACACGGCGGCTTTTTACTTCAACAGCAGGCATTACATTGTTTAAAGCTTTTTTCCAGGTTTCTAAGCCGTTTTCGCTTGTCTTTTTCTCAACAATTTCAACAGCGTTGTAAAAAATAGCGTATGCGGTTGATTTTTTACCATCATACATCATGTTGTTTACAAACCTTGTTACCAAAGTATCATTGAACTTTGGATCAGGAAGGATAATTCTCTTTTTTGGTTTTGACTTTCTCATTGCTTTCTATCCTCCTTAATTATTTCTTTTTACCTTTTGTTGGCGCTGCTGCTACCTGACCTGGTTTAGGACGTTTGGTACCATATTTTGAACGACGTTGGTTACGGCCAGCTACACCTGATGTATCCAGTGCACCACGGATGATGTGGTAACGTACACCTGGTAAGTCTTTAACACGACCACCGCGGATCAAAACGATAGAGTGCTCCTGTAAGTTGTGACCTTCACCTGGGATGTAAGCGTTTACTTCTTTACCGTTGGTTAAGCGCACACGGGCAACTTTACGCATTGCTGAGTTTGGTTTTTTAGGGGTAGTGGTATACACGCGTGTGCATACGCCTCTTCGCTGTGGACAGCTGTCCAACGCTGGTGACTTACTCTTGTCAACCAGAGCTACTCTACCTTTTCTAACTAATTGCTGAATAGTAGGCATTTCTTGCTTTTTTGTCTAATAATTTTATCCCGCATTTCGGGACTGCAAAAGTACGAACATTATTTTTGATTTTCAAGTAGTTGTGTGAAAGTTTTTTTGAGGGGAAGAAGTCACTGCAAAGTTAACCCGAAACGTCATTGCGAGGAACGAAGCAATCCCAAACCTACAGGGCGGACCTGCTAATAGGGGATTGCTTCGTTCCTCGCAATGACGCCTTTTTATAATTACTTTTAATAACAATCTGCAAAATCATCGTAATCATCTTTAATCAACGGCACAAAAAAGGGCCGGTTACCGATGTGACCTGGTTTAGGAAACAGCGGGCCGGCCCGTAATGCTTTATATAATGATTTAATTAGGGAACTTATTCTTTTACCCTGTTCCAGGTGTCGCGATTAAAAGCCAATACCTTGGTAGGGGTGCCACTGGCATCTTTGCTGAACTTTAATGGAAAGCCAAAAGGTTGATTTAAAAACAGCACATCTGATAGTGGTTTAAAATTGATCTCCTTACCATCCCATGATTGTTTGAGTGTTAAACCATCGGGAATAGCGGTAATCGTTAAAAAAAGATCAGCCCGTTCGTCCGATTGATATTTGCCTGCTAAAACCTTTATTTGTTCGGGCTTTAGTTGTACTTCTCTGGGAGGGGTATAGCTTTTTATTTTCAAGAATATTTGTCTGCCACCTAACGAAACCTGGTTAATCTCTCCCGCCTCATTCTTTGAAAATACAACCGGGATCTTTTCATCGCCGTCATCGTCTAAAAGTTCAAACTCAAGATCCGATTTTCGGGTTAAGGTTAGTTTTTGATCTCCCCCCAATTGTTGGGCAATTAATTTATCGCCATCAACAATAAGCTTGTAAACCCTAAACTCGTTCTCTTTTAACTGGTAAATGCCCTCAAAGGCTTTGAGTTGGGTATCAGTAGTAATAGTTGTTGAATGTTTGGGGCTTTTGGCTATAGTTGTGACTGTGCTTGTCACAAGTAGTAAAGCGAATGTAGCTATAAATGCAAACCTGCATATATAGCCCGTAGTAGTTTTAATGCTGGTCATTTTTGATAGGTTTATAATGTTGAACCAAATCTACGAAAAATGATTTTGGAAAATCAAATTTTACAGAATTAAATTTTGTTGAATTTTATTTTTATTGTTTTAAATTCTGATTTTAATGTATTTTTAATTTAAGGCCACAATAAAATTCGGTGTCGAATAAATCAGATGGACATAAAGAGAGCGCCGGTAAAAACCGGCGCCCTCTTTCATCACTCACTAAAACTACTTATATAGAAAACTTAAATTAACAATCTTAATAACCGCGGCCGTGATAATGGCCGTGATCGTCACCGTCATGGTAACCATTATTATAACCGTTGTTATATCCGTTACGGTACCTGTGGTGGTGACCATAATCTTCACGTACCACACAACCTGAGGTTACTGATATTACTGCTGATATTAATAGTGCCAAAGCAACAAATTTCCTTTTCATGGCGTAAATTCTTTAATCCATCATCTTTATTGAAGATGTACACCTATATGACTGATGGAAATAGAAAAGGATTAATGAGGAATTACTTATTGTAATTTTTTTGAGCGCCTGAGAACGGGCTTTTCAATTATAGTATAAAATAAAGCAGCAAAACATACACATGATAAAATGGTTAGCCCAAAAAGGATTATTGGATTTGATAAGTGGGCTTTAGCAAATTTCAGAAAGAAAAATATGGCTATGGTATGTGTGAGGTACAAAGAGTATGAGATATTACCCAAAAACAGGAACGGCCTGTAAGGTCTTTTGTTAAATAAAAGGATAATTAACGTAGTAACAAAGGGCAATACGCCTGTTATGATAGAAACTTTCCATGCAACAATGGCGCAAAAAACAGTAAGGTAGATTGTTGCTGTTTGAGGCCTGATCTTATTAATTAAACACATAAACCCAATGTAGCCCGCAGCAAAATCGTACCAATAGGTAAATACAACATCACGTATATTAAGTTTAGCAAACACACATATTACACTTATGCTGCAAACTATTGAAATAGATACCGCAGGTTTACAACGCATTAACAACGAAAAAAACACGCCTAACAAAATGTAATATTGAAATTCAATTGCTAATGTCCAGAAGATGGGTGAATACCAGCTGTAATTTTTAAACAGCGGAGCAATATGAAATATATTTACCGCAAATTGCCTGATATCAAAGCTTTGCCAGGGCACAATGCCCAATATAAAAAGCAGGGCAATAGCCGCCCAATAAGGAGGCTCGATCCTGAACAGCCTTTTTAATATGAAGTTTGGAAATTTGGCAAGGGTATAATTGATCTTACTCAACGAATAAGGAAGAACAAAACCGGATATCACAAAAAATATTGAAACGCCGAGTTGACCGCTCATAAACAGCTGTTTGATAAGTGGACTATATGTTTCTGCATTCATTATATAATAATGAGTGATACATACACCTAACGCAGCTAATCCTCTTAATAAAACGATACTATCTATCTTACTTTGATGTTTAAACACCCCCGAATATCTGATAAATATTTGTTTAATGAAATGGGGTGGTAACTATATTAAAAAAAGAAAGATTGCTTTTGATGGCGACGTTAAAAATTAATATGTTATGCAATGGAGGTTTATTGATTATCAATTATATTGATACTTTCCCTGTATTCCTGCTGAATAATGAGCAGGCAATTGGCGCACAAACACCCATCATACAACTCGCTCACGTATTGCACCTCGTTAATGGTAAGCTGTACAGTACTGCACTGGCACTTGGTGAATGAATTGGCTTTACATTCAAAAGGCGTTTTGCAACGTTCGCAACGGATGATCTCGTGTTTGTGCATTCTTTTAAGTCCGAAAGCCGGTAAAGTCCGCAAGTCCGGAAGATCGGTGCGGAAACGGTTAGTCAAAAGTATTAATTAAATGCAAGTAGAATGTCAACGAAATCCCACTAAAAGTAAAGGCCCATAAACCGAAGTTCATGGGCTTTGAAAGTTATCTTACGGACTTGCGTACTTTCCTACTTCCGGACTAATAAAAACCTACGCTGAACAAGTCACACAGCCTTCTTCCATTGAGCAGGTTGGGCCTGCAGGAATTTCGTCGGCAACGGCGTCAACAACTGCGGGGATAACTGGATCCATGTTTTTGCCGCCCTGGTTTTCAACCGTAAATTTAATCGCTTGCGACGCTGCTTGTGTACGCAGGTAATACATACCTGTTTTCAATCCTTTTTTCCATGCGTAGAAGTGCATTGAAGTCAGTTTTGAAGCGTTTGGCGAGTTGATGAACAGGTTCAATGATTGCGACTGGCAAATGTACGCGCCCCTGTCGGCAGCCATATCAATAATGCTGCGCATCTTGATCTCCCAAACAGTTTTGTACAATGCTTTGATATCAGCAGGGATCTCAGCTATTTCCTGGATCGAGCCGTTTGCGCTAATGATCTTATCTTTCATGCTGGTGCTCCACAGGCCAAGGTTAACCAAATCGCGCAATAAATATTTGTTCACTACAATGAACTCGCCACTTAATACACGACGGGTGTATATGTTTGAAGTATATGGTTCAAAGCACTCGTTGTTACCCAATATTTGTGATGTAGAAGCAGTTGGCATCGGTGCAACCAATAATGAGTTACGTACACCATGGTTCATTACATCTAAACGCAGGTTTTCCCAATCCCAACGGCCGCTTTCCGGTTTTACACCCCACAGGTCAAACTGGAATTTACCTTGTGACAGCGGTGAGCCTTTGAAAGTTTCATAAGCGCCATCTTTTATCGCCATATCTTTTGAAGCTGTCATAGCTGCAAAGTAGATGGTTTCGAAGATCTCGATGTTTAGTTTTTTAGCTTCATCGCTTTCAAACGGCATACGCAGTTGAATGAAAGTATCAGCCAAGCCCTGTACACCTAAACCAATAGGACGGTGGCGCAGATTTGAGTATTCGGCTTCTTTAACAGGGTAGTAGTTACCGTCAATGATCCGGTTAAGGTTGATGGTGGCCTGGTAAGTTACTTCATACAGTTTATCATGATCAAACGCGCCGTTACTGATGTAACGTGGCAACGCCAATGATGCAAGATTACAAACAGCTACTTCGTTTGCATCGGTATACTCGATGATCTCGGTGCAAAGGTTTGAGCTTTTAATGGTACCCAGGTTTTGCTGGTTTGATTTACCGTTGGCAGCATCTTTATATAATAAGTATGGCGTACCGGTTTCAACCTGTGCATCTAACACTGCAAACCAAAGTTCCTGCGCTTTTACAGTACGGCGCTGACGGCCTTCTTTTTCATATTTGGTGTACAGTTCTTCAAATTCTTTACCCCAGCAATCGGCTAAGCCCGGTGCTTCGTGCGGACAGAATAAGCTCCAGTCTTCATTGGCCTCAACACGCTGCATAAACAGGTCAGATACCCAAAGGGCATAAAACAAGTCGCGGGCACGCATTTCTTCTTTACCGTGGTTTTTACGCAGGTCAAGGAACTCAAAGATATCAGCATGCCATGGCTCTAAGTACACAGCAAAAGCGCCTTTACGTTTACCTCCGCCCTGATCAACATAACGTGCGGTATCATTAAATACACGCAGCATTGGGATGATACCGTTGCTGGTACCGTTAGTGCCGCTGATGTATGAACCTGTAGCCCTTACATTGTGGATGCTTAAACCAATACCACCCGCGCTTTGCGAAATTTTAGCGGTTTGTTTCAGTGTGTCATAAATGCCTTCGATGCTATCATCTTTCATGGTTAACAGGAAACATGACGACATTTGTGGTTTTGGCGTACCAGCATTAAACAAGGTTGGCGTAGCATGTGTAAACCAGCGCTCGCTCATTAAATGGTATGTTTTAATGGCGCTTTCAATATCGTGTTTATGGATACCCACCGATACACGCATGAACAAATGCTGAGGACGCTCGGCAATTTTACCGTCGATCTTTAACAGGTATGATTTTTCAAGGGTTTTAAAACCAAAGTAGTCAAAACCAAAGTCGCGGTCATAAATGATCGTGCTGTCAAGTAACTCAGCATTTTCCTTGATCACTTCCCACACATCATCAGCGATAAGCGACGCGTCTTTACCGGTTTTCTTGTCAACATATTCATGCAGGAGGCGCATGGTTTCTGAAAACGATTTAATGGTGTTTTTATGCAGGTTTGATACCGCGATACGTGATGCCAGCAAAGCATAATCGGGGTGCTTGGTGGTCAGTGAAGCGGCGGTTTCTGCTGCCAGGTTATCCAGCTCGGAGGTGGTAACGCCGTCAAACAAACCTTCAATTACCTTTTTAGCCACATCAATTGGATCAACTAATTGAAACCCGTAGCACAGTTTTTCAATACGTGCGGTGATCTTATCAAATTTTACGGACTCTCTTCTACCGTCTCTTTTTACTACGAACATTTTTGCCCCTCCTTGCCCCGTTAAAAGCGAAGCTTTTTTAGTTAATATTATTGTGATTTGATTGTTTTCCTGAACCTTGATTCTAAACCTTGATTTTCCTGATTTGAGGATTTCCTGATGCAAAGATTCAACCTAATCTCTGAACCAATCTCTAAATCTAAAAATCATCATCCAGCGAAAAGCTTTTGCTTTCGGCCGATGCGTTTAGCACACCACTTTTTTGATAGTCGCCTACGCGTTTTTCAAAGAAGTTTGTTTTACCCTGTAACGAGATCATTTCCATGAAATCGAACGGATTGGTTGCGTTATAAAATTTATCGTAACCCAATTCGCCCAACCATCTGTCGGCCACAAACTCAATGTACTGGCTCATCAGTTTGGCGTTCATGCCTATCAGGTTCACCGGCAAGGCTTCGGTGATAAATTCTTTCTCTATTTCTACCGCGTCGGTAATGATCTTGGTAACCTGTTCCTGCGGTAGTTTGTTTTCAAGCATGCCATATAATAAGCACGCGAATTCGCAATGCGAGCCTTCATCGCGCGAGATCAGCTCGTTGCTGAAAGTTAAACCCGGCATCAGGCCACGTTTTTTAAGCCAGAATATAGAGCAAAAGCTGCCTGAAAAGAAGATCCCTTCAACAGCTGCGAATGCAACCAAACGCTCGGCAAAGTTGCCGTTGTTGATCCATTTCAATGCCCACTCGGCTTTTTTGCCAACGCATGGCACAGTTTCGATAGCATGGAAAAGACGATCTTTCTCGGCCGGATCTTTCACGTAGGTGTCTATCAGCAGGGCATAGGTTTCAGAGTGAATGTTTTCCATCATGATCTGGAAACCGTAAAAGCAGCGTGCTTCGGGCAATTGTACTTCGCTCATGAAGTTTACCGCCAGGTTCTCGTTCACGATACCATCGCTTGCGGCAAAAAAAGCGAGCACATGCGAGATAAAATGTTTCTCGCCCGAATTAAGACTTTCCCAATGTTTGATGTCGTCTGATAGGTCGATTTCTTCGGCGGTCCAGAAGCTGGCCTCCGCTTTTTTATACATCTCCCAAATTGCGGGATACTTGATGGGAAGGATAACAAACCGGTCCTTGTTTTCCCGTAGTAATAATTCGTTTTCCAAACTCATTGGTGTCTACTTTATTAGTTTCTTTCTTCAATCAGGTATTCAGACACGAAAGCAAGCCCTACTTTTCAATAAAGCTTTAAATTTTGATGCCTTCGGATCATTCCTTAGCAACTGTATTGTGTAACTTTCTGACAGCCAGTTATTTAATTAGAAGTTGACGAGTGCTTCTGGCCGCCGGCTGAATGCCTTTTTTATTACCTTGCTGAGCAAAGTTAATGTTTGAGTTGTGTAGTTGTGAATGATAGTTTTTCACAAACCCCCGAGTTATCCACACTTTATCGGCACTTGTTATATTGATGGAAAATTAACGGACTTGAAAACAGCCGATTAAAAATTTGATTGAAATTCGGAGGCCTTTATACTTGCGGATTACGATAATTTAACATTATAAATTACTTGACTTAACACCGACAATTATTGCCAATAATGAAATGCTTTTGCTTGCGGCAGGTATCAATATTTAAATGTGAAATTAAAAGGTCACTGCAGGCCGGTATGTGGAAAACAATTACGCCCGTTAATCATGAATCAACGGGCGTATTCCTGAAAGTTTTACGAATTATTTTGCGTCCTCAACCGGAACAAATTTCATCGACACTGAATTTACACAATGGCGGGTGTTTTTAGCGGTCATGTACTCACCCTCAAACACGTGGCCCAGGTGAGCGCCGCAATTTGCACACAGGATTTCTACCCTGCGGCCATCGGCGTCTACCTCGCGGCGTACAGCTCCTTCAATTTCGTCGTCAAAACTTGGCCAGCCGCAAAATGATTCAAACTTATCTTCCGATCGATACAGCGGCGCATCGCAGCGTTTGCAAACGTATAAACCTTGTGCCTTATTGTTCAGTAAAGAACCGGTGAACGGCCTTTCGGTACCTTTGTATAATATTACCCTTTCTTCTTCGGGCGTTAATTGATTGTACTCCATATTTTTTGTTGGGATTACACAGATTTTTCTTGATGATCTCACCGATCGGGAAACTCCATCTGGTGTTTTGATCTACCATAAAGATACGACAATTTAGGTCGATATAATGTTTTGCAGGCTGATGTTTACACTGGTTTGACGGGCGAGCTGCAGATGTGTTGATGTGCAGATTTCAGATATGCGGATTGCTGAAAACAAATAACTCCTGCGGGCTTAATATCCCGCGTCCAGTTTTTTTAATAATTCAAGGCCTTTATTCCATTCGCCATAACCTGCTGATACATTTATATAGCCGGCATCACCAATGTTCACAACTTCACTGCCCCAACTGTCTGCAAATAATGAAGCACGTTCCGGGCTCACGTAAAAATCATTGTTACTAAGTACAGTTGTTGATTTGAATGGTAGTTTACCTAAGGGCACCGGCGTAAAGCCAATTGTGCCGGTTGGATAACTATCTGCCTCAGTATCGCTTGGCGCAACCAATAATGCACCTTTTATCTTGATGTTATATTCTGTGGCCCACCGGGCTATAGCAGCACAAGCCAGGCTGTGACCAACTAAAATCACATTTGCCGGTTCAAGGCGCTTTACATAATCATTTATTGTTTTTACCCAATCGCTACAAACCGGGGTTTCCCAGTCCTGCTGTTCAATACGGGTAAAATTGAACTGTTTTTCCCAAATACTTTGCCAGTGTTGTGGTCCTGAATTACCCAATCCCGGGTGTATAAGAATATCAGAGTTGAAAGTCATAGTTTTAGTAAGATGTTTGAAATAATCTAATAATTGAAAGCTCAATATAGGGATTTTAACCCTCGGTCATGAGTTTGAACGACCTTCAGCCACCTGTTTGATCACTTCATTCCTCTTCACCAACAATCGTGTCATGTAGTTTGAGAGGAACAGAAAGTTCACCGCGTTTCCCAATATTCCGCCCGGCGATTCGAACGTGAAAATATCCCGCATCATGGTTTGGTTAAGGATAGGATAAAAATAATGCTCATGAGTAAAGCTTTTGAAAGCGCCCTCAACCTGGATATCGGTAAAGTAATTTGGATATTCCATTTCAGTGATCTTTGAGGTAAGGTTTTGCCATATGCCGAAATGCTTTGCCCGCCAGGTAACAGTTTCGCCAAGCTCAATCAAGCCGCTTGTACGCCCGGCAATAGCTCGTTCGCCAGTATGTTTTGTCGATTCCACATGTACATCGATGTTACGGGCAATGTCAAATACTTTTTCAACAGGCGCATTAATATGGGTAGCAAGCAGAATTTGTGATGGCATATAGTATAAAAGAGGCTGTCGTTTAACGACAGCCCAAATATAGTGTTACGCATTACAAATAATCAGCGTAATCATCAAAATCAAAAAACAATCAACGGTTAAAACTCCGCATTCTTAGGAAACCTTGGGAAAGGAATCACATCGCGGATGTTGCTCATGCCGGTAACAAACAGCACCAAACGCTCAAAACCCAAACCAAAGCCGGCATGCGGACAAGAGCCGAAACGGCGGGTATCCAAATACCACCAAAGTTCTTCGGTAGGTATGCCCATTTCGTTCATGCGCTGCTCAAGCTTGTCTAAACGTTCTTCACGCTGTGAACCACCTACAATTTCGCCGATGCCCGGGAACAGGATGTCCATGGCGCGCACAGTTTTGCCATCGTCGTTCTGGCGCATGTAAAACGCTTTGATCTCCTTTGGATAATCGGTCAGGATCACCGGCTTTTTAAAATGTTTTTCAACCAGGTAGCGCTCGTGCTCACTTTGCAGGTCGGTACCCCAGCCTTCAACAGGATAAACAAACTTTTTCTTTTTGTTTGGGGTAGATTCTTTCAGGATGTCAATCGCCTCGGTATAGGTTAAGCGCTCGAAATCATTATTTAAGCAAAACTGCAGTTTTTCAAGCAGCGTCATTTCTGAGCGCTCGTTTTGCGGTTTGGTTTTTTCCTCTTCAGTTAAGCGCTGGGTTAAAAACTCAATGTCATCGGCATTTTTATCCAAAGCGTACTTGATCACGTATTTCAGCATGTCCTCGGCGAGGTCCATGTTATCAACCAGATCGTTAAACGCTACTTCAGGCTCAATCATCCAAAACTCGGCCAGGTGGCGTGTGGTGTTTGAATTTTCGGCACGGAAAGTTGGGCCAAATGTATAAATATCGCTCAGGGCCATAGCTCCAAGCTCACCCTCCAACTGACCAGATACAGTTAAGTTAGTAGCACGACCAAAAAAATCCTGTTTGAAATCAATCTCGCCGGTATCTGTTTTTGGGATGTTATCCAAATCGAAGTTGGTAACGTGAAAAGTTTCGCCCGCGCCTTCAGCATCTGAAGCCGTAATTACAGGGGTATGCAGGTAAACAAAACCACGTTCCTGGAAAAACTGGTGCACCGCGAATGCCAGGCTGTTACGCACCCTGAAAATAGCGCCAAACGTACTGGTACGGAAACGCAGGTGGGCGTTTTCCCTCAAAAACTCAAGGCTATGCTTTTTAGGCTGGATAGGATATTTTTCAGGATCGCTATCGCCTAAAATCTCAATCTCAGTTGCAACAACCTCAACTGTTTGGCCTTTACCTAAAGATGCTATCAATTTACCCTGAACACTAAGTGCTGCACCAACGGTGATGCGTTTAAGTAATGCCGGGTCGGTATTTTCAAAATCAACAACTACCTGGATGTTATTATTGGTTGAGCCATCATTCAAAGCAATAAAACGATTTGAACGGAATGCACGCACCCATCCTTTAACTGTTACATCAATTTCGGTTTGCTGGCTTTGCAGCAATGCTTTGATCTTAGTTCGCTGACTCATATCATGTATAATTTTTAGAGTCGCAAAAATACAATTAATTATGAAAGCGCACTTTGAAACATGAGCTAAAAAACATGAGCATGTTACTACGGAAAGATATATCCGGAGAAAGGAGGAAAGGGAAACCAGCGACTAATACATAGCCGGGAACGCGAAGTATCCCGGCTATTTCTTTTCGACGCTTACTTGTTTGTAACCATGATTGTGTCACGGAGCAACGTGTTTGTCGTCGCGCCGCCTACCATAATAGTGTCTTTGCTTTTATTCAATGACTGGTTGGTAATGCTTTTTTTTGCACTAACACTGTCTTGTTTTGGGGCTACGCCATTTTTTTGGCAGCCAGCAAATAACAGAAGTGATACTGAGGCGGTTAATAATAGAGCTTTTTTCATAAAACAAATTTACAACTAATACGAATGATAATTGAGCTTAGTTACAATTAATATAAAAGTTAATAACTGAGTTTAGCTTTAAACTTGCCCTCGCTAAAAGTAACCTTGTCCGGATGACTTTCGGTTTGGCTATCAATTACTTTCAGAAAACGTAATTCGAACAATCCCTGCAGTATTTTATCGGCCTGGTTGTATGAAATTATAGTTACCGAACTAAGATGGGTAGGGTCAGGTTTGTATCCGGCTAACGGGGAGCCGTTTTTTGTAATGTGGTAATAGTTTTCGTTTGCTTTGAGGGTATAATACCCAACACCATCAAACACAATTTTAAAACCTACCTGCTCTTCTTCACCTCCAATGGTGCTTTTTGCTGATATGGTAATGGTATCACCCATTATATTCGAACCGGAAGGATTAGCCTCCCATTTGATGTTGTTTTTTTGCGCAAGCATAAAATCGGGTATGACCGGAAAATTACAGCAGTCCTTTTTTTTGCAGGCCGAAAAAAGCAGGGCCACGGCTATGGCTAATATCAAACAGGGATATTTCATTGCTTTACTGATGACAGGTTAATAAATTGTACAGGAAATATAAAGATATTTAAAAGTAAAGCATATTATACGTGGTTTCAGTAAGTTTGCCGCTCATTTTGTTTTATCGCCCATGAATCCCAAATTGAGCCTCGTTATTGGCATTCTATGCATTTCTTTTTCGCCGATATTTGTAAAGCTTGCCGGGGTATCACCAATTGGTTCTGCATTTTACCGGGTGTTTATAGCCTGGATTTGTCTTGCCCCATTTTGTGTATTTAGGCAAAAACTTAAAATAAATAAAAAGCAATTGCTTATTTCCATAGCTGCGGGCATGGTTTTCGCCCTTGATATTGCGGTATGGAATATTTCGCTGTTAAAGATCAGCGCCACTGTATCAACCCTTATTGCCAACCTGGCCCCGGTTTGGGTGGGCCTGATGAGCTTCCTGTTTTTAAGAAAAGGATCAGGTCGGCTATTTTGGATAGGTACGCTCATTGCCATCGCCGGTATGGTTGTTTTGGTAGGTTATGAACATATTTTACACATGGAGCTTAATGCCGGCATACTGCTGGCTATACTCGCCAGTTTTTTTTATGCTACCTATATCATGATCACCAAAAATATTATGGCCGGTATTGATGTGTTTAGTTTTATGTTTTACAGTATGCTGAGCGCCAGTATTTTTTTGCTGGTAGTCAATGGATCTATGCATAACGATATTGTTCATCTTTCATTAAAAGTTTGGCTTTGCTTTATAGGTATGGGGCTTATTTGCCAGTTAGCAGGCTGGCTAACCATCAATTACTCGTTACGTTATCTGGAACCAACCAGGGTTTCCATCGCTTTATTAAGCCAAACGGTTTTTGCCGGGCTGCTGGCTGCTTTTTTACTGCATGAACGTTTAGGTTTTAATGAGATTGTTGGCAGCATAATTGTATTGGCGGGGATAGCGGTAACATTTTTAAAACCCCGAAATCAAAAAGCGAATACCTTGGTTTAAACGGGTTTAAGCGCAGTACAAATGAAGTTATATCATATCATGATGTTAATATCTTCAGTTCGCTTCGGTCGCAACGATTGAAGTACGATTTGTATAATTTTATTACTTTTCTAATACTTTAGCAGTATTTAATGTAACCCTATTGCTTTATTAAGTAATTGATTATAAGTTTTTTGTGTTTGTATTATTGAATTTATGTTAACCCTGTTAACCCCTGTCATCGCAGTAATGAAATTGGTATATATCTCAGGATCTTAACTCAAAGCGTTAACGGTAAACTTGTCTCTTAAGGAGATTGAATTTTAAACAGCTCGTTATCAAACAAAACCGTATTTTAACGTTTTCGAATTACGGGCAACGATCTATCTTCCCTACATTTGCATTTTAACTCATGATTCAAAAATCCACTATCGACCGTATTATGGAAGCCACCGACATTGTGGAGGTGATAGGGGAATTTGTGCAGTTAAAAAAGCGCGGGGCCAACTATGTAGGCCTTTCGCCTTTCGCGAATGAGCGTACCCCTTCGTTCACGGTTTCCCCGGCAAAAGGTATTTTTAAAGATTTCTCGACAGGAAAAGGTGGTTCGGCTGTTACGTTTTTAATGGAGCTGGAAAAGTTCAGTTATCCCGAGGCCTTGAAATGGCTCGCTAAAAAGTACGGCATCGAGGTTGAAGAAACTGTTGAAGCTCCCGAAAACCGCGAGGAGGCTAATCGACGCGAGAGCCTTCTTATAGTTAGTGCTTTTGCAGCTAAGTTTTTCCATGAAACTTTGCTTGAGACAGAGGAGGGGCGTAGCATTGGTTTGAGTTATTTTAGGGAACGTGGGTTTTCAACTGAAATTATAAAAAAATTCGAGCTGGGTTACTCGCCAGATCAATGGGAAGCATTTACAGAGACCGCCATAAACATGGGTTATCAGCCACAATTTTTGGAAGAAAGTGGTTTGTCTGTGAGACGAGAGAACGGCTCTATGTATGACAGATATAGGGGGCGCGTAATGTTTCCCATACACAGTTCTACTGGAAGAATAATTGCTTTTGGCGGCCGTACCCTAAAAAAAGATAAGAATGTTCCTAAATATGTAAATTCTCCTGAATCGGAAATTTACCATAAATCAGACGTCCTTTATGGCTTTTACTTCGCAAAAAAATCTATTCGCGAACAAGATAATTGTTATTTAGTTGAAGGATATGCTGACGTACTTTCGGTTTTTCAAGCAGGAATTGAAAATGTTGTCGCGTCGTCGGGAACTTCTCTTACAACAGAACAAATTAAACTAATAGGCCGACAGACAAAGAATATAACAATTTTGTATGATGGTGATTCGGCTGGAATAAAGGCTGCTATTCGTGGTTTAAGCCTGTTGTATAAGGAAAGATTTAATGTTAAGATCGTATCTTTTCCAGATGGACACGATCCTGATTCTTATGTAAGAAATCAGGGGTCAGCTGGGTTTAAATATTATATTGAGAACAAAGCTAAAAGCTTAGTAGAATTTTATCTTACCACTGTAGACAAAGGGGATCTTATCGATCCTGTTAAAAAAATTAAAGTAGCAGATGATTTAGCGGAAATATTATCAAACAACTTAGAGCCAGAATTTAGAAAGGACTATATTAAGCAGGTAGCAGAAAACTTAAAAATAGGTGAAGCGGGATTTTTAAATGCTGTGAATAAACTGGTTCTTGCTAAACATAACAAAGCATTTGAGCAAAATCGACCTGTTTTACCTAATCCTGATTTTGAATCTGATAATTCCAATATTGAGGAGCATCGGGATGAAATAATATCAACCGATTTACTTTATTCTGATCAATCACAGGAAAAAGAAATTGTGCGTTTATTGCTGCATTATGGAAGCCGTATGATTGACTGGGACGGTATAGCCAATACCTATATAGGCCCTTTCATTATAGCCGAGTTGAGTGATGTTAATTTTGATCATCCGGTTTGTAAGCAGATTACCGAAATTTACCGTCGCGAAGTAGAAAACGGTGTACTGCCGGATGAGGCTTATTTTATTCACCATAAGGACAAAGCTATAGTTGATTTAACTATTAACATGTTAGCCAGTAAATATTCGCTTAGTGAAAACTGGTACGAAATGCATAAGATCACGGTGAACGATGAGCAGGTTAATATGAAGGCAACTATCCTCGGTGCTATATTTCACCTTAAAAAACACAAGGTTGGCAAGATGCTGGAAGACCTGCGCACCCAGCTTCAAAAAGCCGAAACTGAGGCCGATCAGGAAATACTGCTTAACCAGTACATGCGTATGAAAAAGGTAGAAAAATCAATATCTGACTTTTTGGGCTCCGTAATCATAAAATAATGGCCCAACACCTTGAACTTGGCCGCATCGGCGAAGCATTAGCCAAAACCCACCTCGAAAAAGCAGGCTACGAAATTCTTGATGAAAACTGGACTTACGGAAAAGCTGAGATAGATATTATTGCTTATAAAGACAAGGTTATTATATTTACCGAAGTAAAAACCCGCACGGGCAATGGCTTTGGAGAACCCGAAGATTTTGTAGATAACCGTAAGCAAAAACTGCTGGCCGAAGCCGCCGATGAATACATCTACCTCATGAACCACCAGGGTGAAGTGCGGTTTGATATCATCGCTATTTTGTTTGACCGCAGTGGAAATTATATACTAAACCATATAGAAGATGCGTTTTGGCCTTCGGCCACATAACACTTATGAATAATAAACTAAAGCTATTTTTTGCCGCCCTTGCCCTAATGGCCTTCGGCTGCAGCTGTAACCATAAACCTGATAGCTCGGCTACAGATTATACCATCACCCCCGACGCCGGTGCAAACTACAAAGCCGGCGATAAGATCGACATCAAAGTAGGCTATCCTACAGGCAGTAAAGTTGATTCGGTAGTGTACCTGCTCGATTCCGTAAAGTTCGCTTCCAGTAAGGATACTGCAGGCATCAGTCTTAAAACAGATACCATTGGCTTGGGCATCAGGATAATCACGGCTAAGGTTTATGAAGGCGGTAAAAGCAATGAGGTATCAACCAATGTCTTGTTATTAGCAGCAAAAGCCCCTGCCAGGTACACTTATAAGGTTGAAAAAGTTTTCCCGCATGATACCGCCGCGTATACCGAGGGCTTGCAGTACGTTGATGGGGTTATGTTTGAAAGCACTGGTGAAAAAGGGTATTCAACAATCAGAAAGGTTGATTTGAATACCGGTAGGGTTTTACAGGAAACCAAACTTGATACGCAATATTTTGGTGAAGGCCTCTCGGTTATTGGTGATAAAGTAGTGCAGCTTACCTGGAAAGAAAAAGTAGGCTTTGTATATGATAAAAATACATTGAAGCTACTTAACAATTTTACCAATAATGTTGGCCCGGAAGGCTGGGGAATGTGTTTTGACGGAACCAAACTTTATATGGACGATAGCACCAACCGGATCTGGTTCCTGGATAAAAATGATTATCACCAGATAGGCCACATTGATGTGTGTGACGATAAACAGCAGATAGATTCAATAAACGAACTGGAATACATCAACGGTAAGATCTATGCTAATGTTTATCAAACCGATAACATATTGGTGATTAATCCTAAAACCGGTGTGGTGGAGCAGGTAATTGATATGAAAGAGATTTACCCGGTAGCAAGCCGTCCGCAGGACAGGGACTGGAATAATAACGTGCTAAACGGAATTGCCTGGGATGCCAAAGGTCAGCGCCTGTTTGTTACCGGTAAAAAATGGCCGCATTTGTACCAGGTTAAGTTTGTGCCGGTTCCCTAAGCCTCGCCCCCTAACCCCCTGAAGGGGGAACCATAGCTTGAAAGACTATTTTTATAAACATGAAACGCCCGGATTACCCGGGCGTTTCATGTTTTAGTTATTGAGCAGTTGCCAGCCATATCGGTTCATAAATTCTTCAACTTCATCATTGAATGATTTCTTTTGATGATGATTTTCCTGATTGTTAATATAGCTAATGACAGTTGATACCTGTGATTCACTTACTGATACCGCAAAATAATCGTCCTGCCAGCCAAATTGTTGGTCTATCAGCTTGTTCTTATTTATCCAAAGGGATGATTCGCCTTTAATTAGCTGGCTTATTTTAGCGATACTTCGATCTTTTCCTAAAGAAATAAGGCAATGGATATGATCGGTATAGCCATTAATCGCTTGTAAGAATATCCCTTTCTCTTTGCAGTTCTCTATGATGTGTTTATGTATCTGGTATCTTATGTTTTGAGTAAGCAAGGGTTGTCTGTCTTTAGTTGCAAATACCAAATGGATCCAGATTTTTACAAATGACATAGTTTAGAAAGTTGTTCTTTCCTTAAAGGTATGGTTTATTTTGGCTAAAGCCCTTTAAATGTTGATGATCTTATCCGTTGGTTAAAACCAACGGCAATGATGAGAGAAATCTGTGTATTCGTTAGGTTTTCCTATTCGAAAGGTATGGTTTATTTTAGCTAAAGCCGTTGTATTGCCTTAATTTTATCTGTTGGTTAAAACCAATTGCAATGAAAGAGCATTTGCTTGGCCGACATTAATCATTATTTATTCCGGCTGATTTATGTCTATAAAAAGTTAACTAACGAGCTGTTAAAATTCATTGCCGTTGGTTTTAACCAACGGAACAGTAGGAATTGCAAACCGGCTTTAGCCGAAATCGCCGGAAAAATTTCTGCTATAAGTTTAAGCTTTTTAAAAACAACAAACGCCAGGAGAATCCGGGCATTTGTTGTTTAAACTATAAACCTCCCCCCTTTAGGAGGCTGGGGGCATTACCTCCAGGCTTTATATTGATTGATCAAGCCGTTGGTTGATGAATCATGGCTATTGATCTCTGCATTATCTTTCAATTCAGGAAGGATCTTGCCGGCAAGTTGTTTACCAAGCTCAACACCCCATTGGTCAAAGCTGTATATGTTCCAGATGATGCCCTGGGTAAAGATCTTGTGCTCATACATAGCAATCAGCGCGCCTAAAGTGTATGGGGTGATTTTTTTAATCAGGAATGAGTTTGTTGGACGGTTGCCTTCAAATACCTTAAACGGAGCAATTTGAGCAATTTCCTCGTCAGATTTTCCGGCTGCTTTAAGTTCTTCAATAACTACCTCTTCGGTTTTGCCATTCATTAACGCTTCGGTTTGAGCGAAGAAGTTTGACAGCAACATGTTATGGTGCTCACCCAGCGGGTTGTGCGATTGTGCCGGAGCAATAAAATCGGCAGGGATTAGTTTGGTACCCTGGTGGATCAATTGGTAAAACGCGTGCTGGCCGTTTGTGCCTGGCTCACCCCAAATGATCGGACCAGTAGAGTAGTCAACATCTTTACCATTACGGTCAACATGTTTGCCATTACTTTCCATATCGCCTTGTTGGAAATAGGCAGAGAAACGGTGCAGGTATTGGTCGTAAGGTAAGATAACATTGGTTTCGGCTTCAAAGAAGTTGTTATACCAGATGCCAATCAAACCCATGATAACCGGGATGTTTTGGTCAAATTCGGCAGTTTTGAAATGATTGTCAGTCGCGTGGGCACCGGCAAGCAAATCGGCAAAGTTTTCAAAACCAATGCTTAGGGCAATTGACAAACCGATAGCGCTCCATAAAGAGTAACGGCCACCAACCCAATCCCAAAACTCAAACATGTTTTTGGTATCGATACCAAATTTTTCAACAGCTGCTGCATTGGTTGAAAGAGCGGCGAAATGTTTAGCTACATCGGCCTCAGTAGCACCACTGGCCAGGAACCAGTCGCGTGCGCTATGCGCATTGCCCATGGTTTCCTGAGTAGTGAAAGTTTTTGAAGCTACCAGGAACAATGTAGTTTCAGGATCAACTGCTTTCAGGGTTTCGACTATATGTGTGCCGTCTACGTTACTTACAAAGTGGAGATTCAAATGATTTTTGTATGCTTTTAAAGCTTCAGTAACCATCACCGGGCCAAGGTCAGATCCGCCGATGCCAATATTAACTACATCGGTAATGGCTTTGCCGGTGTAACCTTTCCATTCGCCAGAGATAATAGCTTCGCTGAAAGATTTCATCTGGTCAAGCACTTTATTTACATCAGGCATAACATCTTTACCATCAACATAAATAGGAGTGTTGCTGCGGTTACGTAATGCGATGTGTAATACCGGACGGCCTTCCGTAACGTTAATTTTTTCGCCGGAATACATGGCGTCTATCGCCTCTTTTAATGAACATTCTTTGGCCAGTTGGATCAATAAAGCGATAGTTTCATCATCGATACGGTTCTTTGAATAATCAAGCAGGATATCCTCAAACTGGATCGAGAACTTATTAAAACGCTGGTCGTCAGCATCAAACATTTCCTTCAGGTTTTTTGATACAATATCAATGTAATGGTCTGTAAGATATTTGTAAGCCTGGGTTGTTGTAAAATCAGTAGTTGGCAGCATAATTGTGTTGTTTTTCAACAAAAGTAAAAAGTTAATTGTTAGATAGTCATTAAATAAATTATTAGCCTGTCTTAGTGTTGTTTAAACACGGCTGGCATAGTGTTGATTTTACACTTGAAAATTATGAGAATTACAAAATAATTACAAATATATTTTGAAGTTTAAAATTTTTATTTAATATATTTGTATCGATGGTAATCAAATCAGGTATTTATCATCAATTTGTAAATTTACTTTAAAAGCACGTATTACTATGTTCGAAAAACTGTTTTTGCTTGTAAAAGATAACGCCGGGACGGCTGTTATCAACAATCCGGTGATTCCTGCTAAATATCATGAGGCGGTGATCAATGAAGCTTCAAGTTCAATCATTGAAGTTTTAAAAGGCCAGCTTGAAAGCGGCAAGGTGAAGGAACTTATAAAGTACTTCCAGTTCTCGGGTAGTTACAACAATTCATTAGTATCGAGCATAACCAACCGCTTTGCAAATAAGCTTAACACTTTTTACAGTATCGATCCGGCACATGCGTTAACAGTTGCAAAAGCTTTGATCCCCACTGTAATGAATGAACTGATTAAGGAAACAAAAAGCGGTGAAGCCAAAGAGTTTGCTTTGGGCACTATGTTAACTAAACTAAACGGTAACCGTACCGATCTGAACCCGCTTGTGAACAACCTGATGGTTGCCTAACATACTATTACATCTGCCTAATGAACGGGCCTGCCGATTGTTAAACAATTTGCAGGCCTTTTTTTATAGCAATTTTTCAAATTATATATATTTGCCGCATGACTAAAGAACAAGTTCAGGATTTAAGGGATAGAGTAACTTCCCTGAGGAGGCATCTTTGACATTGATAAGAAGCTGGAACTATTAAAAGAGGAACAGGAAGTAACCATTGGTCCGCATTTTTGGGATCACCCCAAAGAGGCCGAAAAGGTACTGGCATCCATCAAAGTAAAAAAAGTATGGACGGATGCTTTTCAGAAGGTAGTATCGGTTGTTGATGACGCCGGCGTACTTTTTGAATTTTACCAGGGTGGCGACGCCACCGAGGCCGAAATGCAGGAACAATATAATGCAGCTATAAAAGCCGTTGAAGAGCTTGAGTTTAAAAATATGCTCTCGGCCGAAGAAGATCAACTAAACGCGGTGCTTCAGATCACGGCGGGTGCCGGTGGCACCGAAAGCTGCGACTGGGCCGGCATGCTCATGCGTATGTATATTATGTGGGGCGAAAAAAACGGCTATAAAGTAACCGAGCAAGATTACCAGGAAGGCGACGTTGCCGGTGTAAAAACCGTTACCCTGCAGTTGGAAGGCGAGTTTGCCTACGGCTATCTGAAAGGTGAAAATGGGGTACACCGCTTGGTGCGCGTATCGCCTTTTGATGCTAATGCCAAGCGCCATACTTCCTTTGCTTCGGTATATGTTTATCCCTTGGTTGACGATACTATTGAAATTGAGGTAAATCCGGCAGATATCGAGTTTGAAACTTTCCGCTCGGGCGGTGCCGGCGGGCAAAACGTGAATAAGGTGGAAACTGCCGTACGTTTGTACCACAAACCGTCGGGTATCATCATTAAAAACCAGGAGTCGCGCTCGCAATTACAGAACAAGGACAATGCCATCCGCTTGCTTAAATCACAGTTATACGAAATTGAAATGCGCAAACGTATGGAACTGACCAATGCTATTGAGGGCAATAAAAAGAAGATAGAGTGGGGCTCACAGATCCGTAACTATGTTTTACATCCCTATAAATTGGTGAAAGACCTGCGTACCGATCATGAAACTTCAAACGCGGCAGCAGTGCTTGATGGCGATCTGGATGATTTCCTGAAAGCCTACCTCATGGAGTTTGGCGGGCCAAAGACGTAAAAAAAATAGATAAAAAAGGCGTCATTGCGCGGTACGAAGCAATCCCCGATTAGCAGGCCCGCCCTGTATAGTTGACGTTGTTTTAGAAATTATAAAAGCGGAGTATCATTTCTGATGCTCCGTTTTTGTTTTCGGGAGATTAATTGTATTTTGGACACATCCAATTTTACATTTAATAAATATGAGATCCATCTTATCTGCCTTAGTTTTGACAGCTATAACATTTGCTTCCTTTGCACAGGAAAAACCGATGCTGCTTTATCCCAAAGGAGTGCCAAATTCTAAAAAGGCGCCTGCTACCTATACAGAAAAAACTAATAACGGAAGCTGGATCACCATGGTTACAGAACCAACGCTAACGCCGTATCTTCCGGAAAAAGGGAAAGCCAACGGTGCAGCGATAGTTGTTTGCCCCGGCGGTGCATATGCCGGACTTGCATCGGATCATGAAGGAAAGGCCGTAGCACAGGCTTTTGCCAATATTGGTGTTACTGCGTTTTTGCTAAAATACCGCTTGCCAAGCGATGATATTATGACAGATAAATCTATCGGTCCGTTACAGGATGCGCAAATGGCCATATACACCGTGCGTAAAAATGCTGCCGAATGGAATATTAACCCTTCAAAGATAGGAATTATCGGTTTTTCGGCAGGCGGGCACCTGGTTTCAACAGAAGGTACGCATTTTGATAAACCGGTTATTGAAGATAAAGAAAACATCAGCGTACGCCCTGATTTTATGATGCTGATCTATCCTGTAATTTCTTTTGGTGAATATGCCCATGTTGGCTCGAGGGAAAACCTGATAGGTAAAAACCCATCGGCAGCGCAGTTAGATCTGTATTCGAACGAGAAACAAGTGACTGCCAACACCCCGCCAACATTTTTAGTGCACGCCGAGGATGACAACGTAGTGCCTGTGCAAAACAGTCTGTTATTTTATGATGCGCTGTTAAAAAATAAAGTGAAGGCCGAAATGCACCTGTTCCAGGAAGGTGGCCACGGCTTTGGAATGTATAACTCTAAAAATAAAGGCAAATGGTTTGAATGGGCTGCCGCGTGGCTGGAGGAGAATGGTTTTTTGAGCGGAAAATAAATAATTAAGTATAAATGAAACGATACTTTTTCCTGTTTTTAGTTTTCAGTTTTTTAGCTTTTTATGTAAAAGCACAAGCAATCAACGAGCAATTGTACAAAGCTGTAAATGCAAATGATACAACATTGGCTGAAACTTTAATTAATAAAGGTGCTGATGTTAACTTCAAACGGAAAACCATGAATTTTGAAATGAGCTTGCTGATATTATCAATCCAACAAGACCAATTTAAAATGGTTAAGCTTTTAGTTGATCATAAAGTCGAAATCAACTGGAAAGACTGGTTTGGCAGCACCGCTTTAATGTATGCAGCACATAAAGGCAACATAGCTATTATTAGCTATCTGTTAAAAAATGGAGCTGATATTCATTTCAAAGACAAAGAGGGAAATACCGTGTTGTCTGCTGCGAAAGAAGGTAATCATCCCGACGCAATAAAATTCATAGAGGACAACCTGAAATAAGAATAATGATTTTTAACTGAATCGATAAAACAGTAAGCATATTTTATTGTTGAGGTAAACAGTCTTTTTTTGAAAGCCCGAAGTTCGACCTTAATGAAGATTGTATGTTGAAAAAAATACTGTTAGCGGTGTTGCTCGTTGCCGGTGCCTGCTTTAATGTTATCGCCCAAGCTATTAAATACAAAAGCGTATCCAACCAGGACCTCACCTATGTTTTAAATAACCTGCAAAAACGCTATGTATACACCGATCATAAAACGCTTAACATAGCGGTGTACCTGGTGGCTGACCAACAGGGTGATACGGATGCCCCGGCAGATTGTAAATCGCCCTGTTCTATCTACATAGCCGTATCTGAGGTTAAGCCTCAACCCCAACAATACGTTTATAAGCTGAACGGGGTGTGCGATCCAAAGTTTATTAATTGGATCAAATCGAAAAAGATGTATAAGATCGCATTCAGTTATGGAACTGCGGTGAAAAGGAAAACAGCAACAATTGGGATTACGTTGAAAAAGTTGGTGGTGGAGTAAATAAAATTCGCGTCATTGCGAGTAACCATCAGGGGAACCCTGAAAAAAAATGTAATGACATGTAAAATATATTTTAACGGTGTTCGGGTGGGCCGCGTTAGGGATTGCAGTGTAAAGCCCGGAGCGCGTAAAGGGTTTGCGGGCGGGAAAGGCGAGGACTTGCAACGGAAAGCCCGGGCCGCAGGCAACGCCCATGTTATAAAATCCATCAAAAAAAATATACCTAATAATCAATAACTTACAATCATGTCATTGTTGAGGTACGAAGCAATCCCCGACTTTACAGGGCGAATATGCATAGCTACTCTGCTTATTAGGGATTGCTTCGTACCTCAACAATGACGTGATGGAAAAGTAATAGCCCCTTCAAAATCCAAATCCAGGGACACGCGTTTTTAAACTTATTCCCGAAATCAACTAATATCCATTATCCCAACAATTTTATCTCCGTCAAAAGTGAAAATTGAATGCCCTTTCAGATTTAACTCATCACCTTTTTTAATCCATTTGGCAGGTCGGCGGCTAAAATTGCGTTATAGTCAATAGCTATTTCGGTTTTGTTGCCGGTGTGTTTAAAAGACCGGATAACTTGTTCGCGGCGTTCAAAAAGCTTAGTTGCCTGTTCTACCTGACTCCTGAACGCTTCTATACCATCAAGCTCCATATCCACATCACCGTTTGATATGTTTTGAAATTTAACGGATGGTGCGAGGTTTTTAAGCATGTTTTCAACATCAAAGTTGTTATAGGCCTTTACATAATTGCTGATGATAAGTTCACGTTGCTGCATACGCTAAAGATAATGATTATGCCAACGTATAAACGATCTGTAAGGGATTATTTAATCATTCCCAAATTCGGCACATAAGCACCCCCTACAGGTAGCAAAAATCCATTTACTGTTACTTGATGGCGTTCTATCTTATCAATTTTATTTACCGCGGCAATAAATGACCGGTGGATCCTGATAAATTTCTCGGCAGGGAGCAGGGCTTCAACTTCGGTTATGGTCATGCGGGTGAGCACCTTGCTATCTTTCAAGATAAAATTTACGTAATTACCGGTAGCCTCTAAATGATAAATGTCATCAAAATTAACACGTACCTGTTCGTACCCGGTTTTCAGAAAAATGTAATCCTTAACGTCGACAGTGTTCCTAAAACTGTAAAGTTCATAGGCTTTGTTGCAGGCTTTTATGAATCGGGTAAGGGCGAAAGGTTTCAATAAATAATCTACCGCGTCCAGCTCAAAGCTGGTAACAGCGTGTTCGGTGTAGGCGGTGGTAAATATTACCAGCGGTTTTTTATTGAGACATGTCAACAGATCGATGCCCGAAATATCGGGCATCTTAATATCCAGGAACAACAAATCCACAGGTTCGCGCCGCAGATAGTCCATTGCTTTAAAGGCATCGGTAAATTCAGCCTTGAGGTCAACAAAAGGCACCTTTGCAGCGTGTGAGCGGATCACATCAAGCGCTATAGGTTCGTCATCAATGGCTATTGCTGTAATCAAAGCTTATTGCAGTTGTATAGTTAAATGTATAAAAAAATCTTTGGCACTTTCGCGGATCACCAATTCGTGTTTGTCAGGATATAAAAGTGCCAGCCGTTGTTTAACATTCTCCAGCCCTATACCATTGTTATATTTTTCGGTATCGTTAACTACTTTGGGATGGATGCTGTTATGCACATCAAAGTAAAGTGTATTTTCCTTGGTTTGCAGGCTGATATTGATATGTGAAGGTTCGCGCAGGCTGATGCCGTGTTTAAATGCGTTCTCAATAAAAGGGATCAGCAACATTGGGGCTATCTGCAGGGCATTAACATGCTCTTCAATTTGCAGCACGATGCTGATGTCCGGCGAGGTTTGAGTGCGCAATTTTTGCAGGGCGATATAGTTATTAAGATAATCGATCTCGCGTACCAGCAGTATTTTTTCCTGCATGTTTTCTTGTAGCATAAAACGCATCATATCGCCCAGTCGTTGCACACCTTCGGCGGTACGTTCGGCATCTTCCTGTAAAGCTGTTCCGTAAAGTGTGTTTAATGCGTTAAACAGGAAATGCGGATTGATTTGTGAGCGAAGGAAATCCAGATCGGCAGTGGAGCGGCCGAGGGCCGTTTTGAGATGTACAATCTCCTGTTTTCCGGCAAGATTGCGCTTATAAATCATCCAGCTTATAGGAGCAACCAATAATATCTGGATGCCACAGTTAAAGGCACCTATGATAAACACAGGTTCTATATTTACCTTGTTAAAAATAACTGCTGTTAAAAATCCTATCGGCACACTGATCACCAGCATTATGCCTGTAACCTTAAACAGGTAGTTAAAGAAACCCCTATTTTTGGCAAATGTTGCTGGTATAAGGCTATAGAACGAAAAACTAACATTCCCAATGCCTGTCAGCGCTATAATCACAAACGTAACTATCAATTCATACTGGGCTTCGGAAAGCGCCAGCAAGAATGTTGTGATCATACAAATAACCAGGGCTATAACACAGCCACGGGTAATTACCTGGTATTTGGCGTTTATTTTATCAACGTTACTCAATAAAAACCGGGTAGCAAATTTGATCATGCTATAAAAAGTAAGCATCATTATTACCCACAAAGCGTATAATACATTTGTTTTAAAAACGATGTTATACACATAATCGGCCGATTTATGGTAAAATAGATATCCCTTAAGCCAGGTATCGGTAATGCCGAATAGGCCCCAAAGGGCAACAAGCAAGGCCAAACCCAAAATGATATGCCATGCTACCCGCCTTTTTTGTGCTAAGGCCGGTACTATAATAAAATTCCAGAGCAGGTAGGCGCCGTAATAACCAGTGTACCTAAACACCTGCGGGAAAAAGAAATATTTAGAGTAGGAGTAGTGTAGGTGGTAATTGTTGAACATGTACCGGTATGGGGTCCATATTTCATTATCGACACTGTTAGACACTTTGGCTAACAGAAGGAGCAGGCCAAAAACATAAATAGTGGTTGCGGCCCAAAATTCAATTTTGCCAAGGTTAAGGTTTTTTTTCAGGAGATCGTTCATCGTGTTTTGAATTATGCCCGCAAGGTATAATTCACAATACTACTGAATAAATAAATGGGATGAAACCGGTTCCTCGTGTGATAGGTTAGGATTTTAGAGCAGTTGTTTTTTAGTTGCAGTGGCAGTTTTTAGTAGCAGTTGTTTTTTAAGATGAGCTTGGTCTAAACTACTGTTGCTGCAACTGCCACTAAAATCACTCCCCGGGGGCATCGTCCATGATTTGGAGCAGCTCATTCAGCTCCCTTACCTTTTCGGCCGAGCCAAGATTTTCATAGGCACTGATGAGGTTGCGAAGCACACGCTTAATAATATCTGTATTAGAGCATGGCTCGTAAAACTGTTTGTCAAATTTGAGGTTAAGTTGTTTCAGGAACATATCTACATCGCGCCTGCCAAACAGGAAGCCTTTATTAAAGGCGTTGATATAAAACAGGATCCCGCTTTCAAACTCGCTTTGCATGCTCTCGTCAAGATAGGCGAGGATAAAATGCTGGGGAAGGTTTACACCGTAAACAGGGATATCCAGTTTTTGTGCGATGATAGAGTAGATGATCGCCAATGAGATCTGGTTGCCTTTTTTAGTTTCCAGCACCTGGCTCAGATAGCTGTTTTGCGGATCGAGGTGATTGGCGGTATTACCGCTGAAACCGTAGATGTTGTAAAACACATGGTTGATCAACTTAACCTGCTCTTTCGGGCTGGCCTCGTTCATCATCTGGATCCAGATATCGCGTTTAATGGCCTCTATTTGGTTAATTACCTTTTGTTCATCAAGGTCGGGGTATTGATAACGATTAATAATCAGGATGCCTTGCAGCAAATCGAACGCGCCGCTTTGATTCCAAAGTTTCAGATCGGTTTTAAGATTGTTGAACTGAATTTCATGTACCAGGTTGGCTATACGTTCCTGTTGAATTGGGTCAAAAGCCTGTTCAAAGGCCGACTCGAGATAAGTAATAGCCTCTGCTCCATATGAAAACAATTTGTTATACACGTGCTCAAAGATCTCGCTGTCCGGATCATCCAGCAGGCGGATCAATGAATTTACTTCGGTTGGATTTATCATACGCTGTAATGCTAAAATACTAAACCTTTTCTATTTTTACAGCGATGTACAATATAAGGTATAGGCTTGATTACCTGCGGCACCGTTTTATGGCCAACAACAGGCACGGCATACACTCTCCATTTGTTTACAAGCTGATTGATACGGTTATTTACGATTATCGCGACCAAAAAGTGTACCGCGAAATTAAAGAAACCTGCAGCAAACAACATTCTGACAGGAACGTGATAAATACACTGCCGTTAAAATTTTACCTTTTACTTTATCGATTTTGTGTTTATTTTAAGCCGGCCATTATTCTTTTTGCCGATAATAAAGATGGCAACATAAAATATGTATTGGCTAAAGCGTGCCCGAGGGGGCAAATCTCCAGTATAAAAGATCTCACTGAATCCCGACAGGCTGACATCATTTTGATAGATGCTGCCAGGCACAATCCAACGGGATATCTGGAAAACCTAATAACTAATATTCATGACGATACTGTGCTGATATTTTTAGGCACCCACCGTACACAAAATACAAAGCAAGCGTGGGAGCAGGTAAAGGCTGATGAACGGGTAAGGGTAACTGTCGATCTGTTTTATTTAGGTCTGGTGTTTTTTAAACCGGGGATGAGCAAGGAGGATTTTAGGGTGAGGTATTGATGGCTTATGTTGGTGGTTCATGGATCATGACCAAAGCATGGGTTTTTTATGTCATCAATTATTTACCACGATCTATGAACCATCAACCATGAACCCAAAAATCAAAACGACTGCCCCAATCCTATATAAAAGCCTGTTAATCTTTTTTCGTTAGGGATCTTCTGGCCAACACCATAATCAATACGTACGGCAAGTCCTTTTTCCACATCAAAAAAGTAGCGGAGGCCACCGCCATAGTTTGGTTTAAGTTCGGAAGTTGCAAAGCTGCTTTTAAAAACTTCGCCGGCACCTGCGAAACCCGCAAAGCCTATGCGGTCGCTAAGGCGGTAACGCAGTTCGGCCTGCCCGGCTAACATATTTCGGTCGCGGAAACGGCCATTGTAATAACCGCGCATCAGTTCGTCGCTTCCCAGGCCGGGTAGTAAATAAAATGGCGAAGTGCTGCCGGTAAGGCTTTGTTCCTGCACATCGAGGCCGAGTACCCATTTAGGTGCCAGCAAAAAAAACTGCGAGTATTCGATATTAAAGAATCCGCCTTTATAGTCATTATTGCCAAACATGCCGTGTATAGCCTGGAAATAGGCGTTTACGATGAGCCCTTTGGTGGTGTATGTATTATTGTTCCTGTTATCGAATGTGATGGTTGGGCCTATATAGGCACTTGGACCGCCGCCATGGTCTTCAACGCGAGGATCGGTATAAAATATACCTGTCTTATCATCATCTCTGAATTTGTAATCCCAGGCACCGCCTGTTATGCCGGCGTACAGGTTATTGGAGATCTTTTTTTCGGCGGTAAAATTAACCTTGAACCGTTTTTGACCAATCCTGTCGGAATTGGCCTTTAATGTATTGTTGCCGATGCCATAAAAGTTGAAAGGGAAATTGATGTAACTGACGCCGGCTGTAAGGTGATAGTTGTTTCCGGGTGTCCAGTAGCTGGTAGTAAGGCTTAAGCGGCTCTGGCCTTTAGTAGTAATGGAGGCATAGCCAAAAACATTGGATACCCTTGTATTGAGTTTTGAAGTATCGGTATAAAAAGAGAGGAGGCCCGCGCCGCCAACTTCAAGCCCTGTTTCCGGAGCCGAACTTAATACAGGTAATATAACAAAGCTACTTTTGCGTGTGGTGTCTTTATCAAAATACATACGCTTTATAACCCGGGATATTTGTGAAAAGGCATTGGTTGAAAAAGCACAGAAAAGTATTAATATGGCAAGTTTTTTCATAGATATTTAGGTGGCTAATATAACCCATTTTGTTAGATAAGGTTTTGTAGGGGCGTATTTTAAAATTATGATGACAATAATGGAGGGGGTAGGGGATAAGTAATGATGATTAAGATACTAAATGGTTATAAAAAGATAAAGGTTCATTTAAAATTCAATTTAACTAAAATGTCTACTTTTGCGGCTGAAATTTTATTGAAATATTATGAGCACTACAAGAGGACCTATTTCGCAGTTTATTGAAAGAAATTATCTGCACTTTAACGCCGCGGCATTAATGGATGCAGCTAAAGGCTATGAAACACACCTTGAAGAAGGCGGTAAAATGATGGTAACTTTAGCTGGTGCCATGAGTACAGCTGAGCTGGGTATTTCACTGGCCGAAATGATCCGCCAGGATAAAATTGCTATTATATCATGTACAGGTGCTAACCTTGAAGAGGATATCATGAACCTTGTGGCGCACTCACACTATAAAAGAGTGCCTAACTACCGCGACCTGAGCCCCCAGGAGGAGTGGGACCTGCTCGAAAATCACTATAACCGTGTTACCGATACCTGTATTCCTGAAGAAGAAGCTTTCCGCCGTTTGCAAAAACACATTCATAAAATTTGGAAAGATGCTGATGACAGTGGCGAGCGCTATTTTCCACATGAATATATGTACAAAATATTGTTGAGCGGCGAGCTGGAGCAATACTATGAAATTGATCCTAAAAACTCATGGATGCTGGCTGCTGCCGAAAAGAACCTGCCTATCGTAGTACCAGGCTGGGAAGACTCAACCATGGGCAACATCTTTGCTTCATACGTAATTAAAGGTGAGCTTAAAGCTTCAACCATGAAAAGCGGTATCGAATACATGGCATGGCTGGCCGACTGGTATACTAAAAATTCATCTGGCAAAGGCATCGGCTTTTTCCAGATAGGTGGTGGTATAGCCGGCGACTTCCCGATATGTGTTGTGCCGATGCTTTACCAGGATATGGAAATGCATGATGTACCATTCTGGAGCTATTTCTGCCAGATCTCAGATTCAACTACTTCGTATGGTTCGTACTCGGGCGCAGTTCCGAACGAAAAAATAACCTGGGGCAAGCTTGACATCCACACACCTAAGTTTATTGTAGAGAGCGATGCTACGATTGTTGCACCACTTATTTTTGCCTGGTTATTAAAACAATAGATAAAATTTTATAATTAAAGTTGGATAATAATTATTCCCTAAAAATGTCAAATGACATTAATATGCATTTAGCAGCGTTTAAACGCAGTTTTTTGTCTATTTAGAACGATTATAAATTATAGGTTGGTGTCATTTATGTGTCACCGATAGTGTATAAAATTATACTTTTGTGCCTGTAATTATCCGATGAAACATACATCTTACAACAGTTTCAATCATTAATATAAAAATTATTTAGCATAAATACACTGTATGAGAAGTTTCTCATTGATTCTTAAACAATTCTCAAAGTCGGTTTTACTGATTGCCGGGTTTGCTTTTTGGAGTTTATCAACTGCGTACGCGCAAACTGACGCTGCTAAAGGCGAGGCCATTTTCAAATCAAAATGTACTACCTGTCACAAAATCGACACCCGTTTAATTGGTCCGGCATTAGGCCCGCAGCTTACTCAAGAAACCGACGATAAATATCTTATCCAGTGGATTCAGAATAACCAGGCGCTGATTGCTGCTAAAAACCCTAAGGCACTCAAAATTTATAATGAGTATAACCAGTCGGGCATGACCGTATTCGCTGATCTTAGCGATGCTGATGTAGGCAATATCATAACCTATGTACGTACTACATGGAAAGATATGAAAGTTGCGCCGGCCGCCGGTGCTGCTGCTCCGGGTGCGAAAGTTGAAAGCGGCCCGAGCGATATGGTTGTTTACGGTTTGATCGGTATCATTATTATCGCTTTCATCGTTATCCTGGTACTAAACAGGGTAGTAGGTTCTTTAGAGCGCATTTTGCTTAAAAACAAAGATCTTATTATTGAGGACGAGGTTATTACTCCGGAAGGTGCCGTAGCGGTTGATGCTAAAAAGGAATTTATCACTAAGATCCTTAAAAACAAAAAACTGGTATTCTTTATATTGGTTGCCGGTACTGTTGCAATGTGCAGCTGGGGTTGGGTTACTTTATGGAACACCAACGTTCACCAGGGTTACCAGCCGGTGCAACCTATTAAATACTCACACGAATTACACGCCGGTATCATGAAAATTGATTGCCAGTACTGTCACTCAGGTGCATACAAGTCAAAAAATGCTTCTATCCCTTCATTAAACGTGTGTATGAACTGCCACAAGGTTGTTAAAACCGAATCAGAAGAAATTCACAAGATTTATGACGCTCTGGGTTACGATCCAAAAACACAGAAGTATGACAGCACCGCGGCCAAACCAATTCAATGGGTACGTATCCACAACCTGCCCGACCTGGCTTACTTTAACCACTCACAACACGTAAAAGTTGGTGGTATTAAATGTCAGCAGTGCCATGGTCCGGTGCAAACGATGAAAGAGGTTTACCAATACTCTCCGCTTACCATGAAATGGTGTATCCAATGCCACAAACGTACCGAAGTTAACGGTAAAGGCAATGCTTACTATGACAGCATCCTGGCTGCACACGATAAGATCAAGAAAGGTGAGAAAGTTACAGCCGCCGTGTTAGGTGGTATCGAGTGCGGTAAATGTCACTATTAATAAAAAGAATTTAGCATTACAGTTTATACAGCTTAAATGGACAGCAATAAAAAATACTGGAAAGGTTTAGAAGAACTAAACAGAACACCAGAATTTGTTGAGAAAAATAAGAACGAATTTGCAGAGCCAATTCCTATCGAGGAAGTGCTTAGCGGATCTGGTTTATCAGCTAAAACTCCACGCCGCGACTTTTTAAAAGCGCTTGGCTTTGGTGTTGGTGCGGTTACATTGGCAGCTTGTCAGAAAGTGCCGGTGCATAAATCAATTCCGTACCTGATTAAACCTGAAGAGGTTACCCCGGGTGTGGCTAACTATTACTCTTCAAGCTATGAAGGTCAGGCTATTTTGGTTAAAACCCGCGAAGGCCGTCCTATCAAGGTAGAAGGTAACCCTAACGACGTGTTTTCAAAAGGCGGTTTAAGTGCGCAGGCCCAGGCTTCGGTACTTGACCTGTATGATGTTAACCGTTTAAAAGACCCTAAGCTAAAAGGTACCGAAGCCGGTTGGGCCGAGGTTGATGCTTATGTAATGAAAGAGCTTGCGGCTGTTGCTGCAGCAGGTAAAGGTATCCGTTTGGTTACTTCAACTGTACACAGCCCTTCAACCTTAGCAGTTATTGCTGAGTTCATCGCTAAATACCCTACTACTAAACATATTAATTATGATGCGGTTTCCTACACCGGCATCATTCAGGCTAATCAAAACAGTTTTGGTAAAGCAGTATTGCCTCACTACAATTTTGATAAAGCCGATGTCATTGTAAGCTTTGGTGCTGATTTCTTAGGTACATGGATCTCTGGCGAAGAATTTACCCGCCAGTATGTTTCAAACCGTAACAGCAAATCGCTGGCAAACAAAAAAATGTCGCGCCACATTCAGTTTGAAACTGGTATGAGCATGACCGGTACTAACGCCGATGCCCGTATCACTACCAAGCCATCAGAAATTGGCGTTGCATTAATAAACCTTTACAACGCAATCTCTGGCACCACTTTACCTGGTTCAAAAGCAACCGGCAGCAAAAAAGTTGACACCGCTATCCAGTTAGCTGCTAAAGAATTAGTTGCTGCCAAAGGCAAAGCATTAGTTGTTTCGGGTTCAAACGATGTTGCTACGCAAGTATTGGTGAATGCTATCAACTCCTTATTAGGTAGCTACGGTACTACTATCGATTTGGATAACCCATCAAAACAATACGCCGGTAACGATGCTGCATTTGTTGAATTTGTAAGCGAAGTAAAACGTGGTGATATTGGTGCAGTATTATTTTTGAATGCTAACCCTGCTTATGATTACTACAAAAATGATGAGTTTAAAGCAGCGTTGAAAAATGTTCGTTTAACGGTATCATTTGCTGATCATGCTGATGAAACAGCTTTATTAGCTACAGTTAATGCTCCAAATCACCATTACCTGGAAACATGGGGTGATGCTAACGCTGTTGAAGGTTACTACACTGTGATTCAGCCAACGATAAACCCCGTTTACAATACCCGCCAGGCCGAGCACAGCTTACTGGTTTGGATGGATAACCCAATAAAAGATTACTACACTTACGTACGCAAAACCTGGGATTCAGGTTTGTTGGCAAAAGGTGGCTTATCCGGTCAAAAAGGATGGGAAACCCTGTTACAAACAGGTATGGTGATTGTTGCTCCTGTAGCAACTTCTGCTTATAGCTTTAGCCTTGATCTTGCCGGTGTAACTCAAAAAATATTAACCCAGAGCAAAGCTGTTGCCGCTGATGGTGACAAATTTGAATTGCAGCTTTACGTTAGCCAGGCTATAGGTGATGGTAAACGTGCTAACAACCCATGGTTACAGGAGCTTCCTGACCCGGTTTCAAAAGTTACCTGGGATAACTTTGCTGCCATGTCGATTTCTGATATGAAGAAATTGAAACTGGAAGAGGGGGATGTAATTAAGATCGAAGCTAACGGTTATTCAGTTGAGTTACCGGTATTAGCCCAGCCTGGTCAAACTCAAGGAACTTTATCTGTTGCTGTCGGCTATGGCCGTACAAATGCTGGCCCAGTTGGTAACAACGTTGGTAAAAATGCCTTCCCATTCTTTAGCTTAAGTAATGGTACTTTCCAAACTGTTGCTGTAGCTTCATTTAAATCAGCCGGTTACAAATCACCGCTTGCACAAACACAAACCCACCACTCATACGAGGGCAGGAGCGTGATTCGCGAGGCTACTTTTGTTGAATACAAAAAGAACCCTGCAGCAGGTAGCGGTAATGAGCATGGCCGTAAAGATTACAACGCCGAATCGCTTTGGGATAACCACGATCGCCCTGTTTATGACTGGGTAATGGCTATCGACCTTAACGCTTGTACCGGTTGCGGTGCCTGTGTGGTTGCATGTTCTGCAGAAAATAACATTCCGGTTGTAGGTAAAGACGAAGTTTCACGTCGTCGTGAAATGCACTGGATCCGTATCGACCGCTACTATAGCTACAATGACCATGGCAACAGCGAAGAAGCAGTTACCAAAGAAAAGGAAATTGATAAGCTTGAGAACTTTGACAATGTATCGGTTGTTCACCAGCCAATGCTTTGTCAGCATTGTGACCACGCACCTTGCGAAACTGTGTGCCCGGTATTAGCTACCGTTCACTCGTCTGAAGGTTTAAATCACATGGCTTACAATCGTTGCGTAGGTACACGTTACTGCGCTAATAACTGTCCGTTCAAAGTACGCCGCTTTAACTGGTTCAACTACTGGAACGACGCGCGTTTTGACAACTACCTGCAAGGCGAACATACACAATTAGTACTTAACCCGGATGTGGTAACACGTTTCCGTGGTGTTATGGAAAAATGTTCAATGTGTATCCAACGTATCCAGGCTGGTAAACTGAAAGCTAAAATTGAAAAACGCCCGCTTAAAGACGGCGAAATCAAAATGGCTTGTCAGCAAACATGTTCTGCCAACGCTATCGTGTTCGGTAACAGGAATGACCCTAACTCTGAAGTTTCAAAAGCACTTGCAAGTGAAAGAACTTACTACGTACTTGAAGAACTTAACGTACAGCCAGGTATTGGTTACCAGACAAAAGTTAGAAATATAATAGAAACTGAAGCTCAGGCATAAATTTTTATATACAGAGATTAAGATATATGGCATCTCATAGTGAATCAATAATAAGGGAACCGTTAATTACGGGTAAGGACATCACGTATAAGAAAATTACGGATGATGTATTACGCCCTGTAGAAAATATGCCGGGTAAAGCCTGGTGGATCGGTTTTAGTGTAGCCTCGCTTGGCGCCTCGCTTTGGGTTTTCGCAATCAGCTGGACTTTTTGGTTTGGTTTGGGCGAATGGGGCCTGAACAAAACAGTAGGATGGGCGTGGGACATTACCGGTTTCGTATGGTGGGTGGGTATCGGTCACGCTGGTACGCTTATCTCGGCGGTATTGTTACTGTTCCGTCAAAACTGGCGTAACTCAATCAACCGCTCGGCCGAGGCGATGACCATCTTCGCGGTAATTTGCGCGGCTACTTATATCGCTGCTCACATGGGTCGCCCATGGATGGCTGTTTATTCATTGCCATTGCCAAACCAATACGGTTCATTATGGGTAAACTGGAACTCACCGCTTATTTGGGACGTATTTGCGATCTCAACTTACTTCTCGGTTTCACTGGTGTTCTGGTATACAGGGCTGTTGCCTGATATCGCTACCATCCGTGACCGTGCACAAGGTATCCGCCGCCGTATCTATTCGGTACTATCATTCGGCTGGACAGGTTCAGTTAAAACCTGGCAGCGTTTTGAAACAGTATCATTGATCCTGGCAGGTGTTTCAACCCCACTGGTACTTTCGGTACACACCATCGTATCAATGGACTTTGCAACTTCACTGGAACCAGGATGGCACACCACCATCTTCCCTCCATACTTCGTTGCGGGTGCGATCTTCTCAGGTTTCGCCATGGTACAAACCCTATTGCTTATTGCACGTAAGGTTTTAGGCCTGGAAAACTACATTACCATGTTCCACATCGAATCGATGAACAAGATCATCATGTTAACCGGTTCGATAGTAGGTGTGGCTTACTTAACAGAGTTGTTCATCGCTTTCTACTCACAAAATGAGTATGAGCAATATGCTTTCGCAAACCGTATCGCCGGTCCGTACTGGTGGGCTTACTGGAGCATGATGACCTGTAACGTAATTACCCCGCAGTTGTTCTGGTTCAAGAAGATCCGTACCAACATTCCGTTGTCATGGGTACTGTCAATCGTGGTTAACATCGGTATGTGGTTTGAGCGTTTCGTAATTATCGTTACCTCGCTGCACCGCGACTTTATACCATCAAGCTGGGCTATGTTCTATCCAACCTGGGTTGACGTAAGTGTGTTCATCGGTTCAATAGGTGTATTCTTTACCATGTTCCTGTTGTTCATCAGGGTATTACCTTCAGTGGCTATGGCCGAGGTTAAATTACTGTTGAAGAGCTCAAGCGAGCAGGCTAAGAAGAAACTCATGGACGAAGGCCATGTTGTACCGGCCGAAGCGGAATTTTACATCGCTTCGCTGGAGAAATTTGATAGTGTTGAACAGTCTGAATACTTAAAAGCATAATACTAATGAGTAGCACTAAATATATATTAGGCGTTTTTGATGATCCCGATGATATGATGCATGGGATTGATAAGCTGCAAAAAAACAGCGTACCTATTTATGACGTTTATACGCCTATGCCTATCCACGGTATCGAGGCTAAATTGAACATTAAGGATTCGCGTTTAGGTTATGCAGCATTTATGTTCGGTTGTTTGGGCGGCACCATTATGTTCAGCATGGTTTATTATATGCTGGTTCATGACTGGCCTATCAACATCGGTGGTAAAAACTTTTTTGCTATCCCCGATTTTATCCCGGTTACATTTGAGTGGACTGTATTGTGGACCTCATTCGGTATGACATTTACCTTCTTCTTTGCAAGTCACCTGTTCCCGGGCCGCGCGCCGAGGGTAATGGACTTGCGTGCGACTGATGATAAATTTGTAATTGCAATTAATGCTAAAGGGAACATTCCTCACGACGATATAACTAATTTACTAAAAGAGGCGGGCGCTACAGAAGTTAAGCATAACGACAGAAAATATGTTAGCTATGAATAAAATTAAAATATTAGGAACAATTGTTACTATTATCGCTGCTTCGATAGTTTTTACGTCGTGCAAGGATAAGAGAAGTACCGGCTGGGAGTATGCACCTAATATGTACGAGCATTTGGCATACGATCCGGATCAGAAAAATAACAACTTTAAAGATGGTAAAACAGCTCAGCTGCCACCTGCCGGAACTATCCCGGTTGGCTTTACCAAATTTGATTATCCAAATACCAAAGAGGGTTATGAATTAGCCAGTGTTGAGGTTAAATCTGTCTTGGCTCAAACCCAGGCTAACTATGCTGAAGGTAAGATTTTGTTTGAGCATTTTTGCTCTCCTTGCCACGGTGTTGATGGTCAGGGTGATGGCTTGGTGGTACAGCACGGTTATCCGGCTCCTCCATCATATTCAAAAGGCCAGTCATCACGCGGTGGTAACATGAAAGACCTTACAGACGGTAAAATTTATCATACCATTACTTACGGTGTAAATGCTATGGGTTCATACGCTTCTCAGCTTGCTCCCGAAGAACGCTGGAAAGTGATCATGTATGTTCACCATTTACAAACCTTATAAGAAAAAGATATTAATGAAGACTCATAATAATTTTGACGGGCAATACGAATTTGTCGGCAAAGCCAAAACATGGAGCTTGATATGCATCGTGATTGGTTTGGTTGCCATACTTGGTGGCTTTGCGCTTGGCTATACTGAGCGTACATTTGCCAACCTGTTGCTGATGACCTATTACTTTGCTGCGGTTTGTATGTGCGGTATTTTCTTTTGTGCCGTACAATATGCAGCGCAAGCTGGTTGGTCTGCATCGATGATCAGGATCCCCCAGGCTTTTGGTAAAGTTTTGCCAATTGCTGCAATTACGCTAATTGTGGTGGTGATAGCCGGGTTTTCATTAACCCATACAATTACCAGCGAAGAAGGTAAGCAGGTGGTTGCCCCTTATTTATATAAAATTTGGGCAGCTGTTGGTGTTACTGACCCTCATAGTGAAAACTACAATGCTGTTATAGCAGGTAAAGCGGGATATATGAACAAGGTTGGTTTCATAATCCGGTTGATTTGTTTCCTTGGGTCATATTGCATATTTGGTCGGTTACTGGCCAAATATTCAGAAGCAGAAGACGAAGTTGGTGGTATGTTCTACTATAAGAAAAGCTTCAATATGTCATGCCTGTTCCTGGTGATCTTTGGGTTCACCACGCCGATATATGCTTTTGATACCATCATGTCATTAGAAGCTGAGTGGTTTTCGACCATGTTTGGCTGGTATAACTTTGCTGCTATGTGGGTAGCCGGATTATCGGTTATCACCCTTACACTGATCCGTTTAAAACGTATTGGTTATTTTGAATGGGTAACTGAAGACCATATGCATAGCCTAACCAAGTTCATTTTCGGGTTCTCGATTTTCTGGACTTACGTTTGGTTTGCTCAGTTCTTGTTGATCTACTACGCTAACATACCTGAAGAAACGGTTTACTTCTTTAAACGTTGGGAACCTGAATTTAAACCGTGGTTCTGGATTAACATTGTTGTTAATTTCCTTGCTCCATTATTGGTATTCATGTCTCGCGATTCTAAACGTGTTTACCGCACAGTTGAGATTATGTGTGTTATCCTGATTGTTGGTCACTGGTTAGATTACTTTATGATGATCATGCCCGGCACAGTTGGGCCAACTTCATCATGGTTAACAGAGATTGGCCCGATCGAGATAGGTGTATTCTTAGGTTTCGGAGGTTTATTTACCTTCACCGCGATGACTGCTTTAACCAAGTTCAAATCGTTGGTTCCTAAAAAACACCCTTTCTTGCAGGAAAGCCTTCATCATCACATATAATAATTATTACATTTGCACCAAAATACAGAATACCAAACAGCTTACTAAAATGGGATTCAGAAAATTAATAAATTCTAAAAAATTACTATCGTTCTTCGCTGCGTTTATGCTCTTGGGCACAAACCTGCTGATGGCGCAAACTGAGGCCGCCGGTGCGGCTCCGGGCCAGGAAGAGGCCCCTAAAGTTGACTGGACCGGGGTGGCATATTATGTGGCTATCTTTTTCCTGATCTGCTTAGGTGTTGCTATCGTTGGCAAAATCCTTAAGATCTACGATCTTACTTTAAAGATGCAAGGCAAAAAAGGCATTAAGTGGAATACCGTGATGGCTGTAATTTGTATTGTTTTCCTTTTAGTAGGTTTATACGGCGCTTACTGGTCATTTACCGAACAGGGCAGTATGACATTGCCGGAAGCCGCTTCGGCTCATGGCGTTAAAATAGATGAGATGTTTACCGTCACTACTGTTTTAACAATGATAGTATTTTTTGTTACCCAAATCCTGCTGTTTACATTCCTGTTCCAATACCGTCATTCTGATAAACGCCGTGCGCACTTCCTGCCACACAATAATACCATCGAAAAAGTTTGGACAATTGCCCCTGCTATCGTGCTGACTATCCTGGTTGTGTTTGGTTTCTTTACCTGGCAGAAAATCATGAACAGTGAAAATCTTAAAGACGATATCAATATAGATGTAACCGGTCACCAGTTTGCCTGGGAATTGCGTTACCCTGGTAAAGATGGTGTATTAGGTCCTAAAGATTTCCGTTTGGTTACAGGCGCTAACTTGTTGGGTGTTAACTTTAAAAAGAAAAGCAGTTTTGATGACTTAAAGGTTGATACTATGTATCTGCCGGTTAACAAATCAATCAGGCTGAATATCCTTGCACAGGACGTGATCCATAGTGTTTATATGCCTCACTTCAGGGTTCAGTTAAACGCAGTACCTGGTTTACCCACCTTTTTTAAATTTACCCCGACTATTACTACCGCAGAAATGCGTACCAAATTAGACGACCCTAAATTTGAATATACCCTTTACTGTAACAAAATATGCGGTGGAAGCCACTACAACATGCAAAAAGTTGTACGTGTTGTTTCTGAAGCCGAATATCAGTCATGGCTGTCAAGGCAAAAGCCTTACCTCAACGATGCTTTAAGAAAAGAGCTTCATTTTGCGGCAGCAAACAACGAGCAAAGCGGTGCTTCAACAAATAGGTTAGCGTTAAATAATTAATAAAGATAAGAAATAGAGATATGTCAACATTAGCAGTTCACGACCACGCAGGAGCCCACCACGACGAACACGGTCACGAACACCATCATGACCAATCATTCCTGTCTAAATATGTATTTAGCATGGACCATAAGATGATTGCCAAGCAATTCCTGATCACAGGTATTACGATGGCGGTTATCGCAATGATTTTGTCAATCCTATTTAGGATCCAGCTTGCTTACCCTGATAAAACTTTCCCGCTGTTAACCACTTTGTTAGGTCGCTTTGCACCTAACGGCCGTATCAGCCCCGATTTTTACCTTGCTTTGGTTACCATACACGGTACCATCATGGTATTCTTCGTACTAACTGCCGGCTTGAGCGGTACTTTTGCCAACTTATTAATTCCATTGCAGGTAGGTGCACGTGATATGGCTTCGCCGTTCATGAACATGCTTTCATACTGGTTCTTCTTTTTGGCCAGTGTTATCATGTTGTCATCGTTCTTTGTACAAAAAGGCCCCGCCAGCGGTGGTTGGACAATCTACCCTCCATTATCTGCCTTACCTAAGGCAATGCCGGGTTCTGGCGAAGGTATGACCCTTTGGCTGATCAGTATGGTACTGTTCGTAGCATCATCGTTAATGGGTGGGATCAACTACGTAAGTACTGTATTAAACATGCGTACAAAAGGTATGGACCTTTGGAAAATGCCTTTAACTATCTGGGCTTTATTCCTTACTGCTATATTAGGTATCCTTGCTTTCCCGGTTTTAGTTGCTGGTGTAGTGTTGTTGATATTTGACCGTAGCGTTGGTACAAGCTTCTATTTATCTGATATCGTTTTAAACGGCGTACAGCAACCATTTGAAGGTGGTAGCCCGATCCTGTTCCAGCACTTATTCTGGTTCCTTGGTCACCCGGAAGTATATATCGTTATTATGCCTGCGATGGGTATCTCATCTGAAGTAATGTCGGTAAACTCACGTAAACCAATCTTTGGTTACCATGCAATGGTTTACTCTCTGATCGGTATCACAGTATTATCGTTCATCGTTTGGGGCCACCACATGTTTGTTACCGGTATGAATCCGTTCCTTGGTGGTGTGTTTATGATTACTACTTTGATCATTGCGGTACCATCGGCGGTAAAAACATTTAACTGGTTAGCTACACTTTGGCGTGGTAACATCAGGTTTACACCTGCTATGTTGTTCGCTATCGGCATGGTGTCGTTCTTTATCTCTGGTGGTTTGACAGGTATCTTCCTGGGTAATGCTGCTTTGGATATCAACTTACATGATACTTACTTCGTAGTTGCTCACTTCCACCTTGTAATGGGTTCGGCAGCTATATTTGGTATGCTTGCTGGTGTTTACCACTGGTTCCCTAAAATGTTCGGTCGTATGATGGACGAGAAATTAGGTTACTTGCACTTCTGGTTAACATTTATCTGTGCTTACCTGGTATTTTTCCCTATGCACTTTATGGGCCTTGACGGCGTGCCACGTAGGTATTATGCGTTCACCGAATTTGCTTCAATGCAGAAATGGTTAACTATCAATACATTTGTTACCTGGGCTGCTATTATCGCCGCACTTACCCAGTTTGGTTTCCTTTATAACTTCTTTGTATCAATCTTCAAAGGACAAAAAGCAACTCAAAACCCATGGGAGTCAAACACACTTGAATGGACTACTCCTGTTGAACACTTACACGGCAACTGGCCGGGTGAAATTCCAACCGTTTACCGTTGGCCATATGATTACAGCAAACCAGGTGCGGAAGAGGATTATATCCCTCAAACTGTTCCTTACTCGCAAACTATGAGCTCAAACCTTCCGCACGATTTTGAAGATAATCCTGCAGGTTTGGAAGAACTTAATAAGTTTACAAGTACGCTGAAAGCAAACGAACAAGTAAAATAATTAATACTTATCTGATCTTTTAGGGTACCGGTTAAGTCTTAAGTCGGAAGTTTTGAGTCCCAAGTTGAGCAGCTTTGAACTTGAAACTTAGAACTTCCGACTTAACAAGGTACCCTAATTTTTTAGAACTATTTAGATGAGCACAGCCGGAAAAAATAGGTTTCAAAAGATCAATATTACAACCATTGTTCTGCTCTTTGTTTTGATTCTTGCCGGTGGTGTTGTGCGTAGCTCAGGTTCAGGCATGGGATGTCCCGACTGGCCAAAATGTTTTGGAAGGTACATTCCGCCTACTGATATCAGTGATCTGCCTAAAGATTATAAACAGAAATACGTAGCCAAACGGATTGAAAAGAACCAGCGTTTTGCAAAAACACTTGATGTGTTTGGTTACAGTGATCTGGCAAAACGAATCCGCGAAGATCGTTCTATCCTTGTGCCTGAGGAGTTTAATGCAGGCAAAACATGGACTGAGTATATCAACCGCCTTATTGGTGCTTTATCTGGCTTTTTTCTTTTGCTTTCTGTTGTTTTTTCATTCAGCTACTGGAAAACGGATAAGAGGATAGCAATCTTGAGTATTTTTAATCTGGTGCTTGTGGGGTTTCAGGCGTGGTTAGGCTCAATCGTGGTATCTACCAATTTGATTGCCTGGATTGTTACCGTACACATGCTTTTAGCGCTGGCTATCTTAGCTATTTGTATTTATACTTATCACGTAGCGCGGATTTCGGGTAGAAGTACTTCAGGGTCGTCACCTTTGGTTTACGTTATAACGCTTGCTGCACTGTTTGTAAGTGTTCTGCAAATTGCTTTCGGAACCGAGGTAAGGGAGAAGATAGATGCGGTTGCCAACCATTTTCAAGGAGGTTATCGTAAAGATTGGATCACCAATGCCGGCGAAATATTTCAGCATCACAGGGACATTGCTATTTTGGTGCTGGTGTTGAACGTTGCTTTATTTGCTTTGATCCGTAAAGGCTTTAGCAGGCACTCTATTCAGCAGCAGTTGATGAGTTTTACGTTTTTGATGATCACGATGCAGATAGTTACCGGGATCTTATTATCATATCTCGCTTTACCACCGGTTGCCCAGGCAGCACACATCGTATTGGCGAGTTTAATATTTGGGGCACAATTTTATTTGCTTTTGAATTTATTTCAAGGTGTTAAGGGTAGGGAGGTAAGCAGATGAAATGGGCTGATTTTTCAAAACTGATTAAAACGAGACTTACCTCATTGGTAGTGTTTTCGGCATCCATATCATTTTTAATAGGGAGCCGCGCCAATGGTTACGTTGTTTGGATTGATTGGGTTAAATTAATTATAGGTGGCTTTTTGGTAACTTCGGCAGCCAATGCGTTTAATGAGATCATCGAAAAAGATTTGGATAAGCTCATGAAACGCACCATGGAAAGGCCAATCCCTTCAGGTAAAATGACCACAGGACAGGCATTGGTATTGGGGTTAGGCATGGGCATGGCAGGTACATATTTGTTGGGTAGTTTAAACCTGTTAACGGGCATGTTATCGGTGTTCTCCATTTTATTATATGCATTTGCTTATACACCTTTAAAACGTAAATCACCAATTGCGGTGTTTGTGGGCGCTATTCCAGGTGCTTTGCCGCCACTTATTGGTTATGTAGCTTCACAGCCACATAGTCATAATCAGGAATATGGGCATATTGATAAGATAGCTTTAATCCTGTTTTCAATCCAGTTTATCTGGCAGTTTGTTCATTTCTGGGCTATTGCCTGGGTTTTGGATGATGATTATAAGCTTGCAGGTTTTAGGTTATTGCCATCGGGCAAAAGAGATTTAACAAGTGCGGTAATTACCTTTATATTTGCAGTTGTTTTAGTCCCTGTAAGTTTATTACCAACTTTTTATGGTTATGGCGGTTACTGGGTAGGCGGTGTATCACTGATATGCAGCCTGATATTTTTATACCAGTCATTTATGCTGTTACGTACCCGTCAAATATCAGAGGCACGTAAGTTAATGTTCGGCTCGTTTTTTTACCTGCCGGTAGTTCAGATAATGTTTTTAGTAGATTTTATAGTTAAGTGAGATGATGGCAAGGATAGAACAAGATAACGACAGGCTTAACCTTGGTGCCAAAAAGTTTAATATGTGGATCTTTATATTCACATCATTTATGCTTTTTGCGGCTTTTACCAGCGGCTTTATCGTTTATTCGGGAGGTAGCGGGCACGGTTTAAACGTGATCATGCCTCAGTCGTTTTTGTATAGCACTATTGTTATAGTATTAAGCAGCGGCACATTGTTTTTGGCGTCGAAAGCTGCTAAAGCATTGCAGTTTGACAAACAGAAGCTGTATTTATGGATCACATTGGGCCTGGGTTTAGCATTTTTTGCCTTGCAAATTTATGCCTGCTATGTGTTAACCTTCAAAATGCAGATCTATTTTGTTGATCCTAATGCTTCGCGCTCCTTTGTTTATGTTTTTGTTGGCGCGCATTTGGTACACATTTTTGCGGCGCTGTTATTGCTAATAAATACACTTATAGGTACATACCGTAATATCCCCCAGGTAAGGAATATGTTTAAGATGGAATTAACTTCCATTTTCTGGCATTTTCTCGATATTATATGGATTTATCTCTATGTTTTTTTACTTTTGAATCATAATTAATACACCCATAGATTAGTACAGATGAGTACAACAGTTTCACAAATTGACGAAGTAAAAACTTCGCCCTGGTCGGGAGGAAGATCCCCGTTCAACGTGGAGTACGGAAAAATAATGATGTGGTTTTTCCTCCTTTCGGATGCATTTACCTTTTCATCATTATTGATAGCTTACGGTTCATTGCGTTTCAGCGCAAGCGTATGGCCAGGTGCGGATAAAGTTTTTCAATCAGTACCCGGATTAGTTGATAGCGGTGCACCGCTTGTGTTTGTGGGTTTAATGACCTTCATCCTCATTGCAAGTTCTGTTACTATGGTATTGGCTGTAGAGGCCGGCCATCGCAATGCTAAAAAAGAGGTTGTAGGTTGGATGATAGCTACAGTGATAGGCGGTTTCATGTTCCTTGGTTGCCAGGCTTTGGAATGGGGACATTTACACCATGAAGGTTTCTGGTGGGGAAGTGTTCCGCCTGCCGAAGAACTTAAAAAGTTATTTACCGGCGGTACCGAAGCCGTGCAACATATGACTTCGCAGGAGTTTGCTAACTTGTTCTTTACCATCACAGGTTTCCACGGTTTCCACGTATTTACAGGTGTTATTATCAACATTATTATTACAGTAAACGTGTTAATGGGCACATACGAAAAACGCGGCAGTTATTTAATGGTTGAAAAGGTTGGTTTGTACTGGCACTTTGTAGACCTTGTTTGGGTATTCGTATTTACATTCTTTTACTTAGTTTAAAAATATTTATCATATGTCAGCAGAATCGCACGAAATTCATCACGATGGTGATCATGAAACCATGAGCAGAAAGCGGATATGGCAGGTTGCAGGTATCTTAACTGTTATTACCTGTATCGAATTCTTTATCGCGCTTGTATGTGTGCCTAAAGGAATTCTTCCAATACAGTATGCCAACCCTGTATATATCGTTTTAACCTTGCTTAAAGCATTTTATATAGTTGCATATTTCATGCACTTGAAGTTTGAGAAAATGGGTCTCATATTGTCAATAGCAATTCCGGTAATATTTATAATCGGTTTAATCCTCGTACTTACAAACGAAAGCCACCACTGGGTTGACCTGAGGTAATGAACAAGGCTTCTATATTAAAAAAGATCCTGATCCTGGTGCTCATCTTAGCAGTACCAGGATTTTTATATTATTTACTTACCGCTAAAGGTAAAAACAGGTATAAACCCCTTGCTGTTTTTGGGCCAAAGGTGGTTGCCAAAACAGGCCATAAATTTCATGGTAAGTACATTCCTGATACCATCTACCACACCATTCCTGATTTTAAATTGACCGATCAGGAAGGAAAGCCGGTTACACTGAACACACTGAAAGGAAAGATTTTTGTAGTTAATTTCTTTTACGCTAACTGCCCTACGGTTTGCCAAACCATCAACAAAAACATGAACTGGCTGGTGGGTACGTATTACAAAAACAAGATGGTTTACTTTTTAACCATCACAGTTGATCCGGAACATGATACTCAGGAAGTATTATACAAATACCTGCAAACGTTTAAGCCCGAATCAAACCGCTGGCTGATGTGCAGTGGCGATACTTCATCGGTTTACAACTTTGCCCGTAATGGGCTGTTTGTAAATGCTGCAAAAGCCGGTAGCGACTTTGTTTACAGCGATGATTTTGTACTGGTTGATCAGGAACACCGGATTCGTGGATATTACAAAGCAGCGGTAACACCAGAGGTAAACCGCCTTAACGATGAGATAAAAGTGTTGATAGCCGAAGAGCTTCGTAAAGTTGATAAGCCGTTATATTAATTTGCCATGAGTGATAAATTTATAATCCGCTTTGTTGCGGGTGTTACCATATTTGTAATTGCAGTAGTTGTTTTGTTAAACAGGCACCTGATACCGGGTCCGGCTGTAGCTCCCGCTTTTACACCCTACCTGCCGATGCTTAATGCTGTACTTAACGGCACTTGTACCTTATTGCTTCTTTTGTCGTTATATCAAATTAAACAAGGGAATATAACACTACATAAACGACTTAACATTGTTACGTTCTGTTTATCGTCGTTATTCCTTGTATCGTATATCCTGTTTCATTACCTGATGCGTAACGAGATCGTTTACGGAGATCTTAACGGCGATGGGCAATTGTCAGCAGCAGAAAGGGCATCTGCCGGTTTTTTGAGGACAATATACTTAACCATTTTGACGCCTCATATTATACTTGCAGCAGCTGTTTTACCATTAATATTATTGAGTTTTTACCGCGGGCTGCAAATGCAGGTTGAAAAGCACCGTAAGCTGGTGCGCTGGGCATTCCCGATATGGCTGTACGTTACCGCGAGCGGTGTGGTGGTTTACTTAATGATCCGCCCGTTTTATCATTTTTAATTTATAATTGGTTAAATTTGTACTTATGAAACAAGGTTTTAAAATTATCCTTTTTGTAATGGCCCTTGGCCTTATGCTGATTGCACGCGAACCAGTAAAAGCTCAGTGCGCACAGTGCGCTGCTACTGTTGAAACCAACGCTCAAAGCGGTAGTTCAAAAACAAGGGGTTTAAATAAGGGGATCCTGTTTTTATTGGGCGCTCCTTATTTTGCTGTAGCATTGGGGGGGTACATCTGGTATAAAAAATACCGTCGTAAAGATGTTAAGCTTGAGATGCGCGGCGAAAAACTTAATCTGAATTAATAAGCAAATGCGGGTATTATTTGCCGCTTTTGTAACCTTATAAGATACTTATCGTGTCGCAAACACCAAAGTCATGGGCTATGCTTAAATGTAAATGTCCGCGCTGCAGGCGCGGCGATATGTTTAAGGGTAGCCCTTACAGTTTCTCCAATAAAATAAATCTTAACTGCCCTCATTGCAACCTCTTTTTTGAGATAGAGCCTGGCTATTTTTATGCCGCCATGTACGTTAGCTATGCACTGAATGTTGGCGAGGCCCTCGGCATTGCGTGGCTTACTTATATGATTACTCATAACCAGGATTCGCCATGGTTATATCTTGGTGCCATAATTTTTGGCTGCTTTGCACTTGCTCCTGTAAATTTCAGATATTCGCGTGTGTTTTTGTTGTATTGGTTATCACCCAAGATACATTACCAAAGCTATTTAGATACCGATGATATACCAGGAAAGTATTGAGTTTTTGAAAGATCTCGCCGAAAATAATAACCGCGAATGGTTTGCCGCCAATAAAGAGCGCTACGATAAAGCCCGCGAAAATGTAATTGATTTTACAACGAAAGTACTTGATAGCGTACGCAAAATAGAAGCAGGCATGGACGAGAACCTTGATGCCAAAAAATGTGTGATGCGCATTTACCGCGACATTCGCTTCAGTAAAAATAAAGCGCCCTATAAAAATAACTTTGGGGTAAGCTTGCCAACCTCGGGTTTAAAAGGTGGAGGTGTTGAGTATTACCTGCATATCCAGCCCGGCAATTCATTTATCGGCGGCGGATATTGGATGCCGGAAGCACCGCATCTGAAAGCCATTCGCCAGGAAATAGATTACAATGCTGCCGATCTGAAAAAGATCATCGATGATAAGGCGTTTGTTAAGCTGTTCGGCGATTTCAGGAAGCAGGAGCAGCTTAAGTCGGTACCCAAAGGATATGAACCCGACAATGAAAATATCGACCTGCTGAAGCTTAAAAGCTTTGTGGCCTGGCATAAGCTGGAAGATAGAGAACTTACAACGGCGGGTGCTGAAAAGCAGGTTACTGATGTGTGCGCTATGATCCATCCGCTTAATGTATTTTTGAAGAACGCCCTTTCTTAATTCGATATAAACCCCTTAATAACTATGAAAATTAGATATGCATTTTTAGCCGCTGCTGTATGTTTCACAATGTACTCGTGCAAGGTAATGTCCCCAAAAGCATACAAAACCCTTGTTGCCGAACGTGACTCTTTAGCTAACCGCACAACAAACCTTGAAGGAGAGCTTGCACAGCTGCAGGCAGATACAGCCCGCCTGCACAACCAACTTGCCGATCTGCGCAAAAACAACAGTGTATTAAACAGCAACCTGGATGCAACATCATCAAAAGCTAACGAATTGGCCGCCCAAACCTCAAGACTGGCCGCTGATTTGAAAAAACGTGAGGCTCGTTTAAAGGAAGTAGAAGATATTTTAAAGAAACGTGATGAGGCTACCAACGCATTGAAAGATAAATTGCAAAAGGCATTATTAGGCTTTCAACAAAGCGGTTTAACGGTAGATATCAGAAATGGCAAGGTTTATGTATCGTTAGCTGATAAGTTATTGTTCCCTTCGGGCAGTATTATTATTGACGAGAAGGGTAAGGCGGCATTGAAACAACTTGCCGTAGTAGTTAACAAGGAAGCAGATATCAATATGGCGGTTGAAGGCCATACAGATGATAAGAAAGTAAAGAACCTTGGCCAGATCAAGGATAACTGGGATTTAAGCGTTCTACGTGCTACCTCGGTAACCCGTTACCTCACCGAAACTGAAGGTGTTGACCCGCACAGGCTTACCGCGACAGGTAAGAGCGAGTTCCAGCCGATAGATGCCTCCGGTACTGATGAAGCCCGCGCAAAGAACAGGCGAATAGAGATCGTGCTTACCCCTAAGCTCGATGAGTTATACAACCTGATCACTAAGTAATAAATGAAAGCTCCCGGATAACCGCCGGGAGCTTTTTTGTTTTAAGTGGATTCCCTCCGGGGGCAAATGAATAAAATAAAATTTGCAATTATATAAGCGCTTATATAAATTGCATAATGAATTTATATCAAAGTCTCGGTCATTTGGTTTTGGGTAGCCGTTTGAGGCGGCTGAGCGAAGCTTTTTTGTCTGAAATTAATCGTGCTTATCAAACTGCAGGTATCGATTTTGATGCCAGCTGGTTTCCCGTATTTTATCTGCTGTCAAAAAATGATGCGCTATCCATTAAGGAATTAAGCGAACAGATAGAGGTATCACATCCGGCTGCCAGTCAGCTGATCACTAACCTGAAAAAACGTGGACTTGTAAGCACCGATACCTGTACCGACGACGGCAGACGGCAACTGGTTACACTCACTGCGGATGGGCGTGAGTTGCTGAAGCAGGTTATACCTGTTTGGGATGCCATCAGCCTGTCGATGGCTGAACTCGTTGCCAAAGACGAAACAGCAAAACAATTACTGCCGGCAATAAGCGCACTTGAAAGCACTTTCAGGCAAACTAAACTGGCCGATAATATCGTTGAAAAACTGAATACCAATTTAAAACCAGCCGGCAATGACTAAAATATTTAATTACGGCACCGACCACCTTACTATAGGTATCTGCCTTGATATAGCAGCAGGTAAAACCAAAGGTATCATTAATAATGAAGCTGCGGACATGATCAAATCTTCTTGGCGCGAGGTTGAAAAGATTGTGCATAGCCACCATCCGGTTTACGGGATTAATACCGGATTCGGCCCGCTTTGTGATACCCGGATCTCGGAAGAAGATACCAGTTTGCTGCAAAGCAATATCCTCAAAAGTCACAGCGTAGGCGTAGGGAAACCTATCCCACAGGAAATTGCTAAATTGATGATGATTACCAAAGTGCAGGCTTTGGCACAAGGCTATTCGGGCATCGCACTTACAACGCTTGAGCGGATCATCTGGCATATCGACAACGATATCATTCCGGTAGTTCCGGAAAAAGGTTCGGTAGGAGCTTCCGGTGATCTGGCGCCTTTATCGCACCTGTTTTTACCATTAATTGGTTTGGGAGAGGTGTTTGAAAATGGTGAAAGGGTGCCTGCTGGAAAGCTTTTAAACAAGCACGGTTTACAGCCATTATCGCTTGGCCCTAAAGAAGGGCTTGCCCTCATCAATGGCACACAGTTTATCCTGGCCTTTGCTGTTAAAGCTGTACAGCGGCTGGATGATGCCCTGAACCGCGCAGACCTGATCGGAGCCATGTCGTTAGAGGGATTGATGGGCTCTATCCGCCCTTTTGATAAGCGATTGCACCAGATCAGGCCTTTTAAGGGCACAAGGATGGTAGCACATCGCTTGTTTACTTTGCTTGATGGGTCAGAAATCAATTCGTCGCACATAAACTGCGATAGGGTACAGGACCCATATTCGTTACGTTGTATGCCGCAGGTGCATGGTGCATCGCGCAATGCATGGCTGCACCTGAAAGAGCTTACTGAAATTGAGCTCAATTCGGTTACCGATAACCCGGTTATTTTCAACGCCGACGATACCATTAGCGGGGGGAATTTCCATGGGCAACCACTGGCTTTGCCGCTTGATTATGCAACCACAGCAGCGGCCGAAACTGGTAACATTGCCGACAGGCGCTGCTACCTGATGAGCGAAGGCCGTTACGGTTTGCCCAAACTGCTTACGCATGATGCCGGGCTTAATTCGGGCTTAATGATCCCGCAGTATACCACCGCCGCCCTCGTTACCGAAAATAAAACCCTGTGTTTCCCGGCCAGTGCCGATAGTGTGCCAACCTCGCTTGGACAGGAAGACCATGTGTCTATGGGCTCTATTAGCGGGCGCAAGTTACACCAGGTGATAGATAATATTGAATACATCCAGGCTATTGAGTTGCTTTACGCAGCCCAGGCTATGGATTTCCGCAGGCCGTTAAAATCAACCCCGGTTATTGAAGCTTGCCATCTGTTGGTAAGGCAACATGTTGATTTTATACAGGATGACCGCGTTTTTGCTATTGATATTAACAGTCTTCACAAACTGATTACGGATGGCTCCCTGCTGAAAACTGCAGGTGATGCTGCTATTGCTCACCAAATAGATTTAAGTCATGACGAGTTCGGAATTTATTAAAACCTACGCCAACCACCCGGTATACAAAGCGCCGCGTGGTATGCAGCTTCATGCCAAAAGCTGGCAAACCGAGGCCCCGCTCAGGATGCTGCTTAACAACCTTGACGGCCAGGTAGCTGAAAATCCTGGCGAGTTGGTAGTTTACGGTGGCATTGGCCAGGCCGCCCGCAATCCTGATGCGCTTCGTAAAATTATTGAGTTGCTGCTGGAGTTGGACGAATATCACTCGTTGCTTATCCAGTCGGGCAAGCCGGTTGGTATTATCCGTAGCCACCCGGAAGCGCCGAGGGTTTTGATTGCCAATAGTAACCTGGTTCCTGCCTGGGCCAACTGGGAGCATTTTAATGAGCTGCGCGAAAAAGGATTGATGATGTATGGTCAAATGACAGCCGGCAGCTGGATCTATATTGGTACGCAAGGCATTTTGCAGGGCACCTATGAAACTTTTGTAGAATGCGGCAATCAGCATTTCAATGGTGACCTGGCCGGAAAACTCATTGTAAGTGCCGGTTTAGGAGGAATGGGCGGCGCTCAGCCATTGGCTGCAACCATGGCCGGTGCCGTGTTTTTAGGCGCCGATGTGGATGCGTCACGGATCCAAAAGCGGGTTGATACGAAATATATCGACAGGATGACGGATTCGTATCATGAAGCTATCGCCTGGGTAAAAGAAGCCATCGCCAAAAAGGAGCCGCTTTCGGTGGGATTAGTAAGCGATGCCGGTGATTTGCTCGAAAAACTATTGAAAGATAATATCATCCCTGATATGCTTACCGACCAAACTTCGGCACATGATCCATTGAATGGTTATATTCCAAATGATCTCTCATTAAATGAAGCTGCTGCTTTGAGAAAAAGCGATGCGGTTGAATATAAACGACTTTCGCTAAAAAGTATGGCAAGGCATGTGAGCTTGATGCTGGAACTACAAAAAAGAGGTGCCATAACATTTGATTATGGCAACAACTTGCGCGAGTTTGCGCGGCAGGGTGGCGAAGCTGATGCTTTTAATTTTCCGGGTTTTACGCCGGCTTATATCCGTCCGCTGTTTTGCGAGGGTAAAGGACCGTTCAGATGGGTAGCACTATCCGGGGATCCGGAGGATATTTACGCTACCGATCAAGCCTTGATCGAGGCGTTCCCCGAAAATAAACCATTAATTACCTGGCTTAAAAAAGCTCGGGAGAAAATTGCTTTTCAGGGCCTGCCTGCCCGCATCTGCTGGCTTGGGATGGGCGAACGTGAAAAAGCCGGACTGATATTTAACGAACTGGTGGCATCCGGCAAAGTAAAAGGCCCAATAGTGATCGGTCGCGACCACCTGGACTGCGGTTCAGTAGCATCGCCCAACCGCGAAACTGAAGCCATGTTAGATGGCTCGGATGCCGTATCCGACTGGCCGCTGCTCAACCTGATGGCCAATGCATCAGGTGGTGCAACCTGGATCTCGTTTCATCATGGCGGCGGGGTAGGTATGGGGTATTCCCAGCACGCGGGCATGGTGGTACTCGCCGACGGCAGCCATCGCGCGGCAACCTGCCTGAAACGGGTACTGTATAATGACCCGGCTATGGGTATCTTTAGGCATACTGATGCGGGATATGATAAAGCTGCGGAATGGGCGGATAAGTTTGGGTTGAGAGTGTGGTAAAGCATAAAATATAAAAGCGTCATCACCGTCCCATCAGGGTCTCTCGCAGAGGACCCTGATGGGACGTAATACATAAAAAACGCGTCATTGCGAGGTACGAAGCAATCCCGAACTGTACAGAGGGATTTGTATGGCAGCTCTGCTGATCGGGGATTGCTTCGTCCCTCGCAATGACGGACGGAAGAATAAAATGAAAAAACTAACAGGTCCGTTTACACAAATACTGCCTTTAACAGGCTTATCGCTTAAAGGTGCCCTGAAAGATGAGCAATTGCACATTATTACCAATGGCGGTATGCTGATTGAAGACGGCGTTATATTGGCGGTTGATGATTTTGAGAAGCTCCGCAAAAGCTATCCATCGGCGCAAATAGAAGAAATTAGCGGCGATCATATCCTGTTACCTGGTTTTATAGATTGCCATACGCACATCTGTTTTGCAGGAAGCAGGGCAAAGGATTATGCCATGCGCAACGCAGGCAAAAGTTATTTGGAAATCGCAGCATCGGGAGGTGGTATCTGGGATTCTGTTAGGCAAACCCGTTCGGCCACTGAAATCGAATTAAGCAATTTACTGTCGAAACGGATAGCCCGGCATTTAGCAGAAGGGGTAACGACTATTGAGATAAAAAGCGGTTACGGTTTGTCTGTGGCAGAGGAACTAAAACAACTTAAAGCCATTCATCAGGCTGCTAACAAAACTCGCGCTCATATTATACCAACCTGCCTTGCCGCGCACATTAAACCCAAAGATTTTGATGGTGACGGAAATGAATACCTGAAATATTTGCTGAATGATCTGTTACCGAAGATAAAGCAACAGGATTTGGCAAACCGTGTTGACATTTTTATTGAGCAAAGCGCTTTTAATACCAGCGATGCGCTGTTTTATTTAAGCAGGGCCAAGCAAATGGGTTTTGAGGCTACCGTTCATGCCGATCAGTTTACAACAGGTGGCAGCGAAGTAGCTGTTAAAGCCAGAGCTGCTTCGGCCGATCATCTGGAAGCGAGTGGCGATTATGAGATAAAATTATTAGCCAATTCAGATACTGTTGCTGTAACTTTACCCGGTGCATCGCTTGGTTTGGGAATGGGATATGCCCCTGCCCGTAAGCTGCTTGATGCCGGAGCCTGCCTTGCCATCGCCAGCGATTGGAACCCTGGATCGGCCCCAATGGGCGATCTGCTGATGCAGGCATCGGTAATGGCGGCAGCTGAAAAGTTAAGCACGGCCGAAGTTTTCGCGGGTTTAACTTATCGCGCGGCACAGGCATTAAAACTAAATGATCGCGGTGTATTAACCAAAGGTAAGCTTGCCGATATGCAGGCCTATCCATGTAATGATTACCGTGAGATCTTATACCAACAGGGAAAACTAAAACCGAATCATGTATGGACAGCCAACCATTGATATAAAAATTATTTTTGCTGATTACTCACGAACACTAAAAACTAACCTCTGATCTCTAACCTCCAATCTCTCAAATGAAATTAATAGAATGCGTACCCAATTTTAGCGAAGGTGTTAACCTCGATATCATTAAACAAATAACAGACGCAGTTGAATCTGTTGAGGGAGTAAGCCTGCTTAATGTTGATCCGGGAAAGGCCACTAACCGAACTGTAGTGACCTTCGTAGGCGAACCGGAGAAAGTGATTGAAGCCGCTTATCGCGCCATAAAAAAAGCCGGCGAGCTGATTGATATGAGCAGGCAAAAAGGCGAGCACCCAAGGATGGGCGCAACGGATGTTTGTCCGCTGATCCCGATTAGTAATATCACCATGGAGGAAACTGCTGAATATGCAACGCAGCTTGCCAAACGCGTTGGCGAGGAGTTACAGATCCCGGTTTATTTGTATGAGGCTGCGCAGCCTAACAAAAGCCGGAGCAACCTATCGGTGATCCGTGCAGGTGAGTATGAGGGCTTTTTTAAGAAGATCAAACAACCGGAATGGGCACCCGATTTCGGTCCGGCGGAGAACGATGTTAAGCGCGGGGCAACTGTAATTGGTGCCCGTGATTTTTTGGTAGCCTATAATGTTAACCTGAATACTACATCCGTCCGCAGGGCAAATTCTATCGCTTTTGACGTGCGTGAAGCCGGCCGTACCCTGCGCGAGGGGGACCCAATCAATGGTAAAATAGTATATGACGAACATGGCAAAGCCAAAACCATTCCGGGTTCGTTGAAATCTGTAAAAGCTATCGGCTGGTACATTGAGGAATATGGCGTTGCCCAGATCTCGATGAATTTGACCAATATCAATGTTACCCCGGTTCATAAAGCTTTTGACGAAGTGTGCGATAAAGCTGCTGCACGCGGCATCAGGGTAACCGGCAGTGAGCTGGTGGGATTGATCCCATTGAAAGCGATGCTTGATGCAGGCAAATACTTTTTAGAGAAACAGCAGCGATCTACAGGAGTAAGCGAAAAAGAACTTATCAGGATAGCCATCAAATCAATGGGGCTTGATGAACTTTCACCCTTTAAACCCGAACAACGGATCATTGAATATTTGCTGAAAGATAAAGCCGACAGCAAACTTATTAACATGAGCCTTACCGATCTGGCCGATGAAACTGCCAGCGAAAGCCCGGCACCGGGTGGTGGCTCAATCTCGGCAGTTGTTGGTGCTTTAGGAGCGTCGCTGGCTACTATGGTGGCTAACCTGAGCTCGCATAAAAAAGGATGGGACAACCGCTGGCAGGAGTTTAGCGACTGGGCGCAAAAAGGCCAGCAATTTAAAAATGAGCTGTTAGCATTGGTTGACCAGGATACCACAGCCTTTAACCAGATCATGCAGGCGTTCTCTCTGCCAAAATCAAACGATGAGGAAAAGGCAGTTCGTGATAAAGCCATACAGGATGCTACCCGCTATGCTATTGAAATTCCTTTTAAAGTAATGGAGGCAGCTTTAGACAGCATGGAGGTGATTAAAGCAATGACACTAACAGGTAACCCCAATTCCATAACCGATGCAGGAGTGGCCGCCCTTTGCGCCCGTACTGCGGTATTAGGTGCATTCATGAATGTAAAGATCAATGCTTCGGGTTATAAAGATAAAAGCTATGTAGTTGACGTTATTTATCGTGGCAATGAAATTGAGCGGAAAGCGATTGCGCTGGAAGCGGAGATCATTGAGTTGGTGAATGAGAAAATAGGGTTGAAGTAGTCGGAGCTGCTTCCAAAACGTCATTGCGAGGAACGAAGCAATCGCGAGCTTTACAGGGCGAACCTGCTAATCGGGGATTGCTTCGTACCTCGCAATGACGGTAGTTTGAGATTTGCGATCACACCAAATACTCAAACAAAGTCTGGTCTTTATTCAGTTCGATAACATTAAAACGGTGCGCGTGCATTCGTTGCAACAAAGCCGGATAATCTTCTGCATTCTTTAGTTCGATACCTACCAGTGCCGGGCCGTTTTCTTTTTCATTCTTTTTGATGAATTCGAAACGGGTAATATCATCACCAGGGCCTAATACGCTATTCACAAACAGTTTCAAAGCTCCCGGACGTTGCGGGAAACGTACTATGAAGTAATGTTTCAGGCCTTCATACAGCAGCGATTTTTCTTTGATCTCCTGCATGCGGGCAATATCGTTATTACCACCACTGATGATGCAAACTACTTTTTTGCCTTTGATCTGCTCTTTGCAGGCATCAAGCGCGGCTACTGACAGGGCACCTGCGGGTTCAACCACAATGGCATCCTCGTTGTAAAGTTTGAGTATGGTAGTGCAGATTTTACCTTCTGGCACCAATAACATATCATTCAGGATCTCTTTACAGATGTTGTAAGTTAAGGCCCCAACACGTTTAACGGCGGCACCGTCAACAAATCGGTCTATCTCATCTAACGTAATGGGTTTGCCGTGATTGATGGCACCCAGCATTGATGGGGCACCTTCAGGCTCAACGCCTATCAGGTGGATATCAGGATTGTTGTTTTTAAGATAAGTGCCCGTTCCAGATGCAAAGCCACCGCCACCGATGGGCATAATAGCCACTTCAACATCGGGCAGGTCCTGTAGTATTTCAACGCCTACGGTTCCCTGGCCTTCAATAACGCGGTAGTCATCGAAAGGAGGGATGAAGGTCATTTGATTTTTTTCGGTGTAGGCAAGGGCTTCGGCCAGGCAATCGTCAAAAGTATCACCGGTGAGTACAATCTCTATATTACCGTTGCCAAACATGGCCGTTTGTTTAACCTTTTGTTTGGGGGTAATCTCCGGCATAAAAATTACGCCCTTAATATTCTTTTTATTGCACGAAAAGGCTACGCCCTGGGCATGGTTGCCTGCACTGGCGCAAACCACGCCGCGGCTCAACTCATCATCATTTAACTGACTGATCATGTTGTATGCGCCGCGCAACTTATAGGAGCGAACAACCTGCAGGTCTTCGCGTTTTAAATAAACCTCACACTCGTATTTTGCCGAAAGACCGGCGTTATATTGCAGCGGAGTACGTTTCACAACGTCCTTTATCCGCTGGTATGCCGCTTCAAAATCAAGCTGGCTTTTTGTATCAGTTTCCATTGTTAATTTTTTACCAGTCGGTGCGCCATAAGGCCTTGCAAATCCTGGTCATTTATGTCAAGCTTGCTATCGGCAAGCGTTAAAAAGTTATTGTAAACAAAAGCAAGTTCTTCCTTATCCAGCGTATATCCTAAACGCTCCAGATGGAATTTCAGAGCATGCCTGCCGCTGCGCGCGGTTAGCACTATTGTGGCGCTCGGAAAGCCTACATCTTCAGGGCGAATTATCTCGTAATTTTCACGCATTTTCAGGAAGCCGTCCTGGTGAATACCTGAGCTGTGTGCAAAGGCATTGGCACCTACAATAGCTTTATTAGGCTGTACCGGCATACGCATTTGCGTACGGATCATCTGGCTCAATTCATAGAATTTTTTAGAGTCGATTTGAGTATGCAGGCCCAGGGTATGGTGTGTTTTCAGGATCATCACCACTTCTTCAATAGAAGTATTACCTGCACGCTCGCCGATACCGTTGATGGTACCTTCAATTTGGCGGGCACCGTTCTGTAAACCGGCTATTGAGTTGGCAGTAGCCAGGCCAAGGTCGTTATGGCAATGTACTGAAATGATAGCTTTATCAATATTTTTAACGTTTTCTTTCAAAAACTTGATCTTAGCACCGTATTGGTCTGGTAAGCAGTAACCGTTGGTGTCCGGAATGTTCACCACAGTTGCACCGGCTGCGATAACAGCCTCAACCATTTGAGCCAGGTAAACTACATCGGCCCTGCCTGCATCTTCGGCGTAAAACTCGATATCCTCAACCGATTTTTTTGCGTATTTAACGGCTTCAACAGCGCGCTCCAAAATCTCTTCGCGGGTGCTGTTGAATTTATGCTTGATATGCATGTCAGACGAACCGATACCTGTATGGATCCGCGGACGTTTAGCATACTGCAGAGATGCTACAGCGGCGTCAATATCGCCTTTGTTGGCACGGGTAAGCGCGCAAACGGTAGGTTCTTTAACAGCTTTTGAAATTTCAACAACGCTTTGGAAGTCGCCCGGACTTGAAACCGGGAAACCTGCTTCAATAATATCCACGCCCAGTAGTTCCAGTTCCTTAGCTATCTCAATCTTTTCGGGGGTTGTTAACTGGCAACCCGGTACCTGCTCGCCATCGCGGAGCGTGGTATCAAAAACATAAACGCGGTTGGGATCGTGTAACATATCTTTTTTAGATTTGAGATGTTAGATATGAGATTTGAGGCTCATGCCTAATCATCTATATTGTTATTTTTTGTTTCTTTTATTTTTTGTTAGAGGTATAATTTGAGATATAAAGAATCTCATATCTCAAATCTCACGTCTCATATCTCTTTGAAGAAGCGAGTATTCAAGTTAGAGAAAAAAATCTCATATCTCAAATCTCACGTCTCCTATCTACTTTTTTATCGCAATAAATCTTAACCTTTTGTAATCGGCGTACCATTGGCCGTTGTCATTGTAAAAAGGTTCAAGCTTTTTAGTGATCTCGGCCAGAATTTGATCTTTCTCATCCTCGGGAATGCCTTCTAAAAACTGTGCGCCAAACATGGTAATCCATTTGGCTACACCCTGTTCACCGTCCTGCAGTTCGGTTCTGCGATCATAATGAATCATGTAGGTCACTCTGAAACCATGCTCTTCCAGTTTGGTAGCATACTCGCCAACTGATGGAAAATACCATATTTTACTATCTGCCTGTTCATTATAACCATGGTTATGCAGTACAAGTTTGGTAGCCTCAATCAAACGTTCAACATTATCCTTGCCGCCCATTTCGGCAACAAACCGGCCTCCTTTTTTAAGGCTGTTGGCTACGCTGTGAATAGCTCCGTTGGCATCAAGCACCCAATGCAGGGCCGCATTTGAAAACACAGCATCGTACTTTTCTACCGTGTGAAAATCAGCTGCATTTTCTACCGCGAAATCAACATCAGGATAAAGCTGTTTAGCCTGGGCTATCATTTCGGGCGAGTAATCTGTGCCTTTTACAATGGCTCCTTTATCTTGTATTTGTTTAGTTAAATGGCCTGTGCCACAACCCAGGTCAAGGATGCGCTCACCTTGTTTCACATCCAGAAACTCCAGCACATCCTCTCCGTATTTGAATACGAAGGCATGCTTTTGGTCGTATAAATCAGCGTTCCATTTCATTTTTTTCTTTGATTACACCGATGATTTTTTGATTACACCGATTTTATTTTTTTTTGATTACACCGATTAGTAGATGATTTCACCGATTTTTTTCTTGGATAAACTTCAACTTTAAAAGCGTTGGAATTGTGCGATTCCCCTCTTGAGAGGGGGGAGGGGTGTGTTTCTACTTTTTGCTTATCCCTTGTATAACACACCCCTGCTCTCGCTCGTTTCCTCCGCGCCCCCTCTCAATAGGGGAACTTAAAAAGGCTTATCTAATGCCTTCCTGCACTTTTATCTTGTTTTTAAAGTACGTAATCACGTAAGCCACTGCAGCTGCAAGGAAAAAGCCATTAACCCAAATCACCTTGCCAATGGCATCTGCCGAAGCTGCGGTAACAACTATTACTACCAGGCTGAGGGCTATAATCACCCATAACATCAGCCTGCTGTTTGAGCGGATGATGGCATAAACCCCGGCTATCTGACCTGTTATCGCAAATAATAAAACCAGGTTTTCAAGCTTTTCGTTATCATCCATGCTCATGGCCATCAGCACCTCAATGAAAGCGAATGTCCCTCCTCCGTTATTGGCTCCATAGCCGCAGAAGAGGAACAATATCATCATGAAGATGCTAAACTTAGTCATCATGATATCAATTGTTAATTGAGGTTATCGGATTTCACGTTAAACTCAATTTTTCGTTCTTTCACTTCTTTAAGATACCTCACCACATAAATGACGGCCATCACCAAGAAAGTTCCATTTGTCCAGATTACAAGGCTTAGTGCCCCGCGCGACATAATTGTTGCCGCTATGACTACTAAACTCAGCAAAATGGTTACCCAAAGCGTTAGCTTATTAAGAGATCGCCTTATAGCTATAAAGCCCGTTATGTGTAAAGCGATTATCGGTAACATCAACAAAATCTCCTTGTCTAAAGCTCCTACAAAAGGTGCTATTATTACAAATAGCTCTGCCATTATAAAAGGGCCACCACTATGCCCCGCTGCAAACATGCAGAACAGGAACAATATCATGATGACTATCTTTAACCTGGCCATGTACTAATCTATAAATATTCAAGCACTTTTTGGCCCATTGCCGTAGTACCTAAAATTTTGGCTTTGTCGGTATGGGCATCAGCAATATCGCCGGTGCGGTAACCGTCTTTCAGCGCTTTATCAATAGCGTCTGTTATCTTTTTAGCTTCCTCTTTCAGACCGAAGCTTATTTCAAGCATCAGCGCAACAGATAGGATAGAGGCCAGCGGATTTGCTTTATCCTGACCGGCAATATCGTGTGCCGAACCGTGGATGGGTTCAAAAAATCCGGTACCATCACCTACCGAAGCAGAAGCCAGCATACCCATTGAACCTGCAATTTGCGATGCTTCGTCGGTAAGGATATCACCGAATAAGTTGGCGGTTAATACCACATCAAACTTTTTAGGGTTTTTAACCAACTGCATGGCCGCGTTGTCGATAAACATGTGTTCGGTTTCAACATCGGGATATTGTTTGGCAATTTCCTGTACAACCTCGCGCCATAAGCGTGAAGCCTCAAGCACGTTTGCTTTATCAACAGAGCATAACCTTTTACCACGTACACGGGCTGCTTCGTAAGCTTTGATAGCGATACGCTCAACTTCATAACGTGAGTAGATCATCAGGTCGGAAGCTGTATTGCGGTCTTCACTACGTTTTTTCTCGCCGAAATAAACGTCGCCGGTTAGTTCGCGGAAGAAAAGGATATCGGTACCTTTCAGAATTTCAGGCTTAAGGCTTGATGCATCCAGAAGCTCATCAAACAGCATAATAGGGCGCAGGTTGGCGTATAAACCAAGTTCCTTACGGATCTTTAATAATCCCTGCTCCGGGCGTACTTTAGCCGACGGATCATTATCATATTTGATGTGACCGATAGCGCCAAACAGGATAGCGTCGCTTGCTTTAGCTTTAGCCAATGTTTCATCGGGTAGCGGATTGCCGGTTGCCTCGATGCCGGCGTGGCCCATCAGGGCTTCGTCGAACGTAAATTCGTGGCCAAAATCCTGACCGATTTTTTCTAAAACTGCTTTACCCCAGGTAGTAACCTCCGGGCCTATCCCGTCGCCGGGTATTACTAATATGTGTTTTTTAATTCCCATAACCCTAATCTCTGCCTGTGGCAGCGGTTTTTTGTTTTATAGATTTTTATTTCATTCGGGTTTTATACCGCGTACTTCTTTTAGTTTCATCACCATTTGCTCGGCCTCGTTTTCTACCCAGTGGGTATACTCGTCAATGGCCTGCAAGCGCGATTCATCGTCGATGTAGCCTTCCTCAACCATTTGCTTTGATTGAGCTACTTTTGCCCAAATGCCTGCTTTGCCTTCAAAGTTATATTCGCCTTTTTGGTAAACCTCATCGGCATTAAATACTTCGATATTGGTAAAACCGGCTTCCTGCAAATATTCGGGCAGATCTTCGGCGATATGATTGTTCATGCCCGCATCTCCCCGCCACCTTAAAAAGGTAGCATAAAAGCGTTGCATACTTGCCGGCGGCTGCGGCTGCCATTGCAAAGCCTCGTGGTTATAATCCAAAATGGATACTGTACCACCAGGTTTTAACAACGAATACATTTTCTTCAAAGCCTCAACCGGATTGCTCAGCCATTGTAAAACGCGGGCGGATACAATCAGGTCATACTTTTCTCCGGGTTCAAAGCTGAACAGATCGGTATAGATGAGCTCCATATTTTGAACCGAAGCGTAAGTTTCCTTACCGCTCTGGATAAAATACTCTGTATTATCAATGCCCGTAACATGACCGCTTTCACCAACCAATGCGGCAATATCCTTAGAAATAGCGCCGGTCCCACAACCCACATCCAGCACCTTCAAGCCAGGCCTGAGCAGGGGGGCAAGGGTAGCATAATCATTCGCTAAACTCCGTTCGTCGAATAATTTGGCGGTACCTTTACCTTCTCGCTGAATATGTTTTTGTTGGTTCATTTGCTTTGGTTTATTAAGCTCCGCTGTCATTAGGTCATTGAGTCATTTTTTTGACCTTCCACCTTTCGCCTTTAACCTTTTACTTCGCAGATTCGAACTCCTCAATTTTGCCTTTCTGGCTCAGGATATAATCAATATCATCGTAGCCGTTTATCAGGCAGGCCTTTTTGTAGGGGTTGATCTCGAAAGTCTCGGATTCGCCGGTAGATGAAATTTTGATGGTCTGACTCTCCAGATCGATCTCAATTTCTGCTTTATTATCACCGTAAACCTCGTCAAAGATCTTTTTCAGGAAATCATCGCTCACCTGTACCGGTAACAAACCGTTGTTAAGCGCGTTGCCTTTAAAAATATCGGCAAAAAAACTGCTGACTACAGCATCAAAACCATAATCAGAGATGGCCCAGGCAGCGTGCTCACGGCTGCTGCCGCAGCCAAAGTTTTTACCGGCTACCAGCACTTTACCGCTAAAGTTTGGATCATTAAGCACGAAATCAGCTTTAGGAGCGCCGTCGCCATCATAACGCCAATCGCGGAATAAGTTATTGCCAAAACCATCGCGGGTAGTAGCCTTCAAAAACCTTGCAGGGATGATTTGATCAGTATCGATGTTCTCGATAGGCAAAGGCACTACAGTGGTTTGAATGTGTTTAAATATTTTAGTTGCCATCTTTTTTAGATTTGAGATGTTAGATATGAGATGTGAGATCTTGTATCTCCCTACTCAATATCAGTATAATGTTCAACAGTTGGGAAAGGATCATAAAAATGATGTAATAAACCTTTCCATTCCTCGTATTCTTTTGATCCTCTGAAGCCTTCTGTATGGTCGGTAAGTTTTTCCCACTCAACCAATAAAACAAACTGGCTTGTATTTTCTATACACCTTTTTAACTGGTGCGAAATGTAGCCTTTCATTTTTGATATGATGCCCTGTGCTTTTGAAAATGCTTCGATGAAAGCATCTTCCTTTCCGGCGATCACATTAAGTACGGCTACTTCGAGTATCATTTATTTATAGACTTGAGCTGTTAGAAGTGAGATATGAGAGAGCGTGATTGAGGCTTTGTCTCATATCTCAAATCTCACGTCTTATATCTAATTAAACCAATTCCTCTTCCTTCAAAAACTCGCGTATATCCGTAACCACACCCGTTATAGCACTTGCTGCCGCGGTAAGCGGGCTTGCAAGGAATGTACGGCTGTTTGGTCCTTGTCTTCCTTCAAAGTTGCGGTTTGAGGTTGATACGCAGTATTTACCTGCCGGGATCTTGTCCTCGTTCATACCAAGGCATGCGCTGCAGCCCGGTTCGCGAAGCGGGAAGCCTGCGGCATCAAATATTTTGTCCAGTCCTTCGGCAATAGCCTGCTGCTGTACTTGTTTTGAGCCGGGAACTACCCATACAGTAACATTATCGGCTTTGTGTTTGCCTTTTACAAACTCGGCAACCTGACGGAGGTCTTCAATGCGAGAGTTGGTGCAGCTGCCGATGAATACATAATCAATTGGTTTGCCCAATAGCGTTTCATCATCGTGCAGACCCATGTAATCAAGGGCTTTTTTATATGATCCCTGCTCTTTGGCTTCAAATGAAGCAGTTTCAGGAACATGTTGTGTAACACCGATGCCCATACCCGGATTGGTTCCGTAGGTGATCATCGGTTCAATATCTTCGGCTTTAAAGGATAATACTTCGTCAAAAGATGCATCAGCATCCGAGTATAAAGTTTTCCAGTAAGCAACCGCTTTATCCCAGTCTTCGCCTTTAGGCGCAAATTCGCGGCCTTTTACGTAGTTGATGGTGGTTTCGTCGGGAGCGATCAGTCCGCAACGGGCACCCATCTCAATACTCATATTACAGATGGTCATGCGGCCCTCCATGCTCAGTGAGCGGATGGTATCGCCGGCATATTCAACAGCATAACCGGTACCACCGGCAGCTGAGATCTGCGCAATGATGTAAAGGATAATATCTTTGGCACCAACGCCTTTTTGTAATTTACCGTTCACTTCAATTTTCATGCGTTTTGGACGCGACTGAAGTAAGCACTGGGTAGCCAACACCTGCTCAACCTGCGATGTGCCTATACCAAAGGCAATAGCACCAAAAGCGCCGTGGGTTGAAGTATGGCTGTCGCCGCAAACATAAGTACCACCCGGACGGGTGATGCCCAGCTCGGGGCCTATAACGTGAACGATACCCTGGTACGGGTGGCCTAAGCCATATAGCTCAATACCAAACTCTTTACAGTTTTTGGTGAGCATATCTACCTGATAGCGTGAAAGTTCTTCTTTAATGGGTAAGTGCTGATCAATGGTTGGAACGTTGTGATCGGCAGTGGCCACAGTTTGTTTTGGCCTGAAAACGGGTAAGCCTCGCTGACGCAAACCATCAAATGCCTGCGGACTGGTTACCTCGTGAATGAAATGTGTATCGATATACAAAATATCCGGGAACCCCTCGCTGCTGCTGACGACGTGCGCATCCCAGATCTTATCAAATAATGTTTGTCCCATTTTATTAAAGTTTTAAGTGGCAGTAGCAGTTGCAGTTTTTGATTCGCTGCTTGCCCTTAGTTTTAAGTGGCAGTAGCAGCAGTGTTTTACTGCTCCTGCCACTAATATATTAAAAGTAAACAGTAGCCAATCACAGCAGCTTAACTGCCACTAAAAACTGCTACTACCACTAATATTAAGCTTCTACAACCTGGTTTTCAGGGCGTAAGCTGCGTACGGTTTTGCCTGCTTGCCATAATTCGCTTTCGCGTAATTCTTTCAGTTCGGCATCCAGTTTTTCGCGGTAATCTGGCTGGCTGTTTGAATCGATAGAACGTTGTGACTCTTTACCGGTAGCAACGCTTTCGTAAAGCTCTTCAAATACCGGTTTAGTAGCATCACGGAATTTTTTCCACCAGTCAAGGGCACCACGTTGAGCGGTAGTTGAACAGTTTGCATACATCCAGTCCATACCGTTTTCAGCAACAAGCGGCATTAATGATTGAGTTAACTCTTCAACGGTTTCGTTAAATGCTTCAGATGGAGAGTGACCATGGCTACGCAATACATCGTACTGAGCAGCAAAGATACCCTGAACGCAACCCATCAAAGTACCTCGCTCGCCGGTTAAATCGCTGTATACTTCTTTTTTGAAGTTAGTTTCGAATAAGTAACCGCTACCTACAGCGATACCTAATGCGATAACACGATCAAAAGCTTTACCTGTAGCATCCTGGAAGATGGCATAGCTTGAGTTTAAGCCACGGCCTTGCAGGAACATACGGCGTAATGAAGTACCTGAACCTTTAGGAGCAACCAGGAACACGTCAACATCAGCAGGAGGTACGATGCCAGTTTGCTCGTTGAAAGTGATACCAAAGCCATGAGAGAAATATAAAGCTTTGCCTGGGGTTAAGTGTTTTTTAACAGTTGGCCATAACGCAATCTGGGCTGCATCGCTCAATAAGTAGCAAATCACAGTTCCCCTTTGCAAGGCTTCTTCAATTTCAAAAAGTGTTTCGCCGGGTACAAAACCATCGCTGATAGCTTTATCCCAAGTTTTAGTGCCTTTACGCTGACCAACAATTACGTTGATACCATTGTCTTTTTGGTTCAGGGCCTGGCCCGGACCTTGTACACCGTAGCCAATTACCGCTACTACTTCATCTTTTAATACTTCCTGAGCTTTTGATAAAGGGAACTCTTCGCGGGTTACTACGTTTTCTTCAGTGCCGCCGAAATTTAGTTTTGCCATTGTTTTTTGATTTTTGTGATTTCACCGAACATTGGTGATCTCACCGATTTTATTTGTATTGAGTAATTTAAGTTTTTGTTCTCTTTATTAATCCCGTCATTGCGAGGTACAAAGCAATCCCCTGTATAGTTTGGGGTTGCTTTGTACCTCGCAATGACGTTTTTTTTTAGCTTTCGGCTTTCAGCCTTAAGCCTTAAGCTCTGTGCTCTACATCGTAAACACCTTCTCGCCCTGGTTCAGATATTCATTTTCAATCACATCTTCGCCTGGTTCAAGCCTTTCAAACTCACGCAGTTTGCTGTTAAAGCCCTCGCTGTCTTTAATGATAGCAACACGGGCGCTGCGCACAAACTCTATCAGGCCGTAGGGTTGTAATATATTGATCAGGTTATCGGTTTCCTCGCGATGACCGGTGGTTTCAAACACAGTGTAATCTTTACGGATCACTACCGCGCGTGCACCATTTTCGCGCAATAAACGTTCTACACTAACCTTCTCTGCAATTACATCGGTTGATACCTTATATAACGCTAATTCCTGCCAAATCACATCTTCATTGGTATGATAGTATGCTTTTAATACCTCAACCTGTTTTTCAATCTGGCGGGTTAGTTTACGCACTACTTCTTCATACTCGTTAATTACAATATTGAAGCGGTGAATGCTTTCAATCTCCGACGGAGAAGTGTTCAGGCTATCGATATTGATTTTACGGCGTGTAAATATAATAGCTATCCTGCTTAATAAACCAATTTGGTTTTCGGTATATATGGTGATGTTAAATTCCTGTTTTTTTTCTGCTTCGCTCATGATTCTGTTTTTTAGAGGGCTTACTTTAACCTGATCTCGCTTACACTGCATCCTTGTGGTACCATCGGGAATACATTATTCTCTTTGGTAACCATTACTTCTAAAAGGAATGATCCCGGAGTAGCAAGCATTTCTTTTAACGAAGTGATTAAATCGGCACGATCATCAACCAATTTGCCGGGGATACGGTATGCGGCAGCTAATGCTACAAAATCCGGGCTTTGAATATCAACAAATGAGTAACGGCGAGAATTGAACAGTTCCTGCCACTGCCTTACCATGCCCAGGAAACGGTTATTAAGGATCACGATTTTTACGTCAACACCGCTTTGCATAATGGTACCAAGCTCCTGGCAGGTCATCTGGAAGCCACCATCGCCAATAATAGCTACCACAGTGCGGTTTGGCGCACCAAATTTAGCACCTATAGCAGCCGGAAGTGCAAAGCCCATGGTACCTAAACCGCCGCTGGTTACGTTGCTGCGGGTGTTATTGAACTGCGCGTAACGGCAGGCTACCATCTGGTGCTGACCTACGTCGGTAACGATAACTGCCTCGCCTTTGGTAATCTCGTTAAGCTGTTTGATTACCTCGCCCATAGTCATTTCAGGCGTAGTTGGATTAAGTTCGTTATGGATAACGGCCTCAACTTCCTGGCGGGTGTAATCATTGAATTTAGCTAACCATTCTGTATGTTCTTTCTTTTCGATGGCCTTGGTCAGCAATGGAAGTGTTTCCTTGCAATCGCCCCAAACCGGTACGGTTGATTTTACGTTTTTGTCGATCTCGGCAGGGTCAATATCTAAGTGAACAACTTTTGCTTGTTTAGCATATTTATCCAGGCGACCGGTTACACGGTCGTCAAAACGCATACCTATCGCGATCAATACATCGCACTCATTGGTTAACACGTTAGGGCCGTAGTTGCCGTGCATACCTAACATACCAACATTTAACGGGTGATCGGAAGGGATAGCACCGGCACCAAGCACTGTCCATGCTGCAGGGATACCGCTTTTTTCAACAAAGGCTTTAAACTCCTGCTCGGCACCGCCCAAAATAACACCCTGACCAAACAGGATGAAAGGTTTCTGAGCGCTGTTGATTAGGGCAGCAGCCTGCTCAATATATTGCGGACGAACGATTGGTTTCGGCCTGTAGCTACGGATATGATCGCATGGTTTGTAACCTGCGAAATCAAACAACTGGATCTGCGCGTTTTTGGTAATGTCTATCAATACCGGACCTGGCCTGCCGCTACGGGCAATGTAAAATGCCTTGGCAATAACTTCCGGGATTTCGGTGGCATCAGTTACCTGGTAGTTCCATTTGGTAACCGGGGTGGTGATGTTGATTACGTCAGTTTCCTGGAAGGCATCGGTACCTAAAAGGTGCGCGAATACCTGTCCGGTGATACAAACCAATGGGGTACTATCGATCTGGGCATCGGCCAAGCCTGTTACCAGGTTGGTAGCGCCCGGGCCGCTGGTGGCAAATACCACACCCACTTTGCCCGATGTACGTGCATAGCCCTGGCCGGCGTGAATACCGCCCTGTTCGTGGCGTACCAGTATATGGTTCAGTTTATCATTATAATCAAACAAAGCATCATAAATGGGCATGATAGCGCCTCCTGGGTAACCAAAAATGGTATCGGTACCTTCGGCTATCAATGCTTCCAATAATGCTACCGATCCTGAAACGTTTACGGTTTCCGTGGCGGCTGGCGCGGTTAAGGTTTCTTGTGCAGTTTCCATACCTGTATTTTTTATATTTATAGCACTTTTCGGGGTGCTAAACTGATTTTACTCTATCTGTCTCTAATTTGCTAAAATGAACATACTTAGCTTGTGTTCACTTTATTCATGGCTTTTTTTAACAAGCCATTTTGTTCATTAATTATTCGTCGGTAACGCAGCCTTCGGCAGCGGTAGTTACGTTTTTAGCGTAACGGTATAACACACCCTTGGTAACCTTCAGCGCCGGTTTTTGCCATGCGGCACGGCGTGCGGCTATTTCTTCTTGCGGCAGCGAAACGTTTATAGTATTGGCAACAGCATCAATATTAATGATATCATCATCTTTTACCATCGCTATAAACCCGCCATCGTAAGCCTCGGGCGTGATGTGACCGACGACGAAACCATGCGTACCGCCGCTAAAGCGTCCATCTGTAATTAATGCAACTGAACTACCCAAACCGGCACCGAATATGGCTGAGGTTGGTTTTAGCATCTCCGGCATGCCTGGCGCGCCTTTAGGGCCTACATTGCGGATCACCACAACATCACCTTTTTTAACACGGCCGCTCTGGATCCCTGCAATCAGTTCAAACTCGCCATCGAACACACGGGCAGGGCCGGTGAAACGCTCACCTTCTTTACCGGTGATCTTAGCAACACTGCCGCCTTCGGCAAGGTTTCCGTACAAAATTTGCAGGTGACCGGTAACTTTAATGGGGTTTTCAACAGGTTTGATGATCTTTTGATTTTCAAACTCCAGCGCAGGTACATCCGCAAGGTTTTCGGCTATGGTTTTACCGGTAACTGTAAGGCAATCGCCATGCAGCCAGCCCTGCTCCAAACAGTATTTCATTACAGCCGGAACACCGCCAATGTTATGCAGGTCTTCCATCATGTATTTACCGCTTGGTTTCATATCGGCCAGCACCGGGATCCGGTTACTTACCGCCTGGAAATCATCCTGGGTTAACTTAACGTCAACGCTTTTTGCCATTGCAATCAGGTGTAATACCGCGTTGGTTGAGCCTCCTAATACCATGATCACGACGATAGCATTTTCAAATGCCTCGCGGGTCATGATGTCTGAAGGTTTAATATCTTTTTCTAACAATACCTTGATGGCTTTACCGGCTGCAAGGCATTCGGCTTTTTTATCTTCACTCAATGCGGGGTTTGACGACGAATATGGCAAACTCATACCCAATGCCTCAATAGCGGCAGCCATAGTATTAGCTGTATAGATACCACCGCAGGCACCGGCGCTTGGGCAGGCATTTTTAATAACACCCATGAAATCAACATCATCTATCTGGCCGGCAATCTTTTTGCCCAACGCCTCAAATGCTGATACTATGTTCAAATCTTCACCTTTCCAGTGGCCAGGTTTAATAGTACCACCGTAAACCATGATAGAAGGGCGGTTTAAACGGCCCATTGCCATGATAGAGCCCGGCATATTTTTATCGCAACCCGGCAGGGTGATCAGGCCATCATAATACTGAGCACCGGTTACAGCTTCAATTGAATCGGCAATGATATCACGGCTTACTAATGAATAACGCATACCTTCGGTACCGTTGCTCATGCCATCGCTTACGCCAATCGTGTGGAATATCAGGCCCACCATATCTTCGTCCCAGATACCCTGTTTAACCAGCTTTGCCAGATCGTTCAAGTGCATGTTACAAGTATTGCCATCGTAACCCATGCTGGCGACGCCGACCTGTGCTTTACGCATATCGTCGTCGGTTAAGCCAATTCCGTAAAGCATGGCCTGCGCGGCAGGCTGCGTTGGGTCCTGGGTAAATGTTTTGCTATACTTGTTCAATTCTATAGCGTTGGTGGTATCTGATGATGAACTCATTTTATTAGATATGTAGACAGTTTTAGTAATTAATTTTTGTTGATGATACTGGTTTACTTGGTATCGAAAATCAATATATGTAAGGTAGCCATCGCATCAGGCAATAGCAATAGTCATTGCTGATTTTTTGAAATAAGTATTTTATTTTGATTTATTATATTTGTTAGAATTAAATTCTGTAATACTTATTTACAAAGATATAAAATATTTTACAAAATAGACCAAAGTTTAAAACGGTATTCGGTATGTTTTTTATGCATGCATAGTAAGTTGCCGATTTTCTGCCTGAAATGGGTGGAAGGTCGATTACGATTGAAAATAGAGGCCCATTTATAAAGGTGTGTACACCATTAAGACTGGACGCTTAAACCTGTGTCTGCAATTAAAATCACCCCACAAAAAAAGCGCCCGGATAAACTACCCGGGCGCTTTATGTAAATTTATAAAGTAGCGCCTATTTATGCTGAATACCTTCAGCTAAAACAGTTACTTTATTGTTTAATGCTTCAACAACACCACCTTTTATAAAAAATACTTCTTCTTTAGCTGCGCCACCGCGTACGGTAAGTTTGCCATCCTGAAGGGTGGAAATAATAGGAGCGTGGTTGTTCAGTATTTCAAATAATCCCAAAGCACCAGGTAAGGTTACCGAGGTGGCCTCGCCTTCGTAAACTTTTTTATCGGGAGTAAGAATTTCTAATGTCATGCTTTTTGAGATTCAAGATTTAAGAACCAAGAGCCAGGGTTTTTCCTGTTCTTGATTCTTGAATCTTATTTTCTTGCTTCTTATTAAGCGTTAGCTTCAGCCAACAGCTTTTTGCCTTTTTCAATAGCGTCGTCGATGTTACCAACTAAGTTGAAAGCTGCTTCAGGGTATTCGTCAACTTCACCGTCCATGATCATGTTGAAACCTTTGATGGTATCTTTAATGTCAACCAGTACACCTTTTAAGCCGGTGAACTGCTCAGCAACGTGGAATGGTTGTGACAAGAAACGCTGAACACGACGGGCGCGTGATACAACTAACTTATCTTCTTCAGAAAGTTCGTCCATACCAAGGATGGCAATGATATCCTGAAGCTCTTTGTAGCGTTGTAAAGTCTCTTTAACGCGTTGAGCTGTATTGTAGTGCTCATCACCTAAAACAGCTGGGCTAAGGATACGTGAGGTTGAATCCAATGGATCCACCGCAGGATAAATACCAAGCTCGGCAATTTTACGTGAAAGTACGGTAGTAGCATCTAAGTGGGCGAAGGTTGTAGCCGGCGCCGGGTCAGTCAAGTCATCCGCAGGTACGTAAACGGCCTGTACTGAAGTGATTGAACCACGTTTAGTTGAAGTGATACGCTCCTGCATAGTACCCATCTCAGTTGCCAGCGTTGGCTGGTAACCTACTGCTGATGGCATACGACCTAAAAGCGCTGATACTTCTGAACCTGCCTGTGTAAAACGGAAGATGTTATCGATAAAGAAAAGGATATCACGGCCTTTACCATCTTCATCACCGTCACGGAAGTACTCGGCAATAGTTAAGCCTGAAAGGGCCACACGTGCACGTGCACCCGGCGGCTCGTTCATCTGACCGAACACGAAGGTTGCTTTTGAATCTTTCATGGCTTCGGTATCTACTTTAGACAGGTCCCAGCCGCCTTCTTCCATTGAATGCATGAAAGCGTCGCCGTATTTTATAATGCCTGATTCAAGCATCTCACGTAAAAGGTCATTACCTTCACGTGTACGCTCGCCAACACCTGCAAATACAGATAAACCTGCATAAGCTTTCGCGATGTTGTTGATCAGTTCCTGGATCAATACTGTTTTACCTACGCCAGCACCACCAAACAAACCAATTTTACCACCTTTTGCGTAAGGCTCTAAAAGGTCGATAACTTTGATCCCCGTAAAAAGTACTTCAGTTTCGGTAGATAGGTCTTCAAACCTTGGAGGAGTAGCGTGAATAGGACGACCATTTACTTTGTCAAGATTTGGGATACCGTCGATAGCGTCACCTACCACGTTAAATACACGACCTTTGATATTATCGCCTACCGGCATTTTGATAGCAGCTTCGGTATCTAAAACTTTCATACCGCGTAATAAGCCGTCGGTCGAGTCCATCGCGATAGCACGTACACGGTCTTCGCCTAAGTGCTGCTGAACCTCTAAAATGATTTTCTGGCCATTGTCTTTCGTGATCTCTAACGCGTCATAAATTTTAGGAAGATGAGCGTCATCAGCGAAACTTACGTCAACTACCGGACCAATGATCCTTGAAATTTTTCCAATGTTTGGCATATATAACCTGGTGTTTTTTAAAAAATGCTTTTACTGAACAGCAACATACATCATTTGTAACAGGAATGTATAAGATGCTATTTCAGAGGCGCAAAGTTAAGATTTCTATCGAAATATTTACATAGTGTTTTAAGATTTTTGGAGGATAATTTCAACATTGCTAATTGTTTGCTTTTATTGCACGAAAGTCAATACAATTTTGCCTGTATGAGTACTGCTTTCCATAAGCTTATGAGCTTCGACGGCCTCGCTGGCATCAAAAGTTTTGTACACTATGGGCCTGATTTTTCCTGACGATAACAGTGGCCAAATTTTTTGTTCAAGGTTTTGGGCGATGGCTGCTTTGAAAGCTGTGTCCCTACTGCGTAGTATCGATCCGGTAATGATCAGTCTTTTTGCCATTACTTTGCCCAAATCAAGCTGTACTTCGCGGCCATTCATTGCGTTGATCATGACCAGCCGCCCCTCAACAGCCAGCGAATCAATATTGCCAGGCATGTAATCACCGCCTATCATATCCAATATCACATTAACACCAGCGCCATTGGTGAGTGCTTTGATCTCTTCTTTAAAATCAGCGTTTTTATAGTTAATGGCTTTATTAGCTCCAAGCTGCTCACAAAAGCTGCATTTATCGTCGGAACCAGCCGTTGTGTAAACGGTACTGCCTAAAGCTTTGGCCATTTGAATAGCTGCAACGCCAATGCCGCTTGAGCCGCCGTGCACCAATAATGATTCACCTGGTTTTAGGTTACCACGATCAAACACATTGCTCCAAACGGTAAAAAAAGTTTCAGGGAGCGAAGCTGCTTCGGGGAAACTTAAACTGGCAGGAACAGGCAGGCACTGGCCCTCGGGCGCTTTACAATATTCGGCATAACCACCGCCGGCAACCAAAGCGCAAACCCTGTCGCCGGGTTTCCAGCGGGTAACGGCTTTGCCAACTTCAATAACAGTACCGGCCACTTCCAGGCCAGGGATATCCGCCGGCGCACCTGCCGGCGGCGGATAGTTTCCTTTGCGTTGAAAAACATCAGGTCGGTTAATACCCGCGGCTATTACTTTTATCAGCACTTCATCGTTGGCGATAACGGGTTTTGGCCTATCGGTTAGCTGCAAAACTTCGGGCCCGCCGGGTTGGGTGATCACTATTGCTTTCATAGATTGTGTAGTTGAAAGCTAAGTTAGCGCTAAAATGTTTGCCCGGAAAGTTTTCGTTCTTCAACGATACAAGCAGAAATATCACAAGTAGCCATTGCCCTCTTCCCGCTCCTCATACTTGCGCCAGTCGATATTTTTGACCTTTATCCTTTTACCTTTCGCCTTTAACCTAATAAAACTAATCACCATCCCTCAAACTCTCAACCGGGTTGGCCGCGGCGGCCCTGAATGATTGTGAACTGATAGTAGCTAAGGCAATAAATACAGCCCCCGAACCGGCCAACATCACCACCCACCATTGGATATTTTGGCGGTAGGCAAAGCCCTGAAGCCATTTATTCATGGCAAGCCAGGCTAAGGGGGCGGCTATTGCAAATGATATGATTACCAGCCTTACAAAATCTTTCGACAACATGGTTACAATGGCAGTGATACTTGCTCCAAGCACTTTCCTAATGCCTATCTCCCGGTTGCGCTGCTCGGCGGCATAAGCGGCAAGACCAAACAAGCCAAGGCAAGCAATGGCTATAGCGAGGCCGGTAAACAGAATGAAAAGCTGCCCCATTCGCTGTTCTGTACGGTATAGGGCATCAAAATCGGCATCCATAAACGAATAATCGAAGTGTTCATTTGGAGCGATGGTTTTCCATGTCTTTTCTATCCGGGTCATTAGAGACGGCAGATTATGCGTATTTACCCGGACGCTTAAACGCGCCAGCCAATCGTTGTCTAAAGTCATGACCAATGGGGTCACATTATCGCGCAGCGAACTGAAATTGAAATCTTTTACCACGCCTATTACATGATATTTTTTTAGGTTGGTTGCGGCACCTGTGGTTATTGTTTTGCCAATGGCATCATTGTCGTAGCCGAATACCTTCGCCGCTGTTTCATTAATAACCATGGCTGTAGAATCGGTTCTAAACTCCCCGGAAAATCCGCGACCGGTCTTCATCTGCATCCCCATCGTACTAATGTAATCTTCATCTATTTTCCAGAACTGGGTTGACTGGCCCTCTTTGCCGCCGGGCGACACGTAGTTCAAAACTTTGTTATTGGCGGTAGGCAAAAAGCTGGTAAGCGTGGCATTAACAACGCCGGGTAACTTTTTAATCTCCTGTTTCAGTAGTTCCGGGTGCTCAAGTGTGTTTACGTTATTGAGGATGAGCACCTGGTTGCGGTTAAAGCCCAGATCTTTATTTTGAATATAATTAAGCTGATTGTAAATTACCAGGGTGCCTATCACTAAAAATATCGAAATAGAAAACTGAAAAACCACCAACGTGCTACGGAAAGCGGCGCCTTTAAAACCGGTTGAAACTTTTCCTTTTAACACATTAATGGGCTGAAAAGCCGATAAAAAGAAAGCAGGGTAGGAGCCAGCTAAAATCCCTACCACCATAACGATACTTAACAAAGCCGGAAACAGCCAGATTAATGTTTGCCCATTGATGGCTAATTGTTTATTTGACAGATGATTGAACAATGGCAGCAAAGCCCATGCTGCCAGTACGGCTATAATGGCTGCCACGAAGGTTACGATCAGTGATTCAGCCAGGAACTGAAAAATAAGGTGACTACGGGATGAGCCCAATACTTTACGCACCCCAACCTCACGGGCCCGGTTGGCCGAACGCGCCGTAGACAGGTTCATGAAATTAATGCAAGCCAGCAGCAGGATGAAAACTGCCACCGCTGTAAAAATGTAAACATATTGGCCATTGCCGTTGGCGCCCAGTTCCATAACCCGGTTTGATTTGAGGTGAATATCAGTTACCGGCATCAGGCTTAGCTTGAAATAATTGCCACCTGCTGCGAATTTGCTATAATTCATTGTGCTTGAGCTTTTAAGGCCGTTTTGCATATCGGCGTTAAGTTTAGTTTCGAGCTGGCTGATACTTGCGTTAGTTTTAAGCAGCGCATAGGTGGCAAAGGGGGTTAACTGGTTCCATGCGGCGGCGTTATTGATTGGGTGGTCTCTTGCCAGTAAAAAGTTAGCCCTAAAATGTGATTGAGCGGGCATGTCCTTCATTACTCCTGTTATCTTAAGCGATGTGCCGCTCGTTACTAAAAACAAAGTTTGGCCAACCACATTGATGCGGTTAAAATATTTTTTTGCCATTGATTCGGCAATTACCACCGAGTTTGGTTCCTTTAAAGCCGTTTTTGTATCGCCCGAAAGCAGGGGCAATGTAAATACATCAAAAACATTGGGTTCACTGTAAAAAGTTGTGCCGTCTTCGCGCACAATTTCATCGCCTTTTTTAAAGCGGATGTTTAGGGCCGGGCTTATACGAACTGCCGTTTCAACTTCAGGAAACTCCGTTTTTAAAACGTTGGCAACCGGAATGGCAGCAGTGGCATATTCAGTAAGTGTGCCGCTATATTTCAGGACGGTGTTTACCCGGTAAACCCTTTCATGTTTGATATTGTACCGATCATAGCTTAGCTCATCAATTACATAAAATGTAATGAGCAGGCAAATGGCCAGCCCTAATGCCAGGCCTAAAATATTAATGAAAGTAAAGCCTTTGTTTTTTAATAGACTTCGCAAGGCGGTTTTAAAGTAATTCCGGATCATAGCATAAAAGGTTTATGCCATAAAGTTAAAACTAAGTTTTTAGTTATAAAGGGAAAATTAACTAATTTTTTAGTTTATTAATTATTGGATAGTATTCTTTAAACATCTCAATGTTAAAAAAGAAAGAGAATTATATTTACTCCTTTTATTTTTATTCATTTGCCTAAAACAAATACGTATGTCAATACAGATTGGCCAGCCGGCTCCTCAGTTCATTTTAATATCATCGGCCTTAAAAAGCGTTTCATTAGCCGATTTTAAAGGCCGTAAAGTGGTTATTCACTTTTTTCCTTTAGCTTTTACAGGCGTTTGTACCACGCAGCTTTGCACCATGCGCGACAGCTTTGGCTATTATGACGACTTAAACGCGACGATTTTAGGCATCTCTGTCGATTCGCCTTTTACTTTAGCTAGGTTTAAAGAAGAGAACAATTATCAGTTCGATCTGCTTTCTGATTTTAACAAAGAAGTATCTACGGCTTATGGTGCTATTTATGATCAGTTTGTTATGGGGCTTAAGGGTGTTTCAAAGCGTGCAGCCTTTGTAATTGACGAAGAGCAGAATATCATTTATGCGGAGGTACTTGAAGATGCCGGCCAACTGCCAAATTTTGAAGCTATTGCCGAAATTGTAAAATAATTTGAATAAAAGTTTGCAGCGAAAGTTTAAAAATCTATCTTTGCATTCCATTTCGGAAAGCACTCGTAGCTCAATTGGATAGAGCATCTGACTACGGATCAGAAGGTTAGGGGTTCGACTCCCTTCGAGTGCACAACAAAGCACTGCAGCCCGGGATTTTTCCTTCGCAGTTGCAAATTAACTGTAAGCCTTTCTGTTGTATTACCGAAAGGCTTTTAATTTATCAAGAGCATGCTAAATCTGGTTTTGTTTGGCCCTCCCGGAGCCGGGAAAGGTACTCAGTCGAAAAAACTTATTGAGAAATACGATTTGATCCACCTTTCAACCGGAGATTTGTTACGTGGCGAGATTACACAAGGTACAGCGTTGGGCTTAGAAGCTAAAAAACTGATGGATGAAGGAAAGCTTGTTCCGGATGCCGTGGTTATTGGCATGATCAGCAATAAGCTTGATGCTAACAAAGACGCCAAAGGTTTTATTTTTGATGGTTTCCCGCGTACAGTTGCTCAGGCAGAAGCTTTGGATCAGTTACTGGAATCAAAGCAATCGGCAATTTCGGGTATGATTGCCCTTGAAGTTGGCGATGATGAGCTGGAGCGCCGCTTGTTAGAGCGTGGTAAGGAATCTGGAAGACCAGATGATGCCAATCCCGAGGTGATCCGCAAGCGTATTAAAGAGTATAATGATAAAACCGCTCCTGTAGCTGGTTTTTATCAAAATCAAAATAAATTTAAAAGCATTAACGGCGTAGGTTCGGTGGATGAAATCTTCGATGCTATTGTTAATGTAATTGAAGAGTATAAAAAATAGTCGTTCGGAAGTCCTTAGTCCGAAAGTCGGTAAAGTCCGCAGGTTGGGAACATTAATATTCTTAACTTTCGGACTTTATTGACTTTCGGACTTTCCGTCTAAAATAAAAAGGTTATGTCGCAGGGTTCTAATTTTGTTGATTATGTAAAGATCTGTTGCCGCTCGGGCCATGGCGGTGCCGGTTCGGCTCATTTGCACCGTGATATATTAACTTCAAAAGGCGGTCCCGACGGTGGCGACGGTGGCAGGGGAGGCCATGTTATTGTAAAAGGTAACGCCCAACTGTGGACTATGCTGCACCTTAAATACCGTAAACACGTAATTGCCGGTGATGGCGATTCGGGCGGCAGTTCTTTACGTACAGGCAAAACCGGCCGCGACGAAATATTGGAAGTGCCCCTTGGTACTACCGTGAAAAATGCCGAAACCGGTGAAGTACTTTTTGAAATAACCAAAGATGGTGAAACAAAGATCCTTACTCCCGGTGGCCGCGGTGGTTTGGGTAACTGGCATTTTAAAACATCAACCCAACAAACCCCCCGCTTTGCCCAACCCGGCGAGGATGGCCGTGAGGACTGGAATATCCTCGAACTAAAAGTGCTGGCTGATGTTGGTTTGGTAGGTTTCCCTAACGCGGGTAAATCCACCCTGCTTTCGGTGGTATCGGCTGCCAAGCCCGAAATAGCCGATTACGCGTTTACCACACTGGTGCCTAATTTAGGTATCGTATCATATCGTGGCGGGCGTTCATTTGTAATGGCCGATATTCCGGGCATTATTGAAGGAGCTTCACAGGGCAAAGGTTTAGGATTTAGGTTTTTGAGACATATTGAACGCAATTCAGTATTGCTGTTTATGGTGCCTGCCGATACATCGCGCAGTATAAAAGAAGAATACAGCATCCTGCTGCATGAACTGGAAGAATATAATCCCGAACTGATGCACAAGCCTCGTGTATTGGCCATAACCAAAACCGATATGCTCGACGACGAACTGCAGGCTGAAATGAAAAAGGAGATCCCCGATGGGATCCCCTCTATATTTATATCATCTGTGGCCCAGAAAAATATCGATCAGCTAAAAGACCTGCTTTGGAAAGAGATCAACGCCAGCGTTATTTAGCCTCCCACAAAATGTAGTCATTACTAAGCATCGTCATTTTAAAGCCGGTATAGCCAGGAAAACATTTGCGCATGATAGTTGATTTTGGACCGATGTAATCGGCGGGCAAAACTATGTACAGTGGTCCGGCGTGCCCATTATATACGTAGTCATCATAATCGATAGCCACTTCAGCGCCAATGGTTTCAACGGTTATAGTGCGGTTGCGTTCAATTTCCAGGCTCAGATCAGGGCTGTTAAATACAAAAATGGCGTTGTTGTTTTGCTTATCCAGGTTGCGGATATAGTTTAGCGATGGCTGATCGATAAATAACTGTGATATCCCCGAATATCCCCTTGCGCCGATATTTTTATTTTGAAAGTAGCTTGGCACAAAGTATTTGTAGCTGGAGTAAGCTATTACAAAACATATAAAATAAAACAGGTATTTATAACCAGATTGCAATCTGCTTACCAGGTAAACGATGCCGGGTGCCGCGATAAGCCCAATGAGCCTCAAATGCCTTGCTTCATATGAAATATTGGCCTGTCTCAAAAACGACTGTCCGAAAAATAATACCGATACCACATAAAAAACCACCAGAAGCAGCGCATAATTTTTGTGAGGCACCTTTTTTACAGTAAACCAGATGAGTAAAATACTTAATACAGCACAGATCAGCACAATTATCACCCCCCAAAAGTAAGTAAACAAGGGAGGGTCATCATGAAACAAAAGGCCGTTTGTAAGGTCATCTATCGAAAAAGCGGTTAATATTGGCGAGGCCAAAGGAAAGCCAAAAGTTTCCCAAACCAGCTTCATACTTCCGGTTATCGATGAGGGGTTAGCACCTTTTGAAAGATAAAAATGATAGACCATAAATAAGGATAATACCGCCGGGACTCCTATCCATATGCCATTTTTTATCCACCCAATGATGTCTTTTGTTCCCATAGAAAACCTAAGCCATAAAAAACAGCAAGTGGCGGCATACATCCATAAAAATGACGATTTGCAAATGAAGCCTAATATTCCACCTATAAAGAGGAATACAGCCAGTTTCCAGTTAGTTTTTTCAATGGCTATGCATCCGTATAAAAACCAGCCGGTGTATCCAAAAAGTAGTACCTCGCCACCATTGTAAAATACATAAGGCGTAAAAAAAGATAACTGAATTACGATGAATAGTACGCTTAAAGCCGAGATCATTGGCGTAAACCCTGCTCTTTTAAAGAAATAGTAAAAGCCGAAAATGCCCGATAACGAAAATAGCAGGGTTACTATTGAAGAAGCGCGACCTGTGTTGACGCCAAAAATCAGTTTGAAAAAGTAAGGTAACAGGTATTGCCCCGGAGACCACCAGGCGAGAAATTCTGACGTGTTTTTGCTGATATCATTTTGATCTGGTTTAACCATGACATTAAATGCTGAACCCTGTTCCATTGAACGCATTACCTGGAAACCCTTGCTGGGGTCGGGGTAAATGGCGGCTGGGGCTATGATCAGCATAATGCCCATAATGAAAACAATCCCGCTAATAACCAATAAAATGATTTGGTGGGTTTGTAGTTTCTGTTTCAGCATATAATTATTTTAAGCAGATGATGTTTAAGTTTTAACTGATTTCCCGTTCTCTGATCTTTACCGCCGGGTTGCCTTGATAGATGCTGTACGCGTCCATGTTTTTTGTAGCGATAGAACCACTGGTCAATACAGCGTGCGACGCTACCGTTACGCCCGGATTTACCATTGCCCCGGCACAGATCCACACGCCGTCTTCCAAAATTATGCCTTTGGTTATCAAATCGAAGGATGTTTTTTTGTAATTGTGGCTGCCCGTTAACAGCACAGCCCCCTGCGACAGGCAAACATGCGCGCCGATTTGAATGAGCACTAGACTGTCTATCCATACATTTTCACCTATCCAGCTTTCATCGCCGATATTCAGGTTCCATGGATATTTGATGTTTACACAAGGCTTAACAGTTACATTTTTACCCACCTTGGCGCTAAATAGCTTCAGCAAAAATACTTTGAACGTACTTGAGGGTATAATGCTTGCTTTAAAGAATATGGCATTACAGTAGTACCACAAAATGCGTTTTAAAACGTTGCCGCCCGGATGATAAGGATAATTATTATAAGTTGAAAGGTCAGTTCTGAACATCAGCGCCGGTAAGCTTATCATTACGTTTAATCCAAATATACAGGCTAAACGCTATAATAATGTAAAGAAGTATGTTAAAAATGGTATGGTGATCAACTATCCGGTTTGCCTTTTTCGACCAGAAGATGGCCAGCAAAACAAAACGAATCACGTTTAAAAATTCGATGACTAAAATGCCTGAAATCAGGAATATCAATTTTGATCGCAACGGAGACGGATAGGCCAGCACAAAGGCGGAAAAAAAACTGATCAATCCTAAACCCAGGCAGCTGTAAACTATGGCCAGTGTTCCTTTGCCCGCAACCAGTAATTCGTAGTTGTTATCTATAGCTGCATAGCCCAACCACTTTAATATCATGACACTGCAATCTAATAAAACCTGTCTTAAAGCCGCAATATAATTCAGGTGTTCGGCCAAGAAAGCGTTATAATTCCCGCCGGGATTAGTAATGCCGAAAAAGAAAATGTTAAAGCTGTAAAATATGGCAAACAGCAATACAAACAACAGCACGAACCGTATCGCCGGGTTATTTAAAAAAGCAGGTTGTTTCATTGTTTTTTGCTCTCCTTTCGTAACTCATAAATTTTGGCATCAATCAAAAACCTGAACCAAAAACCTTGTAAAAAATGGAATACCAGTCCGGTCTTCCCATCTAAAAACCCCAATTTTATAAAGTATCTTATGGTAAAATAAATTACGGGCCTTACAAATAAAGGAAACGCCTCGTATCGTTTTTTCATATACCGGCGGCGTTCCATAGGGTTACCAAATAACCGTGGATGTACCAGCTTGCCGTTATCATCAACAACCGGGGCATTTTGCTGTTTAACAAGGTATTGCGCCTCCAGTGTTGCCCAATGATTATGGCGGGCAATGAAACTGGTAAGTGAATCGGTTATTACGTCAATAATATCAGTTTTAAGTACCTGTGTTTTACCGGTAACTTTAAAATGCTGATCATACAATTTTTCTTCGCAATGCCCGAAGCCGCGCCTGAACAGGTTGGCGTGGTATGTTGGATAGTGGCCGCCATGTTTGATCCATTTGCCCATAAATAGGGTACGCCTGCTGATGAGGAAACCGTTGGTTACCGAATCTACGGGATTGTTGAAAATATTATTCAATTGTGCTGCAAGCTCAGGTGTTACCCGGTGATCAGCATCCAGGTTAAGTACCCAGGTACTTGTTAAAGGCAGGTTATCCAAAGCCCAGTTGCGCTGGGCTGCATAATTTTCAAACGGATGGCTGAAGATGTTTTGCGTATACCCTTGGCAAATGGTTAGCGTGGTATCCGTTGAACCTGAATCAACAATATAGACATTGGCTTTTAGCGCTGCCGCGCTTTGCAGGCAGTCGCCAATGTTCTTTTCCTCGTTAAAAGTTAAGATAATAATATCCAGGCTCTCGCTCACTTGAGTTTGGCTTTAATGATCATGCTCATCCAAAAATAAGGGAACCTGCCGCAGCCCCTGAATGCCGTTACCTCAAATCCATGTTCGTTAAGAATTTGCGTAAGCGTTTTAACCGACCAGAATTTGATATGTCCGCCCTGCCAAAGCGGGCTGATATGGTTATCCCATTTATTTAAAATACTCAAAAACAGATTTTTTAAATAACCATGATAAGGCGTTGAGATGATGAGCTCACCTTTTGATTCGCTTAAAACATCCCGGCAAAGGCGTATAAACGCGTGGGGGTCGTACAAGTGCTCAATAACTTCAGTTGATATAATGGTATTAAACTGTATAGCTCTTAATGGCTCCGGTAACCCTTCAACCGAAAGATCATGAACGAAAAACCTGCCGGGATTTATTTTATCGGCAATGGCAATGCCTGGTTTGGATGCATCGATACCATAAGCGTTAAATCCCCTTGCCAATAAATAATTTACCAGGTGACCGTTGCCGCAGCCAAGATCGAGAATGCTGCTGTTAGTATCCTTATTTAATAACGACATAAGCGGTTTCTCGAGCTCCTTAAATACATGGCAGGGGCTTGCGTCAGGATAATCGTAATCTTTATAAGCGGTCATGCGGTGTTATTTGCGGATCCATATTTTTACATTTTTTCATTAAGGCAACTCTGTCAAAATCATATTGATCGGCTGCGTAATTCAAATCTCTTTTAAAATTTTAGAACTTAACAATGCCTTATGAATGAGCAGCATGCTGATATAGCTCCAGAAGATGGTATTGAACAGGAACTCAAAACTGATGCCGCGCCACATGATCTGAAACAGGCCTGAAAATATAAGTGCTGTGCCTAATATATATCCCCCAAAAAGTTTTTCGGCTTTAACAGCTATTAGCTGTGCGAGGGCGCCATAAGCGAAAAGGAAAATAAAGATCCCCCAATCACCTCCTGAAAGATACGCATCAACGATGTAGGCGGGTTTGGCTGATACGGTAGAGTTACGGTTAACCACCCCGGCATCATAAACGCGCTGCATGATCATGGCTTCGGTAATTGGTTTGGAAGGCCAGAAGACCCGTGGCACCAAAGCAATAGCCGATTGTTTAACAATATCCAATCCATAAAAATCCACATTTTTAGGTGTCGACTGCACAAAGCGGGTGAACATATCGATCTCGCTTAGGCGGTATACCAAAAAATCCCAGTTAGTTTCGTCAACATCGCTGTTATCACTATTTAATGCTGCGTCAAGGGCCAGTTGTGAAGCTTCGTCGCTATCGGCATCTCCATTCCATGCATTGGCCCGGAAAATATGGTTATATGTTGGTAAAACCGTAAATAATAAAACGATGATAGGTACAAAAGTAATGGTTACTAATTTTTTATAGGTAGGATATAAGAAAATCCCTAAAACCAGTATGCTGATAATAATAGGTTCTTTAAACCCTGATGTAAGCGCCTGGTAAAAGTTAAAGGCATATAATAACAGGCAGATAAGCGTATTAGCCCCTTTTTTTAGTGGTATGGCAAAGGCCAGTGCTAATGTACCTGCAATAAAGCTCAATGAGCTAAACTGGTAATAAAATTGGGAAAGACCAGGTATCTTAAGAAATAACAACGAAAGCGGGAAACTGATAATTGCCGATGTCATGAGCAGATTCGCCAGCCTTTCGGTTTCGATATGGTATTTTTTAGTTACCGGATAATTCATGAAAATAAGTATGCCCATCACAAATGAAGCATGCCCAAGGCAATAATAGCGCTGGCATTGGGCAATTAAGCCAAGGGCATCTTTATCATTTAACGTATGAATAAACACTTGCTTGAAATTTTCATAGCCGAGGGTATTCATAAAATAAAAGATGGACGTGCTGCACATATACCCCGCAAAAATTATCTGGATAATAAATAAGGGTCTCATCAACTGTTCGGCCATGGGGCGGTCGTTGGGGATCGGACGTACCCAACCGGTAAGTGTGATCAGGAATATAAAAAATGAGCCTCCCCATGCAATAAAATAGGATAACACATTATCACTTTTACATGCCAATGCCAGCAGCCATGGTATAAACAACACAATATACCGTTCTATCGATTTGCTGTTTTGCATTTATTAACTAATGTTGTGTTTTTTATAAATTGGCCTTAGTTTTTAGTCAGTTATCAATAAATGGAGAAAGAAACCTCACTCATGACTTCCGACATGATACTATTAACTTAACACCAATTGTTCTATTGCTTCAACCTGTTTGACAAAGCTCCACTCCTCAATTATCTGTTTGGAATGTTGCCCCATTGTAAATAAAGCGGTTTTATTATGTAGAAGCAATGTTTTTAATTTGCTTTTAAGATCGGTATTATCACCGGCATTAAAGATCAAACCGTTTTTTTTGTCTTTTACCAGATCGGTGCCCGCGCCCACTTTGCTTGATATCAATATGGCCTTGCTACAGACCATAGCTTCGTTTACGGCCAGCCCCCAGGTTTCACCGGGGCCTTTTGAAGGGAGGCAAAAAATGTCACATGCCTGATAAACCACTGGCATATAAAGCTGGTTTTGGAAATCAATAAAGTGGATGTTTTTATGCCGGCTTGCTTTATTTTTCAGTTCTATCTCCAAAATACCATTTCCTGCAAACAGCAGGTGGGTGCCTGGCTGGTTTACGTCAATAAAAACATTAAGCAGTAATAGCGGATCTTTTTTACTTTCAAATTTGCCTGCAAAAAGCAGTAGCTTTTCATCATTAGCTATTCCTAACTGTTTGCGCAACGCTTGGGCCTCATCTGTCCTGTTGATAGCGAAGCGACTGTTATCTACCGCATGAGGCGCAAAAAACAACTGCGTTTCTTTTAAACCACATTTTTTAAAATAAGCCTTATTGTTTGATCCGGTATACAGCGCATAATCAATACGGCGGTAGATCCGCTTTAAGAACATGCTTCGCAATACGGATTTGATACCACCTGTATCATCAAGTAAAGTTGAATCGCCCCGGAAAATAACAGGTACCCTGCCTTTAAAATATTTGAGGATTTTGCGATGGCTTTTGTAAAACCAGCCGTACACCATAATGACGTCGGGTTGCCAGCTATTTATTTGACTGATAAGATCAGGATTGTCGATCCCTTTTGAATGATGCGAGCCGGGATCGGCCGAAATGTTTTTTACCCACTCATAAGGATAACCCTCAAGAAGCGGAAGATTCCAAGTGATAGTTTTACCAAAGCCTGGATCAAATTTTTGCGCACCGCCCTCGCCCCAGGTATAAAATACCATGACGTTTATTTTTTGCCGTTCATACAGCAACTTAAATACCGGTGCGTAATACTGTATGGGATGAGTGATAACTATGGCTAAATTTTTCATTCAGATGGCCTCGCCCATTATATTAACACTTTTTGCATTTTTAAGGCGATAGTTTATCAATTCAATGTCTCTGCAGTAAATAGTATTATATGCTCCGAAAGTATCCAACCCGGTTAAAACGCGTTTGAAAGGATCATAGGCGACGGCCTTAAAACCTTTTGACAGTAATAACTTGTGAATATCATGATCGCTAAAACCGTACCGGCCGCCGCTACCGTTAAGCTCAATGATAATGGCCTTCAGCAGGGGCGAATCAAGGGTAGATCCCATGCCTTTAAGCACTTCGGTCTCAAACCCTTCCACGTCTATCTTGATAAGAGCGGGTTTGTATGTTTCCAATAATGAATCAATAGTGATTATAGGTACGATAATAGTGTTTTTGCCTTTCTCATATTTAGTAATAACATGGTTCCCGGTATCTTCATCGGCCGAAAACCTGATTTCGCCAGTTGTTGCACCGGCGCCGGCATTAATAAGCGTTACCTTGTTCTGCAAATAATTAAGTCCGATATTGCTATTTAAAATATCAAAAGTTGCTTTAACAGGTTCAAGTGTAACACTATTGGCTTTGGCTATACCGGAAGCCAGCAGCGTATATGAACCTACATTCGCGCCAATGTCAAAAAAGGTATCGTCCGGCGTTAAAAAATGAAGCAGAAAGGCCATGTCATTAAATTCATGTAAACCGGTGTATATATTACCGGTAATACCGCTCATGCCCTTTGTTGCATAAAACTTAACATCACCAACAAAAGGTTTTATAATGAACTTCGACCTTGAAAGCCTTGACTGTACCTGCCACCAGGCAAACCGCCATAAGGCTTTTGCCGGATGCTTTTTTCCCAACGGGTGTTTTAAAATAAAGCCGACAGTTCGTTTAATGGCGTGCATAAAGAATTTTATCAAATAACCGGCACTGCGCCAGTGTCATTTCATGTGCCGAATATTTTTTCACGGTTTCAGCATTATATTCAACAGCCTGGAAATTACCCTTAATTAATTGCTCAAAAAATATAAATAGGTTTTCGGAGGTAACGTCATCATAGTTATAAACGTGTTCTACACCGTACTGCTGCATGATGGGTATAGCAGAGCTTGCGGCATTAAATACGGCCAAAACGGGCTTTTCTGTGAGCAGGTAGGGGAATATTTTTGATGCTGTGTATTTAGGATCATCTGACCCAGGTATAAAAAGCGCATTAGCCTGCTGCAGTGTGAACAAAGTTTGATAGTAACTGATGCGGTCGGCAATTTCAACAATATGTTCTTCCACATTATATTGTTTTGCCAGAGGAAGTATAGTAGTGATCCCCTGCCCGGCAGGGGCATAACTGGTACCGATGAAGTAGAGTTTGATTTTATCAAACTGCTTTTTATTTGTATTCAAGCCGGTTCGTAATGCCTCGAACACCGGGCTAATGGCGTTGTGAAGGTCCTTCCCGCCGCGGCCGATATATACCACATTGATAAAGCCGTCGTCAAGCAACGCTGCAAAAAGCTTTTGGTTAGTTTTAGCTATTTGCAGGTCGGGTTCAAATGCTCCGAAGGTTATAGTAGCGGCCGGAAGCTTTTGAATTACGGGATAGCGAGATTGGAGTTCATCAATGTAACCGGCAGATACGCTGATCAACCCCGCTGCATTTTTTATGGCGATGGGCTCCAGGTATTTATTTAAACGGTAGGCAAACCAATATTTTGGTGGCTGCTCACTTTTAGGTTTTTTGATATAATAATCGGAATGCCAGGGATCCTGCATGTCAATGACGTAGGGGATTCCGAAGCGTTTTTCCCAGTAGGCCCCCAGTATACAAACCGGGAACTGCGTGGTTGAAAAATAAATGAGATCGAATTTATTGTGTTTAACCAGGCGGTTAACTGTTTTGCGGTAATACCATAACGAGCGGATGGCAATACTGCCCAATCCAATTTTTGAAGTGAGTGCCTTGCTGAGCGCTTTTACTTTGTGAACTTTAATGCCCGGAGGGAGAGTTTGCAACAGCAATTCGTCTTTTGCCAGGTCGACATACTGGTCATCAATGGTCACCACTTCGGCATCCCAGCCGCAGGCTGCAAAGTATGGGAGGCTCATCCTCACACGCTGCATATCCGCTGCATTTACCGGTGGGAAGTATGGTGAAATAATGAGCAGCTTTTTATTCAATTGTTATACTTTTTGAACAAGACTTAAAAAGGTACGGCTTTCGGTTTCCCAGTTTAATGCTGTTTGGCCAAGATGGTAATTTTGTAAGCGGGTCTGATATAAAGCATTCGGGTTTTGAAGATAAAAGCTGATGCAATCCGTTAGCGATTGCAGGTTATTTTTTTTGTATAATTTTCCGGTATCCGGGTACTGTTCCATAAACAGCGTTTGCGCCTGCGTATCGCTCACAATCATTGCCAGACCGCATTGTATATAGGTAAAGATCTTATTGGTAAGGCAGATGTCCCTGTTTAAAGGAATGCCTGTTTCAGTAGCTATGCCAATATCAAACTGGTTCGCGAAATCGAAAATCTCGCCTGCACCAATAGGCTCATGAAACCAAAGCTGATCTGCATTTAATTTAAATTCTTTGGCGAGGTTCAACAATGCAGATCTGTAAGTTTCATTGCTACTGCCTAACAAGTGTAACCGAACATGCCCATTGGTAGCAGCCATGACTTTAATTACATCTTCCAATCCTCGTTTGGGGCCTACCGTTTGCGAAAACCAAAACAGTTTTAATGGTTCGTGAGCCCTATAATTAGGGCTGATTTGCAGCGCTGTTTTAGGAAACACGTTGTTTATTACAACAGGTTTTAGATAGCGGTATTCGCGTTGATAAAATTCTGCAATGAGCGGGCTGGCGGCAGTAAAATAATCAACATGGGGAAAGTATTTTTCTTCAATGTATTTATTGAGCTTGTACCCTTCATTATGAGTTGATGCAAACTGTCCCGAATGCAAATCTTCCGCATCGTAGCCAACTTTTACGTTGTAATGTTTTGCTGCCTGTATGGCTGCGGGCAAGGCGCCGAGGTTATGGGCGATATAAAGATCTGTTTTTATTTTTTTAGCTATAGACAATGCTTCGGTATGTGTGCGGCTGATAGCGTTCTCAGGTATATCGAAATGCCGGGTATATTTAAACAGCAGCGTACTTAACTTTTGGCGAATGCGGGTTTTAAGGTAAGTTGCTTTTTGTATCACCGGATCACCACCGCAATAAATGTACATACCGGGATATTTGCCCGTTAAAGCTTCATCGGCTTTTTGGGCCCATTGCTGGTAAAAACAGCAGATCACTTTAACACTATAACCAAGCTTGTGCAAAGTTTCGGCTTCCTTCACGAGGCGAGGGTTAGTAGTTGGCTGGCCGGTAGTTATAAAAGTAACGTTCTTCAATCTTTGTCCCGTGCCAGTTGGTATAATTCTTCGTATTGTTTGGCCAGTACACCGGCACTAAATTTTTGTTCCGCTACCTTCCGGCAGATGGCCCTGCTGATTGAGTCAATGCTGTTAATCGCCGTTATCATGTCGGCTTCTGTGGCGCATACAAAGCCATTTGACCCGTCAATGACTATCTCAGGTATGGCGCCGCGATTAAAACCGATAACGGGTGTACCGCAGGCCAGGGCTTCGGCCATTACAATACCAAAGGGCTCATCCCAGGTTACCGGCATCAGGAAAGCTTTTGAGTTACGGAGCAAGTGATTTTTCTGACTGTTATTAACCGGGCCTATGTATTTGATCTGCTTGCCATCAATATGGGGTTTTACCTGTTCATTAAAATATTGCTGGTGTATTGGCTCGTTGGGTACATTACCTGCTATCACCAGTTTTTGATTTGTTTGTTTTGCAGTGTGTATGGCAATAGCTGTCCCTTTTTCCTGTTGAATTCGGCCTAAAAAAGTAAGAGGGGCGTCATCGGCAACATTAGCGTTGAAATGATAATCGTTAATATCAACACCGTTATAAATAGTAGTTACATCAGCAAACGCATTGATTTGATTGGCTATGTAATTGCTACATGCCGTAAACCGCAACGAGCTTTTATGAGCGATGCTTACTGCTTTTTTTACCTGCGATACGGTAGGGGGCAACTGGTAAGATACGATTTTTGGAATACGGCTTAGCATCAACAAAGCAATATTGCTCATACGACCGAAGGTATGTACAATATCAAAATGCTGAAAAGCAATTTTTGACGTAAGCCGGTTAATTTTTACCAGATCTTTTACGCCATAATGAGCCGATTCACGGTAACCGATGAGTTTACAGCCCGGCTGCGAATGTTCATTGGCATACAGGGTAATATCGTGGCCTTTTTTTTTAAGCTCCTGGATCAGCATAAAAACAATGCGTTCGATGCCGCCGTATTGCTCGGGAGGCACAGGGATCAGCGGATTTACTATAACGGCTATTTTCAATTTCAATTTGTTGGGTACACCGACCTAACTGTAAGCTTAGGTGCCAAAAATGGCCTTCTTTATTTTTTTTAGCGATGACGGAATGGCGTGGTCGTTCAAGACTCTTTGCTGCCCGTTGATCCTTAGTTTATCCCTTTTTTCTTTATTGCCGAGCAGCTCTGTACCTTTTTGTACCAGTTCATCAACCGTGCGGTAAACGTTAATTTCGTTCTCGGTATCATAAAGCTGCTCAATGCCTTCGCAATATTCGGTAAGGTAGCAGGCGCCAAGCATGGGCGCTTCTATATCCCGCAAGCGTGAGTAGGTTAGTGGGTTATTATGTGTACGTTTAAACGTTGGTACCCGATTAATACCTAAAGTAACCATACTATGTTGAGTGATGTTGATGTACTCATCAAAATCCGGGCTCAGGAATATATGATCGTCGTTAACCGGGATAAACGGAAGTTTATTTAATTGCTGAAGACCTTTAATTGCCAATGCGGAAACCCCCTGCTGTTTTACAAAGTTAACCTGGTTAATAAGTTTTTGATAAGCAGAACCAGGAACAAATACCGGAGCTGCACTCTGTGCTAACCATCCGGCTCCACGAACGCTTACCGGCAAACCTTTTTGAATGGCCTGGCCTAACAGGTTTTCCCGCAGGATGTCTTTTGAACCGATAAATGATACCCCTGGTATTTCATGAAGCAGGGTACGACATCTTAATTGGGGTTCAACCCACATCGGCATCGGTAAGTTGATATGTTTGACCCTTGCCTTCCTGTACAGAGGTAAAGCCTCATACTCAGGCACCCAGATCAGATCAAAGATCCTGAACTTTGCCGGTACTGTTTTAAATTCCCGCACGCTATCGCAATAAAAATTAACACATGGAATGCCCATTTTCCTGATTTGTTCTATTGCTTTTGCAAGTATTTGTTTGGGATACAGGTAGCTTAAAAAAATGTCTATATTTTGCCGGTTGACTTTGATATAATTGATTGTTGCCTGCCAGCTCCGTTCCTGCCAGTTTTGCAAAGCAACCGAACCTTCCTCATAAACCAGTCCTTCGGCCCAGTCAACCTCCGGTACTTCAATATAGCTCATCCCTGCCTCAGCAATACCGTTTTTAATGTAATGCTGCCAAAAACGGTAGGAGGGCACGGGGTGGGGCTTGCTTACTTGATCCTGTAAAAATGAAAGAAGTATGCGCATGGAAAAACTATCGGCCAAGTAAGGCTTTAAATTTTTGTGTTAATTTCCAGCCGATAATCCGGTTTAGCATTTTTGTGTAACCGCCTGCCGGATATTTAGCTGCTGAACCGCCTAACTCATCAATACGTTGTTGGGCTTTGTTTATAATATCGGGATAATGAGGATAATACGCATAAACAAAGTTTTGCAGGCAATCGGCAACGGCAGTTCTTACTCTTGGGCTATTTTCATGCTTAAGCATGTATGTTGTACCTTCATAAATAGAAGTAAAGGCCGACTCAATTCCTGGCCTGGAAGTTAACGCAGACAACGAATTGCTTATACCGCTCCGGTAATGCAACACGGCGTTTTGAGCAAAGCGAATCTCACTTGCTTGTAACAACACGCGTGTAATAAATTCAAAATCATTTACAAGGCTTAACCGTTCGTCCCATAAACCCGATTTTTCAAGCACGGCCCTTGGAATTAGCCACAGAGCGCATTGCATCATGGCTTGTTTGCCATCCATGGACGATACCAGCCAGTCAATGGGTTTACAATCCCCCCTAATGAGATCTTCATTTACTTTAAAGGTGCTAACGTCATTGTGATAAAAACGGCCCCAGGCAGCTGAAGCTACTACATCATCATTATCTCCAATCCGTTTAACCTGTTCTGCAATATAACCGGGCGAGATAACATCATCAGCATCCATAAACTTAATAAGCCTGCCTTTTGAAAGGCTGAAGGCTTTATTCGCAGCCGCGCATTGCCCGTTGTTTTCCTGGTGGTAAATGCCGATGCGGGGATTTGTAAGTTGCTTGAGTACAAAGGATGTATCATCTGTAGAACCATCGTTAACAATAATAAGCTCCCAATTAGTGTAGGTTTGTTCGGCTATAGACCGAACGGCTTCGGCAATATATTTGCCCGCGTTATATGCCGGCATGCAAACAGAAACTAAAGGATTGCTTTTTTCCACTCTGAAGTAAAATAGGGCAGTTTGGCTTTGAAAATATAATGGCGAACTACATCGGGCCTGTCAAGGTTGGGCTTGTCGTCGTAAAAGATGCAGTATAATTTTTCATCAAGTGCCACGGCGGTTTGATGATACAACACATAACTCATGAGTGTTTGTTCAACTTGTGCCGGGCCTGCATTAGGATAATGCAACAGCAACAGTTTGGCTTTTTCTTCAAGATCGGCATAGTCAACCTTGTTATTGTCATAAGCAACAATGCCGCCGTTTACTTTTTTAATACAGTTAATACCATATTTATCACGCAACACATCCTCGCTGTCTACAAAATAGGAGTCTGCCAGCTGCTCTTTCATGTAAACCGCCGTTTTGTGTTGATAGGCCTCCATGATTTGAACAGGTTTGCCGAAAAAAATCATATCGCTATCCATGTGGATTGTCCATGAGGGTGAAGTATGAATATCAATCAACCGGCGAAAAAACGGATGCCAGTTACGCAAATGCCGTAACGTTGGAAATGTGTGTTGTGGTAAAACAAGGTTGAGATGTTGTAACACCTGTTGCTCTGATATGGTTTCAATACCTGGCAATACATGGTTGATAAAACCGATATGCCCGTCGGTAAGTGTTCCGTCTGAATATAACCTGATCCCTATCTCGCCATCCGAAAAGCGAGCAAGTGTGTAAGCACAAAAAATGGTTTGGTGCCAGTAGTTTGCCCCTGTGAGGAAACTTACGTTCAGGATTTTGTGTTTTGACAGATTAAGCGGCGGTAACTTTAAGGCAGCTTTTTTCATTTGCTTCTCGCGCCGATGCATATTCAGCCAGCCCTTTAGCCCAAAATGACTGATATGATACCTTATCGAAAAGGTTGGTTTAAAAAAATACTTGTATGCTATTTTACCTAATGACACGGGCTATAAAAAATGTTTCCAGGCTTGTTTAAGATAACCTTCTTTTGAAAGGTCTACATAGTGATGAAGGATGCCTGTTTTGTTTTTTATCTGATCCGGGCCGGGGTTAACAATATAATCTCCGGCTTTTAAAACAGCAGCATCAGTGTCGGCTATCATCATGGCCGATAACGCCTGCTCTAAATAGTAAGAAGTTCCTTCCTGCTCCTCCAGTGCTTTAACCCAGTTTTCCAGCTTGTTCCAGTCAACAGCCTCGCTTTTTAAACCGATAGCCCCTACATTAAGCAAGGGTTTTACAGGTGCACCGGTCAGTTGATCCATCAATTGCTGCGAATATCCATAAGCTTCTGTACAATCAATCATGTGCAAAGGTTGTTGCGGGGCGTAAAGCCAGGTAATTATGTCCTTGGGTTCGTGCCAAAAAAGCATGTCCGAATCCAGTACCAGTTTCCAGTCATCGCCTGGAATGGTGTGCACATCGGTTAGTTTTTTAATGTGAGGATATACTGCCCTTTTTTTATGCAGGTACGGATAACGTGCTTGGGGCAACGTGTTTTGCAGGTTTTCGCTGATTTGCTCCACTGTAATTACCTGTGCGCCGGGCAGCTGTTTTGCTACCCTTTCCATCAGTGCAGCATTAAAACTGCCGTCATCAACCAATATGAATTTAAATTGCGCAGCAGATGACTTAATTAACGATTGGATGCAGTAAAGCGTTTGGTACAGGTAGTTTTTACCTGTTAAAAAGTAAATTGGCAACCCATTGGTATGTGAAACTACGGGGGGCAACTCAACCGAACGCTGTTCCATCTCCCTACGCCCGTTCATTATGTTTCGGTAATTGAAATAGCCACCAAAACGCCTGAATTTTTGTAATTGTGAACGCGGATTGCGGTATAAAAAATTAATGACTTGTTGTAACAAGGAAAGCTATAAATTAAACAACGAGTCGCGCCAGAATAAATGTCGGACGTTTGCAGTATAGTGCCGGCCCACGATGCCTTTTTTTTTCATAGGTTTAATCTGTTGGCTATCCTGGTGATCATTTTTTATAATCTCGGTTGTCCAGGGTATTCCAATTGATGAACTTGCTATATGAGCAAAAATAGTTTGTTCGGTAAAATAATGCACATAGTTACTTACGTGAAACAATAATTCCTCCAGCCGAAAGTCTTCGTAAATTCTGGGTCCATAAATAATTAATAAGCCCGAACTGAAGGTATAAGTATCATAGAGGTTATTATCATAGAAATTCAAAACGCGGTCATCATAAGTTGAGTGTCCCTCCTGGCTTCCGCCGCAAACAAACCCGTTATGTTGGGGAATATATTTTTTAAAATCCTCGTAAAAAAGTATGTCACTGTCTATCCATATTACAGGTTGGATCTCGGCCTGGTGAAGTATCACAGCCAATTTTTTGCCAAGCACATGGCTCTCGGCATAGTTTAAAAGATTGATCCTGTTTTTGTCCTGATGATATACCGCGCTTTGTTGCCAGTGGTTAACAATAAGCTCACCCGGCCAAAACTTGAATTTACTTTTGATTTCTTCCGGAGATAGTGATCCGTCGGATGCGATGATCAATTTAGGAATCTCTTCCCAATATTTTGCAATAGAATATACGGCTAGGCGCGTCATATCTATAATGCTTTTGCCGGTCATCATAAGTACAGTATAAGCCGATGATGCTTTGGGCTGCCCTACAGCAAGCGGCTTATATTTAAGTAAGCTCCTATAAAGTAATGGTAAGCGATAAGCCAGTGAGTTGCTTATTTTATTGATCACGGTTGTTCTTTATAAGCCCGTCATACATACCGCAGGCGCCCTGCCATTTTATATATGTCGCAGCGTTTTTCCAGGCTTTATAGGTAAACCAGGCTTTAGCTTTTCTAAATGCGGCCCCTGATTTTGTTATCTGTTGCCAGGGGTTTATGTCATGGCTTTGCAGCAGCTGCACCCATGACTTATTGGTATTATTAAGCAGGCGGGCAAGATATGCTGTTTGCATGCGCTGAACTGGGATAATATGCTGTAACATCAGTTCCGGAAAGTAACCAACCTGCCAGCCGCTTTTAAGGACCTCGATCACCATATCATTATCACCGCTAGAACTTAAGGAGTTACCTGTGCGGTCGCTGATGTTACTTTTACCTGATGTTATTTTTTTAATATATGATGTAAGCGCTTCCCGCTTTATTGCCATTCCTGCACCAATGGGAGAACAGGCCGGGTATTGATTATTCCATATCGCGGTGAGCGTTTTATCGCCCAGGTTGCGCAGGGCCAGGCTTCCGTAAAATTCGTTCAACCATTCGGGCGGAGTGGTTTCAAACAAGGGTACAGATTTTCCGCCTATAGCCCCCATTTTAGAGTTTTTTTCGAATATGTGCAAAGCCTTTTCAAGATAACCGGCCTCAAGGATATTATCATCATCAACCATTATAATGATATCACCTGTTGATTCATTAAAGCCCTTAAGTCGTGCATAGGTGAGGCCCTGTTTTGTTTCCCTTAAAACTTCAGCAGCGGGATGCCAGCTTAAGTTAAGTTGCTGCTCAAATTTGTTTGATGAATTATTATCGATGATAATTAATTCCCATTCGCCAGTAGGCAACGATTGGCTTTTTAAGGCTGAAAGTGTTTGCCCCAGTTTTACCGTATCCGGATTATGAGTAGGGATGATTACACTTAACTTAGTCATTATATAAGATATCGGCAGGCAAAGGTTCGTTAATTAAAGCAAGTTGTTCTATTACAGCCGCCTCAACTGTGCCGGGCAAAATCATTTGCATGCACTTTTTATCGTAATGACAGGTATTATGTAACCAGCATGGTGAGCATTCAACTGCAGAATATACGTTTTTAAAACTGATATACCCCGATTGGTCTGGCCTTTCGCGCCCACCATATATGATTACCGACCGGCAGTCGACTGAGCGCGCCAAATGCATCATAAATCCTACGTGCGATACCAAAAGAGCAGCATTACTTAATATGGCTGCTGTTTGCCGGATAGTAGTTTTCCCGCGCAGGTCGATAACGGTTTTCAGCGGCGCATCTGTTTGAGAGCCTAACTGGATGAATTTGTGGGTTTGACAAAGCAAATCAACAACCTGTTGATATTTTTTAACGTCCCATTCTTTGTTACCCATTGGGTACAATGCTGCTGAGCTGGATGTTGTTACTACGATATGGTTTTTTGCCCATTTCGCTGCTTCCCGTTCATTATCCGTTAAAACTAAAACAGGCTTAAGGCTTATTTGCCCTTTGAGCTGTAAATCATCAGCCATTTTTAAAACGATATGCTTTTGGGGTATTTCGTCGCCGTCGGTTTCGGGATGATAAACTGTGTATTTTGGAAAAACAGTTTTTACGTTGAAGGCTTTAAGAAGCAAACCGGATAGTAATGCCCCAAAAGGTAAAATAAGTTTGATATCCGGATTATGCTCAAAGAGTTGTTGTTGGTTACTTTTTACCCAGATATTTTTATGTCTGCGCCCGTAGAGCTCCCGGCTTAATACAGTGAGCAGTAGATTATCGCCCAGCGATTCGCCAAAAGCAATGATATAGGATGGTATACCGTATTTATAAAAGTAAAACAGCGTTGATTTTATAGTTTTAATTCGGTTTATTATCATCTCACTTTTTCAGGCTCCAGTATATCATCCTTAAAAAAGTTTTAACCCTGAATGAGATACTGAGTCCGTTTAAGCCGGTTATGTAGTATAAAATGTTGAGCCAGGCAAAAGTTATGCTTTGTTTTTCCTTCGCCAGCCACAGGCAGCAGTAAATTGATTGCTGCAGGCATGTAGCTTTATCATTGATTTTGCCGAGGGCCTTATAGGTTGACAGAAACTTATAATGATAACTGAAAAAACGATAATCATAAGTTGATGAGCTTAAACCAGTCTCGCCAAAACGCGCGATATCCAGATCGATGTATTTGGTTTTAAATGCGGGGTTACAAAATACTTTCAACGTTAAATGGTAGTCAGCAGCCACCTTAAACTTTATGTTGTATTTACCGGTGTAATTAAATATCCCGGGGTTATAAAAAATGCCCTGGTGATGGATGCCGCGTGATAATACCTTATTAATAGTATCATCCGCATATTTTGTTTTTGATGTAGCACCTGTTACATTACCATATACAAGATCGGCAGGTTCATTTTGGATAGCCTGATAAACCTGACCCAACACTGTGGAACTGCTGAAAGTGTCATCGCCACCCATAAAGTAAAACCATTGACCGCTCGCCATATAAATTCCTTTGTTCATGGCATCATAAATGCCCCTGTCGGGTTCAGAAATGAACTGGACATTAACCTCACCTGTTTTTTTAAAATTGTTGACAATATACTGTGTATTATCATTTGAGCCGCCATCAACCAAAACCAGCTCGTAGCTTTTGAAAAATTGGCTTGTGATGCTATCAAGAGCTTGCTGTAAAGTGCTTTCACAGTTATACAGCGGCATAATGATGGAAAAGAATGGCTTCAATTAAGGTTTGCTGTTAACACCTTGTTGGCTTCATTTACCCAGGTATCCAAGCCCTGGGGGTTCCAGTGCGAATCGCTGCGATAGAATAGATTGCGTTTGTCGGCTTTGAAAGCTTTATATAATGGTATTACAGGAAGATCAGTTTTTTGTTCAACTCTTTCCAACAAGTGATTGTAGGGCATTCGTTTATCATCATAAACAGATACCGCATTGGGGATCACTGAAAGAAAAACTTTTTTAAAGCCAATAGCCCGATAATAATCACGTGCAATATCCAGGTTGCGGACTATAGAATCTAAGGCATGCTCAGTCTTATATCTAAAGGCCGATTGTATATTATTGGTGTCGACGGTGGTATAAAAAAGTAGCCTTTTTTTATCAGAGCTTATGACTACCTCATTTGCTATACGATCAAAAAGCGTATAATTTAATGATGCTTTTGCCTCTTTAAACGGGGTTGTCAGTTTGTTATCAAAAAGCATGAGCTCGAGGTTACGGCTTAAGTCTTTATGAAAGATGATTCTGCCTAACCGAGCAAAGATAGATTCGGGGACAAACGGGATACCTCCGGGAAGCGGCGCATTACTGAAGTTTACACCGTTTTTAATATTGTCGGTTGTCCAGCGGTTTTCAAAGGTTTTATTAATATCATAGTTGTTAAGGTTACGCTCGGCAAACTCCATCACCATGTAGTTTTTTTTAGTACTATCCAGTTTAATCGGGCCGAAAGAGAACCGACGATCGAGGAAAACCACGTTATCAAATGCATCAAAAGCGCCGGAAAGTATTTTATCAGCCAAAAAGCTATCTCCTATTATGTATAATACCCTATTGGTGTTTTGCCTGCCGGGTTTGTGGCCGTATTGTTTAAACGGTTCGAGTTCAAGTTTGTACTGTGGCAGATAGCAAACACCATACAAGTCACCGTAGCGCCACCTATCTGAATGTACCAATGCGGCTTTGTACAAAGCGTTTTCCTGTATCATTTGTGGATTCAGGTGATCAAAATATTTTTCAAATTTTATTTTATTTATGAACGCCTGGTTCATGGAACTAAGCAGCAACACAACACTAATAAACAAAATGAACAAACCGGTAACTTTACGCATCAAAACTGGAAATAAATAAATTGGGCTTCGTTAAAGATTCCTAAAAAGTAGCAGACAAATACTAAACCACATATGAGTAATAGCTTGCTGGTGTTTGAATAATCTTTCGCCTTTCGCAAATAACGTTCGCCTAAAAGCAGGGTAATGATAATAAAAGTACAATACCAAAGCTCATGGACAGACATCAGATTACTTGCTGAATAGGTAAAACCATTGCCCCTGAATATTTTATTTAAGATATAAAAAGCATCGGTTACCGTACCGGCCCTGAAAAATACCCAGGCAAGGCAAATCAGGTTAAAGGTGAAAAGCCATTTCAGGAAGGTAAAGCCTTTGATGCCGATATTGTACTTGTTGAACAACTGGTAAACAACGAGCAGTAAACCATGAATCAGGCCCCAAACAAGATATTTCCAGTTGGCGCCATGCCACAGGCCGCTTATCATAAATACAATAAGCAGGTTAATGCAGGTTACCCGGAAATTAATCTTGCTGCCTCCCAACGGGATATACAAATAATCACGAAACCAGGTGGAAAGTGAGATATGCCAGCGTTTCCAAAAATCAGAAACATTGGAGGCAAGATAGGGAAAGTTAAAATTCTGCATTAGCTCGATACCCAAAACGAGAGCCGTGCCAATGGCGATATCCGAATACCCGCTAAAGTCGCAATAAATCTGGAATGCAAAAAAATAGGTAGCTACGAGCAGTTCAAGTGCCGAATGACCATGCGGATTGTTGAAAACAGGGTCGACGTAAAGGCCCAGTCTATCGGCAATCACCACTTTTTTAAACAGGCCCATCGCCATAAAAAATAAACCAGTTATCAAGTTACTGCTTCGGAAATTGTTCACCCTGTTTAACTGAGGCAAAATATGCTGGGGCCGTTCAATTGGGCCTGCTACCATTTGCGGGTAAAACATTACATACAAGGCATAAAGGCCAAAGTGACGCTCGGCGGGTTGATTGCCCCGGTAAACCTCAATGGTATAACTCATAGCTTGGAATGTATGGAACGATAAGCCAATGGGCAATATAAAATCAAGCAATGGTAATTGCGGGCCATGGAATGTGTCAGATAGCAAATTCAGGTTCGCGGCCAAAAAGTTGAAATATTTATAAAAAGCCAGTACACCAATATTCGTGACCAGGCTTAAAATGAGATAAAACCTGCGGGTTTTGCCTGTGGCTTTTTCTATCAGGATGCCGGCACAATAGTCAACAATAATGGTGAAAAGAATGATGAGGATGTATACCGGCTTAAAGTACATGTAAAAATAGCTGCTTGCGGCTAAAAGCCACAACCATCTTAATTTATGCGGCAGCAGATAATATGTAATGGTTACAATTACAAAAAATACAAGGAACAACAGGGAGTTAAAAAGCATTTAAAAAAAGCAGATATATAATTTAGTTTGCAATAATTTTGACGTCAGCACCTGATTTAGCTGCATTATTAAGAATTGATATCGCCTTATTACTGATGATTATAGGATCGACATTATTGATATTCAGGTTGGAGCCGCACTTGTACAAATCGTTCAGTAACGCATAATTATCTTTATTGTTAAACTCTTCAGAAGGATAAAACGTGTGTATATTGTTTGCTATGCTTAAGGGATAGGGAACAAAACGACCGAAATGGTTGCCATTGGAGATACAAATTGCGGTAGTTTGTGTACATGCAGCAATATGTATAGCACTGGTATCATTTGAAATTAGTAAATCTGCATTGTTAATCAGTTCAATTAATTCAACAAGGTTAGTTTTACCGGTTTTATCTTCAATTTTTTCTTTGTTTTTTGATTGTGATATTATTTCAGTAGCCAGGCATGAATCTGCAGATGAGCCCGCAATTGTAACAGTAATTTTAAATGTTGAATTTGCCATTATGGAATCAATTGCTGTTGCAAATAAATTTGTTCCCCATCGTCTATACTCCTGGCCCGCACCGGGAAATATTACCAATTGCAAAGCCCCTTTTTCGATTAGCTTACTTTTGGTTGGCAAATTTAAGGAGGTGTCAATTCTTTGACCTGTAAGGGTTTCAATAAATTTGCGATTTCTCAGGTATTCAAAATAATCAGTTCCGGGCACATCTATAATACTGTCATAAAATTTATAAGAGCGTTTTAATTCTTCGAATGATTCCATATTAGTATAATCGCCGCTGCTGCAAATCTTTTGTTTGGCTCCAAGTTGGGATATAAACTCGTCAGTGTGAAAAACCCTTGAATGAACCGGATTGATTAAGATATCAAATGCTTTTTTTTTAATGGCAAATGATAACCTTATTTTTTCATTTATATCATAAATTAATGAGGGCGTTATCCAGATAAATTCATCAATAACGTCTTTATCATATGCCTCGGCTATATCTTTAAATCCTATATTTCCAAGGAGGGTCAATTTATAGCCGTTAAATTGGGGTGCGTGTTTGATACATCTTATATAGTTTCTGAAAAGAATGTAATCGCCAAGAGCATCAAGTCTTACAATTAAAATCCGGTTACTTTTAAAAGGAAGGGACGTTTGGTTAAAGAAATGGAATAAGATCCTCCGGATCTTGTTTATACTTCTTTTTAGCAACATCATGAATAATATCCAAATACCTTATATAATTTGATCCTAATCCTGTTTAAAAAAATAATTTTCTTCCATTCATAAACAGTGCCGTGAGCATCTGCCGCCCATATTTTCTGATGATCGGCCTCCCATTGCGCCTTCATTTTTGGTGAATGAGTTTTGGCCTGGTCATGCACGTTGGCAACGGAAAGCGGCTCTTTGATCAATGCCCTGCTGTGTCCTTTTACCAGCCTGAGCCATAATTCAAAATCAAGGGAGCAATGGAGCTCCTCCCAAACGGGTTCATGAATGGAGGCACTCCAAAAAGTGGAGGGCTGCACAAGGCTCGGAATCTTGATAAAATAATCAATAAAAGGCAACACCCGCGTTGTGGTTGTTTTGCCGGATACCACATTGTAGTCGTTCCCGTAACCGTATATAAAATCTGCATTGGTGCTCATAAATTTATTTAACACCTTATGGAAAACGCCTTTAAGATAGTAATCATCACTATTAATCCAGGCGTGGTACCGGCCCGATGAAAGACTGAACCCCTGATTAATGGCATTGCTTTGGCCATTATCTTTTTCGCTTTGATAATAGCTAAGCCATGGGGCATACTTTTCAATAATCTGTTTGGATTGATCGGTGCTGCCGCCGTCGATGATGATATACTCCAGGTTGGGATAGTTTTGCAGAAGCACAGCTCTGATGGTTTGCTCCAGAAAACAGGCCTGGTTATATGACGGGGTTACGATGGTAAGCTTAGGCCAGCTTATTTTATTATCATAAACCGTTTGTGCAACCTGCTCGTCCCAGGGCCATCCGGTTTTGCCGGACGGAGGTAGGGGTAACTGGTGCAATAATCCGTTTTCGGTACCGGCTACTATGGGCAGGGGCAATTGAACGCCTTTATTGATAAAGTTTGAACGGTATGACTGAAGATCGGGAAGGTTCATGTTTTGGTCAGCCAATTATCTGTAGAAATGTTCGGCCAAATTTTTTAACGCTTTCATGATAAGTGTTGTTTTCAAAGAGCAGGGGAGAGGTTTGATGTTCACTGAACTGCTGAAGCAGTTGCGCTAACTGGTTAACATTATATGGATCAAAAAAGTGTGCCGAACTGCTAACCAACTGCTCCCTGTGGATCTCAATATCCGAAACCAGTAAAAATTTATTCATTAGCTTAGCATCCTCCACAACAGTGCTCCAGCCTTCAAACAATGATGGCTGTATAATGGCGATGGCATTATTCATCAATTGAAGCTGATCACGCCGGTCGATAAAACCCAGGAATTTAATGTTGTTACCGATGTTATTGTCTTCAACAAACGCTTTCATCTCTGTAAAATAATGTGGGTTTCGGTAGTCGGTGGTATTACCGGTAAAAGCTACAGTAATTTCAATGCCTTTCGCCTTTAGTTCTTTAACTGCTTTTAAAACTACCAGCTGATTTTTATGTTTCCAGAACTGGTTAGGGCAGATAAAATAACGTGCGGACAACTGATATTTTTCAAGCAGTAATTTGATGTTAATATCCTGATACGGAGGATGCGCTACTGCGAAAGGCAGAACGTTTACGTTAACCGTATGCTGAGGGAAAATGGATTTGAAATGTCCGAGCGCAGTATTGCTGCTCACAATTAAATGCCCGGCCGAGGCTTGAATTTCCTGCTGGTTTTGCAGGCGCGAGGCAATATCGTCTTTACTGAAAAATTCAGGGGCAAAATGTTCCTGGAAATCAGCTACCCAATATATTTTCTTTTTAGCAGCCGATTGTTGCTCACTTTTATAATAAGGAAAAACAGCATCAAGGGCTTTAATTTTCTGGCTAAACAGACGGATTTTAAACAGCCGGTTTGTTATCCTGTTTAGTAATTGGAAACCTTTGTTTGCTTCACCCGAACCAAGCTGAAAGCTGATATAAGGATAGTTGAATTTTTGCTGCGCAGCCCTGAAGCTTTCGTAACTATCAGTAAGTAAAACAATATGCGGCTTTTCCTCATCATTAAGGGCGTTTAACGCATTCACCAGGTTTTCGATGTAGTAAGTGCCGCCGATCCAGTTTTCGTTATAGGTGTAGCTTAGTCCTATTCTTTTCCTTTTAGCCATTTACAATAGGTATTAATACCATCGTCAAAATTTACTTTTTGTTGGTAGCCCAGGCTAATTAGGCGGCTGTTATCGGCTTGCCAGTATAGCGGATCGCCAACGCGGTTGGTGCCTGTAAATGACAAACCGCCGCTAAAGCCTATATATCTCAAGAAAGTTTCGGCTGCTGTTGTTATAGTGATGGTATTATTATTAGCAATGTTTGTAATGCTGAACCCGGGCTTGTCGGCATTGATAAACAGGTTCGTGGCATTTACAATATCGGTAACATGAATAAATTCGCGTGTTTCGTTACCGGTACCGAACAATGTGATATTTGTTTGAGTCTGCGATTTTTTGTAAAGATCCCAAAACAGCTGCTTTTTCAAACCGGCTCCATATGCCGAAAACACACGGAAGATATGAACATTTAAGCTAAAATGATCGTGATATAGCTGGCAGAGCTCTTCGGCTTGTCTTTTATGTACACCATAAGGTGAAAGCGGATTAAGCGTATGGGACTCTGTAATAGGTAGCATTTGCGGATTGCCGTAAACTGCCGCGCTCGACAACTGGATGAGCTTGCAATTGCCATTACCTTCTTTTATGGCATTGAGGATGCTCACGACGTGATGAACGTTTAGCAGATAATCGCGCTCAGGGTTATTGAATGATTCGGGCACTGACGCAGCCCCTGCACAGTTAATACACCAATTGAACTGTTGCTTATGAAATACCTTCTTAAAATCGGCGTTGATAGCATCAATTAAAAAGTAGTTGGGATCGTCATATTCTACCACCACATCAGCGCCATAAACTTCATAGCCTGGCTGATTTTTAAAATAGTTGTAACAGGCCGAACCGATAAATCCTTTGGAGCCTATGACAAGTATTTTCATTGCTGTGGTAATGCTTTTATGAATTGTGCCGGGTTGCCGGCAACCATGGTAAATGGTTCAACGTCCTTGGTAACTACCGAGCCTGCTGCAACAATAGCGCCTTTGCCAATGGTAACGCCTTTTAAAATACAGCAATTATAACTTATCCAAACATGATCATGAATGTAAACAGGCTTAATCTTTACATTGCCAATTTTGGCAGGGTGGCCATATTGAGTCAATTTTTTAAATGATGCTGCACGCTCCCCGTTATCAATTTCATGGCTATCGGTATCCATAATAGTTACATTATGTGATATAAGTACATTGTCACCGATGATAAGTTCATCGCCAGCACGGATAATAGTATTTTTGCCAATGTAACAATCACTGCCTATTTGTAACTTGCGAGCATAAGGATAAACAAATAGCTCAGCGCGGCAATGGGTATTGTTGCCGATGATAAGTTTACTTTTATCATTAGTAAGATTTGAAATTTCGGCTTCATGGTAAAACAGACCGCCATTATTAGTTATGGAAGCATTGATGTGTTTGAGCTTTTTATCCTGTTTAACCTGCTCAATATAATGCGGCATATTGGTTAAATTAATAAGCCGTACCAGTAAATTTTTTATTATCCCTTTCATTAGCGGTTCAATAATATCTTTTTTAACCTTAACCCAATTCTTTTTATAACAGATGGGCGCGGAACAGGAGCAAAGTAATTAAGCAGATTAGCATAATATGTCATATTGATGGAGACTTGCTGCACAACCGGTATTGGCGATAAATAAAGCTCCTGGTTTAAATTTTCGTTTCCAACATGGGTACCGCTGTTATCAAAGCCTATATTCTTTATCAGTGAACGGGTAGGGAAAAGGCCCAAGGCGTTATTAATAAAAGCTGTATAATACCACCTTATATCCCATGTGTTCATATTTTTTAACATGTGGGAATAGTCGACACCTGCAAAATTGAAACGATTGGTTAAAAAGGGGTTGCCGGCTATGATATTGATCTGTTCTGGGTTTATCTCCAGCTTGCTCCATCTATCGGCCCAGGTTGCCCATCCCCATGAGCTTGTAGCGAGGGGGCATAAAAAAGTATCGGGTTCAGTATAGGAATCAATATTGTGCATGAACCCGTTAATGGAGAACACCCGTTTATCATCAGCGTAAACTTCGAGTGCTTCATTACAGTACTTTAAAAAATATGGAGAAGTGATAAGGTCATCCTCCAGTATAATTGCCCTGCCATATTTGCTGATAATTTCAGTAATGCCATCAATAACATTATCCTCCAGGTTCATGTTTTTTTCGCGGGCAATCAGTTGCACTTTTTTGCACCATTGCTTTTCGCCGATCACCGCCCGGGTTTCGGTTACTTTCTGCAGTTCACCGGGAGTTGCCTTGGGTTTGGCGCCATCCGCAAATACAAACAGATCTGATTGTTTGGCATGTTCATTTTTGGCAAGGGCTTCCAATGTATTGCGCGTATGTAAAGGCCTGTTGTAAATAAATAATATAATAGGGGCCAACTTAGCGCTCATTTAGTCAGGATACAGGCTGATAAGTTTTATTTGGGTTTGAAGCTGCAGTTTGCACCAGCATTGCTTTAAGTTTTTTGTGATGTGCAAGCACCTTAAACATGTTTTGCCTTAGCGAGTTAAAGATACCAAGCCTTGATTGCAAAGCCAGCTGCTGGTTTAAATCAACCGGTTTTCCCGACAGTTTTTGATAAAATAATCTTAATCGTTGTTTGCTTAATGATAATCCTAACCTGAACATCCATTTTGTGAATACGATTTGCAAATTGCGTTGGTCATTGCTCAAAATTGTAAAATAACTGTTGAGTAAAAACTCTGAATAGCCAAGCCAATACGAAAGGTTGGTAATATAACTTATAGTTTGTCTTTTAAGGGGTGCAAAATGTTTAAACTTCAGATCATCATTTGCAATTACTTTGTATCCGCTTAAATATATTGCCAGGCAAATTTCAACATCTTCGCCGCAAATTAAACTGGTACCAGTGCGGCCCGAAGTAATTTGTTGCCAGCCATTGTCAAACAGGTTAACAATAACAGCCTTTTTATAAATTGATCCTGCACCGTAAACCCAATGCTGACTTTCAACCCATGTTTGAGGGCCATGTACAAAGTATCCGGTTAGATTATTCAGCTCGGTATTAAAAGGCTGCTCGGGTTCAAAAATAGCATAACCTCCAAGCGCACCTATTTTATTATCAGCCTGCATAATTGAATAGGCTGTTGCAATATAATCGGCAGAAAGCCAGTTGTCATCGTCACAAGTTAAAATGTAATCATATTCGGCATTGGCCATCCCGGTTTTGAAGGCAAAGTTTTTCCCTGGCTTTTCCTCGTTTAAAACCTTAAAACCTGTATTGCTGATATTATATTGCTGCCATTCGGTATTAGCAACCTTAAGCGTGTCATCTGTTGAGGCGTTGTTGATTACAATGATTTCCCAATTAAGATCATGTGGAACTGCCTGTAATGCGAGATGACGGAGTGTTTCGGGCAGGCGACCGGCACCGTTATAACAACATACTAAAACTGAAATTCCAGAATTTTCCTGTTTATTCACCGGGTTTCATTAATGATCGTAGCAATGAGGCTTCGTACGTATTCAATAAAAATGAAGCTTTCATAAGCTGGTTATTAACTACAATTTGTTTGTCAACAGCCGCAGCATCTTCATGAATAAGCGTGATAAAATTAATGGCCGAGTTAAGATCAGGGCAAACATTACAATAAGGATACAGCTCATTTTTCAGGCGATTATCGGCATTGCAGAATATGGTTTTAAACCCAAGATTAATACTATCAACTGATGAATACCCCATGAAACTACCTACTGTAAAATTGAAAAAATACCCATTTTTAATATCATCGGGCAAATTTGCCATAGGGATAGATTTCCTGGTGAAGTCAATTTTATTAGCAACACCAAGCAGTTCGGCCATGCGCGTGATATTCTGGTATATAGATACATTATCGATAACACCGATAAAAGTTATCATGAAATCTTCAATGTTGCTTTGTTTGAGTTTATGGGCAACATAAACCAGGTCAAGAAATGAATTTTTATCGCCGGCAATGCGGGCAACCAAATTAATCCTAATCATTGGTGAACAATTTTGAAAGAACCATTTTTGCTTTTATCGCTTCACCGTATTGCTGGTAAAGTTCAGTTTCCTGGTATTTATTGATATTAACAATGGTATCACTGCTGTTGCTGAAGATACCCTGGCTGTAGGTGTATTCCATGTTAAAGTATTGAATGCTGTTGTTTACATTCCAAAAAAAGCGATTGGGGTGAATGATAGTATCATAAACCTTCTCCACATTGTACAAACCAATGGTATGCACACTCTTAAAATATTTCTGCGCAAAATACTTAAGTTTGATAACCCACCAAACTGAACGTATCATTTTACGTGGCGCCCTCAAATGTTTGATATGCCTGATACGGGTGTGTACCACTTCAATATCTTTATTTTTTAATATTTCGTCGTAATACTCATAATCGTAATTATCAAGGATGAGCACTATTGGCTGCATATTGTTTTTTTTAGCAAATACAGCCAGTTCAACCAGTAATTTTTCGGCACCGCCTATGCTTAGCTTATTGCCAACTATTAAAACCTTATTCATAAAACCGGCGGATGATTTTGCATGTATACTCAATTTCCTCGTCGTCCATACCCGGATTCAGCGGAAGGCTCAGGCAGGTTTTTGCCAATCCCTCAGCTATCGGGAAGTCACCTTTTTGGTAACCGAGGTACTCATACGCTTTTTGTAAATGGGCAGGTACAGGATAATGGATCCCGGTGCCTATTCCATTGTTGTTTAAATGTTGCTCCAGCTCATTTCGTTTTGCAGTACGGATTACATATAAATGGTATACATGTGATGATCCTGAGGCGGTGGCTGGTAAGATAAGGCCGTCGATTCCGTTAAGTTGACGGGTATAGGCAGAAGCTATGGTCTGCCGTTCAGTTGCCCATCCATTCAGATATTTCAACTTTACCGAAAGAAAAGCAGCCTGCAGTTCATCAAGCCTTGAGTTTACACCGATAACCTCATTGTAATATTTTCTTTCGGAGCCATAATTACGCAGCAGGTTTGCTTTTTGTGCGAGGCCGGTATCGTTGGTGGTTAAAGCCCCTGCATCGCCATACGCGCCCAGGTTTTTTGTTGGATAAAAACTGGTAGCGTTAATGTGGCCGAAGCTGCCGGTAAGCTTGTTGTTGTATGTGCTGCCCTGCGCCTGTGCGTTATCTTCTATCACAAAAAGATTATGCTTATGGGCTATCTGCATAATAGCCTCCATTTGGCAGGCTTGCCCGTAAAGGTGTACGGGTATGATCACTTTTGTTTTTGGGGTGATGACTGCCTCAATCAAACGCGGGTCTAAATTATAAGTATCCTTATCGGGCTCAACCGGTACAATGGTAGCCCTTACCTGCGATATGGCGAGCCAGGTGGCTATAAAGGTATTTGAAGGTACGATGACTTCATCGCCTTCACCAACTTCAAGCACCCGTAGCGCAATGCACAGGGCATCAAGTCCGTTGCCTACCCCAATGCAGTGTTGTACGTTATTGAAGGCAGCGTAAGCATTTTCGAAATCGCTTACTTCTTTACCAAGTATGTACCATTTATTTTGAAAAACACGCTCAAACGCCGCGCGAATCTCTGCTTCAACTAAATTATTCTGACTGGTTAAAGATAAAAACGGAATATTCATCGGGTTCAACTTTGAGCCTTAGGCTTTTTGCTTTTATATAAATGTTATTACGGTTCCAGCCCATGAGTAGCCAACACCAAAGCCGGCCAAAAGCCATCTTGTTTGCGGAGTAACCTGTTTTTCTTTCATGGCTTCATCAAGTGCAATGGGTACCGATGATGATACCGTGTTACCAATAGCGGCCATATAGATATAAAAGTTTTCGGAAGCTATATCCATCTTTTTACGCAGGTGCTCCAGCATGTACCGGTTGGCCTGGTGCAGGATAAACTGCCCGATTTCGTCTTTGCGCACACGGTTTTTTTTTAGGGTATCTGTTATTAAAGCAGGAATCTCTTTAGATGTAAAAGCAAATATTTCGGGCCCATTCATATATAAATTTCCTGGTGATTGCTCATTCCCATAGTCATCATGTACGGTATCGACACTTTTTTCAGGGTAACGGATGGCTCCCTGCTTTACCATCAGATTTTCAGCACCCTTACCATCCGTACCTAATTCAAAGTCGCCTATGGCTGCAAAGCCTTCGGTGCTGATGAGGGTAGCGGCGGCGGCATCACCAAAAATGGTACGGTTTCCCTTGTCTTTAGGATGTACGAATTTTGAATAGGTTTCGGCCGTGAGCAGCAAGATATTGGTGGCTATGCCTGCCGCTATAAGGCCCTTGGCTAAAGCAAGGCCGTACACGTAGCCCGAACAGCCCAGGTTAAAATCAAGTGCGCCTGCTTTAACCGGGATACCCAGCTTATCCTGTATGATACAGGCTGTTGAAGGCAAAAAATAGTCTGGGCTTTGGGTGCAGTATAATATAAAATCTATTTCAGTTGGATTGATGTTATGCGAGGAAAAAAGTTTTTGTGCCGCGGCTATCGCCATATCTGACGCAAACTCATCCTCGGCGGCAATGTGACGGGTGCTGATACCTATTTTGTTGGCTATCTTCTCTACTCCCCATTCGGGAAACAGGGCCGAAAGATCAGCATTGGTAAGCTGATTTTGAGGTAAGTGGTATGAAATAGCTTTTATAAAGGCCTGCATTTACTGTATGGTGAATCCCCCGTCTATTATCAGGGTGCTTCCGGTTACCCACTTACTGGCATCAGATAACAGGTAAATAACCGCGTTGGCAACATCAATTGGTTCGCCAAATCCTAAGGGGTATTTTTTTTCATCGTCTTTCAGCTGCTCCTCTGTAAATATGGGGTCGTAGATGAGTTCGGTTTTTATCATGCCCGGAGAGATATTATTGACCCTGATCCTTTGGGCGGAAAGTTCAATAGCTAATACCTTTTGCATAGCATTTATGGCGCCTTTTGAGGCACTGTACATCGCGTTACCAACGGTTCCAACAAAGTTGCCGGCAATGGATGATATAAATACTACCGATCCATTTTTGTTTAGCTTTTTAGTTTTTAACAACTTATTGATCAAAATAGCGGGTGAGAAAAAATTTGTTTCGAAGATCGAATCCAAGTCTTTCCTGTTTATAAATTTAAAAGGCAAAGTTTTTACAATCCCGGCAGATAGCACGACGCCATCTAAATTCGGCATTAACTCAATCAGGCTGTCCTGTTCCTTCTCAATATCAAGATCGGCAGCATATTGTGTGCCGGGTACCTCCAGCAAGTTAAAAACGTTTGACAGTCTTTGCTCGTTTCTGCCGGTAATAAAAGTTTCGGCTCCCATTCCTGAAACGCTTATAGCAATTTGCCTGCCTATACCTGATGAGGCGCCGGTAACCAAAATTTTTTTACCTTTTAAAGAGAAAGGGTTATCCATAGGATATTAACGTCAGTGCTTGGGTTTACGAATTTGATTTTTTCAATACAATATCGTAGATGTCCTGAATAACTTTTGAGTTGCGGATGTCATCGCCTGTTAGTCTGACTGCGTAAACGTCATCTACCATGGCAATTACTGAAAGTGCTGTCATGGAGCTCCACTCATCGTTCTCTTTAAATAATGTTTCGGCAGCAAAAGCACTTGTATCTAAGTCATCAAACTGATCAGCAAATTCCCTTACAAATTTTTCAATATTCATAGCTTAAATATTAGGTTGTATTATGCTTGTTAAAAATTTGATCTTTTGTTTAGCGCTCTCTTCATCTATTGTAAAATAATAGTTGAGCTCATCTTCACCTGTTATTTTTGCAAACATTTTATGAAACCGCAACACTTTTTTATTGTCTTTCCTTACATCAAATACACATCTTTTATTTTTTAATTCACTGGCTGCAAATTCAGAAATAAACAGATCTGATTTTATGCTTACAAATTCGTCGCATCCGGGTTTTACAATCCAGCTGCCACTGGTGTAGGTATCAGCCGTTATGTTATACAATCTTATAACTCCGAGTGGCTGATGGTTATGGTCAGAAAATAAAAAGTAATATTCCTGCCGTTTTTTTTCCCGCTTTTTATATGTCCTGATCCATTTAATTTGCTTTTGCAAATTATTGTCGGTATGTGTCAGGTACCGGGCGTGTACCGGGTCAGTTCTTAAACTTAAAATAAATTCGGCATCGCTTTCCTCAACCAATCTAAACATTAGGTCAAATTTATAAAAAGGAGACTCCACTTATAATGATTTGTAATTTTTAAACTGTTTGTACTCTCTTAGATAATCGGCCTCTGTATACAACATGGAAGCTAATACAAGGCAAATAGCCCCCGACGAAAAATTTGAAATATCGCGCCAGATGCCAGGCTGGACATGCAACCCTATGTACGGGCGGTTTAACTGTACCGTTTTTTTGTTGATACCGTCGTCAATAGTGATATCAAAGCTGCCACTGGCTGCTACGATAAATTGTTCAAGCTCCTTATGTCCGTGCGCCGCGCGTGATTCGCCGCCCGGGATATCATATAAATAATATACCCGTTTAACAGCAAACGGAATATGGATATTGTTTTCAACAGGTGTAATATTACCTGCGCGGTTGTGGATTCGGTTAAGGTGGATGATGTTACAGTCAAAAACAGTTGACGATTTACCTTCCATGTTTGCTGTTTATAAATTGATCAAAGTCCCTGATATACTCGTTTACATCGTATTTGCCGTTGGTAAGGATCAGGGCCAACGAATTGGTCGAGAAATTTTCGATTTCGCGCCACATCATTTTTGGTACATACAGCCCGTAATATGAACGGTTAAGGCTATATCGCATTTCCTTTGCGCCATCATGAAGCACAACGTCGAAGCTGCCACTAATAGCGACAATAAATTCCTGCAGGTGTAAATAAGCGTGACCGCCCCGCCGTTCGCCGCCGGGTACATCATAAATCCAATAGGTACGCTCAATTTTAAAGGGGATATGGTTGTTTTCTTCAATGAAAGAAAGGTTCCCCCGATCGTCTAAAAGCTTGGGCAATTGTATGATGTGCGGGGTTTCCATATGCTGTTATGCCTGGTAACTAATATTAAAATCAAGTTTGGGATGAATTACACCCGGAGCTAAAGCGCTGTTACTTCCTTTACTTTCGTTTTCAACCTCAAACCCGATAAAATCATCAGCACCAAATAGTTGGTAACGTTGATTTTCGCCAAAAATTAACTTGAATGAATAATTGCCAGCATTCAACAGGTTAGGCGGGATAGTACACTTAACTGTATAAAACCCGGTTTTTGAATCATTATCGGTTGATATAAGTACGCCGTTATGAAATACTGGGATTTCGTCGCTATTTTTTAACTCAAACGTTGCATCGAGATTAATGCCCGTTTTTTGATTAAAAAAGATCATCTCAAAGCTAACGCCTGTCGAAATGGCGATGCTGTCGCCGGTAAGCGGTCGGATGACAAATTTAAGCACTCTTATATTTTCATTCCCTGGTGCCGAGCTCAAATCGCCCTGGTGTTCAAACGTTGACCGGGTATTGTTATTAGTTTGATAAAAGTTAACTGCTTCGAGCTGTTTGTTGTCATATATCAGCTGCCCGTTTGCAAGCACAATGCCCCGGTTACATAATGTTTTCACAGCGGCCATGTTGTGGCTTACAAACAAAACCGTGCGCCCTTCGTTCATGCTTACCTGTCCCATTTTACCGAGGCATTTTTTCTGAAACTCGGCATCGCCAACTGCTAGTACTTCATCTACTATCAAAATTTCGCTTTCAAGGTGCGCAGCCACCGCAAAGGCCAACCGTACATACATTCCCGACGAGTAACGCTTAACCGGCGTATCGATATACCTTTCAACCCCCGAGAAACTCACGATCTCATCAAACTTCTGTTTGATCTCGGCCTTGCGCATCCCCAGGATGGCCCCATTGAGATAAATATTTTCCCGTCCGCTCAGTTCCGGGTGGAAACCTGTGCCCACTTCAAGTAAACTGGCTATCCGGCCTCTTAGTTTTATTGAGCCGGTGGTAGGAGAGGTAACACGGCTTAAAATTTTAAGCAGGGTACTTTTACCCGCTCCGTTGCGGCCTACAATGCCAACAGCATCGCCCTGTTCAACTTCAAAATTAATATCGTTCAAGCTCCATACCACATCACTTTCGCCTTTGATGGTACGATCATTCACTTCGCCTATTTTTAAAAAAGGATCTTCCTTACCCCGCAGACGTGCCCAAAAGCGCTCCAGGTCGCGGGAGATAGTGCCCGTGCCAAAATCGCCTAATTGATAGGCTTTTGATAAGTTTTCAACTTTTATTGCCCTGCTCATTTATACGGTATCAACAAAAGTTTTTTCAACCTTATTAAATATTACTATACCTGCCAACAGTATTAAAACAGTGCTGATAATGCTGTAAGTTAACAGCTCCCAGTTAAAGCTGCCCTTGCCTAAACAGCCGTATCTGAACGTTTCAATTATGGCTGTAATGGGGTTAAACTTAATAAGCCAGCTGTATTTAGGATATTTAGCCTGTGCCACCGATAAAGGGTATATAACAGTTGTTGCATACATTAAAAGTGGTACGCCAAAGGCCACGATAAACGCTATATCCCTGTATTTTGTGGTAACAGCTGATATGATCATACCTAAGCCTAAACCAAGTGATGCTATCATGATAATGAGTAATGGCAGCAGCAAGGCTACTATATTGGGAACAATATGTTCGCCCTTTAAGATAAATATGATGTACAGGATTATGAAAAGTAGGAACTGAACCGCGAAACGGATCAAGTTTGAAAGCACAATACTTAAGGGCATAATAAGTCTTGGAAAATATACCTTGCCAAGTATACCGGCATTATCTTTAAAAACAGTTGACGTTTTGTTCAGGCAATCGGCAAAATAGTTCCAAATGATGGTGCCGGCCAGGTAAAAGAGGGGCTTGGGCAGGCCATCAACCGGGATACCGGCCAAATTGCCAAATATCAGGGTATAAAACAGGATAGTAATAACCGGCTGAACAAAAAACCATATCGGGCCCAAAATGGTTTGCTTATAAAAGGAAATAAAATCGCGCCTAACGAGTAGCACAAGCAGGTCACGATAATGCCACACCTCTTTAAGCTTAAGGTCGAGCAGGCTGCCTTTGGCATTTATTTCGATGTCCCACTTTTCCGGATGCAAATCAGTCATTTATTAGCTGCTCAAGTTTGGTCATATAATCGTGCTCGTTAAAATGACTTATACATTTTTTCTGTAAGCTTTTGCGGGTATCAGCAGCTAAGTGTTTTTGCAAATGTTTTGTTATTGCCCTGTTAAGTTCGGTAAGGTCGTCCGGATCAATGGCTTCTCCCAATTCGCCGTTCCGGATGGCATCAATACTACCATCGGCATTGCCGCAAATAACAGGTAAGCCGCATGCAAGGGCTTCAATAAATACAATACCAAAGCCCTCCTTTTTGCTTGGTAAAACAAACAGGTCGGCCAGCAGGAAATGGTCGGTAAGTTCGGCTTCATCAATAAACCCGGTTAAAATTACCTGTTCACTTACATCATGCTCCGCAATTAATTCTTTTATACGGATATATTCGTGATCATCATATTTGCCCGAAAGTATATATTTTATTTGCGGGAATTTTGACTTAAGGCTGCCCAGCACATTAATCACCTGGTCATATCCTTTGTATAGCTCGGTAGATGCCATGCGGGTTAACGAAAATATGATAAAATCATCGTTATTTAAACCATAACGCCGTAACAGTTTTTGGGGCTTCGCGAAGGTCTCGGGCAAATGCATAAAAGGGTCAACGGCATTATTCAGCACAATACATTTATCTGCATTGAGGTTATGCCGTTTTATCATTTGCTGTTTGGTATAATTGCTTACACAAATTACGCTGTCGCAATGTTTAAGCATCACGCGCTTTAAAAACGAAAGCGGACGCCAAACCTCAATACCGTGTGCTACAAGCCATAACCGGCATTTAGGATTAATCAGTTTAATTACCAGACCAATGATAGCCAGGTTAATATGACTTAATATAGCAACATGGGGCTTTGCGGAATGGCCGATGGTTTCTAAAACAAAACTTGCCCGGTGTACGCCAAATCCTTTGAAATTTGCAGAAGGCAGATATTGCGTCATCAGGTCATCCTGCTTATCATAGGCCGACCAAAGCTTAAAATTCCAATTGTTTTTTAGGGCCGCACGATGCAAGGAATGACCAAGTGTGCGCGTCATTTTCTGGATGCCACCGGTAGTGCTAAATGTTTGTAAAGTAAAAAGAATTACATTTTTAGCCATCATTTTGAACCTGGTACAAGGCAAAAGCTTTTGACCAATGGACGGCATCGTTTTTAAACTGTTTTATAACATTTTGTGCCGCTTTCCCTTTGTAATTATCAGTATCGCTAATTAGCTGGTGCCCCTTCATCCATTTTTGTAAGGGGAATGTGAAACCCATTTTAGGCCTGTTCCAAACTTCAGGCGGAATAAGGTTGTCGAAACTTTCAATAAGAAGTTTTTTCGGCTGGTGCTTATTAAATCTGATGCCTGGTGCGATATTTCGGGCTGCACGGTTAAAATCTTCATCCAAAAACGGGACCCTGACTTCAAGTCCATGGTTCATGCTCATTATGTCGGTATCCCTAAGCAATTGGTTTTGCATATAGAAATGCGTTTCAAACCATTCTGCGTGCTCCTTATTATATCCGTGTGGTGCTGGCGGCAAAGCTGTGCCGAACAACACATCATTAATATGATCAATGCTTGTATCCAGTAAAGCAGAAACATCAGCCAATGAAAACAATCCACGCAAAGCTAGGTAATCAGCTACGGGATGGTTAACAGCGAGGAATGCCAATCTCTTATAATGATCAGGCAAAAAATGACCGGATATTTTTAACATCCATGATGGCAGTTTACGCAGATAGCCAAGATATTTTATGCGGTTAAATGAGGGATAACCTCCAAAAAGCTCATCGGCGCCCACACCTGATAATACGGCCTTCAAACCATCGTCATGGGCATATTTGCTTATAAACCAGCTGTTAATGCCATCGGTGGTAGGCATATCCATAGCACTTATGATTTGCAAAAAAAACGCTTCAAAATCTGATTGTTTTACCAGGTGTGAAAAGTTTTGGCCGTTTATTTTATTGTTGATGATGTTTTGATAGCTCCGTTCATCATAACTTTTTTCATCAAAAAATATAGAAATGGTTTTAAGTTGCTCTTTTTTTTGCTGATTGGCCAGCATTGTGAGCAGGCTTGAATCAATCCCCCCGCTCAAAAATACACCTATGGGTGCATCGGCAATCAATTGCCTTTTCACGCCCATGCTAAGTGCATTGTAGATTATCCGATGGGCTTCGTTTTTATCAGTTATTATATCTTGCAAACCATCAACGTGATATTTGCTTAAAGTATAATCTGCACTCCGGTGATCCCAACATAAAAAATGTCCTTTGGGCAAGCTAAATACATTTTTTAATGTGGTATAGGGTTCAGGAATATGGCCAAATGCCAATAGCCTTATTGGCCAGTCTGGATCTTTTTCGATATTCAGTCCCGATTGTTTAAATGCCCGTACTTCAGATGCAAAAAAAAGCCCGTTGTTTACAGTCGAATAATATAGCGGTTTTATACCGGTGGTGTCACGTACAAGGTAGGTAAGGGCTTTGCCAACATCATACAAGGCAAAAGCAAACATGCCTCTGAACCTTTCAAAAGCTGCAGTGCCCCAATTAAGATAGGCCTGGAGGATAACTTCGGTATCAGTGCCTGATTTAAATTGTGCTCCCGATCTCAGCAATTCCTGTTTTAATTCAGGATAGTTGTAAATTTCGCCATTGAAGGTGATCCAGGCATTTTGGCCCACATCTGCCATAGGCTGATGCCCGTTGCTGCCAAGGTCAATAATTGATAACCTGCGGTGGCCGAAAACAAGGCAGGCTTTTTCATCTTCAAATACGCCCTCATCATCCGGCCCGCCATGCTGTAACGCACGGCACATTAATTTTATGCTGTTCCTGATCTCGTCTTGGGATATTTTTTCAGAAACGATACCTGCTATACGGCACATTGTTCATTAAATTTCATAGCTTCGCCCCGTAAGTTACATTTGTATCTTATAACTAATTAACTATTAGTCACTTGTGTTTCAAGGCACAAGCTGTTTATTTATTGAATTTTCGGCGCAAATAATGAAATATTATCTGTTGTCCAAAACAATTCCTTCTATTTTAAAACCGCTCAATGAGCGATGCAGCAACATTAACGATAATGGAATAACCAATACTTTCCAGGCGTAATATCAGTTGTTTTTGCGATCTGCGTGATACAACTTCGCCTGTCATGCCCTTTAGCGCACCTGCCCGGATGATAATCTTCTCGCCCGGTTGCAGGTCTTCTTCTGTTACCTCCAGTTCATATGGACTTGCCAAGAGTAATTTAAGTTCATGGATCTGCTTATCAGGCATAACAGCAGGCTTGCCCGAAAAATAAAGGAACCGCGCAATGCCTTTGGTCATTAACACTTCGGCCTGGTCTTGTTCAGCGATATTTACAAACAGGTATGATTTTAAAAATGGTTCCTCAACCCATTTTCTGCGGTCGCTCCATTGTTTAAGCTGACGGTGCAGGGGCAGGTAAACATTAATGCCTTTGCTCATTAATGCTTCATATGCCTTTTTTTCGGCTCGTGGGTTGGTGTAAACCGGGTACCATTTGTTTACTGCCATATTGATTTTAGTAACAATCTTTTTAGATAAACAAGCTTATTTAAACCATCGTTTTAAATTCCACCATTTTTTCTTTTCATCATCAAGATAATAGCCCGAGCCTTCGTAGCCGCTGTAATCTGAATAATAATAATATCGTGTGCCTGCATTTTCGCCGGTAAACTTGGTGGTGTAATATCTTGAATGAAGCAAATCTTCTTCGAACGCATTTAAAATTATCACGGTATTATCCAGGTGATATTCCTGCGCTATGCGCTGTGGCACAGTTGCGGCATAATATTTTGATTTGCCCGACCGGATCACAAAAACATTGATATCACTTATCCTGATAAGCGGGATAGCATCTGATACCAGTCCAATCGGAGCGGTATCAATCAGCACTATATCATACATTGTTTTAAGTGTTTCAATTAAAGCGTTCATCCTTTTGCTGTGTAATAGCTCTGATGGGTTAGGCGGTACGGGCCCCGACACTATAAAATCAAGGTTTTCCTGTTCAGAGTGATGAATGATATCATCAATTTCAGTTTGGTGGGCAAGGTAATTGGTCAAGCCAATATCATTTGCCACATGAAAAGTTTTATGTAGCCTTGAACGCCGTAAATCTGCTCCTATTAATATCACTTTTTTATCAATAAGTGAAAGCGTGCTTGACAAATTTACGGCAACAAATGATTTGCCTTCGCCGGCTACTTCGGAGGTTATACAAATAACTTTGCTTGCTTTTTCTGACGAAAGGAAACTAAGGTTAGTACGTACAGAACGGACCGATTCGGCAAAAATTGATTTGGGTTTGCTAACAGCAAGGATCTGTTCGCTGCTTTCGTCAAGGGCATACGGAAATTTTCGGATAACGCCCAGGATAGGTATGCTGGTTAGACTTTCAATGGTTTCCTTATCATAAATATAGGGGTTTAATATCCTGATGAGAATGATAAGCCCCAGGCCTATAGCCAGTCCTAATATAGTAGCAGTACGGTGGATATTATGTTCATTGGGCGAAACCGGATTAAAGTTTGGCTGAGCCAGCTCAATAATAGTTGCGCCTGGCAAAATCCCGGCACGGTTGATCTGCGCTTCAAGTTTTTTTTCGGACAGAAAAGAGTATACTTTATCATTAATATCAAAATCACGCTGTAGGCTTACCATATCACGCTGGGCGGCAGGCAGTGCCGCTATAGTTGAGTTAACCTGGCCAAGTTGATTATCAAGATATTGAATGTTTTTTTCAATGCCAGCCCGGATCTGTTTTATATTGTTTAAAGCGGTGGTTTTAATTTGGATAATGCTTTGGTTAATGTTTTGAATAGGCTGCGAATCGGCATTATAGGTAGTTAATAAACTTGCCCGTTCTGTAATCAGGTTGTCCAGGCGGTTTACCATAACTTCTAACGAGGGTAGATTAGCGCTGCCTACATTAAAGTTTAATGTTACATTGTTTTTTTCCTTGGCTATTTCGCTGCTAAGCTGGTCGAGTGCTATTAATTGTATTTTTAGTAACGATTTGTTTGATTCAAGCTCGGTTGCCTTGGTTACAGAAGTAGTTGATGCGGATGTAACGTCAAGGATCTTGGATTTTTTCCTGTATTTTTCTATCGAGTTTTCAGAGCCTTTTACTTCAGTCGACAGATAATCCAGCTGACTGTCAATAAAATCGATCATTTGTGAAGCTGACTGCGCCTTTTGGTTCCGGTCAAAAATCACATAATTGTTCATGATCGCATTAAGTACATCTGCTGCAAACTGCGGATTGGAATCTGTTTGCTGAATGGCAATTATGTTTGAGTTTTTTGCTGTTTCGCCAGCATATAAATTACCCTGTACCCGGCCGATAAAATCTTCGGGGATATTGAACTTAAATAAATAAATTGTTTTGGATGGAATTAACCCCGGGTATTTAATTCTGAAACTGGTATTGCCAATGGTTACAATATCGCCGTATTTGTAGTTGTTTTGAATCTCCTTACCGTTTATGCTATAGGTAAGATTGAAATTTTGAGCACTGATCGGCTTAAAAGTTATCAGGCTATGGAAAAAATTAAGGCTATCAAACTTTACCAGAGTAATACCGAGAGGCTTTTGCGGATAGGTTTCGGAGGTACGTACCCTGCCCGAGATATAAAAGCTGATACGATAGTCGAGGTCTTTTATTGCTGTTAGGATGAGGCTACGGCTGGTTAATACTGAAGTTATACTCTGAATTTTTGACGGGCCGCGTTCGGGCGTGGTCATTACACTGATAATGTCAGAAATCTCTGATTTTTTTTCTTCTACCTTAAGCGTCCCCCCGGTAGCATATGTTTTAGGTGTATACCATAAATAAGTGTACGAGATAGCTGATGTAATAACAACGGATGCCAATATCCAGTACCAGCGGCTGAGGAGTATTTTGCCGATCTTAAAATAGTCAATTTCCTGGTTGGGCAGCTTTCTTTGTACTTTTTCTAACTCTTCCATTTACCGATGAGAAAGCGTAAAAATAATTAAGGCAGTATTAAGCAACAGTAAAACCGGCTGCGTTATTACTGAAAGGTTTTGCAATTTATCATTGCGTACGGTGCGCTTGTTTTGTGCTATATAAATAACATCTCCACTTTGAAGTATAGCACGGGGATCATTTATTGATTGGATATCCCTCAGGTTAATTTCAGTAACCTGGGGATTTTTTTGATCGCCTCTTATTATTTTTACATTTGCTTCATTAGCCTTATCTGTCAGGCCTCCTGCTTCTCCAATCATTTCAACTAAAGTGGTCCTGTCTTTTGTTAACGTATAATTTCCCTGCCCTTTTATTTCGCCAAGCATGGTAACCTTTAGGTTAATTATCTTTAGTTCAATGATGGGGTCTTTCAACAGGTTTGTACGGTAAAGCCCCTCAATTTGTTTTGCTGCTTCTGGCCTGGTAAGGCCTGCAACTTTTACATGGCCAATAACAGGCAGCGCAACAGTGCCGTCGTCTTCAACCTGGAACGTTTGTCCGGCAGTGCCTCCTCCTCCCCCTCCTCCCGCATTAGTGGAAGGCGCTTCATCTACTATATATTTTATGCTTTGCAGGTTCCTGATCTGCAGTATGTCCTGTGTTTTAATGCGGTACGGGCTTATTGCGACATCGCTTGCTTTTGATATGGTATCAGTAACATTATTCTTTTGTTCAAAAAGATATTGATATTGTTTGCTTGAGCAGGAGGTTAACAAAAAAAGTATCCCGGTTATCAGGCAGATAAATGTATAGTTGCGCATGTTCAGCTATAAAGTTCCAAGTTATATTTAATATAATTAGGCTTCAAAGTCAAAATTACATAATTTCGGGGTATTAATACGTTGTATTTTTCCCAAAGTTGCAAGGTTGAAGATCTCGGTTATCACTGTTGTTTACAATGCCCAGGATACTATTAAAAGATGTATCGAATCTGTTATCGGCCAGAATTACAACAACATTGAGTATATTATAATTGATGGCGGCTCAACAGATAATTCCCTGCAAATAATTAACCAATATAAATCGCACATCAAAGTTTTGATATCTGAGCCTGACCAAGGCATTTATGATGCAATTAATAAGGGGATCCGTTTAGCAACAGGCGAAATAATAGGTATGCTTAATGCCGATGATTTTTTTGCAGACCAGGAAGTTTTATCAGCAGTGGCACAGGCTTTTTCAAACAGTGATACAGAAATCATTTACGGAAACCTTGATTATATAAATTCTGCAGGGAAAATTACCCGTAAATGGAAAAGTCACGCTTGTGGAAAAAATTCCTTTAACCGTGGTTTTATGCCCCCACATCCTACCTTTTACTGTAAACGATATTTGTTTGAAAAACACGGCTTTTACAGTCTTGAATACGGTTCTGCAGGCGATTATGAATTAATGGCGAGGTTTCTGCATAAAGGGCAGGTAAGGAGCTTTTATCTTAACAAAGTTATGGTTAAAATGCAGGTAGGGGGTATAAGCAACAGCAATTTAATGAACAGGTTTAAGGCGTGGTCATTTGATTTGAAAGCAATGCGTAAAAATAAAGTGTTTTTACCTGTTTTGGCAATTGTGTTGAAGCCCATAAGGAAGATTTTTCAATTTCTTTAATTTTTAGTTAACCTTTTGGGTTGCGCTTCGTATAAGTACTCATAAATGAATAAGCCGGTCACTAACATATTTGTAGCATATGCTTGAATTTCTACGCTCTTATCATTTTGTTTATAATGTGCTAATAGTTGTATTTTCAACCCTTATAACATTATTATGTATCCCTTCGATTTTACATGTTGCACGTGCCCGCCATTTATATGATGATGTTGGTCATTTCAGGAAACAGCATGATCATGGTATTCCCCGCTTAGGAGGTGTTGCTATTTTTGTGAGCTTTACTATTACAGTTTTGTTATTCAGTATTATCGACAAATCGTTGCCGATTAGTTACCTGCTTACCGCATGTATTATTTTGTTTGCAATGGGGCTGAAGGATGACCTTTCGGGGGTTAATTCAAGTACTAAGTTTATGATCCAGTTTGTGGTTGCAGCCATACTTGTTATCCCCGGAGATATCCGGATCAGCAGCATGTATGGGGTGTTTGATATTGCAGCGTTGCCATATATTCCCAGTGTAATATTGTCAATACTTGTTATTATGCTTATCATTAATTCGTTTAACCTTATTGATGGTATTGATGGGCTGGCTGCAACTACAGGGATTATTGCCAACAGCGCTTTTGCGGCGCTTTTTATTTATATGAACCAGTACGAGCTTGCAGCAATTTCGCTTGCTATGGTTGGGGCTGTGGTTGGTTTTTTGCGTTTTAACATAACTCCTGCTAAAATATTTATGGGCGATACGGGCGCCATGCTCATTGGCCTGGTATCGGCAGTAATGGCTATTAAATTTATTGAGTTAAGTAAAGTTTCGACGGTCAAACTGCCTTTCATATATACAGCACCGGCATTAATCGTAGCGATACTTATAGGCCCTGTTTTTGATACACTCAGGGTTTTCACTATCCGGATCTTAAATAAAAAATCCCCTTTTGATGCAGACCGCAACCATATCCACCACCGTATGTTAAAAATGGGTTTAACGCATTTGCAAACGACTTTTGTTTTAGGATGCCTGAACCTTGTTTCGATAGTAATGGTACTGGTGTTTAATAATTTAAATAACTCCTGGCTTATTGTCCTTATATTTTTATTGTCGATATCCTTTAACGGGATGATCACTTATTTTATCCGTTCAAAAAAAGACGAAGCTCTGGTAGTCCGGAATTTTAGCGACTAATAACCAATTGTAACCTGCAAGTAGTAATACCGTAAATAAACAAATTAACCATCCATCTTCATTAACTTTGATGCTTTATTTATCAGCATACCATGAAGATAGCTATAAACGGGTTTGGCCGCATTGGCCGCATATTTTTAAGGAATATTTTATTGCATCCCGAAATACGGGTGGTAGCTATAAATGATCTTACCGATACGCAAACCCTCGCGCATTTATTTAAGTATGACTCTGTTCATCGGGGGTTTAAAGGTACGGTGAGTTTTGACGATAACAGCCTTATTATTAACGGTAACCACATACAGGTATTTGCCGAGCGCGACCCTCTTAAACTGCCCTGGAAAACGCTGGATATTGATATTGTAATAGAATCTACAGGTAAATTCACTTCCAAAACTGGTGCTGAGGCTCATTTAACCGCCGGGGCACGACAGGTTATCATATCTGCACCATCAACCGATAAAAATGTACCAACTGTAGTGCTTGGCGTAAACGACCGGGAGGTTGACCTACAATCTTCTGTGCTGTCAAACGCGTCATGTACAACTAATAATGTTGCCGCAATGGTAAAAATATTAGATGAAAACTGGGGCATCATTGATGGTTACATTACCACCGTTCACTCCATGACCGGCGATCAAAGCCTGCATGACGCACCTCATAAAGATCTTAGGCGGGCAAGGGCCGCATCGGCCTCTATTATACCCACCACTACGGGTGCTGCTAAAGCAATAACAGCTATATTCCCTCATTTGGACGGCCGTTTGGGCGGAGCAGGGATTCGTGTACCGGTACTTAATGGTTCATTAACTGATTTTACCTGCAGCCTCAAAAAGCAACCAACCATAGTTCAAATTAATGAAGCATTTAAACAAGCTGCAAACGGGCCAATGAAAAATGTACTGGAATATACGGAAGATCCTGTTGTATCAACCGACATATTGGATAATCCGCACAGCTGCATTTTTGACGCCCAACTAACGTCAATAGTGGGTGGCCTTGTAAAAGTTGTTGGCTGGTATGATAATGAAATGGGATACAGCAGCCGGCTGGCCGATTTGGTAGTACGAATAGCAGAACTTAAAAAACAGCCTGCCTAAGCGGTAGCATAAGGTATTTTCTGTATAATTTGAGTAGCTCCCGGTATACGCAAAATAAGCGTTGCTGCTTTAATTTTAGTGGAATTAAAATTTCCTGTTCCATGAATTTTTTCAATTTTGCTGTATGATCAAGTTTATAAAAGTTGATGAGCTGCTGCATGTGCGTAATGAGGTACTGCGCGAAGGTAGGCTGACCCTTGATGAATGCCGTTTCCCATCAGATAATAATGAAGGCAATTTTCACCTTGGCTATTTTGTTAATGATGAGCTGGCTTGTATTGCTTCATTTCACCCGCAAAGTTATGGCGAATTTAACGGTACCGGATACCAGCTCAGGGGTATGGCCACTATCGAAAAATATAGAGGGCAGGGCTTCGGCAATCAGTTGGTTAACTTTGCTTTGGTATGCCTGAGAGGGCAAAAGGCCGATTATCTGTGGTGCAATGCCCGTAAAAAAGCAGTGCACTTTTATAACAGCCTTGGTTTTGAGGTCGTTTCGCCCGAATTTGAGGTGCCGGGCATTGGTCCTCATTATGTAATGTATGTTAAAATAAGATGAAATTTTGGCCGATTAAAGCAGCTTTTTTCGTTTTTCGTTCAGTATTTTGAATTAAAATGCTCAATTTGCGGCCGTTCATAACAAATGACCCTTTAATAGATATGAAAACAGTAGATCAAATTAGTTTTGCAGGTAAAAAAGCCCTCATCAGGGTTGATTTTAACGTGCCTCTTGATGAAAATTATAATATTACCGACGATAACCGCATGACGGCAGCTTTGCCAACCATAAAAAAAATATTGAAAGATGGCGGTAAAGTTATTCTGATGTCGCACTTAGGCAGACCGAAAGATGGTCCTACAGAAAAATATTCATTAAAACATATCGTATCTCATTTGTCTGATCTGCTTGGTCAGCAGGTACAGTTTGCTGATGATTGTATCGGCGAGCAGGCTGTTGAAAAAGCAAAAGCACTTGGCAATGGCGAAGTTTTATTATTAGAAAACCTTCGTTTTTATAAAGAAGAAGAAAAAGGTGATGTTGCCTTTGCAGAAAAGCTTTCAAAGTTAGGTGATGTATATGTGAACGATGCATTCGGTACCGCTCACCGTGCACACGCTTCAACCGCTATCATCGCTCAGTTTTTCCCTGACGCCAAATACTTTGGCTACCTGATGGCAGCCGAATTAAACAATGCCGAAAAGATCCTGAACAATGCGCCAAAGCCTTTCACAGCTATTATGGGCGGTTCAAAGGTTTCTGACAAAATTGAGCTTATTGAAAAATTGCTTGAGAAAGTCGATAATCTGATTATCGGCGGCGGTATGGCTTATACATTTGCTAAAGCTGATGGTGGTAACATTGGTACCTCTCTGGTTGAGATGGACAAGCTTGATCTGGCAATCAGCCTAAGGCAAAAAGCTAAAGAAAAAGGCGTAAACCTGTTGTTGCCTTTAGATAATATTATTGCCGATGCATTTTCAAATGATGCTAACACTGATGTTGCCAAAACCGGCGAAATAAAGGATAACTGGATGGGCCTTGATATCGGCCCTGAAACTGTTGCTTTATTCAGCAAAGTAGTTGAAGAATCAAAAACCATTTTATGGAACGGCCCGATGGGGGTTTTTGAAATGGAGAAATTTTTAGGCGGTACCAAAGCAATTGCCGAAGCTGTAGCTAAAGCGACAGAGAACGGCGCTTTCTCCTTGATTGGTGGTGGTGACTCTGCTGCGGCCGTAGCTAAATTTGGCATGACCGATGAGGTAAGCTACGTATCAACCGGCGGCGGTGCTTTGCTTGAATACATGGAAGGTAAAGAATTGCCAGGTGTAAAAGCAATCAACGACTAATAAGAATTAAAATAGACAAAAAAGCTCCGGTAACGGGGCTTTTTTTGTTTAAATCTGTTGCTGATCAATTTATTCCCTGATAATTATCTTAACTTCAAATTGAGTTTTGCATTGTTGTTTAAGCCAATTATGAAATATGATCAACATTAATTCAGGAGGAGAGGCTCAGCACAAGTTTGACGCCATCGTGATTGGATCGGGCATCAGCGGCGGATGGGCTGCCAAAGAGCTGTGCGAAAAAGGGCTGAAAACATTGGTGCTGGAACGTGGCCGGAATGTTACTCATTTAAAAGATTACCCAACTGCAACTAAAAATCCCTGGGATTTCCCCCATCGGGGACATTTACCTAATACCATAAAAAGCGAAAATCCGATTGCCGAAAAGTGTTACGCTTTTAGCGAGGCCACAACTCATTTTTTTGTTAAAGATAAAGAGCATCCATATGTTCAGGAAAAACCTTTTGATTGGATTCGCGGGTACCAGGTAGGCGGTAAGTCGTTGTTATGGGCCAGGCAAACCCAGCGCTGGAGTAGGTTTGATTTTGAAGGGCCGGCAAGGGATGGATTTGCAACAACGTGGCCTGTAAGTTACAACGATATTGCACCCTGGTATAGCCATGTAGAGCTGTTTGCAGGGATTGCCGGCAACAGGGATGGGCTGGAAACGCTGCCCGATGGCGAGTTTTTGCCGCCATGGGAAATGAATGTGGTTGAAAAGCAGATTCAAAAAAGAATCATGGATGCATACCATGACAGGCATGTTGTTATTGGCAGGTGCGCGCATTTAACCAAACCGCAACCAATTCATTTACAACAGGGCCGGGGGCAATGCCAGGCCAGGAGTTTATGTGAGCGGGGGTGCCCTTTTGGAGGGTACTTTAGCTCTAATTCATCAACCTTGCCATGGGCGGCCAAAACGGGGAATCTTACCCTCCGGCCCGATGCCGTAGTACATTCAATTATTTACGATGAAAAAAAGGGAAAGGCAACAGGTGTCAGGGTAATAGATGCACACACTAAATCGGTTACAGAATATTATGCCCGCGTTATTTTTGTAAACGCTGCTACGTTAAACTCTAATCTTATTTTACTCAATTCAAAATCAGGCAGGTTTCCAAACGGTTTAGGAAACGATAATGATTTGCTTGGCAGGTATATTGCATTTCATAATTATCGCGGGTCGTTAACGGCAACCATTGATGGTTACCTGGATACCTATTACTATGGCCGGAGGCCTGCTGCGGTTATGATGCCTAATTTTAGAAACGTTTATAAACAGGAAACGGATTTTTTAAGGGGCTACATGACCTTTTATACCGCCACGAGGAGCGGTTGGGGCCACGCTGTTGACGGCGACCAGATTGGGGCTAACTATAAGGAAAATATCTCCGAACCAGGCAACTGGAATGTATATATGATGATGCAGGGCGAAACCATCCCCAAGGCCGAAAACAAGGTGAGCCTGAGTAAAGACCGAACAGATGAATGGGGAATACCATTATTATCCGTTTCTGTAGATTATGATGATAACGATGTAAAATCCCTGAACGATTTTTTGCAGCAGGGTGCCGAGATGCTTAATAAGGCGGGATGTAAAAACATCGTCCCTAACGATAGCAAGCAGGCGCCTGGTTTAGATATCCACGAGGTGGGAGGAGTGAGGATGGGAACCGATCCTAAAAACTCATTGCTAAATAAATGGAACCAATTGCATGCATGCCCCAATGTATTTGTAACCGATGGTGCTTGTATGACATCTACCGGTACTCAAAACCCATCTTTAACTTTCATGGCCCTAACTGCAAGGGCGGCAAATTACGCGGCAGATGAATTGCGGAAAAACAACATATAATTTTGCTTCGATTGTTTTCGAAAATGATAATTTAAAGGAACTGTTTGCAACCGCAAAGTCAAACGATTAATGAATCGTATCGTAACTGTGTTGAAATCAACTAACGTACTTATCCATCCAATTAATAAAGCAGATCGTGATAAACTTAGGGAAATCTACCTGCTTTGTCGCATACAGGCATTTCATTGGATGGACAGTAATTTGTTTACATTAAATGATTTTGATGCTCATACGCACGATGAGGATATATGGGTAGCAACCTGTGATAATGAGACTGTTGGGTTTATGGCTGTATGGCCTCCTGATGCTTTTGTTCATCATTTATATGTGCACGTTGCATACAGACGAAAAGGCATCGGAAAAGCCCTGTTGGCTTTGGCTGCTCAAAATTATCCCTCTCCGCTTAGGTTAAAGTGTCTTGTTAAAATGAAGCGGCGTTTCAGTTTTATCAAGCATTGGGTTGGGAAATTATGGAAGAAGGCAGTGATGCTTTAGGTGATTATTTTTTAATAAAGAATGAATAAGAGCGGGCGGGACATCAAGAATATCCCGCCCCGTTTGTTTTATTGAATTTTAACCGAAGTCACCACGTCGTTTGCATTTGGTGATAGGGTGGTAAAATTAGATGTGTTCGATGTCCGTGTCCATGATGTGCCCGTAGAGTTATCGTTTGCATACATGGTCACTGTCCAGCCGGTTGGGATTTTTACCGATGAAGCCCAGTTATCTACAAAGCCATAAGCCTGCAGTTGTGCCAGGGTATAAGTGCCCTTAGGTATGGCGCTGGTAACTGTGCCTCCGTAATTGATGTCCTGGTAAAAAGTTACCCCCGTAGTACTGGTTTCCGTATATACTGTAGATTTGCCGTATAACGCGTTTGATACACTCGAAAGGTAAGTATGAACGTCGCTATTAGGCAAATTGTAATACAGATAAATACCATAATTATTATTTACGGTTTGGGTTGCCAGCGACGCAGCGGTTGATGAACTGGTGCTTTGAATATCAATGGCGGCCGGGCCAAGGTTGGCGGCGGTGAGTCCCGGAACGTTTGGAACAGAATAAGTGCCATAAATAGCGTTCCAGCTATAGTTAACTTTTGAGCCTGCCGTTACTCCATTGTAACTCAGCCGTGACGCTGCCGGGCCATAAAAATAAAATGAAATTATTTTGGTAGGCATCAGGTTACGCAGGGCAGTAACGAGGTAAACAAATGAGCTGTCATTTGGCTGGCCGGTACCATTGGTGCCATAATCGGCATATTCATCGTCAAAGTCAATACCATCCAGTCCGTAAGTGGTAACGGCGTTGCTTAATTGCTGAGCAAAATCATTTGCGGCAGCCTGAGAAGGAAAATTAGAGATCCCCGCGCCCTGGTGATTGCCCAAAATAGATAACAATACCTTAATACCTTTAGCCTGCAGGCTTTGAATGTAAGTAGCTTTATTGTTGAGTACGTTGGTTACCTGCGGGTTAAAGTACAACACTGCTTTTTGCGTGCCGGTGTCATAGTTGATGTTGGCCGCAAATATAATAGCAATATCAAAAAGCTGCTCCCCGGTTGAGAGGGTGTAGTTACCCACATTGCGGATATCATTATTATTTACCTCCACATAGCAAACACCCTTAGGCCCGGCCACGCCTATGGCGTTGGTGCTTAACTTTGACGGGGTGTTGCCGGTATCAGTAGGCAGTGCAGCTTTTTCTTTTTTACAGGCGGATGTGAGGAGTACAACTGCGCCGAATATGGCGGTTAGTGTTTTTGTAAGTGGTAGATTAAGGTTTGTTCTCATAATTTGTGTGTTTGTTAAATTGTTTATAAAAGATAAATTGTTTTAGCATAACTGGTTTGAGAAAAGCCGGCCCATGGCATAGCCAGGGGATAGTCACTATCTCTTAAAAAAACTGTTTAAATATTTTAGGTTGCCGGGCGCTTAGGTTCTCGCTCGGGTATTATTTGGTTCAAAGTAATAGACCATTAAACGAGTATAATTGCCTACAGGTTTTAATTATTATTTTATAAAAATATTATTATGGTTAATAAAGGTGCTTATTGTGCTTGATTTTAATTATAATAAAAACCTTTGTTCTGTAACAAAAAAGAGGCTTTTTGTAAATAGCCATATCGTTAGTTGCCCTTTTTATTTTATTCGGTTACATTTGATTGACTGACAAAAAATTTATGAAGAAAAATTTACTTTTCGTTCTCTGCCTTTTGCTTTCGGCATCAGGTCTTTACGCGCAACCCAAAGCGCCCGATGCTGAGTACATCAAAGCCAATTATCAAAAATATGAATACCAGATCCCGATGCGGGATGGTAAAAAGCTGTTCACCTCGGTATATGTGCCAAAGGATCAATCTAAAAAATATCCTTTCATGATGGACCGGACCCCGTACAGTGTGGCGCCGTACGGTACCGAACTGTATAAAGGCAGCCTTGGCCCATCGTCGTTATTTACGCATGATGGTTACATCTTTGTTTACCAGGATGTACGAGGACGTTGGATGAGTGAAGGCATTTACGAAGAAATGACTCCCGAAAAAGAAGATCATAAAACCAATAAGGATGTTGACGAGGGCACCGACACTTACGATACTATTGATTGGCTGCTGAAAAACATTCCCAACAACAATGGCAAGGTAGGAGTATGGGGTATTTCGTATCCCGGCTTTTACACCACCACTGCTTTGTTAAGCCGTCACCCGGCCCTGGTAGCCGCATCGCCGCAGGCTCCAATTGCCGACTTGTATCGCGATGACGCTTTTCATAACGGCGCGTTTATGCTGGTTGCCAACTTTGGTTTTTACCCTGGCTTTACCAACAGGCAGGACGATAAACCCACCCAGCGCCGCGGCAAAGGTTTTGATGCAGGCACCGAAGATGGATATGACTTTTTCCTGAAGATGGGATCGGTAAAAAATTCAAACACTAAATACTATAAGGATACTATCCGTTTATGGAACGAAATGCTTGATCACCCTAACTACGATCAGCATTGGAAAGACCGTAATGTGCTTTATCATTTGCATGATATAAAAACAGCGGTACTAGTAACCGGCGGCTGGTACGATGCCGAAGATTTATACGGAGCTATCAATACCTATAAAACGCTGGTTAAAGAAAATCCTAAAACCCCGGTTTACTTTACAATGGGCCCTTGGGTGCACGGGGGCTGGGCACGAGGTGACGGGGATCACCTGGGCGATGTGGGGTTCGGCAGCCCTACCGGCCCTTTCTACCGTGAAAAAATTGAGTTCGCCTTTTTTAGCCACTATTTAAAAGGTACTGCTGACTTTGACCTGAAGCCGGTATCAACGTTTGAAACCGGTGTTAATCAGTGGAAAACCTATAATACCTGGCCTCCAAAAGAAGCTACAGAAAAAAATCTATACCTGCTTCCCGGTGGCAAGTTGTCTTTCGCAATCCCTGTAGCAGTTGCAAATACTTTTGATGAGTTTATATCCGACCCTAACAAACCGGTGCCTTTCATCAATAGCATTGATATGGATATGAAGCGCGAATACATGACCGCCGATCAACGTTTTGCATCGCAACGCCCTGATGTGCTTACTTACGAAACTGATATTTTAGATAAGGATGTAACCATCGCAGGTAATATCTGGGCCAATCTTAAAGTATCAACTACAGGCACAGATGCTGATTGGGTGGTTAAATTGATTGATGTTTATCCCGACTCTACCAAAAATACCAAATGGGCAGGCAAGGAGGTGTACCTGAGTGGCTACCAGCAAATGGTACGCAGCGAGGCCATGCGCGGCAAGTTCCGCAACGGTTTTGATAAACCCGAACCCTTTGTGCCTGGAAAAGTAACGCCGGTAAATTTTGAATTACAGGATGTGCTGCACACCTTCAAAAAAGGGCACCGCATGATGGTTCAGGTACAAAGTACCTGGTTCCCGCTTATTGATAGGAACACACAGCAGTTTCAGGATATTATGAAGGCAAAAGATACCGATTTTAAAAAGGCTACGCATAAAGTTTACACCTCAAAAGCTAATCCGAGTTATTTAAAGGTTAGGGTTGTTGAATAGTATGAAGCGAGGTATCTATATCTGTTTATTATGTATAACGGTCTGCGCTGGCTGCAAAGGTGGAAAAAGCAAGATGGAGCCTGGTGCTATATTAAAAAAAGATGATCCAACTTTTTTAGCTTTGAAGGATACTGCTCAGAAACACATGTCTCAATTTATTGAAGCATTAGCTAAAAAGACTGAAGGATTCAGGTTTGTTATAAAATCAGATTTTAAAGACGGAGATACCCATGAGCATATGTGGTCGCAAATCCTCGAATATAAATCAAATAGGTTTAACGGTACATTTATTGATTCGGCCATAGATGTAAAAAATATCCATATGGGTGATAGCGTATCAGTAAATGTAAAAGATGTAGAGGATTGGGCTATTTATGATGACAAAGATGAGAGAGTTGCGGGAGCTTTCTCTAATAAGTACTTAGAAAGCAAACGCCGATAGATACCTGTAAGATATTTGCAGCTTTTGTTTCCAGAACACAACAGCCCTATGTAAAATACATGGGGCTGTCGCATTTTATACCATGATGTCGTAAAGGCTATTAATTAAACCTACAGCCATGTATAAATACATCATCCTTTTTATGATAGCTTCAGTCTTATTGGGCTGTAAAAAACATGATCAGCAAACCGGCTGTCCAAGCCAGGCCTGCACCCTGAGTTTCGCATCGCTAATTGTGAATTTTGTTGATAAGGATGGCCAAATAGCGTTTGGAAAAGATGTAAAGGTTGTAAATCTACGTACCAAACAAACCATAGTAGCTAAAGGAAACCCGGGGCCTCCTTCAACAACTGTAGGTCCGCATTTGTACACCATCGCTACAGATAATAATAAAAACGAGTTCTCGACCGAGGGCGATGACGTAGAACTTACTGTAACCAATATCCAAACAGGTGCCACCCAAACAGCGCTGTTTAAAATTTCGGGTGGATGTAATTGTCATATAGCTAAAGTATTGGGCCCTAATCAAATAATGCTTAATTAGAACTTTCCGCATCAAATAAAACCCACGCAGCTTCGGTTTGCGTGGGTTTTTATTTTCTTATTTAAACTAATTATAAATAAAACTTGCAGAAAGAAAGTCTTTTTATACTTTTGCGCTTAATTAGACTTAATCTAAATAGAATGGCAAGCAACCTTTACTCTTCTCTGCGTATACTCACTTTTTTAATTTTATTCTTGTTTTCAAATACCCTAATTCTGAAAGCTGATGACGAAGGCAATAACGGCAAAATTACCGGTATTGTTAAAACCAGCGATGATAAGCCGGCTTCATTTGTAAATGTTGCCATTAAAGGATTAAATAAAAATACCACCACAACCGATAACGGATCATTTGCTTTCCATAACGTAAAACCGGGTACATATACCCTGGTTACTTCATATGTTGGTACAAAAACTGAAGACCAAACCGTGACAGTTTTCGCAAATAAAACAACCGAAGTATCCTTTAAACTTAATGAAAGCTCGGCCCAGTTAGATGAGGTGGTAGTTTCTTCAACAAAAACTATCAACCGTAAAAAGTTAACCATCGGCAAAATGAACGTATCGCCAATGGACCTGCCGCAAAGCGTTACTGTAATAGGCCGCGATGTGCTTGATCAGCAGCAGTCATTGCGTTTAAGCGATGTTATCAAAAATGTGAACGGCGTGTACCTTTATAGCGGCCGCGGCAATACCCAGGAAACATTTGGCGCCCGTGGTTATAATTTTGGAAGCAATAACATTTTTAAAAACGGGTTCAGGGTTAACTCGGGCGTTGTGCCGGAAATCAGTTCACTGGAGCGTGTTGAAATATTGAAAGGCAGTGCCGCGTTATTATACGGAAACGTTGCACCCGGCGGTATCCTGAATATGGTAACTAAAAAACCTTTATTTACGCAGGGCGGCCAGGTATCAATGACCTACGGCAGCTATGATCTTTACCGTCCGTCGTTTGACGTTTACGGCCCTATATCTTCCAAATTAGCATATCGCGTAAATGGTACCTATGAAAATGCCAAAAGCTTCCGCGATAATGTAAAATCAGAAAAAGAATACATCAATCCTTCATTCCTGTACAAAATAAGTGATAAAACAACTTTAATTGTTGAAGGCGATTACCTTAACTATGATTTTACCCCCGATTTCGGAACCGGTCAAATCAATAACGTTATTGCCAAAGTTCCGCGTAACAGGTATTTGGGCGCGTCATGGTCAACCGGTAATACCAAACAAACTACAGCCACAGCAACTATTAACCATCAGTTCAATAGCCTTTGGAAGTTAAGCGGCGGTTTTTCATACCAACATTTTAACCGTTCATACCAAACTACCGAGCGTGTATTACCAGATGCCAATGGCGACTGGGGCCGTACCCTGAACAGAGCCAGGACGCTTGAAGATTATTACACAGGACAATTTAATATTACAGGCCAATTTAATACCGGCGTCATTAAGCATAATATTTTGGCCGGCGTTGATGCAGATTGGTATCGTAATAATGCCTATACCTACGTTGCTACCGTAAATAAAGTATCAAGCTATCTTGACCAAAACGGCGCCGTGCAAAACGCTATTTATGATAAGATCAATATTTTCGACCTGGATAAATACACGCTCCGTACCGATAAACCGCAGATGAACCCGTTTTATAGCATTTTAACGGCTACCAATCGATTTGGCGCTTATGCTAATGACCTTATTAGTTTGTCTGAAAAAGTTAAAGTACTTGCCGGGATCCGCTGGTCATATCAATATGTATCACCAACATCGGTTAGCAATTATAATACACTTGCTACCGCAACCCAGGCAGCAGGTAAAGAAGATAAAGCATTTTCGCCACGTGTGGGTGTAGTTTACAAGCCAATAGCCAATACCGCCCTGTTTGCAAGTTACTCCAACTCTTTTGTAACTAATACCGGTACTGATATAAATAACAACCCGCTTGATCCCTCGCTGATTGACCAGTATGAAGTTGGCGTTAAAAACGATTTCCTGAACGGTAATTTGTCGGTAAACATTACGGCCTACCGCATTAAAAATAATAACCTGGCTCAAACTGCGCCATTTCAGGCTGATGGGGTTACACCTAATATCAACACCAATATCAAAGTGCTAAGCGGTGAAACAAGAAGCGATGGTGTCGAGCTTGATATCGCGGGTCACCCGGTAAAAGGTTTGGATGTATTGGCGGGCTATAGCTATACCAACGCCAAATACACCAAAACAGGTACTGCAGTTGGAAGCAACATTGCAGGGCAGCCGCTATTAAATACACCAAAGCATACCGCTAACACCAGTGTATTTTACACTTTTTATACCGGCGATTTAAAAGGGTTTAAGGTAGGTGCATCGGTTTATTACCTGGGCAACCGTACCGCGGGTAATGCCAATACAGTTGGCCAAACCCAAACTATATCAAGATTGGTTAATGTACCGGGCTTTACCACGGTTGATGCTTCGGTAGGTTATACTTATAAAAAGATCTCTATCATTGGTAAGATCTCTAATATTGGCAACGTGCTTAATTACAATGTGCACGAAAACTATAGCATTAACCCTATACCGCCAAGGCAGTTCCTGACCACATTGAGTTATAAATTTTAATTGATTAAACTAACCGGGTATGTTTCATACCCGGTTTTTATGCTTATAACAACCGATGAAAGCATTTTTCCGCACCATACACCTTTATTTAAGCCTGGCAGCCGGGGTGATTATTTTCTGTTCGTGTTTAACAGGTACAATGCTGGTTTTTGAAAAGGAAATTCAGCAGGCGCTTTATCCTCAGCGCTACTTCGTAAAGCCGCAGGAAAAGAGGTTGCCGCTGGCTGATTTAACAGCAGGGGTATTAAAACAGATCCCTAAATCAAAGCTGACAACGGTTATAGTTTATGATGATCCTGCGCGTGCGGTAGAAGTGGGACTTATTGTGCCCGAAAAAAAGGGAAAGAAACCCGCGGATGCGCCTAAAACAGAAAAGCACGCCGGAGCGCATGCAAAAAAGGATGCTAAACCGAAAGATGTCGAGCGTTCAAACCTTACTGCTTTTGTAAACCCATATACCGGGCAAATAATTGACCAGTTTAACCGCAGGCAGACGTTCCTGTACTCGGTAGAAATGTTTCACCGTTTTTTGTTAGGCGGGAAGAATAGTATAGGCGACTGGGTGATCAGTATTTCAACCCTGTTTTTCCTGATAATACTGATTACAGGTGTGGTACTTTGGTGGCCTAAAACCAAAGCCATTATGAAGCAACGGCTTAAAATAAAATGGGATGGAAGCGGCAAGCGCCTTACACACGACCTGCATATTGTTACAGGTTTTTATACCTCAATATTTTTGATCATCATTTCTGCCTCGGGTTTGGTAATGACCTTTAAATGGGCAAACAACACTTTGTTTTTCCTTACAGGTTCAAAGGTTGTCGCCAAAGAAGATCTCAAAGCCCCGCTTTCGGTTTATCAGCCGGGCATTACCGCCATCTCGCCAGATGCTGCTGTTAGCGCATTAGGCAACAAAATAACAGATGTCGAAAATTACACTATCCGTTATCCGCGCGATACAGCAGCAGTTTACACTTTTAACGTGTTAAAAAAGGGTTCTGTTGAACTGGCTACCGATACTTATTATATAGATCAGTATAGCGGTAAGATTACCGGAGTTGTTTTATATGCTGATAAAAGTCTTGGTCAGCGCATCAGAGGGGTTATCAAGCCAATTCATACAGGCTCCATTTATGGTTGGCCTACCCAGGTTTTAGCTTTTTTGATCACGCTGGTTTCGCTTATTTTTCCGGTAACGGGCGTTATGATGTGGCTTAACCGTACCCGGAAGAAGGAAAAACCGGTTCGCGGCAGAATGAGAGTGGTACCTGCTGAGGCAACGGTATAATACAATGTCATAAGGGATTTATCATCGGCCTTATAAAGGGATTCTCTTCTTTACGACGTCATTATAAGTAGAAAGCGCTGACGTGGTGGTGAGGGCGCTACAAGTTCGTAATGTAAGTCGATGAATTTTTCGCACCTTGCAATCATGGATGAGGTATCAATACTTACTATTCATCTTACCGCTCACCCCCAAATCTTGCTCCAAGGCCGGTAAAGGCTCCCATACTTTAATATATCCCATCAATATCCCTGCTTTTCCCGCTTACTGCCCGGGATGTTCTGTAACAATTCTACATAAAAAGGGCCGGGAATAAGGGCTTCATATAACGCTAAAGCCAGGTCTTTATATTTATAGGTGTACATGAAGTTTATGGAGTTCAACAGCTTAATATACAAAATATTAGTACCTGCGACTGGTGGAATAATTGTGGTTTATCAAAGCCAATGCCTTGCAATAAAAGGTTTTTCCTCTGGCTTTTAGTATTTAAAAATTTATAGTTGAAATGAGTTGTAACTACTTGTTTGTTAGAGGTTTTTGGTAGGGCTGCGATTCTGAAAAATCTTCAAAAAATATAAAACAGACCCACCTAAAAATTGTTGAAAACTTTTAGTGGGGGAAAGTGGTAAGAAGTGGTAAAAGTATTTACTTTTACGTTACAAAATTGCCCAAGTCATACAATGTCGTTTTTAACCGGTGAATTTGAGTGTAAGCTTGATCCTAAATTTAGGATGATGATACCGGCTGGCCTTAAAAAAAAGCTTCCTGAACTGGAAGCTGAAGGCCTGGTGATCAATCGCGGGTTCGAAAAGTACCTTGTCATATACACTAAAAAGGAATGGGATAAACGGCTTGAAGAACTGAGCAAACTTAATGAATACGAAGAGGATAATATAGCCTTTATACGATATTTTACCCGTGGCGCCACTGAGCTTATGCCTGATGCCGCCGGGCGGGTATTATTGCCGAAATTCTTGTTGGAGTATGCGGGTATAAAAGGTGATGTGGTGCTGGCTTGCCAGTTAAATAAAATTGAGGTTTGGGATGCCGAAGCTCACCGTAAGCTGATGGATGACGAGCCAAAAAGCTTTAGTGCGCTGGCAAAAAAGGTAATGGGTGGTAAAAATAAGGAGCAGGAATGAGTGAGTACCATGTACCGGTAATGCTGAAGGAATGCATTGATGGGCTGAATATTGATCCGGACGGTACTTATGTTGATGTGACTTTTGGCGGTGGGGGGCATTCGCGCGAGATTTTGAAGCATTTAGGCCCTAAAGGAAGGCTAATTGCTTTTGATCAGGATGCTGATGCACAAAGGAATATAATTGATGATGAGCGTTTTATTTTTGTAGATCAAAATTTCAGGTATCTCAAAAACTTTTGCCGTTTACACGGGGCTATTCCGGTAAGCGGGATCCTGGCCGATTTGGGTGTGTCATCGCATCAGTTTGATGAGGCCGACAGGGGGTTTTCGATCCGGTTTGATGCCGAGTTGGATATGCGTATGAACCAGTTGGGCGAGCTAACTGCAAAGGATGTGGTAAATAACTATTCGGTTGCCGACCTGCACCGGATTTTTGGCATTTACGGAGAAATTCAAAATGCGAAATCGCTGGCCGAAACCATTGCAACGGCAAGGCTAAATACATCGATAGTGACTATCGCTGATTTGAAAAATGTGATCAGTAACCGCATCCCGAAAGGAAAAGAAAATAAATACCTGGCACAAGTGTTCCAGGCGTTAAGAATAGAGGTTAACCAGGAGCTGGAGGCATTGAAAGATTTTTTGATACAGTCGGCCGAGGTTTTAGGTGTTGGCGGCAGGCTGGTGGTCATGTCATACCACTCGCTGGAAGACAGGCTGGTAAAAAACTTCATCGCTAAAGGCAAGTTTAGCGGTGAGGTGGAGAAAGACCTTTATGGAAATGATAATAAACCGCTTGATGCTGTAAGCCGCGGGGCTATAACAGCATCGGCAGAGGAGATAACCAATAATAATAGGGCACGGAGCGCTAAATTAAGAATAGCTGTAAAAAAATGACCAATCGTTTACGTACAGAAATTCAGGAGGAAGAAGAAGTTGAGGAAGTAATTGAGGAAAGGCCTGCAAGGGAATTGCCTGATAACTTTTTTACGCAGCTTTTTACCAAAGGCTTTCTCACTACCGAGAGGGCTACCAGCGCTTTGCCTTTTGTTTTGTTTTTGGCTTTTTTGGGTATGGTGTACATTGGTAATATGCACTATGCCGAAAAATCAGTACGTGAAATTGACGCGCTTACCAAAGAGGTTAAAGAGCTGGGCTGGGATTATAAATCGACTAAGGCCGATATGGCATATAAAAGTACGCTTACCGAAGTGGCTAAGCGTGCGGATACATTGGGCCTGAGTCAATCGGTTGACCCGCCCGGAAAAATAACAGTGAAGGAGGTTGAAGATGGGAATTAGAACCAACATACTCGCCAGGGTTTATTTAGCCTTTGGGCTTGTTTTGCTTTTGGCTATTGCCGTTGTGGTTCAGCTTTGCCGCCTGCAGTTTGTACAAGGTGATAAATGGAAGGCTATGGCTTCTGATCTTTCGGCGCAATATCAAACTGTTGAGGCTGCAAGGGGTAATATATTTTCTGTTGATGGGAGTTTGCTGGCTACCTCGGTACCGGAATATGAGCTGCACATGGATATGCTGGCCGGCGGTATAGCTTCTGATACGGCATTCAATAATAATATCGATCTGCTGGCTGCAAAGCTATCGGGTATGTTTGGTGACAGATCGGCAAGGGAATATTCGCGCATTTTGCGTGAAGCCCGCAGGGATAGCTCACGTTATTTGCTGATCAGACGTAAAGTATCATACCAGGACCTGAAAAAGATTCGCCAGTTCCCGGTATTTAACATGGGTAAATACAAAGGTGGTTTAATCGTTATTCAAAAAAATAAACGGATCCTGCCGTTCCAATCGCTGGCTGCCCGTACTATCGGTTACAAAAACGAAAACGTGAAGAACGCGGTAGGTTTGGAAGGCGCTTATGCATCGTACATTAATGGGGAAAGCGGCAGGCGTTTGATGCAGCGGATCCCCGGCGGGATCTGGATGCCGGTTGACGATGATGATGAAATAGCGCCTAAAGATGGTGCTGATATTATTTCAACCATCAACGTAAACTTCCAGGATGTGGCTCAGGATGCATTAAAAAAACAACTGGTTAAGAGCGCGGCCGATCATGGCTGCGTTGTGCTTATGGAGGTATCTACCGGCGAGATCAGGGCTATTGCTAATTACACCCGCACTAAAGATGGTGATTACAGGGAACAGATGAACTACGCTATCAGCAACGCTATCGACCCGGGGTCGACCTTTAAGCTGGCATCGTACATGACCATGCTCGATCAGCATAAGATTGACACCAGCACCATAATTAATGCCGAAGGCGGCAGGTATAAATTTCCGAAAGGGCCAACCATTACCGATACCGAGCATGATAATTATGAAATGTCGGTTAAGCGTGCTTTTGAAGAATCATCAAATGTGGCTGCGGCAAAATTGGTTGATAAATTTTACCATAATAACCCATGGCAGTATATCAATAAATTGTACAGCTATCATTTGAATGAAAAGCTTCAGTTACAAATTCCCGGGGAAGGCAGGCCGGTGATCAAAAATCCATCAAACCGCAGCTGGAACAAAAATTACAGTTTGCCTGAGATGGCTTATGGTTATGAAATGAATATTACGCCACTGCAGATGCTGGCTTACTATAATTCGGTGGCTAACAATGGCAAAATGATTGCGCCGCTGCTGGTTCGTGAGATCAGAAGATTGGGTAACCCTATCGAGCAATTCCAGGCCCGGGTGATCAATGAGCAGGTGTGTTCGGAAGCTACACTGGGTAAGGTACGTGGTATGCTTGAAGGTGTAGTCCTTAATGGTACCGGCAAAAATGTTATTAAAAATAAACTTTACAGCGTGGCCGGTAAAACTGGTACGGCGCAGGTAGCAAACGGCACCAAGGGTTATAAGGATAAAAAATATCAGGCATCATTTTGCGGTTATTTCCCGGCCGACCGTCCTAAGTATTCGATGATTGTGGTGATCAATAACCCGACGCAAGGCGATTATTTGGCTGCCAAAGTAGCCGGTCCGGTGTTCAGAGAGGTGGCAGACAGGGTTTATGCCAATGACCTTGATATTAATCAAACCTCGCAGGCGCATTATGTAGGTAATACGGTAATGCCGCAGGTAAAACAGGGCAATATGAAAGCCCTGAAAAAGGTTTATTCAAAACTGGGTGTTAAACCTTTGTACGCATCGGCCAATAGCACGGTTGATACCAGCAACGGGATCCCGTTTGAGGAAGTAAAATATAAAAACGGCACCGTGCCATCGGTAACAGGCATGGGACTTAGCGATGCATTATATGTAATGGGTAACGCCGGCTATAAAGTAACTGTGCGCGGAAGCGGCATAGTTACCAATCAATCGGTTACCGGAGGAAGTGCAATACCAAAAGGATCACGAATTTTAATAGAACTGCAATGAGGTATTTAAGCGATGTAATTGATGGACTGGCCTTCACTGAGTTGCAGGGAAGCGCTGATGTGGAGATAACGGCAATTGCTTTTGATTCGAGGAAGGTGATTCCCGGGTCGATGTTTGTTGCTGTAAAGGGAACTCTTGTAGACGGGCACGATTATATTGACCAGGCCATTAAAAAGGGTGCGGTAGCGGTAATTTGTGAAGATCTTCCGGCTCATACAACCGGTGAAGTTGATTTCCTGATGGTTGCCGATTCGGCTGTGGCCTTAGGCATTGTAGCCGCCAATTTTTATGATAACCCATCGGCTAAGTTAAAGTTGGTAGGTGTAACAGGTACTAATGGCAAAACAACTATTGCTACGTTGCTTTACCAATTATTCCGCGATTTGGGTTATAAATGCGGTCTGCTGTCAACCGTCGAAAATCAGATCAACGGCAAAGTGATCCCATCAACTCATACCACACCCGATCCGGTGGAGTTGAACAGCCTGCTTGCCGAAATGGTGGACAGCGGTTGTGATTATTGTTTTATGGAAGTTAGCTCACATGCTATTTCACAAAAACGTATCGAAAGTTTGATGTTTGCGGGAGGAGTATTTACCAATTTAACGCATGATCATTTAGATTATCATAAAACTTTCCTGAGGTATTTGAATGCCAAGAAGGAATTTTTTGACGGCCTGTCTAAAGATGCTTTCGCACTTACCAACAGTGATGATAAGAATGGTAATGTAATGCTGCAAAATACAGCAGCACATAAAAAAAGCTATGGCCTTAAAACCATGGCCGATTATAAAGCCCGCATCCTCGAAAATCAATTCAGTGGATTATTGCTGCAAATTGATGGTGAGGAAGTATGGTTTAAAATGGTGGGCACATTCAATGCTTATAACCTGTTAGGGGTTTATGCTACCGCGATGTTGTTGGAACAGGATAAAGCCAAGGTGCTTACCAGCCTCAGCAAGCTAACCGGTGCCGAAGGTCGCTTTGAATATATAACTGCACCCAATAAAGTAGTAGGGATAGTTGACTATGCTCACACACCAGATGCTGTGCAAAACGTATTGAGTACTATCCACGATATCCGTAAAGGAAACGAAAAGGTGATCACAGTAATCGGCTGCGGTGGAGACAGGGACAAAACCAAGCGCCCTATCATGGCCAAAACAGCTTGCGAATGGAGCGATAAAGTGATCTTGACATCAGATAATCCGCGTACTGAAGATCCGGCGCAGATCATCAAAGAGATGGAAGAAGGTGTTGACCCGGCATTTAAGCGTCATACGGTAAGCATCATCGACAGGCATGAGGCTATTAAAACAGCTTGTATGCTGGCTAATCCTGGTGATATTATCCTGGTAGCAGGCAAAGGCCACGAAAAGTACCAGGAAATAAATGGAGTGAAAAACCACTTCGATGATATGGAAGAATTGGAAAACCGGTTCAAAGATTTGATATAGAAGATACTATATAGTAAAAGAGAAGAGCAATGTTGTATTACCTGTTTAACTATTTAAGCAAAAATTACAGTATCCCTGGGATAGGTGTATTTCAATATATCACTTTCCGGATGGCGATGGCTGTAATCACATCATTGCTGGTCACTACGGTTTACGGCCGGCGCCTGATAGATTATCTGCGCTTTAAACAAGTGGGCGAAACCGTAAGGAATTTGGGTTTGGAAGGCCAGATGCAAAAATCAGGTACCCCAACAATGGGTGGTATCATCATTTTGCTGGGTATTTTAATACCAACGCTACTTTTTGCTAAACTGGAAAATGTATACGTGATCCTGATGATCATTACCACCGTTTGGTTGGGCGCTATTGGTTTTTTAGATGATTATATTAAAGTATTTAAAAAGAATAAAGAAGGCTTAGCGGGTAGATTCAAGATTATTGGTCAGGTAGGTTTATCACTCATTGTTGGGTGGACAATGTATTTCAACAGTAATATCATCATCCGGCAGGAGGTTGTATTACCCGTTAAGGACGATGCCCCGGTTGAGTTTCACATGAAGCGCAGCACCCCGGTTTATACCCAGGATGTGCACTCCACCAAAACAACCATGCCATTCTACAAAAATAACGAGTTTGATTATGCCAAGGTTTTGAAGTTTTTAGGGAAAGGTTACGAACAATACGCACTGGTGGTATTCCTGTTTTTTGTAATCCTCATTATCACGTTCATATCCAACGGGGCTAATATTACGGATGGCATTGATGGCCTGGCGACGGGCACCTCGGCTATTATCGGTATTACATTGGCTATCCTGGCCTATGTATCGGGTAACACGGTTATTGCCGATTACCTGAACATTATGTATATCCCCAATTCGGGCGAGCTGGTGATTTTTGCCGGTGCCTTTGTGGGGGCGTGCGTAGGCTTTTTATGGTACAACTCATACCCGGCACAGGTGTTCATGGGTGATACCGGCAGTTTGGCCATTGGCGGCATCATAGCGGTGTTCGCTATCATGATCCGCAAGGAACTGATGCTGCCATTGCTGTGCGGTATTTTCCTGATAGAGAATTTTTCGGTGATTGTACAGGTATCATGGTTTAAATACACCAAAAAGAGATTTGGCGAAGGCAGGCGGGTGTTTTTGATGGCGCCGCTACACCATCACTACCAGAAAAAAGGGTTCCATGAAGCAAAGATAGTTACCCGCTTCTGGATCATTTGTATCATACTGGCCATAGTGACGGTGATAACATTAAAGCTGCGTTAAGGCGAGAAGCAAGAAGTCAAGAGTCAGGAGACAAGAAGCGAATAGAGTCAAGAATAAAGAGGCAAGGAAGAGAAAAAATCGGTGAAATCATCGAATAATCGATGAAATCCCAAAAGAAAATAAAAATGAACCACAACAATAACAAAGACGCTAATCAAAAGCACCCCCTTCAGGGGGCGGGGGGGGCTCGCCTTGTGGTGTTGGGTGCCGGCGAAAGTGGTGCCGGTGCAGCCTACTTGGCGCAACAGCAGGGCTTTGATGTTTTTGTGTCGGATTTTGGGGCTATTGCCGATAACTATAAAAAACAGCTCGAAGATTGGAAGATTCCTTTTGAAGAGAAGCAACATACGGAAGAACTGATTTTAAATGCTGTCGAAGTGATCAAAAGCCCCGGCATTCCCGAAAAGGCGCCGATAATCAAAAAGCTGCACGAAAAAAAGGTTCCGGTAATATCGGAGATTGAGTTTGCCGGGAGGTACACTGATGCAAAGATCATCGGTATAACCGGTTCAAACGGTAAAACCACAACTACCAGCTTAACCTACCACATTTTAAAAAATGCTGGGATGAATATTGGTTTGGCAGGTAACATAGGTAAAAGCTTTGCCTACCAGGTAGCTACCGAGAAGTTTGACTGGTATGTGCTGGAGTTGAGCAGCTTTATGCTGGACGATATGTTCAAATTTAAAGTTGACATAGCTGTATTATTAAATATTACGCCTGACCATTTAGACAGGTATGATTATAAACTGGAAAACTATGCGGCATCCAAATTCAGGATAGCGCAGAACCAAACGGCGGCCGATTATTTTATTTATTGCGCCGATGATCCTGAAACCATTAAAGGTATGAGGGAACGAACGTTCGGGGCGCAATTGCTGCCATTTTCCATACAGCAAAAAATTGAACCGGGCGCATACCTCGATGAAAACGACAATATTGTCATAAACACAAAACAAGAACATTTTACAATGTCAATTCAAGAACTGGCCCTGCAAGGCAAACACAACATTTACAACTCCATGGCATCGGGTATTGTAGCAAAAGTGTTGGAGCTACGCAACGAAACGATGAGAGAGAGCATGGGCAACTTTAAAAGCATTGAGCACCGGCTGGAGTTTGTTGCCAATATCTCCGGCATTCGCTTCATTAATGATTCAAAGGCTACCAATGTCAACTCAACCTGGTACGCTTTAGAAAGTATGACAAGCGATGTAGTGTTGATTTTAGGCGGAGTTGATAAAGGGAATGATTATAGTATACTTAATGACCTGGTTAGGCAAAAAGTAAAAGCTATTGTGTGCTTAGGCAAGGATAACAAACGGATCCATGATGCTTTTGAAGATGATGTTGACCTTATTGTAAATACAGCATCGGCCCAGGAGGCGGCCCAGGTGGCCTACCATCTGGCAACCAAAGGTGATACTGTATTACTATCTCCGGCCTGTGCCAGCTTCGATCTGTTCAAAAACTACGAAGACCGCGGCAGGCAGTTTAAGGACGCTGTGAAGGAATTGTAGACATTTGAAGATGTGTTAATTTGAAAATTTGAAGATTGATCCGGCAGAAATAAATCGGTGAAATCAAAATAAATCGGTGAAATCACAAAAAAATGCATAGGATATTAAACAATACAAAAGGAGATCGCTGGATATGGCTCATTGTCATATTGCTTTCTGTTATATCCTTGTTGGCGGTATATAGTTCGGTTGGTACGCTGGCATTTAAGCAGGGTAAGGGGGCGGAGATCATTTTGATGAAGCACGTATTTATGATGATTGGAGGTATTGCCATCATGTACTTTTCGCACAAGCTCGATTACCGCTATTATGCGGGAATCTCAAAATTGCTGATGATCATTACAGTGCCCTTGTTATTATATACTTTGTTTTTTGGCGCGCACATCAACGGTGCAAGCAGGTGGATCCCCATACCCGGAACAGGCTTAAGTTTTCAAACTTCGGATTTGGCCAAACTTGCGCTTATTACTTACCTGGCGCGTTCATTATCGCGCAAGCAGGAAAATATAAAGGATGTTAAGCAATCGTTTATACCAATCATGGGAGCGGTGTGCCTGGTATTTGCGCTTATTGGCCCGGCCAACTTATCAACGGGGTTAATGTTGTTTGGTGTAAGTATCCTATTGCTTATTATAGGCCGTATCAGTATCAAACAAATTGCGGTAGTGTGCCTGGCAGGCGCTGTATTGCTTGCAGGTATGTTAACCTTTGGCGGCAGGAAAGGAACGCATGCATCGAGGGTGAAAGTATTTCTTCATCCGGAGCTTGCAGATAAAGATCAGCTTTTCCAGGCCAATCACGCAAAAATAGCTATAGCATCGGGCGGAGTATTTGGTAAAGGCCCGGGCAACAGTACCGAAAAAAATTATTTGCCCGAGGCATTTTCAGATGAGATCTATGCCATTATTATTGAAGAGTACGGCTTGGTAGGTGGGGTAGCATTGGTGGGTATTTACCTGTTCTTGCTATACAGGTGTATTAAAATAGTAACTAAGGCACCAAAGGCATTTGGGGCTTTGCTGGCTTGCGGCTTAAGCTTCAGTTTGGCCATACAGGCATTTGCAAATATGGCGGTAGCTGTAGGGTTAGGCCCGGTGACGGGTGTGCCGCTGCCTTTTGTGAGTATGGGCGGTACATCAATATTGTTTACCAGTGTGGCTTTTGGTATTATACTTTCAGTAAGCAAGGATATAGAAGAGCCTAAAACGAAGAAAGAAAAGGAAACAGATAACAGCGGGCCTAATAAAATCATTGTAGGGGAGATCAGTGTGGCGTAGATGGGTAATTGGTGTGGAGGTCAGTTATAATCAAAGTTAGGAATAGGGTTAAGTTAAATATAAAAAGCATGTCGAAAAGGATAATTATAAGCGGTGGCGGAACAGGAGGGCATATCTTCCCGGCTATCTCTATTGCCAATGCTTTAAAAAATATTGATCCCAATACCGAGATCTTGTTTGTAGGCGCCAACGGACGTATGGAAATGGAAAAAGTTCCGGCGGCAGGTTATAAGATCATCGGATTAGATATCCAGGGTATCCAGCGCGGCTCTATCGTTAAAAACCTGATGTTCCCTGTTAAACTTGCCAATAGTGTGCGCAAGGCTATCAAGATCATTAAAGATTTTAAGCCTGACGCCGCCGTAGGTGTTGGCGGGTATGCTTCGGGGCCGTTGTTGTACGCGGCATCGTTAAAAAATATTCCGTACCTCATACAGGAGCAAAACTCGTATGCCGGTATTACCAATAAATGGTTGGGTAAACATGCCAAAAAGATCTGTGTTGCTTTCGACGGGATGGAGAAATTTTTCCCTGCTGCTAAAATCATCAAAACGGGCAACCCTATCCGCAAGGATGCAGTGAACATTGCCGGCAAACACATGCAGGCTTTGGAATTGTACCATCTTTCGGCCTTTAAAAAAACGATACTGATAACCGGCGGTAGTCTTGGGGCACGTACGCTGAACAACAGTATCATGAACGGTATTGATAAACTGCTGGCTGCCGATGTACAGGTGATATGGCAAACCGGCAAGTTTTATTATAAAAGCATCATCGAAAAGCTGGATGAAAATTATCACCCCGATTTGCAGATCAGGGAGTTTTTAACCCGGATGGATTTGGCTTATGCCGCTGCTGATATTATTATATCAAGGGCCGGGGCCGGCACCATTGCCGAGCTGTGTGCCATTAAAAAGCCGGTGATCCTGGTGCCTTCGCCCAATGTGGCCGAAGATCATCAAACTAAAAACGCTTTGGCCCTGATGCATGAAAACGCGGCTGTTTTTGTGGCCGACCGTGATGCCGAAGCAAAACTGGTTAACAGGGCGCTTGAATTATTGGAAGACCGCGACCTGCAAAAGAAATTGAGCAATAACATTGGTAAAATGGCCATGCCAAATGCCGATGAAGTTATAGCAAAGGAACTTATCCAAATAATAAGTAACAATTAGAATGATGGTCCTCCTCTTCCAAAGGGAGGAGGGCCTTTTTTAAACAAATTAAAAATGGAACTGCACGACATAAAAAGAGTTTATCTCATAGGCATAGGCGGCATCGGTATGAGCGGCCTGGCACGCTATTTCCATCATTTGGGTTGTATTGTTTGCGGATATGATAAAACGTCGACTGATTTAACTAACCAATTGCACAACGAGGGGATCCAGGTTGTTTTTGAAGATCATGCGGATTATATTCCCATGAGTTTCCAGAAACCTTGCAGCGATACGCTGATTATTTACACGCCTGCTGTACCAAAGGATTCGCATATATTAAACTATTTTAAAAATCAGGGCTTTGAGCTGTTTAAGCGTTCGCAGGTTTTAGGCTTGATCAGCAAAAGTTCATATACCATAGCTGTGGCAGGCACACATGGCAAAACCACCACATCAACTATGGTGGCGCATTTGCTTAAAGCATCGGGTAATGATTGCTCTGCATTTTTGGGTGGTATTTCATCAAACTACCAAACCAATGTGCTCTATGGTAAAAACAACGTAATGGTAGTTGAGGCTGATGAGTATGACCGCTCGTTCCTTACCCTGTATCCTGACGTGGCCATCATCACATCAATGGATGCCGATCACCTGGATATTTATGGCGATCATGAACATCTGACGGAGTCGTTTAAGCTTTTTGCTTCGCAGATAAAACCGGGCGGTACACTGGTGCACAAAAAAGGCTTGCCATTGGACAGGGGTTATACCTACGCATTTGAAGACGAAACTGCCGATGCGCATGCTTCAAACGTGAGGATAATTGATGGTGATTTTTATTTTGATTACAACAGTGCGGCGGTAAACATCACTGATATAAAAATGGGCATAGCGGGTACCCACAACGTGGAGAATGCTGTTGCTGCTATTGAAGCGGTATTGAAACTGGATATTGCCCCGGCCGATATTAAAGAGGCACTTGCATCCTTTAAAGGGGTTAAACGCAGGTTTGAATACATTGTTAAAACGCCGGAGCATATCTACATTGATGATTACGCGCATCACCCCGAAGAACTGAGGGCCTGTATATCATCAATTAAAAGGTTATATCCGAGTAAAAAGTTAACGGCCATTTTTCAGCCGCATTTATTTACACGTACCCGCGACTTTGCCGATGGTTTTGCCGAAGTGCTGGATATGGTAGACGAGCTGATATTGCTGGAAATTTATCCGGCCCGTGAATTGCCGATAGAAGGAGTTAACTCGCAGATGCTGCTTAACCGTATGCAATTGCAAAATAAAAAAATACTGAGTAAAGCGGCCGCGGTAGCGGCAGTAGCTGCCGAAAAGCCCGAACTATTATTAACGGTAGGCGCCGGTGATATTGATACGCTGGTGGAGCCATTAAAACAAGTATTAAGCAATGAATAAAAAACTCATTTGGAAGCGCCTGCTGATAGGTTGTGCCTGGGTAATAAGCCTGGGTGGCCTTGTGGTGCTCATGAGTTTTATTGAAGCAAAAAAAGCGGGTGTTAAGTGTACTGCGGTAAATGTGAGCATTCCTGGTGGGCAATATTTTATTGACAAGCAGGAAGTTGATCACATTATTGAAGTTACCAGTCACTCATTGGTAGGCAGGCCTATCGAGCACATTAATATCCAGGAGTTAGAGGATAAGCTGAAAGCTAACCCATTTATTGAGTTTGCCAAAGTTTACACAGAGATGGACGGTGTGCTGAGGGTTGAAGTAAGCCAGCGCCAGCCAATATTGCGTATCATGAACCATTACGATATGGATTTTTATGTGGATCAAAATGGTTTAAAGATTCCGCTGTCATCAAACTTTACCGCAAGGGTATTGGTAGCTAATGGTTTTATTGAAGAGCTGTTTACCAATCGGGTTGATTCCTTGCATACCCGCCTGGCTAAAGATCTGTTTAAAACTGCAGATTATATCCGCAAGGATTCGCTTTGGGATGCGCAAATAGCACAGATGTATGTGAACAGTGAGCGCGAAATAGAACTGATTCCGAGAGTGGGCAACCAAAGGATCCTGATCGGTAACGCAGATTCGCTTAATGTAAAGCTGAATAACCTGCAGGCTTTTTATAAGCAGGTGCTGCCAAAAGTAGGCTGGGATGCCTATAAAATGATCAATGTAAAATATACCAACCAGGTTATCGGTATAAAAAATGAAAATATAAAAGCTGATTCGGCAAAAGCAGCTAAAGTTGCCAAGCAGGATTCGCTTAAAACGAAAAGGGACTCATCTCAAATTAAATTGTAATATGGACAAAAGCTCAACTCAGGAAAAAAGTTCGCCAATTGTAGTAGGATTGGATATCGGAACTACCAAGATATGTGCCATTGTTGGGCGCAGGAGCAAGAACGGGAAGATTGAGGTTTTAGGGATTGGCAAAGCCGAATCTGCCGGTGTAACGCGCGGCGTGGTATCAAATATAGATAAAACAGTACAGGGCATTCACCAGGCGGTGGAGGTGGCGGGCTCACAATCAAATGTGGAAATCAGGGTAGTAAACGTGGGCATTGCAGGTCAGCATATCAAGAGCTTGCAGCACCGCGGTTTGATAACCCGTCGTGACTTGCAATCAGAAATCGGTCGTAAGGATATTGATAAGCTGATAGAAGATATGTATAACCTGGTAATGCCTCCAGGCGAGGAGATCATCCATGTGTTGCCGCAGGAGTTTACTGTGGATAATGAGCCGGGAATCAAAGATCCAATTGGTATGGCAGGCGTTAGGCTTGAAGCTAACTTCCATATCATATCTGGTCAGGTAACAGCTATCAAAAACATTGTAAAATGTGTTAATAAGGCCAGCCTGGAAAGCCAGGAGTTGATCCTTGAACCGCTGGCTTCTTCCGAGTCTGTTTTGAGCGAAGAAGAAAAAGAGGCCGGCGTGGTTTTGGTTGATATTGGTGGCGGTACTACCGACGTAGCTATTTTTCACGAAGGTATCATTAGGCATACAGCAGTTATTCCGTTCGGCGGTAACAGCGTAACTGAGGATATCCGCGAAGGCTGTTCGGTAATGCGCAACATTGCCGAGCAACTGAAGGTAAGGTTTGGATCTGCCCTGGCCGACGAGAACAAGGAAAACGAGATAGTATGTGTTCCGGGTTTACGCGGCCGTGAGCCGAAAGAAATTTCGGTAAAAAATCTGGCTTACGTGATCCAGGCTCGTATGGAAGAAATAGTAGAACATGTTTATTACGAGATAAAATCATCAGGCTACGAGAAAAAGTTGATAGCAGGGATCGTAATAACAGGCGGCGGAGCGCAGCTGAAACACTTACGCCAGTTGGTTGAATTTGTTACAGGTTTGGATTGCCGTGTAGGTTACCCTACTGAGCACCTGGCCAAAAACGAAGTGTTACCAAAAGGAACATACGAAGAGTTGCAAAGCCCAACTTTTGCTACTGGTATTGGTTTGCTGATTAAAGGTATCCAGAAAATGGAATACATGAATGAAGCGATCCCGACCGAGGTAAAAACAGCTAAGCCAAAATTTGATACAAAAAGTAAAGAAGGTGGTTTGTTAGACAGACTGCTGAAAAAGAGTATAACATTTATTAAGGATGACATTAAGGATGAGGACTTTCTGAAGTAATATTTATTCACAAGGGTTAAACTTATTCACATTGCTCACAATTGTGGATAAACCTTGTTGAAAAAGTGTTATTATTACGATGGTAAAATCTAATGTTGGGTTGAATTACATATAGCTGAAAACGAAGATTATGCATTTTGAAATGTTAAAAGAAAAATCGTCAATCATCAAGGTAATTGGTGTTGGCGGTGGTGGTGGTAACGCGGTAAACCATATGTACAGGCAAGGAATTACCGGTGTTGATTTTATAATATGCAACACTGATGCCCAGGCATTGGAGCTGAGCCCTATACCTAACAAGGTGCAATTGGGTGCCAGTTTAACCGAGGGCATGGGTGCAGGCTCAATACCCGAAGTAGGCAAAAATTCGGCTATTGAAAATATCGACGATATTAAACAGATGTTGGGCGTTAATACCAAAATGCTGTTCATTACAGCGGGTATGGGCGGTGGCACGGGTACAGGCGCAAGCCCTATCATTGCCAAGGCAGCGCGCGAAATGGATATATTGACGGTGGGTATTATAACCACACCTTTCTCTTTTGAAGGTAAACGCCGTAAAATGCAGGCCGATGCAGGTTTGGAAGAACTGCGCAAGTATGTCGATTCGTTCCTGGTGATCTCGAACGACAGGCTTCGTCAGATCTTCGGTAACCTGACAATGAGCTCGGCGTTTGCCCAGGCTGATAATATATTGACCACGGCTGCCAAAGGTATTGCCGAGATCATCACCTTGCCGGGTTATATAAACGTCGACTTTAAAGATGTGCGCACGGTAATGAAGGATAGCGGTGTATCTATCATGGGCAGCTTTAGCGCCGATGGTGAAAACCGTGCCCTTAAAGCTGTTGAAGGTGCTTTGGCATCGCCATTGCTGAAAGACAATGAGATTGAAGGTGCAAGGTATATATTGCTGAACATCAGCTCGGGCCTTAAAGAGGTTACTATGGATGAGATCAGTGTAATTACTGATTATATCCAGGAAGAAGCCGGCTTAGCTGCCGACCTGATTTGGGGTAACTGTATCGACGAAAACCTGGGCGAGCAATTATCAGTAACTATTATTGCTACAGGTTTCCAAACCAAGGACGAGCGCGAAAAGGAAAATAGCAACAAGAAGATAGTTTCCATGCTTGTTCCCGAAGAACCACAGCAGGCAAGACCGGTTAACGAGTTTATAAAACCAGTTAAGGTTGATGCTCCTGCCGAGCCTTATGCTAAAGCTCCTAAAGAAGATGCTAAACAAGCCGGGTTGTTTGATATGTTTGCCGGCAGTCGTCAGGAAGAACCTGCTGTTGTAAGGCATAGCCTAATGAATGAAGAGCCAGAGGTTGATAACGAGCCGGATACTGCCGGGTTTACTTTTAAAATGAGTGAACCGGTTAGCTACGAGCAGCCTGTAAGGGAACAGCCGCGTATGCCCGAGCCTGAACCGGAGCCAGCGCCTGCACCGCAACCGGTTGGCGCTGATGATAATAAAACCAACGAATCGATAGAAGAGCAGTTAAAAAAATCGCGCGAGCGCATTATGAGACTGAAAGACCTGAGTATGAAACTGCGTACCGGCAATATCCAGGAACTGGAAAATGTCCCTGCCTACAAACGTAAAGAGATAGCGTTGCAGGATACCCCTGCATCTGACGAAAGCCAGATCTCCCGTTTTTCCCTGATGCAGGATAGCGAAGGTAACGTGGAGATCAGGAATAACAACTCGTATTTGCACGGAAACGCGGATTAAGAAGAGATGCAAGACTTTTAGAGTCAAGAATCAAGAGAAATAAAAACCACAATAATTGAATGGGAGATCAACACAAGAATTAAATCTGAAAGTTGATTTCCCTTTTTGTTATTATAGTAAAAAAATGTCATTCGATAGAGCAGGGCGGGCAGAGGGCGTTGGGGCGAAAGAGAAATCTTGTACGTTATGCGATAGTGCGTTGTATGTAGTAATTGCAGAGCGTACAAGATTTCTCCTCACCCGATCACACAGGCCATCTCTCTGTTCGTCGAAATGACAGCAGTTTTATATTTAGGGAAGGAATATCTCTTCTCTTGATTCTTACCTCTTGATTCTTGCTTCTTTCCTAAAGGTTATAAGCTATTCTAAAAAGTTATAGCTATTGTTTAAAGGTGTTTTAACGGCTATATTTGCATTTAAATTTATAAAAACAATTCATTTTGGATTTATTTGATAAAATAACAAAAAGCTTAGGTGGGCCGATAGGTCAGCATCAAAAGTGGTCGCATGGTTATTTTTCTTTTCCTAAGCTGGAAGGTGAGATAGGCCCGCACATGGAGTTTAAGGGAAAAGAGCATTTAGTTTGGAGTCTTAACAATTACCTTGGCTTGGCTAATCATCCCGAAGTAAGACAGGCTGATGCGCAAGCCGCTGCCGATTACGGTATGGCTTACCCTATGGGTGCAAGGATGATGTCGGGAAACTCAATTCATCACGAAGAGCTGGAGAACAACCTGGCTGCTTTTGTTGGCAAGCAATCGGCCTTTTTGCTAAATTACGGTTACCAGGGAATGGTATCTATAATTGATGCACTGGTTGACAGGAATGACGTTATTGTTTACGATGCCGAATCGCACGCCTGTATCATTGATGGCGTACGTTTACATATGGGTAAACGCTTTGTTTACCAGCACAATGACATTGAAAGCTGCGAAAAGCAGCTTGAACGTGCAACTCGCTTAACCGAACAAACCGGCGGCGGGATTCTGTTAATTACCGAAGGTGTTTTTGGTATGTCGGGCGCGCAAGGCAAACTTAAAGCAGTTGCCGATCTTAAAAAGAAATTCAACTTTCGTTTATTGGTTGATGATGCGCATGGTTTTGGTACCATGGGTAAAACCGGTGCCGGTACGCATGAAGAGCAGGATTGTATGGATGAAGTGGATGTGTACTTTGCTACCTTTGCTAAATCAATGGCCGGTATTGGCGCTTTTGTAGCTGCCGATCAGGATATCATCCATTATTTGCGTTACAATATGCGTTCGCAAACTTTCGCCAAAGCATTGCCTATGCCAATGGTATTAGGTTTAAAAAAGCGCTTTGAAATGCTGAAAAGTCAGCCGGAGCTTCGTGAAAAATTGTGGCAGATTGCAAATGCTTTGCAGCAAGGTTTACGGGAACGTGGTTTTGACCTCGGAGTATCAAATACTATGGTTACCCCGGTATTTCTAAAAGGCGATCTTTTTGAAGCCACCGCCCTAACCCGCGATCTGCGCGAAAACTATGGCATCTTTTGTTCGATAGTAGTGTACCCGGTTATCCCTAAAGGATTAATTGTACTAAGGCTGATCCCAACAGCGGCTCATAGTTTGGAGGATGTACAACGTACCCTTGATGCTTACAGTGCTATCGGTGAAAAATTAAAGGCCGGTTATTACAAAGAGAATAAACTGGAAATTGCTTAAACGCATTTGCTAATACTTAGAAGCCTCGGAGAGATCCGGGGTTTTTTGTTTTTTTTTGCATCTGTTGTAGAGGCGCATCACATGCGTCTCCCGTTTGAAATGCCGCTATGGTGAATAAATTGCGAAGGGCTTTTGCCCTTCTGGCAGACGTATGTAATGCGTCTCTACGTTGAAGATTACCACCTCTTAAAAATCCTTGATAAAACGTTCCTAAATTATTTTAGCAAGCTTTTTTGTTTAACAAAAACCCTTTTCTATTTTTACGCCTACCATATCAAAACCATGAAATTAACCAGACGACATTTTATAAAAATTAACAGCGTTGCAGCTGCCGGTATCGGTTTGGGTGTAACCCCTGTATTTGCTTCAACTTTGGCTCCTGCCTTCGAGACCCAGCGCCCAAAGCTGGCCGACCGTAAATTTACCAGCAAGGCTGTGGAAGCTATTATTAAAAAGGTTAAGGCCGATATTAAAGACCCCGAAGTAGCCTGGCTGTTTGAAAACTGCTATCCAAACACTTTAGATACTACGGTAAATTATTCTGAAAAAGATGGCAAGCCCGATACCTTCGTGATCACCGGTGATATCAACGCGATGTGGATGCGCGATTCATCGGCGCAGGTTTGGCCGTATCTGCCGCTCATTAAAAATGATCCGGCACTTAAAAAATTAATTCAGGGCGTGCTAAGCCGTCAGGCTAAATGCGTGATCATTGACCCTTATGCCAATGCCTTTAACGAGGGCCCGACCGGTAGCGAGTGGGACAGTGACCGCACTACCATGAAACCCGAACTGCACGAACGTAAATGGGAAGTCGATTCACTTTGCTATCCTGTAAGGCTGGCATACAATTACTGGAAGATCAGCGGCGACAGCAGCTTTTTTGATGGCAACTGGCAAAAAGCAGGTAAGATCATCCTGGCTACGTTTAAAGAACAGCAACGTAAGGATGGTAAAGGCCCGTACTTTTTCCAGCGTAAAACCGAGACACAAAGCGATACCGCACCAAACAGAGGCTACGGTAATCCCGTTAAACCCGTTGGTTTGATCTGCTCTATCTTCCGTCCTTCGGATGATGCTACCATTTATCCATTTCTGATCCCCTCAAACTACTTCGCTGTAGCAAGCTTAAACCAAATGGCCGAAATGTACAGTACCATCGGTCATGATAATGCTACCGCTGATGCTTGTAAGGCTTTAGCAACAGAGGTTCAGGCGGCACTTAAACAATATGCTGTTGGCCATCACCCGCAATTTGGTCAGGTTATCCCGTTTGAGGTTGATGGTTATGGAAACCAACTTTTCATGGATGATTCGAACGTTCCAAGTCTGTTGGCTCTGCCTTATCTTGATTCGGTAAAAGTTGATGATCCGTTGTACCAAAGTACCCGTAAATTTGTACTGAGCGATAGTAATCCTTACTACTTTAAAGGCACCGTTGCCGAAGGCATTGGAGGCCCGCACGTGGGTATAGGTTATATTTGGCCAATGGCAATCATTATGCGCGGTATTACATCAACCGATAAAGCAGAGATTGTACAGTGCATCAAATGGCTGAAAAGCACACATGCAGGCACCGGTTTCATGCACGAATCCTTTAATAAAGACGATGCAAAGGACTTTACCCGCAAATGGTTTGCCTGGGCTAACACTTTATTTGGCGAATTGATACTAAAAGTGCACGAACACTACCCTGACATACTACAACAGACTTTTTAAACCAGCTGAATATGTTAATACTTAATAGTATTTAAAATACTGCGTTTAAGTTGTATGGTTTGCTGTAAATATTATTTATGCCGAATTATGGCTTGTATTTTAATTATTAATGAATCTTATTTTTAAATATAGGTTTGATTTAAACTTTTTAATAAAAAATAAGCAACGGTTAATAAATCAAAATGGGCAAAAATGTGGAAAAAAACCACTGTTAAGGCCGTATTTTTTGGCTTCAAAAGTTTTTAATTACCAAAAAACATTTTAGCTTAGCTTTAATTAAAACAATAAACCTCAAAATTTAAAAGGAGTAATTAAATGAAAAAATTTACTGAAGTAAAAGAGCTTGTAGCAGCTTTAGAGGCCGACGCCGACAAATTCTACAATAAAGGAAACAGCGCTGCCGGTACACGTGTACGTAAAGGTATGCAGGATCTTAAAAACCTGGCACAGGCAATCCGCCTTGAAGTTCAGGAGGCGAAGAATAAAGAGGCTTAGTAAGATTTTTATCATCTTATTCCAATAAAAAACCCGGTCCATGGACCGGGTTTTTTATTGTTGAAATTTATGAAGTTTATGCGTTTCTCGAAAGGCATTTACGCCTTCACCGCTACTGGGGCTAACTTTTTAAGCTCTTCCACAATAGCACCGGCAGTTTTTTCGCTTACTTGTACCAATGGCAGTCTCACAGTATCGCCGCAGATGCCTAATTGTTTTAGGGCAGTTTTAACGCCTGCAGGGCTGCCTTCGGCAAACATTAATCGGGTAAACTCAATCAGGTTAAAATGCGCTGCATGTGCTGCTTTGTAATCGCCGTTCAGCAAAAGCCTAACCATGTCAGATAGCTGGCGTGGCAAAGCATTACCAATAACCGATATTGCACCAACTCCGCCTAAGGCCATCATTGGCAAAGTAACCGGGTCATCGCCTGATATGAACAGGAAATCCTCGGGCTTGTCGCGCATCAATTGGTTAAACAGGTCGAAATTGCCCGATGCTTCTTTGATACCGATTATGTTTTTAAACTCCTTCGCCAGGCGTACAGTTGTTTCGGCGCTGATGGTACTGCCTGTACGGCTTGGTACGTTATACAGAATTATAGGCAGTTTAGTATTTTGTGCTATAGCCCTGTAGTGCTGATAAATACCTTCCTGGGTAGGTTTGTTATAATGCGGACTTGCTGAAAGTATAGCATCATAGCCTTTTATATCAAACGATTTTATTTGCTCAACAACTTCATGAGTATTATTACCGCCAATACCCGCCACCAGGCCAACGCGCTTATTTACCACTTCGGCTGTGAAAGCCCAAACCTGCTTTCGTTCAGCCTCGCTCAATGTGGCACTTTCGCCGGTTGTACCTAATGATACAAGGTATTCCACCCCGCCATCAATCAAATGTTCAATCAGGTTTCTCAACCCGTTGTAGTCAATTTGACCATCCGCATGAAAAGGGGTTACCATAGCTACCCCTGTTCCGTAAAATATATTCATGATTAAAATTAAAAGGATGCTAATATAGTGATTAGTGAGCGGAGATTAGAGGTTTATTTTTCGGAAAAGTGCCTTGGTTTGATTTAAAGTTAGATTTTGGATTGAGGAGGGTGCTTTTTCGAGCGTCACTTTTTGGTGCAAGTGTTGTGTGATAGCCCGTGGGTATGCTCACTTGTGCCTTATTTGCAACTTTGAAGATGAAATGGGCGTTGCCTGGGGCCCAGGCTTTCCGCTCATACTGCACTGGCATTAGCCACACGGCAGGTATCCGCTGCAATCCTTAACGCATTTGTCTAAGCCGGAATCTTATAGAATTAAGAAATTGTCAGAGGGCAATGCAAATTCTATAAATTCTTTAATTCTATAAAATTCGAGTTTAGATAAGAAGTAGGTAAAAATCAAGAAATCTTTAAATCCTCTTAATCAAGGTTCTGTTATATTATCCCAAACAAGGATCCACCCTTTTCGCCCAGCTTATCAACTGTTTTCTCTACTTCCGGCACCCGCTCCAACACGGGAGCGTGATGTGGTTTGATGCGGGCATCAATGATTAGCGGACCGTTACAGCCCCAGTGTTTGTGCTCTGTAAAGCTGCCAACACCATAAATATCATGCGACGGGTTGCTGCGGGTAAAGGTTACCCAAACAAAATTGTTAATGGTTTGGGCGGCGAAACCGGCATCATCGCAGAGTACCATTAAAGGCAAGCCGGTAAGGTCTTCATCCTGCAGGCTGTATTCTATAATGCTGATAATGTTATCTATGTCCTTGTGATTTACATGTTTGGGCACTTCAACCATGAGCACACCAGGCATGGCCATTTTGTAAGCACTGATCGGGCGGGGGAGACTAAACCAATCCGGGAGTTCCGTCCAAAGTTCGCGTTTGATATCGCCGGCCACGGTAACAGCTAATTTACTACCCGAGTTTAGGCCTTCGCCGCTATAGTCAAGTGTATCGATAGTAGTGTTGGTATGAAAATGCAGGTCGCGGGTAAGGTCTACCCTTTGCAGAATGTGCTTCAGGAATCCGCCGATATCGTTTATATTAAGTTTAGGCTCGTCCTCCTGTGCGGCAATGAACAGGTATTTTGCGAGGCTCAGCTGGCCTTTGCCCAGTATGTGATTGGCGATAGTAACTATCTCCTGTGGTTTGCGCTCTTTAAGGTAAGGGGTATAGCGCTCGCTGCCAATGGCAAAAAGCAGGGGATGCACACCTGCCGCGTCAACCGCATTTACAGCATGCAGACCGGGGATTTCTTTAGGAATAGCTGAACCGGTAATTTCATGGATCAAAGCCCCAAAGCTGGTATCCTCCTGCGGCGGGCGACCAACCACAGTGAACGACCAAACGGCATCTTTACGGTGATAAACATTATGCACCTTCATCAGCGGGAAGGGATGTACCAAACTGTAATAGCCCAAATGATCGCCAAAGGGGCCTTCAGGTTTATTTTCGTGCGGCATAACTGTGCCGGTGATCACAAAATCAGCATCAGCCGAAATACAGAAACCTTCTGCATCATAAAAATATCGGAAGCGACGGTTCCCTAATGCACCTGCAAAAGTCATTTCTGATAAACCTTCGGGCAGGGGCATTACGGCAGCTACGGGATGTGCCGGTGGCCCGCCTACAAAAATGCTGACTTTTAATGGTTGCCCTTTGGCATTGGCTTTGGTTTGATGCACGCCAATACCCCGGTGTATCTGGTAATGTAAACCGATCTCCTGGTTTTGTACATAGTCATTACCGGCAAGCTGGATGCGGTACATGCCCAGGTTGGCGTTCATGATGCCGGGTTTATCCATATCCTCGGTATACACCTGGGGCATGGTAACAAATGGGCCACCATCCATAGGCCAGTTTACAATTTGCGGGATATCGCTGATGTTACATTTGCCAAATTTAATGGGTGCGCCTGCGCCGCTTTTCATAGGCAATGCCGAGAGCGCCGTTAACCCAATGCCTGCATATTTAAAAGGATTTTTGATGGCCTTTATCGGATCGTTTTTAATATCGACGAGTACCTTGATCTTTTCAAGTGTGTCCCTGAAAATAAATTTCGACCTGTCGAGTGTACCAAACAGGTTGGATACTGCCAGAAAACGATTCCCTTTTACGTTTTCAAATAGTATGGCAGGCCCTTCGTTTTCAAATACACGCAGGTGTATGGCCGCCATTTGCAAGTAAGGATCCACCTGTTCCTTAATGCGTATTAAGTGGCCGTTTTTTTCGAGATCGGCAATGCAGGCTTGTAAACTTGAATAACCCATAGGTGCGAAATTAAGAAATTAGTTCATTGGGTCATTCATTTCATTGTCATTGGGTCATTGACATTTCGGGTAAGTTTCACGCTCAATTAACATAGGCAACAACTCAATGACCTAATGATAAAATCCTTACTTTAGCCGGTAAATATCAATTACCCTATGTCGGTAACAGTACTAACGCTTATCATACTTGTTGGGTCGTATTTGGCGGGTTTGCTGGGCTCGTTAACCGGGTTGGGCGGAGGGGTTGTTATTATTCCGCTGCTTACTATTTTACTTGGAGTGGACATTCAATACGCCATCGGGGCTTCGCTGATCTCGGTTATTGCCACGTCATCAGGTTCGGCAGCAGCTTACGTTAAAGAAGGGATTACCAATATCAGGCTGGGGATGTTCCTGGAGATTGCCACAACGGCCGGCGCCATGGTTGGCGCACTGATAGCAGTTTATATCCCGACTAATTTTATAGCGGTATTATTTGGAGTGATCCTGATCCTCTCGGCAGTAATGTCGTTACGAAAAAAATCGCAGCAAATCCATCAGCAAAAAAGTGCATTGGCCGAAAGGCTGAAACTAAACGGCAGTTTCCCCGGCCCGGCAGGCGAAATTACATATTCGGTAAGGAACGTAGGTGGCGGCTTTTTCATGATGCTTTTTGCGGGGGTAATATCAGGCTTGCTGGGCATAGGTTCGGGAGCGCTGAAAGTTTTGGCGATGGATGGTGTTATGCGCATCCCTTTTAAGGTATCAACTACTACCAGCAATTTTATGATAGGGGTTACCGCAGCAGCAAGCGCGGTAGTTTACCTGCAACGGGGGTACATTGATCCCGGGCTTTCGATGCCGGTAGCTATTGGGGTTTTATTAGGTGCCTTAAGCGGATCAAAAATATTGGTACATACTTCATCGTCGGGATGGCTACGTGTGGTTTTTGCCGTGGTGGTTACGTTTTTGGCATCGCAAATGATATATAAAGGAATTACAGGAACTATATAATTTGTCATTAGGTCATTGCGTCATTAAGTCATTTTTGTGTGAGGTTAAGTGACATGGCTGGTCGACCTGATAAGAAAAATGACTTAATAAAGCAATGGCGGGTAAGAATGACTTAATGACCAAATGACATAATGATATAAAATGAGCAAATTCAAAGATACCGATATGCAGGCCGTGATTGGCTGGATACTGCGCGCGGGAGTGCTGGTATCAATGAGCGTTATTTTTATTGGCGGGGTTATTTACCTGTACAGGCACGGGCAAACCCATGTTGATTACAGCAAGTTTGTTGGTGTGCCCGATTTTGTGAGTAATCCTGGTGGCATTATACACGGTATCTTTACTTTACGCGGCCGGGCAATTATACAGGCGGGGATAATTTTGCTGATAGCTACACCGGTTATCCGGGTGTTATTTTCGGCTATTGGTTTTATTATGGAAAAGGATTACCTGTACACGGCTATCACAGTACTTGTGCTGCTTATCATTTTAATTAGTATGATAAGCGGTCACGCGGGCTGATATTTTAAAAACTTTTTTGTATTTAATATAGTATATATAATAAATGCAACGACGTACAGTACAATCATCGGCTTTAAGCAGCGTTGGCTATGATCCGGACGCCCGCATCCTTGAACTTGAATTTCGGGAAAATGGCGGTGTGTGGCAATACTTCGGTTTTCCTTTATCTGCCTATAACAAGTTTATTAGATCCGATTCGCTTGGGCATTTTTTTGTTACACGTATAAAAGGCAAATACCCTGAATTAAAGGTTAGGTATGCGCATTATTAATTTCCGGTGCGACGGCGCTCATCATCATTACCCGTATTGCGTTTATTGGCTGATTTAACTGTGCTTTTGCCAAAGCGGTAACTAAAGTTAAGCCTTACAATGCGCGTATCGCGCTTATTTACCTCCGAAAGATCAATGTTTTGATATCTGGCACGGTTGCGCCCCCTGTCGGTATTAAATACATCGTTTAGTGCTAATTTAATAGTGGCCCGCTTATCTAATATTTGCTTGCTGATACCCGCATTTACCGAATAACTTGCTTTTAGTTCATTGATGCCGTAAATGGTAGGGGTTTCATACCTGCCCGATATTTCGCCAAGTAATGTACCGGTAATGGTAAAGTTTTGTGTGCTGCCAAAAATAATGTCCTGCTTGCCCCTGTCAAAATCGCCGTTTTGCGCATAAGCTTTGTAACGTACATAAATGGCATCAAGGTTAAAACTGGCCGACCACCACCTGGTAAATTGCACAGGCGCGTAAAATGAAGCCCCGTAAACAAAGATCTGCCCGAAGTTTTTACGGAGAGTTATGTTAACCTTAGTCGAATCGTTTTGCTGATATACCGGGAAATCATAAGCATTATTAGTAACTGTATAATACAGTTCGGTTGAAAAGGTTTGGTTATAAGTATGGGAGATTTGTATGGTGTTGGTGTATTCCGGCTTTAGCTGAGGGTTGCCTGCACGATAATCATACAGGTCGGTATAGTACAAAAACGGATTGATATCTTCGTAAAGCGGCCGGTGAATACCTCGGTTATAACCAATACCGATGATATTTTTTTTATCGGCCTCATAACTTATTTGTACCTGCGGAAAAAGGTTAAAATAATTATTGGTATTTATCGCCGGTACCCGCTCATTTAATCCCCATGATTTACCGGTTGCATGAGTGTTTTCGGCACGTATACCTGCCGTAATATCCCACTTACCTATTTTATTTAGATAATTGATATATCCCGCGCTCACTGCTTCGGTATAAAGGAACCTGTTGCTGAAATTGGGGTCGGCCTCATATATATTGTTTATTTTGGGGCCAAAAATGAGATTGTTATTGCTGCGGGTGTTGTTATATTTAATGCCAGCCTCCAATCGTGAGGTTTTGTTTAATGGGTTAACCAAATCAATTTTTGATGTCCAGATGTGGATATCTGACGGCGAAAGGTTTTCCAACTCAAGATCATCGCGGTAAGTATTGCCTGCCGGGGTAAAAAAGCTATTGGTAATAAATTCATTAGAGTGGCGGGTGTAGGTTGAATAGTTACCATCTACCGAGATACTGCGGCCGCTTTTATCCAACACCGCGTTATAATTGATATTGTAGTTTAAATAGTTGCTGCCCCGGTCAAGGTTTGAACGGGCCCTGATTATTGAATCGAGCTGCTGTTGGTTGCTGATGTACAGGTCGTTATGCTTTATAAAATCATCACTCCTGATAATTCCGCTTACTAAAAAGCCTATAGTTTGCTTTGGGTTGATAGTATAATCGGCCCCTATTTTAAAGTTGTGGTTAGTGGTTTTTTGAATATTGTTATAATCAACATCGTAATTACTCAGGGTCTCGTTATAAGCAATGTTACGGTTGGTTGTAATAGTACGTGTGCCTTTATTATTATCGTAAGTGTAATTTCCAAAAATATTGAGTTTACTGGTGCGGTTGTTGAAAACAATGCCTGCTGTACTTTTGTAATACTTTCCATAACCTGCCATAGCGGTAACCGTACCGTTAGTACCCAGATTTTTACCCTTTTTTAAAATGATGTTGATGATTCCTCCGCCCGAGGCGTCATATTTGGCCGACGGGCTACTGATCATTTCAACCTGGTCGATAGTGCTGCTTTGCATACTTCGGAGCAAACTGGTAAGATCATCCCCGGTAAGGTTGGTAGGTTTGCCGTCGATGGTTATTAATGCTGCTTGTCTGCCGTTAATACTTAAAGTTTCGTTGCTGTTAACCCTTACCCCGGGTGATTGCCTCAGGATATCAAAGGCCGAATTTCCTTCGGCCAGGATGCTGTTTTGTACACTTAATACAATTTTACCGGGTTTTACCTCAATATATGGCTTTCGGGCAACTATCTTAACTTCTTTTAGCTGGTTATCCGAAAGTTTTAAAACAATATCGTTGGCTGTTATTTTTTGGCCTGCGGTAACTTTATAAGGGCCGGCATAAACTTTTACGTAACCTATTTTGCTGATAAGCACGAGGTAGCTATCAGGCTGTAGTCCCTGAAATTCAAACTGGCCATTTTTATTTACCATGTTTGATTTTAATACAGATGAATCGGCAGCAGCAAGCAATACTGCGGTGGCTGCATCGGCCGGTTGGTTATTTTCGATTAAAACTTTACCCTGTATTGTTGAAGGTTTTGTTTGGGCAAACGAAATACAATACCCTCCCGCCAGGAATGCAAAAAATAAGCCTGCTATTAAAACCCTCATTAATCAGTAATGTAGAAATTTACTGTAGTTTAAAAAAATATAAAAATGTATCGCAATATAATACAATATATATAAAATTATATGTATTGTATTGATATTTTAATTATATAATATAAAAGAATGTTGCAACATTAGTATGGATTATGCCGGGCAAAAGGTTTTATATTAATGCCATTAAATATTGTTTGCAAAAAACCATGCAACGACATAAATAAACAAAACAACCTGATTTTTTCTTTATTTTCGGCCTCAATACATCATTGCACTGTATATTGACCATTATAACATGAAAAAACTTTGTCTGTTTATATTAGTTGCCTGTTTTGCAGGGAATTTATTTGCACAAACGCCTCCGGCCAATTATGCTACGGCCTTAAATAAATTTAAACAGCTATACAATAATAATCAGCCGGATAGCATATACAGCATGTTTGGGCCAGAAATGAAGAAGGCACTTTCACAAGCCGATTTCAAAAGTACAACTGGCCAGTTAAAAACACAATTGGGCACATTGTTACAGGCCGATCTTGAAAACTATGAAACCCCGATAGCGCATTATAAAGCTACATTTCAGAAAAGTGTTTTTTTATTAAATCTGTCGTTAAACGCCGATAATAAATTTACGGGCCTGTCATTGACACCGTACAAAGCGCCGGCTACAACTGCTGCGGCAAGTACCGCGGCGGGTACAACCATAGCTACCGATCCTTCTCTGGTCGAGTCGCCTGTAACGGTTAAAACTTTATTGGGTTCAATATCCGGAACATTAGCTATGCCAAAGGACGCTAACGGAAAGGTGCCGTTGGTATTGATCATTGCAGGCTCAGGTCCTACCGACAGGGATGGTAACAGTCCAAAACTGGGCCTCCATGCCAATGTTTATAAGATGATAGCTAACGAGTTGGGAAAAAAAGGCATAGCATCCTTGCGTTATGATAAACGTTTGGTAGGGCAAAGCACTACATCCATTAAGGAAAACGAGATCAGGTTTGAGGATTATGTAGAAGATGCCGCCGCCTTGCTTAACATGCTTTCGTCAGATGAGCGTTTTTCACGGATAATTATTCTGGGACACAGCGAAGGTTCGTTGGTTGGCATGATGGCTTCGCTTGATGAGCCGATAAAAGGCTTCATATCAGTGGCCGGTGCCGGTGATTCGGCAGATAAGATTCTCACTGAACAGATGAAAGCGCAACCTGCTTTTATATCTGAAGGCTTTAACCGGATGCTTGATAGTTTGAAACGTGGTAAAACAACCGATAATATCGACCCCGCTTTGTATTTTATAGCTCGGCCGAGTATTCAAAAATATTTGATGTCATGGTTCAGGTATAATCCGCAACGCGAGATCAGGAAGGTAAAAGCACCAATATTGATCATCCAGGGAACCACCGATTTACAGGTAACTGTTGGTGACGCCGAAAAGTTGAAAAAAGCAAAGTCAGATGCTATACTTGATATTATCCCCAACATGAATCATGTGTTGAAAGAAGCCCCGGCCGATAAGGAAAAGAACAAGGCAACTTATAATGAGCCTGATTTACCGCTTAAACCGGAGTTTGTAATGGCGATAACAAACTTTGTGCTGAAGACAACGAGGTAATCTTATTAAACATACGTCATTGCGAGGAACGAAGCAATCCCAAACTGTACAAAGAAACTTTACATAGCCGCTCTGCTAATTGGGGATTGCTTCGTTCCTCGCAATGACGGTTGTATATGGTTATCTTACATATCACCAAGCCCCCAATAACCTCCTGATCACGATGATCTCGGCAACGTGGTAAGCATTGTGATCGGCAGCCTGTAACGCTTCGCGGAGGATGGTTTGCCCATCGCCATGCGGAATTTTTTTATAGATATCTTCGCTTTTCACGAGTTCTATTAGCTCTTCCAAATCGCTGTCAATCTGTTCAAGGCTGTTATCCCAGGCTGCATCATCTTTTGGTGCAAGCTCTTTTGGCCAGTAATCATCGGGCCAGTTGGGCGATTCGTGGCTGCCGTCTTTGCTAAATTCAAGCATATCCCACTGGGCTATCCGGATATGTTCAACCAGTTGCCATATAGTATAAGGAAGTTTATCAACTTTAACCCCGCGAAGATTGGGCGGTAAACCACCGAGCGCTTTTTTCAGATCTGCATGTGCGTTGCCGCCTTGCAGCAAATGCACAATTTCATTTACTAAAACTTTATGTTCATTATTCATAGGTAATCCAAATTATAACGACTAATTCTCGCACCCCCTTTAGGGGGCCGGGGGCTTAAAGTAACAAATTCGTCGCCGGTTTGATTTATTTGGCTTAAAAGTTTTAAGTTTATGCTTCATTGTAAAACTCATCAGTTGTGGTCAGAAACATATTTTTAAAATTAACACTCGCCGTTGTTTTATTCATGGTTGCCTTTATCGGCTGTAAAAAAGATGGGGGCAGCGGCACCGGTCCGTTGTTAGGGAAGGATGATGAAGCTTTTATTAAATACGAGAACAAGTTTCTGGATAACTTCTGGAAGTTGAACCCCGATTGGGCAACTTCAGCAGGATATCACAAATACGATAGCTTGATGGTGTTGCCTAACGAGCAAAGCCGCGATAAGCTGGTAACCTTTGCCAAATACCAGGTTGATTCATTGAGTCGCTTTGAGGTAAATACGCTGTCTGAAGCTAATAAAATAGATTACAAGATTCTTCAAAATCAGCTTGAATACCTGCAATGGCAGGTGCGCCAGTTAAAACAATATGAGTGGGACCCATCGTCATATAACGTTATCGGGACCTTCGCTTACATCCTGAATGAGCATTATGAGCCTCTTCCTAAACGTCTGCGTCATTTTTATCAGCGCATGTCGTTTATTCCGCAGTATTACAAAGACGCCCAAAAACAAATTAAAAACCCGGTAGTTGAACTTACCAGCCTGGCTATTGAGCAAAACCTGGGTGGGCTTGATGTAATAGGAAAAGACTTCGCAGACTCGCTTAAGAAAACCAATATCCCCAAAGCTGAGCAAAAGTTAATGACAGACAGGGCTGCGCAGAGCGTTGTTGCCATTAAAGCCTATGCCGATTGGCTTAAAGCACTTAAAAATGATCACCCAAGAAGTTTCAGGCTGGGCAAGGATTTGTATGAGGATAAGTTTAAATACGAAATTGTAGCTACTAATACCGCCGAAAAAATTTACAACGCCGCGGTTGAACGTAAAAAATACATTCACCGCGAAATGGGCAAGATCAGTAAACAGCTTTGGCCGAAATATTTTGGCAAACAAGCAGCGCCTGCCGATAGCCTGCTCATGATAAGCCAGCTGATAGATACCCTATCATCAAAACATGTAAAGCCTGAAGATTTTCAATCGTCAATTGAACAGCTGATACCTAAGCTGAACGCCTTTGTTAAAGCTAAAGACCTGGTAACGCTTGATCCGTCAAAACCGTTGATCATTCGTAAAGAGCCTGGTTACATGGCGGGTGTGGCAGGCGCGTCCATGAGCGGCCCTGGCCCGTACGATAAAAATGGTAATTCATACTATAACGTGGGCAGCCTGGCCGGCTGGAGCAAGGAGAAAGCCGAAAGCTACCTGCGCGAGTACAACAATTATATTTTACAGATCCTGAGCATTCACGAAGCTGTGCCAGGGCATTATGTACAGGGTGTATACTCCAATAAAGCCCCAAGTATCATCAAAGCTGTGTTTGGTAACGGTGCCATGGCCGAAGGCTGGGCGGTATACACCGAGCAAATGATGCTGGAGAACGGCTTTGGCAATAATGAACCCGAAATGATGCTGATGTGGTATAAATGGAACCTGCGTTCGGTATGTAACACCATTTTGGATTATAGTGTTCATAGCGGCAGTATGACCAAAGATGAAGCAATTAAGCTACTAACCCGCGAAGCTTTCCAACAGCAGGCCGAAGCCGATGGCAAATGGAAGCGCGTTAGCGTAACCAGCGTTCAGCTAACTAGCTATTATACCGGCTATAAAGAAATCATAGATTTGAGAGATGCCTATAAACTAAAAATGGGTGATAAATATAAACTGAAAGAGTTTAACGAAAAGTTCCTGAGTTACGGCAGTGCGCCGGTTAAATTTATCAGGGAAGCCATGCTGGCTAAAACCAGCGGAAATTAATTGATAGTCCACAGGTATAAACTCATGGACTATGAACCATGGGTTTATCTCCCATGAACTATCAAATTCTTTTTTATTAACAGCTTAGGCGTAATGATTTTTTATCTGGTGCTCAAGCTGGGCCATGACGTTTTTCTTTAGTTTACCCTTATAGCAGGTACAGCCGTCCTTATCCAGGTTAAGTTCGGCAATTGTCTTACCCTGGTAAATCACGCGGAAATTTCCTGCTTCGTTGGGTAAAATTGCCAAAATACGTTCATCTTCTCCCGAAAAATTGATCAGCACATGAAACTGGTGCTGTGGTATAAATGCTATCTGCTGTAACATAAAAACCTCTCTTTCCGCTAAATTAGGTGTGTGAAAAATTAAAGAGCCGAGCGCAGTATAAAGTTAACGAATTTGTTTTTAATTAATTGTTAGGAATTTTAAGTTTTTTGTAAGAGATATTATAATATATTTAGCGCTTACATATTACCAATCATGAAGAAAATTTTGATGGCCGGTTTACTGGTTATAGGAGCGGTAACCGGTTATGCGCAGAAGGTAAAACCGGCTTTAAAACTAATTAAAGGCAATAGTTATTACTTATCTACTACGGCACACTCTGTTGTAAAGCAAACTATAAATGGGCAGGTTAATAATATCGATATGACGATTGACGGCAAAATGTCATTCAAAGTATTAAATGCTAATGATTCTCTTTATTATATGGAGGTTAACTATACCAAAGTGGGTATGAAAATGCAGCTGCCTACGGGTAATGTAACTTTTGATTCTGATAATAAGGATACCACAAATATTATGGCCAGAATCATGTCGGGCATAACCAATAAACCATTTACGGCAACGCTAACCAAAAGCGGCCGGATTAGGTCGATAGAGAACGCCGAGAATATGATCACATCTATGATAGATGGCTTTAAGGAGGTGCCGGCCGAAAAGAAAGAGCAATTGAAAACGCAGCTAACCCAATCTTTTGGATCAGGGGCGCTTAAAAGCAACCTGGAAATGGCCATGTCGGTGCTGCCCGAAACGGCGGTGGCAAAAAATGATAAATGGACAATTAAAAATAACCTGGAAGGTGCTATGAGCGCGAAGGTCATATCTGTTTATCAACTGGTTGATATCACTCCGCAGAGCTACCTGATACACGGAAATGCCACACTTGAAACAGATAATACTGCCAGTTATAAAACCGTTAGTAATATGCCCATGAAATACAATATGAAAGGTACTATGGTAGCTGATGTTGTTGTTGACAAGGCTACCGGCTGGATCTCCAGTTCAAAATTAAAGCAAAACATTGACGGTACTGTCGAAATAAAAGATAACCCGCAAGTTCCGGGCGGTTTAACATTCCCTATGAGTGTTACCAGCGAAACATCAAGTACCGACCATTAATTAAAACAGATAGTAATAAAAAAACCTGCCGGTTACGGCAGGTTTTTTTATTGTATAAACAGTGGTATTACAATATCCAAAAGCCTTCAAAATAAAGTTTATACCTTGTTGGCTGAAACTCGCCATATGCGAAAACAGCAATAGAGTTCCCCTTTTTAGTATAATATAGCCTGAGCCTTTCGCTGCCCTTGTATAAATTAAGAAAGTCGGCATTAAAGCCGCCTGTTTTTACAATGGTTTTAAAGTCGTCGGGTGTAATTACCTTATGCAGATCTTCAAAATTATTATTGGCAAAATCACCGAACTTTATATCACCGGCAGGCAGTTTAAATGTTTTATGTATTACCTCGGCTTCGTCTCCATCAAACAACAATGATTTTGTTACTTCATATTTTGTGATCATATTTTAATATATCGCGTTTTTATTGTTTTACCTCTTCAATGTAACCGCCTGCTTTCAGGTCGTTAACAGTGGCTGGTACTTCATACTGGATACCCAAGCCCGGTTTGCCAAACCATGGAATAATTTTACCCTCCCTAACTTTGGCTATAGGCTTCAGGATCTTGTAAATTTTGTACGGCTTGCTAAGAGTATTATCCGGCAAAGCACGCATTGGGAAGGGTACGCCTTTTGGCGATACAAAAGTGCCTTTATCCTGAAAAGTGCCGGTAGAATCGCTATAACCGCCATAGCGGTCAATCAACACACCCTTTTTTAGAGTAATGATGATAAGATTTACTGCGCCACGGTTTGGAGGCCAACCGCCGTTAAGGTTGTTGGCGGTAAAGAATTTTTCGAGGGCGTCCCATTTCTCGGTTTTCCATAGCAGCCAGGCCGAATCGGCAAGGGCTTTTTTACTGCTGGTGTCGGCAAAGTCGGTTACTGAACTTTTAAAGTCATCATAAGTAATGCCCCGTACCGGCAGTTTGTGATGGTTTGCAGCAGGGTTGTGGGCATGTTTTAGTGGTTTTGTTTGCGCGGTTGCCAAAAAAGGCATCAACCATACTGACAGGATCAGGATTTTTAGTGTTTTCATTCGATGTAGTTTTTTGTTTGATAAATCTACTATGTGCTCCGCGTTTATGAAAGAGATTTATCATATTTATTTTATTGGTATTATATGCAATATCATATGCTAATTATTGTTATTGCATGCCAAAAAAACGTTATTGCCAAAAGCCGGTATTTACCGTGGTGAAAAGGATGAAATAAAGGAAATTATTACCTTCGTACCTATGTCATCAGCTGAAACAAAAAAACAAATAGAGGTATTAACCGCCGAACTTAAACAGCACAATTACAACTACTATGTGCTGGCTATGCCAACCATTTCTGATTTTGATTTTGATAAAAAACTGGAGTTGCTTAATAAACTCGAAAAAGAATACCCGGAGTTTGCTGACCCTGATTCGCCAACACAAAAGGTAGGCGGTGATATAACCAAGGAATTTGTAACGGTTAGGCACCGCTGGCCGATGTTATCGTTGGGCAATACCTATAATGAACAGGAGCTATTTGATTTTGATCAGCGGGTCCGCAAAGCCATTGGTGATAACTTTGAGTACGTATGTGAGCTTAAGTTTGATGGTTTGAGCATGAGTCTCACTTATGAAGACGGCAAACTGGTGCGGGCCGTTACCCGCGGTGATGGTGTACAGGGTGATGAGGTTACCACCAATATTAAAACCATTCATACCATACCTAAGCGCCTGCATGGCGAAGGCTATCCCGGCTATTTTGACATCCGCGGTGAAGTGTTCATGCACCGCAAAGCTTTTGACAGGTTGAATAATGAACGTATCGAAAGTGGGGAGGTTCCTTATGCTAATCCCCGTAACTTTGCCTCAGGCACAGTAAAAATGCAGGATTCGGCCGAAGTAGCCAAACGCCCGCTTGATTGCTTCCTGTACTTTTTGTACACCGAAAAAACAGTATTTAAAACCCATTGGGAAAGCCTGCAGGCTGTTAAAACCTGGGGGTTTCATACCAATGAGCATAGTGAGCTTTGCGGGGATATTAATTGCGTTTTGGCATTTATTAATAAATGGGATAAGGAACGTTTTAACTTGAGCTATGATATTGACGGCATTGTTATTAAAGTAAATAATTACTCACAGCAGCAGGAGCTTGGCTTTACCGCCAAATCGCCGCGCTGGGCCATATCTTACAAGTTTAAAGCCGAAAGGGTGGAGACAGAGCTCCTTGAGGTCACTTATCAGGTGGGCCGTACCGGTGCAGTAACCCCGGTTGCCAACTTAAAGCCTGTACTGCTTGCTGGCACAACAGTAAAACGTGCGACGCTGCATAACGCCAATGAGATCATCCGGCTTGACCTGCATGAGGGTGATACCGTTTTTGTTGAAAAGGGCGGTGAAATCATCCCAAAGATCATTAGTGTAAACCCTGAAAAACGTAAGGCCAACGCTGTGCCTGTTGTTTACCGCGTTACCTGCCCGGCCTGCGATACTCCGCTTGAGCGCAAGGAGGGCGAGGCTGCGTTTTATTGCCCCAATGATGAAGGCTGCCCGCCGCAGATTATTGGAAAGATGCAGCATTTCATTGGCCGTAAAGCAATGAATATTGATGGGCTGGGTGATGAAACTATCGAAACCTTATACAGCAAGGGCTTTATAAGCCACATCAGCGATATCTATGAGCTGCATACCCATGCTGCCGAATTGAAACAGTTAGGCCGCTTTGGCGAAAAATCGATCAATAATATGCTTGATGGTATTGAGGCATCCAAGAAAATGCCTTTCGAAAAAGTACTGTTTGGTTTGGGCATCCGTTATGTGGGCGAAACGGTGGCCCGCAAGCTGGCTTTCCATTTTAAATCGATAGATAAATTAATGGGAGCGTCGGCTGAAGAACTTACAGCTGCCGAAGAAATAGGCGAACGGATAGCCCAAAGTATAACCGAATATTTTGCAGGTGAAATCCACCGGCAGGAAATACAAAAACTAAGGGAGCAGGGCCTGCAATTTATTGCCGAAGAAAAAGAAGTTGTACTGGCCAGTGAAAAGCTTGCCGGGATGAACTTTATTATATCGGGAACATTCGGCAACTTTTCGCGTGATGAGCTGAAAGATATCATTGAACAAAACGGTGGCAAGATATTGAGCAGTATCTCGGCTAAACTTAATTACCTGGTCGCGGGTGAAAATATGGGCCCTGCCAAGTTAGAGAAAGCTAATAAACTTAATATACCCATTATCAGCGATGAAGATTTACTTGCACTGATAAAATAAGCATTCCCATGTTGTTTATTTTGTTTATTAGTGAGGAATTTTATTTTTTGAGATCGGAAATTACGTTATTTGTATTACCGAAAGGACCCCATAATTAATTAAACGTACTAATGTTCGAATAATTTACTATGGAAAAATTTATACCTATACAAGAAAATATTTTTTGTGAACCCTGTAAGGAATGCGGCGAAAGGCCGGTTATAGAGCAGGTTAAAGGTAAATTTATTGTGAGGTGCCCTGAAAGCAAATCGCATTATCAAACAAAGCCAGGCCTGGTTGATATTAAGGATTGGAACATCAAAAATAAGCCACATCCGCCTCTTGGCAACAAAGATATATCAAAGAAAAAGGCATCCTAACCGGGTGCCTTTTCACATAATTTAACAATTTGGCGCTGTAACAATCAATTAATAAGTTTCATCTTAGCATAAACATCTGCTTAATGAAGCCAGCCTTAGTTGCGTTATTTTTAATATTCAATTTTTCTTCATATGCCCAGCAATTCAGCATTAGTGGTAAAATAACCAACCAGGAAGGTAAGCCCGTCCCCTTTGCATCCGTTTTTATAAAAAATACTACTATAGGGGTATCCGCCAACAGCGAAGGAACCTACCTGCTGCGTTTAAATGGCGGCCTGCAGGAAATTCAATACAAAGCAGTTGGCTATGCCCAGCAAAGCAAAATAGTTAACCTTGCAGCTAACCAGGTTATCAACATCAGCCTGCAAACAGAAACTTACCAGCTTAAGGATGTTACTGTGCATGCAGGGGCTGAAGATCCAGCTTATGCAATTATGCGTAAGGCCATTAAAAAACGCAAAACCTATCTTAACGAAGTTAAAGCCTATACCTGCGATATCTACATCAAAGGCTTACAAAAACTATTGGCCGCTCCAAAAACTTTCATGGGTTTTGATGTGCAAAAAGCTACCAGTGAAGCCGGCCTTGATTCAAACCGCCGCGGGATAGTTTACCTTTCTGAGTCGGAATCAAAATATAGCTTTATCAGGCCCGATAAGGTGCATGAGGAACAGGTGTCGTCAAAAGTGTCGGGCCGTAACAGGGCGTTCAGCTTTAACCGGGCATCGGATATGGCGGTTAATTTTTACCAGAATTATGAAACCTGGCGGGGTATGAGTAACCGCCCTCTGGTATCGCCGGTGGCTGATAACGCTATGTTTTATTATAACTATAGGTACATAGGTACTTCGGTTGAGAATGGCGAAACTATTAACAAGATCGAGGTGAGCCCTAAACGGGCACATGACCCATGTTTTGAGGGATATATTTATATTTTGGATGATAGCTGGCGCATTTACGGGTTGCAGCTTTACATAACCAAAAAGGCTAACATCAATTTTGTTGATACCCTTAAAATTAACCAGCAGTTTTTCCCTGTTAGCGAAAAGGTATGGATGACATCATCTGTTAAATTTGAATTTACAGGAGGTTTGTTTGGATTTAAATTAGGAGGTTACTTTATTTCGATCTACAAAAACTATAACCTCGACCCTGCATTAAACAAAGCCGATTTTAACGAAGTGCTCCGGATCACCAAGGGCATCAGCAAAGATTCTGCTTACTGGAACCAGGCTCGGCCTATTCCGCTTACCGGCGAAGAGGTTACCGACTACACCAACAAGGATAAGCTGGCCAAAAAACGCGAATCAAAAGAATATCTCGACTCGCTGGATAAAGCTAACAATAAATTTAAACCGGTAAACCTGCTTTTCACCGGCATCAATACCCGCAATCGATACAAAAAAGAATATTTTCATTACGATCCAATCATCGGCTCCCTGCTTTATAACACAGTAGAAGGTTTGGCTTTTGATTACGGCGCATCGTATAGCAAATTGATTGATACAGTCAATAACCGCTATTTTATGCTGAATGGCAAAATGCGGTATGGCTTGTCCAATCACCTGTTAAATGGCTCAGGAGGTGTTGCCTTACCGGTAATGCAGCGTTTTACATTGAGTTTAAGCGGGGGTTCGGATGTAGCCGACCTGAATAACCTGGCGCCTATGTCGACCTTTGTGAATACAGTTCACAGCCTGTTGGCACAACAGAATTTTAAGAAATTGTATCAGAAGCAGTTTGCTTTGGCTTCACTTTCGGGCAGGGTGACCGGCGGTTTGCGCGGTAGCGCATCGGTTGAGTGGGCTAACCGTACATCGTTGTTAAACACGGCTTCATTCAGTGTTTTTGATCCGCACGCCCATCAGTTTACGTCCAATAACCCGTTAGATCCTGATCATAACTCATTGTTGTTCCCCGAAAATCAGTCGCTCACCGTAAACCTGCAGGCCAGTTATGATTTCAGCAATAAATACGAAACCTATCCTTCGGGCAGGCGCTATCTGCCATCCAAATATCCAACCATCAGTTTAAACTACACTAAAGGTATCAGCAATGTATTAGGTTCGGATGTTAATTATGATAAAATCAGCGCGGAGATTTCAAAGGCAGATATTAGTATGGGTTTTTATGGCAGCAGCTCATTTTTTATAGGAGCTGGTAACTTCCTGAACGCTAAAAGCGCATTCTTCCCCGATTATTTCCACTTTGCAGGCAACGAGGTGCTTTCATACAAGCCGAGGTTAAACCGCTTCCTGTTATTGGATTACTATGATTTCAGTACGCCTGATAAATATCTTGAAGGGCATTTTGAACACAACTTTTCTGGTTTCATCATCAATAAGATCCCGCTGATCCGCAAGTTTAAACTGCAGGAGATCGTCGATGTAAATTACCTGTACACTCCCACGCTTAAAAACTATACCGAACTGGGTTTTGGATTGCAATATCTTAATATCCGTTTGATGTATGGCGTATCATACAATGGGGGTACTGAGGCAAAATCGGCAATAAGGCTTGGGATAAGCTTGTAATATGCTAATTATTAATTGCACTTAATATGGTGTAGATATTAGTAATACTGTATATTTGGCTCAAACTATTGTGCCTGAACATATCATTAACTTAAACCTTTTACTAAAAAGAGCTGCATTGCTGTTTAGTGTTATACTTTTAACTTTTGTTAAAGGGTACGCACAGCAGTTTTATGCTGCTACCGACCAGGGAATTTTACAACAGGTAACCATTACGCCTAACGGGGCGGTTTCAAAAAATGTTAATGGTTGTGGGGCGGGTTATTTTTCGATTGCGCTTTGGGGTAATAAGATCTATTATACCCTGGCTTTCGGTGGATTGAGTGTAGCTGATATAACCGGAGGTAATACCCCCCAGGTAACAAATTGCCAGTATTTGGCGTCGGTGCCCCCCGTAAATTCAATGACGGTTGATAAAAACGGGATCCTGTACATGGCCAGTGGGAACTCGCTGTATAAACTTGATCCTAAAAATCCCGTGCTTGTTAATCTGGGAATTATGCCGTACGGGGCTTCGGGCGACCTTGTATTTTATAACGATAAGCTATATATGGCAAGTTATAATGGCATTGTCGAAGTCTCTCTCGATGATCTCTCTCAAAGTAAATTAGTTATACCTATTACAGACCGGGTTGTATATGGTTTAACATCGGTAGCTTCCAGGGGGGCTGTAACGGTATATGCTATTGGTGTAAACAATAACAGGTCGGAGCTTATCGAACTCGACCTGAAAAATATGTTTATAAAAGGTATTGCCGGTTCACTGCCCTATATAGTTTATGATGCCGGCAGTACTGTTGAAACAGGTGAAATACCGGTAATTAAGCTTCAAAGCATTAATGTGACCCGGGAATGCAATGTGGTGAATAAAGGGCGGGCCGAAATTATTTGCGCCCCGCACGGAAATCAATATACCTATAAGCTTAATACGGGAGAAAGTAACACAACGGGTATTTTTGATAACCTGCTTCCCGGTGATTACCGGGTTACTATTACCTCAAATGGTGGTGAGGAGCCTAAAACATATCCATTTAATATTCCTGATTTTTCACTACAAGACCCCGTTGTTACTTTTAATAAAACGGATCCGGTTTGTGATATCGCGGGATCAATTAAATTGGAAACAAATGCCGATAAAGCGTTATACCAGGTAAAATATAACAATGCGGTTTACCCCATTGACCATGTTTTTGCAGATTTAATCCCGGGTGTTTATCACTTTTCAATTATAACACCAAACGGCTGTTTGCTTTACGAAAAAGATTGTACCCTCGTACAGGAAGTATGCCCGCCAATTGTTGTAAATGATATTGTCATCAAGCCCGAATGCGACTTTTACGGCGAAGCAAATGTTACCGTGCTCACAGCAGCTCATCCGGATCATTATACATATAGCTTAAACGGTATAAGCAACACTACCGGCGTTTTTAACAGGATGCTACCGGGTACCTATCAATTAGTAATCACTTCATCTGGCGGATCCCAGGCTGAAAAACAAGTTACCGTACCCGATTTTGCCTTGACCAAACCCTACGTATCATATACCGCTAAAAACGCGATTTGTACATTAGCGGGCCAGGTAAAGTTTAACACCTATGTAGAAGGGGTATCTATCGGCGCTATCAAGCATGGCGGCCAAAGTTATACACCCGATGAAACAATAAGAGGCCTCAGCGCCGGCACTAACCACTTTGTCCTGCTGGATAAGCAAGGTTGTATCATTACGGAATTGGATATTATGATAACGCAGGATTCATGTGAGCCGGTTACGTTTTTTAATACTTTTACACCCAACGGCGATGGCGTAAACGACTTATTCAGGCCTAATCAAAGCAGCAATCCTATAGCGTATAAGCTTACGGTTTTTAACCGCCTGGGTCAGCGGCTATTTGAGTCCGAAAGTATATATGATGGTTGGAATGGCAATTATAACGGGAAACCTGTGCCTACGGGTGTTTACTACTGGTTGTGCAACTATACCATGGGCGATGGACAGGTTGAGGTTCAAAAAGGGCATGTAACCTTGTTGAGGTAGCTTAAATGTGTTTGTTTACAATAGGCGAGCTAAATGACCGGCTTAGTCTGTTTTTCCATGATCAGTGTTGCTGCAAATGGATATTATAACCGGGGGTAAAAAAATCAGCGAAATCAACGTCATCAAATTCAAACCAACAGTTTAACTTTGCCACATGATCAAGAATATCTTCGCTTGCTTAATAATCATGCTTGTAGCTTTTGGCTGCACTAAAAAAAATGTGCCGCATTACACCATATCAAGGGTTACCAAATCAGATACCGCTACCAGCCTTACTGTTAAAATAGACGGAAGGCTAAAATGGGCCGAGCTGCTGAGCATTACCTCGCAAATTAAATCCGACAGCGCTAAGCTGAGCAACCTGCAGCTTAACTTTTTACTTCCCGGTCATAATGATAAAAGTACCGGTGCTAATACCTTTTATGCTGTAGCCCGCTACCCGCAAGGTGATAAAGTTATTATGCAGGATACTACTAAAGATGCTGATGGCAATACCGTTAGATTAAACATACTGGGACTGTCGCCCGAAAAAGCAAAATACCTGCTTGGGTTAAACCCTGCCGACCTTGACGGGAAAAATATCATAGGCAGGTTTATTGACGATAATAACCATACTGTTATTGTTCCGTTTACTGATATGGCAGGAGGTAAAAAAGAAACTTATATTATTGAGCTTGATACCACAGGCACTGTGGTATCCCGTACCATTCCCCTTATGGACAACCGCGATGGCATTGAAAAGCTGCATGTAAGCCAGGCCGGCGATTATATTACCATAAAAGACAGCGTACTTACCCAATACGCCGCTCATGACATGGGTTTGCCTTATAATAGTATGAAAGCTGGTATTTAATTGCTGTTTGTAAATATGCCAAAATCACCACAGGCTTAATTTCGTTTTAAAAAATTAGGGATAAGCGGTTAAATCATTCATTTGTTTAAGATTATACCGATATATTTATAGTGTTAAAAATATTGTAAATATATGAACCGAAATTTTATCAAAATTTTTGCATTAAGCGTGGCCGCAGTTTTTAGCGCCGGCATGGCTACTGCCCAGGTGAGGTTGCCGGAAGGCTACTTCCTTAAAACATTGCCAAACGGCCTGGATGTGCTGGTGATTGAAAACAGCAAAGTGCCTTTAACTACCATTGAAATAGCTGTAAAAAATGGTGCCTATACCGAAGGACCAGAGTTTAGCGGTCTGTCGCACCTTTTTGAGCACATGTTTTTTAAAGCTAATAAAGATTATCCAACCCAGGAGAAGTTTTTAAAACGTACGCAGGAGCTTGGCGCCATCTGGAATGGTACCACCAATACCGAGCGCGTAAATTACTATTTCACTTTTGACAGGGACAGCCTTAAAGCTGGCTTAAAATTCATGAACGCGGCCATCCGTTTCCCAATTTATCGTGAGGAGGATATGAAAAAGGAACGCCCGGTGGTTGACGGTGAATTTCAGCGGGCCGAAAGCGATCCTGGTTTCCAGCTTTGGTATGGTATGCAGCAAAAGCTTTGGGGCGATCTCATCACCCGCAAAAATCCTATTGGTGTCCACGAAGTGATCAATACGGCTACGCCCGAAAAAATGATGATCATTAAGGATAAATATTATTTTCCTAACAATAGCTTGCTAACAATTTGCGGCGATGTTAAGCATGATAATGCCTTTGCTCTGGCCGAAAGCATTTTTGGCGACTGGGCCAACAGTGGTTTCGACCCGCAAACCAAATTCCCTATTCCTGCATTTAAGCCTTTAACCAAACCGGAATATTTTGTAAAGGAAGCCACCATTGCCCAAACACCTTATATGGAGTTTACCTGGCAGGGGCCTTCATATCCAACGGATTCAGCCTCAACTGTTGCTGCCGACGTGTTTTCGACCATTGTGGGGTTAAACTCATCAAAACTGCAGCAGGCATTGGTTGATAAAGGTTTGGCCAGTGGCGTTTATGTAAACTATACTACCAGCCGTTATGTAGGCCCCATTGATATTTTTGTGGTGCCTAACCCTAACAAGCTTAAAGAATGCTATACCGAGTTAATGAACCAGGTAAGCATGTGGAACAAGGACGACTATTTTACCGACGAGCAGATGGCTACCGCTAAAGCTATCCTGCACCGTAATGACATTAAAGCTAAAGAAAAGCCTTCATCATTGCCAAGCCAGATCAGCTACCAGTGGTGCAGCACTTCGTTTAATTTTTATACCGACCTGGATGCCAACTATCAAAAAGTTACCCGTGCCGATATCAAAAAATACCTGGATACTTACGTAATTGGCAAGCCATATGCGGCTGGCCTGATCATAGCGCCCGAGTTAAATAAAACAGTAAACGCGGCTTCATTTTTTGCAGCTAAGTAATTTAAAACTACCTCATCATGATGAAAAAATATATAATTGCCCTGCTGGTAGCAACGGCTATAGGGAATACAGCTAAGGCGCAAAAACAGGCCTATGAAACCACGGTAGATGGCGTAAAGGTTATTGTACAGCCAAGCGGCAACGATATTGTGGAAGTGCAAACAATCATAAAAGGCGGTGTGCAAAACTATCCGGCTACCAAAGCGGGTATTGAGTCGCTGGCAATGAGCGCCCTTACCGAATGTGGTACTTTAAAGCATGATAAAAATAGCTTTAAAGACGAACTGGATAAAGTAAGCGCTACTGTTTACGGCAGCAGCAACAAAAACTATTCGGTAGTACGGATGAATTGTATTAAAGGCGACTTTGATATTGTTTGGCCGTTGTATGTTGAGGCTATAACCCAGCCCAAATTTGATGAAAAGGAATTTGCCCGCATTAAGCAGGATGCCATCAATAACATTAAACAGGAAGATTCACAGCCCGATAATGCCATTGATAAATATGCCGATAAAGTAGCTTTTGCCGGTACCAACTACGCTAAAGACCCGAGTGGAACCGTAGCTATTGTTACAGCCTTAACCCCTGCCGAAACAAAAGCTTATTATCAGTCCATACTGACCAAATCTCGCATGGTAATTGTGGTGGTTGCTGATCTTGACCAGGCTGCTATTGAAGCTAAAGTAAAGGGTATGCTGAGCGGTATTAAACAAGGCCCGGCTTTCGCGTTTAAAAAATCGACTTTCAGAGCCGACAAAAACAGCATCAATGTTGAAAAACGTGATTTGGCTACCAATTATGTGGAAGGTATCGCCAGTGGTCCTGCCGCCGGTACACCCGATTTTAACGCTTTTAATGTAGCCATGCGCATCTTCTCGAACATGCACTTTTTGGAGGTGCGTACCAATAACGGTTTGTCATATGCCCCACAGGCCTGGTTTAGCGCGGGTCAAACCTCAACTGCCAAGTTCTCTGTTTCAACAACCGAGCCTGATAAATACATAGCTGTGTTTGATAAGCTGGTTGATAAAATTAAACGCGAAGGTTTTAAACCCGAAGATGTAGCCGATATGAAGGTTACTTACCTTACCGGTTTCTACTATAAAAACGAAACCAACAGCGCCCAGGCATCATCAATAGCAGCAAATGAAGTATTGCATGATAACTGGAAACGTTCATTAACCCTGGTTGATGATGTAAAGAAACTTACTCCCGATGATGTAAGTAACGCATTCCGTAAGTATATCAACAATATTGTATGGGTATACCAGGGCGATCCTAAAAAGGTAAACCAATTGCTGTACATTAACGGTACACTGCATAATGGAGACAATCCGGTGATGCACTAATTTAGGTAAAAGGTTAAAGGCGAAAAGTTAAAGGTAGCTGCATCTGTGCTAATCTTTTATCTTTCGCCTTTTTTTGTTTTTGACCTTTCCCCTTCGCCTTTCACCTTTCACTTTCCTCCGGCAGCACCGCTTTTTTCCTTGTCCTGCTCCAGCCTGCGCCTTTGGGCCTGGTGGGTACAGTATCGCCGAGGAGTTTGCCCCAGGGTTTGAGGGTATCAATCCTGTCGAAGATGATTTTGAGGACCGCTACAAACGGAATGGAAAGGAACATGCCCGATAAGCCCCAAAGTAAATTGCCTAACAGCACAACCACAATGGAGATAAGCGCGTTGATCTGCACTTTTGATGATACAATGCGCGGTACCAGGATATTATTATCAATAAACTGGATAACAAGGTAGGCTATGATCACCCCTAACTGCGTTGTGTAACCGTCTTTGGTAACCGTCGCCATCAGCACAGGAAGGGAGATGGCTATAATGCCCCCGAGGTAAGGCAGCAGGTTAAGAATAGCACCTATTACGCCTATCAGGATGCCATACTTAACACCCAGTAATATCAGGGCCAGCGAATTCATGGCAGCAACTATCACCATCTCAATCAATAAACCCTGGATATAGCTTTGGATGGCCGATTTGGTTTCTTTCAAAACATCGGCAACCTGTTTGGAGTTTTCTTCAGAAAATACTTCGTAAATAAAATTGAGGAGCAGGGTTTTGTAAAACAATACCAGGAAAACATATACGGGTACCACAAATATCAACCCGAACGTGCTTAACACATTACCGAGTGTGCGGCCTACCAGTGCCTGGCTGTTATCCATAGCATCTTTAATGAGCTGGTCTTGCTTTTGAACAGAGTAGTTAAAAGTGGTAGCTACCCAGTCTTTAAAGGTGATGAACATTTCACCAAACTTCTTTTTAAGCGTGGGCAGCGAATCTCCAAACTGGATGATCTGGGTAGAAAGAAAATAGAACAACCCTGCCAGTAAAACAGCGCCAAGCAGCATAGCCAAGCATATAGACAAAATTTTGGGCACTTTATGTTCCTGCAGCCAGTTGCTAACAGGGTTAAGCAAAATGGCAATAAAAGCCGAAAAGGCAAGCGGGATCATTACATCTGCCAGTTGGGCAAACACATAAACCAATAATATCAATCCAAAAAGTATAACAGTACTTTTAAGGTAAAAGGGGTATTCTTTAACAGCAGGCATAGACGCAGGATTTTACACTGAAAGGAACAAGACAAACAATTGTTTGCTTCGCCGATAATTAGCCCGGGGGATGCTGATGGGGTTGGTGTAGTGCCCGTCCGTTTTGTGAACGAAATAGCCTGTCGGGAATTGCAAAAAAGCCTGCACGGTTAATGCAGGCTTTGGACATATTATAATGACTTGTTCATCTATTAACTCTACTAACTCAACACATTTCGCCAGCTAACCAAATCGCCAATGATCTTATCCAACTGATCGGCGGGAACGCGTTCCTGGGCCATGCTGTCGCGGTGGCGGATGGTTACGGTGTTATCTTCTAATGTCTGGTGATCTACAGTAACGCAAACAGGTGTACCAATGGCATCCTGACGGCGGTAGCGCCTGCCAATAGCATCTTTCTCCTCGTACTGGATGTTGAAATCAAGCTTCAGTTTATCCATGATCTCGCGGGCTTTCTCCGGCAGACCATCCTTTTTGGTAAGCGGGAAAATAGCGGCTTTAACCGGAGCAAGACAAGGGTGCAGGCGTAATACGGTGCGGCTGTCCTGTTTATCTTCGGTACTCAGATCTTCCTCCTCGTAAGCGTTGATCATAGTAAGCAGGAACATCCTGTCTAAACCTATCGATGTTTCAATTACGTAAGGTACATAGTTGCCAAAAGGCTTACCTGTTTCAGGATCAACCTCTGGGTCAAAGTATTGAAGTTTTTTGCCCGAAAATTTTTCGTGCTGACTTAAGTCAAAATTGGTACGGCTGTGGATCCCTTCAACCTCTTTAAATCCAAACGGAAACTCAAACTCAATATCATAAGCAGCATCGGCGTAGTGGGCAAGCTTGGTGTGCTCATGGTAACGGTATTTGACAGCATCGGTACCTAAAGCAAGGTGCCATTTTAAACGCGCTGCCTTCCACTGATCAAACCACTCTTTTTGTGTGCCGGGGCGAACAAAAAATTGCATCTCCATTTGTTCAAACTCGCGCATGCGGATAATGAACTGTCTGGCAATCACCTCGTTACGGAAAGCTTTGCCAATTTGCGCAATACCGAAAGGGATTTTCATCCTGCCCGATTTTTGTACGTTAAGGTAATTTACAAAGATCCCCTGCGCGGTTTCCGGGCGAAGGTAAATGGTATCAGCATCGTCAGCCACAGCTCCCATCTGGGTGCTGAACATCAGATTAAACTGGCGTACTTCTGTCCAGTTGCGGGTACCGCTTACCGGGCAGGCAATTTCATGCTCAATGATCAGATCGCGCAGGCGGGTCAGGTCTTCGGCTTTCAGGGCCTCGTCCATATCATGCTGTAGTTGTTCAGCTTTATCGGTTTTGCCTTCGCTGTCGTATTTAGCTATCTTGTCTTCCAGCAATTGGTCGGCGCGGTAGCGTTTTTTGGAATCTTTGTTGTCGATCATCGGGTCGCTGAAGCCATCAACGTGACCGCTTGCTTTCCAGATCTTAGGGTGCATAAATATGGCCGAATCAATGCCCACAATGTTATCGTTCATCTGCACCATGGCTTTCCACCAGTAGGTTTTGATGTTGTTTTTAAGTTCGGCGCCGTTTTGGCCGTAATCATAAACTGCGCTTAAGCCATCATAGATCTCGCTGGAAGGGAACACAAAGCCATATTCTTTGGCATGCGATATAACATTTTTAAAAAGTTCGTCGGTTGATTTGCTCATAATAGCTGCAAAGATAATTTTTGATTTCGGATTTGGGAATTTCGATTTCGGATTTACTTTGAGACAAGACGTTATCTAAAAACGTCGTTTTCTTAAAATTCGGTTCTTATAAAGCTTATTTCGTAGTACTTCTTTCCTGGACTTGTGTCGACAAAGCATTCATAACTATACAGCCAGTCCAGTAAACCGGATTGCATTTGTTATTTATCATCAGTGACGCCTTGAGATGTTTTAATTTTTGAAAAACCTTACCTCCATATATCCCTCATATTCAGTCAGCCATTTCTCATAATTTGTAAACCATCCACAATTATTTCAAATAGTTATAAACTATTGGGTGTTTTGCATTATTATTGTACTAAGCCTACGATACCGATCACAAATGGAACAAATCGTTAACATCCTTTCTGCAAAGTACGTTACCCACAATGTGAGGCAATTCAGGCTTGAAAAACCTGCCGGTTACAGCTTTATACCAGGGCAGGCTACCGAATTATCAATCAATAAGGAAGGTTGGCGTAATGAAACACGTCCTTTTACGTTCACTTGCCTTAACGGTGATGAATACCTTGAGTTTACTATAAAAACCTATACCGATCATGATGGCGTTACCAACCAGCTAAGCAAGGTTAACGAGGGCGATGAACTTATCATTCGTGATGTTTGGGGAGCTATTGAATATAAAGGCCCTGGCTATTTTATTGCAGGAGGTGCAGGAATTACGCCATTTTTAGCCATACTGAGGCAATTAAATAAAGACGGCGCAATAGGCGATAATAAGCTTATATTTTCAAACAAGACTGATAAAGATATTATTTTGAGTGATGAACTGAAAAGCATGCTTGGTGCAAACGCGCATTTCATCATTACCGGTCAAAAAGATAGTATGTATGATCAGCGGCGCATTGATGCTGATTTTCTGAAAGCCGAAATAAAGGATTTCTCAAAGCATTTTTATATATGTGGCCCTGATGCTATGGTTGCTGAGCTCAGCGGTGTATTAGGGCAACTCGGAGCCGATAGTGATTCGGTGGTATTTGAAAGGTAGTTTATGCGGAGACGCATCACGTGGGGTCTTCTATGCTTTGTCTTGCATGTTATCCCTGCATATTACAGACACATGTGGTGCGCCTCTGCAAAACACCTTTTTATTAAACAGTATTTATAAAGCTGTGCGGCTGTCCGTCCGTCACGGGGAATCACTCTCTGACGAACAAAAGTAGACAGGCTTTAATACCTACGTATTGTAATACGTTTTTTACAAATGATATGTTGCCCTGTGGCTGAAAAAGATTTGCAGAAAGACGTTCATATGAACTTTTGGGCCTTGGGGGTACATAACACTATCACAACTTTTATCCAGTAAACTACCATCCGGAATGGTTTGCAGCTAACCAGCTCCTCCATACGGACGGACGTGATCCTGATATATCTGTAATAGATAGATTTTGATTTACATTAAAGTGGATACTCATCGAAATATTTAACCGGAAAGTGATTTATAATATCGGTTAAAAAGCTTAATTTTCGCCAGCTTTTACTTTATCACTTATCCGATCAGAACAATAATGTACCGGTTGTTTTATGTTTTACGAATTACAGCGCTGCTGCTTGTTTTGGTAAGTTTTTATGTTCCAAATTTATTTGCCCAGGCACCGGTAATAAAATATACAACACCACATAAATATAAGATTAATGATCCTATACCATCTTTAGCGCCAACTAATACGGGCGGGGAGGTACCGGCAACTATTTACGGGCAGGTAAGTAGGATAGCAGGCGGTGGCGGCGGTAGTGGTGTTCCCGGATTTTTTTATACTGTAACTGGTGTTTCTGCTGATCCGGCAGGAAACGTATTTATTGCGGATTGGGATAATAATATAATATACAAATTAACTCCGGCAGGAAATTTATCAAAGTTTGTAGGGAATGGGAACGGAGGTTGGGATGACGGGCAGGGTGCGGCCGCAACCGTTTATGAACCTGATGCACTGCTTTCGGACGCTGCCGGCAATATATACTTCAGTGATCAGGCAAGCCACCTGATAAGGAAAATAACACCAGGAGGCTTAGTAACAACTATTGCGGGAGTACCACATATGCCGGGTTTTGTTAATGGTGCAGGCACGGTAGCCAGATTTGCCAGCCCGAGAGGTTTAACAATAGATAATGACGGAAATATCTACGTTGCTGATGAGGCTAACAACCGGATCAGGAAAATAACACCAACCGGCGAGGTTTCCACTTATGCTGGCAGTGGTACAAGGGGTTTTCAAAACGGTCAGGCGGGTTCGGCATCATTTAACACACCCACTGCTGTTGCATTGGATAATGCAGGTAATTTATATGTTTCGGATTCTGGAAACAGCGCTATCAGAAAAATAACCCCTGCAGGCGTAGTTTCCACATTTGCTACAGGTTTCAATTTTCCGCGTGAGCTTAGGGTAGACGGTACTGGTAATATTTATATTAATGAGCATAATGGCAATACTGTCAAAAGAATAAGTTCAAATGGGGCAGTCACAATTATAGCAGGAGGCGGCAAAAAAGACGCCAATGGTGTATCGGCGATACTTAGTGGGCCGCTTGGATTGGCAATGGATGGAAAAGGTAATTTATTTGTCGGTGAAGACGGTTTTGATGACGTCAGAAAGATAGTAATAACCGGTTATACTATTGATAAACCTTTACCGGCAGGTATGGTATTTGATCCTAAAACAGGTATCATTTCGGGCGCGCCAACTGTTTTATCGCCACCAACGGTTTATACTGTGACAGCCTATAATGCCACCGGTAGTAACAGCGCAACTTTTAGTATAGAGGTGGCAGATATTACGCTGTCGCCTTCAGTTATTACTTTTCCAATTCCTGACGTAGTTAATATGAGTATTGACAATATCCTGCATCCCGGCGCTACCAGTACCAATACCCACGCCGAAACGCCAATTACCTATACAAGCAGCAATGCCAATGTAGCTGTTGTAAGTGCCGATGGGCAAATTCATGCAATAGCTCCTGGGCAAACCGTTATTACAGCTTATCAAGCAGCAAATGACGAGTATTTGGCGGCTGTACCCGTACCAAGAACGTTCACCATTACTCAAGACCAGGTAATCACTTTTCCTGCCATTGCTGCCGAAACTACCTGTGATCCTGATTTTTCGGTTGGGGCAACAAGTTCAAATTCAACCATTCCGCTTACTTATGTAAGTAGCAATCCAGCCATTGCTACGGTTTCGGCAACGGGAGCTATTCATATCATAGCGGCCGGTTCAACCACCATCATTGCGTCGCAAAGCGGTAATGATTTGTATAACGCGGCTACCCCTAAATCGCAAATATTAGCTGTTACTGCCCCGGTTGTGCCATCGGTGAATATATCGCCTACTTTCTACCCCGGTTGTGATGGCATGGAGGTTACTTATACTGCTAATGCTATGAACGAGGGTATCCATCCAAGTTATCAATGGCAGGTAAATGGTCAAAATAGTGGTAATCATTCAGATACATATACCAGTAGCTCATTGCACGCAGGGGATATTATAACCTGCGTAGTTACCAATAACGATGGTTGTGAACCCGTTTCCTCTCCTGTATCTAATCAGGCTTCTTTAAGTGCGGATCCAAATGTTACACTTTCGGTAACCATCACGTCATCGTTTAGTGGAACCATAACTGCAGGCACTGCGGTTACTTTCAAAGCGCAACCGTCTAATGTGCAGGATAATCCTGTTTATCAATGGTATGTTAATGGGCAAACCGTTGGCAGCAACAGCGCCACATTTACCAGCAATACTTTAGCAGATGGTGATGTGGTTAGTTGTACTATGGCTTCGGGAGGGACATGCATAATTAACCCTGTCGTAAATTCAAATGTTATTACGGTTGCTGTAACAGTTCCTGAAAAAATTATAGTACCTAATACATTTACACCCAATGCCGATGGATATAATGATACCTGGTTTATCCCCGGGTTATTGTCGTACACTAATTGCACGGTGAATATTTATAACCGGTATGGCGCCATAATGTACCGCTCGGTAGGTTATCAACAGCCCTGGGATGGTACCAGTAATGGCAAAACGGTACCCGCCGGAGCCTACTACTATGTAATTGATACTAAGAGCAGCAGCGGAAAACTGAATGGGGAAGTAACGGTGTTGCGATAGTTAGCAACCATGAACAGGAAATGGTGTCTTTATCCATAGAGCGAGGTGGGCATACCGGGACGGACGGACACCCCAGAACTAACTCTCCGCTTTGCATGAATCTCAAATCTCCCGTCTCAAATCTCATATCTAAAGCATATTTTTACAGCCATGAGTATCAGTGTCGAGGCATTAACAAAGGTTTACGGCGTACAAAAAGCTGTTGATGGCATTAGCTTTACTGCCCAGCCCGGTGTACTGGGCTTTTTAGGCCCTAATGGCGCAGGTAAATCAACAACCATGAAAATCCTTACCGGCTTTATTCCGCAAACATCGGGTACGGCATCGGTATGTGGGTTTGATGTAGCCAAACAGCCGCTTGAGGTTAAGCGCCGCATCGGCTACCTGCCCGAAAGCAACCCGCTGTATACGGATATGTATGTGAAGGAGTCGTTGGGCTTTGTTGCCGGCATCCATAAAATTCATGAGCCTGCCAAACGTATTGCCGATATTATTGAACAAACAGGCCTCGGCCCCGAGCAGCATAAAAAGATAGGGCAGCTATCCAAAGGCTATCGTCAAAGGGTAGGGCTGGCACAGGCCATGCTGCATGACCCGGAAGTACTGATACTGGATGAGCCAACTTCCGGCCTCGACCCAAACCAGTTAATAGGTATCCGCCAGTTGATCCTCGACCTTGGCAAAACAAAAACCATTGTACTGTCAACCCATATTATGCAGGAGGTTGAAGCAGTTTGCAGCCAGGTCATCATTATTAATAAAGGCACCATTGTGGCCAACGATTCCCTTCAGCAGCTCAGGAAAAACAATGGTGATAAATCACTTGAGGAGGTGTTTATCAGCCTTACCAATAATTAAAAATCATCGCTCCGTATCCGCAAGGATGTAGTGGAGTAATTATTATCGATAACTATTACCCATTTAATATTTTTTTAACATTTTTTGTAACGAAGTGCTGGTTTGTAACATCTATATAGGCGAACCGGCAAAGCGGAGGTACCCCGTCATGCCAAACTTTATTACATTATTGTTATGAAAAAACTATTATTATCCTTAGCCTTTTTAGGCTTTACCGCTATCGCGGCCCATGCCCAATCAGCAAATTCAGACGGCGGAAAATTCAGTATTGGTGTTGAAGCCGGCTTGCCGGTTGGTGACGCCCACAAAGTTTCAAACTTCGCTATCGGCGGTTCATTGAAGTATGATCATCCAATCGCCGATCAGTTATTTTTAACAGGTTCGGCAGGTTATACACGTTTCCTGTATAAAAAAGAGATCAAAGATTTTTTTGGTAAATCGGGAGCGGGTTTTATCCCGGTTAAAGCAGGTGTTAAATATTACTTTGACGATGCCTTTTTTGCCGAAGGCCAGTTGGGTGCGGTATTCGGTACTGAAAGTGGCGCCGGCACCGCGTTTGCTTACTCACCTGGTGTAGGCTATAGCTTTGCAGGCGGATTAGAAGCCGGTGTACGTTACGAGGCTTGGTCAAAAAACGGTACTACGAGTCAGGTTGCATTGCGCGTAGCATTTAGATTTTAATTAAACAACATCAACCTTTAAAATAAAGGTCCGGGAAACGTTTCCGGGCCTTTTATATTTTCTTCATAATTATTAGTCGGGTAATATTGTATTTTCGGCCCGTTATGAAAAAACTGTTATTGCTGCTCCTCATCCTCCCTGCTTTTAAAACCTATGCCCAGGATGTACCGAAACCTTCTACCGCTTTTAGTGCCGGGGTTGAATTAGGTATTCCATCGCGTAGTTTATACAATGTAGGTGTTGGTGCATCGCTTAAGTTAGAGCAGCCGGTGGCAAGCCCGGTAAGCTTTACGTTCACCGCGGGATTCAGCAGTTTTTTTCGTAAGGATTCTCCGTTTAACAATGGGCATTCGGGTGGTGACATTTTTGTACCCTTAAAAGCCGGGGTAAGGTATAACGTTGGCTCCGGTATATTTCTGGAAGCAGAAGCAGGCAGTGCTATCGAGCTTAATTATGACAAGCGTAAGCTGTTTGCCTTTTCCCTTGGCCCGGCCATTATGATCCCCACAGGTACAGATGCCCGTAACTTCGAGTTGGGGTTAAGGTATGAAAGCTGGTCGGCCCATACCCTTCAGCAAACAGCCATCAGGTTTGCGTATAGGTTTGGCAGGTAAATATTTTATTTTAGCCGATATATTGCAGAAGGGCGTATTTTCGTTAAATAGCACCTGCAATCTTATATAACATGACTCATAAACCTATCCGCATCATCTTAATTTTATCATTCATTGTATTTTCATTTGCAGCCAAAGCGCAGCGTGGCGAACAAACATCGTTAAGCGCAGGGTCTGGAATAATAGCTCCGCTTAACATGAATTACCGCAATGATAACGGTACCGACTTTAATGTAGATGCCGGCTTTAGCGTTAACCTGAAGCTGGAAAAGCCGATCACCGAAACCCTGCATTTTACAGTCGGCACCGGCTTTGTTTTTACCGCATCAACCCCGCAGTATTTATTTTCAAGCAACTCGTCAAACGTTTTCTACGATAACCACTATCATGATCTGTATGCTTACCTGCCGCTAACCGCAGGCTTGAAATATTACTTTACAAAATACTTTTATGTAAATGCCGAAACAGGCAGCGCTTTCAGCATCAATAGTAGAGCACGTACCTCATTTATTTACGCAGGAGGGGCAGGAGCTGTTGTGCCTATTGGCCCTCATCACGGGCTCGATTTTGGTTTGCAATTTGAAAGGGGGTACAAGAATACCGATTATGATCATGCTATTAATCAGCTGGTATTAAATGTGGCTTATAAGTACAGGTTTTAAGATTTTGTAGTTGTCCGGCTTTTGGCCGCAGATAGTTGGTTCCTGGAAACAGATGGACAGACGGTTTAGTAGCAGATATTTAGTGGCGGTTGCAGTGGTGTTGCTCTATAAAAGCCTGAGATTACTTCCCCGCAAGTTCAAGCGGCCCTCGCTTGAACTACGCTTTAAAAGGAGCGTCCACGGTTTCCGGTTTAACGTGGGTGTGGACGCTTGCCTTATTTAAGGTTCAAGCGGAGGACGCTTAAACCCGCAGGAGAAATAAATCCGAAATCGAAATTCCCAAATCCGATATCCGAGCACACTTTGCTTTGGCGCATTATTGTTGTAATTTCGGCGCTTAATACAATATAATATAACGTGCTGAGCATCCTTAAAAAAGAAATAGTATCCTACCTCAGTTCGCTGGTGGCCTATGTTACCATCGGTGTATTTTTACTGGTGCTTGGCCTGTTTTTGTGGGTATTCCCTGATTCAAGTATACTGGAGTACGGGTATGCCGGGCTCGAAAGCTTGTTCAGCACTGCGCCTTACCTGTTCATGTTCCTGATCCCGGCTATTACTATGCGTTCTCTTGCCGAAGAACGTAAGGAAGGCACTTTTGAACTGCTGTTTACCCGCCCTTTAAAAGATTGGGAAATAGTGCTGGGCAAATACTTGGCCTGTTTATTAATAGTACTTTTTGCTTTACTACCTACGCTGGTTTATTACTATTCGGTAAGGGCATTAGGGATGCCGCAGGGCAATATTGACACTGGGGCAGTGATAGGCTCATACATCGGTTTGTTTTTATTAGGTGCTGTATTTGTGGGGATAGGTTTGTTTACCTCATCTATCACGAAAAACCAGATCATCGCCTTTACGATATCCGTTTTTCTGTGTTTCTTTTTTTACAGCGGCTTTGATTCAATCAGTCAGTTGCTCTCATTGCAGGATCTGGGCTTGCAGAATTTAGGTATCACCCAGCACTATGATTCGGTAAGCCGTGGTGTGCTGGATACCCGGGATCTGGTTTATTTCATCATCACCACCGGTATTTTTATATGGCTTACCTTGTTTGTGCTGGCAAAGCAACGACAAAAAGGTTTAGGTGGTACCGGGATGATCATTGTGTTAGGCGTTTTGTTTTTTCTGGGGATACTATCTTCATTTACTTTTACCCGTTTTGATTTTACTGCCGAAAAACGCTATACCATATCGCCCATCAGCAGGCAAATTATGGATAAGCTGCCAAAGCGGGTAAAGGTGGTAGTTTATTTACAGGGTGATAATCTGCCCGGAGGCTTTAAACGCCTGCAAAGCGCTACCCGGGATATGCTGAGCGACCTGCAGGCTTATAGCCATGGTAAGATCCAGTTTGAGTTTCGTGACCCATTGAAGGGTTTAAACAACGATCAGCAAAACGAGGTGATCCAAAACATGGCTGCCGAAGGTGTTGAACCAACCAACCTGAGCGTTAAAACAGATAACGGTGTAACGCAAAAGCTCATCTTTCCGTCGGCGCTGGTATCGGCAGATGGGAAGGATATTCCCGTAAAGTTATTGCTAAGCAGGATAGGCCTCTCGCCCGATGAAGTGCTGAACAACTCTATCCAAAACCTGGAATATGCCTTTTCATCGGCCATAAAAAAAGCGGTTAACGGGGGCAGGCCGCAAATCGGCTTTACCGAAGGCCATCATGAACTAACCGATCTGCAGCTGAACGATGCCATGAAAACCCTTGCCGATGGTTTCCAGGTAGGCCGGGTTGATTTGAATGCCATTTCCTTTGCCGATCTGCAAAAGATCAAATTGCTGGTGATAGCCAAGCCCGATCAGAAATTCAGCGAGGTAGAGAAATTCAAGCTTGATCAATACATTATGCACGGAGGCCGGGTATTGTGGACTATTGACCAGGTTAGCGCCGAACTGGATAGCCTTCGCGGGCATGGTGGCGAGCAGCTGGCATTCCCCAAACAGCTTAACCTCGATGATCAGCTTTTCCGTTATGGGATCCGTATCAATTATGATCTGATTGCTGATATGAACTGCTCGCAAATTCCCATCAGTACTGGCAATGTTGGCGGGCAGGCGCAGATCCAGATGCTGCCATGGCTGTATTACCCGGTATTTATCCCGCTAAGCAAACACCCGGTAGTGAAAAATTTGGATGGTATCAGCAGCGAGTTTGCAAGTACTATCGATATCCTCGATACCAAAAATGTAAACAAAACGGTGCTGCTAACCTCATCGCCTTATAACAAAAAGCTCACCGCCCCGCACATATTATCGTTGCAGGCTTTGGAGCAGGAGCCAAACACTAAGGAGTTTCAAAGCACACCTAAAATAACTGGTGTATTATTGGAAGGCAGTTTTGTAAGCGACTGGCAAAATCGCCCGCTTCCCGAAGGGCTTAAAGAGCAGGTTGCCATAAAGCAACAAAGCGAGCCTACCAAAATGATAGTGATTAGCGATGGTGATGTTTTAAAGAACCAGATAGGCACCGATGGCTCGCCCTATCCTTTAGGATATGATCATTATACCCATCAAACCTATGGCAATAAAAACCTGTTGCTTAATATAGCCGACTATATGACTGACGATTCGGGCCTTATTGTCTTGCGTACCAAGGAGATCAGAATCCGCCTGCTGGATAGGGCACGTATTCGCAGCGAAAAACTGTATTGGCAACTGGTTAATACCATTGCGCCGCTGGTTTTAGTGTTAATATGTGCTATTTTTCAACATTATTTACGCAGGCAAAAGTATGCCCGTTAAATTTTCTATTTTTGATAGATTAATTACAACCATATGAGATTTATTGTTTCTACCTCAACATTACTCAAACAACTGCAATCGGTAAGTGGTGCGTTAAGCAGCAGTACTGTGCTGCCGATACTGGAAAACTTTTTGTTCGAGATAAAGGATGGGAACTTGACCATTTCTGCTACCGACCTGCAAACCAGCATGACCACCTCTTTGCCAGTTGAGGCTAAAGAGAACGGCAGGATTGCTATCCCGTCGCGTATATTGTTAGAGACCCTGAAATCATTACCGGAGCAGCCTGTTGCTTTTTCGGTTGATGATAAAACCTTCGCCATTGAAATTAATGCCGGCGATGGTAAATACAAACTGAGTGGCGAAAACGGCGAGGATTTTCCAAAGATTCCTGTTGTTGAAAACGCTTCATCAGTAAACCTGCCTGCTTCAGTTTTAGCCGAAGCTATCAACAAAACCATTTTCGCGGTAAGTAATGACGAATTGCGCCCGGCTATGACAGGTGTTTACTGTCAGCTTACAACATCGGCACTTACATTTGTTGCTACCGATGCGCACAAGCTGGTTCGTTACCGCCGTAAAGATGCAAAGGCTGCAAGTACTACATCGTTCATACTGCCTAAAAAAGCTTTAACCCTGCTTAAATCATCATTACCAAGCGATGATGTAAATGTATCTGTTGAGTATAATTCCACCAGTGCTTTCTTCAAGTTTGGCAATATTAACCTGGTGTGTCGTTTAATTGACGAGCGTTACCCTGATTACGAGGCGGTTATTCCTCAAAATAATCCTAATAAATTAAATATCGACAGGCTTACTTTCCTGGGTTCGTTAAACCGTGTGGCTATTTATGCTAACAAAACCACGCACCAGGTAAGGCTTAAAATAAATGGCAGCGAGTTAAATATTTCGTCAGAAGATATTGACTTTGCTAACGAGGCCCACGAGCGTTTAAGCTGCCAATATGAGGGCGAAGACATGGAAATTGGCTTCAATGCAAGATTTTTAATAGAAATGTTGAAGAATTTAAGTTGCGAAGAAGTATCTTTGGAAATGTCAACTCCAAACCGTGCCGGTTTATTACTGCCACAAGGCGGAGATGAGAATGAAGATGTGCTGATGCTGGTTATGCCGGTGATGCTCAATAGCTATGCTTAAGTGTAAACTTAAATTATAAATCCAAAACTAAGTCCGGTAACATAAAACCGGACTTTTTTTGTTCAACACCCGATACCAAAAATTACAGTAAGCAGTTATAGCTTATAATTGTATATGAATATTAAGGTTAAAGCTTTATTGATCATTGTAGTCATAACGGGCTACCTTGCGTCTTGCAAAAAAAATAATGATAAGCCCGATGCGGTGGATTCGTCAACGTCATCGCTAAACGTTATTAATGCCAGTTTCAATAATGTTAATATTTATGTTAATGGTACAAGAATAAACAATACAAGCACTTTTTATCCGGGGGGCACTCTTGGTTATATTTCGGTAAAGGCGGGTACGCAAAATTATTCGGTTAAGTTAGATGGGCCAAATAATCCTAATCCGCTGTTTAGTCTGCCTTTAACTTTAAGTAAAGATTCGGTGTATTCATTTTACATAGCCGGCAATTCAACAGATCAGGTTTTTAAAACTACCGACATCGTAGCTGCAGATACAAATAAGGTACCATCTGCTAAAATCAGGTTTGTAAATGCTTCGCCGGATGCCGGGAATATAAGCGTGCATTTTGAAGGTACAACTGCTGCTTTAGATACCGAAAAGGTAAAGGATCTTGCTTTTAAAGGTACCTCGACGTTTTATTTGGTAACGCCCGGAGAGCACAATATGGCATTGCATTCGGTGGCGTTTCCGGGCACTATTGTAAGGGATACAGTGCAACTTGCAGGAGGAAAGGTGTATACCTACTACGGTTTTGGTAATAAAAGCACGGGCCTGGCAACCGGCCTGTTCATCAATCAATAATTACATTAATGGCTAATAAAAATAAAAGCAAGGTACTGGTTTCGTTTTTTATAGTTGTGCTATGCGGACTTTTCATCTGTGCTGTTTCTTCGTGCGGTAAGGGGGGCAATGCCTCGTCGGTAGGCCTCAATACCCAGTTCCAAATCGTTAATTTAAGTCCGGATATCCAGCCGGTATACCTTTATCAGCATTTTATCAGGTATAATACCACCACCTATACTTATCCAAACAGTTCGGGATATTTTTATCTTTCAACGCTTGAACCGCCGTTACAGTTACGTACAGCTACCGCGGCGCCGGTTATTTTGCTGCAGTTTGATACTACGCTTAAAGCCAACAGGAAATACACGATGTTTATAACCGGCTTCAGAAAGGATAGTTCGTTTGTCAGTTCATTTATACTATCTGATAGTACCGGTTTGCCAACCATAGGGAAAGGAAAAGTGAGGTTTGTGCATACTTCACCTAATACATCTGCCCTGGATCTGCGGGCTAATGACTCCCTTGTTGTGAGAGGTACCACCTTTAACAAGGTATCTAAATATGTTGAACTCACTGCCGGTAATTATAACTTTACCATTACCACTACCCGAACGCCCACGACAATTGAAACAACCCTGCAAAATGTAACTATACAGGACGGCCGCGCCTACACCATTTATACCAAAGGTATTGTTGGCAGCGCAGACTCATTGGCCTTTGGCGCGGGGGTACTTACTAACAATCTGCTTAGTAAGACACTTCAATAGTGCCATTTTGTTTAATATTTATATTTTTGGGCAAAAATTTAGCCTGTGGAAGTAATAAAAAGTATTATCGACTTTGTACTGCATATTGATAAGCACCTTGTACAAATAACCAGCACCTACCAGGGATGGACATACCTTATCCTTTTCCTGATCATATTTGCCGAAACTGGTTTAGTTATCTTTCCTATTCTGCCCGGCGATTCACTGCTTTTTGCTGCAGGTGCCCTTATTGCGGGCGGTAATTCTGGTTTAGATATCTGGGTATTAGGCCTCATTTTAATTGCGGCGGCTTTTATTGGTAATACAGTAAATTATTTTGTTGGCAATTACCTCGGCGTTAAGGTATTTAAAGAAGAAAACAAAATCCTGAAACTGGAATACTATCTTAAAACACAGGCCTTTTTTGATAAACATGGTGGTAAAGCGGTTATCTTCAGTAGGTTTATGCCTATTATCCGCACCATAGCACCTTTTGTAGCAGGAGTGGGTAAGATGCCTTTTTTAAAGTATAGCCTTTATAACATCATCGGCGGTGCATCATGGATCATCGTGTTCCTGTTTGCAGGTTACAAATTAGGGCAGGTACCGGTGATAGCTAAAAACTTTTCGCTGGTAGGGGTGATCATTATCCTCATTTCGATATTGCCGCCCATTTTTGCCGCTATAAAAGGCCGTGGTGCTAAAAATCCGGCTTAATCATAAAATAATTACCCTTGATGCTGTTAATTGATGGCATCAAGGGTCATAGTTCCCATCAGTTTTTCGCCTTTATAAGTTTCAGATTTAACAAAGCGGCCAAGTTTTGGGCTGTACCATTCTGTTACATGGAAGTTGAAAGGAATACCTATACCCATCATTTTCATTTTAGTAGTGGCGTCATAGCTTATTTTTAAACAATCGAAACTGCCGGCATTAGTGCTTATCGTTTCGGCTTGTTCAACTTTACGGTTTTTTATATCCATTTGCAGGTTGGCCATTTTTGTGCCGCCGCTTCCCATATCGATAGTTACCGAGCCATCATCTAAAGTTTGCCCGGCGTGCATGTCAGTAGGGTAGGTGAGGTATTTAGCTTCGCCGCTTACCTGCATGTTACCTTTCATATTTGCAGCCGGCACAAACGATTTCATATCTACCTTAATGGTATTGCCTGTGCAAATCATTTCAGAATCGCCGTTGCCTATAGGTTTGCCATTTTTGTCATTTATTTCCGCATGTACAGCAACGGTTGTAGCATCTTTTTTGGTGGTAGTATAAACGGCGGTCATCTGTTGTTTGCCCTTTGCATCCTGGTTTATGTAAGTGAGCTTTTTGCCGTTAACGTTGTTTACAAACTGACTGCAATTTTGGGCGAAACCAATTCTACAGATAAGCACAAGCAGTAGTACCGTTAGTCTTTTCATAGCGCAATAATTTAATGTGGGTGATTAACACTAAGTTGCAGAAAATGCAATGGAGAAACAATGTTGCTACTACCCGTTTTGGTTTCGGGTTTTACGTCATTAATAGTTAGTTGCCAGTACTTTGCCAGATCGGTACAGCATTTCTTCTTGCCGAAGCTGAACTTTTTGTTCGATGCTTAAAGGCTGTGCTACAAGCTTGTTCAGGTCAGGCTGCCCTGCATCAACCCAGGCCGAATACCAGAAACTGCCCACGGAAAGAATAGACGCCCGCATTTGCCTTGCCACCATTCCCTTCAGCATTTTGTGATAAGCCAGGCTATAGGCGGCGGAGTAATCGGTAATTTGCTTTTTGCCATGCTGTACCAACTCGTACTTTTTATTCTGGGGGTAGGTTTTGTTCAGGATGCGCTCAAAACGTAAAACTGTATCAACGCTTTTGTAAGTAGCCTTGCATATACGGAATGCTTCATTCAACGGGTTTTCAATATACCGGGCCTTGCCAACGTAGTAATTATAATGATCGGCAAATAACTCGGGCAGGCGGCTTTCCCAAAGGGCATGGATGCCGGTTTGCCCCGTAAGCTGGCCGTTGTAGTTTTGGATTAGGTGCAGCGGTACATGCGCATCGGCAATGTAATGCCCTAAATACGCAGATGCATTGAGGATAGCCGTGGTATCATGGGCTTTGAAAGCCCGTACCAGCCTGTAATACTGGTACTGAATGGTCCAGGGAACGGTGCCGTATTTAATGATGGTATCTTTTGAGTATTTGGCAACGGCATCCTTCCATTTTTTTGGCATGGCCTCAAAGGGCTTTTTGCCATAGCGATCGGCATCAAAGAAATGACGTGGCGCTTCGGATGAGTCAACGTAGCGGCGTTTGTCGGCACTCACGGCATGTTCGGTTATATAATCGATATTGGACTTGTAAAAACCAGACATGGCCTTAGGTAGGGTGAAAACTGCCAGCCGGTTAATACGATAATGTGCAAAGAATCCCCATGATGAGCATAACATGATTAAACAGGTACCAGTTATGCTTAAAATTATGCGGCGGTTCATGAGGCAAAGATGCAATTAAAGGGGGAGTTTTAAATTATACTTCTCCCTTAATTGGCTGCTTAGCTTGTTGATCTTACAGTTTCCCCGAATAAACCTTCGTATCGTAATTAATAACGATAACGCCATCCTGCTGAAATTTATCAAAAAGTGCATGCAAATCGTTGATCATTGGCTCGTACCCCTCATCTCCACGTGCAGGCATGTATGATGATGACAGCAGCCTGCCTTTTAATCCTTCAAAATCAAATATCTGTTTGTTGGCGAATATTTCCAGGTGAGCGGGTTTCGGCTCAAAGAAAGCAGCGATATGTTCGGTATCGATGTTGCGGTGATCAACCTTTACGTAATCGCGGGCATGTTTTACAATGAGTTTATCGTATTCCTGTTCAAAAGCCGATGTTGTTTTTCTTTCATTCCAGATGAGGGCAACAATGCCGTCCGGTTTCAGGATTCTTTTAAATTCAGCACAGGTTTTTACGGCATCAAACCAGTGAAAAGCCTGTCCGGCTATAATGGCATTAATGCTATTACTCTCGATGCCTGTATTTTCTGCAGTGCCGTTTTGAGGGATAAAACCGTTATATGAGCCGAGCAGTTCGATCGCTTTTTCACGCATCTCCAAATTTGGTTCAACAGCAATAACCCGGTAACCCTTTTTTAGGAACAGCTCGGTAGAGATTCCTGTACCAGCGCCAATATCAGCAATTAGCTTGTCTTGTGTTAAGCCATAAGTGTCATGTAAAAACTTAACAATTTCGTCGGGATAGCCGGGACGGTATTTTACATAATCTTCAACCCGGTTGCTGAACCTGGTGGTGCTGTTGGTAACCATAACACAATAGTTTTAATTAATAATAACGCTGCAAAAATCATTGTGTTGTATGAACACTTCGTGAATGCGGGGTTAACAGCTTGTTAATTTGACAGGTCTGCATGCCATAAGGGTTCCGGTAATCATTCACATTATCAATCTAATCCCCTTTAAATATAAATCAAAAAACCACTTGCATATTAAATTTAATCGCTCTATATTTGCAGTCCTTAAAATAAGTAGAAAAGAATAACAAGCTATACGAGATGGCAAATCATAAATCATCATTAAAAAGAATCAGGTCAAACGCTGCGAAGCGTCTGCGCAACAGGTACCAGGCTAAAACAACCAGGAACGCTATTAAGAAATTAAGAAACACTACTACCAAAGCTGATGCTTCTGCACTGTTGGGTAAAGTGATTTCAATGCTTGACCGTTTGGCTAAAAAGAACGTTATTCACAAAAACAAAGCTTCGAACAATAAATCAAAGCTTACTAAATTTGTTAACGGCTTAAGCTAATCTTAGCTATTAAAATATACCAAAGGGGATAGTGTACTAACGCTATCCCTTTTTTTGTTTGGCGCTTTTTCATACTTTAATGCCGTGGAAAACTACGAAAGCAAGATCAGTATTAAATCATGGGCTGAGGAAGACCGCCCGCGTGAGAAACTTAGCGGACAAGGGCGCCGCGCCCTTACCGACGCCGAACTGATCGCCATCCTTATCGGCTCGGGCAGCCGCACCGAAACCGCGGTTGAACTGAGTAAGCGCATCCTGCACCATTATGATAACGACCTGAACAAGCTTGGTAAGGCTTCCATAGCCGAACTATCCAAGTTTAAAGGGATAGGGGAAGCCAAAGCTATATCCATTATTGCAGCGCTGGAGATCGGCCGCCGTCGTAACGAATTTGAATCGGGTGCCATTGAGGTGATCACGTCAAGCAGGGATGGTTACAATATTATGCGCCGTCATTTGATGGACCTGAACCACGAGGAATTCTGGATCATACTATTAGGCCGTTCCAACAAAGTATTAGGGAAGGAGCTGATCAGTAAAGGAGGTTTGTCGGCTACGGTATGCGACCCGAAGATCATTTTTTACTCGGCCCTGCAATACCAGGCCAGCGGGCTCATACTGGTGCATAACCACCCATCGGGTAATCTGAAACCCAGTAACGAAGATATCCAGCTCACCAAAAAAATAAGCGCCGCCGGCAGGATGCTGGACATGGGCGTGTTTGATCATTTAATTATTACCGATGCCGGCTACTTAAGTTTGGCCGATGAAGGGTTGATGTAGTTTTGATTTGAAGATTTGAAAATGAGGCGATTTGAAAAGTGACCTAACATTTTCAAATCTTCAAATTGGATTAATTTTCAAATAAAATACCTTTTACCTTTCGCCTTTAACCTTTCAGCCTAAATCGTATCTTTGCCGATTATCATTTCGGAATAATGAAAATATCTTATAACTGGCTTAAAGAATTTATTGATACTGATAAAACGCCCCAGGAAATTTCCATCATCCTTACCGGTACCGGTTTGGAAGTTGAAAGCCTGGAAAAGGTACAGGCTGTTCCTGGCGGACTGGAAGGCCTGGTGATTGGCTATGTAAAGGAATGTACTGACCACGCCAATTCTGATCACCTGCACGTTACCAAAGTTGATGTTGGTGGTGCGGAAGACCTGCAGATTGTTTGCGGCGCTGCTAACGTAGCTGCCGGGCAAAAAGTGGTGGTTGCTGTAGTAGGCACTACTGTTTACCCAACCGGCGGCGAGCCTTTTGCTATCAAAAAATCAAAGATCAGGGGCGAAGAATCTTACGGGATGATTTGTGCTGAGGATGAGATAGGTTTAGGATCCAGCCATGCTGGTATTATGGTATTGCCGGATGATGCTCCTATAGGTACTCCTGCTAAAGAATACTTTAAGCTGAACGACGATTACATGTACGAGATAGGCTTAACCCCTAACCGTGCCGATGCGGCCTCGCATTTGGGTACTGCAAGGGATATTGCCGCTTTCCTGAAAATTGGCATCAATAAACCCGATGTAGGTGCATTTAAAGTTGATAATACCAGTCGTGTGATTGAGGTTATTGTAGAGAATGAGCAGGCATCGCCGCGTTACTCGGGCTTAACCATCAGCGGTGTTGAGGTTAAGGAATCGCCGCAATGGTTAAAGGAGCGTTTGGCTGTTATCGGCGTGCGTGCTATCAATAACATTGTGGATGTTACCAACTATGTCCTGCATGAGCTTGGTCAGCCCTTACATGCTTTTGATGCAGATGAAATAACCGGCGATAAAGTGCTGGTAAAAAATTATGCCGAAGGTACTGTATTTAAAACTTTGGATGATGTTGACAGGAAACTATCTGCCGATGATCTGATGATCGGTAATGCTGAAGAGCCTATGTGTATAGCAGGTGTATTCGGCGGTGCAAAATCAGGCGTTAAGGAATCAACTAAAAATATTTTCCTGGAGAGCGCTTACTTCAACCCGGTATCTGTTCGTAAAACTTCAAAAAGGCATGGTTTAAAAACTGATGCTTCATTCAGGTTTGAGCGTGGTACCGATCCAGACATGACCGTTTTTGCATTGAAACGCGCTGCATTGTTGATTCAGCAGGTGGCGGGTGGCGAGGTGTCGTCAGAGATTTCTGATCATTATCCTGCGCCTGTTGCTCCGTTTGCTGTAGAGATCACCTATAATACCATTGATAAACTCATTGGTAAGAAGATTGGCCATGACGAGATCAAAGGTATTATCACGGCACTTGATATTAAGATAGTGAATGAAACTGCGGATTCATTATCATTACAAGTGCCTCCATATCGTGTGGATGTTACCCGCGATGTGGATGTGGTTGAAGAGATCCTGAGGATCTATGGTTATAACAACATCGAGATCCCTACACAGATCAGGGCATCCCTAAATAACTCCATTCGTCCGGAGAAAGATACTGTTCAAAATCAGTTATCTGATTTGCTCAGCGCAAATGGTTTTAACGAGATCCTGGCTAACTCACTTACAAAATCTGCCTATTCGGATAACCTGGATACTGCCGTTAAGATTCTGAACCCACTGAGCAGTGATCTGGATGTAATGCGTCAAACCCTCCTGTATTCTGGTTTGGAAGCTGTCGCTTATAACCAGAACCGCCGTAGTGCCGATTTGAAATTTTATGAGTTTGGAAAGGTGTACAGTCTTAAAGATGATAAGTACATCGAAACACAACGTTTCAGTGTTTTTATCACCGGGGCTAACACTGCCGAACAGTGGAACCAAAAATCAAAACCAGTATCATTCTACAACATTAAGGCTGTGGTTGATGCTGTTTTGCAGCGCCTGAGCATCAACAACTTTACAGTTGAGGATGCAACGTGTAAAAAAATGTCATTTGGCATTCAATACATGTTAAATGGTAAGCAATTGGTGAAATTCGGGTCGGTAGCTGCAGCTTCTTTAAAAAAGGCGGATGTTGACAAAGAGGTGTTTTATGCTGATTTTGATTTCGACCTTGTGCTGTCAGCTATCCGTAAAAATAAAATCATTTACCAGGAGGTTTCAAAATTCCCGGCAGTAAGACGCGATCTTTCTATGTTAATAGACCAAAGCATATCATTTGGCCAGTTAAAGCAAATTGCCCAGCGTACCGAGCGTAAATTGCTAAAGGAAGTTGATGTGTTTGATGTTTACCAAGGTGATAAGCTGCCTGTAGGAAAAAAATCATATGCTTTGAGTTTTATCATCCAGGATCTGGAAAAAACGTTAACAGATAAGGCAATTGATTCTATTATGCAGAAATTAATTTATAATTTAGGAAAAGAAGCCGGAGCGGAGATAAGAAAATAATAGTGAATGGTTAATTGGGTGAGTGGTTGGATAAATTTGTTTTCTGATAAACCATTCACTCAATCAACTTAATCAACCATTAACCAAAAACATGGCCTCATTAGCGGAGCAGTTAAATAAAATTGTAGATAAAACCGAGCGCCTAATTGAACTGTGCGCTGCTTTGCAGGAGGAAAATGACCTTTTAAAACTGGAGAGCGAGGCGCTTACAGTGGCCCTTAATGCCAGTAAGGCCAAGACAAAAGAACTGGAAGAAAAATTAAAAGTTGTTAAAGTTGCCAAGTCTTTTTCTGAAACAAATGAAAAAAGTGTTGACATTAAGCAAAAAATTAACGACTTTGTGCAGGAAATAGATAAGTGTATTGTATTATTGAAAAAATAGTACAAAAAGTGAAAAGCTCAAATGGGAGAAATCTCAATAAAAATAAATATTGCTGACCGTGTTTACCCCTTAAAGGTTAACATGGAGGAAGAAGAAATAATACGCAGGGCGGCTAAGCTGATCAACGACCGGATAAAAGAGTATCAGGAAAATTATGCGGTTAGGGATAAGCAGGATTTACTTTCAATGTGTGTGCTGCATTACGCAACATCATCATTGAAGGCAGAAAAGAAAGTTACCATTGAGGATACAGAGGTGACTGAAAAAGTTTATCATTTAGATCATTTGTTGACCGAATTTTTTTCGAAGTAATAAACGTTCTTTACATAAATATACAAGAGCACATTAAGATTTAACCGCAGTTAAATTTTAGGTTTCACTATTAAAAACTTAACGCTTCAATATTAAGCGGATCAAGAGGCATGCGTTAGTTGCGATTAACGTTAACCGACCCATGGTCCCCAATATCCGAAATGAAGTTTTAAATACATGATACTTGAAAATTAGTTGCGGTTTTTTTATTTACATACATATATAACACCACCAAACCTAAAATGGACATATTACTATACGTTATCATCGGCCTGCTCGTAGGCGCCATCATCGGCGTTTTGATAGGTCGTTTCCTGCTCCGTAAGCTTTTTAAAGATCAGGAAGCTTCAGCTCAAAATAAAGTAAAAAAGATTTTAAAAGATGCTGAAAATAATGCTGAGATCCTGAAGAAAAACAAGTTGCTTGAAGCTAAAGAAAAGTTTTTGCAAATGAAAGCCGAGCATGAGCAGGAAGTTAATAATAAAAATAATGCGGTAAATCAGCGCGAAAATAGTGTTAAGCAAAAAGAGCAATCATTAAATCAGCGCCTGGAAAATGTTAACCGTAAGGAAAGCGAGCTTGACAATACCCGCAAAAATCTTGAGAAACAAACCGAGATAGTGCTTAAAAAGCAAGACGAGGTTGAGCATCTTAAAAATCAGCATATCCAGCAATTGGAAACCATTGCCGGCTTATCTGCCGATGACGCTAAAAACCAATTGGTTGATACCCTTCGCGAAGAAGCCCGTACAAAGGCTATGATCCAGATCAAGGATATTGTGGATGAAGCTAAGCTTACAGCTACTAAAGAAGCTAAGAAAATAGTTATCCAAACTATCCAGCGTACTGCTACCGAAAGCGCGATTGAGAATACAGTTTCTATTTTCAATATTGAAAACGACGAGATCAAAGGCCGTATCATTGGCCGTGAGGGGCGTAATATCCGTGCACTGGAAGCCGCAACAGGTATCGAAATCATTGTTGATGATACCCCCGAGGCTATTATCCTTTCGGGTTTTGACCCGGTAAGGCGCGAAATTGCCCGTTTGGCTATGCACCGTTTGGTTACTGATGGTCGTATCCATCCGGCACGTATTGAAGAGGTAGTTGCCAAAACCAAAAAGCAGATAGAAGAAGAAATTGTTGAAATTGGTGAACGTACCGTTATAGACTTGGGCATTCATGGTTTGCACCCGGAGCTGATCCGGATGGTTGGCCGTATGCGTTACAGGTCATCATATGGGCAAAACCTGTTGCAGCACTCACGTGAGGTTGCCAACTTCTGTGCTACCATGGCTGCCGAGCTTGGCTTGAACGTTAAAATGGCAAAACGTGCGGGCTTGCTGCATGATATTGGTAAAGTACCTGATGATAACCCTGAACTGCCGCACGCTATTTTGGGTATGCAACTGGCTGAAAAATATAAAGAACACCCTGAAGTTTGCAATGCTATAGGTGCCCACCATGATGAAATTGAGATGACCTCAATGTTATCGCCGATAATCCAGGCTTGTGACGCTATATCAGGCGCACGTCCTGGTGCACGCCGCGAGGTTGTTGAAAGCTACATCAAACGTTTGAAAGAACTGGAAGAACTGGCATTATCATATCCGGGTGTCGAAAAAACATTTGCTATCCAGGCCGGCCGTGAGTTACGTGTTGTGGTAGAGAGCGAAAAGATCAGCGACGCGCAATCAGAAGTTTTGGCTGCTGATATTTCAAACAGGATCCAGACAGAAATGACTTATCCTGGTCAAATCAAAGTTACCGTTATCCGGGAAACCCGTTCGGTAGCATTTGCTAAGTAATCATTATAAAATTAAACGAAACCCTTTCGGCACAAAACCGAAGGGGTTTTTTATTTTTACAGCGTGGCAGCAAAAGCAAATACCAAACAGAAGGCAGCAGTTAAAACTACTGCAAATATTGATGAACGCCCTTTTGATCGTTATTTCAGGGAATATGAAGAAGCTCACCAGGATAGGGTTAACAAAATCATACACTATGTCTGTATTCCAACTTTGGCATTTAGTCTCTTTGGATTGATCTGGGCTATTCCTTTTCCTCATTTAGGCTTTTTAGGGGCCTACAATGGCTATTTTAACTGGGCTTCCTTTGTTATAGCTATTGCCATCTACTTCTATTTAAAGCTATCGCCAATTATATCTTACTTCATCCTGTTTATTTTATTAGGATTTAGTTACAGTATAATGGAGCTTGTAGCGTGGCAGCAAGCGGGAGGGATGCCAATGTATCTCATTTGTGTGATAATTTTTGTTCTGTCGATCGCTGTTTTGAGGATTGGGGAACGAAGGGAAGGGAAAAATCCTAAGACTTATATGGATGTCAAATCATTAGTTATAGCGCCTGCTTACTTACTGAAACAATTGCTTAATAAATTGAGAATCAAAAGTTGATTTTAGTATTTACGTATTAAGTATTTGTTAAAATGCTCATTACCGTTGCCCTTTAAATACTATATAATAGAGGCATTTTTTAGCTGTGACGAACATAATTGTGTAATTTATTTCCGATAGTAGATAAATAAAAACTTAATATTTCGGCGCATTAGATTTGGTATTTTATTGATAATCAGTATTTTTCTATTGGATTTCGGGCGTCTGTGTCAGGTAAAGAAGAAATCATTAAGTAGTTGTTAATATAATAATCTGATGTTAATGTAGAATTAACATTGGTAGGGCAATTTTGTGCAATAAAAATTCACAAATGAAAAAGCTCTACTTTATTATTTTAACACTAATAATTATTGGGGTTGGGGGCGTTGCAAACGCTCAGATCACCACCTCGGTACTTACCGGTAAAGTTACAGATCAAAAAGGTACCACTCTTCCGGGTGTAACCATTACTGTACTTAATACCAGCACAGGTACCAGGTATGGCGCACAAACCAACGGCGAGGGCCGTTTCTCGGTTAATAACATTAACCCGGGTGGCCCTTACACGGTAACCGCTACTTTTATCGGTTATAAAAAAGACGAAAAAAGCGACCTTACCCTTCAGTTAGGTAATGCTACCTTAAACTTTGTATTGCAGGATGCAACTACAACCCTGCAGGAAGTTAAAGTAAAAGCATCTGCTGGTCCGGCTAAAACAGGTGCAAGTACCCGCATTGGTCAAAACCAGATCCGTACTGCTCCCTCAATTAACCGCAGCTTGCAGGATTTAACCAGGAATACCCCTCAAAGTAACAATAACTCATTCCAGGGTACCAACTACCGTTATAACAACGTAACACTTGACGGTGCTATCAATAACGACGCGATCGGTTTCAGCCCATCATTAGGTGGTCAGAACAATGCGTCAGGCCAGGTAGGCAGCAGTACCCGTACAAGTCCTATTTCTCTTGATGCTATCCAGGACATCCAGGTGTATGTTGCCCCTTATGATATTAAAATCGGTAACGTATTAGGGGGTAGTATCAATGCTGTAACCCGTAGTGGTACCAATAACTTCAGCGGAGCGGTTTACGGTTATGGCCGTGGCTCGTTCATGGTGGGGCCAAACAACGCAGCAGCTGCTTCTGGCGGTGATGGTTCAAAGCTTAATGATTTTCATGATTACCAGGCCGGTATCCGTTTAGGTTTCCCTATCATTAAAAATAAATTATTCTTCTTTACCAATGAGGAAATCGCCCGCCGGCAGGACCCTGTTATCAGAGGCCTTGACCACAACGGGGCGTCTAATATACTAAGTCAGGCTGATGGTGATAAATTGGTTACCGCTTTTAAATCATTTACAGGCGGTTTGGATCCGGGTACATATAACAATACCACGATTTTCTCTAACTCAAACAAATTCTTTAACCGTTTGGATTGGAATATCGATGACCACAACCAGTTAACTATCCGTAACAATACCATCAGCTCAAAAGCTACTAACTTAGAGCGCGATCAACAAAACTTCCGTTTCAGCGGTATCGATTACACTTCACACAATAACTCAACTTCAACTGTTGCTGAGTTAAAATCAAGGTTCAACAGTAGCCTAAGCAATAGCCTGGTATTAGGTTATTCAAATGTACATGACTACCGCGATCCTAATTCAGATCCGTCTTTACCACAGATCGAAATCACAGGCCGTACTCCTGGTACAACTATTTTCATGGGTACTGACCGTGAGGCCGCTATTTTTGACATGCACCAGAAAACAGCTGAGTTCACTGATAACCTAACCTGGACAAAAGGCAAACACACTTTTACTTTTGGTACACACAACGAGTTTTATAATATCACCTATAATTTCGTAAACTCATGGAACGGTAGGGTAGCTTATAGCAGTATTGAAGATTTTATCGCCAATAACCCCAGCCGAGTACGTACCAACTTTAATTACACCAATAATACCCGCGATTATATCCTGGCTAATCCTTCTGCTCAATTCAAAGTTAACCTAATGAGTTTGTATGGACAGGATGAAATTCAGTTAACAGATAACTTCAAGTTAACGGTAGCTTTACGAGCCGACTATGCAGGTGTGCCTAACAAACAACCGTTAAGCGATAAAACAACCAACGCACCGGTTGATCCTAACTACGGTAACACTTATACTTATACCAAACCAAAAGATATTAAACAGAATTATCTGGGTAATATAGAGTGGAACCCACGTGTATCATTTAACTATGACCTAAACGGCGATCAAAGCGTTGTTTTACGTGGCGGTAGTGGTTTCTTCACTGGTCGTGTTCCATTTGCATGGTTTGGTTACGCATTTTATAATAACGGCAGAACGTATGGAGCTTATGACGTAAAAGCTCCAAGTTCTGGTATTTCAGGCCAAACACCAGGTACCAACCCGGTACAAACTGCTGCTAATGGCGAATTGAATTATGTTAACAAGCAAATACCTGCTGTAAATACTTCCGCTTCAGGTGCAACGCAAGTTGATATGATCGACAATAACTTTAAAATGCCACAAGTTTGGAGAAGCAGTTTGGCTGTTGATTATACTACTGATGATCAGTGGAAATTTACTGGCGAAGGTATTTATACTAAAGTTATTCATGACTTGAAATTTCAACAGGTAAACACGCTTGATCAGGTAACTTATTACGTATACGATACACAAAAACAACAGCCCATATTTAATAATACAGCCACCGCCCTTAATAAAGGTAAGATCAATACGGCATATACCAATGCTTACCTATTATCAAATACAAGCGAAGGCTACCGTTACAGCTTAACCGCACAGATAGCTAAAAACACGCAATTTAGCCCAACCAGTGCTTTGAACGTGTCTGTTGCTTATACTTTTGGTCACTCAAAAGATGTTACCAATGGTATCCGTAACTCAATGGAATCAAACTGGCAATTAAACCAGGCTTTAAATCCAAACAACCCGGGTATAGCCAATTCAAACTTTGATATCCGCCACCGTATCGTATCAAACTTGAATTTCAAACATGATTGGGATGCGGCTCAAAAATATACAGCAAATTTTACGTTTTTCTTTAGCGCACAATCTGGTAATCCATATACTTATGGTTTCTATCCAAGTGCTATCGATGGAACTGGCCAGCAAGTTAGCTTAGCTTATATCCCTAAGCATGGCGAAACAGTGAATTTCTTCTCTGATATAGTAGGTGGTCAAACAGCAGCACAACAAGCAGCAGCATTTGATGCATTTATTGACAAAAACTCTTATTTGTCATCTCGCCGCGGTAACTTTACCGAGCGTAATGCCGCGTTTACACCTTGGAATAACCAATTGGATTTCCGCTTTACTCAAGACTTTAAATTTGGTGGCAAACACAAACAAATGATCACGTTTACTTATGACGTAATCAATTTGACCAACCTGTTAAATAAGAAATGGGGACAATATTATTTCTCAGCCAATACATATAATTCAACGTCAAGTGTTGGTTTAACACCTGCAAAAGGTGGAACTCCTTCATTTGAAAATGCTCCTACAACTTATCCTAAATATGTATTTAAGGATCCAGGAGTACCATACTCAGTTGATTTGTTCGCTTCACGCTGGCAAATGCAATTTGGAGTACGTTACAGCTGGTAATCGTAAAACAACATATAATAGTTAAGATTAAACTTGAAACGCCTCCGATATTATCGGGGGCGTTTTTATTTTGAGGCGAGTTAGTATTTAATAAGTTTTGTTTTGGCTGCTTAGGTAGGATATAAGATGCGTTTTTTGATTTCATTTGTCTTTAGAGAAATAATTAACAATAGTATAATCTATTCCTTATATAGGTTTATGATTTGGTGCTTATTTTTATATTATATAATAAACCAAAAATTCACAAATCTGTATGAAAAAACAATTAAACCCAATTTATTTTTTGATTTTAACAGCCATTGTCTTATTAAATAGTTGTAAAAAGAACATGATGGAAGATTTGAAGAATCCAAATAATAATTCTTCAAATAAAGCTTTAGGTGTGAGTGCTATCACTCCTTATAGTTTTAACTGGGAGACAGGTGATTACATGCCAACACCAAGCGGAACTTCAATTTTGAAACCCTGGGCAAGTGGTTCAAATCAGTCTTTTCCATTGCTTTACGCCACTGATATTAAAGCTGCAGATGGCTGGCAATTAGTTTATAACACCTTTAATACAACTCAACTTAATCCACCTTTGTATTTTGTTTTATATAATAGGTATCGTGGCGTTTTAAGGGCTTATTTTTATTTAAGCCCTACAACTCCAATTCCAAGCAGCAACGTTACTCACACTTTAGTGCAAAGAACAACAGGTGCTGTCGCTCATTTAATTAGTTATTCTGCTTTAAACGCTGCTGATTTAAGTGTTGTTAGCAATACAACATCCTTAGCCCAGCCCTTTAAAACCACAGCTACGGGTACCTGGTATGCGGCTGAATTTGAGATGGCTTATGATCCTGCGGTAGGCACAAAACCAGCCAATACAAATTTGATGAGTTGGGAGGTTAACTCGATTAACGTGAGTAACCTTACGCTTAATGGCACTTCGCAGGGAAGTATAACAGGCACAATAGCTCAACCTGCCCCGCCATCGCCCAATATGTTTAATAAAGTTATTAATGGCGCATTCCAACTCGGCAGCTTAGTTGAACTGGGCCCGGTTAGCGCTGGAGCGTCTGTACTTAAAACGGCTTTAACCGATGCGCTTAAATCTGGGTTATCCGGATCGGTAAAGAATGTTTCGAACGGTATATTTGGAGGAGCTACCACGGCAGATAGCACAAGACAATATGTTCACTTAACCACCAATACGTCTTATACATTTACAGGAACATCAACGGATATCTATCAATTGGCCAACATCAGTTTAGTTATACCTGGTAGCCAAAATCAGACTACGGCAACCGGTTATGTTCCATTATATCAAAGTCCTTTGGGTTTGATGACTTTGTCGGCAGCACCGACAGCAAAATTGATAGAATCTGACTATGATTGGGGAACCGTTATCGCAGGAGCAAAATTTGATATCAATTCTTATAGTATAGTTTGGAATCCCACTATTATCAATGGCACTTCAACCGGTGCTTCGATTGCTAATATTAAACAGGAAATCCTTAGTTACGAAAATATTTATGATACTAACAACACTACAACTTACAATGAACCCTGGCCTCTAGGAAAGACCGAGTATGACGGAATTAATCCTTATTTGAATTTGGGTTACCCAACTTCACAAAACGGATATGCTTTTGCTATACGTTCACAAGATACTTGCCCGGGATGTGACTACGGTGCTGATTTATTACCTTATGATAATTTTATTGTTGGGCAGAAAATGCCTAATCATGTACTCCGCATTTCATTTGACGTCGTTCCTAATAACGGAGCCCCTAAAATTAAAGTTGTCAAATCGTTTAATATCATAATGACAGGAACGGTATATCAATAATGTAAAGCTAATTAAACTATTTGATTTTGAAAAGGAAACGCCCTGTCGATAGCCGACAGGGCGTTTCCTTTTTCAGTGTTTTTTGAATATTATAAATTTTTCCCCAGCTTATCCAGTATATCCTGCGGTACTTTTTCAAGATCGAGTACCAGGAAACCGTCAAGGCAGTCGGCAAATTTAGGGTCGATGTTGAAGCTGATGATCTTAGCGTTAAGGGCAATGTATTGACGGAGCAGTACAGGTACTTTCATATTGCGGGTTTCTACTTCCGATATCAGGTTGTCGAGACCTTTAAAGCTGTCTTCACCGGCCATAAGCAGGTCGGTATCAATTTTGGCAAAATCAACCTTGAATTTTTTGCGTGGTTTAACATACTGCGCCATTTCATGGTCAAAGTGGTTGCGGTTAATATAATCGACAATAAGCGATTTGGAAAACTTAGAAAAGGAGTTACTGATACTTACCGGGCCTATCAGGTAGCGGTACCTGGGGTTATCTATCAGGAATTTAAGGATGCCTTTCCAAAGTAAAAACAGCGGAAGCGGTTTAGTCTGGTATTCTTTGCGGATCCATGAGCGGCCCAGTTCAAGGCTGCGGCGTAACACTGGTATAAACTGGGTTTTAAGTTTAAACAGCTCATTTACGTAAAAGCCCTTTTTGCCTACGCTGTAAAATATCTCGTCGCCCAAACCAATGCGGTAAGCGCCTACAATCCGTTTGGCTTCAAAATCCCAGATGAACAGGTGATGATAATAAATATCATATTCATCAAGGTCGATAGCTTTGTTTGTACCTTCACCAACCTCGCGGAAAGTGATCTCGCGTAGCCTGCCTATTTCCCGTATCACATTAGGGATGGTTGACGTCGGAACGATGAACACCTCGTAGTTCTTCTCAGTCCAAACTTTATAGGTTTCGCGCAGCGGTTCAATTTCTTTCTCAAGAATGGCGCTATCTATTTCAGGAGAAACCTCTTCGGCTTCGCGTTTAATTTTAAACAGGTTTCGCGGGTTGAAGATCTTTTTTTCCTCTTCCAAACCTGTGCCTAAAGCATAGGTACGGGCGCGTAAAAAGTTGAGCAGTTTGGCACTGTTGGTATAGTCGGGGATATCGGTCACATTAATGGGTTTCCCAATGCGCAGCTTAATAGTATGCCCATGTTTGTTAAATAACTCTGACGGTAATTTTGCCGTACGCAGGGTAGGGTGCAGCAAGCTAAGAAAGTTAAATAACAGGCCATTATTGCCGTGGAAATAAATAGGCACCACCGGGACTTTGGCTTTGGCAATGATCTTACCTACAACCGGGTGCCACATACGGTCGGTCACCTGTTTTTGTTCTACCTTAAAGGTTGATACCTCGCCGGCCGGGAAAATACCTATCGGGGTGCCTTGGTTTAACAGCTCAAGGGTGTTTTTTAGGCCGCTTATGCTTGATGAATGTTCAACATTTTCAAAAGGGTTTACCGCTATAAAATAGTCGGCAAGGTTGGGGATTTTTTTAAGCAGGAAGTTGGCCATCAGCTTTGAATCGGGGCGGGCCATGCACAGGATTTTTAATAACACCATACCCTCAATACCTCCGTAAGGGTGATTGGCAATAGCTATAAAGGCTCCGTCTTTAGGTATGTTGCGGAGCTCACGCTCATCAAACTCAACATCAATACCACAACCTTCTAATATGGCATCAACAAAGTCGGGGCCTTGCTTGGGCTGTGCCTGGGCAAACAGGTCATTAACCTGGTTTATTTTCATTAGCTCCATCAATAAAGCGGCCAGGCCCGGCATTTTCAACTTATCCAGTTTGGTGGCTTTGGCAAACTCTTCGGTGGTTATAACTTTCATTGTTTTTTATAGCAGTATGTTTTAACAAATAAATATCCTAAATTTTTATTTAATTTAACGCCTGGAACATATCATAAATGAGGCCGCAAATTAAAAACTACCTGTCTGTCACAAAAAAAGAGTGGAACGGAATGGTAGTGTTGATTATTTTAATTGCAATAGTTTTGCTGGCCCCCTATATGTTTCAGGCAAACCACAAAGATAATATAATAAATTTTAAGGCTTTTAATAAAGCGATAACCGATTCCGATAAAACGGGCGATCTCCCGGCAAAGGATGAAGTTTTTGCGGGTAATCGCAATGTCCGTTCTGCTACACTCTTTCAATTTAATCCCAATAACTTACCCCTTGCAGGTTGGGTAAAACTTGGTCTTACTGAGCACCAGGCACAGGTAATTAAGCATTATGAAGAAAAGGGCGGGAGGTTTTTAACTAAAGGCGATGTAAAAAAAATGTACAGCATCAGCCCGGCGGCGTACAAACGCCTTGAGCCGTATATTAACCTGCCCGATGGCCCTGCTTATCACACAAATAAAGCCAAACCAGGCGAAGTGATAGAGATCAACACGGCTGATTCAGCGAGGCTTACCATGATCAGGGGAATAGGCCCCGCATTTGCCCGGCGTATTGTCCATTACCGGGAGCGGATAGGCGGGTTTTACAATAAAGAACAGTTGAAGGAGGTTTATGGCATTGATAAGGAAAAGTACGGCCAGATTGAAACCGGTATTGCGGTTGATGGCAAACATATCATTAAGGTGAACATCAATACGGCTACCTTTAATGAACTTAAGCGCTTCCCCTATCTCAGCTACAAACAAATGGATGCTATTGTAGCTTATCGCGATGAGCACGGTAACTATAGTGCCCTGAACGACCTGAAAAATATTGCAATACTTAATGACGGAATTTTGCGTAAAATTGGACCTTATTTAGTTTTCAAATGATAGCCCAGCAAATTAAAGCAGCCATAAGGGATATTCCCGATTTTCCGAAACCGGGAATTGTTTTTAAAGATATCACGCCCATACTGAAAGACCCCGGATTATGCGAAAGCATCATCGATGCTTTTGTTGAACAATTGCAGGGAACTCGTATTGACGCGGTAGCCGGTATCGAAAGCAGGGGCTTCTTGTTTGGGCTCACACTGGCAACCAAATTAGGGGTGCCGTTTGTACCAGTGCGTAAAGCGGGTAAGCTGCCTTTCACTATAAAACAAAAAGCTTATAAGCTGGAGTACGGCACCGCCACCATCGAGCTGCATACCGATGCTTTTGAACCCGGTCAACATATATTACTTCATGACGATTTGCTGGCTACAGGTGGTACAGTAACTGCGGCCAGCGAGCTTATCAGGGAAATGGGCGGTATAGTTGCCGGTTTTTCCTTTGTAGTCGGGCTTGGTTTTTTGAATGGTAAAGAAAGAATTACGCCTATTTGTGATAAGCTGATAGTGCTGGCGGATTATTAAGCCCTTAACAAATGGAGTATTCATTTTGTTGATTTTTTTGTCGGAGGGCATGGACAACGATTGTCCTGCTTACAGTTTGGTTGGTAATTGCGGGCCTGTGCATGGGCTGCGTTAGGGATGGAAGTGTAAAGCCAGCAGCGTGCAAAGGACTTTGCAATGGGGAACGCGAGGACTTGTAACGGATAGGCCGGCCCGCCAGGCGGCGGGAACACCATATTCTTGTGATATTAAGGTTACTTTTCGCAGCGCCTGGTATTAAATAAAAAGCAGGAATAATGACGCGGTTAAATTTGATCGCAAAGACATCACTATTAGCTATTTTAACTGGTGGATTGTTTTTAAGCGCCTGTGCTCCCTGGCCACAAAAAGCAGTGTTAAATACTTCGGAAATGACCGAAGCGGATGACAATATTGTTGATTCTCTCATGGGGCCGTCGGTATTATCAATCTATTTAAATAAAACTTTACAGAGCATAAAGGGCGATACGGTGTCCTACGCGGATGTTTACGTTTGCAAGTCATTTAAACGCGACTCTGTTTTAGGTGATACTGTTATTATTCTTGATACGCAGTTAAGAACGCGAATTTCAGGAGAGCCCTATATATACTGGACTGGACTCCGGAAAGGGAAAAGATTGAAAGCATGTAAGATAGCTGTGCCCGAGAATCAATTAGGCAAGCTCAAAAAGTATCCATATAAATATGCTCAGGTAACGTTGATTACAGATGATTGAGGGGTAAAAGCGTCTTCTATTTTTCTTATTGATTCATAAGCCTATCCGAAAAAGGCCTAAACAACAAATGCTTTTGATGTGTAGTAAAATTTCCTCAAAAACTATTTGCTAATAAAGTAATTAACCCTATCTTTGCAGTCCCGAAAATACGGGGTATAATAAACGTTTAAACAATTTAATTTAAAGCAAGTGAATACGTTAAGTTACAAAACTGTCTCAGCCAACAAAAAAACCGTTAACAAACAATGGGTTGTTGTTGACGCCGAAGGCGAGATTTTGGGGCGCTTGTCTACGAAGATCGCAATGATCATCCGTGGTAAAACCAAGCCTGATTTCACCCCAAACGTAGACTGTGGTGATAATGTGATCGTTATCAACGCAGACAAGGTAAAACTGACCGGCAACAAACTAAGCGACAAAGTTTATGTTCGTTACACTGGATATCCAGGTGGTCAGCGTTTTATTTCTCCTAAGGAGTTATTGGCGAAACATCCAACCCGCATCATTGAAAAAGCGGTACGTGGTATGTTACCTAAAAATCGTTTGGGTAAAGCATTATTCGGCAATTTGCATGTATATGCAGGTGCTGAGCATCCTCATGCAGCGCAAAACCCAACAGCCATTTAATTTTTAATTTTTAAGGAGAAAAAAAATGCCAACAACTAACACTTCAGGCAGAAGAAAAACAGCCGTTGCCCGCATCTACCTTACAGAAGGAAATGGTGCGATCATCGTTAACGGTAAAGATTACAAAGAGTATTTCCCTACTTTGCCATTGCAATACATCGTTACTCAGAGCACTGAGGTTTCTGGTAGCACCGGAAAATTTGATGTTAAAGCTAATGTTGCAGGTGGTGGTGTAAAGGGACAGGCAGAAGCTGTTCGTTTAGCTATCGCTAAAGCTATTGTTGAACTTGATGCTGAAAAGAAACCGGCATTACGTGCTAAAGGCTTAATGACCCGCGATGACCGTATGGTTGAGCGTAAAAAACCAGGTCGCAGGAAAGCACGTAAGAGATTCCAATTCAGTAAACGTTAATCACAGGAGGACAACAAAATGGCAAGAACAACTTATCAGGATTTACTGGACGCTGGTGTACACTTTGGTCACCTTACCCGCAAATGGGATCCGAAAATGTCACAGTACATTTTCATGGAGCGTAACGGTATCCACATTATCGATTTAAATAAAACCTTAACTAAGGTTGAAGAAGCTGCTGCAGCTATAAAACAAATTGTAAAATCAGGCCGTAAGGTATTATTCGTAGCTACAAAGAAACAAGCGAAAGATATCGTTGCTGATTATGCAAAAAGCGTAAACATGCCATACATCACCGAGCGTTGGTTAGGTGGTATGTTAACTAACTTTGCAACCGTACGTAAGTCGATCAAAAAGATGTCAAACATCGATAAATTGACTAAAGACGGTACTTACAGCAACCTTTCTAAAAAAGAGCGGCTGATGATTCAGCGTGAGCGTATCAAATTAGAAACCCTTTTAGGTGGTATCTCTGATCTGAACCGTTTACCGGCTGCATTATTCCTGATCGACGTTAAGAAAGAGCACATCGCGGTTTCAGAAGCATTAAAGTTGAACATCCCTACATTTGCTATGGTTGATACCAACTCTGATCCTTCAAACATCGACTTCCCGATCCCTGCGAATGACGACGCTACTAAATCAATCTCTTTGATCACCAGCATCATCATCAAAGCTATCGAAGAAGGTTTAGATGAGCGCAAACGCGAGAAAGAAGACGAAGCTGAAAAAGAAGCAGTAGCTGCAAAAGCTAAAGCTGATGCTCCTGAAGTTAACGAAGGCGGTAAAAGAACCCGTAAAGTTGCTGAAGTAGCTGCTGAAGGCGAAGCTGAAGCTCCGGCTGCTGAAACAGAAGAATAATCTTCCTTGTTAACCCTTTGAGGGAACAACAAAAAATATATTAATTCTCTCACCTCAGCAAGGGGTGGGAGATTTTTAATATTAAAAATAGTTGCAGGTTACAGTAGCATAATACCATAGCGGTAACTTGTAACCCGATATAAAAAATCTTAAAACTCAAAAAAACATGTCTACAGTACAAATTTCTGCAGCCGACGTAAACAAACTGCGCCAGCAAACCGGTGCCGGTATGATGGATTGCAAAAAAGCATTAACCGAAACTAACGGTGATTTTGAAGCAGCGATCGATTTTTTAAGGAAAAAAGGTGCTAAAGTTGCAGCAAGCCGTCAGGACAGGGAATCAAACGAAGGTGTTGTTATTGCACGTACTTCTGAAGATTTTAAAACCGGTGTTATCATCGAGCTTAACTGCGAAACTGACTTCGTAGCTAAAAACGCTGAGTTCATCGCTTTTGCAAATGAAATTGCTAACAAAGCTGTTGAGGCTAAACCAGCTTCAATTGAAGAGCTTTACGCACTTGAAATTGACGTTGAAACTGTTCGCGTTAAAATTGGTGATGCTATCATCGAAAAAACCGGCAAAATCGGCGAAAAAATCGGCGTATCTAAATATGAAGTTGTTAACGGCGAAAAAGTTGTTGCTTACATCCACGGTAACTTCCGTTTAGGTGTATTGGTAGCTTTAAGCGCTGATGGTGCAGGTGCAGAAGATGCAGGTAAAGACGTAGCTATGCAAATTGCTGCTATGAACCCTATCGCTTTGGATAAAGATGGCGTTGATGCTTCAGTAATTGAGCGTGAGCTTGAAATTGCTAAAGAGCAGATCCGTGCAGAAGGTAAACCAGAAGCAATGGTTGAAAAAATTGCTGCCGGTAAACTGAATAAATTCTACAAAGACTCAACCCTGTTAAACCAGGAGTTTGTGAAAGATTCATCTAAGAGCATTTCACAATTCCTTGACTCGGTTGAAAAAGGCCTTACAGTAACCGCATTTAAGCGGGTAGCTTTAGGAGCTTAATCATATTATCCCCCGATAAAAATCGGGGGATTTTTTTTGCCCTGTTGATTCGCCCTCAAAATCATGTCATTGCGAGGAGGGACGACGAAGCAATCGCACACTATACAGGGTGGTCATGCACAGTTCGCGATCGCCACGCTACGCTCGCAATGACATAATGGTTGAATACGTAATTATTAAATCATGCCTCTCCTCGCCCTGCACAACCTTAAACTCATCTCTGCCGGTACTATCGCCGAAGGCAAAGCCGTTTTAATTTCAAGCGGTACTATCACCGATATTATTGACGAAAGCGCTATCCCAACGGATGCTGAAAAGAAAGACCTCAACGGGGCTTATCTTGCCCCTGGGTTTATCGACTTACAGATCTACGGCAGCGGCGGCAAGCTTTTTGCCGGTACACCCACTGTTGAAGCATTGGAACAGTTAGAGAATGACTTGCTGAATCAGGGAACCATCGGCGTGTTTGCCACCATCGGCACCAATACCAATGATATTGTGGAAACGGGCATTGAAGCTGCTAAGATCTATCGCCAAAAAAGCAGGGGTGCATTCTGGGGATTGCACCTGGAAGGGCCGTATTTAAATCCTGCCAAAAAAGGCGCACACCCCGAAAAATTTATTAAAAAGGCTACGTTGGCTGAAGTTAAAGGCTGGCTTGAAAAGGCTGACGGCGTTATCAAAATGATCACCATTGCCCCCGAACTGCAGGATCAGGAAGTGATTGATTATTTATATGAGCAGGGTGTCATCATATCATCAGGCCATAGCAACGCTACCTATGCCGAAGGCAAATCATTTTTAAAGAAACCCGTACAGGCAGTTACGCATTTGTTTAATGCCATGCCATCTATGCACCACCGCGAGCCCGGCTATATCCCTGCAATTTTTGAGGAGAGGCCATATACCAGTATTGTAGCCGACGGTATTCACGTTGATTTTGCTATGATCCGCCTGGCTAAACGCGAATTGGGCGACAAGCTTTTCCTGATCACCGATGCGGTTACCTCAACTAAAGAGGGTGCTTACCAGCACGAGCTCAGGGGCGACAGGTATACCATGCCAGATGGCACTTTATCAGGCTCATGCCTCACCATGCTTAAAGCGGTAGAAAATTGCGTTAAAATGGTTGGTATCGACATGGCCGAGGCTGTGAATATGGCATCATTATATCCCGCCGAGCTGGTATCGCAAACAAAAAAGGGTAAAATAGAGAAGGGCTTTGATGCTGATCTCGTTATTTTTAATGCTGATTTTGAAGTGCTTGGGACTATACTAAAGGGTGATTTTTTAACAAAGACAACATAAAATTTTAACACTGAAATTTATTCGCTATTTTTGGCGAACTACTCCCATATGAACAGAGCTTTATCAATTCTTGATATAAACAAAAGCAGGTTTCATCTATTTCTATTATTAGCAAATCACACCAAATGAAATACAAAAGAATATTACTGAAACTTTCGGGCGAATCACTGATGGGCACAAGGCAATATGGTATTGATAACAACCAGGTTTTGCAGTACGCTCATGACATTAAAAACGTTTATGATGCCGGTATCGAGATTGCGGTAGTTGTTGGAGGCGGTAATATTTTCAGGGGATTAAGTGCTGAAAAATCGGGTATGGAACGTGCGCAGGCCGATTATATGGGGATGCTTGCGACGGTGATTAACTGTATGGCGCTGCAAAATGCTTTAGAAAGCATTGGTGTGGAAACCCGTCTGCAATCGGCCATTAAAATGGAACAGATCTGTGAGCCTTACATCCGTCGCCGTGCGATGCACCACCTGGAGATGGGCAAGATCGTGATCTTCGGCGCAGGTACAGGTAACCCTTACTTTACTACTGATACTGCCGCTTCATTGCGCGCCATTGAAATTAAAGCTGATGTGGTATTGAAAGGTACCCGCGTTGACGGGATATATACTGCCGACCCGGAAAAAGACCCAAGTGCAACCCGTTACGACGAGATCACCTTCCAGGAAGTGTATGACAAAGGCCTGAATGTAATGGATATGACCGCCATAACCCTTTGCCAGGAAAATAAGCTGCCTATTATTGTATTTGATATGAACAAAGAAGGCAACTTTATGAAAATTGCCAAAGGCGAGGCTATAGGCACGCTGGTAAAGTAAGCTCTAAGAAGCTAAAAGCCGAATGCTCAAAGCTTAAAGCTGCCAGAAAATGAAGAGACCGCCCATAAAAGGCGGTCTCTTCGTGTTTAAGGGAGTTGTTAAAAACAAAAAACATGGACGTCGTCATTGCGAGGCACGAAGCAATCCCCAATTAGCAGATCCGCCCTGTACAGTTTGGGATTGCTTCGTGCCTCGCAATGACGATTTTATAAGTTATTTAAACTCTTGTTTATTTAGCGTCATTAATAGCTTTGATTGCGTCATCGGCTGCTTTTGCCGAGGCATCATCCTTCATTGAGGTACGTGAGGTTTTGATGCCTTCCAGCTGTGTAATTACAAAAGGAGCAGCCCCGTAAACCTTAAATTTAATGCCTGCATTTTTAAGCTCTTCAATTCCTTGCTGTGCATATTCGGGCTTGTTAACTTTAGCGGTCATATCAGCAAAATTTTTCAGAGCGTTAAATTTTTCCTGGATGCCTGACTCAACAAAGGCATGGTAAACAAATGGCCATTCGACATCATTACCGTTAGTGGTGTATAAAGTCATTATTGCGGCAGTCAGCGCGCCTTTGTTATCTTTTTCAAGGCCTTTGGCTAAGCTTAATGCTTTGGCCGGGTCAAGTTGTGCTATGGCGTTTAAAGCAGCACCCTGCACAGCATATGATTCGCTTGACATTGATTGGGTAAATAAGGTCATATTACCGCTTGCCTTTAATTTACCCAAAGCAGTAATTGCAGCTGCCTTTACAAGGGTATTATTATCGGTTTGCGCTAACGAGATCAATATCGGCTGGGCAGCATTGCGCACATCATCTTTAGTAAGATTTAACGCCCTGATGGTTTTTACACGCAAGCCGTAATATTTATCTTTTAAAGCAGCAATAAGGATCTTTTGTGCTTGCGGACGGGTTTGGTCGGCCGCCGCAGCATCTATTGCCTCAAAGCGGTCGAGATAATTAGGCGCGTTAAAATACTGGAATGAAAACTCATCGATAGTTTTATTGTCGGTCTTCTTGGTTAACAGGATCTTATCAGCATCAACGTTCACCAAATCTGGTTTGCCGGCTAACTGATAGCTGATAGAATCTACCTTGTCATTCATCCATTCTTTATGGCGCACTTTTTTGCCACCCTGGTAAATATCAATAGCCATTGGCAGTTTAAAGGTTTGGCCATCCTGGGTTTGTTTCAGGTAAACAGTTTCGGTTTTGGTTGCTTCATCCCATTTATAGCTGATATTCAATATCGGGTGACCGGCACCATAATACCATTGGTTAAAATACCAGTTAAGGTCCTGGCCGCTGGCCTCTTCAAATGCTAAACGTAACTGTTGTGCTTCGCCGTTTTTGAAGGCGTTAGTTTTAAGGTAGATATTAAGGCCTTTATAAAATGCGGCATCGCCCAAATAATTGCGGAGCATGTTCAGGATGCGACCGCCTTTTTGGTAGGTTACTGCGTCAAAAACGTCCTCTTTATCAGCATAGTAAAAACGCACCAGGTTTTTGGTGCTGGCCCCCTGCGAACGGAGATAGCTTTGCATATCTGCATAGTTATGGGCATCGGCTTCATCCTTGCCGTATTTGTGCTCGGCCCAAATGGTTTCGCTGAAGTTGGCAAACGATTCGTTTACGGTAAGGTTGCTCCAGCTTTCGGCGGTAACATAATCGCCAAACCATTGGTGAAACAATTCGTGCACGATAGTACTGCGGCCGTTATTGTAGTTAGCGTCTACCAGCTCACGGGGGGTAGCCTGTACATATTCGCCGTGAAGGGTAGCCGAAGTATTTTCCATGGCGCCGCTCACGTAATCACGAACTACGATTTGGGAGTATTTAACCCATGGAAAATCAACACCCAGGGTTTTTGAATAAAAGTCGATAGCTTCCGGGGTAAAGCCGAAGATCTCTTTGGCGTAAGGGGCGTATTTAGGCTCCAGGTAATAGCTTACCTCTTTATCTTTCCATTTGTCTTTATAGATCTTGAAATCGCCAACGGCCATCATAAATAAATATGGCGAGTGCGGAAGCTCCTGTTTCCAGGTATCGGTACGGGTGCCGTCGGCGTTTGTTTTTTGAGCCGTTAGTTTACCGTTTGACAACGTTACGTACTTTGCCGGTACGGTCATCGTGATCTCCTCGGTAGTTTTTTGGCTTGGCTTATCAATGGTAGGGAACCAGGCCGATGAGCTTTCGGTTTCACCCTGTGTCCAGATCTGGGTTGGCTTATCTTTTTCGGTACCGTCGGGGTTGATGAAGTATAACCCTTTTGCGTCATTGATAGCTGCACTGCCTTTAGCTTTCAGCTCATTGGGCTTGGCGGTATAATCAATGTAAATGGTATAACTTTCGTTATTGCGGTAAACCTTGTCCAGTTTAATGGCTACCGAAAGGCTGTCCTGGTATGTAAATTTCAACGGAACGTTTTTCCCATTTTTTACTACCGAGATGTTTTTAAGGTCCATGCCTTTGGCATCAAGCCTTAAGCTATCGGTTGGGTAAAAATGAGGCTTTAAAGTAACCCATTCTTTGCCATACAGGTAACGTTTTTTGTAATCAAAACGAACATCCAGTTTGGTGTGGATAAGGTCGTTAACTTTGGTTGGTACAGCCCGGTATATTTTCAGGGCCGGGTTTTCGGGTGGAGGGGTTTGCTGCCCGTAAGCAGTTGCCATAGCTGTGGTAAGCACACACGATAGCATGAGTTTTGTAATTAATTTGCGATCAGTCATATGTAGTACAAAAAGTTTGCTTTTTACAAGCTGTTAAGGATAGTTAATTTTCAAATATACACCCTGCCAGCCAAAATGTTTTATGCGTAAATCACCTATGACGCATGGGACGGGATTATGTTACGGGAGCGACTGATTTTTGAGAGACTGTAAGGACGGAAGGCAAAAGTAAGCCCGGCCCCGGCCGCCGCACAATACTTGCGCCAGCCGAGGCGGACAGATACGTCTACAGTTGCTTTAAACCGGAAGCACAGGGGGTTGACAGGGTTAACATAATTTTAAATTTTTCTGTATAAGTTATTGATAATTAGTTGTTTGGTAATAGAAGGGGGTTACACTAAAAATTTGTTCAAGATGTTCAGTTTGCGGTGGATGTTATCATACCCGATGGGGCTAATGACGCTGCTTAAAACCGGACACCAGATGTACGCTTTCGTACAGTTGTGGTAGAGGATTTTATATAAGCAATTGATTATTAGTTGTTTGTGTAAATGGCATGGCTTTTATCTACCAAAATAGTAGTGTACTGCCTATCAATAAACTGACAACCTGTGAGATATGAGCTTAGATGACCACATTTGGAACCTGGCTTCAAAAAAATTAGCTAACGAAGCTTCAGAAAGGGAGGTGGATGAGCTAAACGCTTTGCTGGCCGAAAACCCTGAATTGCATAGTCAGCTAAAGCTAATGTCGAAATGGTGGGAGGGTAGAGAAGAAGGGCCTGCAGGTAACGGTTTGGCGTTGTTCAGTAAGATCCAGGCGAAAATTAAAGATATAGAGGGCGCAGCTCAGGCGGAGGTTATAGGTGGAGAACAATCTGTAAGCAAACATGTAAAAACCCGGCAAGCCAATTGTCAAAGGGAAAAATTAAAACAACATTAACCGTTTTTAAACAGCATAGTAATGATCAAAAATTATCTGAAGGTAGCCTTAAGGCAGTTGCGTAAGCAAAAAATGTATGCTGCTATTAAAATCGGCGGCTTTGCGTTTAGTATTGCGGCATGCCTGCTAATTGCCCTGTACATTCGCGATGAGTTAAGCTTTGATAAAAGCTACCCTAATGCCGCTAATGTTTACCGTTTGCTTGGGCATTACCACGATGGCTCGGTAGATGAAAAAGGTGTTGATTGGCCTTCGGTGATGGCTAAGGTGATTAAACAAGACTATCCGGAGGTTGAAAAATCAGGGCGTTTAATGCCAAACTCGCTGTTTTGGGGCGCCGGCGCTAATGAGTTAAAGCGTGCCGACCAGGCCGATAATACCCACGAAGAAGGTTTTGCCTACGCCGACCAGGGCCTGATAGATATTTTGAACCTGCCCATGGTTTACGGCGACCCAAAGCATGCCTTAAGCGAGCCATTGAGCATGGTGATTGCAAAAAGTAAAGCTGATAAGTACTTTCCCGGCCAAAACCCGATAGGTAAGGTGATGTACCTCAATAATAACAAAACCAGGCCTTTTAAAATAGCCGCGGTAATGCAGGATATCCCCGGCAATTCTCACCTGCACGATTTTAAGTTTTTCATCACTCTTGCCGGTGTTGAATTCTGGAATGGCGAGCAGGCTACCTGGGATGCCAATAACTATCATATATACATGGCGCTGAAACCCGGCACCAATATAGCACAGTTTAGTAAAAAGGTTAACGATGGCATCCTGAAAAATTACTACATCCCTAATATGACACGTAACGGCGATAAACGGGCCAGCAGGGTAATGAGTATGTTTAATTTGATGGTACAGAACGTACAGGATATCAATCTGCGTTCGTATGATGTTCATGATGGCATGTCGCATGGGGATATCCGTTTTGTGTGGTTATTTGGCGCTGTGGCAGGTTTTATACTGGTTATTGCCTGCATCAATTTTGTTAATCTGTCTACGGCCAAATCGGCTAACAGAGCAAAGGAGGTAGGTTTACGCAAGGTTGTTGGCTCGCAGCGAAGCGGATTGATCCGGCAGTTTTTGGCCGAATCATTAGTGTATAGCTTTTTCTCGTTCGTATTAGGATTGATCCTGGCCTGGGCCTTGCTGCCCTATTTTAATACACTGGCATCCAAATCGCTTATTATGCCATGGGCGGCCTGGTGGCTGGTGCCGGTTGTAATGACATCGGCATTTTTAATTGGCATCGTAGCGGGTATTTACCCCGCGTTTTACCTATCGGGCTTTAAACCTGCCGAAGTACTCAAAGGCAATTTAAGCAATGGGAGCAAAAGTTCGGTATTGCGGAATGTGCTGGTAGTTTTCCAGTTTGCTACATCTATTATCCTCATCATCAGTACAGTGGTTATCTATAACCAAATGCAGTATTTGCTTAACAAAAAAGTAGGTTTTGAAAAAGACCAGGTGGTGATGATACAAGGTACCAACACGCTCGATAACCAGGTGAAACCATTTAAAAACGAATTACTGAAGCTATCTACCGTAAAAAGCGCTTCAATCAGCGATTTTCTTCCGGTATCGGGCACCAAGCGTAATGGTAATCAATTTTATATCGAAGGCAGGGAAAAGATCGATCCAACGGTAGGTGGCCAGTTTTGGGATGTGGATCATGATTATCTCAAAACACTGGGCATTAAACTGGTGGCTGGCCGCGACTTTATTCCCGATATGAAAGCCGACTCGCAGGCGGTGATCATTAACCAAATGATGGCCAATAAACTCGGACTTAAAAATCCGATAGGGAAAAAGATAGTTAACTATGGCCCGGGTAAAACAATTATCGGCGTGGTGCAGGATTTTAATTTTAACTCGATGCGCGACGGTATCGAGCCATTAGTGATGCATTTAAGCTCAAGCGAATCGATAGTATCGGTAAAAATAAAAGCCGGTGATGTAAAAAAAGCGCTCGACCAAATCACTGCAACCTGGAAACAGTTTGCACCAAACCAGCCCATTAGATACACTTTTATGGACGAGCGTTTTGCCAGCATGTATGCCGATGTACAGCGTATGGGGCGTATTTTCACAAGTTTTGCGGTACTGGCTATCATGATTGCTTGTCTCGGTCTGTTTGCCCTGGCTGCTTTCATGGCCGAGCAGCGCAGCAAGGAAATAGGGATCCGCAAGGTATTAGGCGCTACTATTGGCAATATCACTGCAATGTTATCCATGAATTTTGTAAAACTGGTATTTATTGCCATTGTGATAGCAACGCCTATAGCCTATTATGCAATGACCCAATGGCTGCAGGATTTTACCTATCGCGTACAGCTTAGCTGGTGGATGTTTGCGCTGGCGGGGGTGGCCGCAATTATGATAGCCCTTGCTACGGTAAGCTATCAAAGCATTAAAGCCGCGTTAATGAACCCGGTAAAGAGCTTGAAAGCGGAGTAGAGCGGTTAGAGGTTGGAGATTAGAGGTTAGGTTGATTTTGGAATATAAAATATGTCATTGCGAGGAGGGACGACGAAGCAATCGCACGTTATACAGAGCGGCGATGCTTCCGTGCGATTGCCACGCTACGCTCGCAATGACATGTTTGAAAGCACTATAATGAACCATTGAACAAATGAACTAATAAAATGATTAAAAGTTATTTAAAAACGGCATGGCGGTTTTTGTTGAAAAACAAAACCTTTAGTTTAATTAATATAGTGGGATTGGCTACAGGCACACTGTGCTGCCTTTATATTTTGCTTTATGTGCAGGATCAGTACAGTTATGATAAGCAACACAAAGATGTTAAAGACCTGTACCGTATTACCACAACGCTTGAGCTCACGGGTGATAAGCATGATGGCGCGGCAAGCTCGCCGCCAATAGCGCCGGCCATGAAAAATGATTTTGGCGAGGTTTTGCAGTTTACCCGGTTAGTTACTACCGAAGGTTTTGGGGCAAAGCAGCACCTTTTGCGCTACAAAGAAAAATCATTTTATCAGCAGGATGCGGCTTATGTCGATTCTACTTTTTTTGATGTGTTCAACTTTCATTTTGTTAACGGTAATGCTAATAAGGTACTCTCCGAACCTTATAGTATTGTATTGTTGAAACCGGTTGCTGATAAGCTTTTCGGGGGAGAAAATGCTATAGGCAAAATGATCTCTATCGACAATTCATTCGGTAAGCATGATTTTAAGGTTATGGGGGTTGTTGACGAAAGTGCCGGCCGGTCGCACCTTCATGCCAGTATGTTTATGGCCATGAACAGCGGCGGTTTGGGCGAGTATGTAAGGAGGAATACCGCCTGGGCCGGGAACAACTTTTTATATGCTTATGTAAAGCTGCGCCCGAATGCCAGTGCGGCCGCGCTCGAAAAAAAGCTTCCGGACTTTTTAAATAAATACGGCGCCGATCAGTTAAAAGCCATCGGTATGAAAAAGGTGCTGCATTTACAGCCTGTAACTACCATTCATACAACGCCGGGCCATGAGCATGAGCTAACCAAAACCCTTGATCCTGCATTCCTTTACATCATGATCCTGGTGGCTGTACTTATCCAGGTAGTGGCTTGTATTAACTTCATGAACCTTTCAACAGCGCGGGCATCCAAACGGGCTAAAGAGGTTGGCGTACGCAAGGTAATAGGAGCGGGCCAGGGCGATTTGATGAAGCAGTTTTTAGGCGAATCGTTTATGCTGACCCTCATGGGCGTAGCCATAGCGTTACCATTACTCGTATTGCTGCTACCATATTTAAATCAGGTAACCCATACAGATATTCATTTATCGTTTTTTAGCAATTACAGGCTTTGGCTAATGCTGATGGGCATAGTTGTGGTCACCGGTTTTGTGGCCGGAAGCTATCCTGCATTTTACCTGTCGGCATTTAAGGCTATCAAGGTGATTAAAGGGAATTTTACCAGTCATATTTCGGCAGCAGGGATCCGTAAATCATTGGTAGTGTTTCAGTTTGTGCTGTCGATTGTGCTTATAACAGGCATTATTGTGATCTACAGTCAGCTCAATTTCGTAAAGAATAAAGATCTTGGCTTCGACCAAAATCAAAAGCTCATTTTTAATTTTTATACCGGTACTACTCAAAGCAAAATGAAAAATTTTGCAAATGATTTAAGGCAACTGGCCGAGGTTAAAACCGTAAGCAACGCTGATAATTACCTAAGCCAGTTTGTACCGCATGATCATGGGGTTTACACTGCAGGAGGCAATATGACCACTGCAACTGATGCACAAAATATTAATACTGATGAGTTTTTTGCCAAAGCCAACGGTATTAAAATAATTGCCGGCCGGGACTTCCGGATAGGGGATACCACCCGGGTACTCATTAACGAAACCTTATGTAAGCGCCTGGGACTAAACCCGCAGACTGCTCCGGGTACACGATTGTATACCCAATATGATCCGGACCCGGTAACCTTTGTTGAAGTGGCCGGGGTAATGAAGGACTTTAATTACAACTCCCTGCATATGGAAGTAAAGCCGTTTATGCTGGTTTACCGTAATGATCCGAGGCAGTTTAATGTGATGGTGGTATCAACAGATAGCAAAAACTATAAATCGCTGCTGGGCAAAATGGAAGCGCTGTGGCGTAAAGACATAGCCGACGCACCATTTGAATATTCTTTCTTAGATACCGAGGTGCAAAAGCAGTATGAAACCGAAGTTACATTATCACAAATTATCAATGCTTTTACGCTGATGGCGATAGTGATCTCCTGCCTTGGCCTGTTTGGCCTGGCAGCTTTCAGTGCCGAACAGCGCAGTAAGGAAATAGGTGTACGTAAGGTGCTCGGCGCCAGTGTAACGGGTATTGTGCAGTTATTGTCGAAAGATTTTGTACAACTGGTGCTGATAGCCCTTGTAATATCCACGCCGATAGCATGGTGGGGCATGAGCAAATGGCTGCAGGCATTTGAATATCGGGTAACTATAAGCTGGTGGATGTTTGCCCTGGCCGGTGTGCTGGCTATGGTAATAGCATTGCTAACGGTAAGCACACAAGCCATAAAGGCTGCACGGATGAACCCGGTGAAGAGTTTGAAGGCGGAGTGATTTTGGTCATTAAGTCATTTTCGCAGTGCGTTAAAAAATTTTCGACCCAAAAATGACTTAATGAACCAATGAAAGAATAGAATCACCTAATGAAATAATATATAAACCTACACCATGATAAAAAACTATTTAAAAATCGCTATTCGTAACCTAACAAGGCATAGGGGGCATACCTTCATCAATATTGCTGGCTTGTCGGTTGGTATGGCTGTTGCCATACTGATTGGTTTGTGGCTGCATGATGAGCTTAGTTTTAATAAATATTATGAAAACTATGATCGTATAGCACAGGTAATGCAAAACCAGAGCAATAATGGCGAAGTGCAAACCAGGCCTAACGAACCTCTACCGCTGGGTCCGGAATTGCGCAAAAGTTATGGCAGCGATTTTAAATATATAACCATGGCAACAGGTGCCGGTATACACACTCTGGCGGCGGGCGAAAAATCACTCAGTCCGAGCGGTGTATATTTTGAGCCGCAGGCGCTTGATATGTTCAGCATAAAAATGCTTCGGGGAAGCAGGGCTATCGCATTTAAAGATCCGAATTCTATTGTACTTTCAGCATCATTGGCTAAAGCCTATTTTGGCGATGAAGACCCTTTGGACAAAGTGATGAAGCTTGGTGATAAATCGGTGGTTAAAGTTACCGGCGTTTATGAGGATCAGCCATATAATACAACCTTTGCAGATGCTTCTTTCTTTGTGCCATGGCAGTTGTTTGTGAATGAGAACCCGTGGATGGGCCGTTTTATGAACGAGTGGGGCAGGAGTTCTTTTTTGACTTACGTGCAGATAGCTGATAATGTTGATATGGCTAAAGCTTCGGCAAAGATAAAAAAGGCGAAACTTGATAAATGTAATGCGGATGAGGCAACGCATAAGCCCGAACTTTTTCTGCATCCGATGAGCAAATGGCATTTGTATACCGATTTTAAAAATGGAGTGAATGTAGGTGGTAGTATCCAGTATGTATGGCTGTTTGGGATCATCGGTATTTTTATACTGCTACTGGCCTGCATTAATTTTATGAACCTAAGCACTGCCCGGAGCGAAAAGCGGGCTAAGGAAGTAGGCGTGCGCAAAGCCGTAGGTTCGTTGAGGGGGCAACTGATTGTACAGTTTTTAACGGAATCGGTATTGATCGCTGCGGTTTCATTTTTGATCAGCATTTGCGTGGTGCAATTTTGCCTTCCTTATTTTAACCAGGTTGCAGGCAAGCGCATCCAGATTTTGTGGAGTGATAAAGGATTTTGGCTTTTAGGCCTTGGCTTTACGTTTATTACAGGCTTATTGGCAGGAAGTTACCCGGCGTTCTACCTGTCATCGTTTAAAGCGGTTAAAGTGTTAAAGGGTACATTTAAAACAGGTAAGTATGCTTCTAACCCGCGCCGCGCATTAATAGTAGTACAATTTACCGTTTCTGTTTTTTTAATCATTTGCACTATCGTTGTTTTCCGGCAAATCAAATTTGCAGAAAGCCGGCCTATAGGTTATGATAAAAATAATCTGCTAAGCCTGTCAACATTTACGCCTGATGTTCATAAAAACTTTGCAGTGATCAAAGATGAGTTGCTGAAAGCAGGTGCAATAACCCAAATAGCCGAATCGGGCAGTCCGACTACATCCATAGGTAGTTTTAGCGGCGGGCTCGACTGGAAGGGAAAAGACCCGGGCCAGGCTGTAGTTTTTCCTAACATAGATATCTCTTATGATTATGGTAAAACCATCGGGTGGCAGTTTAAATCTGGTCGTGATTTTTCAAAAGCTTTTGCTACTGATTCGGCAGGTTTTGTAATTAATGAAGCAGCGGTTAGGTACATGGGTCTAAAGAACCCTGTTGGCGAAACCATAAGCTGGAACGGCCAGCTTTTTCACGTGATAGGCGTAGTGAAAGATATGATCATGGGTTCGCCGTACCAGCAGGTGGAACCGAGCTTTTTTTATTTAAACAATGACGGAGGCAGAATAGTAACCATGAAAATAAATCCGGCCATTGGTACCGGCCAGGCATTGGAAAAAATCAGCGCGGTTATGAAAAAATATGCGCCTTCTCAGCCTGCTAATTTTCAATTTGTTGATGAAGACTACGCGCAAAAATTCGGCGGTGAAAAACGTGCCGGCCAATTGGCAAGTTCATTCGCAACGCTGGCGATTTTTATAAGCTGCCTTGGCTTGTTTGGGATGGCGTCATTTATTGCGGAGCAACGCACCGGCGAGATCGGGATCCGCAAAGTGCTCGGCGCATCAGTTACCGAATTATGGCGTATGCTTTCGGCCGAATTTGTATTACTGGTATTGGTCAGTTTGTTCGTAGCAATACCCGTAGCATATTATTTCACGCACCATTGGCTGCAACAGTATGAATATCGCGCACAAATAAGCTGGTGGATATTCGTGCTGCCTGCTGTCGGTGCTTTTGTAATAACATTAGTAACCGTGAGCCTGCATACGCTAAGAGCAGCAATGGCTAATCCGGTAAAAAGTTTAAGAAATGAATAATTGTCGCTATTTCATTTGCTTCGCGTCATCAGGGTATTTACCCGGCAAAATGAAACAATGACTTAATGAAATGTTATGTTAAAGAATTATATCAAAATCGCGTTCCGCAACATTGTTAAAAATAAGGTGCATGCCTTTATTAACATTGCGGGTTTATCGGTAGGGATGGCGGTGGCCATGCTTATCGGTCTTTGGATCTGGGACGAGTTATCGTTTGATAAGTACCATAGCACCTATAATCGCATGGGTCAGATTATGGTTACACAAACGGCAAATGGAGAAACGCCTACTTTTCGATCGACCGTTGTGCCGCTGAGTGCCGAATTGCGCACTAAGTATGCCAGCGATTTTAAACATACTTCGCTTTTTTGGGGAGGGGCGCATATTCTTTCGGTAGGTGATAAAAAGATATCACAAATTGGTGCCTGGGCCGAAGGTGATTTGCCGGCTATGCTTGCATTGAAAATGGTAAAAGGTAGCTATACCGAATTCAGGGATCCTTCATCCATAGTTATATCTCAATCAATTGCCAAAGCACTATTTGGTAATGCCGATCCGGTCAATAAAACCATCAAAGCTGATAATAAAACAAACTTAAAAGTTATCGGCGTATATGAAGACCTGCCACGCAATACTTCATTTTATGAAACGAAGTTCCTGATGCCTTTTTTTAATAAAAACAATTGGTGGGGCACGCAAACAGGAGCATGGGACAATCATGGCTGCTCATTGTATGTTCAGCTGGCCGATAATGTGGACTTTGATAAAGTATCGGCCAAGATCAGGAACATTACCAAGCCGCACTTTAAGATGAATGATGAAAGTATACAGGTGCACCCCATGAGCAAATGGCACCTGTACAGCGATTTTAAAAACAGCAAACCTGTAGGTGGGCTTATTGAAATGGTTTGGCTGTTTGGTATCATCGGCGTATTTGTATTGTTACTGGCTTGTATCAATTTTATGAACCTGAGTACCGCCCGAAGTGAGAAACGTGCTAAGGAAGTGGGGATCAGAAAATCGATAGGCTCCATGCGCTCACAACTCATCAACCAGTTTTTAAGCGAATCGGTGGTATTTGCCTGTTTGGCGCTGATAGTTACACTTGGTATAGTTTTGATAGCGCTGCCATCATTTAATCATATTGCCGATAAACAAATAGGTATGCCATTTGGCAATGTTTGGTTTTGGCTCCTGGCTTTGGGTTTTACCTTATTTACAGGCGTCATAGCCGGCAGTTATCCGGCATTTTACCTCTCATCATTTGAGCCGGTAAAGGTTTTAAAGGGGACTTTCAAGGTTGGCCGTTTTGCATCTCTGCCGCGTAAGGTTTTGGTTGTTGTGCAGTTTACGGTATCCATAGCGCTGATAATCGGTACTATAGTTGTGTTCAGGCAAATTCAGTATGCTAAAGACAGGCCGGTCGGTTATTCACGTGCGGGCTTGCTTTCTATCGAAATGAAGACCCCTGAAATTTACGGACATTATGAAACTATGCGTAACGACCTGATCCAAACCGGTGCGGTTGAGGATATGGCCGAATCAAACAGTACTACTACAGAGATTTGGGCAAATAATGGAGGTTTCGATTGGGAGGGCAAGCCTGCAGGCTTCGATCCAACTTTTGGTACCGTTGCTACAACTTATGATTTTGGGCATACCGTAGGCTGGAAAATTATCCAGGGCCGCGATTTTTCAAGAAACTTCCCAACAGATACTGGTGCCTTTATCCTGAACGAGTCGGCAGTGAAAATGAGCGGTATTAAAAATCCGGTAGGTAAAGTGATCAGGTGGAACAAACAGGATCATGTTGTTACGGGCGTGGTGAAGGATATGGTGATGGAATCGCCTTACAAAAAACCTATAGCTACTGTATTTATGATGTTGCCCGGCTGGGTTAATTTCATAACGCTGAGGGTTAAACCAACCATGCCCATGCAGGAAGCTTTAAAAAAGATAGAACCGGTGTTTAAAAAATATAACCCTGGCAGTCCGTTTGATTTTAAATTTAATGATGATGAGTACGCGAACAAGTTTTCGGACGAACAGCGGATCGGCAACCTCGCTACCATCTTTGCTGTATTGGCTATATTTATATCATGCCTTGGCTTATTTGGTCTGGCTTCATTTGTAGCCGAACAACGTATCAAAGAAATTGGCGTACGCAAGGTGCTCGGCGCATCGGTAGCCAACCTTTGGCGGTTGCTTTCTACAGAGTTTGTAGTGCTGGTTACTATATCGCTGTTTATCGCCATACCAACAACGTATTATTACATGAACAACTGGCTGCACAGGTACGAATACCGGTCGACCATAGCCTGGTGGATCTTTGCGGCATCAGGAGTTGGCGCTGTGGTAATCACTTTGCTAACTGTAAGCTATCATGCCATAAAAGCGGCTCTGGCCAACCCGGTGAAGAATTTGAGGAGTGAGTAAAACCTCACCCAACCCTCTCCAAAGGAGAGGGCTCATAAATTATTAATTAAATTAAAAATCCCTCCCCTTTGGGGAGGTTAGGAGGGGTAGATGTTTAAAAACTATTTAACCGTTGCGTGGCGAAACCTTGTTAAGAACAAGGCGCATACGCTTATCAATATCATAGGCCTGTCGGTAGGTATGGCGGTAGCTATGCTTATTGGCCTTTGGATCTGGGATGAGTTATCGTACAATAAAAACTTCGATAATTATGACCGGATTGTGCAGGTATGGCAAAATCAAACATTCAATGGAGTAACCGGTTCGCAAACTGCTATGCCAATACCATTGGGTTATAAATTGCGAAACGACTATAAGCACGATTTTAAATACGTGGTGCTTTCTTCCTGGAACTATGGGCATATTATGGCTTATGGTGAGAAAAAACTCACGAAGGAGGGAAGTTACATGCAGGCCGAAGCGCCTGATCTGCTTACTTTAAAAATGCTGAAAGGCACACGCGATGGTTTGAAAGATCCATCATCCGTTTTACTTTCGGCAACATTGGCTAAGGCTTTGTTTGGTGATACCGACCCGATGCTTAAAACTATCAAAATTGACAATGTATGGAATGTTAAAGTGACCGGGGTTTATGAAGACATGCCGCATAATTCCGAATTTCGTGAACTTGGTTTCATAGCGCCATGGGATTTATATATGACCACCGCCGCCTGGTTAAAACGGGCCGAAACACGTTGGGGCAATAACTCCTGGCAAATTTTTGCCCAACTGAAACCCGGTATCGACGCCAAAAAAGTTTCGGCGGAAATCAAAGATCTTAAACTGCATGCGATCAAAGCGCAGGGCGACGATGTTGGCGCCAGCTTTAAACCGGTCGTGTTTCTGCATCCAATGAGTAAATGGCACCTTTACTCAAGTTTTAAGGACGGCTTTAATATTGGCGGCGATATCAAATTTGTATGGATGTTTGGCATTATCGGCGTATTTGTGCTGATGCTGGCCTGCATTAATTTCATGAACCTGAGTACTGCCCGTAGTGAGAAACGTGCCAAGGAAGTAGGGATCCGCAAAACGGTAGGCTCGTTAAGGAGCCAGCTGATCAGTCAATTTTTTATCGAGTCGGTAATATTAGCCTTGTTCGCTTTTTTAATTTCGGTTTTATTGGCGCAGCTTACGCTGTCGTGGTTCAATAGGGTGGCCGATAAAACCATGCACATCCTTTGGGGCAACGCGGTTTTCTGGCTGCTGGGTTTAAGTTTCAGCATTATCACAGGGCTAATTGCCGGTAGTTACCCGGCATTTTATCTATCTTCGTTTCAGCCGGTTAAGGTTTTGAAGGGAACGTTTAAGGCCGGTCGTTATGCCGCAATACCACGTAAGGTATTGGTGGTGCTTCAATTTGCAGTATCGGTTACGCTGATCATCGGCACCATTATCGTGTTCAGGCAGGTGCAGTTCACCAAAAACAGGCCTATCGGTTATGAGCGTACGGGGTTGGTGCAGATAGATATGCGTACCGATGAAATTCATAAACATTTTGAAGCCGTAAGGAACGACCTGCTTAAATCAGGGGCTATTATTGAAATTGCCGAGTCGGGTAGCCCACTTACCGCAGTGTATTCAAACAATAGCGGCCTGAACTGGCGGGGAAAACCTGCCGGTTTACAGGATGACTTCGCCACGATAACCCTTAGCCCGGAGTTTGGCAAGGTTGCCCAGTGGAAGTTGATTGAAGGCCGCGATTTTGAACGCAGCAATGCGGGCGATTCGTCAAGCATGATCGTGAACGAAACTGCCGCACGTTTCATGAATTTTAAGCACGCTGTAGGTGAAACAATCGACTGGGGCAAAAAATTCAAGATCATAGGAGTGGTAAAGGATATGGTGATGTCGTCACCATATGAGCCGGTTAAGTCATCGATATTTGTGCTGGATAATGATCCGGGCGGGCTTGTCGATATCCGCTTAAACCCAAAAATGAGCGCCCATGATGCTATTGCCAAAATTGAGTCAGTTTTTAAACAATATGCGCCCGGCAGCCCGTTTGAATATAAGTTTACCGACGAAGAGTATGCCCGTAAATTCACCAACGAAGAGCGCATAGGCAAACTCGCCGGCTTCTTTACGCTGCTTGCCATTTTTATAAGCTGCATGGGCTTGTTTGGTATGGCATCATTCATGGCCGAACAACGCACTAAGGAGATTGGTGTACGCAAAGTGCTGGGTGCTTCAATATTTAGCCTATGGCAATTAATGTCGAAGGAATTTGTGCTCCTGGTATCGGTATCATTATTGATAGCCATACCAACAGCTTATTACTTTATGCAGGGCTGGCTGCAGGATTATAAATACCGGGCCGATTTATCATGGTGGATATTTGGCCTCACCGCAATAGGAGCTATCGCCATAACGCTGCTCACCGTAAGTTATCAAAGTATAAAAGCAGCTTCAATGAACCCGGTAAAAAGTTTGAAAACGGAATAGAGCAGTTAGTGATTAAAAATTAAAGATCAGTTTTACCCCGTTGTCGTGCCCTCACGACAACGGGGTGGGAGTTTTCTGAACCTAAATTTATAGAATTTAATGAATTAACCGGATGCCAGGCAAATTCCGAAAATTCTTTAATTCGTTTAATTCGAGTTCAGACATTCTGAGCCAAGCAATAACAAATACAAACACCGTAATGTCAATCTTGCATCCCCGCATAACGGTTTAAAGCATTATCCTTTCGGCATTCGGCACAAAATCTTACATTTGCCTGTCAATTTGGCTCTAACGGCTGCTATGGCGCAATTGTTGAACCGGGTTGTATCATAATAAAATAATATGTTAAATTTTATCAGTAAGCTTTTCGGAAGCAAATCAGAACGGGATGTAAAAAGTATACAGCCTATAGTTGAGAAAATTAAGGCTGAATATGCTAAGCTTGGCTCCCTGAGTAATGATGAGCTTAGGGCTAAGACCATATATTTTAAAGAAACCATTGCCGAAGGCCTTTCTGGTATCGACAGTGAAATACAAGCCATTAAAGATCGTACAGAAAACGAGCTTGATATGGATGTAGCCGAAAAAGTTGAGCTTTATACTCAGCTTGATAAGCTTGAAAAAGACCGTAATAAAGAACTTGAAGATATATTGATGAATATATTGCCCGAGGCATTTGCGGTAGTTAAAGAAACAGCAAGCCGCCTGGCTGCCAATAGTTCATTAGAAGTTACCGCTACCGAGTTTGACCGAACGCTTGCTGCCCGCAAACCAAACGTTACTATTAAAGGCGATAAAGCTTTTCATAGCAGCACATGGATAGCAGCCGGCAACGAGGTTACCTGGAACATGGTTCATTATGATGTACAGCTGATCGGCGGTACTGTACTGCATCAGGGTAAAATATCGGAAATGGCGACAGGTGAAGGTAAAACGCTGGTAGCCACGCTGCCTGCATATCTTAACGCTTTAGCCGGACAAGGCGTTCACATCGTAACGGTGAACGATTACCTGGCCCGACGAGATAGTGAGTGGATGGGCCCGTTGTATGAATTCCACGGTTTATCTGTTGATTGCATCGACAAACATGAGCCAAACTCTGAGCAGCGCCGTGCCGCTTATTTGGCCGATATTACATTTGGTACCAACAACGAATTTGGTTTCGATTACCTGCGTGACAATATGACACGCAGCCCGGAAGAGCTGGTACAACGCAAATTGCATTATGCCATGGTGGATGAGGTTGACTCTGTTTTAATTGACGACGCCCGTACACCTTTAATTATATCAGGCCCTATACCACGTGGTGATGAGCATGAGTTTTATGAGTTGAAACCACGCATCGAGCGTTTGGTTAATGCGCAAAAAAACTACGTTAATGGCGTATTGAACGAAGCTAAAAAAGCTATTAACGATGGTAATACCGATGTTGATGGTGGTGGTTTAGCTTTGTTACGTGCTTTCCGTGGTTTGCCAAAAAGCAAGGCATTAATTAAATTTTTGAGTGAAGGCGGCAACCGTACCATCCTGCAAAAAGTAGAAAATCACTACATGCAGGATCAGGGCAAGGAAATGCCTAAGGTTGACTCTGAGTTATTCTTCGTTATTGACGAAAAAAATAACCAGGTTGAGCTTTCTGAAAAAGGTATCGAGCTGATCACCGCATCCGGCGAAGATCCTCACTTTTTTGTGATGCCTGATGTAGGTACCGAAATTGCTGAAATTGAAAAATCATCCTTAAGCGCTGAAGAAAAGATCGCCCGTAAAGACGAATTGATGCGTGACTTCTCCATCAAATCTGAACGTATCCATTCGGTTAACCAGTTACTGAAAGCTTATACCCTTTTTGAAAAAGATACCGAATACATTCTTGACGAAGGCAAGGTAAAGATAGTTGACGAACAAACCGGTCGTGTATTGGACGGCCGCCGTTACTCTGATGGCTTACACCAGGCTATTGAAGCTAAAGAAAACGTTAAGGTTGAGGATGCTACGCAAACTTTTGCAACCATCACCCTGCAAAACTACTTCAGGATGTACCATAAGCTTTGCGGCATGACTGGTACCGCTGTTACTGAGGCTGGTGAGTTTTGGGAGATCTATAAACTGGATGTGGTTGAAATTCCAACTAACTCCGCCATCACCCGCGAAGACAAACAGGATTTAGTTTACCGCACTGTACGTGAAAAATACAACGCGGTAGCCGAAGAAATTGTTAGCCTTACCCAGGCTGGCCGCCCGGTACTGGTTGGCACAACATCGGTTGAAATTTCTGAATTATTAAGCCGTATGCTTAAGTTGCGCGGTATCAAACATAACGTACTGAATGCCAAAATGCACCAGAAAGAAGCCGATATTGTGGCTGAAGCTGGTAAAGCCGGCACTGTCACCATTGCTACCAATATGGCTGGTCGTGGTACGGATATTAAATTGGGCCCCGGCGTTAAAGAAGCCGGTGGTTTAGCCATTGTGGGTACCGAGCGTCACGAATCGCGCCGTGTCGACAGGCAGTTGCGCGGTCGTTCTGGTCGCCAGGGTGACCCAGGTTCTTCACAGTTCTTCGTATCGTTAGAGGATAACCTGATGCGTTTATTCGGATCAGAGCGGATTTCAAGCCTGATGGTACGTATGGGTATTGAAGAAGGAGAAGTGATCCAACACTCCATGATCTCCAAATCAATTGAGCGTGCACAGAAAAAAGTGGAAGAAAACAACTTCGGTATCCGTAAGCGCTTACTGGAATATGACGACGTGATGAACTCACAGCGTACAGTAATCTACACTAAACGTAAAAATGCATTGTTTGGCGAGCGTTTGGATGTTGACCTGAGCAACACCATTTTTGATGTGGTTGAGGACATTGTTACCGAATATAAAGAAAGTGCCAACTACGAAGGCTTTACCTTAGAAGTGATCCGCTTGTTCTCAGTTGATATTGAGCTTAGCGCTGATCAATTTGCATCAACAACAATTCCGGCATTAACCGATTTGACTTTCCAAACGGTAATGGATTTCTATAAACGTAAACAGGAAGCAGTTGCACAACAGGCCTATCCGGTTATTAAAGACGTTTATGAAACCCGCGGTCAGTATGTTGAAAACATTGTTGTTCCGTTCAGCGATGGTATTCACGGTATCCAGGTAGCCGTTCCGCTTAAAAAGGCGGTTGAAAATCACGGTCACGAGGTATTTAAATCTTTCGAGAAAAACGTTACCCTGTACCTGATCGACGATGCATGGAAAGAGCACCTGCGCGAAATGGACGAGTTAAAACAATCAGTACAAAACGCGGTTTACGAACAAAAGGACCCGCTGTTGGTTTACAAGTTTGAGGCGTTTGAACTATTCAGGGGGATGCTGGCTAACGTGAACAAGGAAATTGTAAGCTTCCTGTTCCGCGGCGGGATCCCGGTTCAGCAACAGGCCGAAGAGGTAAGGGAAGCAAGGCCTGAGCCAAAGCTTGACTTGCGCAAAATGAAAACCACCAAGGCCGAAGTAGTGAGCGAAAGTAACGGTGTGCCTATGGATGATTTTCCGCAAGAGCCGCAAAAGATCACCCCGGTAAGGGTTGAAAACAAAATTGGCCGTAATGACCCTTGCCCTTGCGGTAGCGGTAAAAAATACAAAAACTGCCACGGCGTAGGGCAGAATTAATATTAAACCCGTTTTAGCGGGCAATAAAAAATAACGTCATTGCGAGGTACGAAGCAATCCCAAACTGTACAGGGCAAGCTTTTATAGCTGCTCTGCCAATCGGGGATTGCTTCGTACCTCGCAATGACGGTTAAAAAAGGGTGTCATGGGTAGCCTGTCGAAGCATGGTTGGCAGGGCCCTTACACGCGACCCTTCGACAGGCTCAGGGTGACAGGCTTACCCCTAAGTCATTCCCATTACTAATGAAGCGTTAAAACAAATTTACCAATGAAAAAAGCAGTATTTGATCATCAAGCTAAACCAGCCGTTATCAGATACTGCTTTTTTGTTTTATTACTGCTTGCATCAACCCAAACCTTTGCCCAAACACGCGGCAAGGTTGAAGTGATCAAAGACCCGCTGGTTGACAGCCTGATAGCTAAAAGATTTACGTTGAACAGTACAGCGGGCACTGATGCCGCCGGTTATTCATCCTACGGTTACCGGGTACAGTTCTTCAGTGGATCAAACCGCAAGGATGCCTACAATGCGCAAAACCGGTTGCAGCAGCAATATCCCGAACTGCGTACTTACATCAGCTATCGCGAGCCCAACTTTAAAGTGAAAGCAGGCGATTTCCGTACCCGGCTCGAAGCAGAAAAACTGGTACAGGAGTTGCGCTCGTCGTTTTCAAGCATATTCATCATTTCCGAAAAAATAAATCTTCCTAAAACGGATCCTAATAATGATTAAAGAGCAAATACAGGAGTTATCCGCAAAAATATTCAATGAGGTAGTGGCTAACCGTCGTCACCTGCATGCCAACCCCGAGCTTTCATTTCATGAATTGCAAACCTCGGTTTTTGTAGCCAACAAGCTTGAAGAACTTGGTTTGGAATACCATAAAATGGCTGATACAGGTTTGGTAGCCCTAATTAAAGGCGAAAAACCATCTGACGCCGGCAATGTTGTTGCGTTGCGTGCCGATATGGATGCGCTTCCGATATTGGAAGCCAATGATGTTCCGTATAAATCGCAAAACCCGGGCGTGATGCATGCCTGTGGCCACGATGCGCATACCTCATCATTATTAGGTACAGCTAAAATATTAACCGAATTGAAAAGTCAGTTTGCAGGCACCGTTAAACTGATCTTTCAACCGGCCGAAGAGAAACTGCCCGGCGGTGCCAGCCTCATGATTAAAGAGGGCGTTTTGGAAAACCCAAAACCGGCTGCCGTATTGGGCCAGCATGTAATGCCTTTGATTGATGCCGGTAAAGTTGGTTTCCGTGCAGGTAAATATATGGCCTCAACTGATGAACTTTATGTTACTGTTAAAGGTAAAGGCGGTCACGGTGCTCAGCCACAGCAAAATATCGATCCGGTTATCATCACTGCACATATATTAACCGCGCTTCAACAGGTGGTGAGCCGTTTTGCCGATCCTAAAAGTCCGTCGGTATTATCATTTGGTAAGGTTATAGCCAATGGGGCTACCAACGTGATCCCTAACGAGGTTTATTTGGAAGGTACTTTCCGCACCATGGATGAGAAATGGCGCGAGGAAGCTCACAAACGCATGAAAAAAATGGCCGAAGGCATTGCCGAAAGCATGGGCGGAAGCTGCGATTTTAATATCATGCGTGGTTATCCATTCCTAATTAACGAAGAAAAATTAACCCATGCCACCCGTGGCCATGCCGAAGCTTACCTGGGGAAAGAAAACGTGCTCGACCTGGATATCTGGATGGCTGCCGAAGATTTTGCTTATTACTCGCAGGCTGCCAGCAGCTGTTTCTATCGCCTCGGTACCCGTAACGAAGCCCGGGGAATAACTTCATCTGTGCACACACCTACTTTTGATGTGGAAGAAGATGCATTTAAAATAAGTACCGGTTTGATGGCTTATTTGGCGGTGAAACAACTCGGCAACTGAAAACCATGTCATTGCGAGGTACGAAGCAATCGCGAACTCTGCAGATCCGCTCTGTATTGCATGCGATTGCCGCGCTACGCTCGCAATGACATGCTGTAAAAAGCAATCAATGAAAAAAATATTCCTGATCCTTATCCTTATAGGCGCAAGCCTTTTCACCAAAGCTCAGCAAATCAATCGCTTTAACCCTGATACTATCCGTACTATTGTTATCGATTCGTTGGTTGATATCCGCTCACATAAACTTAATGTGCAGGATTTTATTGATGCGGTATTGGCCGATACAGGCTTTTATAAGGCCTTCCAGAATATGAAAAGCTTTGGCTTTACTGCCGAAAACCGAATTTTTACTTACGACAGCAAGAACCGGGTAAACGGGCGGATCTACCGTAAAATACTCCACAGCAATGAAGCCGGTAAACATAAAATAGAATACGTTGCTAAAAAGGACAGCGGTGACGTTTACAAAAAAAACGGCAAGTACCAACTGTACACGGTTGAGATGTTCGATTTTATTTTCATGAACGCGTATAATTCCGATTTTACCAAGGGGGATGCCCTGCCGGGATCGGGAGGTAAAAATGAATCGTACAAAAGCAAACTCAAAACCTTAATCTTTACGCCGGGCCGCAAAGTAAGTGGGATCCCTTTCATCAGCAGCAAAACGGAAATTTTTAGTGAGGATATGCGCCAGTATTACTATTATGAATTTGCGCGTGGTAAATACCTCGACACCATTCCTGTTTACCGCTTTAAGGTGAGGTGCAAGCCGAGCACATCCGACAGCGATACCATGATCAAGGAAATGACCACCATTTTTGATGAGCGTACCTTTCAGATCCTTGGCCGCTATATCGATATGAAATTCAGTAACATGTTCTTTGATTTTAATGTGCAGATGAACATCGAGCTTAATAATTTCCAGGGCGAACCGCTACCTACAAAAATTACCTACCAGGGTAATTGGAATATTCCTTTTCATAAGGAAGAGCGTGCGAGTTTCTTGATTGTACATAAGGATTATAAGAAAGAATAGAGACTCTTAACCACCTGAAGGGAGAATAAAAAACAGTCCTTAACCAGCGCGCAACTGGAGTCAGGCGTAGCAGGTTTTTTTGTGCTTGCAGCCATAAACATGACACCTGCAACACAAAGAAATATGATTAGCTTGTTTTTCATATTAGCAGGCCTTTGTATACTAATAGTTAACTTTTGGGAGATAACGACTGTTCACGATTAATGGTTGTTTTGCAGTGAGTAATATATTCGTGGTTTAATTGCTTTTATACGCTGGGGTAACCAAAAAAATATATTTTTGATGGTTCGATGTTTATATTCTTCAACCGGTTAATGCCTTTTAATTTCATTAAATTATTTCTGTTGATCTTGTTTGCTTTTACTTTTCCAAAAGTTAAAGTGAAAACGGCTGTTTGTAATGGTAGTTATGGCGACCCGGTAGTAAAACTTGATTTCGGATCGGGAGTTAATACTATTGGAAGCCCTTTATCGTCGGACATTACGAGTATGACCTACGTTCCAGACTGCGCCAACGACGGTCAATATTCCATTGTAAGCAGCCAAACCGGCTGTCATGATACCTGGCATACGGTAAATCATGACCATACAGGCAACGCCGGCGGATACATGATGCTCGTAAACGCGTCATACGCGCCAAGCATTTTCTTTACCGAAACAAAAGATCTTAACCTTTGCGAAAATACAACCTATGAATTCTCGGCATATGTACTTAATTTGTTCAAGCTTTCATCAAGTAATGCAAATACCGTGCAACCCGATTTATTGTTTACCATAAAAAAAACCGACGGAACAGTTTTAGCGGAGTATGATACAAACACCATACAACCTACCGCAAATCCGGAATGGGTTAAATATAGTGTGCCATTTTCAACAGGTGCAGGTGTTACAAAAATTGTATTGGAAATCAGAAATAATGGTCCGGGGGGCTATGGAAATGACTTATTGCTTGATGATATTGAATTTAGGGCTTGCGGGCCCACCATTAAGATAGGATTTACAACGGTTGACGACACCCAGCCAAAAAATACCTGTAAGGGCCAGGTTCAAAATTATAACCTTATCGCCGATCTGGATAACGGGTATAGCAATCCTAAGGTTCAATGGCAAAACAGCACAGACGGCGGTGTTACGTGGACAAATATACCTGGAGCGACCAATCTCAGCTATTCATTTCAATTTGGTTCAGATAAACCGGTGGGCATTTATCAGTATAGGATGGCTGCTGCCGAGGGGGATAATATTAATTCGTCAACTTGTCGTGTTTATTCGGATGTGCGGACTGTAACGGTTAACGATTACCTGGACAAACCTGTTATAACCGCTGCGCCGGTGTGCGAGGGGGATGCGCTTATGCTTACGGCAACGCCGGGGGCAATTAGGTATGAATGGACCGGGCCAGGCGTTACCGATAATAATAAAGCTCAAAATCCTCTGGTAATTGACAATGCCACTGTTGCTGCTCATGGCGATTATCAGGTTACTGTGTTCTCGGCTGGTGATTGTCCTACTTTATCAGATAAAGTTACAGTAACTGTTAACTTAAAACCTGTTATACCTGTTCTCACCCCAGCTCCAATTTGTAAGGGCGACCTAATCATTCTCAATGAAACTACGCCCAATGCCAAAAGCTATAGCTGGTCGCCGGTTACAGGATTGTCTGATCCAACTGCGGCAAATCCTACTGCCATGCCAACCGAAACAACCACTTATACAGTAACAGTAACAAGCAATGGGGATTGTACTGCAACCCAAACAGTAACTGTAACAGTTATGCCCACTCCCGAAGTAAGTATAAGTCCGCAGAAAAAGATTTTTGAAGGGCAATCGGTAGTACTGGATGCCGGGGCAAAATATGCAGATACTTACTTATGGGGCCCCGCGGATGGACTCGACGATCCTACCAAACTGAATCCTGTTGCCAGCCCTACCGATGATGTTACTTATACCCTGAAAGCCTCATCAGGTATTGGTTGCGGATATGTTAATGCCTCAGTTTTTGTGCGGGTTTATAAAAAGATCGTTATTCCATCAACGTTTTCGCCCAATGGAGATGGTTTAAATGATAACTGGGATATTGAGGCTTTATCAACCTATCCGCAATGTTCACTGAATGTTTTTAACCGAAACGGGCAAAAAGTATATGCCTCTACAGGTTATAATAAACCGTGGAGCGGCGCTTATAAAGGATATGCTTTACCACCCGGGACTTACTACTATGTGATTGATCTTAAAAGTGGGGCGCCGCTATTATCGGGCTGGGTGCTTATAATGCGCTGATTATATAAAGCTAAAAGCAGAGTGCGCAAAGCCTAAAGCAAATAAATTGATTTGTGCCTGAAATCAATCCAACGGGTAACCTCAAACCAAAACCAAAATCAAAACTTAATGATCTTTTCTATCTGCTCGTTTACAAACTTTATGGTATCGGGCTTAAACAGGTGCCCTTCTTCATCAAATTCTTTGTGAATGGCGGCTATGTGCAGTTTAAGCGCCATAATGTTCAGGTGCAGGTAGTGACAAACGCCGGTAAAATGATCAACACCGCGGATATTGCCGTACTTGCCCGATGACAGGCCTACCAACGCCGCTTTTTTATCATAAAAGCTTTCGGGGAAACTACAGGCATCAATGAAAACTTTAAGTACACCCGGGAAGCTGCCGTTATATTCGGGGATAAGGAATATGAATTTATCCGTATTGGTAACTATTTGCTGGATAGGCTCAAATGCTGGGCTGCGTTTGTTGTAAAGGTCGGTTTCAATAACGTTTGGAGGCAGTTGAGCAAGTGATAAGATGCCTGCTTCAACACCCTTTTCCTGCAGTTTTTGTTGGTAAACGTTAGCAAGTTTGAGCGTTGAGCTTCCTGGCCTGTTGGTTGACGATATTATGGTTATCATTTATTATTAGTAAATTGCTGACTGATCAAATTAGTAATATCGTTGTTGAATAATTTGTAATATTTTGTTAATGAATGCTTTAGTAATAAATATGATTAAGTAATAATATTTATTAGTTGCCGCATTGATAGTTGACTAATTGATCAATATTGTTTGTAAATAGGCAAAAGCTGTGGAATTCTACATTATTTAATTCCGTATCTTTATCACCGGATAAAAACTTTACGAAAGTAGAAATTTCTGTTTCTATTTAACGTTGTTATAAATCACAGAACTATAAATTTTTTTAAACTATAGAATGAGTAAAATTATTGCTTTAGCCAACCAGAAAGGCGGCGTAGGGAAAACTACATCATCTATAAATCTGGCTGCAAGTTTAGCTGTATTAGATTATAAAACCTTGTTGGTTGACGCCGACCCGCAGGCTAATTCAACTTCGGGTATTGGTTTCGATCCTCGCAATATAAAAAACAGTATCTATGAATGTATCATCAATGAGGTTGATCCTCATGAGGCCATTCAGAAAACTGAAACTCCTAATCTTGATTTATTACCCGCACATATTGACCTGGTAGGTGCTGAAATTGAAATGATCAATTTAACCGGCCGCGAGTTTAAAATGAAACAGGTATTTGAAAAAGTGAGGGATGAATATGATTTTATTATTATCGATTGTTCGCCGTCATTAGGTTTGATCACCATTAACGCTTTAACCGCTGCCGATTCAGTAATTGTACCGGTACAGTGCGAGTATTTCGCATTGGAAGGTTTGGGCAAATTGTTAAATACCATTAAAATAGTTCAATCGCGCCTTAACCCGCAACTGGAGATTGAAGGGATCCTGTTAACCATGTACGATGTGCGTTTACGCCTGAGCAACCAGGTGGTTGACGAAGTTAGGACCCATTTTGAAGATATGGTTTTTGATACCATTATACAGCGTAATACCCGTTTAAGCGAGGCCCCGAGCTTTGGCGTATCGGTAATTATGCATGATGCTACCTGTAAGGGTGCAATAAATTATTTAAACCTTGCCCGCGAAATTCTGGAAAAAAACGGGTTGGTTAAGGGTGAACAGGCAACAGCTACAGCAACAGTATAGTAAATGAGTGGTGAAAAGAGAAATGCCCTGGGCAAGGGACTGAGTGCGCTATTAAACGACACGCCTAACGTACAACCATACCAAAACAGAAACAGGGAAACAACAAGCCCGGCCGAGGTAAATGACCTTGGCTCGGTTAATGAAATAAAACTGGCCGAAATTGAGGTTAACCCGTTTCAGCCACGTACCGATTTTGATGAGCAGGCACTGGCCGAGCTTTCAGAGTCGATCAAACTGCAGGGTTTAATTCAGCCGATAACGCTCAGGAAAATAGGGGCACATAAATATCAGCTGATATCAGGCGAGCGTCGTTTTCGGGCGTCAAAGCTGGCTGGCCTAACCCAGATCCCGGCTTATGTGCGTACTGCCAATGATCAGCAAATGCTGGAAATGGCACTTATCGAGAACATTCAGCGCGAAAACCTGAATGCTATTGAGGTTGCCCTGAGTTTTCAGCGCATGATTGAGGAATGTAACCTGAAGCAGGAAGAACTGGGCGACAGGGTGAGCAAAAACCGCTCAACAGTAACCAACTACCTTCGCCTGTTAAGGTTGCCGCCGGTTATCCAGGCTTCTATTCGTGATGGCGAGCTTTCAATGGGGCATGCCAAAGCTATTTTAACGCTAACCGATCCTGCCAAACAATTATTTATACATCAGCATATTATAAAGGAAGGTTTATCCGTTCGTAAGGTTGAAGAACTGGTAAGAGAGATGCAAAAGTCGCCGGTAAAAAAGGAAGGCAAACAGCCCGAGCCGGTATCATATCAGTTGCAGAAGATCCAGGATGACCTGGCTTCAAAATTTAGTACAAGGGTAAAACTAAAAGTTGGCAGCCGCGGAAGCGGTGTTATCGAGATCCCTTTCCTTTCGGAAGATGACCTTGGCCGCATCCTTGAAATGCTTGATTGGTAATTGTTAATTTAAAAAATGTATAAATTCCTGTTTTTTTTAGTTGTATCCGCTTTTTTTATTTCTGCTGCACAGGCTCAGGTAGTTGATAGTACGGGGAGTAAAAAAAGTGATACGCTGAAAGTAAAGCATCCTGTTAAAACCCTGTCGGGCTCATTTGCCCCAAAAATTGATCCCGCCAAAGAAAAGATCTATCATCCCGATAGTACCCATATTCCACATAAAGCGGTAATACATTCTTTGATGATACCGGGCTGGGGACAGGTGTACAACCACAGATGGTGGAAAGTGCCGTTAATTTACGGAGGTTTAGGTTTGCTAACCTCGGCCATTATATATAACCAGCATTATTACAAGGAATATTTAACATTATCAAGATACCGCCAGGGTACTCCTCCTAATCCCGGCGACCCTTATTATACAGAATATAACCTTTATAAAGATGTGCCCGATGCCAACCTGAGCGATGCCCGTGAAAATTCAAGGCGTAACCGTGATTTGAGCATACTGGGCTTTTTAGCTGTATGGGGTATCCAGGCTATTGATGCTTATATCGATGCCAAGTTCATCCACTCATACACGGTGGATAATAATTTGTCGTTCAAAGTAGCTCCGGGTATAATTAATCAGCCGGTTTATGCGCAGGGCGCTAATAATGCTTATATTCCGGGTATAAAAGTTACCTTTACGTTTTAATAAGGAAAACCACTATACCTGAAATGAAGATAGCGTTACTTGGCTACGGAAAAATGGGCAAAATCATCGAAAAGATAGCCCTTAGCCGCAAGCATGAAATTGTACTTACCATTGATCATGAAACCCTTCATGACCTTACAACCGAAAACCTGCAAAAAGCAGATGTGGTAATTGAATTTACTACCCCGGCATCCGTATTATCAAATATCGAGCATTGCTTTAATGCCAATGTGCCTGTTGTTATTGGTACTACAGGCTGGTACGAGAAATTACCGGAAGTAAAACAGCAATGTATTGAGGGGAATAAATCATTATTGTGGGCTTCAAACTTTAGCGTTGGCGTTAACGTGTTTTTTTACGTGAATAAGCTGTTGGCTAAAGTCATGAACAAGTACCCTTATTACGAAGTACAGGTTGAAGAGATCCACCATACCCAAAAAATGGATTCGCCAAGCGGTACGGCAATAACCATCGCCGAAGGCATCATTAACAACACCGATACCAAAAATGAGTGGATTAATGTGTTAACTACCGACGACAGCGATGACGATGCGAATGTTGCTCCTAACCAATTGCTTATAGAATCATTAAGGATTGACAGTGTACCGGGCACACACACTGTTATTTATGATTCGGAAGTGGATAGCATCGAATTTAAGCATACCGCCCATAACCGCAATGGGTTTGCTTTGGGAGCTGTACTGGCTGCCGAGTGGCTGCACGATAAAAAGGGTTTTTACTCTGTTGAAGCCATGTTTGATTTTAACAGCTAATAGCTTTTTAATATAAATGGCAATAGCGGGCTATATAGGGTTTTATATCATTACAGGCCCGCTATTGATTTTAATACTGGCCGGATACTGGAAACTTTTTGAAAAAGCCGGTCGCCGGGGGTGGGAAGCACTGATCCCGGTTTACCATCTTTACATTATGCTTAAGTTGAGCCAACGGCCGTTGTGGCTCCTTTTGTTGCTTTTAATACCGGGCGTAAACTTTATTATAAGCATCGGCATCCTCATTGATTTTATTAAATCGTTTGGCAAGGTGGGCATAGGGCAAATCACCATGTCGGTGTTGTTGCCTTTTATTTTTATCCCCAAATGGGGCTTTGATAAAAACACCCGTTATGTTGGCCCGTCGGCAAGTGACGATTTCAGGGAAAAATACCGTGATCTTGATAAATCCCCACTAAGGGAATGGACGGAAGCTATCCTTTTCGCTATAATAGCGGCAACAGTTATTCGCGGGCTTTTCCTCGAGGCTTTCACCATCCCTTCATCATCTATGGAGAGCTCACTAATGGTAGGCGATTTTTTATTTGTGAGCAAGATCAATTACGGTGCACGCCTGCCTATAACCCCCATAGCATTTCCATTTGCACACCACACTATGCCGCTCACCGGCACTAAAGCCTATTGGGATGGTATTAAGCTGCCCTACTATCGGCTGCCGGGTTTCAGCGAAGTGAAAAAGGGTGATGCAGTAGTATTTAACTATCCAATGGATGCCGATTCGCCGTTTTACCGTCCTGTAGATAAGCAGGAAAATTATATTAAACGGTGCCAGGGCACGCCCGGCGACACCATAAAGCTGGAGTACGGCCAGGTATACGTAAATAACCGTTTGATAACCGCCCCGCCTAACGGAGAAATGGAATACCGGGTACGTACCAATGGTTCGGGAGGAGGGTTTGGCCCCCATATGCGATATAACCTTCATCTGTCGGATATTCAACAGTTTACCGGGGTTGATTTTACAGCGAATATGACTGCACAATCAGCCGAGAAGCTAAAAACATATCCCTATATCAAGGCGGTGAAGCCTGATATTAAGTTAAGAGGGGTGTACGATCATGAGGTTTTTCCGCATGATCCGCGCTTCAGGTGGAACGAGGATAACCTGGGGCCAATTATTATTCCGCGAAGAGGCTGGACGGTAAAGCTGGATAGCATGACCATGCCTTTTTATCGCCGGGCCATTGAGGTGTATGAAAATAATAAGGTGCAGGTTAATGGTAATGAGATATGGATTAACGGGGCAAAGGCCGATAGTTATACCTTTAAAATGGATTATTATTGGATGATGGGCGATAACCGCCACAACTCCGAAGATTCGCGTTTTTGGGGCTTTGTGCCCGAAGACCATATTGTAGGTAAAGCCGTATTGGTATGGATGAGCTGGGATGCCAATTCGCCTTCATTTTGTAAAATAAGATGGGACAGGGTATTTAGGAGGATTAATTAGAGAGATATGCAGATGTGCAGATTTTAGATGTGCAGATGAATTGGAAGATATGCAGATGCCGGATGTGCAGAGATTAAATAATTATCAATTTGTGCCCTAATAATAGGAATCTATAATTAATATGAGAAAGCGTAACATATAACGTGTAACATATATCTTATACATAAATATAAACATTAAAAATCTGCACATTTGCACATCTGTAATTTGCACATTCGATACACCATATGAACTGGAAATTCTGGAAGAAGAAAGACTCAACTAAAGTAAAAAAGAAAAAAAGCGCGCTTCGTGAATGGGGCGATGCTATCATATTTGCAGTAATAGCAGCTACCCTCATCCGTACGCTGTTTATCGAGGCCTACGTTATCCCCAGCGGCTCGATGGAAAACTCACTTTTAATTGGCGACTACCTGTTTGTAAGCAAGGTTAACTATGGCGCAAGGATGCCTATAACGCCTGTTTCGTTTCCTTTTATGCACCATACTACTCCCTGGGGGACTCAAGCTTACTGGGGCGGAGTAAAATTGCCTTATTATCGCCTGCCGGGTTTAAGTGATATAAAAAAGCAGGACATCGTGGTTTTTAACGCGCCGATAGAGGCCGATTCCCCTTATTTCAGGCCGGTGGATAAACGCGAAAACATTATCAAACGCTGCCAGGGTACCCCCGGAGACACCTTAAGTGTTGTTAATGCACAGGTGTATATTAATGGTAAGGCAGCGCCAAACCCCGAAAGAGGAAAGGAAGGTTATTTTGTTGAAACCAATGGGCAGGAATTTAACCCGGCTATTTTGAACGAACTTAAGATAGATATCAGGGGCAATACCGGCAACCGTTATGAAATGATGATGGGGAAAGAATCGGCAGCTACTTTGAAAACTTATTCAAATGTAAAATCAATTGTGCCTGCGGTAACGCTTAAGGGTACCAGTGACCCGCTGAACCCGGTTTACCCTGCCAAGTACCCGCGTTATAAGATCACACCTAATTTTCCTGACTTTAAATGGAATGTTGACAACTACGGCCCAATCATTATCCCAAAAAAAGGGTGGACAGTTAAACTGGATAGCCTGACTTTCCCGGTTTACGGCCGTGCTATTGAGATTTATGAAAATAATAAAGTAAATGTTGTGGGTAAGGATATCATGATTAACGGAAAAAAAGCCGATACTTATACCTTTAAGCTTAACTACTATTTTATGATGGGGGATAATCGTCATAATTCGGAAGACTCGCGCTTTTGGGGTTTTGTTCCGGAAGATCACGTAGTAGGTAAAGCTTTATTTACCTGGATGAGTATTGACAGTACAGCCAGCTTCTTTAATAAAATAAGGTGGAACCGGTTGTTCAGGGGCATACATTAATTGAAAATATAAAAACACCAAAGTGAACGGAATAGGATTAATAATAGTATTTGTTCTTTTTATAGTACTGCCATTTGCAGGTTTATGGAAACTGTTTGAAAAGGCAGGGCGGCCAGGCTGGGAAGGCATTGTGCCACTCTACAACTTTTTCATCATGATTAAGTTAACCGGTAGGCCGGCGTGGTGGTTTATTATGCTGCTAATACCAGGCTTAAACTTTTTGATAGCGCTGGGCTTGATTGTTGATTTTTTAAAATCGTACGGAAAGTTCACTTTTGTTGAACATGTGCAGGGTGTGATCCTTCCGTTTATATATTTCCATAAATGGGGCGGTGATAAGGATACCAAATATTTAGGCCAGTCGGCGAGCCCCGAGTTCAGAACTAAGTATAAGATTGCCCTAAAGAAAACCCAGGCACGTGAATGGGCCGATGCTATTATTTTTGCGGTAATTGCTGCTACACTCATCCGTACGCTATTTATCGAGGCTTATGTGATCCCAAGTGCTTCGATGGAAAGTTCGTTGCTTATTGGTGATTACCTGTTTGTAAGCAAGGTTAACTACGGTGCACGTTTACCTATGACGCCTGTTGCATTTCCTTTTGCACATCATACCATGCCATTAATTAATACTAAAGCCTATTGGGATGGTCTTGAATTGCCATACTATCGCTTGCCGGGTTTAAGCGATGTTAAAAAAGGCGACGTGGTAGTATTCAATTATCCTATGGATGCCGATTCGCCATATTTCAGGCCGGTTGATAAACGTGAAAACTATATTAAACGCTGCCAGGGAACCCCGGGCGATACGCTGAGCGTAGTTAAGGCCCAAGTATTTATAAATGGGAAAGCTGCTGTTACACCACCAAAAGGCGAGATTACTTATGATGTTAAAACAGATGGGAATGAGCTTAACCCGCAGATAGCAACAGATTTGCATTTGTCGGATATTTCATCGGTAAATAATACTGAGTTTATTACCAATACTACCGAGGAATCGGCAAAGGCACTGAGGGGATATTCAAACATCAGGTCAGTTACTCCGCGGTTAACTCCGCCGGGAGCGTCCGATCCGATGAACCCGGTTTATCCTGCCATTTTCTCCAACTACAAAATAGGAGCTAACACTCCCGACTATAAGTGGAATGTAGACAATTTCGGCCCTGTCATTGTACCTAAAAAGGGCTGGACAGTAAAGCTGGATAGTTTAACCTTCCCGATCTACGGTCGTGCGATAGCCGTATATGAAGGCAACAAGGTTGAAGTGAGCGGTAAAGACATCCTGATCAATGGCAAAAAAGCTAATAGCTATACCTTTAAACTCAACTACTATTTTATGATGGGCGATAACCGTCATAACTCAGAAGATTCACGTTTCTGGGGCTTTGTTCCTGAAGATCATATTGTGGGTAAAGCACTGTTCATTTGGATGAGTGTTGACGACAATGCATCGTTCATCCACAAGATCCGCTGGAGCAGGCTGTTTAATCTGATCCATTAGCCCCCTAACCCCCTGAAGGGGGAATTAAAGTGAAAAGCCTGTTTTGAGGAGCAAAACAGGCTTTTCACTTTAATAAAATCACTGCCGCGGGCTTTCAACTTGTGGTTTACCATAGTTTCAGTTTTCAGCTGAATTTCCGTAAGCTGGAAGCTTACATTATGCTGACCACGGGTTACGCTGCGCTAAACCCGCGGCAGCGGGCTAATATTGAACCTCTCCGCCAGTTTATTCAAATCTTCTACAACCGCATCAACCAAAGGAATGCCGTTTGCCATCCTGTCGGCTTCTGCTTCAAGTTCCGGCTCACCAGGGATAATGACCTTTTGTGATGGATCAACTGTGCTTGAAGATTTAAACCGCTCCACCCAGTTATCTAAATGATCTTTAAACTCATCAACAGGACGGAAGCCATCCACGCGCATAGCACCTAAAAAATGCCCTATACCCGCGCCAACGGGATCATTCGGCGGATCAAGAAAGGCCACGAACGGCGGTACCCAAGGACCGTAATTGGCACCTGATAGTACCGCGGATAATATATCAACCGTAGCGCTCAGCCCGAAACCTTTATGACTGCCATGGTCCCGGTCGCTGCCGAGAGGCAGGAGGGAACCGCCGGTCTTTAGCGCATGCGGATCGGTAGTATAGTTGCCTTCTTTATCCTGGATCCAGCCTTCGGGAACCTGCTTGCCTAAGCGCTGAGCTATTTCCAGTTTTCCATTGGCTGCTGCTGAAGTTGCCATATCAACAATTACCGGGGGATATTTTCCTGCCGGAAAAGCATAACACATTGGGTTGGTACCTAAAAGCCGTTCATTAGAAAAGGTAGGAGCAACCAGTGGACTGGCATTGGTCATGGCAAAGCCGATCATATTTTTCTCCACAGCCATTAACGCATGATAACCAGCAATACCAAAATGGTTGGAGTTACGTACCGATACCCAACCCGATCCGTATAGCTCAGCTTTTTTAATGGCTACCTCCATGGCAAACGGAGCTACTACTAAACCAAGGCCTGCATCGCCATCTACCGTGGCTGTTGTTGGCGTTTCATGCACTATCCGGATGTTGGGCGTAGGATTAATGCGTTTCTTCTCCCACAGGCGTACATAACCGCTCAGGCGGGCTACGCCATGCGAGTCGATACCACGGAGATCTGATTTAAGCAACACGTCGGCTGCTAAAACCGCATGTTCATGGCTGCAGCCAATAGCTTTGAATATATTTTCGGTAAATGCGCGTAGAGTGGATGGCGATATCAGCATACGGCAAAGATAACCGTTGATTTTTAAAATGATTACGTTGATTTCGCTGATAAGGTACCTTGATATACTTGATTTGAGGTTTGCCTGATATCGGTTTCCTAATGGTAATATCTGATGTTAAATTTGCGTTAGGGATAGAAGCGGATACCGGCCAAGTGGTTAAGGCCCTGTGTAGTATGAGCGGATAGCCCGGGCCGAAGGTAATGCCATAAATTAGTAAAAAAACCTTTTGAGTTAGGCACAAGTGAGCCATATCCCACAGGCAGCCACACAACACTTGCGCCAAAAGAGAGAGATAAGACGGACTTCTGCTAATCTCCAATCACCAACCTCTAATCTCTACCCTCAAGCCATCGCAAACTCGGGCTTTACTTCGCTCAGGTGTTTGTTGTACCAGTTGGTACTGTTATAGCGGGCGTTTATTTCGTAGATTTCGGGTTTTAGTTTCAGCAGGTTAAGGATATCCTGGCATGAAAAACGGTTGCAAACCGGGTACAGCTCTTTAAATACGCGCTCGATAAAATAAAAATCTTCGGGGTGGTCGAGTGCAAAACGGTGCGACATGGAATAATCCAGGCCGGTTTCCCAGGTTACGTTGCCGATGTTAAAAATAAGCGGATTTTCATAGATGTAGGGCGAGGTATGCTCCAGATCATGAGGGCGGCCGGCATTTTCCCAGGCTTGTTTGAGGCAGGCCATGGTCATTACCTCTACATCGTTGCCATCGGGATAGGTGGCCGGGTACAGGTTGCTTACATAATCAAACTTTTGCCTGTTGCTGAAAAAATATTCAAGCACGTTATCAATGATCCGCGGATCGATCAGCGGGCAGTCGGAAGGGATTTTTACCACTACATCGGCATTGAAAAATTTGGCCGCCTGGTAGTGCCTGTCTAACAAATTGCCAAGGCTGCCGCGATAGCAGGGAACGTTAAGGTTTTCGGCCTCTCTTGCTATAACATCGTCTTCAATACCTTCCGAGGTGGCAATGACAATGCTGGCCTGGTGCTGGATCATATCCAACCGTTCAACCATGCGCGCTAACAAACTTTTACCCAATATAGGCAGCATTACTTTGCCATATAAACGACTTGATGCCATGCGGGCCGGCACAATGATCACTACACGCTCATCCATCTTTTCCGGAAATTTGAGGTTTATCAAAAAAACATTAACAGGTTAAATGTATAATGACAAGGTTTAAATATGGCGAAGTTTATATTATGAAATTGTTAACCTGTAGGTTGATCGGCAAAAAATAAAACCCGGCACAATGGCCGGGCCTTACAACACAGGTATAGGTTATTTAATAATAGTAAACGTTGGTTTGAATGTCTGCACTTAGTTTTTTATCGTCGGTTGCTGCTTTAATACCTTGCAGCCACACGGTATATACAGAACCAGCCCGAAGATTAACATTAGTAAGGCTGGCTAATACCGTAGTGGTGCCTTTTTGGCGAATGTTAAGCGTGTAGGTAACATTTCCTTTAATAGTCGCAAAATCAGATACTTGTTTGTAAGCTTTGTTTGATGCCAGAACCGAATCCTTTGAAGTAACCAGGTCAACCGTACCGGCATCGGCGCTGAGGTTTGCCAAACGGATACTGGCCATCCCGGCGGCCGGCTGAACGATAGAATCGGCAACAAAAATTACATCGCGTTTACCTGCTGCGTTGGCAAGGTATACCGAGTAAAGTTTTTTAGCTACGAGGGTGATGGTATCGTCTGCAACTTTTTGCTTTGTGCCCGAAACATAAAAGGTTGCTGTTCTTTTACCTGGGTAGGCATTAATATAATCTATACCATGACCGTAACGAATTGGAAAATTGTTCGCCCTGTTGGGCTCAAGATAAAAATCAACGGGATCAGAATCGGGCGAGGCATTGATGACCGAAACAAGTGCCACCGGCGGCTGAACGTAGTTGTTGTGATCTTTTAAACACGAGCTGAGTGTTGCCAGCAAACACACCATCCCGATAATGCCTGCCCGCCTTGTTAATTTTTGCTGAACTGTTTTCATAAAATAAAATATTGGTAGTAAACTGATATTTTAACTTTACGTAACCAGCAGGCATTACGCTACTTTGGATTAAAAATTTTAACCCCGGTGTGATTAGCATAAATACGTTTGTGTTTTAGTATAATGTTTTACATAAAAGCTAAAAGCACAATGCATAAGGCTTAAAGCGTATCAATAATTATGTAACTACTGAATATTTGTTATAAAGTGGATTATTAAGTATAATTTTATCTATAGCGCTTACTTTTCCAGTTGTTTATCAATCAGGTGCTGTAGTTCATCCTTGAATTTGTCATCAAGCTTGATGTTTTCGGCAACAGGTTGATGGAACATGTTTTTGATCATGCGATTAATGGCGGTACTTTGTTGCTGAAATATCCTGCAAACGCGGCACCCTGCCAGGTGGATCTTTAATTCCAGTTTTTCGCGCAGGGTGATCTCTCCTATATGCTGCTTCTCGATCAGGTAAGTAGCCTTTTTGCAATTGTAGGCTATTTTGGTTAATTCGTCCATATTCTATAGTTTAAATCCAATTTTTTTGAAGGCACTCTCTCAGGCTTAATTTGGCGCGGTGAATAATTACCCAAAAGTGGGAAGGTGATATTCTAAGGTGGTTGCAGATGGTATCGGCGGGCTCATCATCGAGGTGTTTCATCGTAAAAACCGAGAGCCAGAGCGATGGCATTTTTTTTAAACATCGTTGCAGTATCAGCTCAAATTCTTTGCTTTCAAGGTGGTTGGTTTGCTCAATACCAAATTCTGCGGGGCGGTGATCCGGTTTCCAGTTATGGGCATCAGGTTCAAAAAAGTCGTCTGTTTCATATTCGGCGAATGTTACCGCAGGTTCTTTAATAAAAGCGGATGCTTTTTTGCGGTAAATATCAACAATCTTGTTTTTCAGTATGGCAGCAAGCCATGTGCGTTCGGTGCTTTTACCCTCAAATTTTTTTAAACGTTCGAGCGCAGCTAAAAAGATTTCCTGTACAAGATTGCGGGCTAACTCGCCGTCGTTAACGCGGGCAAGGGCATAGCTGTAAAGATAGTCGGCATGTCGTGCTACCCAAACACGGGGGGCGGTGCTGTTATCATGGTTAAGATTGGTGCTGTTTTGGGTTTGCATAACTCAATTTGGTGGTAATGGTTTGTGTAAAAGTTTATAGCCCATGTTAAATTGATGTTTTGATTTGTGCATTAGTCGGGTAGGGGAGGGAATCCTTACGAGGTTTTTTATTTTTTCCGGACCGAAAATTTGGCGGCTATTGGAGTTATTGTTGAAAGGTAACAATGGACTATGCGCGTTCTCCCGGGTTGCAAATAAGGATAGCCGATCTACAATAAAAAGAGTTATATGACGTGTTTTTACGTAGGGTATTTAATACGCAGTTTAGGGCAGCGCTATCTATAATAAATTCAGACAATTAAATGACTGAATAACTTTCACCTGCCTGTAAGGTTCTTCGTATATCTACGACAAAGAGGGTATGAAAAAGATAAATTTGTTTATTATACCATTGATATTATTGGCCCTTAACGCGTGCAGTCAAAGCACTCCGCATGGCGATAGAACTGTTGACACCAAAACCTATCCCCAGGCCAAACCCGCCAGTTACTGGAAACAGGTATTAACGCCGGAAGCCTATGAAATATTGGTGAATAAAGGAACGGAGCAGCCTTACCACAATCCTTACTGGAATAACCATGAAAAAGGGATATACGTAAGCGCTGCTACCGGGAAACCATTATTTAGTTCGGATGCCAAGTTTGAATCTGGTACAGGCTGGCCCAGTTTTTTTAAACCAATTGATCCAAAAGCGATCAAAATTGTAAAGGATACATCATATGGGATGGTGCGCGAAGAGGTAGTTGAAGCCAGCACCGGTTTGCACCTCGGCCATGTTTTTGATGATGGGCCTGCACCTACGGGCAAGCGCTATTGCATGGACTCATATGCTTTTAAGTTTATTCCGGCTAAATAATTAAACTATTTAAATTAAAAATATCATGTTAACAAAAAAGTTAAATATATGCCTGCTTGGCCTGCTGATATTGTTTGGCTGTGCCGATGCGCAGACCGGCGGAAACGGTTTTGCAAGCCTGCCTGCCCCAAAGGCGGGCGAAAAGGTTGCCACTTTTGCCGGTGGTTGTTTCTGGAGTCTTTCGGAAGGTTTGTATGAATTGAAGGGTGTTAATAAAGTAGTAGCCGGGTATGCCGGCGGCACAACTAAAAATCCATCGTACGAGGATGTTTGCGGTAAAAATACCGGTCATGCCGAATCTGTACAGGTTTACTATAACCCGGCCGAAATAAGTTACGCTGCTTTAGCCGAAGCTTTCTTTTATGCACACGACCCAACCACTGTAGACAGGCAGGGTCCTGATGTAGGCGACGATTACCGCTCGGTAGCATTTTACCGGACACCTGAAGAAAAGAAAACTTTGGAAAGCGTAATAGCTAAAGTTAACGCTACACATCATTACAGCAGCCCTATTGTTACACAGGTTGTTCCGTTTAAAGTATTATATCCGGCCGAAAATTATCACCAGGGGTATTACAGGCAGCATATGAATAGCCCATATATCAGCCATGTTTCAGTACCTAAAGTAATAAAGCTGCGTAAGGCCATGAATAGCTTGTTGAAACCCGAGTTTCAGCATAAAGATCTGAATTAAGTGTAAATGTTGTATTTGACTGTTCTGTTGTCTCTACACCACGTTATTGCGAGTAATCATTAGGGAAGTCTTTTCATCCGCCGGTTGTTTAAGAATAAAGCATTGGTCTCCAGCAAAAAAAGGCGAAAAGTAACAAAACCTTTCGCCTTTTCCCTTTAACCTTTCCGCTATCTATTGATTACAGATCGTTTTTAATTTTTGATTATAATCAGGATTTAGCGGTTCATTGGTTTGAGCCAGGCGCTGCGAACCTACATTGGCCGGACAGGCAATGCCATTAGGCCCGTCGTAAACCAAACCGGGTTTTGTGCTGAGGAGTTCTTTCGGCACGTAGATCTGTACAGTGGTTTTTGAATAGCTATGCGGATAAAACCGGATGTAATATCCATCAGGGTGTAACGACCATATGCCTGACGGTACCGCCGGATCAGGCGCCGGAGCCAAACCGGCTAACATGGCATACTTTTCCATCTCTTCGTAAGATGAATTACCAGAGGCAGCTAATCGGCGGATATTGTTTTCAGCCTCAAAAACACTTTGAACCGCAGGCGGCAATTGGCTTTTGGCTTTATCCATTACACTGGCGGGCAATACACCCAGCGCACCGCCTTCCAACATTAACAGTTCATTAGCTGATAGCAGCCTGGTCGCGGTAAGCTTAATATCGGACCCCATATCAACAAACCTGGTGCGTGCAATAATCGACCATAATAATATCTGGATGCTATGCTGGTCAACCTCGGGATGAGTTTCAGCATGTTTTAATATCAGTATCACCACATCGCGCTTTGGCCCAAGCACCGGGGCAAGCATATACCCATCGCCTGTACTGGGGCCACGGGTACCAGCATGCAGGCAATAGCTTTTGCTGGTCATTTCATAAAAACCGGCGCAAAGCTTAAAGCCGCCCCCGGGTGCTTTTGGCAAAAGGTATAAAGGCTCGGCTACCTGCCCTTCCATAAACGATGGTGGTTTGGAGCCTGCCTTGTTAACGTCATTAAAACTGGTGGTAATGGCCTGCGGTTGTTTCAGCAATTTATTAAGGCTGCCGCCCGATACCATATCGGCTCCTTTATCCAATATGGCTTTCCCAAAACCGCCAAACTGGGCTTGTACAGCAGTGCTGCAAAATAGGCAGATACCCAGACAAATGATAAGATGTTTTTTGAAGTTTTTCAAAGATAATAGGTATATTAGGGTAGGGAGCAGGAGTTTTTTATGTTTCATATAGATATAGTGTTTAAGTTTCAATTGCAAGAAACAAAAAATACTATAAACTGTTTGTTGAATTTATTCACAATTGTTATACAATAGTTAATATATCTATTGAGGGAAGTAATAAACCCGCTAACTGGCTATTTATTTCAACTCAAGCTCCATTTGGATATTAGCACGTTCGTATGGTGAAGGCCTGCCTGCTACCTTAACAAAGCCCAATTTATGATACAGGCTGATGGCCGGCTTTAAAATGGTGTTACTCTCCAGGTAAAGTTTATGGCTGCCAAGCGCTTTGGCCTTTTCAATAATAGCCTGTCCGAGCAAAAAGCCTATATTTTTTCCCTGCGCCTTGGGTGAAACAGCCATTTTAGCAAGTTCGTAGTCATAATCAGGATCGTCCATTTTCAATAGTGCACAAACTCCAACAGGTTCGTTATTATAAAGTGCAACCAGGATATGGCCGCCGTTGTTAATGATGTAACTATCGGCGTTATCAAGGGCCTTATAATCGGCCTCTTCCATCACGAAGTATTTGGAGATCCATTCTTCATTCAACGCCTTAAAGGCCGTGGCATATTGGGGTTCATAAGGCACGATGTGTACTTTATTGCTCTCCCTTATTTTTTGATGTGCCTGTACCCGGCGTAGCAATGATTTTTGTTCCAGCAGGTATTCCCATTCTTCAATAGCCTTCCATAGGTCATGATTTGCCTGGGCTAAAAGTTCTTCAACGGCATTGGTCACATCTGCATACTGGTCCTGGATTTTTTTTCCAACCTCAAGCCCTTTAGCCGACAGGCTTACCATGTTGCGCCTGCCATCAGCCTTATCCTTTTTCTCAATAACAAAACCGTTCTTCACCATTTCGGCAATGATTTTACTTACAGAAGGGTGCGAGTGGCCGATCTCTCTGGCGATAGCAGTGATGGTAAATTCGGCACCATCCTGCAATACATAAAAAACCGGGAACCATTTCGGCTGAAAGTCGATATCATATAACTTGTAAATGCGTGCCGCGTCTTCGCTGATAGTTTCGGTAAGCATCCTCAACCTGCTACCTATGGCCATCTTACCCACTTTATTAAAAAACACCATGTTAATAAGTAACTAATTATGTAACTGATTACGCAAATATATAATGTTGTTTTAAAAAGTGCAATAGTGGGTTACAAAATCAATGTCATCGGCAATTCATAAAACCGGAGCTACTGGCGATTAAAAGAAGTTTTATCTGAACCGTTTCTGAAAGATTGTTTAAATTTTTTTCGATTGTAGAGCCGCATAATTACGTCTCCCGCTTGCAATTTACGGCGATTGGAGCACTTTTAAATCGACTTGTCCTCCGGGAGACACAATTATGCGCCTCTACATTTTTTTATTTTTAACAGCTTTCAAGATCCAAAAAGAAATGGAAGGCTTAAAATGCAAAAAGCCAGACTGAGCAGTCTGGCTTTTTTACTTTTTAGTAAGTTTAAATATTATGCTAATGCTTTTCCCATTGACGGATCGCTGAAGCTTGATTTACCTGTTTCAACCCGACCTGCAAAGCGTTTACCGAATTTATCAAAGCCGTCAACTTTTGTACTGAAATCATACCAGTTATGGCTTTTGCTTAAGGTTAATGCAATGGTTGCGCCTGAGCCTGCCTTTACAGCAACTTTATGATCGGGAGTTTTGTAGCCATGATCTGTTACCGTAATAGTTTGGGCCTTACTTGTATGATTTGTTATTTTCAGGGAGATGTTACCTGTTAACTTACCGGCAACCTGCTCGTATTCGCAAACAACATCAACCAGCGGATCGGCAGTATTACCCCGGTACTCGCGGAAAAAGCCGTTAGGGCCATAGGTGCGTAAATGATATTCGCCGTTTTCAAATTCATGCAGCGGCCATACATCTGCCAGGGTATCGCCGGCTTTAACGGTATAGGCCCAGGTACGCAGGTCTTCCATTTTCTGCGGATCATTCATCGTAGCATATTTGCCGGGAGCATATACGTTAAATGGTGAGCCCAACGCTTTTGCATCAAAGGCTTTGTTACTCGCAGTAAATTTGATCTCAAACGATTTTTTATCAGCGCTTAATTTACCATCGGCATAAAGCTGGTAGGGCAGTGCCGATGAAGGTTTAATGCCTTTTTCCTGTTGGGGCATATATGGGGATGAATGCGGATCTTTATTGATCTGTGCAATTTCATCGGCGGTAAGCAGCTTATAATCTGAAGGCAGTTTCTTGAACTGGGCTTTATGAATGCTTTCTAAAAATGCTTCTTTTGCAACAAACTCCGGGTTTTCAATCTTTTCGCCATTATATGGACGGAAAACGCTTGAAAGATCACCGCAAACTGTACGGCGCCATTGGCTGATATTAGGTTCGGTTACTTTTTTACCGGTTTTGTGGCTTAAAAAGTTCTCTAAAAATTGCAGGGTTGAAGTATGGTCAAACACTTCCGAATTTACCCAGCCGCCGCGGCTCCATGGTGAAGCAATTACCAACGGCACACGGAAGCCTAAACCGATAGGGCTTTCACGATCAAATACTTCCGGGAAGTTATTGCGCGCTTTTTCCTGTTCTAAAGTAACGAATTCAACGCTTGGGTCGATACCTGCTGATACCTTGCCGGTCCCCGGTTTATGCGGATTAGGCGCGGTGAAAGGAGGGACGTGGTCAAAGTAACCATCATTTTCATCATAAGCTAAAATGAAAACAGTCTTTTTCCAAACTTCGGGATTTTGGGTAAGGATGTCCAGCACTTCAGATACATACCATGCACCGTACCAGGCCGAGCTTGGGTGGTCAGAAAAATGCTCGGGCGCCGATAGCCAGCTTACGGTTGGTAATTGACCGCTTTTAACATCCGCACGGAACTGGTGCAAAACATCGCCTTTAGGTACTAAAACTTCGCGTTCGGTGCCTTCGTCATTATATTTCAGCGGACTTAAAGTACGATAGTGCGGATCATTGGTATTGGTTACGAAACCTTTTTGGTGAAGGTTTTTTTCGCGCTGCGACAGGCTTGCAAATTTCCCCGGATCAAGGTTTGCCATATCCTTTTTGATGTTGTCCAGGTCGCGTTGTTTTTGTTTAAGCTGCTTTTGTAAATGATCTATATGTGCATCGCCGGCAGGCAAAGCAGCAATTTGTTTTTCAAGCGCTGCTATTTCATCAGGCAAAACAGTTGATTTTTTTTGCAAATGGGCGATGTGTTTATCGTAAAGTTTGATGTTGTACTGGCCAAAAAACTCCAGTGGATTATCCTGGAAATTTGATAACCATGGATCTTCTTCACCCTCTAAACCAGTATCAATGGCAATTTCGTTCTGGTAATGTTTCCATGATATATTATGATCCTCCAAACGCTCGGGGAAGGTAGCCCAGTTGAGGGTGCCATAATCCATATCGTCATTCCAAACGTGTGCAAGTGAATTTTCATGCTGCTCGGCACGGATAGTACCGCTCCAGAAATATAGCCTGTTTGGATTTGTACCTGTCAGGGATGAGCAAAAGTTCTGATCGCAAACGGTAAAGGCATCGGCCAGGGCATAGTAAAACGGGATATCCTCGCGATTGTGGAAACCCATAGTTAAAGGCATGTTGGAATATTCCTTAATACCATTACGCTTAACGTTAAGCCATTGGTCAAATTTGCCGTCGTTACGGGCATTAACCTGGTTGCTCCATGAATGCGGCAACGAGCTCATCCAGGTTGCTTTGGTATTCTTGATATCAAGGTGGAAAGGGGCATACGTTTCGCCTTTTTTGTTCGATTGCAGCCAAACCTTGTTTTTATTGGGCAAATCAATAGCGCGTGGGTCATTATAACCACGTACCCCCTTCAGCATCCCGTAGGTATGATCAAACGAGCGGTTTTCCTGCATCAGGATCACAATGTGCTCGGCATCCAGGTAAGTGCTTCCTGGTGCCGGGTTAATGGCCATTGCTTTTTGAATAGATTGGGGTAAAATACTGGCGAGGCCGGCTGCACTGGTTAATAAGGCTGCTTTTTTAAGAAAATCTCTTCTTGAATCAGACATGTGTATTTTTATTTAGTTCATGGCCTATAGATGATAGATCATGGTGTTTTTTAGTTTTTTGGCCTCCGGTATTAGTTCGACGGATCAGAGAATATTTTTGAGCTTTCAATATATAGCAAAGTTTTCAAAATCTATGATCCATGAACCATCAACTATAAACTAATTATCCTTCCGCCTGGCAATCTCCTGCTCGCATAGGCCAAATGACAGGGTCATGCCGTTACCGCCGAGGCCATTGATAAGGGTTACCCCAGGCTCAATGTCGATTATAAGTTCGTACGCGCCGTTGGTCATTTTAGGGTAGATGCCGTGCCATGACTGCAGCATTTTCCAGTCTTTAAAATTGGCAAATGTATGTAAGTACTCAATTATCAAATTATTAATAAATTCTTTATCGAAGGGATCATGAACCAAACCATATTCGTGCGAATCGCCGATAGTAAGCTCGCCGCTGCCATTTTGGGATACCATTACGTGGATGCCCCATTTAAGGTGTATGGCATACTGTTCTTCATAGCGTTTACGCAAAGCAGGCAATGAAGCTGCGGCCTGGAAACCCGGGTAATGGATCATAGACAAGCCACCACATAGCGATGGGCCGATGCGCCATTCATCGGGTTGGGTAACCAGGCGCATCATTTGGAGTTTGCATTTGGTGATCTGTGTTTGCGCGAATAGTTCAGGATATAAAGTTTCAAAATCGGCGCCGCTGCAAACATAGATCTCGTCGGCTTCCCAACTTTGGACGCCCGAACTAACTTTGGGATGTTGGATACGGCTGATAGCTGTATTCCAGTGAAACTCCACGCCAAATTTTTCGGCAAGATATGCTGCTACCTGCCCGATTGCTACCCGCGATTCAACAATCATTTCCTCGCCGCTCCACAAAGCGCCTTTTAAGCCATCAGTATTAATGGCAGGTGATTTTGAAACAGCTTCACCAGGAGTTAGCACAGCGCAATCGCGGTATTGCTTGTTTACATCTACATATTCTTCAATCACCTGCAGCTCATCATCATGGTAAGCAAGGTGTAATGATCCAACCTCATTATGCCAGATCTTGGCCTCGGTGCAAACCGTTTTCCAGATGCTTTTTGATAGCATGGCGCGTTCAAACATTGGACCGGTAGCCTGGCCTATAGGCCACACCATACCAAAATTGCGGATAGACGCGCCTACCGCGCGTTCGTTACGCTCAAACACGGTTACCTTATAACCACGAATGGCCAAAGCGCGGGCAGTAGCTAAACCTACTATGCCTGCGCCTATGATTATAGCACTTTTGTTATTGTTCATTGGTTCATTAGTTCATTGGTTTGAATTGTTCAAACCTCAATTGATTTGATTGGCTGGATTGAAAGTTAGAGTTTGTTGCTCATCAGTTTCATCTGCAATTATCTTTTTTTTATCACGGGCAGCGCTTTGCAAAAAGTAAATGAGCGATAAAATACCGCAAATTCCGCCAACAATGGCTACCGTCATTGCGCCTTCCCGAAAAAAGGCACCCCAGCTTATTGAGGGACGCCCCAGTTCTTTCACTAATAAGACGCTCACACTGCCAAGGTAGCCCATCGAATCGGCAATGTACATGATAAAGCCCACATTGCTTTTATAGTGGAACGATGCTATCATCCGCTCAAAAAATATAGCATTGTAAGGAACGTAGCCCATGTATAAGCCAAGGCCTACCAGGGTCATCCATAAGGTTGGACTTACCATTTGAATGGTAAACATAATGGTTGATATACCCACCAGCACACAGCCGGCAATGATCATTAAATGGATAATGCTAAAAGCACGTAGGTTTTTGCGCACCAGGATAAGTAAACTCATACCTACTAATACCACCAGCGAAATTTTAATATCGGTAGTAGTAAAAATGCTGTTATCCTTAATGCCCAGGCTGGCCCAGATCTCTACTTCAAAATTGTCGCGCACGTCGCGCATAATGGTGAGTAATACATAAACAATGAGCGTGAGGATAATACCCGGCAAGAAACGGATGACGAATTGTTTACGCTCTGCTGCATTCATCGGTGTACGTTCCGAACGCAGACGTTTATCTTCGGCGGTAGGGGCAGGGATAAGCTCCATACAGCCTACAAAAAATAACAGCGGCAACACAAATACCGCCCCTGTTAAAAAAGGCATATAGTATTCGTTTACATGGAAACAGGTTATTAAAGTTCGCCCGGTTGTTTTTACAAAACCCGAGGCAAAAATGAGGCTGATGGACAATACCGAGGCCATGAACTCTGTTGAGCGGCGGCCTTCCAAATAACCAAAAACCAGTCCCCAGATAAGGCCCAGCGGAAAACCGTTGATAAAAAGAAACACGATATTCCATGGGGCCGGTACAAAAGCAAAGGCCAGCAGCGCCGCCCAGGCAATCCCGATCAGGATTAAAATATAACGGGCGCGGGTTTTGTTGTTAACTTCGGCTATAAACTTTATGCCGTAAAATTTGCTGCTCATATAGCCTATAACCTGAGCTATAACCAGCCAAACTTTATAATCAACATGAAAATACTCATGACCTGTGAAAGTTGCCGCTGCAAATGCCTTACGGAAAGCATACATGGAAGTATACGTTCCGAAGGCCGAAACCGCTGCTAAAACTGAGATCAGCGCATAAGGCCATCGGGCTACTTTTGCACGTAAACTTTCAATCAGCATCATATACTTATTGGTTTATGATATCAATTACCAATGCAATATCATCAATAATATGGGTAGGATTATAAGTTTCGAGCTCGGCGCGGGTAAAAATGCCGGTAGTTACGCCTATGGAATATTTGCAGCCCGCGTTTTGACCTTCGCGTACGTCAACCTCGGTGTCGCCTACTTTAGCCACTTCAAGTGCATCTGTTATGCCGGCCTCAAGCATCATTTTTCGGATCATAAAAGGATGCGGGCGACCAAGTTCAACTTCGTCTGATCCAACAACGTAATCTATCAGCCCTTTTTCCTGCCATTGCAGGCGGTTTACAATGGTATCTGCAATATCGCGCGAGAAGCCGGTATTGATACCAACTTTAACGCCCTGCTCATGCAGTTTTGCAAACGTTTCCTCTACGTTTGGCAACGGCTCAATACCCGGCTCAAACTGGTAAAAGTTAATCATTTGCTGCACAAATTCTTTGTGGATAGTGGTTACCAGCTCGTCCGTAATAACTGATTTATCAGTCTCGTGTTCAGTAAGCATTTTGCGGATAGCGAGGGTTTTTTCATACCCCATCAGCGGATCTATTTTTTCCAGTCCAACTTCATAACCGGACTTTTGCATGGCAGCCCTGAAAGCTTTGCTAACTTCATGATCGTCTTTAACCGTGGTGCCGGCTATGTCAAATACCACTAATTTTATACTCATAACAACATTTATAATGTTTAGCAATACTAAACTTATTTTATTAAAATTAAACTAAGTTAGTGTTAAGGTTTGGTTAAGGTGGTAAAAGGTCGATTTTGTTCCCATAGTTTGTGTGCGAGTTTTACAAAGAGTTATCGTAAAAATTTGAGCCATACAGACAAGTAAATTGAGCCGTGCAAGAAATTTACCCATGAACAAGATACCTGATCTTTGTTTTAAATTAAATATCAACTATGGAGAACATAACGAAAATAAACTTGGGCAAAAACGGTCCGCTGGTTTCAAAACTGGGCCTGGGTTGTATGCGCATGTCATCAGTTTGGGGCAGCAAGGCCAATGATGAAAATGAAAGTATCGCTACCATACAGGCAGCTTTAGATAGTGGCATTAACTTTTTAAACACCGGCGATTTTTATGGCGCCGGTCATAATGAGTTATTGGTAGGCAAGGCCATTAAAGGCCGCAGGGATGACGCGTTTATCAGCGTAAAATTTGGCGCTATCTTTTATAATGGGCAATGGCTTGGCTTAGACCTTCGCCCTATAGCTATTAAAAACTTCATCAATTATTCGTTAGTGCGATTAGGTATCGATACTATCGACCTGTATCAGCCATGCCGCCTGGATAACAGCGTACCGGTGGAGGATGTGATAGGTACCGTTGCAGATCTGATTAAGGAAGGTAAAGTACGCCACCTTGGTGTTTCTGAAATTACAGCCGATCAGTTACGCAAAGCCAACAGCATACACCCGGTAACCGCGCTGGAAATAGGCTACTCATTAGCTGACAGGCAAATTGAAAACGATCTGCTGCCTACTGCTAAAGAACTGGGCATTGGCGTAGTAGCATTTGCCAATACCGCCGAAGGTTTACTTACGGGCGATATGAAAGCGCCGCTTCCGGCAGATAGCTATCATAATCACTTTTCACGTTTCCAGGGAGAAAACCTGGTGAAGAACCTTGAAAAAGTTGAAGTACTAAAACAAATGGCCGGCGACAAAGGCTACACGCCTACCCAACTTGCCATTGCATGGGTAAACGCTCAGGGCGATAACATTATGCCGCTGGTAAGCATGAGCCGCAGATCGCGCCTGCCCGAAAATATACAGGCTATGCAAATTGAATTTAGTGCTGACGAGATGAGCACACTTAACACAGCTTTTGCCCAGGGAGCGATATTAGGTGGTACATACCTGCAACGATAAATGGACGGGGCTGCATAAGCCCCTCCTATTTTATATATTTACATAGTGACCAATCCAACCGAAATAATTCCAGGCGTAATCTTTTATTCTTTTTTCTCGAGGATGAGAAAGGAAAAGGTAGGTTTTTTTGAGCATAGCACCCTGGTATTACAGGTTTCAGGGCAATTCAGCATCGAAACCGCAAATCAAAAAATTTCGATGAAGGGCGGCGAAATGATGCTGATCCGTAAAAATCAATTGGGCGAACTCGTCAAAATGCCCGTTGATGGCGGTGACTATCAAACTATCATCATTTGCCTGAAAGAAGATATGCTGCGGCAGCTTGCCCTGGAAGAACAGATAGAGCCGGGACGGAAATACACCGGTCAGCCCAATATCAAAATCCCCGAAAGTGAATTTCTGCGGGGCTTTTTTCAATCTGTGATTCCTTATGTGCACCATCCCAACGAAAAAATAACCAAACAACTGGGCATGCTGAAAGTAAGGGAAGCCGTACACTTATTACTACATACTATGCCCGAGCTTAAAGATTTCCTGTTCGATTTTTCGGAGCCTCATAAAATCGACCTGGAAAAATTTATGCTCAGCAATTTTCATTTTAACGTACCTGTCGAGAAATTCGCGCAACTTACCGGCCGGAGCCTTGCGGGATTTAAACGCGATTTCCAAAAAACTTTTGATACTTCGCCCCGGCACTGGCTGCAAACCAGGCGACTTGCGGAGGCGCGCCACCTCATCGAAAACAAAAACCGTAAACCATCTGAAATTTACCTCGATTTAGGATTTGAAAGCCTGGCCCATTTTTCCCATTCGTTTAAAAAAGAATTTGGCAAAGCACCTACCGAGTGGATGCACTAACCGGAGTTTTTTCTGTTGATAAAAATGTATTATTCTATATCCAATTCACCACTCACTTAATCAACGCAATCAACCATTCACTAAACTACTTCTTCTCTTCAAAAAAGTATACCACCAGCATGCTGGCCGTGGTATCGCCCATGTTTTTTGGAGTGTGGGGGATGCGCCCGTCAAAGAGCATGCTATCGCCCTGGTTAAGGGTTATGGTGTCGTCATCAAACTGGTAGGCTATCTGACCCGATAGGATATATTTATATTCAAACGCTTCTGTTTCCACAAGCGGACGGGAGGCATCGGGTTCAAGCTCCAATATGACAATATCAACAGTACTTTGGCTTATTGATTGGGTGAAAATGCGCTGATAATGAAAACCATCGGCATGTTCTTTTTCAAAATGATCGTATTCGTGTTTGCGCTTTACTAAAACCGGGAGATGATCGCTTTTTGAACGCATATCTTTAAAAAACTCGTTCAAATCTATTTCCAGTGCTTTAATAATATCTATCAATACAATGAGCGATGGAATGGTACGGCTGTTTTCAATTTGGGATATCAGGCCTTTGCTTACGTTGGCCCTTATGGCAAGTTCCTGTACGGTTATATTCTTTTCACGGCGACGTTCTTTTATCCGGTTACTGATCTGTATCAGTATGTCTTCTTCCATCTATAGCAGGTTATTTGGTGCGCAAAGTAATTAATCAGGCTATTTATCCAAAATGATTTTTTTGTTACGCTTTGAACAGTATAGTGTAAATGTTAACGGATATTTATATAATATTGTTGTATTAGTTAAGTTTCAATAAACAATACGTGCATTTTGAAATTGTCTGTCTTAACAATATAAGCGGCCCTGTTGTATTAAATTTAATGTTAAATATCGGTTCTGATTGATATATTTCATGAATATTTAATAATTACCTAACCTGCATGCTGTTTATTTGCACCTAAAAATTTTAATTGCATGGCACCATCTCAATATAATCCGAAAGCTGTAGTTGATGAAGTGTTTTCTTTATACGAAAAATTTGGCGATGCCGATTATATAGGAGAGCCTGTTTCCCAACTGGAGCATATGTCGCAGGCAGCTTCACTCGCTGAGGCTGAAGGCTATGACGATGAAGTTGTACTTGCCGCTTTTTTTCATGATATAGGGCATCTTTGTGCCGATGCCGAAGAAGCAGGAAGTATGGATGGCATGGGCAATGTTGACCATGAGCGCCTGGGTGCCGATTACCTGTTAGAGCGTGGGTTTTCTGAAAGGGTTGCTAACCTGGTGCAGGGCCATGTAATTGCCAAAAGATATCTTACCTATAAATACCCCGAATATTATAACCGTTTGTCGGATGCCAGTAAAGCTACCCTTGAGTTTCAAGGAGGCGTGATGACTGCTGATGAAGCAGCCGAATTTGAACTAAACCAGGATGCCGAGCTTATCATCAGACTGCGCTACTGGGACGACATGGCCAAGGAAATGTATGTACCCGTAAATAACCTTGATCATTTAAAAGCTATTGCCCTTGCGCATCTGCAGGTGGTAAACGAATAATATCATATTAACTTTTTGTGATTAATATATAATCTGCCTGTTACAAAAATCACCTGCTTAACACAGGGTGAACATCAAGTTAAGTATAGCTTAATACTAAGTTGGTTTACTAATAATAAACAAAGTTTAGTATTGCTGCATGAAAAATTTGACTGTTTCACCCTTAAACTTTAGCAGATGAACAAGATTTACCAGAGATTAAAAACCGTAATAACGGTTTTGTTATTTTGCGTAGCTCCATCTATTTTATTCGGACAAACCAAAATAAGCGGTACTGTTACCGATGACAAACACTTGCCCCTGCCGGGCGTAAGTGTAAGAATTAAAGAACAAAATAAAGGTACTGTTACCGATATTGATGGCCGTTTTATAATAAATGCCAGCGCAGGTCAAACCCTTGTTTTTTCTTTTATTGGTTATACCTCGCAATCCGTTGTTGTTGGTGATAAACCAATTATAAATGTAAGCCTTACCGGCGATAATAAATCCCTTAATGAGGTTGTTGTAACAGCTCTTGGTATCAAAAAAGAAACCAGGCGAGTTGGCTATGCAATTCAAACAGTGCAAGGCGACGCGTTGACCACTGCTCGCGATCCTAACCCTGTTACAGGTTTAATTGGTAAAGTTGCAGGTGTATCCGTCGGCCCATCGGCCGAGTTATTGGGTAATCCTAACGTATTGATCAGGGGTAACCAGGTGTCATTATATGTTGTTGATGGTTTCCCTATTAATACAGATACTTATAACATCAGTCCTGATGATATTGAAACATATACAGTATTGAAAGGCCCGGCCGCCGCAGCTCTGTATGGCAGCCGCGCACAGTTTGGTGCCATTTTGATCACCACCAAAAATGGTGCTAAAAACAAGAAAGGCTTAACCATTGATATAAACAGCAGCACAGTATTAAACACAGGTTTCCTTGCATTTCCTCGTATACAAAGTTCATTTGGTCCGGGCGAAAATACTTTTTACCAGTTTGTTGATGGTAAAGGCGGTGCACCGGGTGGTGTAGACGGCGACTACGACGTTTGGGGTCCTTACTTTAACGGACAGCTTATTCCCCAGTATGACAGCCCTGTTGTTAATGGCGTTCGCCAGGGAACACCGTGGGTTGCCCGAGGTAAAGACAACCTGAAGCGCTTTTTGCAAGTTGGTAGCCAAACTAACAATAACGTTTCTATTGGCGCTGTTGGCGATAATTATGTAACCCGTTTTTCGGTGTCGCAGCAACATCAAACAAGTTATATTCCTTCACAATATTTGAATATAGCTAACGCTAACCTTTACGCTTCGTTTACCCCAATCCCTAAATTAACTTTTGAAGGTAATATAGATTTCAACAGGCAGTCAACTGATAATTTCCCTGATGTTCAGTATGGTCCTAACAGTATCATCTATAATATAGCGGTTTGGACGGGCGCCGACTGGAATATCGAGGCACCTGATATCAAAGGAATCTGGCAGCCCGGTAAAGTTGGTGTTCAATCAGTATTTGCCGAATATCAACGTTACCATAACCCATACCTGTTAACAAATGAGTGGACCCGTGGTCATTACAAAAATGACGTTTATGGTTATTTAGGAGCCACTTATAAATTCAATGATAACTTGAATTTGAGGTTACGTTCACAAATTGATACCTATGACCTGTTACGTACAGAAAAACTTCCTTTTAGTGCTCACCCTTACGGTCGTGAAGGTAACCAGGGAGACTACCGCGAAGACCGCAGGAACTTATTTGATAACAACACGGAGTTGATCCTGAACTATAACTACACTATCAAGAAATTCTTAAATCTGTCGGGTTTAGTTGGTTCTAACTTACGTGAGATGTCATATAACTCAAGCTGGACATCAACAGATTATTTGAACGTACCTGAGGTTTATGCGTTCAGCAACTCAAAAAACCCTATTCAGGCAACCAGCTTCAACGCATCAGAGAGAGTATTTAGTATTTATGCTTCATTGGATATGTCATTTGGTAAATATGCTACCTTATCTGGTACTTACCGTCGTGACAGGTCAAGCGCTTTCCAAAACGCTACAACTTACACTTATCCAAGTGCTTCTTTGGCTACAGTAATTTCTGATTATATTAAGTTGCCGGAGTTCATTTCATTTTTGAAAGCGCGTGGTTCATATGCTAACGTAAAAGCAGATGCTTCAAGCTCAACTATAGGTCCTGCTCCATTCAGCTCAATCACTGCGTTTGGTGGTAGCACAGGTGCTTCGTTATTTAACAATCCGCTGGGATATGGTTCAACTTATACTTCGCCGTATAACGGACCGGATTATTCTTTAAATACATCCTATTCAACCAGCAAACCATACAATAATACAACTGCTGGTTACGCAACCAACTATTTATACATCAATAACATCAAAACATCAACCCGTGTTAACTACGAAGAAGGTTTTGATATTAAATTCCTGCAAAACCGTTTAGGTTTAAGCGCTACAGCTTTCCAGTACATTGACGGTCCGCGAATTTTAGCTAACCCAATTTCTACCGCTTCAGGTTACAGCATCCTTTATCTAAACGCCCTGAAAACTAAAAGGTCAGGTTATGAAGGAACTATCGAAGGTACTCCTATCAAAAACCTGGGTGGATTTACCTGGAATGTGTTAGTAAACGTTGCCACAAATAAAGAGGTATACAAAGAATTACCTGCCGGTCAGAATACTTACAATACCTTCTTTAAAGTTGGCGACCGTACCGATAAGTTATACGGATCGGCATTTGTAAGGACTCCTGATGGCCAGGTCATCAACGATGCTGCCGGTAAGCCTTTAGTTAAACCGGTTGCTCAATACCTGGGTAACGAGAATGCTAAATACACCTGGGCTGTATCTAACAAATTACGGTACAAAAACTTTACCATGGGTTTCCAGTTTGACGGTTCGGTTGGTGGTGTAATTATTGATTACATGCACAACAAAACCATGCGTGGCGGTGCAAACATCGAAACAGCTACCGGCGCCCTTGGCGATGCGCGTTACCAGGATTGGAAAAACTTTGGCGTAACTGGCTACAACGGTACTTACGTTGGCCAGGGAGTGGTAGTATCTAACGGTACCGCTATCAACTACGATTCAAAAACAGGTGCAGTGTTAAATTACAACGCTCTGCAATATGCTCCTAACAAGCAAACTGCCTTTGTACAGGATTATGTTAGTAAATATTACGGTGTTGACGAATCAAACCTGATGAGCAAAACCTTTAGCAAATTGCGTGAAGTTAGCTTTGGCTTTGATTTTCCTAAAGCCTGGTTGCAGAAAAGCTTTATACAGAAAATATCTGCATCACTTTATGGCCGTAACTTATTGTACTTCTACGGTGACAAACGCTTTAAAGACGTGGATCTTGACCAATACAACGGTGCCCAGGCGCAAACCGTATTGCAATCACCAACAATTCGTAGCTACGGATTTAACCTGAATTTATCATTCTAATTAACAGACGGATATGAAAAAGATATTTTTAATTTGCTTATTGCCGGTATTTATGATACTAACGGTAACGGGTTGCAAAAAAAGCTTCCAGGAGTTAACCGTTAACCCTAACGTACCTAATGCTGTGCCTGCGTCGTTGCTTTTCAATGGCATTTTAAACAGCATGGTCGATATGCCTGATGGCTCCGACGAAACTTATTCGCAATACTATATTAATAACTACGATTACTACGGAAATAACCGTTATGATTTTGGCAGCGGCGACAATTATTACAACGCCTTGAAAAATGTTGTGGCTATGGAAGACCAGGCTGTTAAAGGCGGAGCCAAAGCAGTTAACCCATATAGCGCCTTAGGCAAATTTTTCAGAGCTTATTTTTTCAGCAAAATGAGTATGGAAGAAGGTGATATTCCAATGACTCAGGCTTTACAGGGTTTAACTAATCTAACTCCTGCTTATGACACTCAAAAAACAGTAATGACCCAGTCATTAAGCTGGCTGGAGAGCGCCAATGCTGATCTTACCACATTAATTGCCTCAGGCGACAATACGCTTGCCGGTGATATCTACCTGAGTAATAGCTTAACTGCGTGGCAAAAAGTGGTAAACGCATTCAGGATCAGGTTGCTTGTACAGTTAAGCAAAAAAACTGCTGATATTGATGTTGTAAATCAATTCGCTACCATTTTGGGTAATCCAACAAAATACCCATTAATGACCAGCGCAACCGACAACCTGCAATACACCTTTGTTTCGCCAACTAACTATTATCCGCAAACGCCTGATAACTTTGGTCAGAGTGGTTCACGTAAAAACACCTCGGCTACTTACATCGGTTTGTTAACAAGCTTAAAAGATCCGCGCGTGTTTGTAACGGCTGAGCCTGCGCGGTACAATGTTGATAACCTGAAAGAAAGTCCCACTGCATTTTCATCATTTATAGGTGCTGATCCGGGCCTGGATTTAGGTGTAATGTATAACAATGCAGGCTTGCAGAAATATTCTTTCCTTAACAGGAAACGTTATTACTCAACTTATACGGGCGAACCTTCTATACAAATAGGCTACCCTGAACTGATGTTTAACATAGCCGAAGGTATTAACAGAGGTTGGGCTACAGGCAATGCGGAAGACTATTATATCAAAGGAATACAGGCTTCGTTTGCTTTCTACAGTATCCCAGCTGGTACAGGTACTTTCACCGCTTATTTTTACCGCCCTGGTTCAACCAACGTAGCTACTTTATCTAACTACGATACTTACACCATCAACGTTAATTGGGCTACCTACTATGCGCAAAGCAGTGTTAAATATACTACAGGTGCAACTGGTTTAACTAAAATATTGCAGCAAAAATACCTGGCGTTATTCCGTCACTCGGGTTTGGAATCATATTTTACATACCGTCGTACCGGTATACCAACCTTTACAACAGGGCCAGGTACTGGTAACGGTGGTCGTATAGCAACCCGTTTCCAATATCCGCAATCAGAGCGTACTTCAAATGCCGATAATTATAACAAAGCGTTAGCCAGTCAGTATGGCGGTAACGATGATATTAACGGTGTTATGTATATACTTAAATAACCTCAGCTTATACGTTTTAATTAATCTGCATAAAGGCCCCGCTAATCAGGGGCCTTTATCATTAAATACAAAAGCCATGAAAAAAGTTATCTTATTTGTATTATTCGTATTGTCGTTTTCGGCCTTAAGCGCCCAGCATAAAACCCAAAACGTAGTTATCGTCACTATCGATGGTTTACGCTGGCAGGAAGTTTTCCGTGGTGCCGATTCGGCCATTATCAACTCAAATGATACGCATGATAAGAATGATGTGCGTAAAAATTTCTGGACGGAGGCCGCAGCCGATCGTCGAAAACTGCTGATGCCTTTTTTTTGGAACACGGTAGTTGAAAAAGGACAACTGTATGGAAACCGTGATCTGGGCAGCAAAGACGAAGTAGCCAACCCGTATCATTTTTCATACCCGGGATACAATGAAATATTTACCGGTTTCCCCGACAAGCGGATGAACACCAATGATGGTATCTATAACCCAAACATGAATGTGCTTGAGTTTTTGAACGAACAAAAAGGTTTTGAAAACAAGGTGGCTGCATTTGCATCATGGGAACGCTTTTCGCAGATCCTGAGCCCTCAGCGTGCCGGTATTTTAGTTAACGCGGGTTTTATGCCTTTAGAAATTGCGGGGATGAATGACCGCCTGAAACACCTGAATGAACTGCAATTGGAAGCACCCCGTTATATCAGCGATTCAACGCGGATCGATTTCCTGACATTTGAGTTTGCCAAAAACTATATGATGCAATATAAGCCGCGTGCATTGTATGTTTCATTTGATGAACCGGATGATATGGCCCATGCAGGCAATTATAAGTTTTACCTTGACCGTATTAAACAGGAAGATGGCTTTATAAAACAACTTTGGGATTATATCCAATCAGAGCCTGCTTATAAAAATAAAACTACCCTGATCATCACCTGCGACCACGGCAGGGGTGATGAGCCAATGAAAAAATGGCATGACCATGGGTCGGACGTGTTACATTCAGAGCAAACCTGGTTTGCGGTAATCGGCCCGGGTACCCCGGCAACAGGAGAAATGAAACAAGGTGAAACAACTTATCATAAGCAACTGGCTCAAACCATAGCCAATTTATTAGGCTTTGATTTTAAAGCTGCGGCAGGTCATGAGGCGGGGGATGCGATAAGTAGTGTTACAGGTAAAAAATAAATAACGATGCGTTTTCAACTATTAACAATTTTGGGTTTACTATGGCTGCTACCCGGTGATGGGTGGCAGGCCAACCCGGCTCCTGTTTCAAGGCATAAGTTTATAGTCGCTGCCCACCGTGGCGATCACGTCATTTATCCGGAGAACACGCTTGAAGCGTATAAGGAGGCAATAAAAAATGAGGCTGATTATGTAGAGATAGACCTGCGTACTACCAAAGATGGTGAACTGGTAAGTATGCATGACGGCAGTATCAACCGCATGACTGATGGTAAAGGCCAACTGAAGGATTTTACACTTGCGGAGCTATTGCAGTTAAAGGTGAAGAGCAAGGATACCGCGAGCAAAGAGGTGTACCGGATCCCAACCTTTAAGCAGATCCTGCAAATATGCAAAAACCGGATAGGTATCTATCTTGATTTTAAAGCTGCCGATCCTGAACAGGCTTATCAGATGATCAAAGAATATGGCATGGAAAAACAGGTATTGGTTTATATTAACAGCGCCGCTCAATTTACAGGCTGGCGAAAAGCTGCCCCAAAAATGCCGCTGATGCTGAGCCTGCCCGATAGTGTTAAAAATACTGCCGGAATGAAAAGCTTTATCGATCAGTATCACCCTGATATCCTTGACGGATCATACAATCAATACACCGCCGATATGGTTGCCTTGGCCGGTGAATATCACATTCCGGTTTGGCCTGATATTCAAAGTGCAGGTGAAGGCCCGGCAGATTGGAACGAGGCCCTTGCGGTTGGTTTGAAAGGTTTACAAACGGATCATCCGGCAGCATTGGTGAAGTTTTTAAAAGAAAAGGGGTTGAGGTAAATTGTCTGAATCAGAATTTTCAGAATTTAAGAATGTCCGGAATGTGATGTGTTTAATTCTGAAAATTCAAGCATTCTGAAATTCTGATTCAGATAGCTTCTTAACTGTCAATCACCATCACAGGGCAACGTTTGCACATGAAATAATATCCTATGACCTTGCGCCGCGACCTTTCGGTATGCCCATCTAACCAGTAAAGGTTGCAGGCAATATTAAAGCCCTCAAATATATATCAACTAAAACGGCACCCTAATTACGTAAGAATACTTAGGGATTAGCGTAACTGAATAATTATAACTACTTTTATATCAATGAGGTAAGATATAACGGGTTTCTTTTTATAAACCAATGTAAAACCGCTTTGCCATGAAAAGAAATAATTTCATTACTGCTATGTTAGCTTTTGCTGCAATGCCTTTAACATCCTTTTCTACAGGTGTAAAGAGATTTATGCGGGTAAACAAAGGATTTAAAATAAGTGCGGGAGAAGGCCGTATACATGGGCATATTAAATTAAAAGGGGTCAATTCAAATATAATGGATGTGAAAGTATCTGGCAGTGATACCGACGGCGACCTGGCTATTTTTGAACAAACAAGTTTGTCGCAAGGCCGCGGTACTCCATTGCATGTGCATCCCTTGCAAGACGAAATATTTTATGTTTTAGATGGCGCCTACTACTTCCAGGTTGGTGAAGATAAGTTCCATTTGAGTGCAGGCGATAGTGTTTTTTTACCCCGAAATGTACCACATGCATGGACACAAGTATCTGAAAAAGGGAAAATGACGGTTACGTTTCAACCTGCTGGTAAGCTTGAAGATTTTTTTGTAACAATGCAAGCATTAGATCATGAACCAATAAAACAGGAACTCGCCAAAATTTTTAACGATCATGATATGCAAATAGTAGGTCCGCCGTTAAAACTGGAGTAAACTTCTCACGGTATGTACAAGACACGTCAAATTAGGTGTTTTCTTAACTTTCATTTAACACCCCAAGCCTACCTTTGCCGTAAAATAATAGCCTATGACCTCGCGCCGCGAATTTTTTGGCACTGCCTTAACAGGCGTAGCCGCTTTAAGTCTTTTACCTGCTGTCAATAGTTTTGCCGCTGAAAATAACGGGTATAGCCGTGCCACCAAAGCCAAACTAAAATTAAGATTTGCTTTAGCTTCTGACATTCATTATGGACAGCCGAAAACGGATTTTATGTTGCACACCGGCAACATGGTTAAATGGCTTAACGAAGATCATAGCAAAAATCACCTTGATTTTGTGATTGTTAACGGCGACCTGGTACACAACCGCCCCGACTTGCTCCCTGAGATCAAAGCTAAATACCTTGATAAATTAAATGTCCCCTACCATACTATTCCCGGCAATCATGATTTTGCGGATGCCGCGGTTTGGAAGAATGCTTTTGGTTATGAAGATAAATACACGGTAGAGTTTGGCGATATAGGTTTTGTATTGGCCCACACTGCCGATACCAAAGGTGTTTATACCTGCCCTAATAATGCTTTCCTCAAGGTGTCGTTAGATAAATTTGCCGACAAAAGAATTGTTTTTGTGATACTGCATATCCCGCCTACCAAATGGGTTAAGAATGATGTATTTGTTGATTGCCCGGAAACCATCCAATTGCTTCATTCATACCCTAACATAAAAGCGGTGTTTCATGGCCACGATCACTTACTGGATGGTGTGCGTTACACGGATAAACTCCCACATTTTTTCGATTCGCACATAGGCGGCGACTGGGGTACTGAATACAAAGGCTACCGCATAGTTGAAGTTGATGAGCAGAATGCTATCTATACCTACCAGATAAACGCGAGCCAGAACCCGGTGCTAAACTCGGCTAAACTGTAAACTTTTTTTAGGACGATACATAACGTAGAAGGCACAAGTTAGCCGTGCTCAGGCTATCGCACAAAACTTGTGCCAGCAAAGTTTATTATAGATTTTACTTTTCCACCGGGTATTTTAACCCTATTTGCGCCCTGGCCCGATCTATCATATCAATCATTTGTCTTGATAGTTCATGCGGCAGTATCGAGCTTTCGGTTTTGCCCTGCTTTATGAGTTCATAAAAATGGATAATCTCATAATTTAGCCCTCCGGCAATAAATGGTTCATTCAATTCTACTATGCGGCCATCAAGGTAGCTGATAGTTGCCTTTGCCGGGTTCCACCAGTTTTTGTGGATGGTAATATGCCCCAGCGCACCTACTATCAATGCGTCGCCTTTGCCATGCATATCAAAACCACAATATAATTGCGCGTATCCATTTTGATGAAGCGTTTGAAAAATGGCAAACATGTCGATCCCGGTTTCGCCAAACCTGCCCATGGTTTGGATGTCCTGTATGGGGCCAAGCCAGTCGAGGGCTAGAAAAGCCTCATAAATGGCAATCCCCATGAGGCTGCCGCCCACAAGGTCGAGGTTGTAATTCGGATGGTCGGGCGGGCAATCGGCCACGGCCGATCCGGCGCGTACATAGCCAACAGGGCCTATAGGATCATTAGCAATATGTTCTTTTAATTTGCCGTATAAAGGGTAGAAGGGTGGTTTCATTCCTTCCATAAAAAGCAAGCCGGTTTGTTTAGCAACAGCAAGCACCTCGTCCAGTTCGGCAAGATTAACAGTAACCGGTTTTTCACAAAGCACATGCTTGCCCGCTTTAAGTGCGGCAATGCTGTAAGCGGCATGGCTATCAGGCAAGGTAGCTATATAAACAGCGTCAATATCGCTCGCAAGCAATTCATTAATACTTCGGCAAGCAATACCGCCATATTGCGCAACAAAAGCGTCAACAGTTTCAGGCCTGCGCGAATAGGATGCTGTAAGTTCAACACCATCAACAACTGAGAAGCCCTGCATAAACCTGTGGGCAATACGTCCGCATCCAATAACACCCCATTTTATCATAGTTCTTAGTCAGAAGTCTTAAGTCCGGAGTTCTAAGTCAAAAATTGATTTTTCAAGTATATAGCTTTAAATGCAAAAGTCCCGGGTAAATAAATTTTATTACTTACCCAGGACTTCTGACTTGGAACTTAAGGCTCTCGACTTAAGACTTCCGACTTATTGATACTGGATATAAATCGGGTATGGTTTGTATCTTGATAAAACCTCCTCTGGTGTTAACATGTGGTGAGGTGGTTTTTTGATATCGTTTTTATAAAACAATTTAAAGCCTGTAAACTGAACCGGCTCCTGGTTAATAAAATAGCGGTACGTACCGGTTTTAAGGTCTGGTTCGCCCCAACCGTCCATATCCATTACCAATTGGATCTCGGGGTGCAGCTTGATATTTTTATAGTTGGTCACCATCTTTTTAGTAAAGCGGTGAACTATCAGGATTTTTGGCGGTAAGCCGTTTTTCTTAACAATTTTGGTTAGGTAGTCTGATACGTAGTTGATATCATCAGCATCATAAGTGCCGATCTTTTTACCCGGATGGGTTCCGTCTTTCATCGAAAACTCAGGGTCCATACCAAAATGTACCTGCGGTAATTCCAGGTATTTTTCAAGCAGCGGTAATTCTGCACGGATGTTGCTCAAGGCTACCTGTACATCTAAAAATACAATAGCATGGGCTTTTTTAGCCAGCACCAATACGCTGTCAATTTGCTTAAATGGCATACGGTAACGGAATTTGCCGTCTTTACCGCCATCGCCCTGGGCAACTACAGCAATATAGTGCAGTGCAGGCTGTACCGGAGTTTTAGGATCTGCCTTTTCCCAGTGTTTTACTTCGCCTTTAAGCTTGGCCAACATTTCATTTGGCGGCAATTCGCCCAAAATACCCATTCTTTTCGAATACAGGTTTCCGTAAAAAGCAACTACACGTTTAAATGGTAAAATGGCGCCGCCTATCGGGTACGGGGTATTTTTAACAGGCCATCTGCCGGTTGTATCGCCATGCGCGTTGAATTTCATCAACGAGTCGTACAGCTTTTTGTCGATAGGAGGGTAGGTAGATTTTTTAACGCTTAAGGTATCTGCTGTTTCAGCCTGGGCCGAATCACCTTTAACTGCAACAGCGGTTTTTTTACCGTCGGTTTTGGCATTACTGCCATTTTGTGAGCAGCTATTTAAAAGCAAAGCTGCCGATGCCACAAACGTAGCGGATAGTACAAGCGTTTTTAGTTTCATTTTTTTAACGTTCAATATAATGCAGGTGTATGTAAGGTGTGTTTATTTTAATTCCCAGCCACTTATAAAGCAGCAATTGTGTTGGTTCGGTCGCCGCCAAAGATAGATATTGGAAATTAATTACTTTTAATTTTATGAAACTTTCCAAAAACCCCTAAAGGCAGTTTTGGCCCTGCCGTAGCCTGCAGATAAAGCTCGCCAATTTCGAGGTTTTGCACCTGTGGGAATGAGCTTTTAATAAGGTTTTCAACTATTACAGATGAGAAGCCAAGGGAGTAAGTATTCAGGATGAGGAAGTGCTCTTCAGGGTCGAGCAGTTGAGTTACATCACGCATCATTTCGGTGATGTTATCTTCCAGTTTCCACTTTTCGCCGTTGGGGCCATTGCCATATGCCGGCGGATCAAGTATGATACCGTTATATTTTTTACCGCGTTTCAATTCGCGTTTTACAAATTTCAAAGCATCCTCAACAACCCATCTAATATCTTTCAAACCCGAGATCTCCTGGTTTTCATTAGCCCAGGTTACTACTTGCTTTATAGAATCGACGTGGGTAGTATCGGCACCTGCTGCCCTTGCAATTAAGGAAGCGCCGCCTGTGTAGGCAAACAGGTTAAGTACTTTTGGCTCGGGGGTTTTAAAGCGTTTTACATTTTGGCTGATATAATCCCAGTTTACGGCCTGCTCCGGGAAGATGCCCACATGTTTAAATGAGGTTAATCCCAGCCTGAACTTAATGGCTGCTTCCTTGTTTTTATATTCGATATGCCAGCGATCGGGAGTTTTAGGATCTTTTTTCAACCATTCGCCTGTAGTTGCCGAACGGCCTTTAAACTTGATATGGTGCAAACGCTGCCACTCAGAAGCGGGCAGGGTTTTGTTCCAAACCGCCTGTGGTTCGGGGCGGATAAGTATAGTGTTCCCAAAGCGTTCCAGCTTTTCAAAATCGCCGCAATCAATCAGCTCGTAATCTTTCCAGTGCGTTGGGGTAAGTAATTGGATCATTTTATTTTAAGTCAAAAGTCTTGAGTATTAAGTCGAAAGTTTGAATCTCAACTTAAAAGGTGCGGCAAATATAATGATATCTTATTGTTTGACTTTAAACTTTAGGCTACAGACTTATTACAACTTTTCCTTCGCCGCCTGCATAAATTTGCTGGCAAATACAAAGTCGTTAAGTTCCTTATTATCGGTATGGGCAATTTCCTTGTTGCTGCCTTCCCACCATTTTTGACCCTGGTGTAAAAAAACAATATGATCGCCAATACCCATTACCGAGTTCATATCGTGGGTTACCACAACAGTAGTTATGCTGTACTCCAGAGTAAGCTCGGCTATCAGTTCATCAATTAATATCGAAGTTTTAGGATCGAGACCGGAGTTTGGTTCATCCACAAAAAGATATTTAGGCTGCATGGAAATGGCGCGGGCAATGCCAACGCGCTTTTTCATACCGCCTGATAGTTCAGCCGGATAAAGTTTGTTTTTGCCAGCGAGGTTAACCCGCTCTAAACAAAAGTTGGCCCGTTCAAGCTTTTCGGCCTTTGATCTGTTGGTGAACAAATTTAACGGGAACATGATGTTCTCTTCCACTGTCATGGAATCAAACAGGGCCGAATTTTGAAAAAGCATACCAATACTTGTGCGGATAGGTACACGTTGTTCAAAATCCATTTGGGTGAAATTTTCATTATCAAAAAAAACCTCGCCTTTGGATGGTTCATGCAGGCCAACAATACATTTTAATAATGTTGTTTTGCCTGATCCGGAACCGCCTATGATCAGGTTGTTTTTGCCTTCGTGGAAAACTGAACTGATTCCTTTAAGAACGTGATTTTCGCCAAAGGTTTTATTAATGTCTTTAATTTCGATCATAGCATTAAACGGGTGATAACAAGGTCGGCAAATAAGATCATCACACAACTAAAAACTACACCCTTTGTAGCCGACTGGCCAACCTCAAGTGCACCGCCTGATGTGTAAAAACCCTGGTAAGCACAAATAGAAGCAATGATAAAGCCAAAAACAATTGCTTTAACAAGTGCTACTCTTACCGTTAAGCCATCAAACCCATCACGTACCCCTACAATATAATCGGCAGGCGTAATGTCTCCGGAAGCAACGCAGGCAATATACCCCCCTGTAATGCCTAAAGTTATTGAAGCAATAACCAGTAATGGCACCATACTCATGCCCGCAATGATCTTGGGCGATATCAGGTATCCCGGCGCGTTTACGCCCATAATTTCGAGGGCATCAATTTGCTCGGTAACCCGCATAGTACCAATTTGAGACGCGATACTTGAACCAACACGCCCGGCCAATACAAGCGCTGATATGGTTGGACTAAATTCAAGAATAGTGGAGTCACGCGCTATTTTACCCGCTATACTAAGAGGCACCAGCGGACTTGATAGCTGGAAGGCTACCTGAATAGTAGTTGCTGCTCCAATAAATATAGATATGATTGAGATGATACCCAATGATCCGATGCCTACTGATACCATTTCGCGCATTACTTCGGCCCAGTATACACTGAACTTTTCGGGCTTTCTGAAACTTAAACGCAGTAAGAGTATGTATCTTCCTAAACTTTCAAACATTTGTTCTTATAAAAATCGGTTAAAAATACGCTTTTTACCTTTAAGCCTAAATGGTCAGGTGTTAAAACAAGTCATTTAAATTCAATTTTAACTGTATCAATTATTATGCTTACGTAAATTGCGGGCATAAAGCTTCACTAACTATAAAAATTAATTTAAACAATATGAAAAACGTACTCATCACCGGTTCAACCAAAGGCATGGGCCGCTCAATTGCAATTGCTTTTGCTAATGAAGGATTAAACGTGGCAATTTGTTCGCGGAATGAGCAAGAATTATTAAATTTTAAAGATGAACTTGAACAGGTTGATGCAGGGGTAAAGGTTTTTGCTATGAAAGCTGATGGCAGCAAGAAAACCGAACTATTGAAGTTTGCCGCTGCCGCTGAAGCCGAACTTGGCTTCATTGATGTTGTGGTTAATAATTTGGGGACGTTTATTCCTTCAAGCATATTGGATGATACTGAAGATACCCTTCCAATCCAGATGAATACTAACCTGATGCCGGGCTATGAGTTGTACCGTTATTTCGGTAAAACCATGGCAAAGGCACGTAAAGGGCACTTTTTTAATATATGCTCGGTAGCCGCTATAAATCCTGTGCCCCAAGCCGGTAGTTATAGTGTAACAAAGTATGCGTTGTTAGGTCTAACAAAAGTAATGAGGCTCGAGATGCAGGAGCATGGTGTAAAAGTTACCGCCGTAATTCCCGGATCAACGTTAACGGATTCATGGAAAGACGCGGTGGTTGACCCCAATACCATGGTGCTGCCCGAAGACATAGCATCGGCAATCATCAATATTTACAAGATGAGCACCGGCGCCAATGTCGACGAAATCATCATCAAACCCGCTCCGGGCCAGTTATGATAAATCAACTTTAAACATAAAGCGAACATAAATTATGGAAAAGAAACTTCATCGCGATGAACACCGAAAGGTAATAGGCGGTGTTTGCGCGGGCCTTGCCGAGCATTTCGGCACGGACGTAGCAGTTATCAGGGCGATATTTTTGGTGACCCTTATTTTAAAAGGCTTCAGCTTACCCATATATATAGTATTGTGGATAGTGCTGCCAAAAAAAGGTTACAGCTTTAATCCCGGTGTTGATTACAGGGTACCGCCACAGGATAACCCTTTTGCAAGCGGGCAGCAATCGGGGCCATTTTACGATCCTAAATTTGGCAGCCAGCCATTTAATCCCCCGTTTGTACATCCGCCCAAAAAACAAGCTTCAACCGTTGGGCTGATATTTGGCGTGGCCATGATCCTCTTAGGTTCGGTATTCCTGCTTAATGAGCTCGACCTGATGCCTGATTGGGATTTTGAAAACCTTTGGCCCGTAATGCTGGTAGGCGCAGGTATTGCGCTTATAGTTTCGGGAGTAAAGAAACAGCCCTGGGAAAAACAAAGCTGGCATGCTAATGAGGTAGCTGATGCCCCGGAAGCCGAACCTGCTAAGGAAGAAACAGAAACTAAAGATACACCTCCAACTATATAAAATCATGAGAAGCGATAAACTTGTTCCGGGCGCGATCCTGGTATTGTTGGGAGTGGTATTCCTGCTGGATAACTTCCACGTAATAAATTTCGACTGGATGAACATCCTGTATCTGTGGCCTATATTTTTAATTATGGGAGGTATCAGTTTAGTGTTTGCCGGAAACCGATCGCCGCTGGCTACCATCTTAAAGCTTGCGGTAGTAATAGGTTGCTTTGCATTGCTGGTATTTGGCAACTTTGGTAAACGCTACCATTTTTGGCCAAATGCCTGGACTTTTCATAGCGACGATTATAATAATGACGATAATGACAACGATGATAGCGATACAACGAATACCGATCAGGGAGTTGTTAAAATAGGCGGTGATAAAACCTTTAAAGAGGAGTATAATGCCGGTATTAAACATGCCCGCCTTAATATCAGTGGTGGCGGTACCATATATAACTTAAGTGATAGTACTGCCGATTTATTCAGCGCCCAAACGCAGGAACTTTACGGTAAGTACACTTTTAACCATAGTAAAAATGATTCGGTGTATGTGCTTAACCTTAATTTAAAGAATAATAAGGGTTTCCATTTTGATTCAAACGACAAGAAAAACAACAGGGCCGATATTAAATTAAACACAAATCCGGTGTGGGATATTGACATTACTACGGGTGCAACAGATTTAAATTTTGATCTTTCAAAATTCAAAATAAAAACCCTATCTTTAAAAGGTGGAGCAGCGTCATTTGATGTGAAGCTCGGGGCTCCTGTTGGCACCACAAATGTGGAAGTTTCAACCGGTGCATCTGAGGTTACCATAAGCGTTCCAAAAGGCGCTGCCTGCCGTATCACATCCAATACCGGCCTCTCATCAAACGAATTTGAGGGTTTCAGTAAAAAGGATGGTAACGACTACGAAACCGATGGCTTTGATGCCGCAAAAAGCAGGATCCTGATACACATGAGTGGAGGGATCTCTGATTTTAAAGTAAACCGATATTAACCTAAATCCTGAGTAAAAAGATACCGGGACATAATACAACAATAATGAATTGCCAGCCGCTCCGTCAATTTGATGGAGCGTTTTTTTTGTACCATATTGCAATGCTGATTCAGGGTTTTGTCATTTAAGATAACAAAAGGGCGAAAAAGTGTTAAATTGAAAACCTTTGGAACAAAAAATAAGTTTAATTTACAGCACAAATAATCTGCTATGAAATACCCATACCTTATATTATCTGCGTTGCTATTTTGGGCTTGTACCGTAAATGCTCAAACCACTGTAAAAGGCACTGTTGTTGAGTCGGGCAAAAACAATAAAATGAGCGATGTTTTTGTGCGCGACAACCAAAACAGGCAAATGACACTTACCGATAGTAAAGGTAATTTCAGCATCCGCACTGAAACGGGGCACACCCTGATTTTTAGTTCTCCGGGATACGTGTCGGATACGTTATATGTAACCGATTTTACCAACAAGAAAATAGAGATGGTTACCCAAACCATAGCCTTAAGGCAGGTTAATATCAGCGCCAAACGCGAAACATTTGACGCCCACAAAGAATATCCGGAAGTGTATACCCGCGCTAAAGTTTATCCGCTATCACCTACATCATGGTTTAGCAAGGAGGCAAAAGATGCCCGCCGCCTTAAAAAGTACTTTAAACACGAGGAAGAAGAACGCCATGTTGACGAAGTGTTTACCATGACTTACGTACAAAGCATTATCCCGCTGCGCGGACAGGATCTGGAGAATTTCATGACCATTTACAGGCCTTCATACGAGTTTGTCAAAAACAACAACGGCCCTTCCATGGCGGTTTATATCAATGATTCGTACAAAAAGTATCTGGCACTGCCGGCTGATAAACGTACGCTACCTGATTTGAAAGAGTAGTTTTTTTAGTAGCAGCGACAGTTGCAGTAGCAGTTTGGGTTAGATATGAGTTGGCGCAGTTAGCATTAATCAATCTGCCCAAACGCTGATATCGTTAGTAATGATCTTTTGGTAAAGCAGTTCGATCTGGCTTTTCAGGATCCGGTCTTCCGATAGTGGCGGCAGGTTGTCAATATCAAAATATTGAACATCCAACACATCAAATCCTTTGTTGATTTCTGTAGTAACAGCTTTACAGTAGAAAACCATTTTATATACATAAAAAGGCTGCGGAGGATGCGGGTGCATCTTTTTATCAAATACGGCCAGCAGCCTGTCGGCAGTAACCTGCAAGCCGGTTTCTTCCCAAAATTCTTTAATAATGGTTTCCTTGGGTGTATAGCCAATATCACCCCATCCACCGGGCAACGACCATTTTCCATCACCGCTTTCTTTAGCCAGCAGGATCTTATTATCCGGCGAAAGCAGCATCCCCCGTAAATCAACCTTGGCGGTAGGATAATCGGCAGCCTGAGGGAACAATAGGTTGATGGTTTCGGCGCCGTAACCGCTTACCTCATCAAACATTTGAGTGCTCAGGTGTTGCAGTTCCTTGTAACGTTCGATATCGTATTCGTTTTTGGCGTATAGCAGACCTGTATCGGCAACGGAACGTAATTGAGTTATGAGAGAAAGCAGGTTGGTATTGGGCATGATGTTTATAAAATTATGTCATTGCGAGGAGCGGGGCTGCCTGTGTGTATGGCGCGACGTGGCAATCTCGTAGCAAGGCATAGGCATATCAGCCCTGTATAGTATGCTATTGCCACGCTTCGCTCGCAATGACTTGAGGTATGTGAATTCTGAAATTAAAAAGCTTATCCTCTGCCTAACAGCTCGTCAAGCTTATTGCGTTCGGTTTGAAGTTCGCGGGCAAGTTTCTTTTCTTTTTCGTTGGCTTTGGCCTTGAAGGCTTTGTATTCCTCATCAAGCTCTTCGTAAAGTTTGATGCGGTATTTAGCCTCGCGGCTATGTGCACCTGAGCGGGCTATCACTATAACGGCAACTACACCAAAAACAATAACCAAGCCCCACATTACCAGGTTGTACGTTGCTTTGGTGAAGGGAATTCCCAGCAGGCTGATCTCGTCGCGTTTGGCGTTTGATTCGTTGAGGGCTTGTTCCTTATTGCTTGCGTCAGATTTAAGGCTTTCAACATTTTTACCCTGTTCGGTAAGTTTGGCCCGGGCCTCTTTAAGCTGACGGCGCTCGGTGTTCAGGGTATCCTTCATGTTTTTCCACAGGGCGGCAACTAATGGTTGCTGATAATGGTATAGTTTGCTAAGCAGGTATTTGTACTGGCCATTAAGGCTTTTATCTTTTTGCAGGGCCGAATCGGCAGCAGCACTGATTTTGGGCAGGGTATAAGCAGATTTAGCCGGTTGCTGCGACGTTGCAGCCGGGTTTTTAAGCGCTGCCGGGCTCGATCTTACAATGGGTGGAATAGCATTGGGCTTTAAGGTAGCGGTTTTTTTCCTGGTGCTGTCCTGTGCAAAAGTTGCTGCAACACTCCCCGTTATCATCGCTATTAAAACCGTTATCGTAAGTAGTAAATGCTTGTTCATCAAATGTAAAATTAGGTATATGCTATTAACAAAACAGGATGTTTACGGTTTTTATTATATACACCCCGCGTTTTTGAGGCTAAAATAAGCTTTCGTACGTAATTAACCTACTCATAGTTATATTAGCGGCATGAATATAGGTATTATTGGGTTAGGCGATATGGGCCGCCTGTACGCGAAGGCTTTCGCAAAGGCCGGTTACACCGTTTCGGGCTGCGACCTGCCGGCCAACCGTGAAAAGCTTGAAGAAGAGCTTACGCCTCACGGCATCACCGTTATGGATCACGGCAGCGATGTTGCGCGCATCAACGACCTCATCATCTATTCGGTTGAGGCCGATAGCATGGAGCGTGTGGTTGCTGAGTATGGCCCTTCAACCAAATACGGTGCCATTGTAGCCGGACAAACTTCGGTTAAGTCCCCTGAGATTGCCACCTTTGAAAAGCACCTGCCTGCCGATGCCCAGATAGTTACATTTCATGGGATGCACGGCCCGGGGTTTGAACCCGCCGGGCAAACCCTCATCCTGATCCCGTACCGCTCAACGCCCGATGCCTACCAGCGCATGTATGACCTGTTTACGGCGATTGGCAGCAACATAGTTGAAATTGCCGATTACCACGAGCACGACCGTATTGTGGCCGATACCCAGGCCGTAACCCACGTTGGTTTTGAGAGCATGGGTACCGCATGGAAATCTGCCGGGTTTTTCCCCTGGGAAAACGCTTCATATATCGGGGGGATAGATAACGTGAAAATTCTGACCACCCTCCGCATCTTCAGCTATAAGGCCCACGTTTATGCCGGGCTGGCTATCCTCAACCCGTATGCCCGCCAGCAGGTGAAACGTTATGCCGAATCCGAGTCGGAGTTGTTTAAGCTGATGATCAAGGAAGAGGCTGATGCATTTAAGCAACGCCTTTATCGCGCACGCGACTTTGTTTTTCACGAAAGCCGCAAGCCTATTATGCTTAATGATACCGTGATGAAGGAGTTTTCGCTGTCACAGCATGCCGATCATCAAAAGCCAAACTCGCACCTTAGTATTTTAAGTATGGTTGATGCCTGGTACCACCTTGGCGTTAACCCCTACGATAACCTCATTTGCCAAACCCCGCCTTTCCGCCTGCGTTTGGGCATTGCCGAATACCTTTTCAAGAATGAAGAGCTGCTGGAAGAATCACTGGAAACAGCCCTATACGATAAAACCATCCGCGGCGACGACCTGGAGTTTCACTCGGCGGTGAGGGAATGGTCGGCTATTATTGGATATGGGGATATGGAGGGGTATAAGAAACACTTTAATGATACGCAGGCATTCTTTAGCCACCGGCTTGAAGAGGGCAAAGCCCAGAGCGCGGAGCTGATCCGCAGGTTGATGATGGAGTAATTTTTTGATTTGGGAATTCAGATGTTCGATTTCGGATTTAAGCTTGATTAGCAGGTGTTCAATTTTTTAAGGTGTGAACACTTGTTGTTTTTTGTAATTTGATTGTTGTTGATAATCAGTTGTTTATAAAATCTGTAAAATCATCTATTCGCTGTTTTGAACAGGTTGGTATTGATAATCAATGGGTTGTAATTTTGGCTTGTAAAATGTTGAACACCCTGTTTTTCAAAAATTGAACACTGACTTGGTTGTAAGCTTTTAGAAAAGCTAAGGTCATTTCGAATATTCTGATATAATAACAAATTGTTGTTCAGAGACAACGAAAACATCTCTTCTATCTTGGTTTTTGTCATGAAATGCATAGAATATCTCGATGCTTTCCTGATTCAAAAGTTTTTTAAGATAAAGCATTTCAAATCTTCGTTTTGATTGATAGATCTCATTATAATTAACCGAGAAGTAATTCAAAGTAAAGAAGTTATCTGATTTCCATTTTGAGGTACGGTGATATTTAACGAAATAAACTCTTTTAAAGGAAGGATCTTCTAAAATATTGTCGAAAACACAATGGTCAGAAATTAAATGGTTTTCGAGGTATATAGAGCAAATCCATGGGCCGCCCATGTTAATGATCTGCTCTATATTCTCTATATTAAATTCTAAGCCACAAAGTTTTTTCTTCATTGTATCAAGGAATATATCGCCAATGGCTAACTATAGGATTCGAGAAACTCATCTATGGTATCTTCACTATCCATGTTCAGAATAGCATTTGCCAACTTTACTTGCCCCTTAGCTAATGCAATAGCTGTTAATGCCGTTGCTGCTAAATCCAAATCCCAATATTGATTCATAGCAAGCTTCGCAAGATCTGCTAAATCTTCAATCGCTTTATTGTAGTTTGGCTTTAAAGCACTTGGTAAAGGAGGATTGTCCTTATGCCTTTGTATTTCGATCACCGAAACCAGCCCAAGTATATTATAATCTACAATTTGTTTCTGTTTAGCTATTCTGACCAAATGAGGAACTGAATAATATGAGGCTAAACCAACGTCTCCCTGATGGTGTAGCTCGTTCCATAGTTCTTGATAGATTTGGTTAATAGTTTGTTTATTATCTGCAAGTTCAAGTTTCTTCAGGGCTATTGAAGCATCATATAATGTTCCTCTGTAACCCCCTTCTAAGGTCGACCATCTTGGGTCGTCAAGTTCCAATACTGGTTCATCTACTGATTTCTTAGGGAAGAAGTCGCCTAATTTTATTGTCATAAGGTTATTTGTTTCTCAAAGATATATAAACGGGTATAGCTTTTTTCCATCGATATTAATTGTTATTACACACAATTACCGTCATATACATGAATCAGCGAAGGTAAGTTAGGCTGAAAGCTTAGCTTGTTTTAGGCCGGTTATACTGTCGCTAAACTTCAACCAGTGGGCGATCTTAGTCTTGTTTACTTTTCTTTGCGCCATTCTTTGATTTTGTAACCCGTAACCAGAGAGTCTTTATTTAAATATATCGTTAATGTCTTCGTATAAACGGGGTCGATGTCATGGCCATAATCGGTATTGATGTTGTAGTAAGGGCTATCAATATTGTCATTATCCCAACGTTGCGGCTCACCTAATAGTTTAGTAAGTTGTTTATAGCTCATGCCTTTTAAGTGATAATTAGTTAAGAGGTCGTTGAGCATGGCATTCCTATAAGGATAGATTTCAATATCTCCGTCATCCCATTGTGTTCTGTTAAACTTTATTTGTCGGAAGTTAGAATTGCAACCGAAAATAGTTATGGCGAAAAAAGCAATTATGTAAAAGGTAACAGAAATCCTATTTAGCATGGCATGAGAAACTTGAATAAACTAATATACGAGTTCAATATGTTAGCGGAAAACCTCATTTAATGATGCTTCTCTTTGCTATGAAGGCTATTTGATATCCGTTTAGTGGGCTTATTGTATTGCAACCTTGACCAGCGAAAAAAGTTTAGAAGCAAAGTAATATCATACCTTGCTTCTAAGGTTGGCTTTAGCCTATTCGTGCCGGTCACGCATTACTGCGCCGCTGACACTGTTTTGCTTGCTGCAGCTGTATTTATCCAGTTTAACAACCGCTCCTGGATATATTGTGTCCATGCCGGTGCGCAGGCGTGATAACATTCAAATTCTGGTACCAGTCCAACGTGCGTAAATACAATTTTTGTAGCATCGCCCTCGGCAGAAATATCAAAGCAAAGTTTGGTGCCGGTCCACTCGGTTTGGTTTTGTGTAAAAGTTAGCTTGCTATCGGTAATCAGCCAGGCTATTTTCTTGTTGGGGACCAATTCAACAAGTTTTTGTTTGGTGTAGTGCGCTCCGTCGCCGGCAAAGAATGAAAACTCGTCGCCAAGTTTTTCCGACTCGCCTTCAAATATTTCCGAATGCAAGCCTGACCACCATCCCCGGACATTTTTTAACGCATCAAAAACTTCTTCAGGGCTTTGGTTTACCAATAAGGTTGTTGTGAAATCTGTAGTTGTCATTTTTTTGATCTTTAAGTTGAATAATTCATTATTTAACAGGCCTTGTTAAAATGGGTAACTTTAAAGTTACGTAAATGTATAGGTAACTTCTGAGTTACGCAATTTTTTCTGAAAATTTTTTATTGCCTCATTTTGAGGGTATAGGTGTGTGTCACGGCGGCGCTACCGCAAGTGTTTGATAAATCAGAACAATTTTTTGCCTGTGATTTTTCGTTCAGTATATTTAAAACTTATTGATCACAACCTGAACTTTACATGCGCCAGTTCAAAGCTAAGTTTAAGTACATTTTTTTACCCTTTGTTTTTATAGGCCTTTGCACCATAATTATTTATACCTTTTTGCATTGGCTGCTGCTTATCAGGTTTAATGTTTTTACGCTGAAAGATAAAGACGCCGATTTTCTTATTCCCGGTATTGTAGGTCTCGTTTTGCCACAGCTTTTACTTTTTCCTAAGTTGAGGCAATTAAAGGCATATAAAGCAACCAGTCGTGATCCAATAACTATTTTGTTAATGGTAGGCGGTTTTACATTTGCTGTACCTATCTGTATCGCGCAAAATTATTTGGAATCAGCTACCGGTAAGCTAACCCGTCTGGATAGCATAAGCGAGGTACACTATGTGCCGCAGACTAAGTACTATACCGTTAAACAGAAGTATCCTAACAAGCATATGGCCCACTTTAAGGTTATCCTTCTGTTAGCGGTAAAAATAACGTAGATTTTAATATGGATGCTTATGCAGCGGTGCCGGTTTTTGACCGTGTTTTTCCCGATACCAGCAAGATAGCTGCCATGCGAAACAGGGTAAACCCTAAAACACTGGTGATCATTAATGATACGCTGAGCAATATATTGTTTTTAAAGAAATTACCTGCCGACTCGATAATGATGATGCGTTATGTCAATCCTACTATGGTGATGCCTAAATACGGGGAGGCCGGTAAGTACGGCGCGTTAGCGGTTGTAACCCGGAGTTATAAATTTAAGATAAAGCCTATAATCCCCAAAATAGAGCCTGCCGCGTGGTTTGTTTTTAAATACCACAAAACTATCAGCAATAGTTTATCTGCGAGTGAAAAGAAGTTCTATTTCAGTCAATTTGCAAAAGATTGCGACACAGATTTCAAATACAAACCGTTAAACAAATTTATACACCTGGCCCGCTTACCTAATGATAATGAGGTAGCCAACTACGAGGCGGCCATAAACTCGCGCGATGATGTTGCTGAAGGAGAGCAAACAATGCTTTCGCCTGTTTACGAATCGTTTGAAAAACGGAATGGTAATAAGCTTGCATGGATTGGCGGATCATTTACCATCGGAGCAACGCTGTTTTTACTCCTGCTCGGGTTATTCAGAATTAAAGGTTTGGATAATTTTGAGAAGAGGATGTTTGAAAAATGGGAGAAAGACGTGATAAACAGGCCTTGAGTTTATAGAGCTGAATTTCGACAGAAGTAATGGTTTGATTACCATCACTATAATTGAGTGAAATGAATTGAACAACAAGCCACTTCAAAACACTTGACAATCCCCTGATAATCCTCCATTCCAATTTTAACCCAGGTTAAAATTTCATGCGATTGACAACGGTACTTTTGTTCTGTCGGAAGACACAACAACAAAAAACAAAATCATGAAACGTACAGCAAATGCACATTGGAACGGTACCTTACAGGATGGTAAGGGCGAGATCACTACTCAAAGCACCGTATTAAATAAAACACAATATTCTTTCAAAACCCGTTTTGCCGAGGGCGTAGGTACCAATCCTGAAGAACTGATTGCAGCGGCCCACGCCGGTTGTTTTACGATGGCGATTGGCGCAGCATTGACACAGGCCGGTTACACCCCTGGTGATCTGACTACCGATGCCATTCTTGACCTGGATATGCAGGCATTAAGTATAACAGCTATAGCTTTAAACCTGAAAGCTACTGTTATTGAAGGTCTTAGTGAGCAACAGTTTAAAGAAATTGCTGAAGGTGCAAAAGCAAATTGTATCATCTCCAAAGCTTTGAATGTGCCTATTTCACTGAATGTAATTTACGCTTAAGTAAATTTGCTTTGGTAAGCTATTCAGAGGACCGGTGAAGCCGGTCCTTTGTTTTTATGATGGATGCTGTCATTTTTAATAACCTTCACGGGTTAAGATTTAAGAATAATATAAATTTCACCGCTACCGCAAGGCAATGTCATTAAGTTATGGAACATTCCCAGAGGGGGAACCGGTTTTAGCAATATATTATACCGAACACAACCGTGCCAGAGGTACGGAACACCGGAGTTGTGTACCTCTGGCACACTAAAAACACTGTTTATTTGATTTCTACAAACCTTTTGCACCTCTGGTGCAACCTGTCAATCCCTGTCTTTACATTGAACCTAAACGCGGGCTACAAACGAGGACGCTTGCAGCAGCGATGGGACCAAACTTCCTACCACGTTAGGGATTGCAGCGGAAAACCCACAGCTTGGGCAGGCATTAGTGATCGGGGCAAAGCGAGGATTTGCAGCGGAAAGCCCGGGCCGCAGGCAACGCCATTAGCTGCTTCAGGAGAGGGTTGAATATCTCATTAAAACCCTGAGTTCCTAAATAAACGATTCCACCCTTTCTGCACCACTCCTGCAAGCGTTCTCGCTCGTGGGCATTATACTAAGTTGTTCGAGTGTCTTTTACATTGCAGACCTAAACGCGGGGCACAGGCGAGGACACTTACGGCAGCGATAGAAGTGATATTGGCACTGAGATATGCCAATCAATTCGACATCTCCGAGGATTTTTTCTGTTGGAGAAAAACGGCTGTGAAATCAGATGGTAAATTATTTAGCATTATAAATATGTTGAGGTTGTTGGCGGCAAATACCAAAACATTATTGTTAGATGCTCCCGAAAGGGGGTAAGGGTTTTTTTTTACAAATACTTTGTTGGTATTAGTTGTTATCGCCTGTACTTTTTTATCTGTAATGGAAAAGAAATTGAAAGAATAGGTTTTAATTGTAATAAGATTATCAGCAAAGCTAATTTCCTCGGCCGTATTATTTATCGTCTTGCTTAAGGACATGACTTGATTGAGATAAATCACCGCAAACATAACAAAGAATAGTACTTCATAAAGGATGTATGTGCTATCTAAAATCCCGCCTGCTTTTTTTAATAGTATAAATGAATATACTATGAATACAGTAGCTGCAAAAAGGAAGTTTTTTACTAATGTTTTCTTTGAATTATCAATGAATTCATCGAAGGCCTGATTCATTTTAAAGGTCAGCATATATTTATTAGTTGAACCAAAAGTAACGAACATTATTATTCTCAACAACGTCCTCATCCATTCCTGCCTATAATACCTTATATTAGTATAGGTTTTCATACCTGCCAATTATAGTCCTCATTTAAAAAGTCGAACATGAAAAAGGTATCGCTGTTATTTGTGTTCCCTGTGGTGTTGTTCGCTACCTATTTGTTTGCGTTCCAGGGAAAAAAAATTAAAGTATCGGGTAAAACAAAACCGATAATCCCGGTAATGTGCGGATCGGGTATAGTACAGGATGCAGATACGGCACGGAACGGTAAATTTATACAGCGCTTACCCGGCTGGGGGCATCATAATTATGCCATTGCTGCCCGTAATGACAGCGCCCGGTTTTACTTTAACCAGGGCTTAACCATGTATTACAGCTATCACATGAAGGAGGCATTCGCGTCGTTCAAAGAAGCATCGCGTTTTGACCCCTCGGCCGCTATGACTTACTGGGGGCAGGCTTTAAGCCTGGGCCCTTACTATAACGCCGGCGGGCAGTATGCTGCGCCTGCCGGTTTGCCTGCTGTTTTGAAACAAATGAACGCTGTTGCCGGCAGTGCTCCCGAAAAGGAAAAAGCGTTGATAGCGGCGATGAACCTTCGTTACCCGCAGGGCGGCACCAACGCAAGCGACAATGAAGCTTATGCACAGGATCTGAAGAAACTGATGCAGGCCTACCCAACCGATGCCGACCTTAAGATGCTGTATATTGACGCGGTAATGCTCATTCACCCCTGGGATTTTTGGGCGCCCGACGGTACCGATAAACCCTGGACCGCCGAACTGGTTACCTTGTGCAAAGGCGTTTTAAATACCAATCCGGAGCACCCGGCGGCGCTGCATTATTATATCCATTTAACCGAGGCTTCGCGTAACCCCGGCGCCGCGCTGGCCAATGCAGGGGCATTAAAAAGGTTGTTCCCCGGTATCGGGCATATGGTGCATATGGCCAGTCATGTTTATCAGCGCAATGGTTTGTATTTTCAGGGTGTTGACGTTAATGAAAAAGCAGCCAAATGTATTGTTAATTATGCCGCCCTGGCGCCCAATTTAAAGCTCACAAAAATAAACTCTCACTTTTACGCTGTCGAAACACTTTGTGCCTTTAACGGGGCTATGTACGAGCGGGGGATGGAAGCGGCCCAACGCTGCCGCAATGCGGTAAAACCTTCGGCAGGTGATACTTATTCGCAATACCTGTACATGATGCCGGTATTTACCATGATGCGCCTTGGCAAATGGCACGAACTGCTCAAAGACAGCGTTGGCCCCAATCGCGACTGGGCCTATGCGCGGGTGTTATACCATTTTGCCCGCGGAATGGCATTTCTGTATACGGGCGGGCAGGATTCGGCCGTGGCCCAGCTTGCTTTATTGCGTGGCAGGCTTGATGACGCCTCTTTAAAACAGCGGCATATTCCTTTTAATATCGCACTGGATGGCGCCACTGTTGCCGAAAACATATTGGATGGTGCTATTTTGCTCGGCCGCAATAAGTTTGATGATGGTATGGCGGCATTAAAAAAAGCAGTGCAGACAGAGGATAACATGATTTACTCGGAGCCTGCTGAGTGGCCTATTCCGGCACGGCAGTTCCTGGGTGCCTACCTGCTCAAAACCGATTATAACCCGCAGGCCGAAAAAGTTTTCCGCGAAGACCTGGAACGTAACCCGGGTAACGGCTGGTCGATGCTGGGCATGTACCAAAGTTTAAAGGCGCAAAACCGTGCCGAAAAGTTGCCTTATTACAAGGCGGGCTTCACGCGCTCGTTTTCGCATGCCGATGAGGTGCCTGCGAGTTCGGTGGTTATGAATTAGGGCAATGTTCCGGGCGACAGGTGCGGTGCCGGTTTTTGTTGATTAGCTTTCGGGGAAAAATCTAAATACTTTTGTAGTTTAGGCTCAAATCTAAAAAGCCTTAACCTGGAATGTAAGTGAACAGATACCTAACCCAAAGATTTGTTTTATACGCCCTTTTTATAATTGCAATAGTATTAGCGGGGATTCAATTTTTAAGCGACCGGGGCGTATGGCTTGATGAAGCTGTATTAACCCTTAATTTAATACACCGTAATGCTGTTGGTCTGTTCCGTCCCCTTGATTACAATGGAGTTGCGCCTGTGTTATTCCTGCTTATTCAAAAAGCATTTATATCTCTCGTGCCCAAATCAGATTATGCGCTTAAGGTATTTCCGCTTATCTGCTATTTGACCTTCTTGCCCCTGTTTGGCCGGATCCTAAACAGGCTTTTCAAAAGCATTTACAGCATTATTTTAGGATTGAGCCTGGTTGTTTTTAATCAAACTATAATTTATTACTCAAGCGAGGCCAAGCAGTATATTGTCGATCTTCTGGTAATTACCATATTCTATTATCTGTTGATTGAAGAGAAAGCATTAAAGGGGTTTTACTATAAGCTTTTGGTACTGGGCTTAATCTGCATATATCTCTCCAACATCACACCAATTATCCTGCTTACGGTTGATGTATACCTGTTTTATAAATCGAGATCGGAAAATAGGCCCCTGGGCAGGCATTTTATAATCACCAATTTGTGTTGGGGTGTTTTCTTTGCTTTGTATTATTTTGTGTTTATCTACAGCCATCCAACACAGCATAAAATGGTTGGTTACTGGTCAAACGCGGGTGCTTTTATGCCCTTTGATTCGTCGTTTTGGGGGTGGATGGCAGGTCGCTTTCACGGCATTTTTTATTTTCTTTTTTACTTCGGGCAGCTTATCGGGAGCTGTATTATGATATTATTCGGCCTGGGTGTCATACTGTTGGTTAGGTACAGAAGATACGATCTCATGATATTAACATTACTGCCGGTTTGCGTCCATCTTGTTTTATCCGGACTTAAATTATATCCATTTGAAACCCGCTTATATTTGTACTTAACCCTTGGCCTAGTCATTACGTGCGTATTTAGCTATGAGTTCTTAGTCACCAGGCTATCTCATCTGAGATTTGGAAAAGCCGTCGGTTTTATCTTTTTACTGCTTCCGGCATTAATGGCCAGGGTTGTATTTATACACCAGCCACCTTACACGCAGCATGATGATATTAAAAGGGGGATTGAAGCCATCAATAAAAAATTTGAAAAAGGCGATGCCCTTTATACCGGCAACTTAACAGGCTTACCGGTAAAATACTATAAAGATTTAGGTGTTATAGATGGGCGGCTTGATGTAATCTATAAGGATAGCCTTTTAAATACGCATTGTCCGTATGCCGTTAAGCGTTTGTGGGTACTTACATATTCCGTTGAAGATCAACCCCAGGAACTTTCTGAACTGTTGAAAAGCAGGCAATTAATAAAAAAAGGCAGTTTTGAAACCCGCGGCGGTGTGCGCTTTAGTTTGTTTGCGCAAGGTAATGCACTTGTTCAAAAAAAATAGTTGCGATAAAATAGAACTGAATATTTAGAAAAGCCTTAATAGAGACAGCAGGAAGATTTCATTTTTCGGAAACAACAGGAGTTTCATTGATTACATCATTCATCCAAAGCATACCTTTTTCAGGTAGATTGCCGCTCAGATAATCAATTATAGCGTTGCTATCAATCAAATATCCCATTCTTTACGGCTTTGTTTAATGTGTTCCCGGAGTTTTTCAGCATCAGCGATTGGTAGTTTGCCAGCAAATTTATCTGATAACTTTATTTTAGGAGAGGAAGTCTTTTTGAGAACTTTGATCAAATGCAACTTTTCAAGCTCCCTGAGCAGGTTATATGCGTTTTGATTAGTTACTTCTATAAGTAAAGTATCCATTATCTGAAGTTAAAATTCAAATTTATGAAATTCCAATCATTAAATTTAAGCCCTGATCATTAGGATGGCAATTATTGTAGTTGGCATAGCGGATATGGGCTATAGTAACCTTCCCCTTAATCCCCCCAATCTTTAAAAATTTCTCCGGCCCATCTTCAGTTTTACGCCGTCAACCGGGTGATGCGGTAGCATACCTTCCAAAATGGCTGTGAAAAGTCAAAAAATCAAACCGGCTAATGCTTAGCCAAATACCTTTCAAACATATGTTAAAACGCGGATGCAAAAATTATAAAAAAATAACTTACTAACTATTTGATAATTAATACAAAGTTTCTATCTTTGCCGTCCCTTTCGGGGGAGAAATATGCCTTGAACGAAGCCCTACTGCTTCGATGGGCACAAAAACAATTAAAAAAATGTCAGGAATTATTGGTAAAAAAGTAGGAATGACCAGCATTTTCGACGAAACAGGGAAAAACATTCCCTGCACAGTAATCGAAGCTGGCCCTTGCGTGGTAACACAAGTTAAGTCTGTGGATACAGACGGATACGCTGCTGTTCAGTTAGCGTATGGCGACAAAAAGGAAAAAAACACTTCTGCCCCTCTAAAAGGACACTTCCAGAAAGCCGGTAGCGCTCCAAAGCGTAAACTGGTTGAATTCAAAACTTTCGAAGATCAAAAAGCATTAGGCGACACCGTTACTGTCGACATTTTTGCTGCGGGAGATTTTGTTGACGTGGTAGGTACCTCAAAAGGTAAGGGTTTTCAGGGTGTGGTAAAACGTCATGGTTTTGGCGGCGTGGGTATGCAAACTCACGGTCAGCATAACCGTTTACGTGCGCCAGGTTCTTTGGGTGCGTCATCATGGCCATCACGTGTATTTAAAGGTATGCGCATGGCGGGTCAAACCGGAAACGCCCGTGTTAAAATACAAAACCTTGAAGTAGTTAAGGTTTTCGCGGAGCAGAATCTGTTAGTAGTTAAAGGTTCCATCCCCGGAGCTAAGGGTTCATTCGTAATAGTGGATAAATAAGATGGAAGTTAACGTATTAAACGTATCAGGTAAAGAAACAGGTGCCAAGGTGCAGCTTCCTGAGTCGGTTTTCGGTATTGAGCCAAATGATCACGCTATCTATCTTGATGTTAAGCAATTTCTTGCTAACCAGCGTCAGGGTACACACAAATCAAAACAGCGTAATGAAATTGCAGGTTCAACCCGCAAATTATACAAACAAAAAGGTACAGGCGGTGCCCGTGCCGGTGGTATTAAATCACCATTATTTAACGGTGGTGGCCGTGTATTCGGTCCGCAACCACGCGATTATAGCTTCAAATTAAACAAAAAGCTTAAATCACTGGCCCGTAAATCAGCTTTATCATACAAAGCAAAAGATAACAATATTTTAGTGTTAGAGGATTTTAGCTTTGATAGCATCAAAACTAAAAACTACATTAAATTGGAGGCCGATCTGAATGTTACTAATGAAAAAACATTATTAGTAGTAGCATCTGCCGAAAATAACAATGTGTATTTATCAAGCAGGAACCTGAAGAAAAGCAAAGTAATTTCAGTTGAGCAGCTTAACACTTATGATGTGTTAAATGCAGGCAAGCTGTTGTTAACTACAGGTGCTGTTAAAACTTTGGAGGAAGCATTAGCTAAGTAATTATGGAAATTTTAAAACAACCCCTACTTACTGAAAAAGTTACTCAGTTAACTGACAAGCTTAACCGTTATGCTTTCAAAGTTGATCACAGGGCTAACAAAATTCAGATCAAGAGTGCCATTGAGGCAATGTACGGTGTAAACGTTACGGCGGTAAACACCATGAAATACGTCGGCAAACTTAAAACTCGCAATACTAAGGCAGGCGCCGTTCAGGGCCGTTCAGCTACTTACAAAAAAGCGATCATTACGTTGAAGGACGGAGAAGTAATTGATTTTTACAGCAATATATAATTATAGAAATGGCAGTAAAGAGATTTAAACCGGTTACCCCGGGTACCCGCTTCAGAGTTGATGTATCTAATTCAGATATCACAACAAACGTTCCTGAAAAATCGTTGGTTGTAGCATCAAACAAAAGATCGGGCGGTCGTAACAACAGCGGTAAAATGACTATGCGCTACTTAGGTGGTGGTCATAAACAAGCATACAGGTTAATTGATTTTAAACGTAATAAGTTTGATATCCCGGCAAAAGTTGCAACTATCGAGTACGATCCTAACCGTTCGGCACGTATAGCCCTGCTACACTTTGCTGATGGCGAGAAAAGGTACATGATTGCTCCGGAAGGCTTAACAGTTGGTACAATTGTAACAGCAGGCGAAACAGCAGCTCCCGAAGTAGGTAATACCTTACCATTAAAGAATATCCCTCTTGGTTCGATCATTCACAACATTGAGTTAAACCCTGGACAGGGTGGTGTAATTGCCCGCAGTGCCGGTACTTACGCTCAATTATCAGCACGTGATGGCAAATATGCTATCATCAAATTGCCTTCAGGCGAAACCCGCATGATCCTGTCAACTTGTTTGGCAACTATCGGTACCGTTTCAAATGGCGAAAGAGCAAACGCTGTGTTAGGTAAAGCCGGCCGCAAACGCTGGTTAGGCCGCAGGCCAAGGGTACGTGGTGTAGCTATGAACCCGGTAGATCACCCTATGGGTGGTGGTGAAGGCCGTGCCTCAGGTGGTCACCCACGTTCACGTAAAGGTTTATTGGCTAAAGGCTACAAAACCCGTGACAAGAAGAAAACATCGGATCGTTACATCATTGAAAGAAGGAAGAAATAATGGCTCGTTCAATAAAAAAAGGACCTTACATCGATCATAACTTAGATAAGAAAGTTATGGTACTGAATGATGCAAATAAAAAATCAGTTGTAAAAACATGGTCACGTCGTTCCATGATCTCTCCTGATTTCGTTGGTCATACATTCGCAGTACACAACGGTAACAAGTTTATCCCTGTGTACGTAACAGAAAACATGGTTGGACACAAGCTGGGAGAGTTTGCCCCAACCCGTACATTCCGCGGACACGCAGAAAAGAAAAAATAACAGGCAATGGAAGCAACAACAAAAATTAAAAAGTCTGTACTGATCAGGCAACAAAAAGAAGCTGCGAAAGCTCTTGTAGGCGGCGCTTCTGTTGCTAAGTTACAGGACTGCCCAACTTCACCACGCAAAATGCGTTTGGTGGTTGACTTGATCCGCGGTGAAAACGTTGAGAAAGCGTTATACATATTGAAATTTACTAACAAAGAAGCTGCTATTCGTGTAGAGAAACTTTTGTTATCAGCTATCAAAAACTGGGAAGCAAAAAACGAAGGCAAACGTGTTGAAGACAGCAACCTTTTTGTTAAGGAAGTATCTGTAGGCGGTGGCCGTCAGTTAAAAAGGTTACGCCCTGCTCCGCAAGGAAGGGGATACCGTATCCGCAAACGCTCAAACCACGTAACACTTGTTGTGGATAGTAAAAACGATAACAATTAATTTGAAATGGGACAGAAAGCACATCCAATAGGTAACAGGTTAGGAATCATCAGAGGTTGGGATTCTAACTGGTTCGGTGGCAACAACTACTCCGATAAATTAGTTGAAGACGAAAAAATCCGCAAATACCTTTCAGCTCGTATTGCTAAAGGTGGTGTATCTAAAGTAGTTATCGAGCGTACTTTAAAACGCATTACCGTAACTATCCACACTGCCCGTCCGGGTATTGTGATCGGTAAAGGCGGTCAGGAAGTTGACAAGATCAAAGAAGAGTTGAAAAAACTTACCAAGAAAGAAGTTCAGATCAACATTTTCGAGATCAAACGCCCTGAGCTTGATGCACAATTAGTAGCAGAAGGCATTGCAAAACAATTAGAAGCACGTATCTCTTTCCGTCGTGCCATGAAAACCACAATCGCTGCAACCATGCGTATGGGTGCCGAAGGTATCAAGGTAATGACTTCAGGCCGTTTAGGCGGCGCTGAGATGGCACGTAGCGAGCAATATAAAGAAGGCAGGATTCCTTTGCACACTTTCCGTGCTGACATCGACTACGCATTAGCAGAAGCATTAACTACCTATGGTAAAATAGGTGTTAAAGTTTGGATCTGCAAAGGCGAGGTTTATGGCAAACGCGATCTTTCTCCAAACATTGGCGGTACCAGCAGCGCAAGCGGCAAAGGTGGCAGGCCAGAGGGCGGTGCACCAGGCTTTGGTGGCCGTGGTAACGAAAGAGGCGGCGAGCGCGGCGGTGAGCGTCGTGGCGACAGGAAACCAGGTGGCGATCGTCGTGGCGGTGGTAACCGTCCAGGCGGACAAGGTGGAAACCGTCCGGGTGGACAAGGTGGAAACCGTCCGGGTGGCCCAGGTAAGAGATAATAATTAAAGTACAAGACAAATATCGAATAACGATATAAAAGCTTAAGAAAATGCTACAGCCAAAAAGAACGAAGTTCAGAAAGATGCAAAAAGGCAGGATGAAAGGTTTAGCCACCCGTGGTGCTGAACTTTCATTCGGATCTTTTGGTGTTAAATCACTCGAAGCGGCATGGATCACCAGCCGTCAGATCGAGGCTGCACGTATCGCTGTAACACGTTTTATGAAACGTGAAGGACAGGTTTGGATCAGGATATTCCCTGACAAACCTGTAACCAAGAAACCTGCAGAGGTACGTATGGGTAAAGGTAAAGGTGCTCCTGAATACTGGGTTGCGGTAGTACGCCCCGGAAGGATCATTTTTGAAGCCGAAGGTGTGCCTTTGGAAGTTGCTAAAGAGGCTTTACGCCTGGCAGCACAGAAATTACCGGTGCAAACTAAATTTATTGTACGTAGGGATTACGTAGAAGCATAAATTGAGGAGTTAGTTGAAGAGTTGTAAAGTTTTAATGTTGTGAAGTTAGATGCCGAATTTCACCATTCAAATAAAAACAATACAACGTTTAAACTTACCAACAGACAACAAATAACAAAGAAAAATGAAGAACTCAGAAATTTTGGGCCTATCAACTGAAGAGATTGTTGCTAAGATCAGCGAGGAAAGGGCTACCCTTACCAAATTGAAATTTGCTCATGCAGTTTCGGCTATTGAGAACCCGTCCCGTATAACCAAAGTACGCAAAGGAATTGCTCAGTTAAATACTGAATTAACAAAACGTAAAGCGGCGGCCGCTTCTGAAAAGAATTAATTTTTTAAACATTCAGACAATGGAATTGGAAAGAAATTTAAGAAAAACACGTACCGGCCTCGTAGTTAGCAACAAAATGGAGAAATCTATCGTTGTGGCCGTTGAACGTAAGGTGAAACACCCTATTTACGGTAAGTTCGTAAAAAAGACTACCAAATTTATGGCTCATGATGAAACCAATACTTGTGGCGTAGGCGATACAGTATTGATCATGGAAACCCGCCCGCTGAGCAAAACCAAAAACTGGCGATTAGTTGAAATTTTAGAAAGGGCTAAATAAGATGGTACAACAGGAATCAAGATTAACAGTAGCCGACAATAGCGGCGCTAAAGAAGTTTTAGTGATCCGTGTATTGGGTGGTACCGGTAAAAGGTATGCATCAATCGGCGATAAAATTGTGGTTACCGTAAAAAGCGCTTTACCATCAGGTAACGTGAAAAAAGGTACCGTATCAAAAGCCGTAGTTGTACGCACTAAAAAAGAGATCCGCAGAAAAGACGGTTCATATATCCGTTTCGACGATAACGCAGCTGTGTTGTTAAACAACCAGGACGAGCCAAGAGGTACACGTATCTTTGGCCCTGTTGCAAGGGAACTGCGCGAGAAACAATTTATGAAAATTGTATCATTAGCACCGGAGGTATTGTAACATGGAAAAGAAAGTAAAATTAAAGATCCGAAAAGGCGACCTGGTTAAAGTTATCGCCGGCGATTCAAAAGGATCACAAGGCAAAATCGTTGAGGTTTTGGTAGATAAGAACAGGGCTATTGTTGAAGGTGCCAATATGGTATCAAAACATACTAAACCTAATGCTGCTAACCCTAACGGCGGAATTGTTAAACAAGAAGCTGCTATACATATTTCAAACCTAATGCTGGTTGATCCTAAAACAGGTAATACAACCCGTGTTGGCCGTCAAAAAAATGACGCCGGCAAATTAGTAAGGGTAGCAAAAAAATCAGGGGAGGAAATTAAGTAATGACTTACGTACCAAGATTAAAATCAAAATACAAGGAAGAGATCCGCACCGCACTGAAAGATAAATTTCAGTACAAAAGCGTAATGCAGGTTCCTAAATTGGAGAAAATTGCCATTAACCAGGGTGTAGGTGGTGCAACTACCGACAAGAAATTGATCGAAAACACCATCACCGAGTTAACTACCATCACTGGTCAGCAAGCAGTATCTTCAAAATCTAAAAAAGATATCTCAAACTTTAAATTGCGTAAAAATATGCCGGTTGGCGTACGTGTTACACTGCGTGACAACACAATGTACGAGTTTTTGGATCGTTTAATCGCTGTAGCCCTGCCACGTATCCGTGACTTCAAAGGTATCAACGATAAAGGTTTTGATGGCCGCGGCAACTATACATTAGGTATTACTGAGCAAATTATCTTCCCTGAGATAAATATTGACAAAATCAATAAAATCCAAGGTATGGATATTACCTTTGTAACCTCCGCAACAAACGATGTTGAAGCATTGGAGTTGTTGAAACAATTTGGTTTACCATTTAAAAATCAAAATAGCAATGGCTAAAGAAGGTGTAAAAGCACGTGAAGTAAAGCGCGCAAAATTAGTAGCTAAATACGCTGAAAAAAGAGCTGCTTTAAAAGAAGCTGGCGATTACGCTGCTTTAGATAAATTACCAAAAGCATCATCACCGGTAAAACTGCACAACCGTTGCAAATTAACCGGCCGCCCTCGTGGTTATATGCGTCAGTTTGGCATCTCACGTGTTACATTCCGTGAAATGGCTCTTGAAGGCAAGATCCCGGGAGTAAAAAAAGCAAGCTGGTAAGCAAGAGCTGAAAGCAAAAGGCGAAAAGCGTAAGGCATAAAAGCTTTAGGCTTTTTGCTTTATGCATTGAGCTTAAAATGAATGAATTAACCGATGGAAGGTCGCCCGGGATGTTACCGGAAGGAAACCACCGTCATAACACAATAAAATGAATACAGATCCAATCGCAGATTATCTTACAAGAGTAAGGAATGCTATTAAAGCCAACCACCGGGTTGTTGAAATTCCTGCATCAAATCTGAAGAAGGAAATCACTAAGGTGCTTTTCGACAAAGGTTACATTGCAAATTATAAGTTTGAGGATAATGGTCCTCAGGGCACTATCAAAGTTGCTTTGAAATACCACCCGATAACTAAAATTTCTGCTATCCGCAGCATTTCGCGCATCAGCAAACCAGGTTTGAGGAAATACGCAGGTATGGAAAACATGCCACGTGTACTAAATGGTTTAGGTATCGCCATCCTGTCAACTTCTAAAGGCGTTATGTCTGATAAAGAAGCACGTCAGCAAAATGTTGGTGGTGAGGTTTTATGCTACGTTTATTAACAGAAGAAATTTAAAGCAATGTCAAGAGTAGGAAAAGCACCGATAGCACTGCCACAAGGAGTAACCGTTACGGTATCAGCAGAGAATGTTGTTACTGTTAAAGGTCCTAAAGGCCAGTTGCAGCAAGCGGTTGATAGCGATATCACCATTGCACAGGAAGACGGTCAATTATTGGTTCAACGTCCGTCTGAACAAAAGCGTCACAAAGCATTACACGGTTTATACCGCGCGCTTTTAAATAACATGGTAATTGGTGTAACCGAAGGTTACAAAGTAACCCAGGAATTAGTGGGTGTAGGTTACCGTGCCACCAATACCGGTAATACATTAGATTTAGTGTTGGGTTTCTCTCACCACTATGTATTTGAATTACCGCAAGAAATTAAAGTTACAACCACTGCTGATAAGGGTAAAAACCCAACCATCATCCTTGAATCAATTGACAAACAGTTAATTGGCCAGGTAGCAGCTAAAATCCGTTCATTACGCGCACCAGAGCCTTACAAAGGTAAAGGTATCAAGTTCCAGGGCGAGATTTTGAGAAGAAAAGCAGGTAAATCAGCATCTAAAAAATAATCGTCATGGGAGCTAAACTATCAAGAAGAGACAGGATTAAAAAAGGCATCAGGAAACGCCTTTCAGGGTCAACAGAACGTCCCCGCCTGTCAGTATTTAGAAGTAATAAAGGTATTTATGCGCAGATCATTGACGATGTAACCGGTAAAACTTTAGTTTCAGCATCATCTTTATCAAAAGATTTTGCCGCTGAAGGTACAAAATCAGATCAATCAGTAGCTGTAGGCAAACTGGTAGCTTCAAAAGCTATCGCTGCAGGTATTAAAGATGTGGTTTTCGACAGGAACGGTTACCTGTACCATGGCCGTGTTAAGTCATTGGCCGAAGGTGCACGTGAAGGTGGTTTAAACTTTTAATCGAAAAGAGAAATGTCAACAATCAACATAAAAAGAGTAAAAACAAGCGAGATCGAATTAAAAGACCGCTTGGTAAGCATACAGCGTGTTGCCAAAGTAACCAAAGGCGGCCGTACTTTCAGCTTCTCTGCTATCGTGGTAGTAGGTGATGAAAACGGTGTTGTAGGTTACGGTTTAGGTAAAGCTAAAGAGGTAACTGAAGCTATTGCTAAAGGCATTGATGATGCTAAAAAGAACCTGGTAAAAGTTCCAATCATTAACGGAACTGTACCTCATGAGCAAATTGGTAAATTTAGCGGTGGTTTTGTTTTCATTAAACCAGCTGCTAACGGTACCGGTGTAATTGCTGGTGGTGCTATGCGTGCCGTATTAGAATCGGCAGGTGTACACAACGTATTGGCAAAATCAAAAGGTTCATCAAACCCGCACAACGTGGTAAAAGCAACCGTATCGGCATTAGCCCAGTTACGTGATGCAAATACAGTAGCACAACAGCGCGGAATTAGTTTAGGTAAAGTATTTAACGGATAATCAGTCATGGCTAAGATCAAAATAACACAGATTAAGAGCGTGATCGACAGAACGGAACGCCAGAAAAAAACAATCGAGGCTTTAGGCTTGCGTAAAATTAACCACAGTGTGGAAGTTGAGGCTACACCTGCTATAGTTGGGATGGTTAGGAAAGTGAACCACCTGGTAGCGGTTGAAAATATTTAATATCATGAATTTAAGTAATTTAAAACCTGCAGAAGGTTCAACCAAAAATAGAAAAAGAATTGGCCGTGGTACAGGTTCTGGCCGTGGCGGTACGTCAACCCGTGGCCACAAAGGCGCCGGTTCACGTTCAGGTACCAGCACCAAGGTAGGCTTTGAAGGCGGTCAGATGCCTTTACAGCGCCGTGTGCCTAAAGTGGGCTTTAAAAACCCTAACCGTGTTGAGTACACAGGTGTAAACCTTGACGTACTTCAGGAATTAGTAACAAAATTTTCGCTTACTGCTGTTGATTTTGATACTTTGAAAGAGCACGGTTTGGTATCACGTAACGACCTGGTTAAGATCCTGGGCCGTGGTGAGCTTACTGCCAAATTAGAAGTTAAAGCACATGCATTTACTGCTACAGCTCAAAAAGCTATTGAAGCTGCAGGTGGTACCATAGTTAAGTTATAATTTCGATGAAGAAATTTTTCACCACATTATCCAATATCTGGAAAATCGAAGATCTGAGAGTGCGTATTACTAACACACTCTTATTTCTTTTAATATATCGTGTAGGCTCATTCGTGGTTTTACCAGGCGTTAACGCCGCGGTAGCATCAACTCAAAAGGCAGAAGGATTAGTAGGATTGCTGAATATGTTTGCAGGAGGATCGTTTTCACGTTCCTCTATTTTCGCGTTAGGTGTTATGCCTTACATTTCGGCTTCAATTGTGGTGCAACTGCTGGGTATTGCCGTTCCGTATTTTACCAAATTGCAAAAAGAAGGTGAAAGCGGTCGCAACAAGCTTAATCAATGGACCCGCTACCTAACAATAGGTATTACCTTTTTACAGGCTATAGGTTACCTTAAATCGCAGGTTGCTGCCGATGCAAGGACTATCGCCGATCCTTTTACCTTTATCTTCATTAACACGTTTGTGTTAACGGCAGGTACATTATTTGTAATGTGGTTAGGCGAAAAGATCACCGATAAAGGTATCGGTAACGGTATCTCACTTATTATCATGGTGGGTATCATTGCTCAGTTACCAATGGCGTTTACTACCGAGTTCGTTTCGCGTAATGGCGGTGCCGGTGGGTTAATTGCTTTCATTGTGGAGATCGTAGGTCTTATTGGTGTAGTAATGTTTACTATACTGATAGTACAGGGAACACGTAAAATTTCGGTACAATACGCTAAACGTATTGTGGGTAACAAACAATATGGCGGTGTACGCCAGTATATACCTTTAAAGGTTAATGCTGCAGGTGTAATGCCAATCATATTTGCTCAGGCATTGATGTTTATCCCACAAACTGTATCGCAGTTTTTCCCTAACGTATCATCAAACGGTATATTGATAGCTTTAGCTAACTATAACTCATGGGAGCATAACCTGTTGTTTGGGATCCTGATCATCCTGTTCACATACTTCTACACCGCCATTACGGTTAATCCTAACCAAATGGCCGATGATATGAAGAAGAACGGTGGCTTTATCCCGGGCATCAAACCAGGCCGCACTACTGCTGAGTTTATTGATGGCGTAATTTCAAAGATCACTTTACCAGGATCAGTATTCCTGGCTATTATAGCAATCATCCCGGCATTGGCCAGTTTGGTTGGTGTATCTCCAATATTCGCAAGGTTCTTCGGCGGTACTTCGCTGATCATCCTGGTAGGTGTTGTTTTGGATACATTACAGCAGATAGAAAGTCACCTGTTGATGCGCCATTATGATGGTTTAATGAAAACCGGACGGATTAAGGGACGTACAGCCATGCCTGCCGCTGCCGGTACCAGTCCGACAGCGATTTAATTAGCAATGTCAAAAATCAATTATAAGTCTGTCGAAGAGATAGAACTCATAAGAGAAAGTTCTTTACTTGTTTCAAAAACACTCGGAGAAATAGCTAAGGTTATTGCTCCGGGTGTTAAAACAATTGAACTGGATAAGCTTGCCGAAACCTTTATACGGGATAACGGCGGTGTTCCTGCCTTTTTAAACTATCACGGATTTCCTTATTCACTGTGTATCTCCCTGAATGACCAGGTTGTACACGGCTTCCCCGGATCGCATGTTTTAACTGAGGGCGACCTGGTATCAGTTGATTGCGGCGTTGTTTTAAATAAATACTACGGCGACTCGGCTTATACCTTTGCCATTGGTGAGGTTAACGACCAGGTTAAAAAGCTGATGCGTGTTACGCAGGAATGCTTAAAGCTGGGTGTTGAAAAAGCGGTTGTAGGGATGCGTATAGGTGATATAGGATACGCGGTACAGGAGCATGCCGAAAAGAACGGCTTTGGTGTAGTAAAGGAACTTGTTGGCCATGGTGTGGGATTAAAACTGCACGAAAAACCCGAAGTACCTAACTATGGCAAACGCGGTGCCGGTATCAAATTGGAAGAAGGCATGGTGATAGCCATTGAGCCCATGATCAATGCCGGCCGTGCCGGTGTTAAGTTTTGGGATGATGGCTGGACAGTTTCAACATCTGACAAGAAACCTTCGGCACATTACGAGCATACAGTAGCGGTACGAAAAGGTACTCCAGACATTTTATCGACGTTTGATTACGTAGAAAATGTTTTAAAAGAAAAAAATAATAATTAAATAATTTTTTATTAATTTTGCATCCCGGTTTTAGGGCGGATAATTAAGTAATAATCAACAAAATATGGCTAAACAATCTTCGATTGAGCAAGACGGTACAATTAGAGAGGCATTGTCAAATGCAATGTTCAGAGTTGAACTTGAAAATGGTCATGAGATTATAGCGCACATATCGGGCAAAATGCGTATGCACTACATCAAAATTCTTCCTGGCGACAGGGTGAAACTGGAAATGAGTCCATATGATTTAACAAAGGGTAGAATAACCTATAGATATAAATAAAAAGATGAAAGTTAGAGCATCCATCAAAAAGCGCAGCGCTGATTGCAAGATCATCCGCCGTAACGGGAAACTTTACGTTATTAACAAAAAGAACCCGAAGTTTAAACAACGCCAGGGCTAAGAAAAAATTACTGAATTGGAGAATGATTGAATTACTGATGATAGCGATTCGATAGTTCAATAATTCGATAACTCAATAAATTACAAGAAATATGGCAAGGATATCAGGTATTGATTTACCAAAGAATAAAAGAGGAGAAATCGGACTTACTTACATTTTCGGTATTGGCCGCTCAACAGCTCAAAGAATTTTGACTGAGGCTGGTATTGATTTTAATATCAAAGTACAAGACTGGACCGATGAGCAGTTATCTTCTATACGCGGAATTATTAACGACCAAATTAAGGTTGAAGGTGCATTACGTTCAGAAGTGCAGCTTAACATTAAACGTTTGATGGATATTGGTTGTTACCGTGGTACACGTCACCGTAAAGGTTTACCATTACGTGGCCAGCGTACTAAAAACAACTCACGTACCCGTAAAGGTAAACGTAAAACAGTTGCTAACAAGAAAAAAGCTACTAAGTAGTAAGTGATTGGTGAGCAGAAAGCGGTGAGTAGTTGTCGCTTTTAAGATCATCAGGAATACCTCATTTTGACAGTATAATTAATGGGTCCGGATTATTCGTTAATTCAGTAATTCATTAATTCAAAAATTTAAAAAATGGCTAAAGCTAAAAAAGTAACCAAAAAACGCATTGTGATTGTTGAGCCTGTTGGCGAAGCGCATATCAATGCTACTTTCAACAACATCATCATCACCCTTACCAACAAAACAGGCCAGGCAGTTTCATGGTCATCAGCTGGTAAAATGGGTTTCAAAGGTTCAAAAAAGAATACCCCTTACGCTGCCTCACAAGCTGCTGCCGATTGCGGTAAAGTTGCTTATGATTTAGGTTTACGTAAAGTTGAAGTATTTGTAAAAGGCCCTGGTGCCGGTCGTGAGTCGGCTATCCGTACATTGCAAACTGCAGGTATCGAAGTAACTACGATTAAAGATATTACACCGCTTCCACACAACGGTTGCCGTCCTTCAAAAAGAAGAAGAGTTTAATTAACATATTTTTTAAAGCTAAGATTCGGCAGCTGCAGGCTGCATGATACTTTAAGAACACACAAAAATGGCCAGATATACAGGACCAAAATCCAAAATTGCCCGTCGTTTCCGTGAGCCGATCTTCGGTCCGGATAAAGCGTTAGATCGTAAAAACTATCCACCGGGCCAGCATGGCGCTTCAAAACGCCGTGGAAAGCAATCAGAGTATTCAACTCAGTTGCAAGAGAAACAAAAAGTTAAATATACCTATGGTGTATTGGAACGTCAGTTCGAAAACTTATTTCACCGCGCTTCTGCTAAAGAAGGTATCACAGGCGAAAACCTGTTGAAATTCTTAGAAGCACGTTTAGACAACGCTGTTTTCCGTTTGGGCATTGCTCCTACACGTTCAGCAGCACGTCAATTGGTTAACCACAAGCACATCACTGTTAACGGTGCTGTTGTAAACATCGCTTCCTATGCATTGAAAGCAGGCGACGTGGTTGCAGTACGTGAAAAATCTAAATCATTAGAAGCTATCACTACTTCAGTAGCCGGAAGAAGAATCAACAAATACAGCTGGTTAGAGTGGGATGCGAACAACCTTACAGGTAAATTCCTTAACTATCCTAACCGCGATGAGATCCCTGAAAATATCAAGGAAAACCTGATCGTCGAGTTGTACTCTAAATAAGATATGAGATATCAGATGTGAGATTTGAGAGTTTTTTCAAATCTCATTTCTGGTTTTCGTATATATGCAAATCACAAACAAAAGATTTGAATAAGCGTTTGAACAGCAGAGGAAATCTCACATCTCAAATCCCATATCTCAAATCAATTATCAAGTAAACAATAAATAAAGGATATAAATGGCAATTTTAGCATTTCAAAAACCAGACAAGGTTATCATGCAAAAAGCAAATGATTTTGATGGTACGTTTGAATTTCGTCCCTTAGAACCAGGCTTTGGTGTAACCATTGGTAATGCTCTGCGTCGTATCTTACTTTCATCACTTGAGGGTTATGCAATTACTTCTGTACGTTTTTCGGGAGTAACTCATGAATTTTCAACCATCAAAGGTGTTGTTGAAGACGTAACCGAGATCATCCTGAACCTTAAACAAGTTCGTTTTAAGAAAACAGGTGAATCTGGCGACAGCGAGAAAATATTTGTTATTGTAAATGGCCAGGATGCATTTAGAGCAGGAGATATAACCAAATTCTCTAACAACTTTACTGTATTAAATCCTGATTTGGTACTTTGCAACATGGACCCCGCTGTAACGCTTGAAGTTGAGCTTACTGTAGGCAAAGGCCGTGGTTACGTACCAAGCGAGGAAAATAAAAATCCTGACGCTAATGTTGGTGTTATAGCTATAGATTCGATCTATACGCCAATCAAAAACGTAAAATATACCATCGAAAACTATCGTGTTGAGCAAAAAACCGACTACGAAAAATTAGTATTGGATATTGCTACCGATGGTTCAATCCATCCTGAAGATGCTTTGAAAGAAGCAGCTAAGATCCTGATCCAGCACTTCATGCTGTTCAGTGATGAAAACATGATGCTTGAAGCACAGGCTAAAGAAGAAACCAAAGAAGTTGATGAAGAGATCCTGCACATGCGCAAGATCCTTAAAACCGAACTGGTTGATCTTGACCTTTCTGTACGTGCCCTTAACTGCCTTAAAGCTGCTGATATCCGCAGCCTGGCTGATCTGGTATCGTACGATGTTGCTGACATGTTAAAATTCAGGAACTTTGGTAAAAAATCATTAACTGAGATCCAGGACCTGGTTAAATCAAAAGGTTTATCTTTTGGCATGAACCTGTCTAAATTTAAGTTAGACGAAGAATAATAGAGGAGCAAGACTGTGAGAAGCAAGAGGCAAGATAGATTTTAGATCTTGCATCTTGATTTCTTGACTCTTGATTCTTGTTGCAAACATTAAGCGAAAGCATAATTCCGAGGGCTTGAGCCTATCGCCCAACGGTATGCACGTGAAATATATAAAACAATGAGACACGGAAACAAAAACAATCACTTAGGCCGTACTACCAGCCACCGCAAAGCGATGCTGGCTAACATGGCATCTTCGCTTATTTTACACAAGCGTATCACTACAACATTAGCAAAAGCAAAAGTTTTACGCGGTTATGTTGAGCCACTTTTAACAAAATCAAAAAACGATACTACGCACTCACGTCGTACAGTATTCAGCTACCTGCAGGATAAAGACGCAACATCAATCGTTTTCCGCGAAATCGCTGAAAAAATTGCTAACCGCCCTGGTGGTTATACCCGTATCATCAAGTTAGAAAACCGTTTAGGCGATAACGCCGAAATGGCAATCATCGAGCTTGTTGATTACAATACTGTTTACGGTGCTGACGCTGCTGCTCCTGCTAAGAAATCAACCCGTCGTCGTGGTGGTTCTGGTGCAAAAGCTAAAACTGCTGCTCCTGTAGCTGCAGAAGAAGCTGTAGTAGTTGAAGACGTTAAAGAAGAGCCGGCTGCTGAAGCACCTGCACCTTCTGAAAACGAAGAAAACGCTGAAAAAGGCGAATAATTAATTATTCGGTTTAACGGATACTAAAAACGGCCCACTCATTTGAGTGGGCCGTTTTTTATGTAATTGACTGCCGGTTTTAGGTAAAATCATGGCGATTCCTGATCTGTTTACTCGCGGTTTAGGCTATAAGTCAATAAGCATTCAACATCATTCATCAAAGTGAAACCACACTTTTCCAATATCCTTCGCGACGGCAGGTTACCTGCATAGGTATGCACTATGATAGCGTTCACAAATTCATGCGTAAACGCCCATTGCGAGAGCAACTGTAAAGCTTCTGTAGCATAACCTTTGTTATGTTGGTTAGCGTCGATCATATAACCAATCTCCGCTTCGCCGGCATCATTAGGATAACCGGCAAAGCCCATGCCGCCGATGACGGTATGGGTGCTTTTAAGAACGATCTCCCAGCCAGTATACCATAGGTATTTATCCGGGAAGGCGAGCGTATTAGGCAGCCAGAAATTATCGAAGGCATCATCAATTTCTTTGAGATATAAAGGGTCGATCAGCATAGCTGAAGGAGTTAAGCCTAATGATAGCTCCAGCAGCTTACGGTTTTGTTTAAGCAATAATAATTGCGCGTGTGTTAACGGTATCATTTGTAACCGTTGTGATTGTATAGAAAACATTTTGTGTTTGGAATTAAATAACAATAAGAAACCAGTTCGCTTTTTTAAAGTGAAGGTACAGCCGGTGTGCTATGGCTGTTTGTTAAGCAATTCCAGGCAATGTAATAAGCCTGTTGGGGGTGTTAAGTAACAGAGGCGATTTGTTTGATTAGGATAAATATAAAGGATTTTAGTTGAAAATCCATGGCATTTTATAAAACCGAGAGTGCGTTAGGGATAGGAGCGGCTACCGGCCTGTGGCTAATGCCCTGTGTAGTATGAGCGCATAGCCCGGCCGCAGGCAACGCCCGTATCAGTTGGCAGTTTTGAGTATACACTTTGCAGTTGATGATCACACATTATAGCAACGTAATTAAATGATTAGGCGTAATGCCCTTTTAAGGAATAAATAATAATACTATTGTCTATCACTTCGTAGATGATGCGGTGCTGGTTATCAATTCGCCTTGACCATTTACCCTAATATTCATGTTTTAATGGCTCCGGTTTGCCAATACCAATAAATGGTGATTCTTTTATAGTAATGAGTAGACGTTCAATTTTCTTTACTATAGAACTCTGGCCACTTTTTAAGAAAAATCTAATATCTTCTTTAGCAGTGTCGGTTATTACAAGTTCCATATATCGGCAGGTGTTATTTGTGTAGTTCTACCGGCCTTTAAATCATCTTCACTTTGCTTCATTTTCTTTACAAAATCCTTATTATAGGCTTTTTCTCCTTTTTCGGTTTTGTAATCAACTTTAAGAGCTTTCATAATTGCTTTTAATGCAGCTAACTGCTCTTTATCCTTCGGCAGTACAATCAATGTCTCCATATACAAATTTACACTTTATTAAATACAAATTTTGAAAGTGATTGTTGAATAAAAAGTTAATTGATAAAATAAAACTTTGCTATGTAAACGCTTCCGTCACTCATCAATATAAAACTTAATATCACCAAACCGGCTGCGGCCTTCCCGTACAAACTGTCCCTCGATATTATACAACACATCGCCAAAAAGGGTACGGCCTTTCCTGATCAGGTTATCGTCAAGGTTACAAACCACATCGCCAAACATTCCCTGACCCTTTTTTACTATTTTGCCATCTATGGTATATAAAATATCGCCAAACCTGCCCTGGCCTTTTCGCACATAGCTGCCATCGATGGTGTATAATATTGTTCCAAATTTATTATTGCCCTCCCTGATGTACTTCATGATTGATACCTGTGATTCGAAGTTTCAAGTTAGTCGATATCCTGCCAATTAACAAACCAAATAATAACCTTTTGCCTTTAACCTTTCGCCTTTTACCTCAAACAGTCCTGCCAACCTGTCATCACAAAGTAAGTTATCCTGTCGCCTTGTTCACGAACTGACAATTACAGGCAATTTTTACTGCCATTGGCATATTGGCACAGGCATTGATAAACAGCAGTGGTAAGTAAACAATAATCAAAAAGAAAAAACAATCATATATGTCTAAAATAATTGGAATCGACTTAGGAACAACAAACTCCTGCGTTGCTGTAATGGAAGGTAACGAGCCTGTTGTTATAGCTAACAGCGAGGGTAAACGTACTACGCCGTCTGTAGTAGCTTTTATTGATAATGGTGAACGTAAAGTTGGTGATCCTGCAAAACGTCAGGCTATTACTAACCCTACAAAAACCATTTCTTCAATCAAACGCTTTATGGGTAACCAGTTTAGTGAAGTTACAAGTGAAGCAGCACGTGTACCTTATAAAGTAGTTAAAGGCGACAACAACACCCCACGTGTTGAAATTGGCGACCGTAAATATACCCCGCAAGAAATTTCTGCAATGATCCTTCAGAAAATGAAGAAAACTGCCGAAGATTTCTTAGGTACTGAAGTAACCGAAGCGGTTATTACCGTTCCTGCCTACTTTAACGATGCTCAGCGCCAGGCAACTAAAGAAGCCGGTGAAATTGCCGGTTTAAAAGTACGCCGTATCATTAACGAACCTACTGCTGCTGCATTAGCTTACGGTTTTGATAAAGCTCATAAAGATATGAAGATTGTTGTGTTTGACTGCGGTGGCGGTACTCATGACGTATCTGTATTGGAATTGGGTGATGGTGTATTTGAAGTAAAAGCTACCGATGGTGATACTCACTTAGGTGGTGACGACTTTGACCAGGTAATTATTGACTGGTTAGCCGACGAGTTTAAAAGCGACGAAGGCATTGACCTGCGTAAAGACCCAATGGCTTTACAACGTTTAAAAGAATCGGCTGAGAAAGCTAAAATCGAGTTATCAAGCTCTGCTCAAACTGAAGTTAACCTGCCATACATTACTGCAGTTGACGGTATGCCTAAGCACTTAGTTAAAACATTAACCCGTGCTAAATTTGAGCAATTAGCTGATAGCCTGATCAAACGTACTATTGAGCCTTGTAAATCGGCTTTGAAAAATGCCGGTTTAAGCACTTCTGATATCGACGAAGTGATTTTGGTAGGTGGTTCAACCCGTATCCCTGCTATCCAGGAAGCTGTACAAAAATTCTTTGGTAAAGCTCCATCAAAAGGTGTTAACCCTGATGAAGTTGTTGCCATCGGTGCCGCTATCCAGGGTGGTGTATTAACCGGTGAGGTTAAGGATGTGTTATTGCTTGACGTCACCCCGCTTTCATTAGGTATCGAAACCATGGGTGGTGTAATGACTAAATTAATTGAGTCGAACACTACTATCCCTACTAAAAAATCTGAAACGTTCTCAACCGCCAGCGACAGCCAGCCCTCAGTTGAGATCCACATATTACAAGGTGAGCGCCCAATGGCTGCGGGTAACCGTACTATAGGCCGTTTCCACCTGGATGGTATTCCGCCAGCACCTCGCGGTGTACCACAAATTGAGGTTACTTTCGATATTGATGCTAACGGTATCCTGCACGTATCTGCAAAAGATAAAGCTACAGGTAAAGAGCAAAAGATCCGTATCGAAGCTTCTTCAGGCTTAACTGATGCCGAGATCAAAAAGATGAAGGACGAAGCTGAAGCTAATGCTGATGCTGACAAAAAGGCAAAAGAGGAAGTTGAAAAACTGAACGCTGCCGATGCCCTGATCTTCTCGACTGAAAAACAACTGAAAGAGTACGGCGATAAGATCCCTGCTGATAAAAAAGCACCTATCGAAGCTGGTTTAGCTAAATTGAAAGAAGCTTACTCAGCTAAAAACTTTGACGCTATCGAAGCTGCACAAACCGAGCTTAACACTGCCTGGACTGCTGCATCTGAAGATATGTACAAAGCTTCTGCCGAAGGTGCTCAAGGTCAGCCAGCTGGCGATGCCGGAGCTCCGCAAGACAACTCTGACACCGTTACAGATGTTGATTTTGAAGAAGTGAAATAATTAATTTTGTTTCGATAATATTTAAGCCCGGTTTGGTTAATTCCAGACCGGGCTTTTTTTGTGGGGAGATATTGCCTGGTTGCAGAGTAGGAGGGACCTGCGCAGCCATAATTGATCATAATATAAAGCAACGTAAGCCCCAGCTGCGCTACGTATTTATGGCCCCCGTAAATACCTAAGAACACTACACTAAAATCTGTAAACTTTTTTAGGACGAGACATAAAGAGCGGTTTTAACTCCGGAGACTCATCCTGTTGAAATTTTAGATTGATTAATTTTGTGCGTTAACCTAAATATGCAAAAGCCCATGAAAGGTTAAACTCCATAGCAAATTATTTAAAAAGACGCCATTAACCGTCAACTAATCCATTAATAACTACTAAACTAATAGGGAAATGCTTAATTTCGCAACCTCATACGCGTAAAACATAAAATGGACTACCAATTTAAAGAGATAGAGCAAAAATGGCAGCAGTTTTGGGCACAAAACCAAACCTTCAAAGCCGAAGACAAAAGCAGCAAACCCAAGTATTATGTGCTGGATATGTTCCCTTACCCATCAGGGGCTGGTCTGCACGTTGGGCACCCGCTGGGCTATATCGCTTCAGATATTTTTGCACGTTACAAACGCTTAAAAGGCTTTAACGTGTTGCACCCTATGGGCTATGATAGCTTTGGCTTACCCGCCGAGCAATACGCCATACAAACCGGTCAGCACCCTGCTATAACTACCGAAGATAATATTGCAACCTATCGCCGCCAGTTGGACCAGATCGGTTTTTCGTTCGACTGGAGCCGCGAGGTGCGTACCAGCTCTCCCGATTATTATAAATGGACCCAATGGATCTTCATGCAGTTGTTTAACAGCTGGTATAATAAAGATGCCGACAAGGCTCAGTCAATTGATCAACTGGTAGCACGTTTTGAAACCAAAGGTTCTGCCGGTATCAATGCCGTTTGCGATGATGAAATTTTAAGTTTTACTGCCGATGAGTGGAAAGCGTTCAGCAATGAAGTGCAGCAATCCGAATTGTTAAAATACCGCCTTACTTACCTGCGCGAAAGTACCGTAAACTGGTGCCCTGCCCTTGGTACCGTATTGGCAAACGACGAAGTAAAAGACGGCTTTAGCGAGCGTGGCGGCTACCCCGTTGAACAAAAGAAAATGACCCAATGGAGCATGCGCATTACCGCATACGCCGAAAGGTTATTACAAGGCCTTGATACTATCGACTGGCCAGAGCCTTTGAAAGAAATGCAAAGGAACTGGATTGGTAAAAGTACTGGTGCTTCAGTTAAATTCTCGATAGATAAATCAGGTCATAACGCCGTTTTGGGCACCGATTTTATCGAAGTGTTTACCACAAGGGTTGATACTATTTTTGGCGTTACCTTTTTAGTAATTGCTCCTGAGCATGAACTGGTAGCTTCATTAACTACTCCTGAGCAAAAGGCAGAAATCGAAGCTTATATTTCTCAAACCAAAAAGAAATCGGAGCTTGACAGGATGGCTGATGCCAAGACTGTATCAGGCGCGTTTACCGGCAGCTATGTGCTTAACCCGTTAAATGGGCAGCAAATTCCAATCTGGATTGCCGATTATGTTTTAGCAGGATATGGAACCGGGGCGGTTATGGCCGTACCATCAGGCGATCAGCGTGATTACCTGTTTGCAAAGCATTTTAATTTGCCGATAGTATCGATCCTCGATATTCAAAATATCGAAACCGAGGCTGACCCAACTAAAGATGGCACCTATATCAACTCCGATTTTATAAATGGCTTAGCTTACAAAGAAGCAACCGCCGCGGTGGTTGCCAAACTGGAAGAGATCAATGCTGGTAAAGCCAAGGTTAACTTCAGGATGCGTGACGCTATTTTCGGCCGTCAACGTTACTGGGGCGAGCCGGTGCCGGTTTACTTTAAAGAGGGTTTACCTCATTTAATTAATGAAAGCCATTTGCCATTACTATTGCCCGAAATTGATAAATATCTCCCAACCGAAACCGGCGAACCGCCATTAGGTCGTGCAGAGGATTGGAAATATGAAGGAGGTTTGTCTTACGAACTAAGCACCATGCCGGGTTGGGCTGGCTCAAGCTGGTATTGGTACCGTTATATGGATGCCCAAAACGATAAAGAGTTCGCATCGCGCGAAGCTATTGAATACTGGAAAGACGTTGATTTGTATATCGGTGGCAGTGAGCATGCAACCGGTCACCTGTTGTACAGCCGTTTCTGGAATAAGTTTTTGAAAGACCTTGACCTGGTTGTTGAGGAAGAGCCTTTCAAAAAATTAATCAACCAGGGCATGATCCAGGGCCGTAGTAATTTTGTTTACAGGCTGATTGACGAGGAAGGCAAAGGTACCAACACCTATGTATCGCACGGATTGATCAAAGAACATAAAACTACGCCAATACACGTTGATGTTAACATTGTTGAAAACGAAGTATTAAACATTGCCAAGTTTAAACAATGGCGACCTGAATTTGCAGATGCTGAATTTATCCTGGAAAACGGCAAATACATCTGTGGCGTCGAAGTTGAAAAAATGTCGAAACGGTATTACAACGTTGTAAATCCGGATGATATAGCAACCCGCTTTGGTGCCGATACCTTACGGATGTATGAGATGTTCTTAGGTCCGCTGGAGCAGAGCAAACCGTGGAATACCAATGGTATTGAGGGTGTTTTCAAATTCCTGCGTAAATTCTGGAGGTTATTCCATAATGATGCCTGGGAGTTTGGCGTAAACAATGCCGCTCCGTCAAAAGCCGAGTTGAAATCATTGCATAAGATCATTAAAAAGGTTGAAGAAGATATCGAGCGTTTTTCGTTCAATACTTCGGTATCCAGCTTCATGATCGCTGTTAATGAATTAACCGACCTGAAATGCAACAACCGTGCGATATTGCAGGATATGGTGATCATCCTTTCGCCTTATGCGCCGCACATTTGCGAGGAGCTTTGGTCGTTATTGGGTAATGCTGATGGTACTTTATCATACGCACCATTCCCTAAATTTAACGCGGAGTATTTGGTTGAAGACGAGTTTGCTTACCCAATCTCTATCAACGGTAAAATGAAAATGAACCTAAGCATCTCGTTAAGCCTTGATGTTAAAGAAATAGAAGCCTTTGTTTTGGCTAATGCCGATGTGCAAAAATACCTGGATGGTAAAACTCCTAAAAAACTGATTGTAGTAAAAGGCAGGATTGTAAATATGGTGGTTTAATCCCCCCTTAAACGGGTACTTTTTGGATTTTCAACCCTGGTTTTGCAACGCAAGGCCAGGGCTTTTTTTATTACCTGAAATAAAGATGTCAAATCCCGAAATACTTCGAAAGGCGGGAACGGGCGACGACAGGGTAAGAAATCTTATCTGCCTTGTATAGCCCTTGGCAGGGTATATAGGATTTTTCTATCGCCCTAACGTACAAATCATCCCGATGACATCCTGAAAATTCTAATCACATTCTAATTTCTTTCTTAAACCGTTTTAATGCCCGGTACCGACTATTGTATCAACAAACAGTAGTAAACACAAAAAAGGTATCATCATGAAAACATTAAACATTATCATCCCGTCTGATTTCACCTTATCATCATTAAACATTATACCTGTTTTGGCAGAGCGCTATCCGGATCAAAAGCTCAATATATCGCTCGTTCATTTCCTCCAATTGTCCGACTCTATATCCGATCTGCTATTATTATCCCGCAGAAGCAGGGAATATCAGCTCATCAGCGATGAATTTTACGCCGGTTGTACTATGCTGAAGAATGACTATGCAGACCGGATAGAAAACATCACCCCCGATTTTTTTTATGGCAACACGGTGGCTGTATTTAAAAACTATCTCGAAGAAAAAGAGACAGGCCTGATTGCCATGCCCGAAAACCACAGCTATGCAAGGTTAACACCTAACAGTTTTGACCCTACCATATTGATGCAACGGAGCGGGTATAAAATAATTACCCTTAAAGCTGAGGTTAAACAGCCTTTAATCATCGTTAATGCCGAAGCAGAGCATGAGCTGCTGGAGGTTTAATATTTATTAAAATCATTTAAAACAACTATCTATGTTACTAAAAGAAAATATCCCGGTAAAATATGTGGTAGGCAAAATAAAGAATGAATTGTTACTGGTTGCCGTGTATGCTGTAGCTATAGCCTTATTCCATCGTTTTTTGCCTGAATACCGCATTTCAATCCCAATTGCTGTGCCGGCCATATTGGCTACCATCATATCCTTGCTGCTGGCATTTCGTTCAAACCAGGCCTACGACCGCTGGTGGGAAGCCCGGAGCATTTGGGGAGCTATAGTGAACGATTCAAGATCGCTGGTGCGCGAGTTGATCACTTTTTTAGATGGCGATAATGCCACATGTGAAGAAATAGAAGGTTTCAAAAAACGGTTTGTTTACAGGCAGATAGCATGGTGCCATGGCTTAAGCCAATCATTACGCAAGCAAGATCCATATGCTAAAAACGGCCACCTGCTGGTTGACGAAGAAGTAAAATTCACTCATCGTTTTACAAACATGCCCAACAGCTTGCTAAAACTGCACGGACTTGACCTAAAACTGGCTTATAAAAATGGATGGCTTAATGATTACCAGCAAGTGCAGATAGATGGCACGCTTAACCGCCTGTGCGATGCTATGGGCAAATGCGAGCGGATCAAGAACACGGTATTCCCGGTTACATACAGCTTATACATCCATTTTTGCCTGTACCTGTTTATCATATTGCTGCCATTTGGCCTCATCGAATTCTTCGGCATGTTTGAAGTACCGCTGATCATAGCTATAGCGGCAGCATTTTTACTGGTAGAGAAAATGGCCATCCACCTGCAGGACCCATTTGAGAATAAACCGACAGATACCCCAACAACTGCCATATCGCAAACTATTGAACGCGATTTAAAGCAGATGCTTAACGATAAACATGAGAGTGAAAAAGCAGCAGTATCAACTGCCGCTAAAGCAAACGTATATTATATACTGTAAGCTTTATACCCCTGTGCGGGAAGGCACAGGGGTTCACTTATTTTATTACCTAAAGCCTAAACCTTCTTCTTTCATCTTCTCCTTCACTATCGGCACCGAGCTTTTGCCGACACCATGCAAATGCAAAAACTCTTTCTCGGTAAGTTTTGATAATTCAAGCAATGATGTAATCCCGGCATTAGCCAATGCGCGCCGTGCAGGATTGCCCAGCTTGCCAAATGGGGTATTTAATTCTTCTGTCTTCATAATGAACAGTTTTATTGATGATCAAATTTAATATCAAATTCCGTTTTGTATGCGGGGTATTTGCGACTATTGAGGGGGGGCTTGAGCTTATTTCTTGCGCTCGTTTGCAACTTTATAAAACAGAGAAAAACATGTCATTGCGAGCGCAGCGCGGCAATCGCACGGAAGCATAGCGGCCCTGTATAGCATGCGATTGCTTCGTCGTTCCTCCTCGCAATGACATGGAGTTGATGTAAAACAACAAGAGCCGCCTTTTCGGGCAGCTCCTGCTATCAACAAATGGATTGAATATTATTCATTAACCACACCCATTGAGCAGAATTTATCAATACGCTCGGCCACAAGCTCATCAATATTGCGCTCTTTAAGAGTTTTCAGGTCTTTTAATAATTGTTTTTTCAGGATACCGGCCATAGCAACCGGGTCTTGATGTGCACCGCCAAGTGGTTCTTTGATCACCCCGTCAATCAACTTGTTCTTAAACATCTCTGTCGATGTTAGTTTAAGAACTTCAGCAGCACGCTCTTTATTTTCCCAGGTTTTCCAAAGAATGGTTGAGCAGTTTTCGGGAGAGATCACCGAATACCATGAGTTATCCAGCATCAGCACCCTATCGCCAATACCAATACCCAATGCGCCGCCCGATGCGCCTTCGCCAATAATAACACAGATCACCGGCACTTTCAGCACTGCCATTTCGAGCAGGTTACGGGCAATGGCTTCACCTTGCCCGCGCTCTTCGGCCTCTAAACCCGGATAAGCTCCCGGAGTATCAATTAAAGTAACAACGGGCTTGTTAAATTTTTCGGCCATTTTCATCAGCCTTAAGGCTTTACGATAGCCCTCAGGATTAGCCATGCCGAAGTTACGGTACTGGCGCTCTTTAGTGTTACGGCCCTTTTGATGACCGATAAACATTACTGTTTGGCCATTCAGCGTACCAAAACCACCAATTATAGCTTTATCATCACCTACGGTACGGTCGCCATGCAGCTCAATGAAATCATCGCACATCAGCTCGATGTACTGCAAGGTGTAAGGCCTTTCCGGGTGACGCGAAATTTGTACTTTTTGCCAGCCTGTAAGGTTGTTGTATATATCTTTTTTGGCTTCTTCCAGCTTTCCTTCCAGCTCGGCAACAGTTGCCGACATGTCGAGTTTGTTTTTTTCCTCAACCTGCTTTACCTTCTCTATTTGCTGCTGTAACTCAGCCAGTGGTTTTTCAAAATCAAACGTAATCTTCATACACTTTATTTGGAGGCGCTAAATTAAGCAAATCAAACGGGATATTTTCAATTATGAGCAGCGAGTGTTTCCAACTTCGTGATTTGCTGCGGGGCCAATGCATTGCCGGTGCTTAAACAGGCCTGCAAAATGGCATTCCTGAGCTCTCCGTAATACAAACCCGAGCGGTTGGCGTAAAAGATAATGCTGCCATTATCCGTCCCTTTTCTCATCAGTTTATCAAGCGTGGTTTCGTTGGTAACAATAAAATTGCCCATCTCTACCCGTTTGCGGTGCAGTTCGGCAGCAATGGCCGTAATTTTGGTAAGCTGAACCGGGCTCAGGCTTAGTTCTTTTTTAAACTTCAGCGCTGCATCGGGCATGGGATAATGGTTAAGCCGGGCAACCTGTTCAATATCGTCAAACAAATACTCACCGGTAATCAGTTGGGTAAACTTTTTGTCGCTCAGGGTTTTTATGGACGATTTTTTCAGGGTACTGTCGGCTTGCTGGGCTTTGGCAGTGATGCTGAGCATTAGGGTTATGAGGAGGGGGAGGATGGTTTTTAGCATGCGTTGATTTAATTCTTACTTTTTTAAACATGGATCTATCTTTTTTAAGATAGCCAGGGCTTTTTCATATGGAATTTGAATACCTTCTATTTTAAAAGAGGCAATCATCGATCTCAAGATATCCTCCCTTGAAAATTTATCGCGTTTAATTTTTTGTCTTTGTATCGACTTCATTATTAAATATAACTCAAATTTCAACCAAAATCAAAGATTATATCTTTCTGATGACGTGATTGTAAATCATTGGTTATTAGGCATATTTTCGATTTGTTTTATAAATATGGGCGTTGCCTGCGGCCCGGGCTTTCCGTTACAAGTCCTCGCTTTTCCTGCCCGCAATCCCTATACACGCTGTGGGCTTTACACTGCAATCCCTAACGCACCCCACACACAACACCCCTAAAATATATTATACACACTATCACTATTTTTTCCGGGGCTTCCGTGGTGGATCCCAAAGACACTAAGGTTAATTGTGTTTTCAATTGCGCCTTAGCGACTTTGCGTGAAACAATTTAACCAATAAATACAGATTTTTACTATTCCACCTTCACAACCTTTGTCCTTGCCGAAATTCCGTTTTCATTAAACGCTTCTATCTGAAAATAGTATGGCAGGCTTTTATCCATCCCATTAAAATAGTATTCGTTACGGCCGTAAACCATCATGTTGTTGTACAATTTATCGGGCGCTAGGCCGAAGTAAATGGTGTAGCCGGTGGCATTATCGTTTGGCTTCCACTTAAGCCAGGCGTTGCGGCGTTCGCTGTCGCCACGCAGTATAATCAGGTTTTGCACGGTATCGGGTTTTGCACCTGCACCTTTACCAAACACCCTTAAGCCAGATATTGCAAATTTGCCTGTAGGCATGTGCAGGTTAACCATTTTTATGTAACGCGCTTTGACAGGATTTTTAAGCTCGATATAATCGTGCGGCACATCTTTACGGTTTTTGCTTTTGTCGATAAGGGGCTGCCATGTTTTGCCGTTAACCGACGAATAAACGATATACTGATGATACACACCTAATGATTTGCCCATAAACGTGGCATCCTGATCGGCATAGTTAATTTGGATGGCATTTACAGTGCTGATCCCGCCGAGATCAGTTTTAAGCCATTCGCCTTTATTGGCTGTTTTGGCGCTCAAATAAGTTTTAATGTCTTCATCAACAGCATTATTGGCGGCATAAGCGCCCAGGGTTGATGAAACCTCTACAGGTTTATTATAATTAAGGATCATCCAGCCGGTAAAATTACTTTTCAGATGGTCTTCGGGGCCGCTGGATAAATAATGCGGATAATCGCCATAAGCGGTATTGCTGTACAGTACGCCATCCTTATCAAACCCGGCAGGCCAGAAGCCAATGCGGCGCTCAAAGTTGTTTTTCACCGAGATGCCCATCGTGCTGATATGCCAGTAATTTCCATATTTATCGGCCCAGGTAGCGCCATGCCCTGCACCTTTGGCAAAGCCTCCCGGCTTGTATGAAAAAGGGTTATGCTTTTGATAGGTGAAAGGCCCCAGCGGGTGATCGCCTACAAAAACACCATCGCCATAGCCACTTTGCTCGGTACCTGGTGCGCCGAATTGCAGGTAATACTTCCCTTTATACTTGTTCATCCATGAGCCTTCAATAAAGGGCAGCAGGAACACATTATCGTTATGCTCACCAAAACGTTCCCAGCCATGCTCTTCGGGGTTAAGCTTAACCATTTCTTTTTTTGGGCCGATGGGTTCGAAGGTGCGCCTGTCAATCTCCTGCCCGTAAAGCGGCAGTGTATTGCTGGAACCATGGTAAATATAAACCCGGCCGTCATCGTCAGCAAACATACCCGGGTCCCAGGCGCCAACTTTAAAATAGTCTTTGGCGGCTTTCCAATCGTCATGCGTTGGGTTGGTGCTCATCCATAGGGTAAAATCTTTATTATAGGTTGATCCGATCACCAGCAGGGTATCGCCCAAAACCAATGTAGCGGGTGCACAAAGTTCATCGTCTTTAACTTCATTGTACGGACGGACGAACTTGCGGTAAACAAAATTCCAGTTCAGCATGTCATCGCTCCACCAGTAACCGAATTGGTTGGTGGAGAACAGGTAATATTTACCTTTAAACAGGGTCATGGTTGGATCGGCGGTGGCACGGTGTTTACCCCAGCTTGCAAAAGTTTCGAAGGGGGTGTAACCATAATCGAGGTTAAGTGGGTTACAATAGGTAAGGCGTTTTTGTTGCGCTTGGGCGCTCATTGCGCAGCAACATATCAGGATGAGCAGATAACTGGTAACTGTTTTCATAAGGAAATACTAACAGGTTATAATGGTATTACAACAGGGGGCTAATATCAGTTTTTAAACAGCAATAAAAATTTTGTGTACTACTACATCTGTTTCACAACGTAAAATATTTTAACATTGTGTGTTAAAAACACAATTAATTCGTACTTTCATCAGCACAAGCCAGTTATCCTAAATATCGCTTTTATGAACAAGAAATCCCTGCTGTTCTTCGTCATGCAATTACTTTTTATTGCATCTGCTTTCGCGCAATATCCCAAAATGGATAAGCTGCTTTACGGCGTAGCTTATTATGATGAGTACATGCCTTATGAAAGACTGGATAAGGACGTGCAAATGATGAAAGCCTGCGGCATTAACGTGGTACGCATTGCCGAATCGACCTGGAGCACGGAAGAGCCACAGGATGGCGTTTTCGATTTTACCCATATCGACAGGGTTTTAAACGCTATGCAAAAAGCAGGGATCCATGTTATTATAGGTACGCCCACCTATGCTGTGCCTACCTGGATGGTAAAAAAACATCCCGAGATCTTAGCTATCACCCCATCGGGCCAAAACCAATACGGGCCGCGGCAAAATATGGATATCACCAATAAAGATTACCGTTTTTATGCCGAGCGTGTTATCCGCAAAATAATGGAGCACGTGAAGGATAACAAGGCCGTAATCGGTTACCAGGTAGATAACGAAACCAAATCGTACGGTACGGCGGGGCCAAACGTGCAGGCGTTGTTTGTTAACTACATGAAGGCAAAATATAAAACGCTTGATAACATCAACCACATTTTCGGGCTCGATTACTGGAGCAACCGCATCAATAACTGGGACGATTTTCCGTCGATGGTTAATACCATTAATGGCAGCCTTTCATCCGAGTTTGCCAAATTTCAGCGGCAGCTGGTTACTGATTATTTAGCATGGCAGGCCGCCATTGTGCGCGAATACAAACGTCCCGATCAGTTCATCACCCAAAACTTCGACCTGGAATGGCACGGCTATTCGTTCGGCATTCAGCCCGATGTTGATCATTTTGCAGCGGCCAAAGCTTTGGATATTGCAGGCATTGATATTTACCACCCCAGCCAGGATAAGCTTACCGGTGTGGAGATCTCTTTTGGAGGCGATGTGGCCCGATCAATGAAAGGCGGCAAAAACTACCTTACTATCGAAACCGAAGCTCAGGGCTTTCCGCAATGGGTACCTTATCCCGGCCAGCTGAGGTTGCAGGCTTTTAGTCATTTGGCGTCGGGGGCAAATATGGTGAGCTACTGGCCATGGCACTCTATCCATAACTCGGCCGAAACCTACTGGAAAGGTTTGTTAAGTCATGATTTTGAACCTAACCCTGTTTATGACGAGGCTAAAACCATCGGCAAAGATTTCGACAGGCTAAGCGCCAAACTCATCAATCTGAAAAAGAAAAACGACGTAGCTATCCTGTTCAGCAACGAAGCCCTTACCGGCTTTAAAGCTTTTGGCTTTGGCTGGGGCGTACGTACCGGCTATAATGATGTATTGCGCCAGTTTTACGATGGCTTGTACCATATGAACGTAGGCTGTGATTTTGTTGACCCGACAAGTAAGAATATTGAAGATTATAAACTGCTGATAGTTCCCCTGCTATACGCGGCACCGGATAGTTTGTTAAAGCGCTTAAACATCTATGTTAAAAACGGCGGGCACATCATTTATACCTTCAAAAGCGGTTTCGCCGACGAAAATGTGAAAGTACGTACCACCCATCAGCCGGGAATTATTGAAGAAGCCTGCGGAATTTACTACAGCCAGTTTACCGAACCCAGCAATGTATCATTAAAAGCTGATGATTGGAACCTGAAACCCGAAGATAAAAAGCTGAATACCTGGATGGAGCTCATTACTCCTACTACCGCTAAAGTATTAGCTTACTATGATCACCCGGTTTGGGGCAAGTACGCCGCCATTACCCAAAACAACTACGGAAAAGGCGTGGCGACCTATATTGGCACGCTTACCACCGGTGCCGTTACCGATAAGCTTCTCGCGGATGAGGTAAGATCCATCGGGTTATGGGGAGCAGATCAGCAGATAGCATGGCCTATCGTCACAAAGCAGGGCGTAAATCAGGCAGGTAAAACAGTTCATTATTATTTTAATTACTCGGCTAATGAAGCCAGCCTAACTTACCCTTACAGTAATGGTAAGGAGTTGCTATCTGGCGATAACGTCAGCAAAAATGCCGGTTTAAAACTGGAGCCCTGGGGTATAAAGATCATTGAAACAAACTAATTACGAATTCGCTTTCCGGGTTCGGCGAAGGATGATCAGCGCAACCAAACCGATAAAGCTAAATACACCTAATATCCAATAGCCCGTCGCTTGTGATGGGTTTACGGCTTTTTGATCGGTACTTTGTTTTACACCGGCGTCGCCACTGGGTACACTTGCTTTATCGCTGTCCTGTAAAGTGCCGGTTCCGGTACCTGATACCGTAGCTGAACCTGGGGCTCCCTGGCTCGATCCGTTTCCGGCACCGGCTCCATTAGCTTTTGTAGTTAATGCGGAAGTATCTGTTGATGATTGTGCCAATACGGGGACAGCAGTGCCTAATATTAATCCCAATAACAGCATGGCCAGTTTTATTCTTAATACTTTCATAGCATATAGTTTTGATGCGAGGTAGTTAAAACAATAGCTGTGCCAGTGATAAGAATAATTTAACAAGATAGAGGGTGAACAAATAAAATATCATTTCGCGTGTTAAAACCCGGTGACATTGAAGAGAGAATGGCATCTTCTTCACTTTATTATAAGTGACCATCAGGGGGAGCGCCGGAAAAACCAGAGTTCGAAAATGACAAAAAGTATTATTTAATTTTATAAATAGGTAGCATCACCCTGATCTCGGTGCCTTCCCCCTCTTTAGAAACAATGCCGATATTCCCTTTATGCAGCCTTACAATGTTCAGCGCCAGCGGAAGCCCTACGCCGTGCCCCTCGTATTTCCCGGTGTTTGATGCACGGAAAAATGGTTCGAAAATATGCTGCACATCGCTTTCGGGGATACCAATGCCCTGGTCCTTTACGCTAAAAATAATACTGTTGTTTTCGGCATATACTTTAAGCACTACCGGTTTGTTCTCCGAGTATTTACAGGCATTAAGCCCTATGTTACTTATAGCCAGTTTAAGCAGGTTAATATTGCCCTCTGTCACTAAGCTATCCACATCATCGGGCAGTGATGAAAAATCAATACTAAGATTATTTGTTGGGTTAATATGATCAACAGCCTCTTTAACCATAAACGCCATTTCATCGGCACGGATCTGTTCCCAGTTTTGCTTTTTGCCATCGAAGCCACTTTGTGCCAGCCCCAGCAGGCTGGTAATTATATCCTGCAGACTTTGGGTGCCGGTTAATATCTCCTGCAGGTTTTTATGCAGATCTGCCCCTGGTTGATCCAGATTTTTGAGGGAAAGTTCGGCTTCGCCTTTAATGATGGCCAGGGGGGTGCGTAACTCGTGAGACGCGTTGCTGATAAAGTTATTCTGGGTTTCAAAGGCTGTTTCCAGCCTGTCGAGCATGTTGTTGAAAGTTTGGGTAAGCTCGGCTATTTCGTCTTTCCCGTTATAATCCTCCAAACGCAAATGCAGGTTGCTGGCGGTAATGGTATTTACCTTTTTAATGATGCTGCGTACCGGCTTAAAGGTATGATATGAAAACCGGCGACCAATAATATACACGATCAATATCGAAATCAGGAAACTGACTATCAGCACCTGCTCAAGATCATTCAGCTCACTAAGGCCAGATGGATTGGTTGCCGAAACCACAATAATAGCATCCCCCTCCGGAAAGTGGAAGATATTGCCGGCGTAAAATACATTATCGGCTTTAAACCTCGATTTACCGTTGGCGATGATGTTATTAATTAGTTGGCGCGGAACGCCTTTAACTGTTTTGCCTTTTGTGTAAATATCAGGTTTAATGATGTATTGCTTTTCGGCTATGAGGCGTTCCAGATAGCGCTGGCGTATTTCCCGGTACATGCCGAGGCTGTCGCGATCATTAAGGTGATGGATCTGGGAGGAGATGTTTACACGGGTCTCAAGCCGTTTATAAAAATCATCGAAGGTAAACTGGTGCACAAAATAAAAAATAGCACTGCTGAATATCAATATTACCGACACTGTTAGCACCAGGAACAACAGCGCTACTTTTTTCTGGATGCTCATGCCGCGTTGTTTTTTAAAATATAGCCCATGCCAATAACTGTATGGATGAGCTTGGGCTCAAAATCTTTATCCACCTTTTTGCGCAGGTAGTTAATGTATACATCAACCACGTTGGTACCCATATTGAAATCAATGTTCCAAACGTGCTCCAATATCTCAATGCGGCTGAGCATGTGGTTTTTATTTTTAGCCAGAAACTCCAGCAGGCGATATTCCGTAGCTGTCAGGTCAATGGTTTTATCACCGCGTTTAACTGATTTTTCGTCGCCGTTAATTACCAGGTCGGCAATTTGGATCACGTTTGGCGGCTGTACAAGGTTGTTGTTGCGGCGGGCCAGGGTGCGGATGCGGGCATTGAGTTCGGCAAGGCTAAAGGGTTTAACCATGTAATCATCTGCACCACTATCGAGGCCCACTACTACGTTTTCGGTGGTGCCCAGGGCTGTAAGCATTAATATGGCTGAATGTTGATTGGCCTGTCTTAATCTGCGACAAACTTCAATGCCATTAATGCCGGGCAGCATGATATCCAGTATGATGAGTTGAAAATCCGTTTTCATAGCCATATCCAACCCGGTTGTACCATCAAGGGCAACGCTTACTTCGTGGCCTTCGGCAGTTAGGTCGCGCTGAATAATGGATACCAGTTTGGGTTCATCTTCTATGAGCAGGATCTTCATTGTGGCAAATATATATTACGCTTAGTATAAACAATAAATAACCATGATGTTTTGGTTAAACTCCACAGGAATATCGGTAAATTAAAGAAATAATAATTGTAAGCCCTGTCACCGGTCGAAGTTTAGCGTCAGCGTAACTTCGACCTAAAATCGCGGAAGCATCCTGCTTCCGCGACTCAGGTTAACATGCTCGCTTTAATTCTTTTAGGCAAGGACATTCAAGCTGAAAGCTTGAGCTGTTTTAGGTCGAAGTTACGCTGACGCTAAACTTCGACCAGCTCTCGTGTAGATAAAAAAATGCCCTCCTCACCGGTGGGCATTTTCAAAAATTGAAAAGGAGACTTACTTTTTTCCCGTCACCCCAAATTTCTTTTCAAAGCCGCTCAGCTGCGTGCTGAATTTATTGAATAGTTGCGGCTGCTTGTATTGCTTGCTAAACTCAACCAAGCCACCTAATATCTGCATGGAATATTGCAGGTCACGGTTTTCGAGGTTGGTTTCGCCTTTTTGGAATAGTGCGTAGCTGTAATCAAGCTGATTGCTTACATAGTCATCAACCAGGTTAGCCAGTTTGTTGCCAAGCTGAATATCGTTTAAACGGTAAGCGTTTTCAATCATATAATATTTACGTACCGCTATCTCTAATGAGTTAATAGTGGTTGGCATTACCTCATCATATTTTTTAAGTACTTTACGGGCCGAATCAGGTTTGCCGGCTTTGGCCAGGTCATCGGCCAGGGTTGAATAAAGCCTGGTGATAAGCGGGTAAAACATCGTCATTGATTCGTGATCAAGATAGCTGGCGTTTTTCATGTTGCCCCATTTGTATTTGGTCATCATGTTTTCATACATCTTACCGATGTTGCTGGCTTCAAGCGGCCCAACGGCTGTATCCGGTTTTAATGGCAGTAAACGGTAAGCGAAGCCTTCGTTATACATATATTTATCCAGGCCGATCATATTACTGTTAGGTACAGTAACCGAAAAATAAATAGGCCGTTTCCAGTTGTTATGGCTCAGGATATCCATCATTGCCAGTACATCCTTGGTAACGTAACGACCGTTAAATGTCCAGTCCATTTCCGGGGCTATTTTATCTTTATTGGCTGCTGGTACAGAGCCTGTTTTAATAACCTCATCAGCGTTAACCGTTAGTTTGAATTTATTGGTTGGCAGGTAATTGGCAACATCGCCATTGTTATACTCAACCATAGCTTCTTTTTTATCAGAGGTAATGAAATCGAAAACATCTTTCAGCTCGGTAGCCCCCGCAATTTTTTGATCGCTAAAGTAGATCACATCACGTACGCCCGGTTTAAATTTATCATTCGGCATACTGATCGGCAATGGTTCCGATTCGTTCATCTTGTTTTTCATACCGCGGATGTACCAGTCGGTGCCCAGCAAGCTCAGGTTTACGATACGCACATCGGGTCGTACATTTTCAACCTCCTGTATGTACCAAAGCGGGTAGGTATCATTATCGCCATAAGTAAACAAAATGGCATTTGGTGCGCATGAATTAAGATAGTTATAAGCCATATCATGGGGGGTAAGCTTGGTTGAGCGGTCATGATCGTCCCATTCCTGGTTGGCCATTAATAAAGGAGCGGCCAGTAAACAAACCACTGTAGAGATAATGGCGCTAACCTTTGCATTCAGCTTTTTGCTTAACAAATCGGCAATGCCTATCACGCCCAAACCTATCCATATGGCAAAGGCATAAAAGGAGCCTGCATAAGCATAATCACGCTCACGGGGTTGCAGTGGATCCTGGTTAAGGTAAAGCACAATAGCTAAACCGGTACAAACAAACAGGATAGCAACAACCCCGGCTTCGCGTTGGTTGCGCGCAAAATGAAATACCGCACCAAACAAGCCAATGATAAGCGGTAAAAAGAACAGGCGGTTATAACTTTTGCTTTCGGTAACCGAATACGGAAGGGGTTTGTTAAAGTTCCATCCGCTGATCCATTCGCCGTCGGCACCTGAATTTAAACTCTGACCGTCAAGATCATTAGACCTGCCGGCAAAGTTCCACAGGAAATAGCGGGTATACATTTGATTGATCTGCCATTTGGCAAAAAAGCTGATGTTTGAGCCAAAGGTAGGGTGTTCGCTTTCGCCAAGGCCTGTCCACTCACGGTAAAATTCCGGGTGGCCGGGCTTATCGCTGAACATCCTTGGGAATATGGTATTACGGTCATAAACGGTATTGAGTTTTTTACCGGCAACTTCGTATTTGGTTGCCCCGCGGCGGTAAATGTTAGCGCCTTCGGTTTGTGCTGTAGCTTCCGAATCAAAAAACTGTCCGTACAATAACGGGGTATCGCCGTATTGGTCGCGGTTAAGATAGCTGTTTAAGGCAAAAGCATTTTCCGGGTCGCTGTTATTCAGGTTAGGGCTAGCCTTTGCACGTACCACGATCATCACAAATGAACTGTAGCCAAACAGGATAAACAGCAGGCAAATTAAAAAGCTGTTAAGCGCGAAACGCTTTTCGCGGATTTTTACTACATACTCCAGCAGCGCTAAAATACCCGCGCTTACTATTAAACCAATAATACCGCCGCTGATGCCTAATATCAATACAAAGCATACGGCCGCTAAAATAATGGCAGGTTTAACAGGATTTATAGTATAGTAAATGCCTGCAACAATGGTAATAATGAGCAGTACAAAAAACACCACCGCACCACTGCCAAAGCCCATTCCCAGAGTATTTACAAAAAGCAGATCGGAAAAAGCCGCGCCTTTTACGGTGTATTGTATAACGCCCCAAAGTACAAATGCCAGTGCCACAACACTTACCAAAAAAGTAAGCAGTGTGCCTTTTGTAGTAACATTTTTTACCCTGCGGAAATAGATCACCAAACCGATAGCCGGGATCACCAGTAAGTTTAATAAGTGAATACCGATGGAAAGGCCCATTACATAGGCGATAAAAACTATCCACCTGTCGGCATGAGGTTCATCGGCATGGGCATCCCATTTTAATATCGCCCAAAATACTACCGCGGTGCAAAGGGACGATTGCGCATAAACCTCTGATTCAACGGCCGAAAACCAAAAAGTATCCGACCATGCATAGGCTAAAGCACCAACAAGGCCCGAACCAATGATGAGGATCAGGTTGGTTGAATTAAGTTGCTCTTCTGTTTTAACCAATAGTTTTTTGGCGAGGGCGGTAATGGTCCAAAACAGGAACATGATGGTAGCGCCGCTGGCCAGGGCCGATGCCATATTGGCCCAATAAGCAACTTTGGTATTATCGCCCATAGATAACAGGGTAAATACCTTGCCAATGATGGTAAACAGGGGCGCGCCAGGCTGGTGCGCTACCTGCAGGCGATAAATACAGGCTATAAATTCGCCGCAATCCCAAAAGCTTGATGATGGCTCAAGGGTTAAAATGTAGGTTACTGTGGCAATAATAAAGGCTACCCAGCCAAATATATTGTTGAGTTTTTTATAATTCATGATTGAACACTATGTAAAAAAACAGGATTAATGCAGCCGAAAATAATAAAACTATTGGGATGTTGCCATCAAAAACGGCCTTTTGAGGCGTATTTGTATTTTATTTTGCTGTGTTTGAGTTAATAATGAACTTTTTTAAAATTCTATTTTGAGAATCAAATATTCGCGCTATATTTGCATTCCTTTTCGGGGAGTAAAACAAACCAAAGGAGATTGCCTGATAGTATAATGGTAGTACGACGGTTTTTGGTACCGTTTGTCTAGGTTCGAATCCTGGTCGGGCAACAATAAAATTCGGATTTCGGATTTTCAATTTCGGATTTATTCTGATTGGAAAACTTGAAATCCGAATTGTGTTTTATAACGGTTGTATTTGTAAAAGATCAACGGTGAAGGACAGGTAAAATCCGAAATCGAACATCCCAAATTCAAAATCAAAATGCCCTTACAATTTAACCCGGTTAAATTATTTTCAGGATCAGGTTCGCAGGAACTTGCGCATCTTATAGCTGATGCTTATGGTCGTGAGTTAGGCGAAGTTGTGATATCGCGTTTTAGCGATGGCGAATACCAGCCGCATTTTAATGAATCTGTAAGGGGATGCGATGTTTTCCTGATCCAGTCTACCCACCAGCCTACCGATAATTTAATGGAATTACTAATGATGATTGATGCCGCCCGCCGCGCTTCAGCACATTATGTAAACGCCGTTATACCTTATTTTGGTTTGGCGCGCCAGGACAGGAAAGATAAACCACGTGTTGCCATTGGTGCAAAACTGGTAGCTAACCTGTTAGTTGCAGCCGGCATTAACCGTATCATGACCATGGATTTACACGCAGCGCAGATTCAGGGATTTTTTGATGTTCCGGTTGATCACCTGGATGCCTCTATCATTTTCGTACCTTATATTAAAAGCCTTGGTTTAGGTCACCTTACTATTGCATCGCCTGATATGGGCGGTTCATACAGGGCCCGCAGCTTTGCCAAGTTCTTTAATGCCGAAGTGGTAATTTGCGACAAACGCCGTAAACGTGCTAACGAAATTGAAGCCATGACGCTGATAGGTGATGTTACTGATCAGGACATTGTACTCATTGACGACATTTGTGATACCGCAGGTACGTTAGCAAAAGCAGCCGGACTGATCATGGAACGTGGCGCACGCAGCGTTCGCGCGGTTTGTACACACCCGGTATTATCAGGTAAAGCTTATGAAACTATCGAAAACTCGGCATTAACCGAACTGATAGTTACAGATACGATCCCGCTTAAACACAGCAGCCCTAAAATAAGGGTGCTTTCAACCGCCGAACTGTTTGCTAAAGCGATAAGCAACGTAAACGAACACGGTTCGATTAGTACCTTGTTTAAGGTGGATTAAGAGTTCATAGATCATGGTTGATGGTTCATAGTAAATTGCCAACCGTGAGATAAAAACGAATAAAGATTTTATGGGAAAATAGGCCATGAACAATGATCTATCAACCATGAACTAAATAATAAACAAATAAATAAAAATGAAATCAATTGCTATTAGCGGTTCTCCAAGAGAGAACGTAGGGAAAAGAGACGCGAAAGAGCTGCGTTACAATGGCCTGGTGCCAGCAGTGCTTTACGGTGGTGCTACCCAGACCCACTTTTCTGTGTCCGCAGCTGATTTGAGGGCCGTTGTTTATACTCCGGTTGTTCATTTCATCGATCTTGAAATTGCCGGTGTTAAATCACAAGCTATCATCCAGGACATCCAGTTCCACCCACTAACTGAAAAAATCACTCACGTTGACTTTTTGTTGTTAGATGAGAAAAAACCTATCACTATCGAGATCCCGGTAAAATTAACCGGTACTTCTCCAGGTGTTAAAGTAGGTGGTAAACTGGTTCAAAAATTAAGGAAACTGCGTATCAAAGCGCTTCCTAAAGATCATCTTGATGCTATTGAAGTAAGCATCGAATCTCTTGAAGTAGGTAAATCAGTAAAAGTATCTGATATTAAATTAGATAACTTAACTATCACTAATGCTAAAGAAGATACCATTGTTTCTGTAACTACCTCACGTGCATTGCGTCAGGCTGAACAAGAAGCAGCTTCAGGTAAAAAATAAGCCCCCTACCCCCCCTGAAGGGGGAACAAGAGGCGAAATTAAAAACAGCGGTAGAGTAATTTCTATCGCTGTTTTTGTTTGAGCAATAAACAATATCTTCGCATAAAAATTTAATTAATTACTCGGAGCATTTCTGAAAGATAACCATCACGTCATTGCGAGGTACGAAGCAATCCCCGATTAGGAGGTCCGCCCTGTGCAGTTTGCGATTGCTTCGGACCTCGCAATGACGATTGTATTGTTGGTTTGGATAGCTTCATAATTCCCCCTTTAGGGGGCCAGGGGGCATGAAATATTTAATTGTAGGTTTAGGAAATATTGGTCCGGAGTATGCAGATACACGGCATAATATAGGTTTTATGGTTTTGGATGAACTGGCCAGGCAAGAGGGAGCGAGGTTCCAAAACTCGCGGCTGGCTTATTATACCGAGGTATCCTTCAAGAGCCGTACGCTTTGCCTCATTAAACCTACTACCTATATGAACCTGAGCGGGAAAGCCCTGAGCTACTGGATGAAAGACCTGAAAATTCCGGTGGGGAATGTTTTAGTTATTGTGGATGACCTTGCCCTGCCGCTGGGTACCTTACGCTTAAAACCCAAAGGCAGTGCCGCCGGGCATAACGGCCTTAAAAATATTGAAGAAGTACTTGGCAACAATAACTACGCACGCCTGCGTTTTGGCATTGGTGATAATTACCCCAAAGGCCGCCAGGTTGATTTTGTGCTGAGCCCGTTTGATAAAGACGAACAGCCCGAGCTGCCTGCATTGATCGATCGTTCGATAGAGATGGTGAAGAGTTTTGCAACTATTGGAACCGAACTTACCATGACCCGTTATAATAAGTAACAACGTCGTTACAAACTAATATTTTAGTTAAAATTTCGTTCAAATCGTAATTCGTGTTGTAACGCACGGGTGTGTACTTACGTCTTGTAAACCTAAATAACCTTATGAAACAAATCCTGCTAACGGTACTTTGCTGTTGCTTTTCTACCTTCTTATTTGCTCAAACAAAAGCTCCCGTCGCTCCGGCAGTTCCTAATATTACTGTAAAAGGTATTATCATTGATTCGGCTAATAACAAACCTATGGGATATGTTACTGTTGCGCTCCAGGATGCCGCCACCAAAGCCCCGGTAAAAAGCACGCTGGCTAAAGACGATGGCAGTTTTGAACTAAAAGCACCCGAAGGTAAAACTTACCAGTTAGTTGCTGTTTTTATTGGTTACGCCACCAAAACTATCCCGGTAAAACTTACAAATAATACATTTAATGCAGGCCGGATCCTGCTTTCGGCATCGAGCAAACAATTGAAAGAAGTTACCGTTACCGCCGTAAGGCCGGTAATGAAACAGGAGGTCGACCGCCTGAGCTATGATGTAACTGCCGACCCGGAAAGTAAATCGATCACCGCTTTGGATATGATCCGGAAAGTACCTTTGTTATCTGTTGATGGCAACGACGCTATCAAGCTACGGGGTAACGACAATTACAAGATCCTGATCAATGGAAAAGAGTCGGCCATGATGGCTAAGAACCCATCGGACGTGCTGAAATCCATGCCGGCCGCTAATATCGAAAAGATAGAAGTAATCACTACGCCGCCCGCAAAATATGATGCCGAAGGCCTTGCCGGGATCATCAACATCATCACCAAAAAAAATGCCGACCAGGGATATAATGTAAGTATCAACACCGGCTATAACAATGTTTTTGGCGAACGTGCTAATGTGAACTTAACCGTAAAGCAGGGTAAATTTGGTTTTAGCGGCTATGCCGGTTATAACTACAGGCCCTTGCGTACGTCATCGTTCGAGAACATGACTACTTTTTTTAAGTCACAGTCAACCGATCCGCAGTCAACACTTAGTCAAACAGGTACAAGAGGCAACACTGGTAAAAACCTGTATGGCAGCGGTGAATTAAGTTATGAGGTAGATACCCTGAACCTGATTACCGGTATGTTTGATTTTTATCATGGCAAAAGCAATCAGCATAATTATCAGGTTACCACCCAACGCGATAGCGCCGATGCTGTTACGCAATTTTACCGTTTGTTTAACAATGGCACAGGCGAATTTAAAGGATCTGACGTGGGGTTAAACTACCAGTTGGGTTTCAGGAAAAACAAGGAGCAGTTGCTTACCGTATCTTATAAATACAATTATAATAACAATCTTCAAACCAGCGAGGCCACAAAAGGAGACGGTGCTACCGGCAAAGGTATCCCCAATGATTACAGGCAATATAATAACTCAGGTTCAAAGCAGCATGCTTTTCAGTTAGATTATATCCAGCCTGCCAAAATTCTTACTGTTGAGGCCGGTGGTAAAGCAACTCTGCGTAATAACTATAGCCAGTTTAATACCGACGTAAAAAGCGACGTTGATAATGAGTATCACGCCGATACAGCGCAGGTGAATAATTTTACCTATAAACAAAATATTTATGGTGTATACAACTCCTATTCCGTTAAGTTAACCAAATGGGCTTTTAAAGGCGGTATGCGGTTGGAACATACCACGGTTAACGCCGATTTCGCGGTAGGGAAACCAACCGTTAACCAAAACTATGATAATTTTGTGCCCTCGGTATCGGTACAACGGAGCCTGAAAAGCAGCAGTCTCACGCTTGGTTTTACCCAACGCATCCAACGCCCCGGTATTTACCAGCTTAACCCATATACTGATCAATCCAACCCGCAATACCGTAACGTTGGTAATCCTAACCTAAGGGCCGCGGTAACCAATAATTTTGAGCTGGGTTATAGCAATTTTGCCAAAGGCTCCATCAACCTGAGCACCAATTACTCATTTGCCAATAACACGGTACAAAATTTAGCCTCGGTTGATACCGCAGGAGTTACTACTACCACTTACGCTAATGTGGGCTCGAACAAAAACTGGGGCTTTGATCTGAATGTGAATTATCCCATCACCAAAAAACTGAACGTGAATATAAATGCCGAATTACTGTTTGTTTGGCTGAAGGGCTATTACAACGGCTCGCTTTTCAGCAACAGTGGTAACCAGGGACACATTTTTACTTATACCAGCTACAAATTTGATGGCGGCTATCGCGCCGGCTTAAACATTGGGTATGACAGCCGTTATGTATTGTTGCAGGGAAAGGACAATTATTTCTTTTTCAGTTCCATCAGCGGAACCAAAACGATGTTTAACGAAAAGGTATCATTATCATTAAACGTTAACAATCCTTTCAAAAAATTCAGCAAGCTCGACTTTTATACCAAAGGTGATGGCTTTGAAACTTACACAGCCAATAACAACTTTTATCGCACTATTAACGTGAGCCTGAGCTACAAGTTTGGCAGGCTTAACAGCAGCATAAAGAAAAATCAACGTGGTATTAACAATGATGATACCAGCAGCGGAAGCCGCAATTAACAACTTCAGTAACTAATCCGTTACCCGGCAGTGGCAAACGTTAAAAAGTGTTAAACGCATACTTTTTACTGTCACACCCGGGTATCTTAAACGTCTTATGACCAAAATCGCAATTATGAAACAATTTCTACTAACAGTGATCTGCTGTTTTGTCACGGGCATGGTTATGGCCCAGGCTGCCGCACCGGTTCCTGTTCAAAATATAACTGTTAAAGGTACCGTGATCGATTCGGTAACCAACAAACCATTGGGGTATGGTACGGTGGCACTGCAGGATGCCGCTACCAAAACCCCGGTAAAAAGTACGCTTGCCAAAGATGACGGGAGCTTTGAACTGAAAGCCCCCGAAGGTAAAACCTATCAGTTAGTAGTAGCTTCTGTTGGATATGCAACAAAAGTACTCCCGGTGAAAATAACCGATAAAACGTTTGATGCGGGGCGGATCCTGGTAGCAGCATCAAGCAAACAGCTGAACGAGGTAACCATTACCGCTGTAAAGCCGGTTATGAAACAAGAGGTTGACCGCCTAAGCTACGATGTAACTGCCGACCCCGAAAGCAAAGCGGTTTCTGCATTGGACATGATGCGTAAAGTACCGCTTTTAGCCGTGGATGGCGACGATAACATCAAGTTAAAAGGCAGCGGCAAATACAAGATCCTGATCAACGGGAAAGAATCGGCACTGATGGCTAAAAACCCGTCAGACGTATTAAAGGCAATGCCGGCCACCAACATCGAAAAGATTGAGGTGATCACTACGCCGCCTGCAAAATACGATGCCGAGGGTTTGGCAGGTATAATTAACATCATCACTAAAAAGAACGCCGATCAGGGGTATAACGGCAGCGTCAACATGCGCTATAATAGTGTATGGGGCCCTGGCTATAACCTGAACATGACTGCCAAGCAGGGTAAGTTCGGAGTTTCGGGTTATGCAGGTTTTGGTAACCAGAAGCGTAATACCAATACATCAACCACCAAACAAACTTTTTTTGATCCTGAATCAAGCATCCTGCAAACAGGCAATAATTCATTTGGCGGCAAATATCGCTATGCTAATGCAGAGCTGAGCTATGAGATTGATACGCTAAACCTGCTTACCGGTTCATTCGAGTTTTTTCATGGCGAATTTGATCAGGACGGCTCACAACGATCGGCCCAGACGAATGCGGCCGGTGATCTGACCCAGGGTTATAGGCTGTCGAGCAACGGTTACAATCATGATCAGGGTCTCGACGCGTCTATCAACTACCAGTTAGGCTTTAAAGGGCATAAAGATGAATTGCTAACATTATCCTACAAATACAGCTACGGACCGAGCAAAAATTTCACCGATAACCAGTTTTCGGAAAGGGTTAATTATTACAATGCCCTCCAACCCGATTTCAGGCAATATAATAATGCAGGTAACCGTGAGCATACTTTCCAGTTAGATTATGCTTATCCATTGAAGAAAATCAGTATTGAGGCCGGCGGTAAAGTGATTCTGCGGAACAATTTCAGCGATTACAGGCGCGAGGATAAAGATTCAACCAGTTCGGTATATAATGTAAATGCAGGGCAAACCGGCGAGTTCGACTATCACCAGGATGTGTACAGTGCTTATAACTCGTATCAGTTAAAGATGAATAAATGGACCGGCAAGGCGGGCTTGCGTTTAGAGCATACGCAGGTAAATGCCGTGTTTACAGGCACGCCGCTTGATAAAAGCTATAATAACTTTATTCCATCGGTTTCTGTTCAGCGCTCTATGAAAAGCAGCAGCATCAGTTTGGGCTTTACCCAGCGCATTCAAAGGCCAGGCATTTACCAATTAAACCCATTTATCGATAAATCGAACCCCAAATTTATCAGCACAGGTAATCCCGATCTGAAGCCGGAGCTGAACAATACTTTTGAGTTGAACTATAGTAATTTCTCAAAAGGATCAATCAATGTTGGTTTGAGCTATGCATTCTCCAATAATGCTATCCAAAATGTGACCAGCCTGATTCAAAACAACATGGGCGATCATATCGACACGGTTACTTTTACCACCTATCAAAACCTGGGCAGTAACCGTTCGTTAGGGTTAAACCTTAATACCAATTATTCTATCACTAAGAAGTTTACGGTTAACATCAACGGGCAAATTTCGCATGTATGGTTAAAAGGTACTTATAATGGTCAGTTTTACAAAAACGATGGTTACACCGGCAACGCTTTTGCCAATATTGGTTACAAGTTTGATGGTGGCTACCGTTTAGGGCTTGATGCCGGTTTCTTTAGCGGTGATGTTACCTTACAAGGTAAATCGAGCAATTTTATTTTTAACTCCTACGTACTATCTAAAGAGTTCCTGAACAAAAAGCTAACCATATCAGCGGTAGCCAACAACCCATACAGTAGATACCGTACATTCAGATCGACCACACATACAGTTGATTTTGACCAGGAATCATTATACCATAACCGCTACAGGAATTTTGCCGTGAGATTAAACTTTAAGTTTGGTAAATTGAATGGCGATATCAAAAAGAACCAGCGTGGCATTAATAACGATGATACCAAAGGCGGAGGAAAAAGCAATGGCGGCGGCAATGGTTAATTGCTGATAGATATTTGTTAGGAGAGGCGCGTAATGGCGCCTCTTTTTGTTTCGTATCGCCTCATTGTAAAAGAACAGGTGAGTTGCCATAGCATCTGCCTATGATACCTCTAAATCCGTAAATTTACCCCATGAAAGTTTACGGAATTACCAATTGCAATACAGTAAAAAAAGCCCTCGACTGGCTTAAAGAAAATAAAGTAGCTTACGATTTCCAGGATTTCAAAAAGCTGGGTGTAAGTACCGAAAAGCTGCAGGAATGGGACAGCAAAGCGGGCTATGAGAAATTTTTGAATAAACAGGGCCTCACCTGGAAACAGCTTGACCCGGCAGTTAAAGAAAGCATCAAAACCAATATCGATGCGCTGCAACTGTTACAGCAAAAAACCAGCATGATCAAACGCCCGGTTATTGAAGATAACGGCTTCATTTTCTTCGGCTTTGATGAAAAGGTTTATGCCGATCATTTTTTGGGGAAGTAAGGGAATTCGACGACTTACGAGGCTTAGGGCTTCGTAAGTTTTAGTTAGCTTTCGAATTCATCGGGGTTTCGTTTGGTATGAAAAATTGAGATAATAAAAGCAGTATCAAGGTCTTTATCATACCAATAAACTATTACGTATGGGAATTTCTGTAGCGGGGCGAAGTGAAGATCTATATCATATCTTTTTGAATACAGTTCGGGATGGAGTTTTATAATACCTAAAACCCCTTTGAGCTCTTTCCTAAGATATTTTGATAGGCCTTTTGTTGTTCCTCATACCAGTTACAGGCATCAATAAGTTCAAGCTCGGCCCTCTTTAAAAGCTTAATTGTAGCCACGGTTCAGGTCTTCCTCTATATCATCCCAATTTCGGGCCGTGGTTTTTCCTTCCAGAAAATCTTTTTTTGATTTTAGTAAGCCTTCGATATCTTTTTTTGAAAAAGAGAACTCATTTTCTATATCGATAGTATATGTTAAACCAAAACGATTTAATATCTCCTGTAATACAGGTAAATCGCTTTCATTAGTTATGTTCACAGTTAGCGTGGTCATATTCAAATTTACAAAAGAAATTTGGTTTATGAATATAAGCCTTTAAAGTTCCACCGTTGTTGGTATGACAACTCCCAACAATGGTGGAAATAAATATGTTATCGCGAGGAACGAAGCAATCGCACGGAGATAGGCCACCCTGTATAGCATGCGATTGCCGCACTACGCTCGCAATGACATGATATTTTCGAAATGCTTATTTCAATATTTATCCCAATCCACCTGATATATAGCCTCTAAGCACGAAATCAATTCCTTAATAAATCGGTAACAATCGTTTTACCAACCTTTTGCATCTGCCTAATTTGTAGTATACTTGTTCCTTTACGCAATTTATTTGACTGAACATGAAACTAAAACTGATGGCAGGTTGCAGCCTTGCCTTTATGTTGGCCGCAGGGGTGAGTTATGCCCAGCAGCCAGCGCCTACCACCACACTCCCCGCCGGTTCTGTTTACGATTATCACGAAACTTTCGGTCCCGGGTTTTACACTAAGAATGGTACTGAGTTCCGCGCGGCAAGCGGTGAGCCGGGATATAAATACTGGCAAAACCGTGCCGACTACCAATTGGCGGCAAAGCTGAACGATCAAACCAATGAAATTACCGGTTCGGAAGTTTTAACGTATACCAATAACAGTCCGCAAACATTGGGCTTTATGTGGATGCAGCTTGATCAGAACCTATTTAAGCTCGATTCAAGAGGTACGGCTATCGTTCCGCCTACGGGCAGCCGTAACTGGGGCCGCGGCGAGGCGTTTGATGCCGGTTATAAAATCAAATCGGTAAAAGTTGCCGGTTTGAAAGGCGAATATGTCGACGTTAAATTCCTGATCACCGATACCAGGATGCAGGTTTTCCTTCCAAAAGAAATTGCCGCGAACGGCGGTCAGGCTAAACTCAAAATTGAATACTCTTTTGTGTCGCCAAATTATGGGTCAGACCGCATGGGCTACCTGCAAACCAAAAATGGTAAAGTTTACACTATTGCCCAATGGTACCCACGCGTATGTGTGTACGATGATGTAATGGGCTGGAACACCCTCCCTTACAGCGGTCCGGGTGAGTTTTACCTGGAATATGGCGATTTCGACCTGAGCATCACCGCTCCTGCAAACCATATCGTGGTAGCATCGGGCGAATTATTAAACCCGCAGGATGTATATACCCCTGAGCAATTGAAACGCTGGGCTGCTGCCGAAAAAAGCGAAAGCACAGTGATCATCCGTTCGGCTGATGAGGTCATCGATCCAAAATCGCGCCCTGCCGGTAAAACCCAGTTAACCTGGCACTTTAAAATCAAGAATGCCCGTGATGCTTCATGGGCTTCATCTGCAGCATTTATTATCGATGCTGCCAAGATGGACCTGCCAAGCGGTAAAAAATCAACTGCGATATCAGCTTACCCAGTTGAAAGCGATGGCAACGATGCATGGGGCCGTTCAACAGAGTATGTTAAAAAATCTATCGAGTATAACTCATCAAAATGGTTTGAGTACCCTTATCCTGCTGCTACCGCTGTTGCCGGTATCGTAGGTGGCATGGAATATCCGGGTATTGTTTTCTGCGGAGCTAAAGCAAAAAAAGCAAGCCTTTGGGGAGTTAACGATCACGAGTTTGGCCATACCTGGTTCCCGATGATCGTTGGTTCAAACGAACGTATGTACGGCTGGATGGACGAAGGTTTTAACACCTTCATTAACACCCTTTCTACCGCTAACTTTAACAATGGCGAGTACAAAAACACCCGCGTTCAGGATATGCACGCTACCGGCGCTTTCTTTACAAGGCCCGATCTTGAGCCGATCATGAGCCAGCCGGCCAACCTGAAAGAGAGAAACACCGGTACCCTGCTTTACTCAAAACCAAGTGCGGGTTTAGTATTGCTGCGCGAGCAGATCTTAGGCCCTGAACGTTTTGATTTCGCCTTTAAAACCTACATTAACCGCTGGGCATTTAAACACCCAACTCCCGACGACTTTTTCCGTACGATGGAAAACGCAGCCGGCGAAAACCTGCAATGGTTTTGGAGAGGCTGGTTCCTGAACGATTGGCGTTTAGATGTAGCTGTAAGCGATGTAAAATACGTTGACAACGATCCAGCTAAAGGCGCGCTGATCACTTTAGATAACCTGGGCAAAATGGCCATGCCGGTTATCCTGGAGATCAAAACCAAAAGCGGTAAAGTTGACCGCGTAAAACTACCGGTTGAAATTTGGGAGCGTTATGCATCATGGACATTTAAATATCCATCAACCGAAGAAATTGAATCGGTTACTTACGATCCTGATAAAGTATTACCGGATTACAATCCCGAAAATAACGTTTGGAAAAAATAACCTTATAAATCTCTCCTGAAGGGGAGATCAGTGAACGGCGACAAGATATCTTGTCGCCGTTTTTTCATTAAGCGTCCCTTGCCTGGTCTCCAATAGCGATAAGTGCCCCTGCTTACAAAGCTAAACACCATACCCAGGAACGACCAGTTTTAAACTTGTTTTTTAGTCATATAGCCTCTGCAGTTTTTTGTAAATTGCATATTAATAAACGGAAGCCTATGGGACAGATTGTAATTGTTGCTTATAAACCTAAACCGGGCAAACAGGAAGCATTAAAACAGTTAATGAAAACGCATATACCGCGCCTGAAACAGGAAGGACTGGTAACCGACCGTGAATCCATCATTATGGAAGCTGCCGACGGCACCATTATTGAAGTTTTTGAATGGCTGAGTGCCGAAGCCATTGCAAATGCCCATCATAATAAAGCCGTACAGCAAATGTGGGGCGAATATGCTGAAGTTTGTGATTATGTTCCGCTTAATACACTGAAGGAGACTGGGGATCTGTTTGCCGGTTTTTTGCCAGTTAATTAATCGAGTCAGTAAATATTTGTATTAAATTATAATATTATATTGCGTATCATTTAACGTTGGTTTATTAGATACCTCAATGACGGAAGAACAGATTAAGGAAGCTATTTCCGAAGCATTTGTTAGATTGATTTTGGCTCACGATGGATTTAAAATATATAAAGCGGAAGTTGATCATGGCGTAGACTTAACTGTTGGACCTGTAGAAAAAATACAATTATCTAATGGGAAGTTTATGTTTCAAGACTCGGATAGACGCCTTGATATACAATTAAAATCAACTACAGAAAAGTATGCAATTGAAAGTGGTAAGTTTATTGAATATAAATTACGTTATAAGAACTATCAAACTCTAAAAGACAGAGTAGATTCTCTTTACGTAAAAATGATACTTGTTTTGTTTGTTCTTCCGGAGGATGAAAGCACTTGGATTGACGTAGTGGAAAATAGCATACTTTTAAGAAAGAGTTGTTACTGGTACATTCCAGAAAATAGTGCAATCCCATCTACTCTTCGAATTAAAAGCAAAGATTCTAAAGTCAAAATTGAAATTCCTCGCACTAACCATTTGTTGAAAAATTTTAAATCTATTTTTAATTCAATAAATAACATATGAGGATTAACCAAAATATTAGGCTTTTAAAAGTTCATTTGAAGCAACATGGGTGGGAATTGATTTCTGAGGATTTGTTATTTGAGTATTATCAAAATTATTTAGGTGTCGACTTAAAATTTCCTAAAGTTGGATCCGATGTTGAATATCCTAAAATGTTTGAGATAAGTATGGCACGGATAAAGAAAATAAACCCAGAAATAGCAAAATTGCCAGTATTTGCTACTTTAATTTCTCAATTTAAAAATCTTAAAAGTAAATATAGTAAGTTAAAACATGAATGGATATTGTTGGAACCTAATAGTATTTATAGTTTAAATGAAATACCGGACATATATATTCCCAAAAACTATATATTTGATGTATAGGAAGTAAGGATTATCATTAGCTCAAGCAGCCGATGGCTGCGGAATAGCGATTCGTTATTCTGGGGCGAACATATTTTCAAGCGTTTTGTAGATGAGTAAATGCTATCGCGGAGCTCCGTTAAGTATATGGTTAATAGGCCGGCGATGCTATTTTATTCTACATTACGATCTGTTCATTAACCCGTTTTTGTTTTCTCTCTCTTTGTTCAGTTGCTGTTTAAGCTGCTATGCTGAGTGGGATATTGAGTGATATTATATACGTGCATCACTTTGTAATGAAAGAATCTTTTTACTCCTGGAATGAGTATTCATTCAAATTTTCAAAAAAAGCTCAAGATGCTAACATTCCGAGAAATGTTATCCTTGAGCTTTTATCTTATTCAAAAAAACTATATGATAAAGGTGTTCCTGTTATTTATGATCTAAAGCACTTATCATTTTTAACTGGATACCGGGAATCATATTTGTTAAGGGCAATTTCAAAACCGAAAAATTTTTATCGAGTATTTAAAATCCCTAAAAAGAATGGGCATAGTAGGGAAATTACAGAACCTTTACCTGGATTAAAAGCTATTCAGTACTGGATACTTGGAAATATTATTGGAGTAGTACCACCTAACAAGTTCAATAACGCATATTCAAAAGGGCGGTCGATAGTTAGCAATGCAAAGTATCATACTAAGCAAAAGCAGGTACTTAATATCGACATAGAGAAGTATTTTGATAATATAAAATATGAGGCGGTTAGAGACCTGTTTTTGAATTTTGGATATAATAGCAATGTATCTAATATATTAGCATCGTTATGTACTTTAAATGGAAGTTTGCCTCAAGGCAGTCCCTCAAGCCCTTATTTATCTTCTATTTTAACTCATAACCTCGACATAGAATTGTTCTCCTTTTGTAGGGAATGGGGATTAAGATATGCCGATGACATAACGATATCAGGTAATTTTCATTCGGGAACGATTATAGGAGGAGTAAGGAAGATTTTGGAGAGACATAAATTTAAGATGAATGAATCAAAAACTCGTGTTAAGAGACAACACCAGCGCCAAATGGTCACAGGTATAGTTGTAAATCGAAAGCTGTCTGTAAAAAAAACTGAGATAAAAGATATTCGACAAACTATGTTTTATATTAATAAATATGGATTGGATTCTCATGTCGAAAAAATTCAATTGTCTAAAGGGAATTATTTAGAATATTTAATAGGGAGAGTGAATTTTTGCTTGTTTGTAAAGAAGAAAAATACAGAATTAACTTTATACAAAGAACAATTGATTAAATTAATGAAATCAACTGATTTGACCAATTAACTAAATCACCCCATCTGCAACCGTTCACTCTTCAGCTTTTTCTGTACATCCTGCTTATAGTTGCGACCGATAGGCAGCTCATGCCCGGCAACATCCATGCTATAGGCATAGAAAGAATCTATTTTGTTTAATGCCACTATAAATGACCGGTGGATGCGTACGAACCTGTTCTCAGGAAGCATTTCTTCGAGCAAGCTGATCTTTTGCCTGGTAATGTGGACGTGGTTATTTACGGCCACTACTTTAACATAATCGCGCAGGCTTTCTATCCATAAAATATCATTGATATTAACCTTAATTGTTTTGCGGTCTACTTTAAGATAGATGAACGTATGCGTATCACTTACAGGTTCTTCATGGGTAATCAGGAGTTTGCCCTTATGTTCGTTTAGCTGATAAATCTTGTCGACCGCCCGCAGGAAACGCTCAAAGGAGATAGGCTTTAAAAGGTAATCAACCGCATTCAACTCAAAACCATCAAGGGCGTATTCGCTGTAGGCGGTGGTGAAAATTACTTTAGGTGGGTTCTTGAGGCTTTTCAGCAGGTCGGTACCTTTTATTCCCGGCATCTGAATATCCAGGAACATCAGATCGATAGGTTTTTGTTGCAGCAGGCGAAACGCTTCAATGCCGTCATTACAGGTGGCGGTAACCTCCATCTCGCTGAAGCGCGCAAGATAGTTTTTCAATACCTCAATGGCATGCGGCTCATCGTCGACTATAAGTGTGCGGATTTTCATGCGGTTACCATTTGTTGTGCAGCAGATTGTTTTATGATTTTCAGGTCGAGGTCAAGCGCTACAAAAAAGGTATCTTCTTCGTTCACGATCTTCAGGCGTGAGGTATGAGGGTACAGCAGGTTGAGCCTTTTGGTCACATTCTTTAGCCCGATATGCCCCGGCGTATGGGCTTCTTCAACAGAGCGTTCGGGCTTGCCGTTGGCTACTTTTAACTTGAAGTGGTTTAGTGTAACACTAATATCAATATTGATCCAGGTGGCGCCCACCTGCTCGCTGGTGCCATGTTTAAAGGCGTTTTCGATAAAAGGTAAAATGAGCAGCGGGGCTATAGTTTTATCTTTCAAATTACCGGTAATGGTAAAGTTAATGTCGATGCGTTCTTCATAGCGTAGTTTTTCGAGCTTTACATATTGCTGCATCATAAATACTTCCTTCTCCAAAAGTACTTCGTTATCTGAGCATTCATAGAGCATATAGCGCAGCAGGTCCGACAGGCCAATTATGGCCTGCGGCGATTTGGGCGAATTATTAAGACTTAACGAATAAAGGTTATTAAGTGTATTAAATAAAAAATGCGGATGTACCTGGGCTTTCAACGCGTTGAGTTCGGCTTCTAATGCCGCCTGCTTGCGCTCATACCACATTTTAAAAAGTTTAATAGCAAGTACAAACCCGGTAAACAGGTTAGTCCCTTTAAATGAATTTACCAGGCTTTGCCCATCTGTTAATTGCTCAAAAAACGGACGTTGGGTTGAGGCGATATAACCGGCATCTGTTACGTGCATCACCCTGATCAGGTAGGGCGCAACAAAAAGGATTCCGATGGTACGGCTGATAAACATACATGCAAAAACAAGCGGTATCAGCATCATGAAAAACATCACATATCGTTTTTCAAAAACGTATTTGGGCACCAGCCAGTAAGCAATGGCATAGTAATACGCTATTTGTATGGGCATGTACAAAAGGTTATTGCGTAAGGATACCCAAAAATTGGTCTGGAACGAATAAAGCGTCGTGATGAAAAACGATACAATTACCCAAAATATCAGGTGCTGCCAAAAGCGCGGCAGCTTTATATTATTGAGCAGGAGATCGAAGCCGGTATTCATATAGCTAATTTACTGTAAAACAGTTTAATTGGGCGGCTTTTAGGATAAAAGTGCGACAAACTGCAATCATTTGATGACGAACTACCTGGAGTAAGGCTGCTTCGGTACGTTTTTCAGGTTGGATGTTTATTTGTCGTATTAAAATGCAGTTAATCGTAACTGGCGGGTTGTGTGCCTACGCTATTTTCATGCCATTTTACGAGCCCTTAATTTTAGTTTATATTAAAAATAACACCATGAAAAAGTTAATTATCACAGTTTGTATCCTGGCATTTGCAGCAGTTGCGGTGCAGGCTCAAAATAAAATAACAAACGTACACGGTTTTTGGGTAGTTGAACACAAGATTAATTTGCCCCGCGTGCAAACCATTAAGTTTTATAACGATAACAATAAGCTGATATACGAGGAAACAGTTTACAGCAAACTCAACATTAAAAAGAAAAAGACCCGCCTGGCGCTTGATCAGGTCCTTGACAGGTTGAACGAGCGCACCGCCTATGTTGAAAGTAAAAACCTGGTAATGCTGAGCCTTGATTTAAGGCATTAAGATCTTTTTTAAATATACGTTTAAAAACCGGTGGTCAACGCGAGGTATGGCGCCGGTTTATTTTTAAGAAAATTCTTTTCCTTCCCGTCAGCAGGTAAGCTTCGGGCGAAAGCGGGCAGAACAATGGTGGCCTGTGCTGCTGTTGGGGCATAGCAAGTTTTTGCAGAAGCGGGGACAACGAGCGAGCGAAGCAGGGCAAAATAATTGCAGCCCGTGGTTATGCCCGGTTTGCAGGGCAAAGGCCTTGAGCGCAAAGAAGCCTATCTGCTGACTTGATTTTTGGTTCTTTTTATCAAGAAAAAGAACAAAGCCAACCCGCGGCGAATGAGCGGGCCGATATCAGTTAACTACAACTAAATATCTTGCTTGCCTTGTAAGCCTAATCGTGGGATTAATACTCCAAATACTTCTCAACCCGTACTGCTACCAAATCTCCCTCGGCATACTTTCCGGTTTCCTCGCTCAAGACCCGTAGGGTAATATCTTCATGCCTAATGATCAGATCCTCATAAAAACCTTTAAATAACACCTGCTTAACAACCCAGCTTTTGGTTGCCGCTATCAATTTAATTTTGATTTGCTCAGGATAAACAACCGCATATTCTTTGGTTATGTCAATGCCGCAAAAACGGGCTTCATGAGCGGTTAGTACGTTGCAATTGGTGAGCAGTTGGGCCGTATAAAGAAATTTGGGATGTTTGTATAGAGCCTTGGGATTGCCATGCTCAACAATTTCTCCTTTGTTTATAACAATGAGCTCATCTGCCATCGATAGCACTTCGGCAGGGTCATGGGATACCATGATCACCGTTAATCCGATTTCTTTAACTATCTGCCTGATATCATGCTGTAAGCCTTCCCTAAATGAAGTATCGACCTGGTTAAAGGGCTCATCGAGCAGCAATACCTGGGGATGGGTAACAATAGCGCGGGCAATGGCTACGCGTTGCTTTTCGCCGCCGCTTAGGTCGGCCACACGCTTATCGGCCATGGCAAACATATTGAGCTGTTTAAGCACCCTTTCGGTTTTCTCCTGTTTGGCTTTGAGATCTGTTGCCGGCAGCATAGCCGCCACGTTATCCCAAACTTTGGCAAACAGGTTAAGATCATCGGTATGCTGGGTTACCATTTTCATGGCATCATGACCGGGGATCAGCTTTTCTTCGGGTCCCCAAATGCGTTCGCCCTTAAAGTAAACAGTGCCTTCATCGGGCGAGAGCAAACCATATAACAATCTCAGTAAAGTACTTTTACCACTGCCGCTTTCGCCGATAATGGCGGTGATTTTGCCCGGTTCAATAACGAGCCCGGTTTTTTTTACACCGGCCTGCTGCTTTCCCGGGTATATTTTACTTATGGCAACCGCCTGCAAAAAAGGAATCTCTGACATCAGTGGCAAAGATAAACGTTTGAGTCATGATTCTGAACCATGATTTACCTGATTTAAGGATTACAGGATGGCAAGTCATCCATCTATCATGGCCATCCTGTAATCCTTAAAATCATGGTTCTGTTTAGAAGCCAAAAGTCAATCCGAATGAGAAGTTCCTTAACCCTTTTTGATCCGGGCTGTTTTCAAACATATCGTTGAAGTAATATTTGGCATATAAGCCCATGATACCGTATCCCATGCGTACAAATACGCCTTTGCGCAGTTTGGCAAAATGATAATCGTCATTAAATTTTTGCTTGCCATTTTCCTCGCTGATCTGTTTTACGCGACCATTAAGCAAGATCCCAATCTCCGGACCGGCAACCAATCTGAAGTAGTTGCCCCTGTCGTCCTCATGGCTGCGGTAGTAAAATGATAGGGGGATTCGCAAATAGCTTGATGAGAAACGGTTTTTGCTGTAGTGGATGCTATCCTGCACGTACGTAAGTACCGGCGCGTTACGCTGGATAGTAATATCGTTGCGCAGCCGGATATGTGTCCAGTCAAAACCGCCGGATACATAAATTTTGAAGGCACTGTTAAAGCGATAGCCAAATTGCAGCACATCAAAACCGAAGTTGCTTGTTTTCCACTGGCGGTAGCTTAAAAACTTGTTTTTGTCAGATAGGGTAAAGCTGCCGTTGTCGATCAGCGTAGCAAAACCCAGGTCGATCCTTGAAAAGGTTACCCCAAAGGAAAAGCCGGGCGCTTTGTGTGCGTGGTAGGCGGTATCAGGCTCATCATTGTTAATATTCACCTGGGTTACATCTTCGCCAAAACCCAGTTTTACCTTAACATGCTTTTTATGGGTGGTGGTATCTGACGTGTTTTGGGTGGAATCGGCAGGTGTGCTTTGAGCGAAAACAAAGCTCGCGGCAAGGCATATTGTGATGGTGAAAATAAGGCGTTTCATATGTTGTGGTATATCTATCTTTCGCTAAAATATTATTTCTCTTTCTCTTTTTTTACTTTAATAAAGCCCAGGTTCAGGCCTGTAATGGTGGCGTCGTCTTCATCGGTATTACTGAATTCAATTACTTTGTCTTTACGTTTATCAACAGCGGCTATCACCACGTTAAAAACATCGCCAAGGCTACGGATACGATGTTTTTTTACAGGTTTGGCTGCAATTACATGAGCGTCATGCGACGATACCCGGGCTATTAATGCCGCCTGTGTGTTGTCACTTGCAATGATGGTTAATTTCGGGCTGATTCCCGTTGCTGTATCCGGAACCACGGCGTTAACAACAGGATAATCTGCGGTGGGGGCATTTGCTAATAATGGTTCATCTGTATGGGCTGTTACAGGTGAGGGGATAGGATTTACAGGCTGTGATACAGATGGTGTCAAATTGCTTTTGGTTTTATTAACACGCGCTATAGTATTAACAGGTGCTATAACCGGATTTGCAGGTACTTTGTTTTGGGCCGTGGTTGGACGTACCACGGGCTTAACTGTAACTGCCACAGGTTGTGTTACCGGTTGATGGGCTTTAACTATTTCTGTTGGATGGTCATGATGTTTAGCCGCTTGTTTAGGGATGAACAGGACACCTGCGGTGATCAGTAATATAACACCTGCTGCTGCGCTTAGCAAAGGCAATAATATTCCTTTACGCCTGCCGGCGTTTAATTCGGCGTTGATGCCCTGCCATACATGGGCCGATGGTTGTATTTCCAGGTCATCAAGCTTTTGTTGAAACAGCCTGTCCAGTTCCTTATCCTGCATATCCATAACTTTTGCCCTCCATTTTAGCAATTTGTTCTTTCAGTATTGTACGAGCCCTTGATAGCTGCGATTTAGAGGCACCCTCGGTAATGCCTACAATATCCGCTATCTCCTTGTGTGAATAACCTTCAAGCGCATAAAGGTTAAATACTATCCGGTAACCCGGCGCCAGTTGCTGTATCATGCCCATTAGCACTTTTGCATCCAGGTTGGCCGCAGCTAAAGGATTAACAGATGGCTCATGCCCTGCTTCGTCAATATCAATTACCTGCATCATTTTGTGATGTTTGCGATAGTATTCAATTGAACTGTGAACCATAATGCGCCTAACCCAGCCCTCAAATGACCCCTCGCCCCGGTAATCGTCCATTTTCTGGAAAACCCTTATAAAGCCATTCTGCAACATGTCTTCGGCTTCCATGCGGTCGGTAGCGTAGCGCATACATACCCCCAGCATTTTTGAGGCAAACTGCTTATAAAGCAGTTCCTGCGCCTTCCGCTCGCCGGCCCGGCAACGGTCTATCAGTTGGTGAATGGTATATTTAGGTTCCAAAAACATCATTTATAAGTAAGATGGCGGAGTGATGTAAATGGTTGCATGGGGATGTAAATATTTTGATGAATAGTTGATTTTAATCAGCATTTTTATATTCCAATCTTATCACATGGAATATTCAGACTTTTTAAAGAGACAATCAGCAGCCTTTATCGAAATTTATCAAAAGAAATTTGCTAAAACTATCATAGCCGCTGTTTTATGGACGGTATTTTGTTTTTTTATAATTGAGATATTGTCCACCTACAGCAATTATGATCCAGTTTCTAAAACACATCCGGTAAGCATATTAAGCTTTTTCTTTCTTCGTTTTAGTACTAATGAGATTTACAGCGTGGTTGATAACGGGAAGTCTGTATTCCTATTTTTTGTGTCGGTATTTTCACTAAGTCTGGTTAACAAAGTGACGGTTAAAAGTGTACTTTATTTACTCTTAATATTAGTGGTTTGTTTTCTGTTGGATTTTTCGTTTTGCCGATTAAAAGGACAGGCTCATCATACGGTTAGTAATCCGCATTTTGATATGTGGGCAAGTGAAATAATTTTCCTTGCCAGGCTTTATATCCCACTTGTATTGTTTGCTGTAGTAATTCAGGTTATAGTTTCCGTAGAACATATCAAAGTAAAGCAGATTGTTTTTTTGCTGATTGCCGTATTCTTTTTTAATGAAGTCGCTTATGAAGTGATGGCGTTGCTTCGTCCGGCGGTTTTCGAATTGATTATGTCACCGGTCAAGTCGAAAGCTACATTTTATTTTGTGGAAAGTGCTTTAGGTAGTTTACTGGTAGCTTCGTTCTTTTTGGGTTTTCATTGTGCCATGACTGTCCCGTTTAGTTTAGCATCGGAACAAGAAAAGGAATAGAATTACTTCTTCTCCCGATATCTTTTATAGATCTTAACCGCTATCATCAATATCACACCCAAAGAAACTATTCCAACTACACCAAACACCCAGCTTAAGGTATCTTTCTTAACGGCAAGAAAAACAATAGCGAAAAGAAAAATGGTTGCGAGTTCATTCCAAAGACGTAACTGACCGGATGTCCATTTGAAAACGCCTTTGCGCATTTGCTTTATTTTAGATTCGCAGATGTGATGATAGCCCACTAAGCCAAATACAAACGCCAATTTGATATGCAACCAGGGCATTTTTAACCACGCCGGACTTAAATACAACATGGTACAACCTGCCAGTATGGTAAGCAGCATGGATGGCTTGGCTATAACATTCCAGAGCCGGCTTTCCATAATTTCAAATTGTTTGGAAAGTATGGTGCGTTCGGGCTCGGGTTTATCCTGCGCTTCGGTGTGGTAGATAAACAAACGCACAATGTAAAACAGTCCCGCCATCCAGCAGACTACAAAAATGATGTGTATGGCGAGAACGTATTGGTACATACCGTGAATTTATGTCATTGCGAGGAACGAAGCAATCGCAAACTTTACAGAGGGCCTTGCAAAGTTCGCGATTGCCACGCTATCGCTCGCAATGACATTTTGGCTTTATTTTAATTTCTGTATTCTTTTATCACTTCTACCGCATACTTCACATTATCAAACGGGATATCCGGCATGATGCCGTGGCCCAGGTTAAAGATGAAGCCGTTTTCGCCTTTCATACGGTCGAACAAACGGTAGATGCGTTCTTTAATTACTTTTTTATCAGCATAAAGGATGTGCGGATCAAGGTTACCCTGTACCGCTATGCCTACCGGTAAGCGTTTTTTGATATCTAACAGGTCAACATTCCAGTCGATAGAGATCACATCCGGTTTAGCCTCGGCCATTAGCGGTGCAAAAACGGAGCTGCCTTTACAGAAGGAGATTACCGGGATATCTTTACGGTTCAGTTTGCTGATGATCTCGGCAATATAACGGTGGCTAAATTCTTTATAGTCATCCCACGCCAAAGCCTGCGCCCAGCTGTCAAAGATCTGTACAGCGTTTACGCCGGCGGCGATTTGCATGTTCAAGTAATCGGCCGTAACGGTGGCAATTTTTGATAACAGCTGATGGGCCATTTCCGGCTCATTGTGCAGCATCAGTTTGGTACGTTTAAAATCTTTTGATGATCCGCCTTCAACCAAATAGCTCATTACGGTAAACGGCGCACCTGCAAAACCAATTAACGGGATGCGGCCGGCAAGGCGTTGCTGAATTACTTTAATGGCATCGGCGACATATTGCAGCTTATCCAATACATCAGTTTGCAGGTTGTCTATATCGGCCTGTGTACGTACCGGATTGGCAAACAGCGGACCAACACCCGCGTTGAAACTCAGGTCGCCTCCCATGGCTTCACCCGTTACCAGGATATCTGAAAATAAAATGGCGCCGTCAATCCCTAACAGGTCAACCGGTAGCATGGTAACATCGGCAGCGATCTCCGGTGTTTTACACATTTCGAGGAACGAGTATTTGTTTTTAATATCCCAATACTCTTTCATAAAGCGGCCTGCCTGCCTCATCATCCAAACCGGCGGGCGTTCTGTCTGCTCCGAAAATGCCGCTTTTATTAATAACGAATCTCTCATATTTTATGTTAGAAGCAAGAAAGTGGATAGAAGCAAGAGGTCAAGAATCAAGAGACAAGAAAGAAATTTAATCCTGTCTTGATTCTTGCTGCCTCGTCTCTTTATTCTTTCTGTCCCGACTCTTGCTTTTCTTTTCTTATTTTCTTAAATCTCGACTCTTGCCGTCTTGCCTCTTTTTCTTGTTTCTTGACTCTTACAGTCTTGATTCTGTCTTAAGCTCCTGCTGAAGGCGGCTTATCACGTCCTTCATTTTAGCAGTTATTTTATCCTTATGCTTTTCGGTTAATTGAAGATAGGCTTGGGCTTTTTCAATATTACCGCGCCTGATGCTGATATTGGCTACGCTAACCAATGCTGCTACGTGGTCATTAACCGAACGCAATGGATATTGCGCTGCAATTTCATAGTGTTTTTCAGCCTCTTCAAAATCCTGCCTTTGCAAACAAAGGCCACCGTATATAAATTCATAATAACCCCGGCGGTTTTTGCTGAGCCACTCGGGTTTCGCGATCTCGTTTAACGAGGCCGCTGTTTTGTCATAATCCTTTACATGAAAGTGTTTGGATGCAACAATTAACGTACCCTGCCTAAAATAATCCCAAATGAGCAGGATGATCATCATTGCTGCCACTACCGCAAGTTCGTAAATACGAAAATACACCAACACCCCTAACGACAGCAGAAATACAAAGGCAATGAATATACGTACCCTGTTACTGAACATTAATGCTGGTTATCGGTAAATTTATAGCCTACACCACGGATAGAGTGAAAATAAACCGGGTTTTTAGGATCTGGTTCAAAATACTTACGGAAGGTTAAGATGAAGTTATCGATAGTACGTGTTGACGGATAAACGTCATAGTTCCATACGGTTTCCAGGATCTGCTCGCGTGATACGGCGTCGTTACGGCGCTCAATCAACAGTTTAAGCAGCATCGTTTCCTTTTTGGTAAGGGCGGTAATGGAGCCATCTTCATTAACCAGCTCAAATGAGTTAAAGTGAATGGTTTTATCACCTATTTTATAGCTATTAAACTCTTTCAGGTCTTCGCCTTTTAAGCTGCGTTTTACCAGGTTATTCACCCTTAAAATGAGCTCTTCAAGGTTAAACGGTTTGGTAAGATAATCATCAGCACCTTTTTTTAAGCCCGAGATCTTGTCCTCGTTGGTGTTTTTAGCAGTAAGGAACATGATAGGTACTTCGGTATTTTCAAGCCTGATGGTTTCGGCGACAACAAAGCCGTCAATTTCGGGCATCATTACGTCCAGTATCACCAGGTTAAAACGTTCTTCCTTAAATAGCTGTAAAGCTTTTTTGCCGTTTTTAGCCGGAGTTACCTTATAGCCTTCCAGCTCAAGGTTAAGCTTAATTGCTTCTAACAAATGCTCTTCGTCTTCGGCCAATAAAATCCTTTTTTTGTTTGGCATATTATTCATTGTCTTAATTTAGGTTAGTCCAAATGTAACTTCAAAAATGCTACCAGCAGGGCGGTTATCTTTAACCCTGATGCTGGCCTGGTGCTTATCTAACACCTCCTTAACAATGTAAAGGCCCAGTCCGGTACCTTTGGTGTTACGGGTTTCTTCGCTGCCCACGCGGTAAAAGCGGTCGAAAATTCGGGTCTTTTCCTCGTCGGCTATGCCGATACCATGATCAGATACCTGCAAATAAACTTTATCATCTTTCGAAAACAGCTTTACCCCAACAGATGAGCAGGGGCTTGAATATTTTACAGCGTTTTCTATCAAATTGGTCACTACCGATGTAAGGGCAAATTTATCGCCCACGATCTCCACCTTAGGCTCAATCTCGGCCTCGATGATCTGCTGGTTGCAATCGCATTTAGAGATCTGCAGGCGGTTAACAATACTGTCAACCAAAACCGAAAGGTTAAAGCTGGCCTTAGGAAAGCTGTATGAACGGTTTTCGATCTTAGATGCCAGAAGCATATTCTCAACCATGTCATCCAAACGCTCAACATCGTTCAATGATTTTTCAATAAAATCAAGCAGCTGTTCTTTAGTTAGATGGCGCTTTTGGATAGTTTGCAGCAGGATCTTGATAGACGCCAGCGGCGATTTCAACTCATGCGTTACCGAAAGCAGGAAGTTCTTTTTTTGCTCCTGCAGCCTGCGCTCCTTATTAAACGAACGGTGCAGGTTAATGGCGCCAATTAAAAATACGGCTACAAACATAGCCCCTTCGCCTAGGATCATACCGGTGCGGCGCGGTTGCAACGTAACCAGCATGTAGCCCCACCATACCAGTTCGGCAACGGCATAAGTTATGAGTGCGTAAAAAATAACAAATGACTTTTTCATAACAACCTCCTCTAAATCTCCTCCAAAGGAGGAGACTTCAAGATTTTATTTTTTTAAGCCCTCTCCTTTGGGTAGGGTTTGGGTAGGGTTATTTCCCGTTAAATACTAAATCCAAACTATCAAATATAGCACGTTTTGTTCTCTCCAGGTCGGTTTTGGTATGGGCTGATGAAATAAAGCCAACCTCGTAACCCGACGGACCTAAATAAATACCCCTGTTCAGCAGCTCACGGTGGAACTTTTTGAATTTTTCCATGCTTGATGCATCAATATCTTCGGCTTTACGAATATACTCTTTATCTGTAAAAGCAAACCAAAATATGGAGCCTATGCCAAACACCTTAAACTTATAATTGCGGGCGGTAGCAAAACGCTGGATAGCTTCTACGAACTCTTCTGTTTTATTGTTCAGGTCGCGGTAAAAGCCTGTGCGTAACAGTTCGCTCAACTGGGCAATACCGGCGCCCATGGCAACCGGGTTGCCTGATAAGGTACCTGCCTGGTAAACCGAACCTTCTGGAGAAATATTACTCATGATTGCTGCTGATGAGCCATAAGCACCAACAGGCATACCACCACCGATAATTTTACCATAAGTGATAATATCAGGTTTAATTTGGTAGTAACCGGCAGCGCCTTCAAAGCCTACACGGAAACCCGAGATCACCTCATCAAATATCAGCATGGTGCCGTTTTGTGTACAGATGTCGCGCAGGTATTGCAGATATTCTTTTTCTTGCAAAAGCAGGCCGTTATTGGCGGGCACCGGCTCAATGATTACTGCCGCAATCTGGTTTTTAAATTCTTCAAAAGCTTTGGCTAATGCTTCTTTATCATTAAGCGCTACAACGATAGTTTCGTCGGCAACTGATTTTGGTACACCGGCTGATGAAGTTTCACCAAAGGTAACCAGGCCCGAACCTGCTTTTACCAACAGGGCATCGGCGTGGCCATGGTAGCAGCCTTCAAATTTTAAGATCTTATCGCGTTTGGTATACCCCCTGGCCAACCTGATAGCCGACATTACAGCCTCGGTGCCAGAACTCACAAAACGGATCTTTTCAATAAACTTGTTGTTTTTCAGGATCAGCTCGGCCAGTTCATTCTCTAATGCGGTAGGCGCGCCGAAGCTCATACCATTTTGCATTACCTCGATAACTTTTTCCCTTACTTTAGCATTGTTATGGCCCAGGATCAGTGGTCCCCAAGAGCAGCAGTAATCGATAAACTCGTTACCATCAGCATCCCAGATATGACTGCCATCACCTTTTTGAATAAACAGCGGCGTGCCATAAACAGATTTAAAAGCCCTTACCGGCGAGTTAACCCCACCCGGAAAATAGGTTTGCGCCTTAGCATACAATTCGGCCGATTTTTCACGACTGATATCGGGCTTGCCCGTAGTATTTACCGGTTCATCCTCTGCAGAAAACATCTTTTTTATTGAATCGAACATTGTTATTTATAAGCTTAAAGCTATCTTTTTAAAGCCGTCATTGCGAGGTACGAAGCAATCGCGAACTACACAGGGTTAACCTGCTAAGCGGGGATTGCTTCGTACCTCGCAATGACGGTTGTTTTATATTTTTATTTCCTAACCTCTTATTTCCAACCTCTAATCACTACCCTATAACCACTTATTCTCCAAAACCTCTTTGGCATGGTAGGTTAAAATAGCAGTTGCACCGGCACGGCGGATGCTGGTAAGCACCTCGGTAATGGCACGCTGCTCGTTTAACCAGCCGCGTTGTATGGCAGCTTTGATCATGGCATATTCGCCGCTTACGTTGTAGGCTGCAACAGGCAATTCGGTATTGTCTTTTATCAGTTTAATAACGTCAAGGTAGGGTAGGGCCGGTTTCACCATCAGGAAATCTGCACCTTCCAGTTCATCCAGTTCAGCCTCTATCAAAGCTTCGCGCTGATTGGCCGGGTTCATCTGGTAGGTTTTTTTATCGCCGAATTTTGGTGCCGAGTTCAATGCATCCCTGAACGGGCCATAAAAAGCGCTGGCATATTTAGCCGAGTACGACATGATAGATACATTGGTAAAACCATTGTCATCCAATACATTGCGGATATAACCCACGCGACCGTCCATCATATCTGAAGGGGCAATAATATCAGCACCGGATTGCGCGTGCGCTAAAGCCATTTTACCCAAAACGTCAAGCGTTTCATCGTTCAGGATCACGCCATTTTCCACAATGCCGTCATGGCCGTCGCTGCTGTAGGGATCCATGGCAACGTCGGTGATAACGCAAGCTTCCGGGAAGTTCTTTTTTACCTCGCGGATAGCGCGCAGATACAAACTCTCGTCGCGGTAGCTTTCGGTAGCAAATTTATCCTTCAGTTCTTCGGCGATATTTGGGAACAGGTCGAAAGAGTTAAGCCCAAGTTTAAGGCAGCTTTCAATTTCGCGCAGCAGGTTATCGATAGAATAACGGAAAATTCCCGGCATTGATGCCACTTCACTTTTCTGGTTTACGCCATCAATAATAAACAGCGGAAAAATCAGGTTAGCAGCGCTAACATGCGTTTCCTGAACCATCTGGCGTATCACTTCACTTTTTCGGTTCCTTCTTGGTCGTTGTAACATAACTTTTAGTTCATGGTTCATAGTTGATGGTTCATGGTGGCTTCAGCAACTATACCCAATTATTGTTTATAGCTCACATTGACGATTTACAGATAGCTATGATCTATGAACCATCAACCATGAACTAACCTATAATCCAAACACTGCCTCTGCCAGTCCAACTTCGTCGGGCGAGTAGGGGAGTGTGTATTTTACACCCATTTCGTCAAATTTTTTGCCGGTTGATTTGCCTATGGCCACAACTTTTTGGTATGGGTCGAGCAGGTTATCGGCAAAGTAGGCTTCTACGTTTGACGGGCTGGTAAACACCATTACATCCGCGCCGCTTGCCTCCACATCTTCTTCCAGTACAGTTTCGTAAACCGGTAAATCGATGATCTTGGTATCGGCAGACAGGCCTTGCTGTATGCTCCTCATCGGGTTTTCGGCACCGGGGAACAGTACAATTTTACCGTTAGCCAGTTTTGCAAATTCTTCAGCAACTTCGGCAGTATCGGTACCCTCGCCAACATAATCGGTAAAGTGACCTTTGCGGCGCAGCATTTCTTCGCTGCCGCTGCCCATTACCCCAAATTTTACTTTTTTAGGGAATTGTGGGTTCAGCTGGAAAAAATATTCAACAGCGTTTTTGCTGGAGAAAAACACCCAGTCGATATTTTTTAATATGTATGAGTCAAAGCGGGTAATCACCGGCACCGTACGGATCAATGAGCGATCTTCTATCTGGATGCCATGTTTTTCAAGCGCTTTGCGGAAGTAGCTTTGTTCGCTAAGCTCGCGCGAAATAAATACACTTGACGGATGCTTACGGTTTTTGGCAAATTTGGCTACTACTTTTTCTGCCAGGCCTTCGGTAGTTGGAGCTTCTAAAAACAATCTGTCCGGAAAATCATCCCCTTCGTTAGCCTTTGAAGTAAATACCTGGAAAAGGCCATCTTCCCTGCGGCAATAACAACCCAAAGGCAGGTGACAGCCACCGCCAAATAATTTTAATACGGTACGCTCAACAGCCAGTTCTTCGGCTACATCGGTATGATGTAAGGCCTGCAGGGCTTCAAAAAGTTCATGATCTGTTTCGCGGATCTGGATAGCCAATGCGCCCTGTGCAGGGGCCGGGATCATTTCAACCGGAGTTATTTCTTCCACATGAAACTCGCTCAGGTCGAGGCCTAAACGGGTAACGCCGGCTTTGGCCAGCATAATGGCATCATATTTTTCATCGCGCAGCTTACCGATACGGGTAGGCACGTTACCGCGAAGTTCTTGAATTTCAAGATCGGGACGGTGGGCCAGGAGCTGGGCTTTGCGCCGGTTTGACGAGGTGCCAACGATAGCACCATATTTAACAGATAGCTTTTGGTGCACATCAACGCAGTCTTTCAAGATCAACAACAGTTCAGCCGGGTCTTCCCGTTCTGAAACTGCTGCGATGATGAGTCCCGGAGGATTTTCGGTAGGCAGGTCCTTATGCGAATGGACCGCAATATCAATGGTGCCGGCTATTAATTCTTCTTCTAATTCTTTGGTAAAAAAGCCTTTACCTTCCAACTTATCAAAGCTGAGGTTAAGGATGCGGTCGCCCTGGGTTTTAATGATCTTTAACTCGGCGGTAATATTAATGGCAGCAAGGCTGTCTTTAACGAAATTGGCCTGCCATAAAGCCAATTCACTGCCACGGGTTCCTATAATCAGTTTTCTGTCCAAAAGAATGAATGTTTGCAGCTGCAAATTTAATTTTTTATGCCGATGATAAGGTACATCAATATAATGAATTATTGTTAATTGCAACAAAATGACGGTAATGTGTACGATTAGCGCCACGTAAAACCGGCAGGCTGGCAACCGGGCTGCAAGCCGGGAGGCTTGCGACGGCGACGATTTTATAATAGCAGCATTTGTGTAACAAACAGGCTGTCCCAATTTTTTGATTCCCCAAAAAAAATGAAAAAAGCCCCGTGTTTCTTTTTCTTAAAAAATGGATATGTTCCATTTTTTAAGAGTGAAACAGTGAAACGGGTTTTATAAGTTATCGATTGATAGTCAGCGCTTTAATGTTTTGTATGGAACATTGTTAAATTATTGATAATCAACGTTTAAAACTTTATGGAATGTTTATTGAGTGTTTCACGGTTGTTGAAGATAAAGCTGATTTTTTAATCTTTTTTCCCATTTTTTTTCATTTTTTTAAGGTGAAACCGGTTGGTTGAATTTGATACTGACAAAGTATTGCCACCAGTAGTTAAAGAATGTAATATTAGCTTTGTGCCCTTCTCTCTATATCTGACGAAGCGTAGCTTCGTCAGATAGCTATTGCAGGCGCATATAACAGATTTTAACTTCGGCCGGCTAATGAAAAGTGGAACATAACGCCGCGGAATCACAAACCTGACCTTGTATCCTCAAACAATAATGGTGACCCATATCCGCACAACCAAACGTCCGTTTTTATTACAATAATTGCCTCTTGTAAAATTGTAATCGCTATATTTCAGTAAGTTATAAAGTTGGAATAACCTTTGACGCAATTGGGCAACTTGACTGCATTCATTTTCCATATTACCCCTTATGATTTTGCATTTTTAGCAACGATATTTATCGGGCTGACTTTTAGCCTGCTCTTATGGTTTACCCCCAATATTAATCGCGCTGCAAACCGTTTTCTGGCCCTGGCGATGCTAACCATAGTTTTATGGATGGTCCGGGTATTGGGACAAAGCATTGGATTGGGCACTTACTTTCCGCATTGGAGCCGGCTGCCGCTTCAATTTTCACTTGCGCCTGGTCCGCTCATTTATTTTTACGTACTTATGATAACCCGGCCAGAGTATAAATTACGCCGCGCGGATCTGCTGCACTTTATCCCCTTGTTGCTGCAACAGGGCATTTTTGTATTGGAGATTGGGCAAAGCGTCAGCACCGGCACGGCAACTTATGATACACCGATCTTTCGGCAAGCGAATCCGGTACTCAATATGGTGGCCTTCATTTCGGTGGTTGCCTACCTGTATATTTCTTTCAGGCTGATAGAAAGTTATTACCGGGAGTTAAAATTCAATAGCGTAAACGACCGCTACTGCAACCAAATGCGCTGGCTGCATCGGTTAATTAAGGCTTTGGGCCTTTTATGGTTATTATGGCTGCCGTTTGCCGCTGCGGATTATTTTTATTTCCACTACCGGTTGGGTATTAACGCGTATTACCCCTTGTACTTGCTGTTAGCAGGAATGATGATCTGGATAGCGGCGACAGTCCATTCAAAACCAGGAAGCACTATTATTGCGCAGGCTCCCGCGGTTTCGAGAACACCGGTTCCGGCAGTGCTGCGGCAAAAGGGGGCCTGGCTCAGGCGGGTTATGGAAGACAAGCGGTATTACGAGGACGCGGAGTTGAGTTTGACCTCGCTCGCTGACAAGCTTGGGCTCACAGTGCATGAATTATCCCGGATCATTAATATTGCTCTCAAAAAAGACTTTAACGATTTTATTAACGAATATCGCGTTGCGGAAGTAGTCCGGAAAATGCAGGATCCTGCTTTTGCTCATATAACCCTGCTTGGCATAGCACTGGATTCCGGTTTTAACTCAAAATCATCCTTCAACCGCATTTTTAAACAAATAACCGGCAAAAGCCCGGCGGAATATAAAAATGAACCTCAAAAAGAGTTCCCAGGTTATAACTTAAGACGACGTACTCAGTTTGCAAGGGTAATTTCGGACCATGAAGCCGCGATCATGTGGTCTTCCCGAAAATTAAACCGCAGCTATATGTTCAAAAATTATTTTAAGATCGCGTGGCGTAATATCACCCGTCACAAAAGTTACTCGGCCATTAATGTAGCCGGGCTGGCGGTGGGCATTGCGGCCTGCCTGCTGATATTTGTAGTTGTTCAATATGAGTTGAGCTTTGACACCTATCAACCCGGTTATAAAAGCACGTATCGCATTGTTACAAAAAAAGAGCGGGAAGGTAATATCAGGTATAGTGCCGGGATCTCAACGCCTGCGATAGATGCTTTTCGTCTTTATTTCCCACAGGCTACCATTGCAGGTATCAACGCCATTTATGGCAGCCAGATCGTAGCCCCGGCGGCTAACGGTAACCCCGCCGGCGATAAAAAATTTATAGAGAACACCGGCATCATGTTCGCCCAACCTCAGCTTTTCGATATTTTTTCAGCAACCTGGCTTGCCGGCAGCGCGTTGGCTTTAAAAGATCCTAACATGGTGGTGATTGATAAAAGCAGCGCCATAAAATATTTTGGTAACTGGCAAACGGCAGTAGGAAAAACGCTCAGGATGGATAACCTGCTGACGCTAAAAGTGGCGGGTGTGATACAGGATGTTCCCCCAAATACCGACCTGCCGCTCAAAGTGTTGATTTCGTACATCACCTGGAAGAACAACCCCAAAAGCTACCATTACGCATATACCTGGGATGAAACCAGCAGCGACTGCCAGGTGTATATAAAATTTCCTGCAAATGTATTGCAAAGCAGCATCGAAAGTCAAATGCTCAGTTTTTCCGAAAAACAATTTAATAGTGATAGTAAACGCGCTGCCAGGAAAAGATATGCTGTAGCGCAACCCTTATCGGCAATCCATTTTGACACCAGTTTTGGCGGCACGCTGGGCGATCATGTAACCGGCAAGTCCACGCTGCGTACCTTGTCGTTTATCGCGGTGCTGATCATCGTTATGGCATCCATCAATTTCATTAACCTTTCAACCGCGCAATCTGTTGGCCGCTCCAAAGAGGTAGGCATCCGCAAAGTGCTGGGCAGCAGCCGCGGGCAATTGGTAGGCCTGGTAATGTGCGAAACGGCCATTATCGTACTAATTTCGGCCGGCCTTGCAATTTGCATAGCCGAAATTGCTTTACCGTTACTCAAACATATCGCCAGCGTTCCGGATACCATTGGTTTGTTCAATCCTGGCATATTGCTTTGCCTGGCCTGTGTAATAGTTGCAGTGATACTGCTTTCAGGAGTATATCCGGCAATTATCGTATCGGGATTTAAACCTGTTGATGCGCTGAAAAATAAGATTAATTCGGCAGCTGTTGGTGGTTTATCGCTCCGCCGTGTGCTGGTAGTTACCCAGTTTACCATTTCACAGTTGCTGATCATTGGAACGGCTATCGCCGTTAAACAAATGGATTTTGTAAACAATGCCGACCTCGGGTTTAATAAAGAAGCCGTATTGGCCATACCATGTCCTGCCGATAGCATCGGTTTATCACGAATGAACAGCTTTAAACAGCAGGTACTTACCTTGCAGGGTGTAAAGGCAGCCAGTTTTTCGGCTGACGCGCCATCGTCATCGCATAATAATTCAAGCAATTTCTACTTCAATCATTCAGATAAAGATCCTGGCTTTGATATTTTCATGAAAGTGGCCGACGCGGATTACTTTAAAACTTTTGGCCTCAGGTTTATAGCAGGCAAAAGCTATGAACCCAGCGATACCGCACGCGAACTGGTGGTTAATGAAACTTTTATACACAAATTGGGTATTAAACGTGCAAATGATGCTTTAGGCAAAACCCTTACCTTTGATAGTTACGGAAATCTGCCCATAGCAGGCGTTGTTGCCGACTTTAAAACAAACTCCATGCGCGAGGAAGTTAAGCCGCTGGTGATGTATCCCTCAAAACAATCGGAACAGCAAATAGCAATCAAAATTGAAGGCCGAAAGTTTGCCAAAACGGTAGCACTGGTGCAAAGTACCTGGGAAAAGAAATATCCGGAATATGCTTACACCGGCTTTTTTGTTGACGATAGCATTGCCAAATTTTACGAACAGGAAAACCAGCTCGAACTGATCTATAAAGTATTCGCGCTCATCGCTATTTTTATCTCCTGCCTTGGTTTGTACGGCCTGGTATCATTTATGGCGGTACAGCGCACCAGGGAGGTAGGCATCCGAAAGATTTTAGGTGCATCGGTAAGCAGTATTGTGTACTTGTTTTCGAAGGAGTTTTTAGCGCTCATTGTTGTGGCATTTGTAATTGGCGCCCCCCTTGCATGGTACCTGATGAACGGATGGCTGCAAACTTTCGCCTATCGTATTTCGCCGGGCTTATGGATTTTTGTCGCAGCTATTACAACATCCTTATTGATAGGCTGGTTTACTGTAGGTTACAAAGCTTTAAAAGCGGCGCTGGCAAATCCTGTAAAGAGCTTGAGAACAGAATAATTAAGTGGCCATTAGTAAGGTTTAGGTCAAATTAACGTCCCATCAGGGTCTCTCGCAGAGGACCCTGATGTATACGCCATGCTGATTCGATGTTTCAGCGAGCCTCAGGTACTTTGGGAGAGACCCTGATGGGAACAGGTGTTTGTTTCTCAGAATCGTCTTACCGCAGCATGGCCAGCATTTCACCATTAGGCAGCTCGTGTGAAGTATAATGCAAGCTGAGTTCATGATTACTGTTTTTCTTTTCCAGCTGTAACAGTTCTTTCACCGGCACCGTCATAGCAAAATCCGAAGCATCAGCAAAGGCCCATTTTTTCAATGTGTTTCCTTTTTCATCCTGTAGGGTAAGGCTGCGGCCGGTGCCGGGGCCTTTCATCCGGCAGTGGGTATACTTAATGCGCAGTTCGTCGCTTTCATTTGCTTTATCCAGTTTCAGCACCCTTAAACTTATTGGTTGGTTCACATACTGCTTTAGGATAAGTTTGTTGTTTAGATAGATCTCGTACCCGTCCAGCCCGAATTTGTTGGTGAAACCAAATGCAGTGAAGCTTAGGATGATCAGCGTAAATAATCCTATAAACGCATGATAAAATTTGATGTGTTTCATGATCATAAGTTTTAAATGGAATCCTCTGTTGTTTGTTAGTGCAATATTAAACCGATTGAAAATCAGGCAGAAAATTAGTAGACCAACAACCTGAATAATAGATATCAGCTTTTTTATCCTTATATTCCTCTACTATTTGTGCAGTTTGTCGATATAATTTTGCAGGCCAAATGCTTTTAGTTTCCTTTATGCTCAATGATATTGAAACACTGAAATGGATGCGTTGGATAAACAAATCTCGCTGCCGTTTTTAAAACGCAGTACTACTTTAAGGCTTGCCCTGATGCATAGCTCTTACTGGGTACTGATCACCGGCTTTTTCATTTACGAGAAACGATACCTCATATATAAAGCCAGCATGCCTTACTTTGTAGCCTGCGTGGCCGGTCGCATTGTGCTGCTTATCATTATAGCCTATCTTAACCTGCAATATTTTTTGCCGCGGTACCTGTTGCGGAAGCGTTACGCCGCTTATTCTACAGCAATTATCCTGTCGGTACTCGGTTATTTAGCTGCTCAAAGCCTGTTTGATTTTTACCTGTATGGTTATGTAGTAGGCCCCATGCGCAACAGTAACCTGCTGGAATCATTATCTTACAACTTTTTTAGCACCTTATGGTACCTTGGGTTGATGCTGGCACTCAAACTAAGTATGGACTGGTACGGGCAGCAACTGATCATTCAAAAAATCACCGTAGAAAAACTGAACGCCGAAGTTAATTTTCTGCGTGCGCAGGTAAACCCGCATTTTCTGTTTAATGTCCTGAATAACCTCTACGCACTAACGCTAAAAAAATCAGAACTCGCACCGGATGTGGTACTGAAGCTATCAGAGATGATGGAATATATGCTGTATGATAGTACCGGCGACAAGGTACCGTTGGAGAAAGAGATCAGCTATCTCAGCAATTATATAGAGCTGGAACGACTAAGGTTTAGCGGCGAGGCTGCCATTGACCTGAATATTAACGCGGACTTGAGCGGACATGAAATTGCCCCGCTGCTGTTGCTGCCCCTGGTTGAAAATGCTTTTAAACACGGACTGGGCAGGCAAACTAAAAGCGGCTGGCTAAAGGTGAATATCAGCCTGGGGCAGTCAACGCTGGAGGTTATTATTGAAAATGCCAAACCAGTATCGGTAGTTAATAATAGTAAGGGAGGAATAGGGCTCGACAATTTGCGGAAACGCCTCGACCTGCTTTATCCGGCTAGGCATACGCTGCAATTGGAAGATAGAAAAGACACCTTTTGGGTTAAACTGGTGATTGAATTATAAGGACGGATTTGATATGGAAGCCTTGCTGAAATTTGTGGTAGTTGATGATGAGCCGCTCGCGCTTGAAATATTGGATGATTACCTGAAAAGGATTGATCATGTGCATTCGGTGTTTCTGTTCAGCAATGCGGTTGATGCTTTACATCATTTAAAAGATCACCACGCTGATGTATTGCTGCTGGATATAGAGATGCCGGAAATGACAGGGATCCAATTTCTGAAATTACTGCCAGAACCGCCACTGACTGTTTTTACCACAGCCTACCGCAACTATGCCTTTGAAGGCTATGAACTGGGCGTAATTGATTTTTTGCTGAAACCGATATCATTTAAGCGTTTCGGGCAGGCCATTGACAAGATCAGGGAGTTCCTGGCCCTGAAAGCACAATATGATCATGCAGATGACCTGCCGGCAGGTGAAAGTACCGGTTCTATTTTTGTTAAAAGCGGTGTACAGCGCATTAAGCTTTGCTTTAACGAGGTTACGCATATTCAGGGATTAAAAGATTATGCCATCATTTATACCCATACAGAAAAGATCCTTTTAAAAGGTTCCATTAAAGCTATGCTGGATATTTTTCCGGAGAAGCGTTTTATTCGGGTGCATAAATCGTTCATCGTATCCGTTAATAAGATTACCCGGCTGGAAAGTAACCGCATTATTTTGAATGGGCATGAAATCCCGATAGGGAGGAGTTTTAAGGAAGATTTGGAGCGGGTGTTAAGGGGATGATAAGACAAAACTTCAACCAGAGATAAAAAGTATCAGAAAATACCCGTGCCGTTGTTGGTGTTGTCACCAACAACCTTTCCTAACCATAGGTTCTTGTAAATTACCGAAATTTTTCGTTACTTATGGGATAGGCAGTCGCCGGGTGAGGAGTTGTTGGTGACAACACTAACAACGGCGAGATAAAAATATTTTGGTAATTCTTTAATTCCATAAATTCGGGTTCAGACAAACGCAAGCATTCTGTTAATCCTCAAATTCCGTAAATTCTGATTCAGAAAGTTTTAGTTTTCATTGATCAATATATCTTTCGCCATAACCATGGGCACGCTGATATATTTTTTCTCCATGTAGTTGATCACCTTTTCCAGGATCTCGCGCGATTGCTCATCCAGGCCCTGCACTTCATCCGCAAAAACGGAGTTAATGGCGGTATTGCGGATCTCTTTGATCTTTTCAGGCACCTGGCGCATAGCTACTTCAATACGGCGCTGTTTAAGCTGCTGCACAAATTCGGCAATGTTTTGCTCAATAATAGCTTCGGCGTGTACCAGTTCGTGGTAACGTTCCTGCAGGTTCTTTTTGGCAACTTCGTTAAGCGAGTGCACTTCAATAAAGTTAACCGGGAATTGCTCCAGTACTTCGGGAGCGGTATCGTTAGGGATAGCAAGGTCCACAATAGTTTTGCGGCCGGTTTCGCCGTTTAACAGCGATTGGTAAACTTCGGTAGTGATGATTGGCTCAACTGCCGATGTGCAGGTGATAATGGCATCAAAACCTTTTTTATAGGTTTTCAAAGCTTCGAGGTCAAACGCTTCGCCGCCCAGATCGGCAGCTAATTTTTCAGCATTGGCCACGGTACGGTTAAATACCGCGAAGTTTGAAAATTTATGTTTTTGAAGATATTTGGAAATGTTGCGGTTAGTTTCGCCAGCGCCGATGATCAATATACGGGCATTTGAACAAAGATTAAGGTCTTTAAGCTTGCGGTAAGCCAGCGATACTACCGAGATTGGATTTTTGGAGATGTTGGTATGCGTATAAACTTCCTTGGCTGTTTTTACCACGCAGTTCATGATCATGCGCATGGCATCGCCGGTTAGGCCGGCCTCTTTGCAATGTTCATATGCTTTGCGTAACTGGGCCAGGATCTCCTTTTCGCCCACGATCAAACTCTCCAGCGAACATGAAGTACGCAAAAGGTGCACCATAGCTTCCTGGTCTTCATAAATAGACGCGCTATCCATAAAAGTACTCAGCGAATCATGGCAAAGCTCTGTGTTAAAGGCCTCTATGAATTTTTTGGCAAAATCTTTGTCAACAGATTGTGGGGTTGTCATTACAAATTCCACACGGTTACAGGTAGCCAGGTAGAAGATCTCCGGGATGTTGAACTGCTTTTTAACTTGTGCAAGTTTATCTGTCAGATTTTCCTGGCAAACCACCAATCTACCCAATTCCTTCAGTTCAATCTGTTTGTGCGTAAAAGCTATTACCTTTAGATACTTCAAAGCAGTTTTAAAATTTGACCGAACAAAAGTATCACTATTCGGCACATGCAATGTCAACACTTTGTCAAACAGGCTTATTTGGAATGGTTATAAATTGCAAAAACGGCTTGTTTTGCAGTATTTAAACTGTTTTGCAATACGTATCACAAAATATTTGTAAATTAAAACATGGATAAGTATAAAAAAATAAGCCTGGTAATACTCATAGCGTTTTACGTGCTTGCAGGCCTTAATCACTTCCGTGACCCGGACTTCTATTATGCCGTAATGCCCAATAACCTGCTTTACCCTGAGACTGTTAACCTCCTTGCAGGGATTGCCGAAATTTCATTAGGGTTGTTACTTATACCATCCATAACGCGATACTGGGCTGCCTGGGGGATTGTTTTAATGTTGATTGCCTTTTTGCAGATCCATGTGAGCATGGCATTTAAAGCACCAATGAAGTTAAATTCCATAACAGTTACACCTTTTTTGGCATGGTTGCGCTTAGCACTGCAGTTTGTACTGATATATTGGGCCTGGTGGCATACCTCTGCTCGAAAGAAAATAGCCTAAACCAAAATGGGCTTTGGCTGTTGGGAAGATGAGGCAGGGGCGATGAGCTGACTCACCCGGCCGACGCTTCGCTGGGCCACCCTCTCTATGCTCTGCATAAAGAGGGTAAAAAATAAATACCCTCTTTGCGAAGCAGAGAGGGGTGACAAGCGCAGCGATGTCGAGGTGCGTAAATGCCGCTCTGCCCAAAAACGATACAACAAATTATATATGGATCTGCAAAGTATTGAAATGCGTAACCTGGAAGTACAGGACTACCAGGAGCTTAAAAAATCAATGAAATCGGCCTATATGGATATGGATGAGGACTATTGGGACGCCAATTCTATCCGTAAGCTAATCAAAATATTCCCCGAAGGGCAGATCTGTATCACCGTTAACGATACGGTTGTCGGCTGTGCGCTGGCCATAATTGTTGATTACCAAAAATTTGGCGATAACCACACTTACAAGCAAATAACCGGCGACAGCACGTTTAAAACCCATAATGATAAGGGTGATGTGCTTTATGGTATTGATGTGTTTATCCACCCAAAATATCGCGGATTACGCCTGGCACGGCGTTTATACGATGCCCGTAAGGCACTTTGCGAAAAGCTGAACCTGAAAAGTATCATAGCCGGCGGCAGGATTCCCAACTATCAAAAGTTTCAGAACGAGCTTACGCCCCGCCAGTATATTGATAAGGTAAAGTATAAAGAAATTTATGATCCTACGCTTTCCTTCCAGTTATCAAATGATTTTCACGTACGTAAGGTGTTGAGAAATTATCTGCCCGAGGATAGTCGCTCAAAAGGTTTTGCCACGCTTATTGAGTGGAACAATGTATATTACGAAGAGGTAAGCGATGCCATTAATCATAAAACGGTAGTGCGCATTGGCCTGGTGCAATGGCAGATGCGATCGTACAGTAACATTAGCGAGTTGATGAAACACGCCGAATATTTTGTTGATGCCGTGAGTGATTACCAGGCCGATTTTATCCTGTTCCCCGAGCTCTTTAATACACCGCTTATGGCCGATTACAATCACATGGATTCGGCCAAGGCCATGCGTGAACTGGCCAAATATACCCAACCCATTATCGAGGAGTTTTCAAAACTGGCGGTTTCCTACAACGTAAACATCATAGCAGGCAGTATGCCTTATATTTTTGAGGAGTCGTTGTATAATGTTTCCTACCTGTTCAGGCGGAATGGGAGTATGGAAGAGGTATACAAAATTCACCCAACCCCGGCCGAGATCAGCTCATGGGGGATGCGTGGTGGCGATGAAGTGAAAGTTTTTGATACCGATTGCGGCAAGGTTGGCATCCTGATTTGTTATGATGTAGAGTTTCCGGAACTTTCGCGCATTTTGGCCGGTCAGGATATGCAGATCCTGTTTGTGCCCTTTCTTACCGATACGCAAAATGGCTATAACCGGGTTAAGTTTTGCGCCCAGGCCCGTGCCGTGGAAAACGAATGCTATGTGGCCATTGCTGGCTGCGTGGGTAATTTGCCCAACGTAAATAACATGGGTATCAGCTATGCACAGTCGGCAGTGTTTACACCATCGGATTTTGGCTTTCCAACCAATGGTATCCAGTCGGAAGCTACACCAAATACCGAGATGATCGTAATTGCTGATGTTGACCTCTCATTGCTGGATGAGCTGCATGAGTATGGCAGCGTGCAAAATATCAAAGACAGGCGCACGGATTTGTATAACATTACTTTTAATGGGAAGAGGGTGTAAGGGAATAGTTTTAAAAAGTATAATAAGAAGCGTCATTGCGAGGTACGAAGCAATCCCCTATTGGCAGGTTCGCTCTGTATAGTTCGGGATTGCTTCGTACCTCGCAATGACGATATTTATGATGTTGCCGCTTGTTTTAAATTTTGTGGTTGCTGTTAAAAGAATCCCTGAATATTTTCCAGCCGGCTTTCGTGAGCTTCCACAACTTTAAATACTTTCCATCATCAATTACTTTACCATTTGGGTCAAAAACCTGCCAGGTACCATCCTCGGTGACGAATGCCTTTCCATCACCATAAATATTGGCCGTTTGGAACTTTACCCCTTTCACTTTTCCTGCAACAAAAGTGTCATCAAAATCTTTCCGGAGAGCCTTCTTCCCTTTTATAGGGGGCATATTGGGCGCTAACAATATGGCGTCATCGGTATAAAGGGTTACAATTGAAGCGTCACTTTTTGCAAATAGCTCGTAATAAAGTGTATTCGTTTTTTGAATAGAATTTTTGATCTGCTGTAAGCCGGGATTATTTGCCTGGGCAATGCCGCTTTTATACGTTAAAAAAAGACACAGGCATATAATTGCTGCAGTTAAGGTTTTTTGTTTCATAATCCTTTAAATATTGAATGAATAATTAAAGCGAAACTATATCCTTAGAATGGCTCAAAATTGTAAAAATCGGAACAGCTTAATTATTGAGCACCGCGGAAAAATCGGTTGAACTTTCGGGCGAAAACCGGGAAGGGAGCGACCCGGTAAAGAATTTAAAATCCTTTATAAAATGTGACTGATCAAAGTACCCGCACTCATAAGCGATGGAGGTGAGCGATAGTTTGTTTTCGGCAACCCGGTAAAGGCTTTTCTGAAACCGTGCTATCTTAGTGTACAAATTCGGGCTGAGCCCGGAGTAGTTTAAAAATATTTTCTGAAGGTACCGGGAGGAAAGACCGTATTTAGCTGCCACTGTATTGATATTCTCCAGAAAATTCTCTTTGCTTAAGTCAAGCATGATGTTGTTAACCAGCTTTAGCCTGCTGAATTTCGGCCCTGATGCTAACAGTCTTTTCGTCAGAAATTCTTCCACTAAATCTATTCTCCGGTCCGGCGTTTTGGCCTCCATTAATCTCAAATGTAAAAAAGCAGCTTCCTTTCCTCCCAACTCTTTGAAATCAATAACATGGTCATTAAATTCTTCTATCGGCTCATTGAAAAAGCAGGCAGCCGTATGGGTAAAAAAACGGATCCCAAACATACAGTGCTTACCGTATGATGTAAAGGTAAATGGCTGTATGGTTTGCCCCCACAACTGAATGTCGGGGCTGGTTACCAGTTCGCCATTTTTTATTTGTTGAGGGCCATCCGCTCCCAGGTTGAATAAGATCTCGATAGCGCCGGTAGCAAACACCTTGTCATCAGTCATAACAGGAATATCTGTTTCGCACACAAAATAGCATTGTATGAAATCTTTTAGTATGCCATGAGGACGGTATTCGGTATAGCGCATGTCGACTGCAATCTGATATATTCAAATTTAATATAACTGTTTGGATGATTTTGCTTTTCAGGGTTAAATAAAATCTGCGAAAAGCCTGAAAGGAAAATAAGGCTTCGGCTCAGTTGCACTGATTTATTTCAATAACATTTTCGGCCTTTAATACTAAATTAGCCGCCATGATCAGGAAAGATAATTTCACCCTTCCCGGCGCTAAAGGGCGGCCAATGCTTATCGATGTTACTTATGATGATGTTTTTAAAAATACACCACTGGTAATTTTTGCACATGGCTTTAAAGGCTTTAAAGATTGGGGTACGCATGATCTTTTGGCCCAATACTTTGCCGAAAAGGGTTTTCGTTTCCTGAAATTTAACTTTTCGCATAATGGCACAACGCCCACCAATCCCTTGGATTTTGCCGATCTGACGGCCTTTGCTGATAATACGGTCTCTATTGAACTGGAAGATCTCGACACGATCATTGACTTTGCCTGCAGCGGGGCGAGTATGCCTATGGCCAATGGTGTATACCTCATAGGGCACAGCATGGGCGGCGGTGTAAGTATTATCAAAACTGCCGAAGACAGCCGGATTAAAAAGCTGGTAACTATGGCTTCGATATCCGGTTTCCGGAACCTGTGGCCTAAGCAAATAGAACAGCAGTGGCGTTTGCAGAGCGTTTTTTACTTTGAAAATAAACGTACCGGGCAGCAAATGCCTGTTAAATCAACCCTGTTAGATGATCTTGACAATCACCCGCTGAGGCTGGATATCATCAGGCAGGCAGGTTTAATAAAACAGCCATGGCTCATCGTTCATGGTGATGCCGATTCTACGGTACCTGTAAGCCATTCCCTGCAGTTGCATGAAGCTAATCTTACTGCGGAATACATAGTGCAAAAAGGCGCAGATCATACTTTTGGCGGCGAACATCCTTTTACCGGAGATGCTTGGCCGGCCCAGCTGATTGAGTTTTGTGATACGGCAATATCATTCTTAAGTAAATAAAGGTTGAGCTGTTTCAACCAATCGTAACTTTTTTACGTTAGTTATATCATACCTGATATTAGTACTATAATTGCTGTTATGAGTTTACCCGCATCGCGAAAAAAAGGACGAAAATATCTCAATACGATACCTACCGACGAGGCCGGCTTTGGTAAAATGATCCCCATTTTAAGGGAGTACATGAACAACAAGGCCGAAAATACGCCTAAGAAAACTTTAGGCCCTTTTAAAACAGATCTATCGGTTTACAGTACTCCGCCCGCATCGGGCTTGCGCATTACCTGGATCGGCCATTCCAGTATCCTGATTGAGATTGATGGCAAGCGCATCCTTACCGACCCGGTTTGGAGCGAGCGGGTTTCGTTTTCGCAATCATTCGGGCCGAAGCGGTTTTTTCAGCCGCCGATAGCTTTGGAAGATCTACCCCCGCTGGATGCGGTGATCCAGTCGCACGATCATTACGACCATTTGGATAAGGCTACCATTAAGTTTTTTGCGGATAAAAACATCCCTTTTTTCTGTTCGATAGGGGTAGCGCAGTATTTAACCAACTGGGGCATGCCTGCCAACTTTATTACTGAAATGGATTGGGGCGACAGCGCCATGATCGGCAATGAAATTGTACTTACGGCAACACCCTCACGCCATTTTTCGGGCAGGGGCATTGTTGGGCGAAACGAAACACTTTGGTCATCATTCGTGATCAAAGGCCCGCAGCATAATATTTACTTTGGTGCCGATTCGGGTTACTCGCCCGAATTTAAGGCGATAGGAGAGGCTTTTGGTCCGTTTGATCTGACTATGCTGGAGATAGGTGCTTACGGAAAATTCTGGCCGGATATTCATATGGGGCCTGATAATGCTTCAAACGCGCATCTCGATCTGAAAGGCAAATTGATGATGCCCATCCATTACGGTACGTTTAACCTGGCTCCGCATGCCTGGTACGAGCCTATTGAATGGCTAACCGCTATGGCAAACCAAAAACACATCGATTTATTTGTACCCAAACCCGGTGAGCCAACCGAAGTAAAAGGTGCCTATAATTCTGATTGGTGGAAGGAATATTTATCTTAGAAGAATAAAAAACAATAAAAAACATGTCATTGCGAGCGTAGCGTGGCAATCGCACGGAGGCAGGTCCGCCCTGTATAGTATGCGATTGCTTCGTCGTGCCTCCTCGCAATGACATAGTTATGTAATCGACCATTCCATGTCCCAATCCTACATATTAGTTATCAACGGTAAACCCGAAGGCCCGTTTACCATTCCCGAGCTCAAAACGCGCGGCATCAAACCCGGTGATTTTGTTAAAACCGATGATATGGTGGATTACAAGGAAGCCAATGAAATAGCTGAATTAAGAGAACTGTTTGGCTTTGCCCGTCCTAAATTACTCATGCAGTACTACGGCAGTTTTGATCAGCGCTGGCTGGCTTCGGCATTAGACTGGTTTATCCTATTTGGCGTTTTTGTATTGCTTGCAGCTATGGCAGTGTTCCTATTCATTACGGATAAGCAGGCGCGGATTTATACTTCTATTGGTATAGTAGCTTTTACGCCCATAGGCAAATTTATTTATCATGTGATAATGGAAAGCTCAGCTAAGCAAGCCACTTACGGCAAGCAAATGCTCAAAATAAAAGTAGTTGATATGGATGGCAACAGGATCAGTGTTGGCAAAGCCATAGGCCGTAACCTGGCTAAAATATTTTCGGTATTGACCTTTTTTATCGGCTATCTGATGGCATTTTTTAATAAACAGCAACAGTGTTTACATGATATGATAGCGGGGACACTGGTGATTAAGGATAGGTTGGTGTAGACACGCTTTGAACATTAACGTTTAATGTTTAAATTTGAATATGGAATCATTAATTGTACATCCACAAAACAAAGAACAATTAAATGCTCTGAAAACTTTCATGAAAGCATTTAAGATTTCCTTTGAAGAAGAAAAATCTGATTACGATCCTGAGTTTGTTGCAATGGTTCTTAAGGGAGATGAAGATTTAAAAGCCGGAAAAGGAGTTAAAGTCGATATCGACAATTTATGGAAATAGTTTTTACTCCTGAAGCCATAACTCATTTGAGCGAATGGCAAAAGAGCGGTAATATTGCCGTTCAGAAAAAAATTCAGGAATTATTGCTATCCATTCGAGAGACACCATTTCAAGGGGTAGGAAAACCAGAAGCGTTGAAACATCAACTATCGGGGAAATGGTCGAGACGCATAGATAAAGAACATAGGATTATTTATGCCGTGAGTGATGACCTGATAAAGATATATGCTTTAAAAGGCCATTATTAATACGTTTTTTTTATCTGCCCAAACGAAACATATTTAGCCTCGCCTTTACCCTCTTCCTCTAACATTGAATCTATTATCGCTTTATACTCGTCAGTTAACTCCAGATTAATATGGCGCTGATACAGCAAGTTTTCATATTCACTTATCGGAATGATTACAGCAGTTTTTTGCCTTTTTGATTGGTTATGAATTGAATTGCCATATTTAAATTTAGTAAATATTCTTTGATTCGATAACAAGTGAATTTGCAGTTAACTCAGACATTACAGCCTTTAAACATTACAACTTCCTCCCATCAAACAACTTTCGTATTTTTGTAATCTAATTTCCGTCATTGATGAATACTGATGCTGTTAAAGTGCTGCCCGGCCGTTATTGTAACTCGTTAACCGAATATTCGCGTTTTATTACCCGCGAGGTTAATATTGGTGATGTGCCCATGGGCGGGAATAATCCAATCCGGATCCAAAGCATGACCACTACCGATACCATGGATACCATTGGTACGGTTGAGCAATCAATCCGCATGGTTGATGCGGGTTGCGAGTATGTGCGGATCACGGCCCCCAGTATTAAAGAGGCGCAGAACTTGGCCGAGATAAAAAAACAGCTTCGTGCGCGTGGTTATACCGTGCCACTGGTTGCTGATATTCACTTTACCCCAAATGCAGCCGAGGTTGCTGCACGTATTGTTGAAAAAGTGCGTGTAAATCCCGGCAACTACGCCGATAAAAAGAAATTCGATCAGATTGATTACACCGACCTGGAATACCAGGGCGAACTTGAACGCATCTTTCAGAAATTTACGCCACTTGTAAAAGTTTGTAAAGAGTATGGCACCGCTATGCGCATCGGCACCAATCATGGCTCGCTGAGCGACAGGATCATGAGCCGCTACGGTGATACCCCGCAGGGCATGGTTGAATCGGCCATGGAATTTATGCGGATGTGCGAGCAGCTTAATTTTTATAATCTGGTGATCTCCATGAAATCGAGCAATCCACAGGTAATGGTGCAGGCCTACCGTTTGTTGGTTGAAACCATGGTTGCCGAGGGTATGAACTATCCGTTGCACTTAGGTGTAACCGAGGCTGGCGATGGTGAAGACGGTCGCATAAAATCTGCCGTGGGCATTGGTACCCTGTTGGAAGATGGCCTTGGTGATACCGTACGCGTGTCCCTTACCGAAGAACCCGAAGCGGAAGCACCAGTCGCTATTGAATTGGTTCGCCGTTACACTGAGCGGAAAGCAAAAAGCGAAAAGCAGAAAGCCAAAGAGCAGGAGCTTTCAGCTTTCAGCCTTCAGCCTTCGGCTTGGCATAGCCCCTACGAATACAAAAAACGAGAAACCTACGAGGCTAACGTATTTATCGGTGGGCATTTAGTGCCGAGGGTTGTTGTTGATTTATCTAAAAAGAACCTGAAAGATCCGGCTGTGCTGAATGAAGCGGGATACTTGTATTCGCCGCTGCTGGATAAATACAACATGGCCGAGCAATCGGTTGATTTTGTTTACCTGGCTAATGAATTACCTTCATTTACCTTACCGGGCAACTTAAAACAACTATATAATTATAATACCTGGCTTAAACTGGCCGATAAAACCAACTGCCACCCGGTATTTACTTTACAGGAATATATTGGCGATGTCGATCGTTCATCAAAACTGAACCTTGTACATTTAAAACCTGCTGATATTGATTCGGAAGATTTTGGATCAATTCAACTGGATAAGTCGCTGGTGTTGGTACTTGAAACAGATGCTTTACACGGCATGGCCGAGCAACGTTCGTTCTTCTTCAAGATGGAAGAACTGGGTCTGGATGTACCGGTGATAGTGAAGAGAAGCTATATTTTTGAGTCCGAAAGTCCGGAAGTCGGAAAGTCCGAAAGTGAAGCCGATCTCAAATCTCAGATCTCAGATCTCACATCTAAACTACAACTCTACGCCTCAACCGATCTCGGCGCTTTATTGGTTGATGGTTTTGGCGATGGCATCTGGATTGATGCACCTGAATTGCCTACCGGGGTTATTACCTCCACTTCATTCGGCATTTTGCAGGCTACCCGTTCGCGCATTTCCAAAACTGAATATATTTCCTGCCCAAGCTGCGGTCGTACTTTGTTTGATCTGATGGTTACTACCCAAATGATCAGGAGCCGTACCAGTCACCTTAAAGGGTTAAAGATTGGCATCATGGGCTGTATCGTAAATGGTCCGGGCGAAATGGCAGATGCCGATTACGGTTATGTAGGCTCAGGTACCGATAAAATTACGCTTTACCGCGGCAAGGAAGCAGTAAAGAAAAATATTAGCTCGGCCAATGCGCTCGATGAGCTTATCAATATTATTAAAGGCGACGGCAATTGGATTGATGCGGTGCAGGAGTAATTATCTGAACCGGGATTAAACTAATCCGGCGATTCACCATGCATCCGGTGAATCCATAAATCCTAAAAATCCTGGTTCAGAAAAATGACTTAATGACTAATGACCCAATGATTAAAGCAGGTCAAAGCCAATATCTTTCCTAAAGTACATGCCATCATAATAGATCCTGCTTGCATCGGCGGTAGCCTGCTGCAGGGCGCTGAACATATCGTCCTGTACAGTGGTAATAGCCAATACACGGCCGCCGGTAGTTATTACATCATTGCCATCCATTGAAGTACCTGCATGGAACACGATCGAGTCGCGCACGTTTTCGGTACCTGTGATCACCTTGTTTTTCAGGTATTCGCCGGGATAGCCGCCTGCAACCATTACTACGGTGGCAGCTGTTTTAGGGCTAATGATGATCTCTTTTTCGTTCAGGTTCCCTTCGGCAACCCCTAACAGCAAATCAACAAAGTCCGAATCTATACGGCGCATCACGCTCTCGGTTTCTGGGTCGCCCATACGGCAGTTGTATTCAATAACCCAGGGTTCACCATTGCTGTTCATCAGGCCAATAAAAATAAAACCTTTATAAGGGATGCCATCTTTCTTCAAACCTTCAATGGTAGGGATGATCACGCGCTCCTCTACCTTTTTCATGTAAGCAGCGTCGGCAAACGGAACGGGAGAGATAGAGCCCATGCCTCCGGTATTTAATCCGGTATCACCTTCGCCAATACGTTTATAATCTTTAGCCTCGGGTAAAATTTTATAGCTGTTGCCATCGGTCATCACAAAAACCGATAGTTCAATGCCTGTTAAAAATTGTTCAACAACCACGCGTGAGCTTGCTTCGCCAAATTTGGCATCGGCCAGCATGGCAGTAAGTTCGGTTTGCGCTTCCTCTAAAGTAAGGCAGATCAGTACGCCTTTTCCGGCTGCAAGGCCGTCGGCTTTCAATACCACCGGTAGTCCGGCGGTAGCTAAATAGGTTAGACCATCCTGCAGGGTATCTTTGGTGAAAGTTCTGTAAGCAGCAGTAGGGATGTTATGTCTCTCCATAAACTGCTTGGAGAAATCTTTACTGCCTTCCAATTGTGCGCCTTCCTGCTGCGGACCAACAACCGGGATGTTTTTCAATTGCTCATCGGCCAGGAAAAAATCATGAACGCCTTTTACCAGGGGCTCTTCGGGGCCAACCAATACCAGGTTGATATCCTCTTTTAAAACAAGTGCTTTAATGCCTTCAAAGTCGGTAACTTTAATATTTACGTTTGTACCGTATTGGGTGGTGCCGGCATTGCCGGGAGCAATAAAAAGTTTGTCGCAATGAGCGCTTTGGGCTACTTTCCAGGCGAAGGCACTTTCCCTTCCGCCCGAACCAAGAATCAGGATGTTCATGCGGCAAAGATAGTTTTTTTAACAAGCCTTTAATACTATATATGAGGCTACTTGTGTTATAAGTAGTAAATTTACTCCATGGCCCGTAGACTCGAAAAGTTTGAAAAGCTCCCGGTATACCAAAAATCGCAGGAATTATTTGACCTGGCAGATGTAATTGCCGAATCATTAAAGGAAGACAGCATGAAAGAACATCTGGCCATACAGATGTGCAGTAATGCCGCTCTGATCCAGGCAAAAATTGCCGGCGCCGAAGGTGGTAGCCTGTATTCGCTGCGGATGCAAAATGCTGTGCTCATTAAACTTGCGGTGCAGGATATGTTTAATGCCGTATCTTTTGCATCAATGGTAAAAATTAATGAAGAGGACTATGTACAGTTGATGAGGGAAAAGGTAGAGGAGTTTCGCCTGGTTTTTGTTGAGTGGATCAGGGGATTTGATAAAAGCTATGATATCCCCGACAATTGGGCCATCCGCTTTGACACCAGTACGCCCGAACAGGAAAAGATGGAAGAGCTGATGTTTGATGAAGACCGCTTTTTTGGAGAATTTAACGAGGATGACGAAGACATGGGCAGCTTCAATGATTTTGACGATGATGAAGAGGATGAGGACAAAAGCGACGACGATAAATAAAGCAGAATGACATCAATTTGATTTCGGATATTGAATTTTCGATTTCGGATTTTGAAAACAAAAAAAGCTGAAGGATTTTCCCTCAGCTCTTTTATGTTTTTTAGCTTTCTGCTTTAAGCCTTCGGCCTTCAGCTCAATTAGCAGTATTGTTCAAACGCGTCAATCAGGTTATCGGCAATCATTTGTGCCGGGCGGCCTTCTATCTGGTAGCGCTCAATCATATGCACCAGCTTGCCATCTTTAAACAGCGCCATAGCAGGTGATGATGGCGGATAAGGCAGCATATAGTTACGCGCGGTATCAACAGCTTCTTTTTCCATGCCCGCAAAAACGGTTACCAGTTTATCAGGATGTTTGCCGTTCGCGGCGGCAATTTTAGCAGCCGGGCGTGCGTTTGCCGCAGCACAGCCACATACCGAGTTAACCATTACAAATACTGTACCTTCGCTTTCAATAGCGTTTTTTACAGCATCGGCATCTTTTAATTCTTCAAAACCAACCCTGGTCAGATCTTCCCGCATCGGGGCTACTAAATATTCCGGATACATCATTTTTTTTTGCTTTACAATAAAATCAGTGTTACAAAAATAAGAAATGATACTTGGTTTACGTTTATAAAAACTCAATAATAACAATTGGTTGACGATTAACGTAGAAGGCTATTTCATTGATAACCTGTTTACATACATTTAATATTGTTTTATTAACAGTAATTTTTAACTTGCATACCCCTAATTTATTTTGAATTTGATGAAACTTAAAACACCTGATATTAGCACTGTTGTTATCATCAACAAAAATCAACAGCATACAAAATCATTACAAATAAAAACCAAGCACCTTAACAGGCTTAAACACTACGCGTGGAGCATAGCTGCTGTTGTTGCCGTACTTGGTGGCTTGGTGTTTTACCTGCATCACAAAAGCGCTGTGCAGGAGGCCGAAAACCAACAGTTACAGGCGCAGATAGCTAAACTTAAAGGCACCATGCCGGTTGTTAAAGCAGAGGTAAATACGCAGGGTACTGCCCAGTCGTACATTCAATCTATCGAGGTTAAACTTAAAACTATAAATGAGTATTTAAAAAGGCGCGGCCTTAAAGGTTTTACTGTAAAGGGTACCGGGGGCGATGGCAACAGGGAAGGGGTAAAGCTACCCGATACCGAAGCTTACAGCCTGTATGACGATTATCTTAAACATTTAACAAGCACCATTGCATTTACCCCTATGGGCTATCCGAGGATCAGCTCGTTTACTTCATTTTTTGGTTACAGGAGCGATCCTTTTGATTCGGAGCATGCCGAGTTTCACCCTGGTATTGATTTTAAAGGTAACCGGGGCGATGCAGTAAAATGTACGGCCAGCGGGAAAGTTGTTTTTGCTGGATGGGCCGGTGGATATGGTAAATGTGTCAGGATTCAGCATATTAACAACCTGGAGACCTTGTACGGTCATCTTTCGAAAATTGAAGTGAAGGTAGGGCAGCAGGTTACCGTTGGTGATAACATAGGCAAGGTAGGTTCAACCGGGCACTCAACGGGTGCACACCTGCATTATGAAGTACGTAAAAATGGGAAGCCGGTTAACCCGGTAAATTTTTTAACCCTGAATAAATAAGTTCTAAGTACGAAGTCTTAAGTCCAAAGTATTGAGTCGGGAGTGGATAGTTGGTCAGTGTATTTTTTGCCTTCAGACTTTTGACTATAGACTTATGACTTATAACTCACAAAAACATGGCTATTTTTTCTAAAAAAGATAAGGTTGCACTTGATTTACAGGCAATCTCGACCCTCATTAGCGAAGGCAGTGTATTAGAAGGTAACCTGAAAGCCCCGGCTTTTGTACGGATCGACGGACTGGTTAACGGCGATGTAATGGTTGATGAGGGCCTGATCCTGGGCGAAAAGGGAGAGGTTAAGGGAAATATAAGTACCAAAGAGATCTTTGTTTATGGCACGGTAAGGGGCGATATTAATACCTCCTCGCTTGAAATAAAAACTACAGGCCGCATAACCGGCGACATCAAAACACAGAACCTGGCCGTTGAAAATGGCGGGGTTTATAATGGTAACCTGACCATGCAGCAGGGAGAGGTGCAAAAGCAGTTACAGGCATAAGCCCCTTGTTTTTGTTTTGATATAGAAATGCTTATCTTTATATTATGACTACGATGACATTAAATGTACCTGATGCGCTTGAAAAAGAGCATGATGAAACCGTGCGTTTTCTTGCCGCCAAGTTATATGAAGCCGGTAAATTATCATTAGGGCAGGCTGCTGAAATGTGTGGAATGGAGAAGGTTGATTTTCCGGCAGTATTAGCTGAATTTAACGTTAACTATATACAATACAACTACGAAGATATATTGGCGGATGTAGCCCGGATCAATGGTTGAATACGCCGTTATCACCGATACCAGTTGTTTGATTTTATTAGATAATATCCAGGCGCTGCATATTCTCCAATCCGTTTATAATCATATCATAACCACGCCTGAAGTTGCGGCTGAATTTAAAAAGCCCCTACCCGAATGGATACAGGTAATGACTGTAAGAAATTCGCAATTAATTGCTGTTTACTGTCTGCAGGTTGATATAGGGGAAGCAAGCGCTATAGCTTTAGCACAAGAAATACCAGATACTTTACTTATTGTAGATGATTTTAAAGGCAGGCGACTTGCAAGTCAGCTTAATATCAAATTCACAGGGACCCTGGGTGTTTTGATAGCCGCTAAACAACAAAATAAAATTCCGTCACTGAGGCCCTATTTTGAATTGATTAAGTCAACCAATTTTCGAATTGACCCGTTATTGTTAGAACGGATATTGAAGGACTTGGAAAATTAATATCAGTTAGCTTTTTAAGCCGCAGGCTCATTTATCGAACATCCTCGAAGCGCGTGAACCAAACATTTCATTTTCACAAGGATATCAGTTAACTTTGCACTCTCAAAATAAAATCGATATGTCATCAGTAGAAACTGCATTCGTTAAATACAAAGTAAAAGATCTGTCGCTGGCAGAGTGGGGCCGGAAGGAAATTGAACTGGCTGAGGCTGAGATGCCCGGCTTAATGGCTTTGCGTAAAGAGTACGGGCCAAGCCAGCCGCTTAAAGGCGCAAGGATTGCCGGTTGTTTGCACATGACCATCCAAACCGCTGTTTTAATTGAAACCCTGATTGCCCTTGGTGCCGAAGTTACCTGGTCATCATGTAATATATTCTCAACCCAGGATCATGCCGCTGCTGCTATTGCTGCCGCCGGTATATCGGTTTACGCCTGGAAAGGCATGAATGCCGAAGAATTTGACTGGTGCATTGAACAAACTTTATTTTTTGGCGAAGACCGCCAGCCGCTTAACATGATCCTTGATGATGGAGGTGATTTAACCAACATGGTATTGGATAAATACCCTGAGCTGGTTGCTGCTATCAAAGGCTTATCAGAAGAAACTACCACCGGCGTACACCGTTTATATGAGCGCATGAAAGCAGGAACCCTGCCAATGCCTGCTATTAACGTTAACGATTCGGTTACCAAATCAAAATTTGATAACAAATACGGTTGCCGCGAATCATTGGTTGACGCTATCCGTCGCGCTACCGACGTGATGATGGCCGGTAAAGTGGCCGTTGTTTGCGGTTATGGCGATGTTGGTAAAGGTTCGGCCGATTCATTACGCAACTCCGGCGTACGTGTTATTGTTACCGAGATCGACCCGATCTGTGCTTTACAGGCTGCAATGGAAGGTTTTGAAGTTAAAAAACTAAGCACTGCTATCACTGAAGCTGATATCGTGGTTACTGCTACAGGCAACAAGAACATTGTTCGCGAGCAGCACTTCCGTGCGTTGAAAGATAAAGCAATCGTTTGTAACATCGGTCACTTTGATAACGAGATTGACATGGCCTGGTTAAACGGTGCTTATGGCAATACCAAAGTTGAAATTAAACCACAGGTTGATAAATATACCATTGAAGGTAAAGACGTTATTGTGTTAGCCGAAGGCCGTTTGGTTAACTTAGGTTGCGCTACCGGTCACCCAAGCTTTGTAATGAGTAACTCGTTCACTAACCAAACTTTAGCGCAATTAGAGCTTTGGACAAATGGCGCGGCTTACGAAAACAAAGTTTACACCCTGCCAAAACACCTGGACGAAAAAGTAGCCCGCCTGCACCTTGCAAAAATCGGTGTTGAGCTGGAAGTACTTGACCAGGATCAGGCTGAGTACATCGGCGTAACGGTTGAAGGTCCGTTTAAACCGGAATATTACCGTTATTAATCTTTTTAAGGTTAAACAATAAAGGAGAAAGCCGAAGGGCTCTTTGCTTGGAAAATATGGAGAGGCTGTATCACATGGTGATGCGGCCTTTTTTGATTTATATGATTTGACTGACGTTTTTCATGGGTCAAGTTCGATGAACTATCCCGGGCATCAGCCTTTGGAGGGTGCAGTTGAAATGTGTTTCACACTTGAAGACGCGTCACAAACAGGGAGGACTTGCGGCAGTAATTGATAGGTTATTTGATATTTAAGCTGATATGGATTGAAAAATCAGTAATATTCCTGTTATAATAGCTGTAATGACTAAACCCCAACTTTTAATGTAGCTGATTTTTAAAATTTTCCCACCCATGTCTTCATAATACGGGTCCTTACCTTTAACAAAAATTCTGTAAAATAAATATGCAATTGCTAAAGAGAAAGTACCGTAGAAGAATAGTTCCCAATTCATTTTTTTAATACCGTTTGTTAAGGTTGTAGTTTGAGGTTTAAGCGAATTTAGAAATTATTACTCATAAGAATTTATTTTTCGCCAACACTTAGAGCCATTAAAAATTGGTAATATTTATGTAGTTATGACTGTTAATTGTTTGTCATTTGCTAATATTGACAATCGATTACAATGTGTGATCTGTACACATTTATACCTGTTTTATGCATAAATTTTTTACTTTATTGCTCGTTGTTATTGCACTATCGGCCCGGAGCCAAACCAGGGGCGATTTTTCGGGCACCGTTACCGATAACAAGAGCCAGCCTATCGCGGGCGCTTCGGTATATCTACTCAATACCAACTACCAAACCAGTGCCGACAGGAGCGGGAAATTTATTTTAAAAAGTATAGCTGCCGGGAAATATACCCTGCATATCAGCGCTATTGGCTATGCGGCTAAAAACATCCCGGTAACTATGATCGGTACCAGTCGCCCAATAACAATTCAGTTGAATGATGCCAGCAACCAGTTGGATGAGGTTACGGTATCTGCCCAAAAAACTGAAGAGCAGGCACAACGTGTGCCATTCAGCATTTCAACGCTCTCGGCCAAACAAATACAGGATTACAGGCTTTGGGATTTAAAGGATCTTACTGCCATTGTACCTAACTTAAACTCAGGCGCTCCCGGCGATGGCCGTACCGTTACAGGCATCCGCGGTATTGTTACCACATCATATGACCCCGCCGTTGCAACCTATGTTGATGGTGTAAACCAATACGGACTGGATACTTATATCCCACAGTTATTGGATGTGGATAGGATAGAAGTGCTTCGCGGCCCGCAGGGAACGCTTTATGGCCGTAATGCTACCGGCGGTGTTATCAATGTGATCACCAAACAGCCATCAAACACCCTGAGCGGTTTTGCCGGTGTTGATGTGGGTAATTATAATCAACAGCGCTATACATTGGGCATCAAGGCTCCATTAGTAAAAGATAAATTGTATTTAGGCGTAGCTGGGATCTATTCGGGATTTAATGGTTTTTACACCAATACGTTTAACAATACGCATTTCGATAAGCAGCATTACTTTTTGGGTAACTATTACCTGAAGTTTTTGGCTACCTCCAAACTGGCCTTTACGCTGAATGTAAAAAACTACAACAACCGCAACAACGGCGCATTCACCTTAGCAGGTTCGCCTGATGATGCTTTAAGTCATCCTTTCGAGGTTAACCAGAACGCTACGACTAAAATGGTTGATAATACTTTCCAGTCATCATTAACGGCCAACTACAGTGGCAATGATTTTAATTTCACTTCGCAAACATCCTACCAGGTAAACAACCGTTATTATACTACACCTATCGATGGCGATTTTTCCCCTATCGACGCAGTATCTATCATAAATAATTATGGCGGCAAATGGAACAAGGTAAAAACCACCATACAGGAGTTCAGGTTTACATCGCCGGCATCATCAACCTCAAAATTGAAATGGGCAGCCGGTACTTATGGCTTTTATCACTATGCGCCAAACAGGCAGGGTACTTACTTTGGTGACGATGCCGGCGCGGTTGGCTCGCCGATGACGGATTTTACCAGTATCAACACCAATACCGACCGGAACTATGGCATAGCTGTTTACGGACAGGCTATTTATGCTGTGAATGAGCGGTTTGATATCACAGCTGGTTTGCGTTATGACTATGAACATAAAAAAGAAAACGTAATGGGCGAGTTTTTGCCAAAGGGCGGCGAATCGGTGGTTACCCGTTCAGATACTTCGTCAACGGCACATTACAAAGCCTTTACGCCTAAAGTGAGCTTGGCTTACCACGTATCAGCACATAATAATTTGTTTGCTACGTACAGCCGCGGTTTCCGCGCGGGCGGCATTACCGAGCTGGGTTCTGATCCGTCATCTCCGCCGCTTTATTCTTTCAAACCTGAGTATAGCAACAACTTTGAAATAGGCTCAAAAAACGACTTTTTAGATAACCGTCTCCGTGTAAACGTAACCGCGTTTTACACCCGCATTACCGATGCCCAGGTGCCTACGCTGAATCTGCCTGATGCTATCACCGTTACCAAAAACGCAGGCAAGCTAAGCAGTAAAGGTATCGAGGCCGAGATTAATGCTACCCCAATTAAAGGCCTGGAGTTTGATTACAATTTCGGTTATACCCACGCCCGTTATACTACTTTAGTAGTTGGCAGCAATGGTGAAGAAGTGAATTTAAAAGGCAACAAGCAAATTTATACGCCTAACATCACCAGCATGCTGGCCCTGCAATATGGCTATGATCTGGGCGGGCCGCTGAAAACAAAGCTGATTGCCCGCGGCGAGTGGCGCTATCTTGGTGATCAGTATTTTGACCTCGCTAACCAGATAGAACAAAAGGGCTACAACAAATTCAATGCAAGGTTAGGTGTAAGTACCAAAAGGTTCGGTCTGTTCTTTTGGGAAAGCAATATCGCCAATAAAAAATACATTGATTATGCCTATGATTTCGGCGCAACGCACTTAGGTAACCCACGCACGTACGGAGTGTCGTTGAATACTACTTTTTAATGGCACGTTCAAACGTCCACGTTTGAATGATTACTATTTTGAGCGTCCACGCTCCCGGTTAGGGTAAGCGTGGATGCTTACTTTTTAAATGAGATCAAGCGTGGACGCTTGACCCTGCGGTAATTCTTATTCAAATGCAATGATTTTTTTGCCCTATATTATCCCGGATATTTTTTGTTAATTCAATCAAAATCTGACTGTTAATAAACCCTGAATTATCATGAAAAAGAATATCCTGCCGCTGCTCATCGCTATAATTACCATTGCTATCAGTTTTCCCGCGCACTCGCAGGTTATTACCAAATACGGAGATAATGTAAGTACTCTTGACGGTATCATGAAAGCCTATTATGGCGTAGTTACTGTTAAGAAAGGCGAAAAGGTAAGCTATGAGCGCGACAGCCTGCTGCATATTGCCAACGCCCATGTAGGCGCCGGCTATACAGATAAACAAGGCAAACAGCAGTTCAGCTATATGACGCTGAAGGAATACCACAAACTGGCCGACCCATCATTGTCAAAAAATGGTTTTGACGAGCGGGAGATAGCCCGGCGGGTTGAAAAATTTGGCAGCATTTACCACGTATGGAGCACCTATGAATCGCGCAACACAGTCGATGGGCCGGTAACCGAACGTGGCATCAACAGCATTGAACTATTTAACGAAGGCACCCGTTTCTGGATCCTCGCCTGGTTTTATGATGGCGAGCGCAAGGATAACCCGATACCAGCGGAGTATTTGAAGTAAGTTTTTTGGTTCATGGTTGATAGATCATGGTTCATAGTTTGAGTATAGGCATTTTTACCATGATCCATGAACCATCAACCATGAACAACTATCAACTATGAACAGAAACAAAAAACTGCTAACTTCACCGCCCTGAAATCATATACTGTAATTATGAAATTATTAGAAGGAAAAACCGCGTTGGTTACCGGCGCGTCAAAAGGAATAGGCCGCAAGATTGCCGAAAAATTTGCCGAGCATGGCGCTAATGTAGCTTTCACTTATTTGTCGTCTGTTGAAAAAGGTCAGGCCCTTGAGCAGGAGTTGCAAAGCTTCGGCACTAAAGTAAAAGGTTACCGTTCTGATGCTTCCAAATTTGACGAGGCTGATAAACTGATTACCGATATTGTTGCTGATTTCGGCACGCTTGATATTGTTGTCAACAATGCCGGTATCACTAAAGACGGTTTGCTGATGCGCATGACCGAAGAAAACTGGGACGAAGTGCTCGACGTAAACCTGAAATCGATATTCAACGTCACCAAAGCCGCTTCAAAAATCATGATGAAAAACCGTAAAGGTGTGTTCATTAACATGAGCTCGGTTGTTGGTGTACAGGGCAATGCCGGTCAGGCCAACTATGCTGCCTCAAAAGCAGGGATCATTGGTTTCTCTAAATCAGTAGCAAAAGAATTAGGATCACGTAATATCCGTACCAATGTAGTTGCTCCCGGCTTTATCCGTACCGAAATGACCGAAGTGTTGGATCCTAAAGTTGTTGAAGGCTGGGCGGCAGGTATTCCGCTTAAACGCGCGGGTGAAACTGAGGACGTAGCTAATGCCTGTGTATTCCTTGCGTCGGATATGGCCGCTTACATCACCGGACAGGTTATCCCTGTTGATGGTGGTATGTTGTAAGAATGCACCCCTCTAAATCTCCCCAAAAGGGGAGACTTGAAAAAGCTTTTAAGCCCTCTCCTTTGGAGAGGGTTGGGTGAGGTTTAAAACTTATTCCCTGCCTTTCACAATAATTTCGCATTTTGCAGGTAATGTTTATTGGGCCGGATGCCCCGCGCCCTTGACACGATACTATAGCTACAAATGTTTTCACTTACATGGGGTTCTGTTTCGGGATGGTGGTTGCCTGCCGGCTTATTGCTTGGTTTGGCATATGCCTGGCTCATGTACCGCAAGCCGGTTGACCTAAGTAAAAATTTACGCTATATCCTGGCAGTTATCCGGGCGATAACCGTTTTTTTTATAACGGTGCTGCTCATCTCTCCCCTGGTAAAATCGGTTAAATATGAACCGCAAAAACCTTTAGTGCTTATAGCGCAGGATAATTCATCGTCCATCAATACTTTTAAAGCTACAGGCTTTAACTCATCTGCTTTTGTTGATGGGCTGGCTAAACTAAAACAAGAGTTGGGCGATAAATATGATGTGCAGGAGTTTAACTTTGATAAAGGCCTGCATTCCGGTCTTTCAAAAAAAATTAATGGTAAGCAAACTGATATAGCCGGGGCGCTTCACCAGCTTAACGACAGGTTCACTAATCAAAACATCGGCGCGCTGATATTGGCAACTGACGGTTTATACAACCAGGGTAATGATCCGCAGTATGAAGCCAGGAATATCAAAACCAGCATCTACACCATAGCCCTTGGCGATACCACAGCTAAGCGCGACCTGCTCATCGGCAACGTGAATTATAACAAAACAGCCTTTTTAGGGAACGATTTTGTGATAGAAGTGCTTGCCACGGCCTACCAAAGCAAGGGCGAAAGTATGAACCTGTCCGTTAATGAAGATGGTAAACAGGTGTATGCCCAAAGCATTGCGGTAACCGCGAACGATTTTAAAAAGATCGTCCCCATAAAGCTGAACGCTGCTAAAAAAGGCATCAGAAAATATACTATCAGCATTGCTCCTGTTAAGAACGAGCTGTCCATCCAAAACAATACCGAAACTATTTATGTGGAGGTGCTTGATGCCCGGCAAAAGGTGCTGCTGTTATACAACGGTCCGCATCCCGATTTAACGGTGATTAAACAGGCTATCGAAACCAATAAGAACTTTGAGGTAAAGGCAAGTTCGCTTGCTGATGCTTCAAGCATTAAACCGGCAGATTATAGCCTGGTGGTCCTGTACCAGCTTTCGGCAGGCGAATACTCGCCGGTAAAAAGTTTTATTGCTACGAGCAAAACACCGGTTTGGTATATCATTGGTTCACAAAGTAACCTGCAGGCCGTTAACAGCGAGCAAAACACGGTACGCATAAGCGCAGGCCGTGCTGAAACGCAGGAAGTGATGCCCCTGCCAACCAATGATTTTACGGCTTTCACCCTCTCAGATTCAGCGCGAAAAAAGATTGCCGCCTTTCCGCCATTAGTAGCGCCGTTCGGCAGTTACGGAACCGCTACCGGTGCTTCAGTTTTATTGAAACAAAAGATTGGGACTGTAGCTACTACCTATCCTTTACTGGCCTTTGGCGATGAGGCCGGCCGGCGTATCGCCGTATTAACCGGTGAAGGTCTGTGGCGCTGGCAACTGGCCGAATATCAAAACTATGGAAGCCGCAACGCTACCGATGAGCTGCTGAGCCAAACGGTACAGTATTTAACTGCCAATGCAAACCGTCAGCGTTTTCGTGTTTATCCGGCCCGTAATGTATTTGATGAAGGGGAAAACGTGATCCTTAATGCCGAATTATATAATGAAGCCCTTGAGTTGATCAATACCTCTGATGTAAAGATAGAGCTGAAAAGCACGGCCGGAAAAAACTATAGCTTCCTGTTTACACGTACCGGGCAAAGCTATCAACTTGATGCAGGCACCCTCCCCATAGGCGAATACACCTACAACGCATCAACCCAAAACGGCAAACAGGAGTTTAAAGCTACCGGGCAATTCACCATAAAACCACTTAACCTCGAAACCCGTCAAAGCGCTGCTAATCATACCTTGCTTAATACCCTGGCCAAACAAAGCGGCGGGCAAATGATCAAACCATCGCAGCTAAGCCAGCTTGCCGACCTGATCCGCAAAAATGAGAATATCAAAACGGTGGTTTATGAAGATAAGCATTACAGCGATTTGATAGATCTGAAATGGCTGTTTGTATTGATCCTGCTGCTGTTATCAACTGAGTGGTTTTTGAGGAAGCGAGAAGGAGAAGTGTAGGGTAGTAGAGTCAAGACCGCAAGAAGAAAGAGGCAGGGGAAGAAAGAAAAAAAAGCGGGGACCCGTGCGATTCCCTCCCTTGGGAGGGTGTAGGGAGGGGTTTCATCGATATACTTACCCGTTTGGAATAGCGTATAACCCCTCCCTGCCAATACGCAATCCAATCGCACCCCTCCCAGGGGAGGGAATAAAAATTTCCGAAAAAAAAACAAAAAATGGTTAAATCATTCCCTATAACCCTAAGCTTAAAGCCATAGCGCGAAAGCTTCGTAAAGAGATGACTTTTGGCGAGGTTCTCCTATGGAATGAGTTAAAAGAAAATAAGCTACTGGGTTTCGACTTTGATCGTCAGCGTTGTATGGATAATTATATAGTCGACTTTAATTGCAAGGAACTAATGCTGGCAATTGAAGTAGATGGGCGGTATCATAATTATGAGGATGTTTTGATTAAGGATGATGTCAGGCAAGCGAAATTAGAAAGCTTCGGTGTTAAATTTTTAAGGTTCGCCGGGGCGGATGTAAAAGATGATCTGCCTAATGCGTTACGGGCTATTGAAGGGATGATAATTGAGATTGTGAAAGACGACTCTTCGATTGAACTGCCGAAAGATTTTGATAGAACATTGTTGGAATAGCGTAGAAACCCCTCCCTGCACCCTCCCAGGGGAGGGGAATCGCACGGGCCCCAGCTTTACTACTCTTTACTTCTCCTTACTCTCCGGCACCACCACGTAAACATCCTCATTGGCTTTTTTCATGAGGTACTTTTCGCGGGCAAATTTTTCCATTTGCTGGGGGTTGGTGGTCAATTCTTTAAGCTCTTTGGTCACCTGGTCGGTTTGGGCTTTGTAGAAATCGCGCTCGAGCCTTAATTTTTTAACCTGCTGGTGGTATTGGTATTGCGAAAAAAGATCGTTCCTGTCAAAAAATATCATCCACACCACAAAAGCAATGGTAACCAGGAAAAACTTGTTCTTAAAAAGATCTATAAGGCGTTTCATTGATATCGGCTGAATGATTTTCATTTAAATCTATTTAATTTTTTCGACGGATACAAATATGCTTATTAACTTATTAACAGGGAAATTTTTATAGTGAGTGGTTGTTTTCGTAGAGAGTGGTTGATTAGGTTGATTAAGTGAGTGGTTGGTTTTCGGAAATTATAACTACTCACTTGATCAACCATTCACTTAATCAACTTAATATTTATCCTCTTTTAGCTCCACTCATACCGCTGGCCCCACCGCGACCTGCCTCTGAACGGCTGCCGCCTGATCTTTTATTGCCGCCGGAGCGGCTGTTGCCTGCCGAACGGCTATTGCCGCCACCGCTGCCACCAGACCTGCGGTTACTGCCGCGACCACCGCCACCACGCTGGCCACCGCCCGAACCTCCTTTTTTTGGCGCTTCGTTTATTTTAGCTGCCATAGCCGCCGGACTAAGCGGGTACGGATGACCTTCCTCAATCGGAATCTGTTTGGCTATTAGCTTGTGGATATCTTTCAAAAATTCCAGCTCTTCAGCATCGCAAAATGAAAATGCTATGCCATTGGCACCAGCCCGGCCCGTACGGCCAATACGGTGTACATAAGTTTCGGGTACGTTTGGCAACTCATAGTTGATAACATGGGTAAGGTCATCAATATCAATACCACGGGCCGCGATATCTGTAGCTATTAATACTCGGGTTGTGCGGTTTTTAAAGTTAGTTAAAGCCCGCTGCCTTGCATTTTGTGATTTATTACCGTGGATGGCTTCGGCAGTGATACCTACACGGTTCAGGTCTTTAACCACTTTATCTGCACCGTGTTTGGTACGGGTAAATACCAAAACGGTTTTAATGTCCTTATCTTTCAGGATGTGGATCAGCAACGATTTCTTATCTCCCTTATCCACATAATAAACTGCTTGCTGAATGGTATCCGCAGTTGATGAAACCGGGGTAACTTCAACTTTTTCGGGGTTATTCAGGATACTATCTGCCAGGCTTTGGATCTCTTTTGGCATGGTGGCCGAAAAGAACAGTGTTTGCCTTTTTGCCGGTACTTTAGCTATGATCTTTTTAACATCGTTAACAAAGCCCATATCTAACATACGGTCGGCTTCATCCAGTATCAGGAATTTAACATGCTCCAGGTGAACATAACGCTGATTCATTAAATCCAGCAAACGGCCCGGTGTTGCCACTAAAATATCAACACCGCGGCGCAAAGCATCAACCTGCGGGTTTTGTGATACACCACCAAATATAACCAGGTTTTTAAGGCCGGTATGTTTGCCATAATTGGTAAAACTTTCGCCAATTTGAAGGGCAAGCTCGCGGGTTGGGGTTAAAACCAATGCTTTAATGGTTTTTTGCTCTTTGTGGGCTATCCTGTCCTGGTGTAATAATTGCAGGGTGGGGATAGCAAAGGCCGCTGTTTTGCCTGTACCGGTTTGGGCACAGCCCAATAAGTCGCGGTGTTGTAATATGATAGGAATGGCTTGTGCCTGTATTGGAGTAGGTGTGGTATATCCCTCTGTTTTTAAAGCCTTGAGGATTGGCTCAATTAAATTTAAATTTTCGAATGACATTCTTGATTGTTTGTAATATATAATGTGCTAACGCGAAAGCATAAGCGGATCTGAAGAGTTTGCTGGGCTCAAAACCGTAAGCGAACGGGTAATTAGCTGCAAAGATACGCTTTTTATTGTTAAGAAATTTTTAAGAGCAAGAACTACACTGGATTAGGCTGCCAGCGTTTCGGTATCAGGAGTTCCTTGTTCCTTTTTGGCCTTACGGTCCTTTTGCCATGATTCCAGCAGGATTAAGCCCATACCTATCATAATGGATACATCGGCCACATTAAATACGCCTGTTTGGAAGATTCCGAAGTTCATGTGCATAAAATCTGTTACGCTGCCATAAAGCATCCTGTCGTACAGGTTACCTGCGCCACCGGCAATAACCAAAACGATACCTGTGGTGGTTAATTTACCTATTGATGGTTTTAACATGACATAAAAAACGCCAAAGGCAAGGGCCAGTAATGGCAGTAACGATAGCAGGATGAATTTCCATGGATTTTGCAGCGAATCGCCAAGACTTAAAAAAGCTCCCGTGTTTTCGGCATGCAGAATGGTGAAAAAGTTTTTGATAACAAAAATGTTATCGCTGATGTGAATATGCTCCCTAACGTAAATCTTAGTAACCCTGTCAAGCCCAATGCTTAAAACTAATATCAGCACTATACCCAATATCCTCAAAATCCCTTTTTTGTTCATTAGTTTATTTTAACAAGTTATTATAACGTGGTTGCCTTGGTTTAATTATATGGCTTTAGTTGCGGGGGCAAAGGTATAAAAATATGTGATTAAGGCGGGCATTTAATACTCAAATCGGGAAGATGAAATGACAAAAAGCCTGTCAGTCTGAGTAATTTAAATCAAGGATCTCTGAAGGTAAAATGACATCCCCGCAACGTCATTGAGGCACGAAGCAATCGCACAGAGGCAAGTAATAGGCTATTGTTGTAATGAACTTATATCGTCGCGCTCTTGGCCGCGCGGGGCCAGTTACTTTTTTCTTGATAAAAAAGTAACCAAAAAATCAAGTCAGCAGGGAGGCTTCTTTTCGCCCGCCCCACCCAAATATCCATCGCCCCGGCCTTTTCCCTGCAAAACGGTCAGAACCAGGGCTGCAATTATTTTGCCCCGCTTCGCCCACACATGCCCACCACTTCTGCAAAAACTTGCTATGCCCTTCCTTCGCTCAAGGCCACCATTGTTCTGCCCGTTTTCGCCCGAAGCTTACCTGCTGACAAAAACGTATTTTTTAAACGTGTCATGGGTAACAAGCCTATGCGCAGAATAATTTGTGTTTTTTACAATAAAAAAAGCCATCTGTAAAACAGATGGCCTTCCATATTATTATCAAAAAATTACTTTTTAAAGTATTTGAAATCTTTACCGATGAATTTAGCGTTAGCGCCTAATTCTTCTTCGATACGTAACAACTGGTTGTATTTAGCGATCCTGTCTGAACGTGAAGCCGAACCGGTTTTGATCTGACCGCAGTTTAATGCTACAGCAAGATCAGCAATGGTTGAATCTTCAGTTTCGCCCGAACGGTGGCTCATTACTGAGGTGAAGCCGTTGGTTTGAGCTAAAGTAACCGCGTTGATGGTTTCGGTTAATGAACCGATTTGGTTTACTTTTACCAGGATTGAGTTAGCAATACCTTCGCTAACACCTCTTTGTAAACGTTTAGTGTTGGTTACAAATAAATCGTCACCTACTAACTGTACTTTTTTACCGATTTTGTCGGTTAAGATTTTCCAGCCTTCCCAATCGTCTTCGGCCATACCATCTTCGATAGAGATAACCGGGTATTTGGCTACTAATTCGGCAAGGTAATCAGCTTGTTCAGCGCTGGTACGGATAGCACCTTTTTCGCCTTCAAATTTAGTATAGTCGTATTTACCGTCTTTGTAAAACTCAGATGCAGCACAGTCAAATGCGATGAAGATATCTTCGCCGGCTTTGTAACCTGCTTTTTCAATCGCTTTCAAAATGGTTTCAACACCATCTTCAGTACCTTCAAAAGTTGGAGCAAAACCACCTTCGTCACCAACCGCAGTTGATAAGCCACGGTCGTGAAGGATTTTTTTCAGGTTGTGGAATACTTCTGTACCCCAACGTAAAGCCTCAGAGAATGAAGGAGCGCCAACCGGCATGATCATAAATTCCTGGAAAGCGATAGGAGCATCAGAGTGTGACCCACCGTTAACAATGTTCATCATCGGGATTGGCAGCGTGTTAGCATTTACACCACCAATGTAGCGGTATAAAGGCTGGCGGCTTTCCTGTGCAGCAGCTTTAGCCACTGCTAATGAAACACCTAATATAGCGTTAGCACCAATTTTACCTTTGTTTTCGGTGCCGTCAATCTCGATCATTAAAGCGTCGATAGCATTTTGTTCAAACACATCGATACCTTTTAATTCAGGAGCTAAAACTTCGTTTACATTTTCAACGGCTTTTAAAACGCCTTTGCCCATGTATTTTGATTTGTCGTTATCGCGAAGCTCAACAGCTTCGTGAACGCCGGTTGATGCACCTGAAGGTACAGCAGCGCGACCAAATGCGCCGTTTTCGGTTAAAACTTCTACCTCAATAGTAGGGTTACCGCGCGAATCTAAGATCTGGCGGGCATGCACATCAATTATTATGCTCATAGTGAATTGTCAGAGTGTGGTTTGAATGAATACTATTAATAACGGCGGCTAAGTTAATGCGTAAATAAGGAAAACGCAATTGAAATTTTGTATTTGTAACGATTATAGGCAATTAATGATGCGATTTAACATAAATTTAATATGGAATGAGCTGTTTTTTTATAAAAAGGAAGGTTTCTGAACCCGAATTTGTTGAATTTGCCCAATTAAAGAATGGATATTGATTCAATAAATTCAGATAATTCGTTTAATTCGGGTTCAGACACAAGCATCCTGGCAATCCTTCAGTCCCCAAAATCACGCTTAATAACTATCGTTAATGCAAGCTTTACAATTAATTAATGACGCTGATCTGACTGCTCCGGGGAAATCATGACCGTATCAGCTAAATCAACGTAATCATCCCCATCAACGGTGATTAATCGCTCGTAGTAGGTACGTGCTCACGCTGCACGGCATTTTTGCGCTGGATGCGATACATAAGGATGAGCATGATATTGTCCTTATCGCTTTTAGCAGCAGCCGAATAATTATATTGGTTGATCCATCCAGCCTGTAAGATCCACGATTTATCAAACTGGTAACCTAATGCGGCTGATATCCGATTACGTTCAAAGTTGGGTACCTTATTGTTAAGAAATACTTCGTCGAAAACAGAAATGAACCAGGTTTTGGCTTCAATTTTGGTTTTGTTCAATGGCACAAACACATTTAGCCTGTAACGGAAACGGTTACGGTAATCGCCGTTAACCCAGCGTTGCTCTACCCGGTAGCGGTGTTCGAGCTTTAAGCGGTACAGGAACTGGTTGCTGGTGATCTGTTCCCAGAAACGGGTTTCGGTAGTGGTAGGCCCTTTACCAATATCCATATAATCAAAAGTAGTGTAGCGGCCGGTACCTAAAAGCGCGGTAAAGTTCCTATCTATATCATAACTTACACCAGCCTTTACCTCGTAATACTGAAACTGGCTGAATACATTATTGGTACGGGTTTGAAACTCGGTATAACCACCCCATTTGTGGGAACTATCGCCCGGTAAAACTACCGTAACTATGCCCCAGGTGCCAACTTTTGAATCTTGCGCCTTAACAGTAAATGAACATATAGTTAACAAAAAAAATACTAAGGCGATGAAATTAATGGGTTTGATTGTCATTGCAGAGATTGTTTCTGCAAATATATTTCCTAAATGTTATCTTAATGTTAATATTAACACTGTTAATGTTAACATAATGTTAAGAGTTAGGTGAGGCTTATAGTGAAGACATACGTTTTAAAAATTTGTAGGGCTGCATTGTAATTCATAGAGATAAAGTGAGGCGGCGAGGGGGGCGGCAATATAAATTTCAAATTCCTGGCTCTTATTTCTAAAAATCCTGCATCTTTCCCGTTATTCCCACTTAAACGTTTTTACCGCTACCGCATAAATTCCAATAAACCAGGCAAAAAGAATCAGTAACTGGTGTGTAACGTCACCTAAGCCCGCGCCCTCAAAAGCCACTTTACGCATAGCATCGTTTAAATGGGTTAGCGGTAACACCTTGCTGATATATTGCAGCCAGTTTGGAAAGGCGGTGATTGAAAAAAAAGTACCCGAAAGCAGGAACTGCGGCAGCGTGATAATATTGGAAAGCGGTGGCACCGAGCTTTCGTTTTTGGCGATGCCAGATACAGTAAAGCCAAATCCCATGAAAATGATCAACCCTATTGCCGAAAGTACCAGCATATTTAGTACAGTTGTTACACCGTGGATCAGGGTAAAACCAAACATGTAATGCCCAACCAGTATAATAAATAACGAACCTAACAGGGAAAAGGCCAGCCTTGCAATAGCCTCGCCCAAAACAATGCTGTACCGCTTAACCGGGGTTGCAAAAAAACGTTTGATAACCAATGTTAACCGTAAGCTCAGAAATACGAAAGCTGTACCAAAAACACCACTGCTTAGCAGTGAAAAGCCCAGTTGCCCCGGTAAAATAAAATCGATGTATTTATACGGGCGGCCGCTTATGGTTTCTTCTTTTAAGTCGATCAGGTTGGGTACTTTAACTGTGGTGTACGACTGAATGCGCTTCAATTCCTCTGACTGGATACGATAAAAAATGTTGTTCAGGGCCGATTTTAATACACTGCCTTTATCGCCCGATGCCTGGCTGTACCGTACATGAACAGTCATCGAAGTGGGTGGAGCAAAGGGTTTAAGATCAAGTATTGCATCAAGGTTACCTTTTGCCAGGTTTTTGCTCATTTCATCAGCCGTTTGATCATGGATAAGGTGCATGATCTTGTTTTTTTTCAGTGCGGTGTAAACCGGGTTATTAGCGGATGTATCGCTGCCTTTGGCAACACCTACATCAATTGACATTCCGCCCCCGCCAATATTGGCAAAAACAATGATAAATATTAACGGGAAAGCCAATGTAAACACCACCGCCGAAGGGCTGCGTAATATCGACCGGAAACTGGCTTTGGCAATGGCCAGGGTTGCTTTTGTATTGCTGTATTTATTGTTCATTAGTTCAATGGTTCATTAGTTCATTGGTGCTTAGCAGTCTGGTATGGCATTGGGAATGCAGGCGTGTTATAATTACTGCAACTGCAAACTCAAAACTGCCAACTGCACTATCCTTCCCGCCATTCCTTGCCAGTTAAATTAATGAATACATCCTCCAGGTTGGCCAGTTTTACCTGCTTTTTGCGTTCGAAGCCTGTGGCTACCAGTTCATCAATGAAATGATCGGGGGTGTCAATACCAATGATGTACCCGCCGTCAACAAAGGCAACACGGTCGCATAGTACTTCGGCTTCATCCATATAATGGGTAGTGATCACCACGGTAGTTCCCTGGTCGCGGATCTCGCGGATCAAATCCCAGAGGTTACGGCGTGCCTGCGGGTCGAGGCCGGTTGTGGGCTCATCCAGAAATATGATCCTTGGGTTATTGATTAATGTAGTGGCTATAGAAAAACGCTGTTTTTGCCCCCCGGAAAGGTCTTTATATTTAGCCTTTGCCTTATCGGTAAGAGCAACTTTTTCCAGCATCTCCATAGGTGTTTTGTCGATACCGTACAGGCCCGAAAACAGTACGATCAACTCCGACAGGTTGAGGTTGGGGTAATAACCGGCAGCTTGTAACTGTACGCCTATACGTTTTTTGATGCTATCAGCGTCGGTTTCAATGTCGAAACCATCAACAATAATACTGCCGGATGTTTTATCGCGGAGGGTTTCAATAATTTCGAGGGTAGTAGTTTTACCGGCACCGTTGGGGCCAAGCAGGCCGAAGATCTCGCCTTCATAAACTTCAAAACTAATGCCTTTAACGGCTGCAAAATCGCCATAGTTTTTTACCAGGTTGTTTACAGTGATGATAGGTTGTTTTGTCATAGGGTAAAAATGCACCACATTCATGAAATAACCATGAGTTTTTCGGCGAACTACGGAATTTTCACGGTGAATACGGATTGGGAGATCAAAAAAGGGTGTCATGCTGAGTGATTTAAATCCATTGGATTCTGAAGGAGCAATGACATCTCCTCCACCTCATTGCTGAGTTACGAAGCAATCCCCAGCAGGCAGATAAAAGACTTTATTCTATAAACTTACATCGTCGCGCTCTTGGCCGCGCGGGGCCAGTTACTTTTGTCGCCACAAAAGTAACCAAAAAGGCTTGCAGCAGAGAGGCTTCTTTGCGCACAACCTGGCCCCATAGCCATCGGCACGGCCTTCACCCTGCAAAACGAACAGAGCCACGGGCTGCAATTATTTTGCCCCGATTCGTACGCAATGCCCCCGCTTCTGCAAAAACTTGCTATGCCCCTGCAGCCGCACCGCCCAGCATCGTTCTGTTCGTTTTCACCCGAAGCTGATCTGCTGCAAAAACCACATTTTTTATCTTGTCATGGGTAGCCCGGCGAAGCATGGTGGGCAGGCCTCTGCGCGCGAGTCTTCGACGGGCTCAGACTGACAGGCCCTCTTTTGTCATTTTACCTTCAGAGGCCTCCGGATTTAAACATTCAGGATGACAAGCCCTCCACACCTAATATCATTCGAATTCAGAGGCCAGGGATTTAAGCGACTCAACGCACAAAAAAAGCCCGGATGATAGCAAACGGGCTTACAATATCCTCCGCAAAAGTTACCCCTTTAGGGGTTAAGGGATCTTTAATTCACTTTCAGATTTCAGCACTTTGCTGCCGTTTTTCTGTTCAATTTCATAAGCGGGCTCCTGTTTGCTGGCCTTGCGCTTAACTTTTGCGCCTTTTATAGTTTTGCTTACCGGCTTATCATGCTTTTTAACAATATGCCCTTCGGCTTGGGATTTTCCCCATTTCCAGGTTACTTCATCTCCTTTTTTCATATGCTCACCCTTTTAAAGGATAACATGTATAGTTAATTATTGGTTTGACAAAGATGAAATAACGCTCCCTCGGGGTGCCGGGACATTATTTTATTAAATGACCTATGGAGTGAGCGATAGCTACGGCGTGTTCTGCAGCTTTCATTACCAAATGGATCAATTGAATTGCAAGTAGAGTTTTCATGGCATTTATTTGTTGTTGTTTAGTGATCCAAAATTGCACACAAAAGGCACCCTGCTGTTAGGCTTATTAGGCGAAGCAAGTACGGTTATCGGTGAACGGCAGTAAAACATCGGAGAAATACCGTAAAAAAGTGATATCGTCGGTAAAACCTGGGGGAGTGGTTCATGGCTAAGGTTTCCTGCTAATATTATTTAACTATGTTACGCATACTGAAACACAAAGCCGCTTTGCAATTTTACAAAGCGGCTTTGTTTTTCATTGGCAGATGAATATATCAACTGATCAGGTTAGCCAGTGCCTGGGTAACGGTTACGGTATGTTCCTGCAGGGAGATCATAACAGCTATAAGCGGATTGTAGAATGTTTTCATGATAATGTTATTTGCCGCAAAGATGTGCCGTTAGCTTGTTGCTAAACAGCTATTTTAGGTGAAACGGCATAAAATGTCGGTGAACGAGTTTCCGGTATGGGAGAAGCACTTTTAAACATGCTTCTACGACCAAAAACCCTGGATCCTGATCTGGCTTGACGGGTACCCCTGCAGTTTTAATAATTTACGTAATTCGCCTACCATGGTGTGGTTGCCGGCAATGTAAAATACCGAGTGTTCAAGGTTATACTGTTGTTCCATTACCCACTGGATAAGGCTGTGGTGGCCGTACACATCATTACGTTCAATAGGTTTTAACGGCGATTTGAAATACTCTCCAAATAACCCCCTGTGATTTTCATCGGCCATAACTATAGCACCCGAAAAACGCGTTGCGGGTAAAACCATTTGCTGTAAGGCCAGCATATGCCCCATGCTGCTTTCATCGCCAAGGCCTATTATGGCCGGGGTGCCGGCCGGCGCGTGCCGGGTAGAACGGATTTTTAAATAGCGTACGGTATCGTTTTTTTGAAGTTGTTTAGCCCATTTACTGCCGGGGCCGCTATGAGCTGCATCAATATACAGGGTGCAGGTGCTGGTTTCGGTATCCCAGCCGGCCGGGGTATAATCGCGGTAGGTGAGGTTATCAACTTTTACTTTTATGTAGGGTATTTCGTGCCAGTTTTGCATATCGGCCTGTGGTAAGTGCAGGTCGATCTCAATCATGGTAGATGGCTCCCAGTGCCTTACCTCAAGTACCCTGCCGCTTTGTAAAAGTTGGTTTTCAAACAAGTTGCCAGCCTTTCTTTTTAATTTACGAAGAGTGGATGTTTCCATGGTGTATTGTTTTAATAATACAAAGAAACATTGAATTTTAGCTCAATAAAATAGTAATTTCATGGTAAATATTGGATTATTTACGGTGTTTATCCCTAAACTCAAGAGGGGTGATGCACGCCGCTTTTTTAAACATCCGGGAAAAATAGGTATGATCATCATAGCCCAGTGCATGCGCAATCTCCTTTACGTTGAGGCCGCTGTAATACAGTAATCGTTTTGCTTCCAGCATTACCTCCTGAGTTATCCAGTAACTTACCGGGAACCCGGTGGTTTTCTTTAAAACCTCGTTAAGATATGATTCGGAAACATTAAGCATACCCGCGTATGCCGAAGGGCCTTTAACTGTGCGCACATGCCTCAACAACAGCTTTTTAAACTGATGTGAAATTTGCGCCGGCCTTGAAAGTTGCTTTTCTGGCGTATAAACGTTACTGAAAGTGGCCGCCGCCATACCGGTAAATGATTGTATGAGCGATTGCAAAACCGGCAAAAAGAAAGCGCTGTTATCATCCTCGTTGTTTTTTTCACGCAACAGGCAAAGGAGCTGCTGGTATTGCTTTAATTCAATATCGTTGAGTTGATAAGGCTGTTGCAAAAAAAGCTGGTTTTCAAAAATATTGCGGAAGTCGGCCGGAATATGCTGTGAATCGATGGCTACATACCAGCCGCCGGCAATCTCATTACGTATCCGATGGTGTACCTGCCCCGGTAAAATATAATACAATGTGTTTTCACAAAAATGAATCTCGTTAAAATCTATCATGAGGGATGCTGTACCGTTTTCAACCAAAAAGAACAGGTAATGATCGTCACGATGGGCTCCCATTGGCCCTTTTCTCAAATCTTCTTCACCACTTTCAAAGTGCCTGATCTCAAATCCCGAATTTGTTCGTTCATGTAGCTGGTGCACAGGTATATCTTTCATTTTGCAGGGTAATTTTTTTATGGTAACGCAATCTTTAACCGGGAGGTACATTTTTTCCAGGCTAAGGAATTTATTTTATATGGAATCTGTTAATTTATTCACCCAAATTAGCTTTTGGTTTTGTGCATTCTGCTTTCAGCTATATAATTACATTAATTGGCAGATTATTTACCGCCATCAACCAGTGCATAAATCTCCTGCATGTAAATGGCTTCATCCATCGCAACATGAAAGTCTTCCCATTCATCAACAGTAAAGGTAAGCTGGATATCATTGACCGGCGTACGCATTACCACGCGTTCCTGTCCGTCGGGAAATGGGAAAGAATGATCACCGAAATCAAGATCGATAGCGAAATTTTTAAACTGGATAAATTGATCGGGTGTAAAGCTAAGGATCAGGTTATGGTGCCATATAAATAGGCATTGGCATTCGGAGCAACGGCTTACTACCGATGTTCCCTTTTGGCTGAGTATTTTAGCATCGCACATAAATTCCGGTAATTTAAAAATGAATTGGTGCCTGCTCTGCTGATTAAATGTTTGATATAAACAATTAAACTACAGAACAGGACTTTATATTTTAAGCACTAATAATCAAATAATTGTTAATGAGCTTGCGGGTTCTGTTGCGCATAGTATATTAACAGCAACAAAGAAATATGTTATTTAGAATAAATCCAAATAAAAATAAAGAATATCCAAAAAATGTTCGGACTTTGAGGGGAGGAGCTTAATTAAGTATTTGTATATCAACGAGTTTTATTCTAAATATTCTCTTTTGGAGAGGACTTAGGTTTTTAACAAAACGGCCCTTCAAATTAATAGAGGGCCGTTTATTTATACTGATAAGGATTGCTTACTTGATATGCTTTTTTACGATCTCTGAAAGTGATGTCAGATCAAATGGCTTGGCAAGGTACCCATCGGCATTGCCGGCTTTGGCTATTTCTTTGATATTGCTCACGGCCGAAATAATGATCACGGGGATGTGGCTGGTAGCCGGATTGTCTTTTATGCTTTTACTTAGCTGCTGCCCGTTTGCGTCACTGCTCCAATCGGTGAGCCAGTTATCAAGCAAAATAAGGTGGGGGTTAATAGTAGTCAGGGTACGCAGGATACGGGCATTGTCGGATTGTATTACTTCGTAACCTTCTTCCTCCAATACATATACTACCGTATCGCGAATATCTTTGTCGTCCTCTATAACTAAAACCTTTTTGGCCATAAGCTTGATTACTTTATACTTTATTAAAGCGGCTTCTTTTTGAAGCGGCTGTGTTTAAGTACATAACAATCAAATACCCGGTATTTGTTTTAGTTATAGTATTAAATAAAAAATATATTATTTAATTAAATGTTAACCCGCAACGGTATTATAGCAGGCCCGGCAGCGGGGCTCATAGCTTTCCTTTTCGCCTAATAATATTTTTGAATTATCATGTACCAGGCGGTATGAATATTGAGCCGGGTTGCCGCACCTTACGCAAACGGCCTGCAGCTTGGTTACCGATTCGGCAATGGCCATAATGTTGGGCATAGAGCCAAATGGACGGCCCTTAAAATCCATATCCAAGCCGGCTACAATTACACGTACGCCGCGGTTGGCCAATACGGTACATACCTCGGGGAGTTCATCGTCAAAAAATTGTGCCTCATCAACACCTATTACATGGGCATCACTGGCCAGCAGTAAGATAGCCGAAGCGCTATCAACCGGGGTAGAAGTTATTTTGCTGGCATTGTGCGAAATGATGGCATCCTCGCCATAACGGGTATCGGCTTTGGGGCTAAAAATCTCAACCTTAAGCTTGGCAATGCGGGCACGGTTAAGCCTCCTGATCAGCTCTTCGGTTTTGCCCGAGAACATTGATCCGCAGATAACCTCAATACTGCCGCCTACTTCGCTTTTACGCCTGAAAACCTCTTCGTGATATACCATTTATGACTTTTATAGTCGGCAAATATCAGAATTTAATCCTATTTTTGGTAAGCATTTTCCTAACATTGAGGCCATGAAGCAAATGGATGTATTTAAAAAGATAGGTGGGATTTTAAAGGAGCTTAATGATCAATACGACTACCTCGCAGCTGATCCCAGCGAACTTAACGAGCTTGAATTAGAACTTTTTGTAGCCAATGCCCATTTTTTAAAAGACCATGCCGAAATACTGCGCCGCATCAACGAGCGCTCGGCTGCTCCTGCACTGCTTGCAGAAAAAAACCAGCCGGCAGCTGAAGAACACACACCGGTGACACTGGTGTTACCTCCCGCTCCGGTGCCGGCAACACCTCCGCCTGCAAAGGAGGAAGCTTTGCATGAGCAGCGCTTTTTTGAACCGGTAGTACAACAGCATGTCCCTGTGCCGGTTGATAAGATAGAACTTACCAGCGATGCCGAACCGCCGGCCCCGGTGCCGTTTAACCCGGTAAAAATAGAGGTGATCAATCCCGCTCCCGAAATAAAAGAAACACCCGAACCGCAAATAAATATTGCTGCCGAAAAAGAGGCAGACACTTATTCTTTTCAACAGGAAATTCCTGAAGGAAGCGGTTTTGAGCTAAATTTAAACGAGGCTGATACGTGGGATGATGAGGCTGACAGGTTTGAGCAGGAAGAACTGATTGGTGAACTTCCCGAAAAGCCGGTGGAGATAGTACCCATAGCCGAACAGCCCGTACCGGTAATTGAGCCCGTAAAACCCGCAGCAGAACCTGTTGTTGCTACAGCTCCTTCAGCAGATACAAGCGACAACCAGCAGGTACTCACCTTTAATCAAAGGATCATGGCCCAAAAGGCCGAGAAAGCGAACAACGGGGCAAGCACCACTGCTGAGCTACCGGTTACCGATCTTAAATCGGCCATAAACCTGAATGATAAGCTGCTTTATATAAAAGATCTGTTTAATGGTTACAGTCTGGCCTATAGTGAAGCTATCGAGATAGTAAATCGCTTTAACACTTTTGAAGAAGCCGAACGTTTCCTGAAAACAAACTACGTAGTTAAAAACAACTGGGAAAGTAAAGTATCAACAGCCGATAAGTTTTACGCTTTGTTACGACGGAGGTATCCTGCTTCGTAGCGGTTTAGTTCATAGTCGATGGTTCATGGTGAAGACAATTTTAGAGGTGCCCCAACTTTCTGACTTACGGACTTCTGACTAAAATTATCAAACATTTGATTTCCTGTTTGAATCGAGTTTGATAAGCGTGAACAGGAGCATGGTGAAACTTAGTAATGACGAGCCTCCATAGCTGATGAAGGGTAAAGGGATCCCGATAACGGGTACTACCCCGATGGTCATACCGATATTGATCACTACGTGAAAAAACAACACTGAAGCTACACCGTAACCGTAAATACGCGTAAAAGGCGATCGCTGCCGTTCGGCAATGAGAATTACCCGCAATATCAGGAACATGAAAAGGCTTATTACCGTTAATGAACCTGCAAAGCCCCATTCTTCGCCGACGGTACAGAAAATAAAGTCGGTACTTTGCTCGGGTACAAACGAGTATTGGGTTTGTGTACCATGTAAATAGCCTTTACCCCACATTTTTCCGGAGCCTATAGCTATTTTCGACTGGTTTACATTATAGCCTTTTCCCTTTAAATCCGTAGTGATACCCAGTAGTATGTTAATACGCTCTGTTTGATGTTTCTTTAAAACGTGGGTATAAATAAACTTTACACTGAATATAAACGCTATAGAGATTGCAAGGCCGATGATCACGGTTTTGATGAGCTGCCTGTTACGCTTAAATAAAAAGATAATGAAAGCGGTTATTACAGCCAGGATCAGGATAATATATAGCGGATTGTATAATAGCGACGTAACGAAAAGGGTGATGAACAACCCCGCTATCACCAGGAAATAAGGCGAAAGCCCTTCGCGGTATAAAACAAATATCAAAGAGCAAAATACCAGTGTCGAACCGGTATCGGGCTGCAGCATGATCAGCAACATCGGGAATCCGATAATCACGGCGGCCGTTAAAAATGATTTGGGTTCGGTAACCCGGATGTTGGTGCCGCTTAAATATCGCGCAAGCAATAAACAGGTTGCAAACTTGGCAAACTCCGAAGGCTGCAGCCGGAAGCCGCCGCCCATGTTGATCCAGGCCTGGTTACCCCCTACGTTTCGGCCTATCACCAGCACCAGTATCAATAATAGCACAATCACCACGTAAAATGCCGGGGCTAAGGCTGCAATAAACCGGCTTTCGAGCAGGAGGATCACAATACCGACCACAATGGATACGCAGATGTAAATAAACTGCTTGCCGTAATTGGTAGAGGCATCGACTAAGCTTTGATGATTTGGGTCAAAAACTGCAGCATGAATATTGAACCAGCCAATGGTACATAATATCAGGTACAGAAAAACCGTAAGCCAGTCTACATTGAAGAAGAAACTCCGCTGCTGATTGCTCATGACTTGCCCCGCCTCCCGCCCGTTAATGATTTAATCCAGTTCGCAGGCCTATTGTTATAAGCTGATTCGCGCCTTTCTTTTTTTATCGAATCGGCTTTGAATTTTTTAATTGAATCGGCTTTGAACTTTTTGATGGAATCAACCTTTGCCGCCCTGATACTGTCACGCCTGCGTTCTTTTTGCAGGTCTTGAGCATAAAGGCTAAGATCGGGCAGGCGATTAGCATTTGCATAATAATCAACTGTAATTCCCGATTCGCGCGGGGTAATCTTACCTTTTAGATATTTTTCAACTATGAAGCTTGCAATAGGAGCGGCCCAATGCGCACCCTCGCCCGAGTTTTCAACTACAACAGCAATCGCTATCTTAGGATTATCGCGTGGGGCGAAGGCCACGAATACCGAGTTGTCCTCACCATGCGGGTTTTGCGCGGTACCGGTTTTACCGCACATAATAATATCAGGTATCTTTGACCTGCGGGCTGTACCGTTTTCAACTACCGCCTGCATCCCGTTAATAACAGGTTCAAAATATCCCGAATCTATCCCAACGTAGTTTTTTTCAACGTATTCTTTTTTAATTACGTTTTTGGTACCTATAGCTTTAATTAAATGCGGTTTATAATAATACCCGCGATTGGCAATAGTACACTCCAGGTTAGCCATTTGCAATGGGGTTGCCAAAAGCTCGCCCTGGCCAATAGCCAATGAAATGATGGTGCTTGAACGCCAGCCGCCTTTGCGATAAACGTTGTCGTAATGCAAAGGTGTGGGTACGTTGCCCCGGCTTTCGGCAGGCATGTCAAGATCTAATCTGGCACCGAGGCCAAATTTCATCACATTGGCCCGCCATGCTGCAAAATTGGCTTCAGTCCGTTTCACGCCGTACCGGTCAACAATACGCTGAAATACCATCGAAAAATAACCGTTACATGATTCGGCCACCGCCCGGCTCATGTTTACCGAACCATGTGCTTCGCCTTTATTACACGGGACCAACCTGTTGCCCGCCCGGTAGTGCCCGGTGCAATAGTAGGTTTCGCCCGGGTTAACGATGCCCTCCTGCAGCGCGATAAGGGCACTTAATGGTTTAAATGATGAGCCGGGAGGATATTGTGCCTGGATAGGCCTTATGAAAAATGGCTTATACGGGTTATTGTACATTTTGGCAAGGTTATTACCGCGCTGACGGCCTACCATGAGGTTAGGGTCATAGGTAGGGCTGCTCACATAACATAAGATCTCGCCCGATGATGGCTCTATGGCCACAATACTGCCCAGTTTGTTTTGCATCAGTTTTTCACCGAGCCTTTGCAGGTCAACATCTAACGACGAGGTCAAACGCTCGCCGGAACGGGGTACGGTATCAAGCGCGCCATTGGCAAACGAACCTTTGGGTACACCATGCGAATCAACCATTTGTATCTGTACGCCGCGCTGACCGCGCAGCACATTTTCGTAGGCCTTTTCAACGCCGGTAACGCCAATATAATCGCCAAGGCGGTAATATCCGTTTGAGCGTTTGATGTCCCTGTCGGTTACCTCCCCAATAAATCCTAAAAACTGTGCAGCAACTGAATCAGGATAGGTACGTATAGTACGGCGAACGATATCAAAGCCCGGAAACTCAAAAAGCTTTTCCTGTAATGAGGCATACAGCTCAACCGAAACTTGTTTTTCAAATACGGATGGTGTATTGGGCGATTGTTTTTTAGCCTTGGCAAAGCGTTTGTCGAAACCTTCCTTATCAATACCTATCATTTTGCAAAACAACAAGGTATCAAAAGGTTTTACTTCCTTGGGGTTAACGGTAACATCATAAATGGGTTCGTTTTGTACAAGGATCTTGCCGTTACGGTCAAGTATAGGCCCGCGGGCAGGGTAAAGTATGGTTGTGCGTCTTACGTTACTGTTGGCATAGATCTCGTACTTGTCATCAACTATCTGGATATAGTAAAGCCTTCCCAGCAGGGCTAATATGATAGCTATAAAAATACCGGTAACAACGTAGCGGCGTTCAAAAAACTTATTCATTTACGTTCTTTCCTTCTGAAAAATAGCAGGCCCGAAATTAGTATTAAAAATACGGTAAACAATGAACTCAAAACAACACGGCTTAGTGTGTATTGTATTTCAGAAAAACTAAAAACCTCTAAATTAAGCAGGAAAAAGTGGTGGAATAGAGTAAGTATCAACACATAAGTAAGAAACCACCTGAAACCCATGATACTCAAAGTAGGTTCGGGCTCGTTATCAAAGCCATCCTTTTGAACCGTGATGCTGATGAAAAGTACACGTACCAATGCCAGCACAACGCAGGCCGCAGCATGAAGCCCCGGTGTATCATAAAAAGCATCAATAGTGAGGCCTGTCAAAAACGAGAGTACAAACAGCAGCAGATTAGGTACTTCAAAGGGAAGCAACAAAATGAAAAGGATATAGAAATAAGGGGTGGCAAGATTATAAAACGTTATGTTTTTTAACAGGAAAACCTGCATAAAAACCAAAACTATAAACCTAACAAGGTTAACAAGGATAGTCCTACTCATTTTTGTTTTGTACGGCCTCCAGTCCCGTTTGTTCACTGGCAAATTTGTTATTGACCACGTAAACGTATTGAAGCTTTGTAAAATCAACAGCTAAGGCTACCTCAACGTTAATGAGTAAACCGCCGCCTTTGGCATGCAGGTTGGTGACTTTGCCAAACGGAATACCGGTAGGGAAAAGTGAATAGCCCGAGGTAACCACCGTATCGCCAATTTTGGGCTGCGCGTTATTCTGGATATCTATTAATACACCCCTGTGCGGATCAAGATCGTTGCCCCATACAAACGAGCCTATATCTTTAGTACCTGCAAGCATAGCGCTAAACCGCGTGTTTTTATGCAAAACCGACTGAATAATCGCTAAATGCTCGGTTACGGCAATAACCTGGCCCACAATGCCTGCCCCGGTCATTACACCCATATCTTTTTGGATCCCGTCCCTGCTGCCCCGGTCGATAGTAATATAGTTGCTGCGTTTATTGAATGAGTTATTGATTACCTTGGCTACAATATAACTGTACTGTTGCTTGTAAACGGTATCATTAACCTTGTGCTTTTCAACAGTATCGACATACATGGAAGCTTTGAGCTGGCCGCGAAGTTTAGCGTTTTCGCGGGCAAGGCTGTCGTTGGTTTCTTTTAATGACAGGTATTCTTTTAAGGCATCAACCTGGCTGTATAACGTACCGGTTACCTTATTGGTTGAATTAATAAACGACGCTTTTTGAAATGAGTTGTATTTGATATAAATAAGCAGCGAGCTAATCTCAAAAATCAGGAATAAAAAAAACGCGTTATACTTAGTTATAAATATCCAAAGGTTACGCATTGTTGGAGATTAGTTAATTGGAGATCAGAGATTAGTTGTCAATAGCAAAATTAGAAATTAGGAATTAGAGATTAGTATTCCAATAACACTAATCTCTAATCGCTAAACTCTAATCACTAACTCAGTTACTGCATTAAAAATTTAAAATTGCCAATGTTTTTAAGGGCGGTGCCGGTTCCGCGTACTACGGCGCGAAGAGGGTCTTCGGCGACGTGAACGGGTAGTTTGGTTTTGGCAGCCACTCGCTTATCCAAACCGCGCAATAATGCGCCCCCACCGGTTAAGTAGATCCCGGTTTGATAAATATCGGCCGAAAGCTCGGGAGGGGTAATTTCCAACGCTTTCAATATCGCTTCTTCAATCTTGGAGATAGATTTATCCAAGCAATGTGCAATTTCGGTGTATGATACCATAATTTGTTTTGGTACACCTGTCATGAGGTCGCGGCCTTGTACGGCAAAGTCGCCCGGCGGCTCGCTTAGTTCAGGAAGGGCGGCGCCAACCTCAATTTTGATTTTTTCGGCGGTACGGTCACCAATCATGATGTTATGCTGACGACGGATATATTGAACGATATCCGAGTCGAAGTTATCTCCTGCTACGCGGATCGACTGGTCGCACACGATACCTGATAAAGCGATAACGGCAATTTCAGTAGTACCACCACCGATATCGATGATCATGTTGCCCATCGGCTCCTCCACGTCGATGCCGATACCTACAGCTGCGGCCATTGGCTCGTGGATGAGGTAAACCTCTTTAGCGCCGGCAATCTCGGCCGAATCGCGTACTGCGCGTTTCTCAACCTCGGTAATACCTGATGGGATACAGATCACCATACGCAATGATGGGAAGAACCATCCCTTGCCCTGGTTAATCATTTTGATCATCCCACGGATCATGTGCTCGGCGGCGTTAAAGTCGGCAATTACACCATCTTTAAGCGGGCGCACGGTACGGATATTATCGTGCGTTTTACCTTCCATTTGCATGGCCTGCCTGCCAATGGCAATCACTTTATTCGTTGTCCTGTCGAACGCCACGATCGAGGGTTCGTCAACAACAACTTTGTCGTTATGTATAATGAGGGTATTTGCTGTACCTAAATCGATAGCAATTTCTTGTGTAAAAAAGTTAAATAAACCCATCTGGTATTTCTTTCAGTATGTTATGCAAAGTTTATAAAAATACGCTTAAATAGTTTAGCATTTTGCAAACTTAAGCGTTAAAAAATCACATTTATTGTGTGGGAGTTGGGTAGATAGAGTTTATTTATTAGATGGTTGACCGGATTTACAGGTGAATTAAGTTAAAACAGGTTAAAAACAGTTTTCCTTTTCACCAAATCAATCCCTACTCTTAAATCAAATGTTTTTAACCTAATAAACTACTCACCTAATCAACCCAATCAACCATTAATTTAGTGTTTAAAGTGACGAACCCCGGTAGTAACCATAGCCAGGCCTTTTTCGTTGCACATGGCAACCGAAAGCTTGTCATTAATTGATCCGCCCGGTTGTAAAATTGCGGTGATCCCGGCTTCGGCAGCCAATTCGGCACAATCCGGGAACGGGAAGAACGCATCAGACGCCATTACTGCACCATTCAAATCAAAACCAAAGCTTTGAGCTTTAATAATGGCTTGCTTAAGTGCATCAACCCTTGATGTTTGACCAACGCCACTTGCCATTAGCTGGTTATTTTTAGCAAACACGATAGTGTTTGATTTGGTATGCTTTACAATTTTATTAGCGAAGAACAGGTCTTTCAATTCAGCCTCAGTCGGTGCTTTTTCAGTAACAGTAGTCATTTGGGCCGGGCCTTCAATAACCGCGTCTTTATCCTGCTCAATTACACCGTTCAATAAAGTTTTGAAATGCTTAACAGGCAGTTCAACCGGCTGGCGAACCAACAGGATGCGGTTCTTTTTACCAGAAAGGATCCGTACTGCTTCGTCTGTAAATGCCGGAGCGATCAGCACCTCATAAAATATCTTGTCGATCTCAGTTGCAGTTTCTGCGTCGATCTCGGCATTGGCAATAATAACACCACCAAAGGCCGATACAGGGTCACAAGCCAGGGCATCGATCCATGCTTCTTTAATAAATGAACGCGAAGCTACACCGCAGGCATTAGTATGCTTAAGGATAGCGATAGTAGGCTCAGTAAACTCATCAATAATAGCAACGGCAGCATCAACATCAACCAGGTTATTGTATGAAAGCTCTTTGCCGTTCAGTTTGTTAAACATGGCATCAAGGTTACCATAAAAAGTTCCTTTTTGGTGAGGGTTTTCGCCATAACGTAAAACCTGGCTGGTTTGGATACTTTGTTTAAATACCGGGAGTGGTTCAGCCTCGTTAAAGTAGTTGAAAATATGTGTATCGTAGTTTGACGATATGTTGAATGCTTTTTGAGCGAATGAACGGCGCTGATCAATTGTGGTAGCACCTTCCTGCGTTTTCAGGATATTTTCAAGGCCGGCGTAGTCATCTTTTGAAGCTACGATCACTACGTCTTTAAAGTTTTTTGCAGCTGCGCGGATCAAAGAAATACCGCCGATATCGATCTTTTCGATCACATCTTCGGCACCGGCGCCTGATTGTACAGTTTCTTCAAACGGGTACAGGTCAACAATTACCAAATCAATTTCAGGAATTTCATATTGCTCTAACTGCTGTTTATCTCCATCAAAGCTCCTGCGGGCCAAAATACCACCGAAAACCTTAGGGTGCAGGGTTTTAACACGGCCACCAAGGATTGAAGGATAAGAGGTAAGGTCCTCAACCGGGATCACATTTACACCTAAATTGCGGATAAAAGTTTCGGTACCTCCGGTTGAATAGATATTTACACCAAGGCGGTTTAACTCATGAATGATGGGCTCTAAGTTATCTTTGTAATAAACAGAAATTAAAGCATTTTTTATTTGAACTGACTGGCTCATGTACACACTGTTTTTTGAGCCGCAAAGGTAGTGATATTTAGTTAATTGGAGGTTAGTTAATTAGAGATTAGTTATTAGCATAGGATCGATATTTATCCACATCGAAATTTTATAGCAGGCGATATTTAATGTGTATTACCGTGCGTTCGATAGGCTAATTGTTGAGGTATTCATAAATAATTGGTAACTTAGTATATGACTACGGTGATTATTCAATCAAATTCGGAAAAAAAGACCCGCTTGTTGATGCAGCTTGCTGAAGAGCTTGGTCTTTCTGCGCAAACACAAGAAGTTAAGGATTTGAATACAATTGACGTCGCGAGGGGGATTGGAAGAAAAGCAACAGACGAAGAGCTGATTAATTATTTAAATAAAGATCTTGATGAAGAAGCTATCCCGTTAGATAAAGCTTTTTCTAAATATACTCAATAAGCCCATTCTGTATTTTGAACGTTACTATTAAGCCTAAGGCCTTAAAGGTTATTGATGCGATTGTTGATTTTGTAGAATCGAAAAATACGCCGGGAAGCGGTGCAAGATTTGCTTTGAAATTCAAGACAGCTATCAAAAGGTTAGCTGTACCCGGTATAGCATTCCATTTGTAATCATGAGGTTTTAGCCGCGTTCAAATATTCTTGCAGTCATTTCAATGACTGGGTTATAGCCTTTAAAATTGTTGATGGTGAATTGACTGTTTACGAAATTATACATGGGTCATTGTTGTTTTAATAACCCATAAAAGAACTTAGATACCCCCCCCCTAATCACTAAACAACTCAACTCTTCATTTTCTTTAAAAGCGCCTCAACAACTTTCGGGAAATGATTATGCTCTAACTGCTGGCCTTTAAATTTTACGATCTCAAGCGTATCGCCCGGTTCAATTTTAAATTTCGACTGGTGGATGATCTCGCCTTCGTCAAAGTTTTCGTTAACGAAGTGAATGGTGATGCCACTTTCCTCTTCTTTGTCTTCCAATATTTTGCGGTGTACGTTATCGCCGTACATGCCTTTGCCGCCATATTTGGGTAACAGGGCAGGATGCAGATTAATAATCTTATTGGGGAATGCTTTTAATAATGATTGGGGCACAAGCCATAAAAAACCGGCTAATACAATCAGATCAACCTGTAAATTTTTAAGCAAGCGGATAACACCGTCTGTTTCATAAAACTCATGGCGACTGAAAATATGCGAGGGTACCTCAAAGTTATCGGCACGCTGTAAAACGTAAGCTTGAGGATTATTGGTAAGTATTAGCACAACTTCGGCATCGGCATTGCGTTTAAAATGCTCCATTAACTTTTGGGCGTTTGAGCCGGAACCTGAAGCGAAAATGGCAATTCTTTTTTTCATCGATAATTTGTTTTTCAACGAAGATGAAGCTACAATAGTTTCATCGGGCTGACTGTTTACTTGGCATTGAAACTATTAAAACCATTTTACAATTAAAAATATTAAAACTATTGGGTGGCAGTTACTTTTTGCCTGATAAACCCATAACGCATAATGCGTCGTTTTTTTGTTGCCGAATAGTTTGGTTCAACATCCCCTGTTTCTAATACCAGCGAATAATTACCCAGGGTAACTATTTTAGTGTTTTCAAATGGCTTTGAGGTACCGGCCGATGCTTTGGTGGTATCGTTACAAACCATATCCGAAATTAAAAATAATTTATTTGCAGTAAGCGACCAGCGGCCCTTCGCAGTATCTGATCTGCATTGAAAATTAGTGTAGCTGCAGGAGTTGTCGGCATTGAAGGTGAAAAGCTGTGTATCCTCGCAAGTTTGGTTTAAGGTATCTAAAGAAACCTGAGCATCACCCACATAATTGGTGACGGTTATAGAAGCCAATTGCCAGTTACCTGCTAACAATCCGGGTATGTGGCTTAAGTTATCTTTCTTGCATGAATTAACAATCAGCGCAATACTTATTAAAAACAGGAAAAACAACAGCGGAGTTCTTTTCATTTATTAAAGGCAAAATTATAAAATATGGTTGATTACCTTGCATCAGTACACTGTAATAAACGCTATAAATTAAATTTATTTCAAAACCAATGCGCGTTCCATACCAAAAACTTGAAGCCGAATTTGAAAGAGTACTATTAAGTATTGATCTGCCGCTTGCAAAAGCCCGGCAATGCGCCGCCATTTTTGCCGCCAACAGCAGGGACGGTGTTTACAGTCATGGCCTTAACCGGTTTCCTGCTTTTGTACAAACTGTAAAGGAAGGCTTGTTTAAACCGGATGCGGAAGCTGTAATGGTAAACAACCTGGGTGCAATTGAGCAATGGAACGGCAATTTTGGTCTTGGCATGTTAAACGCAAGCACGTGTATGAGCCGGGCTATTGAACTGGCCGGAGAGTACGGCATAGGCTGCGTGGCTATCAAAAATACTAACCACTGGATGCGTGGCGGCACTTATGGCTTGCAAGCGGCAGATGCCGGATTTATAGGCATTTGTTTTACAAACACCATTGCTAACCTGCCGCCCTGGGGCGGGCTCGACCCGCGGCTTGGTAATAATCCCCTGGTTATTGCGGTGCCGCGTAAGGGCGGACATGTCTTATTGGACATGGCTATTTCGCAATATTCGGTAGGTAAGCTGATGGAGAGCAAATCGCAAAATAAACCTTTGCCATTGCCCGGCGGGTATGATCATGAAGGGAACTTAAGTACCGATGCCGATGCCATTTTGCAGTCAAAACGGATGCTGCCCATTGGCTTTTGGAAAGGGTCGGGTTTATCGCTGATGCTTGATCTGCTGGCGACACTATTAAGCGGAGGAAAATCTACCTCAAAAATCAGCGAACACGAAAAGGAGTGGGGCGTATCGCAAGTGTTTATCTGCCTGAAAACAGACACTGAGCAAAATGAGCGTTTAATAAATGAGATCCTGGATTACACCAAAAGCAGCAATCCTGTTGATGGTGAACAGGTTTCATACCCTGGCGAAAATATGCTCAAAACCAGAGAGCGGAATTTACAGGATGGGATACCTGTTAATGAGGAGATCTGGGAAAGGGTATTGAATATGTGAGCCGATGGATTGACTACTGACCAATTACCCTACCATCATTCCCTCAAATTTTTCCCAAAAGCCATCGCGCGGTACGGGAGCTATGATGGCAACCGGCTCGTTTTTTACCGGGTGTACAAAAGTGAGCTTGCGTGCATGCAGGCAAATACTTTTGCGCAGACTGCCACGGGGATAACCATATTTATTATCGCCCACAATGGGACAGCCCAAAGTTGAAAGCTGCACCCTGATCTGGTGCGGGCGGCCGGTTATCGGGTCAACCTCAATTAAATAGTATCCGTTTAGCTCGCCCACTAACTTATAACTTAGCTCCGAACGTAAGCTGCCCTGCACTTCGCGGTCATGGGCTTTGGTTACATTTTTCTGTGAGTTTTTTACCAGCCAGTGTACCAGGGTGCCTTCTTCGGGAAATGGTTTTTTGCGCACTACTGCATAATAGGTTTTATGCATTTCACGGGCTTTAAACATTTTGTTAATGCGGTCGAGCGCTTTACTGGTTTTGGCAAACAGGATCACGCCGCTTACCGGTCTGTCCAGCCGGTGCACCACGCCTAAAAATGCACCGTTGGGCTTGCTGTATTTTTTGGCGATGTATTTTTTTACTTTTTCGTCCAAGGGCTCATCACCGGTTTCATCAACCTGTACAATGTCTCCCGCGCGTTTATTTATGGCAATAAGGTGGTTGTCCTCATAAAGAACATCCTTGTCAGTAATATCGGCATTGTTATAATTAAATTCAGGACGGGCCATTTGTGTTAGTTCATGGTTCATGGTTAATAGTTCATGGCCATCATTTTTTTACTATGATCTATGAACTATCAACTATAGGCTAATTAATACTGCTCCTTCTCGTTAGGGAAACTGTTACTTTTTACATCGGTATTGTAATTTTTGATCGCATCGTGCATGATGTCATACAGGTTAGAGTACTGGCGTAAAAAGCGGGGTTTAAAGCCTTTATTAATCCCCAGCATATCATGGATCACTAATACCTGGCCGTCGCAATGCTGACCGGCGCCGATACCTATTGTTGGGATCTGCAGGCTATCGGAGACCTCCTGGGCCAGTTTGGCCGGGATCTTTTCCAATACAATACCAAAGCAGCCAAGTTCCTGGAGTTTAAGGGCATCCTCACGCAGTTTTTGTGCCTCGGCTTCATGTTTGGCGCGTACAGTGTATGTTCCAAACTTATATATGGATTGCGGTGTAAGGCCAAGGTGTCCCATTACCGGGATGCCGGCGGTTAAGATCCGGCTAACTGATTCGGCTATTTCAACGCCGCCTTCAATTTTAACGGCGTGCGCCCCGGCTTCCTTCATAATGCGGATAGCTGAGTTCAGCGCTTCCTTTGAGTTGCCCTGGTATGATCCAAAAGGCAGATCGACAACCACCAGGGCACGTTTGGCCGCACGTACTACAGATGATGCATGATAGATCATCTGGTCGAGCGTTATAGGCAGCGTAGTTTCGTGACCCGCCATCACATTGGAGGCCGAATCGCCAACAAGGATGATATCAGTCCCGGCATCGTCGACTATAGTCGCCATCGAATAATCATATGCGGTAAGCATAGAGATCTTTTCGCCACGAATCTTCATCTCCTGGATGGTATTGGTGGTGATACGCTTTATTTCTTTATTTACAGACATTGATAAATGTGTTATCGCACTGCAAAGGTACTTTTTGATTTTGGATTAATTGGATTTCGGATTTCGAAATTTCGATTTCGGATTTTTCTGTTTTTGATTTGTTATTTTATCGGCAGAAAGCCTAATAAATCCGAAATCAAAATAATTCCAAAATCTCACACCCGAAATCCGAAATTATTTTCTACTTTTGCGCCGTGAATCCGGAAGTTCCTTACTTCAATATTTCTATCAGTTTTCACGGGGCTTTGAACCAGGCGATCCGATCATTTAACCCTTTCAATTTTTTTAAGCAATGAATTATTTCACCAAATTACCGGCTATATTGCTGCTTGCCGACGGTACCGTTTTTTACGGTAAAGCTGCGGGCAAAATGGGTACTACTACCGGCGAGATTTGTTTTAATACCGGCATGACCGGCTACCAGGAGATTTTTACCGACCCTTCATACTTTGGGCAAATTATGGTAACCACCAATGCGCACATTGGTAACTACGGTATTGCTAATGAAGAGGTTGAATCGGGCAGGATACAAATCGCAGGCCTGGTTTGCAAAAACTACAACATCGCCTACAGCCGTAAACAGGCCGATGAATCGATACAGGATTATTTCCAGGAGCAAAACATAGTTGGTATATCTGATATAGATACCCGTCAGCTTGTTCGCCACATCCGTGATAAAGGCGCTATGAACGCCATCATTTCATCAGAAATATTAGACCTGGATGAACTGAAAGCAAAACTTGACCTGGTACCTTCTATGGATGGCCTGGAGCTTTCATCGCAGGTATCAACTACCGAAACTTATACTTTTGGCAGCGACGATGCTCCTTATCGTGTAGCGGTGCTTGACCTTGGTGTAAAGAAAAACATCCTTCGCAATTTTGATTCGCGCGAGGTTTATGCCAAAGTATTCCCTGCAAAAACTACTTATGCCGAAATGGAGAAAGATTTTGCCCCTACAGGCTATTTCATTTCAAACGGTCCCGGCGATCCATCAGCGATGCCTTATGCGGTTGAAACTGTAAAGGAGATTTTAGCTGCTGATAAGCCGATGTTCGGTATTTGCTTAGGCCACCAGTTGCTGGCTTTGGCTAACGATATCCCAACTCAAAAAATGTTTAACGGTCACCGTGGTTTAAACCACCCGGTAAAAAATATCATCATTAACCATTGCGAGGTTACTTCCCAAAACCATGGGTTTGGTGTAGTGCCGGAAGCCGTACGTGCTTCGGATAAGGTAGAGATCACCCACGTTAACCTGAACGACCAATCCATAGAAGGCATTCGCGTAAAAGGTAAAAAGGCCTTCTCGGTGCAATATCACCCTGAGTCTTCACCTGGTCCGCATGATTCAAGGTATTTGTTTGATGACTTTATCAAATTGATGAAATAAATTTTGATTGCACCTGTACAGATTTTAAATGTGCGGATGTTCGAAAGCCTTTCAATTTAGTTTGGAAGGCTTTTTTATTTCTCAGGATTCCTTTTTAACTTAGTTATATACCTGCCTGAATTATGAAGAAATCAATTAACCTGCTTTTAACGGCAGAAGAGAAAGCTATTCTCCGGGCTCAAAAAACAAAAATAGCCGATCTCACTACTTTCGCCCCGGATGAAGTTGCAATGATATTGAATGCGGATACCGAACGTGCCAGGGAGATCAACGCGTTGATTGAGTTCCAAAGTATTCCGTCATTAGGGATCAATTTTGCAACTGAACTGATACAGCAAGGCTATTACTCATTACAACAACTGGAAGGAAAAGACCCGGTTGAACTATTCAATGCATTTGAACGGCATGTGGGTGCCTGGGCCGATCCATGCGTGGAGGATTCATACCGATTACTGGCGGATTATATTAAACATGGCGACACTGGTAAAAACTGGTGGCATTTTACTGCCGAACGAAAAGCTTACCGGGCCGAGCATGGCTTCCCTGCAAACCGACCTGCAAAGGCGTGGTACGAGTTGCCGCAGTATCGTAAGGGGAAAGAGTTTGTGGGGAGTAAATAAAAAAGTACGGGATTGTGCGATTCCCTCCCTTGGGAGGGTGTAGGGAGGGGTTTCTTCAATTGGGCAATGTTGTATAAACCCCTCCCTGCCATTACACATTCCACCACACCCCTCCCGGGGGAGGGAATTAAAAAACATCACCACAAAAAACGCGAATGAGCAATCATTCGCGTTTCGGTATAAAAACTCAGGCGGATATATCCTGGATTAGTTTAAGTATGATTGCAACAGGTTTGATTTTGAATTGTGACGTAAACGCATCAAAGCCTTGTCTTTTAACTGGCGAACACGCTCACGGGTTAAATCAAATTTTTCACCTATTTCCTCTAATGAGTGAGGTGCATGACCACCAAGGCCAAAGAATAACATCAGTACTTCACGGTCACGTTCGGCAAGGATACCTAACGAGCGTTTAATTTCCTGTGATAATGAATCAGCCATTACTTCGGTATCGGTGGCAGCATCAGAGCTGGCCAATACGTCAAGCAAGGTGTTTTCTTCACCCTGGATGAAAGGTGCGTCCATTGAAATCTGCCTGCCGGCGTTATTCATTGAATCGGCAATTTTATCAACCGAAATTTCCAGGTTGTCTGCAAGTTCTTCGGGTGTTGGCTGTCTTTCAAACTCCTGCTCCAGTTTTGAAGCTGCTTTGTGAATTTTACTCAATGAGCCAATCTGGTTCAGTGGTAAACGCACAATACGCGATTGCTCGGCAATGGCCGACAGGATTGACTGACGGATCCACCATACGGCATATGAAATAAATTTAAAGCCTTTGGTTTCGTCAAAGCGTTTTGCCGCTTTAATTAAACCAAGGTTTCCTTCGTTTATTAAGTCGCCCAGGGTAAGGCCCTGGTTTTGGTACTGCTTAGCAACCGATACCACAAAGCGAAGGTTTGTTTTTGTCAAACGTTCTAACGCTACCTGGTCGCCCTCACGGATCTTTTGCGCCAGGATCACTTCCTCTTCAGCTGTGATCAAATCTACCTTGCCAATATCATGCAGGTATTTTTCGAGCGATGCCGATTCGCGGTTAGTGATTGATTGGGATATTTTAAGTTGTCTCATTTTTTAATACAGATTATTAAGCTAAAAACGGTTCAATAAGATACATGTGCCGGGTTAAACAACCGGAGGTAAAAACAGATTACATTAAACTTTGCTTCCTTCTTTATTTGTGAACCCGGGATAAGTATTTAATATTTAAAACGAGGGTTTGCTACTGATATTATTGCTGTAAGGAGCGAGCGGTTTAAAAGTTTTAAAATAATGTGCTAACCAGAATGTGTAATCAACATATTACCCTATAATGAACAGCACAAAGGTAAGCATTTATTTGCTATTATAGTGTCATTTAAACACCATGAAACAACGGTGAATGTAAATATTTTTTGAAATTAAACTAATCTTGTTTAGGTTCGGGCGCTTGTTGGGTGTCATCTGTCTTCTGCTCATCATCATCTGCTTTTGTTTTTTTATGGTTTTTGTTCCACTTAATTTTTATTTTACCATCATCGCCATCGGTGGCAAGTATGTGTAAAACAATGCCTTTCATACGTTTTTTATTACGTTCGGTTTCATCTGCTATTTTGCTGTCATTCTTTGGGTTTCGTATCGGTACATCAAGTGCAATGTTAGTACCCCGCGATAGCGAATAAGTGCCCTCAACGTCCATATTGAGCACGCTGGAGTTAATTTGCATGGGCGCAATTTTGATTTTATCGCCATTGATATCAAATTGGGCTTTCAGGTCACTAAAAGTAATGTTATCCAGATCGCGGAAGGGAAAAGCAAACTTACCCACACTTTTTATCGGCGAAAAATTGACCAGGGCACCCTCTTTCAGGTTTACCATAGCGGTTCCCCTTATTGATTTAGGTACCAGGTTACCCGCATTATTGATCCCCCCCTTAATATCGGCCCTTGCCGAAAGGAAGCCCCTGAGGTTATCACTCGTAAAATCCTTTAACCCAAAATTGTTAAACGATGCAAAGAATGTATTAGTATTAACATGGTTAATGGTAGTACTGATAGCAAAATTATTGATTGGTCCCTGCTGTACCAGGCCGCTTAAGTTTAATGACCCGCCCGAGCTTTTAAGGCTTACATTGCGCATTTTCATGGTGTTGTCGGCTAAAAGGATATCGGCATTAACATCTGTCGCCAAAAACTTTTTATAATATACTTTGGCTAAGCGCAGATGAAGTTCGGCCTGCCCTTTATCAAAGGCGGTATTAAGCTGGCTGGTAATTTTAGCATTGGACATCCTTTTGCCCGTTCCTGCACTGCTTTTACTGCGTTCGTATCCGCGGTTGTTCAGGAAGCCTAAAAACTCGCCAAGATATATCTGCGGACTGGTGATCTGCCATACAATCAAAATCTTTTGTGGATCGGTATAATACAGGTTGAGGAAATTGCTCACCTTACCCTGCATGTACACTACGCTACCGCCATTTTGCAGGCGGATATTATTTATGTAGAGATCTTTATCGGTAAATTTTAAGGCAATGGAGTTGTTTTTAAATACCAGGTTGCGGGGCAGGTAACTTACATCTGCATTTTTTATATCTACATTACCGGTAACGAAGGGTTTGGTGAATTTGAAATTCACGATATCAGCCTTATAAGCCAGTTTCAGATCGGCAATCCCCTTAGTAAATTTAAGGCTTTCATCTCCTATGATGGCGTTGAGTTTGCTAACCGGAAAGCGTGACCTGAAAATCCCTGTGGCGACAGGTGTATTCAGGTTGTTGATAAACGCAGTATCGATAGTAAAAGGGATTTCTTTATAGTTGCCGTTAAAATGATAAAGCCTGATTACCGAATTTTCATCGCCCAGACCCCTGCCATTAATATAGTTGTTGCTGAACGTTCCGTTAAAGCTGCAATTTTCGATTGTACCGCCCTGGGTTTTCAAAACGTTATTCTTTGCCTTGGCAGTAACGTAAATAGATGGATCGCCCTTAACGCCGAAAGCCCCTCTCAGATCGCAGGTTACATCAATGGGCTTTTTCAGGTCGAACATTTTGAGGCTTTTGGTGATGTTGGCCGCAAGCAGATTGGCAGCGCTGGTCCATAAAATGTCATTAACCTTTAAGTTAATTGTAAAAGGGGTTTCAGGTTTTTTAAGCTCAAACCTGGCAGTAACGTTGAATGTGTCATCACCTATATTTAAGTTATTAGGTGCTACGTTAATAACCTGCGAGTCATAATTATAGCTAATATCAAAATGCCCCTTGAGCAGCCTGTTTTTCATGAAGCTCCCCTTTTTGGTATTAAAGGAAAAGCTGTTTACCATGGTATTCAGGTCGATATCGGCGTTCCATCCTTTAGCAGGGTAATCCAGGTGGCCCCGGATATCATTAACAGCGAATTTGAATAGTTTATAAGCATGACGATCGTCAACAACAAAGTTTACCTTGTTTAACGAAAAGCTCCTAATTTGTGTGGAAGAGCTGGTTTGTTTTTCTTTTGGGTCTTTTTCAACTGTAGGTTTTGTTTTAAATATAGATGTATTGCTATAACCACTGCTGTCGGTAAACAGGTCGATATCGGCATTGCTGATATCTATTTTATTGATTACCACTTCGCCTTTTAAAAGGGCCGAAGCATTTACTGATACTTCAAGACCTTTGGCGGTTAGTAAAGTATGATGATGCTGGGCCCAGCGATTATCTTTCAATACCACGTTTTTCAACTCAACAGATACACCGGGAAAACCTTTGAACAACGTTGGATCAATGGTGCCGATAGTTAAAGTGCCGTTTAGGTTTTTGTTAAGCTCGGAGGTGATCATAGCAAGTACTTTCTGTTTGTTATAACTAACATAAACAGTAAGGGCGATGAACATAATTATAATTAAACCAACGAGCGCTCCGGCGACCTTTAAGGTTATTTTTAACCATTTTGGCATTTCAACTAATTTACTGTTAAAGCGTTATGGTTATATAATTGTTTGTATTGTAACATATAATTAACACACGGTATAGGAATAGGCAAATAAATCTGCTATAAGATACAATATTTTAAAGGTATAATCGGCTACATCAGTATCATGGAAACAACTAATAAAATAAGGGTTATTATAACAGGCGCCACCGGTATGGTAGGCGAGGGCGTATTACACCAATGCGTATTGAGCGATAAGGTTGAAGCAGTATTGGTTATTAACCGTAAACCCTGCGGTGTAACACATCCTAAACTAAAGGAAATTATACATGCTGATTTTTTTAACCTCAAACCCATTCAGGATCAGTTGGAAGGTTACAATGCCTGCTTTTTTTGTTTAGGCGTTTCGTCGGTAGGGATGAGCGAAGAAGCTTATTATAAAGTAACTTACCTGCTAACCATGCACGTGGCCGAAATTTTGAGCCGAATTAATCCGGATATGACTTTTTGTTATGTATCTGGTGCCGGTACCGACAGTACTGAAAAGGGCCGCAGTATGTGGGCCCGGGTAAAAGGTAAAACCGAAAATGATTTGATGAAGCTGCCCTTCAAACAGGTATTCAACTTCAGGCCGGGGTTTATGAAAAGCTTTAAGGGGGCAAAAAATACCCTGCCATTTTATAAATACATCAGTTGGATGTACCCCATAGGCCGCCTTATTTACCCAAAGGGTTTTATTACGCTGGAGGAAGTTGGCAAAGCCATGATCAATACCGCGAATGGCGGCGCTGGTCGCTGGATATTAGATGGAAAAGATATTGTTGCCATGGCGAATAGCTAACAGTGGGTAATGATATATAGAGAAGGCTATCGTGTAAAACCCGATATATCGTAAATGTTGGGTAGCTGTATTTTAATTAATACATTGATTAATAGTGTTTTGTGTTTTTGGAGCAAGCTTTGAAATGGTACTGTCAACAGTATTATTTATGAAACTTAAACTCCAGCAAAAAATGAACACAAAATTCATGAAAGGCCGCTTAAAAGCACATTTAATTGCGGCGACTATTTTATTAGGCAGCTTGTTTGCCTTTACTTTTAAGGCCGAAGCCCAGGCACAGCCTGTTAAAAACATTGTATTAGTGCACGGGGCTTTTGCCGATGGCTCGGGCTTTAAGGCCGTGTACAATATCCTTACCAAAAAAGGTTATAATGTTACCGTGGTGCAAAATCCGCTTACTTCTTTAAAGGACGACGTTGACGCCGCCAACCGGATTCTGGATAAACAGGATGGACCGACGGTATTGGTAGGCCACTCTTATGGTGGTACGGTAATTACTGAAGCCGGGAATAATTCAAAAGTAGTAGCGTTAGTTTATATAGCCGCGTTTATGCCCGATAAAGGGGAAAATACGATTAAATGGGTACAGTCGGCACCTCCGGCTCCCGAAAATGGTATTTTGCCGCCAGATGATAAAGGTTTTGTTTACTATGATAAAGCCAAATTTCATGGCGGTTTTGCCGGCGACCTAAGTAAAGCCGAAGCCGACTTCATGTTTGCATCGCAGGGGCCAACTTCGGTTCAATGTTTTGTTACGCCTGTTGCCGAAGCGGCATGGAAAACCAAACCAAGCTATGCTATAGTGGCCACCGAAGATAAAAGCATTGTGCCCGATGTTGAGCGTACCATGTACAAACGTGCCGGTGCAAAAGTAACAGAGGTAAAAGGCAGCCACGTGATCTTCATTTCGCAGCCTGAGGCCGTTGCCAAAGTCATCATCGACGCGGCAAATGGCGTTAAATAATCAGATAGTTTTTGTTACAGTTTTAAGCGGAATTGGTCATGATTGACTGTTCCGCTTTTTTATTGGTTTGCCGGAAAAGTGTTGTCACAAGGGCAAAGATGTTATTTGATTTTCCCAGTGCGCCGGATTCATTTTTAGTAACGGCAATGCTATATACTGTATGAGTAAATTAAACGTTTTACCACCCCAAAACAGCCAATCCGTTTTGTAAAGCTTATTTTATATTGTTAAAAGAACACTAATTATTGCCGGGCTGAATAGACGTACCGGCGATTTTTTCGACAGGTACTTGAACTATGTAATGACTTTTTTACAGGCCAAAAGGTTCCTTTAAGTAAATAATGCATTTTATCTGAATAAAATTTTAAATAAAATTTTTCTTTGTCAAAAATTAAGTGTTATTTCGACAATAATTATAAATCTTTATATGAGCAATAACCAATTAGTGATCGGGGTTGATTACGGGTCTGACTCCGTGCGCTCCGTGATAGTAAACGCGGCCAACGGAGAAGAAATAGCATCATCAGTATTTAATTACCCCCGCTGGCGCGATGGCAAGTATTGTGTACCTGCCGAAAACCAGTTCCGCCAGCATCCGCAGGATTATATCGACGGACTTAAAGCCACTATTAAAGATTGTATTGCACAGGCCGGCGGTGAAGCCATCGCAAAAAATATAAAAGGCATTTCTGTTGATACCACCGGCTCAACCCCCGTTGCGGTTGATGCTGCCGGTACTCCGCTTGCCTTAACCCCCGGTTTTGAAACTAACCCCAATGCCATGTTTGTATTGTGGAAAGATCATACTTCGGTTAAAGAAGCAGCGCAGATCAATGAACATGCTGCAAAATTTGATACCAATTATTTGAAATATGTTGGCGGTATCTACTCGTCAGAGTGGTTTTGGGCTAAACTGCTGCATGTACTAAGGGTTGATAAAAGTGTACGTGATGCTGCTGCCTCATGGGTCGAGCATTGCGACTGGGTCCCCTTCCTGTTAACCGGTGGTACCGATGTTAAGGCCATTAAACGCGGCCGTTGCTCTGCTGGTCACAAAGCCCTTTGGGCCGAAGAATTTAATGGCCTGCCTCCTGAAGAATTTTTTGTTTCTCTTGATCCGGTGCTGGCTGGTTTCAGGGATAAATTATATGAAGATACATACACGGCCGATGAAGCAGCCGGAAACCTTAGCGCGGAGTGGGCGGAGATATTGGGACTCTCAACCGATGTGATTGTAGGTACCGGCGCTTTTGACGCGCACATGGGCGCTGTTGGCGGTCAGATTGAGCCTTATCACCTGAGCAAGGTAATGGGCACATCAACCTGCGATATCCTGGTTGCCCCAACATCAGAGATGGAAGGCAAACTGGTACGCGGTATCTGCGGACAGGTGAATGGCTCGGTTATTCCGGGAATGGCAGGTTTAGAGGCTGGTCAATCGGCTTTTGGTGATACTTATGCCTGGTTCAAAAACATCCTGGCCTGGCCATTAAATAACCTGCTTTCACAATCGCAGGTAATTGACGCGGCCACTGCCGAAGCGTTGAAGGAAGAAATTTCAGAAATGATCATCCCTGAATTGAGCAGGCAGGCAGCATTGTTACCCATCGAAGAAAGCAATGAGCTGGCTATTGATTGGTTTAACGGCAGGCGTACACCGGATGCCAACCAGGAATTAAAAGGAGCTATTACCGGTTTGGGTTTAGGCAGCGATGCACCACGGGTATTCCGTGCGCTGGCCGAGGCCACCTGCTTTGGTGCCAAGAGCATTGTTGACCGCTTTATCAGCGAGGGTATCCCGGTTAAAGGGATCATCGGTATCGGCGGCGTAGCAAAAAAATCACCTTTCGTGATGCAAATGATGGCTGATGTTTTGGGAATGCCTATCCGCATTCACCAGTTTAAACATACCTGTGCTTTGGGCGCTGCGATGTTTGCTGCGGTGGTTGCCGGTATCTACCCAACTATCGAAGAGGCTATGACAGCCATGGGCCGCGGCTTTGACGTGGTTTATGAGCCAAACATCGCGTTGAAGGAAGTTTATCAGCAACGCTATAACCAATACAGCATATTGGGCAAGTTTGTAGCTGCCGAAGTTGCTTTGAAAAATAATCCTGAACTGCAAAACGCTTAATAAAGACATGAGTAAATATGATCATATAAGGCTTAGTGCCTATAATGCCAATATGCAGCTGCCCAAACTGGGCCTGGTGCTGTTCACTTTTGGTAACGTAAGTGCCGCCGACAGGGAATTAGGTGTATTCGCCATTAAACCAAGCGGTGTACCTTACGAGGATTTGTCGCCGGAGAAAATGGTAATCGTTGACTTTGATGGTAACACCGTTGAAGGTGACCTTCGCCCGTCAAGTGACACCAAAACACACGCCGTACTTTATAAACACTGGGAAGGCATCAACGGTATTGTGCATACGCACTCTACCTACGGAACAGCCTGGGCACAGTCGCAACGTGATATCCCGATCTTCGGTACTACCCATGCAGATCATTTAACGGTTGATATCCCTTGCGCCCCACCCATGAATGACGAAATGATTAAAGGTAACTACGAGTATCAAACCGGTTTCCAGATCATGGAATGCTTTGAAGAAAAAGGCCTGGATTATAAAGAGGTTGAAATGGTGTTGGTGGGCAACCATGCCCCGTTTACCTGGGGTAAAACCGCCGAAAAAGCGGTGTATAACAGCGCCGTACTGGAAGCTGTAGCCCAGATGGCTTACCTTACCGAGCAAATTGATAAAAGCGCCCCCCGCTTAAAAGATGCACTAATTAAAAAGCATTACGAACGTAAACACGGACCCGATTCATATTACGGACAATAAGCCTGATGAAAAAAATAAACCTGTTTTTCCTGCTGCTTTGTTTTTTTGCCTGCACCCGTTTATCGGCACAGGTGGCAGCTACACCGCCTATGGGCTGGAACAGTTATAACTGTTTTGGTTCGGCAGTACATGAAGATGAAGTTAAGGCCAATGCCGATTACATGGCAGAGCATCTGAAACAACATGGCTGGGAGTATGTGGTAGTCGACTTTTTATGGTCGTACGATAACCCTCCGGGCAGCAATATCGGCAACCCCTTCCAATTGCGTTTACAGGATGGTTCATATGTTCCATGGTTAACTATGGATAAATGGGGAAGGTTAACTCCGCAACCCACTAAATTTCCATCAGCATTTGGCGGTAACGGTTTTAAACCGCTGGGCGATTATATCCACAGCAAAGGCTTAAAATTCGGCATCCACGTTATGCGCGGCATCCCGAGACAAGCTGTTTGGTCAAAATCGCCGGTTAAAGGTACCAATGGCATTACTGCCGATATGGTGGCTGACACCAACTCAAAATGCCCATGGATGAACCACATGTACGGGCTGGATATGAAAAAGCCCGGCGCGCAGGAATACCTGAACTCGCTGCTGGAGCTTTATGCTTCGTGGGGAGTTGATTTTATTAAGGTAGATGACCTTTCACGCCCATATAGTAATGCCGAGGTTGAAGGTTATCAGAAAGCCATTCAGCAATGCGGCAGGCCTGTTGTATTAAGCTTATCGCCCGGTGAAACCCCGGTTGCGCAAGCGGCTCATGCTACCAAATATGCCAATATGTGGCGCATGGCTGATGATTTTTGGGATAACTGGAAAGAGATCCTGCATATGTTTGAATATGCCAAAAGCTGGGAAGGCATTGGCGGCCCCGGCCACTGGCCCGATTGCGATATGATCCAGATCGGTAAGCTAAGTAAACGCGGCCCGGTAGGACAGGAGCGCTTCAGCCGCTTTACCGAGGACGAGGAATATACCCACATGACCTTCTGGAGCATCTTCCGTTCGCCGCTGATGATAGGAGGCAACCTGCCCGAAAACCGTGATTTTGAGTTGAAACTTTTTACCAATGATGAGGTAATTGCGGTAAACCAAAAAGGATCGAACCCTAAGCAGCTATATAAAAAAGATGGCGCCATGATCTGGTATTCGCAGATTCCCGACAGCAAGGATATTTATGCCGCCTTTTTCAATATCGGCGATGATGATAAATCCGTATCCCTGAACTTCAAAGACCTGGGCCTGAAAGGCAAGGTAACCGTACGTGACCTGTGGAAAAAACAGGATGTTGGCCAGTACAAAACAAGCTATCAGCAAAAAATAAACAAGCACGGCGCAGCATTATTCAGGCTGTCGCCAAAAAACTAAACCAATTCACTAAATCACTCATTCGCTAAATCAATAATTAATTATAATGATCGATCTGAAAACATTTGAAGTATGGTTCATAACCGGGAGCCAGAATTTATACGGAGAAGAAACACTGAAAAAAGTTGCCGAGCACTCGCAGGAAATTGCTAAAGGTATTGATGGCGCTGCCAATATTCCTGTGCGGGTAGTGTACAAACCAGTTGTTAAATCAACCGAAGAAATCTATAACACTTTACAGCAGGCTAACGTTGCCGAAAACTGTATCGGTGTTATTGCCTGGATGCATACTTTTTCGCCTGCTAAAATGTGGATTCGTGGGTTAAGCATCCTTAAAAAACCGATGCTGCACCTGCATACCCAATATAACCGCGATATTCCATGGAGTTCAATTGATATGGATTTCATGAACCTGAACCAAAGCGCCCATGGCGACAGGGAGTTTGGTTTCATGGTATCACGCATGCGCATGAACCGTAAAGTGGTTGTTGGCCACTGGCAGGATGGCGAAGTGTTGAAAGACATTGAAAGCTGGAGCCGCGCGGCTGCCGGCTGGTACGATTGGCAAGGCGCTAAGTTTGTTCGCTTTGGCGATAACATGCGCTTTGTAGCTGTTACCGATGGTGATAAAGTTGAGGCCGAATTGAAATTTGGGTTCGCGGTAAATACTTATGGTATCGGCGATCTGGTTGCCGTTGTTGACAGCATCAGCGATGCTGAGGTTAAAGCCCTTACAGATGAGTACGAGGCTACTTACACTATGGCCGATGACCTTAAGCAAGGCGGTGCGAGGTATCAGTCGGTTTATGACGCTGCTAAAATTGAACTTGGCTTACGTAAATTTTTACAAGATGGCGGCTTCAAAGGTTTCAGCGATACGTTTGAAGACCTGCACGGCATGATCCAGTTACCGGGTATTGCCTCACAGCGTTTAATGGCCGATGGTTACGGTTTTGCCGGAGAAGGCGACTGGAAAACCGCTGCCCTGGTACGTGCATTTAAAGTAATGGGTGCCGGTTTGCCGGGCGGTAACGCTTTCATGGAAGATTATACTTACCACTTCGATCCGAACAATGCCTTGGTTTTAGGCTCACACATGCTCGAGGTTGATAGCAGCTTAGCTAATGGTAAAGCAGCATTAGAAGTACATGCCTTAGGTATTGGTGGCAAGGCCGATCCTGCACGTTTGGTATTTAATGTAGCCGGTGGTGCTGCGCTCAATGCTTCAATTGTGGATATGGGCAACCGTTTCCGTTTAATTGTTAACGAGGTTGAAGCCATCGAGCCGGTTGAAGATCTACCGAAATTGCCAGTTGCAAGGGTGCTTTGGAAACCACTGCCGGATATGAAAACCGGTTGCGCGGCCTGGATCTACGCCGGTGGTGCACACCACACCGCATACAGCCAAAATCTGTCGGCCGAGTTGATCAATGATTTCGCTGATATGGCTGGTATCGAGTTTTTGCGTATAGGCAAAGACACCAAGCTTGATCAGTTCAGGAACGAGATCAGGTGGAATGACGCGGCGTATAAATAGCCCCAGCCCCCTCTAAATCTCCCCCAGAAGGGGAGACTTGAAAAAAAATATAAGATGGTCGCCGCTCGGCTCCGGCCGAGTGGCAACTATTAAGCGGCCTCTGGCCGCCGGGATTGGAGTAGCAGGCCAGAGGCCTGGGGATAATAGCCACTCGGCTGAAGCCGAGCGGCGGCGTTTTTTTTAAAGACTTACGAAGTTTTTAAAACTTCGTAAGTCTTAAGTTCTGCGCTGTTTCGCGTTAGGGATAGAAGCGGATACCGGCCACGTGGCTAAGGCCTTGTGCAGTATGAGTGGATAGCCCGGCCGCAGGCAACGCCATTGCGAATTTTCGATTTCGGAATTGTCTGAACTCGAATTCATGGAATTAAGGAATTTATTTAGTATGATATTAATTTCTTTATTCCACAGGTTTCGGTTCAAAAAAAAATGAGAAGAGTATAAACTTAACCAATGCTTTAAAAAGCCCTCACCCTTTAGGGGAGGGTTGGGAGGGGCAACTAATTTAAACCAAATAATGAACAAATTTTCCACTATCGATTACGTGATCTTCGTAATCTATTTTATTGTAGTTACGAGCTACGGGTACTGGGTATACAGCCGTAAAAAGATCAAAGGCGTATCTGATAGTCACGACTTTTTCCTGGCCGAGGGGTCGCTTACATGGTGGGCCATTGGTGCTTCGCTAATCGCGTCGAATATATCTGCCGAGCAATTTATAGGCACCAGCGGACAGGGTTTTGCCGTGGGTTTGGCCGTTGCAGCTTACGAATGGGTTGCTGCCATAGCGCTGATTATTGTGGCTGTATGGTTTATACCGGTATACCTCAAAAATAAGATTTTCACCATGCCGCAGTTTCTGCATACGCGGTATAATGAAACGGTAAGTTTTATCATGGCCATTTTCTGGCTGTTGTTGTATGTGTTAGTTAACCTAACTTCTATACTTTACCTGGGTGCATTGGCCATTAACAACTTAATGGGTGGCGGATACCTGCACGAGATCATTATCGCGCTGTCTATTTTTGCCTTGTTCATTACCCTTGGCGGTATGAAGGTGATCGGTTTTACCGATGTTATACAGGTATTGGTGCTGGTTGTTGGCGGTTTGGCTACCACTTATATAGCGCTTACTTTGGTTAGCGAGCATTTTGGTTTGGGCAAAGACGCCATGGCGGGCCTAAATAAAATGATGAGCGATGCACCAGATCACTTTAAAATGATGATGGCTAAACCTAAACCGGGCGCTCCGCAGGCAGAGATCAACAAATACCTTGCGCTGCCTGGTATTGCTATGTATTTTGCCGGTCAGTGGATAGTGAACCTGAACTACTGGGGCTGTAACCAATACATCACACAAAGGGCTTTGGGTGCTAACCTGAAAACTGCCCGTACAGGGATCCTTTTTGCAGGTTTAATGAAACTGGCTATGCCTGTTATAGTGGTATTACCGGGTATTGCTGCTTACGTATTGTACAAAAACGGTGGCTTGCAACAAGAAATGGCATCGGGTGGTCACTTCAACTCAGATAATGCTTACTCGGCTATATTGGGCTTTTTACCAACCGGCTTAAAAGGTCTTTCGGTTGCAGCTTTAACTGCTGCTATCGTGGCTTCGCTGGCAGGTAAGGCCAATAGTATCAGTACCATCTTTACGCTTGATATCTACAAAAAACATATCAGCAAAGAAGCCAGTGAAAAGAGTATGGTTAATGTAGGCAGGCTTACTATTTTGGCTGCATTAGTGTTCTCTATCATGCTTACCTGGAAAGATCTTTTAGGCATAGGCGGCGAAGGCGGCTTCACCTTTATTCAGAAATACACCGGCTTTATCAGCCCGGGGATCTTCGCCATTTTTATTTTAGGTTTCTTTTGGAAACGTACCACAGGCGCAGCCGCTATTGCAGGCATCTTAACAGGCTTCGGCATGTCGGTGCTGTTCAATAACTATGCACCAAAATTGTTTGGTAACGAGACTTTGTTGTACACAGCTTTCCCTAATGGTAAGGGAGGTTATGAAATTCCGTTCCTGATTTGTATGGGGCTGTCATTCATGTTCACCATTATTGTGATGGTGGCCATCAGCCTTGCCGGTCCGAAAGTTAATCCGAAAGCATTTGAAATTCCGCGTAGTATGTTCAAGGTTGAGAAATCAACCATGGCATTAATTGTAGTTACACTTATCCTGCTTACCATGCTTTATGCTAAATTCTGGTAAGTACAATAATTTATAAAATGAAGTTTTTTATTGACACAGCCAACCTGGCACAAATTAAAGAAGCCCACGACCTGGGCGTATTAGACGGCGTTACCACCAACCCATCTTTGATGGCTAAAGAAGGTATTACCGGCCATGAAAATATCATTAACCACTACAAAGCCATTTGCGAAATTACCGATGGCGATGTGAGCGCCGAAGTAATATCAACCACCTTTGATGAGATGGTTGCCGAAGGCGAAGCGCTGGCTGCTCTTCACGAGCGCATTGTGGTAAAGCTGCCCATGATAAAAGATGGCGTGAAAGCTTTAAAGTATTTTAAGCAAAAAGGAATTAAAACCAATTGTACGCTGGTGTTTTCGGCAGGTCAGGCCCTTTTGGCGGCTAAGGCTGGTGCTACTTACGTATCACCGTTTATTGGTCGTTTAGATGATATCTCAACTGATGGTTTGCAACTGATTGAAGATATCAGGCTGATTTATGATAACTACGGTTATGAAACACAGATCCTGGCAGCTTCGGTACGCCACGCTATGCACATTGTTAACTGCGCTAAGCTGGGGGCCGATGTGATAACCGGTCCGCTGAGTGCTATTACCGCTTTGCTAAAACATCCGCTTACAGATAACGGACTTGCGCAGTTCCTGGCCGACCATGCCAAGGCTGCAGGTGTTTAGTTGAAATATTTGATTTTTGAATAAGAAAGTCCCGCGCGAGGCGGGCTTTTTTTAATTAAATATTTTAAGTGTTTTTTTAACAATTATAAATTAATTTTTATACATTGGTCTCACTGATTCCCAAACCATTAGTTAAACCAATTTATTTGTACCGGAAATTATAATAGTTAAACGGCAAATGCTTTAAAAAGCAAGCTAACAACCTCAAATTATGAAGAATAACAAGAATTTATTAATGATGTTAAGCTGTTCGGCAGCGCTTTTTGCGGCTTGTAACGGTAATCCAAAAGCAACTGATTCGACCGTGAAAGATTCGACCTCGGTAACTACCCAGTCAATACCCGATTCGGCCAATTTTGAGGCGGATGTACAGGGGAAGAAAGTAAAACTCTTTACCCTGAAAAATAACAGCGGCGCAACAGTGGCCGTTACCAATTATGGTGGCAGGCTGGTAAGCTTACTGGTACCTGATAAAGACGGTAAAGCTACCGATGTTATTTTAGGTTACGACTCGTTGAAAAGCTATCAAAAACCGAAGGAGCCGTATTTCGGCGCCATTATAGGCCGCTATGGCAACCGTATTGCCAAAGGTAAATTCACCCTTGATGGCAAAGCTTACCAGTTGGATATTAACGATGGCGTAAACACCCTGCATGGCGGTTTCAACGGCTTTTACGGAAAGGTATTTTCTGCTAAGCAACTGAGCGCTTCGCAGCTGGAATTCACTTATATTTCAAAAGACGGCGAAGGTGGTTATCCGGGCAATTTAACTGCAACTGTGGTTTATACTCTGGGCGATGATAACGCGCTTAAGATTGAATATAAAGCAACTACCGATAAAACTACCATAGTTAATTTAACCAATCACGCATACTTTAACCTGAATGGCGCGGGTAACCCAACTATTACCGACAATGTGTTGCAAATAAATGCTGATGCATTTTTGCCGGTAGATACCACATTGATCCCCACAGGCAAGCTGCAGCCGGTTAAAGGTACCCCATTTGATTTTACCACTTCAAAAACCATTGGTAAAGACATTGGCATTGCTGATGAGCAACTGAAAAACGGCAAAGGTTATGATCATAACTTTGTATTGAACAAGCACGACCTTAGCACTCCAATTGCTACTGTTAAGAGTACAGTTACCGGCATTACTATGGAGGTATTCACCGAAGAGCCCGGCTTGCAATTTTACTCAGGCAATTTTTTAACCGGCGAAACCAAAGATGGCAAAGGCGGCAAAGCTTACCCTTACCGTTCGGCGTTTTGTTTGGAAACCCAGCATTTTCCGGATGCGCCAAACCAGCCGGCGTTTGCTTCAACCGTCTTAAAGCCAGGCCAAACTTACCATACGGTAACCATTTACAAATTCTCCAAATAAATAAGCGATGCTAAAAAGAGCTTTTTTAATGCTGTGTGCTGCCGGTACTTTTACCGCGCTGCATGCGCAAACACAATATACCATAGCGGCTGATAAGGTAAAGGCACACATTCAGCCAACCATGTATGGGATATTTTTTGAGGATATTAATCTTGCTGCCGATGGCGGTGTGTATGCCGAACTGGTAAAAAACCGTTCGTTTGAGTTCAACATGCCTTTGATGGGGTGGAAGGAACATAAAAAGGACGGCGGTGACGGTCGTACAGAAGTAATAAACCGTGCCGTTGAACGCCCTGAGAATGCGCACTTTATAAAAAGCTACATCACAACTGATGCCGGTTTTTACGGTCTCTCGAACGAGGGTTTCCGCGGGATGGGGGTTAAGGAAGGTGAGGAATACAGCTTTTCGGTGATAGCCAAACAGGAAGGTGATACCAACGTAAAACTGAATATTGAGCTGCACGGCGATAATGATGCCGTTATAGGTAAAGCCGAACTTACGCCAACTGATAAAGAATGGAACCGTTATAGCGTGAAATTTAAATCGGATGCTACAACGCAGAAAGCACAGTTGTATGTTTGGATGAGCGGTAAGGGCGTAATCGACCTGGATATGATTTCCCTATTCCCCGAGCACACCTGGAAAAACCGCCCGGGTGGCCTGCGTGCCGATCTGGTACAGCGATTGGCTGATCTTAAGCCCGGCTTTTTACGTTTCCCCGGCGGATGTATAGTTGAAGGTCGTGAGCTGAGCAACCGCTATCAGTGGAAAAAAACTATCGGCGCGGTTGATAAACGTGAGAATATCATTAACCGCTGGAATACCGAGTTTAAACACCGTCCAACGCCTGATTATTACCAAACTTTCGGTCTGGGCTTTATGGAGTATTTCATGACTGCCGAGGATATTGGCGCTTCGCCCCTGCCTATCCTGAATTGCGGTATGGCCTGCGAATTCAACACCGGCGAACTGGTGCCTTTGGATAAACTTGATCCTTACGTACAGGACGCGCTCGACCTGATTGAGTTTGCTAATGGCGATGCCAGCACTAAATGGGGTAAGCTGCGTACCGATCTCGGTCACCCGGCACCGTTTAATTTAAAAATGATTGGTGTAGGTAACGAGCAATGGGGCCCGCAATATATCGACCGTTGGAAAATCTTTACCAAAGCTATCAAAACTAAATACCCGGATATCAAGATCGTGTCTGCTTTAGGCCCATCGCCTGATGGTAAAGAGTTTGATCTGTTAAATAAAACATTCCGCAGTTTAGGTGCCGATATTTTGGATGAGCATTATTATGCGCCTGCAAAATGGTTCAGAGATAATGCCCGCCGTTATGATAACTACGACCGCAAAGGTCCTAAAATTTTCGCCGGTGAATATGCTGCACAAAGCAAATCAACCGTAAACCCCGATAACAAAAACAATTGGGAGTGCGCATTATCTGAAGCGGCCTTCATGACCGGTTTGGAGCGTAATGCCGATGTAGTGAACATGGCTTCATACGCCCCGCTTTTCGCACACGTAGAAGGCTGGCAGTGGACACCAAACCTGATCTGGTTTGATAACCTGAACAGTTATGCTACGCCGAATTATTATGTGCAGCAACTGTTTTCCATTAATAAAGGAACAGATGTAGTGCCGCTTACCTTAAACAACGAAGCCGTAGCCGGCCAAAATGATAGCTATGCTACTGCCAGTGTAGATAAGAATACCAATGAACTGGTGATCAAGTTTGTGAACACCGGCACATCAGCACAAAACGTGAGCTTTAAAATTACAGGTTCAAAAGGTTATCAGAATCAAGCGACAGTTACAACGCTGAAATCCGAAGATAAGGATGCTGAAAACTCTTTGACGGCGCCAACAGCAGTTAGCCCCGTTGAAAGTAAGATTAATATTTCGGGCAATACCCTGAAGCTGGCAGTTGAACCTTACTCGTTTAAAGTAATCAGGCTTAGAAACAAATAAACGTTGAAAAAGATCCTATTGATCATATCCTTATTGTTCCCGGGCATTTTCAGTAATGCCCAGGAACTAAGGACTGATATATCGGTACACGACCCGGTAATGATCCGGCAGGATAGCACTTACTACATCTTCTGTACAGGTAATGGCATTGCTATGTGGTCGTCAGGCGATAGGGTATATTGGAAGGCTGAGAAACCTGTATTTGCAACGCCCCCGCAATGGGCAGTTGATGCTATCCCCGGTTTTAAAGGGCATATTTGGGCACCGGATATTTCGCTTTACAACGGGCTGTACTACTTGTTTTATTCTGTATCGGCCTTTGGCAAAAATACTTCGGCCATAGGTGTGGCGACCAATGCCACGTTGCATACCAATGATCCAAACTATAAATGGATTGATCATGGCAAGGTAACTCAATCTATCCCCGGTAAAACCAACTGGAACGCCATCGACCCTAATTTAATTACCGATAAAGACGGTACACCATATTTGGTTTTCGGCTCGTTTTGGGATGGATTAAAATTGGTGAAGCTGAATAAAGACAGGTTAAGCGTTGCGGAAAATATTGATAACATTCCAACCATTGCAACACGCCGAAAAATAGCAACGGAAAATCTACCCGCTGTTGACGGGAACCCAGTTGACGCCGGCGGCAATGCCATTGAAGCTCCGTTTATTTTTAAACACGATCAATACTTTTACCTGTTTGCCTCAATAGATTATTGCTGCAAAGGGCCAAAGAGTACTTACAAAATGATTATCGGTCGTTCAAAAAAATTGAAGGGACCATACCTGGATAAAGAAGGCATAGCCATGAACAAAGGTGGCGGCAGTATCCTGCTGGCCGGCGATGCTAATTGGTATGGCGTAGGCCATAATGGGGTAAGTACTTTTGACGGGATTGATTACATCATTTTCCATGGCTATGATGCCGCGGATAGGGGGATTTCGAAATTGAGGATAGAAAAGCTGGATTGGGTTGATGGATGGCCGGTAGTGGGGAAATGAATTAATTAACCTGAAAAACAAGGTAGAGCCGTGCGATTCCCCTTGGGAGCATAGCCGTCAACTTAAGGAATAAAAAGCGGGGAAGGTGCGATTCCCCTCTTGAGAGGGGCGGAGGGGTGTGTCTCTGCTTTGATAAGCCTACAGCAGAAACACACCCCTGCACCGCTCGTCCCTCCGCGCCCCCTCTCGAGAGGGGATTTTGTTCAATAGCTGCTTAAGTTGACGGCTATGCCCATGTGTAGAGAAGGATTTCGTCAATATAAAAAGCGTAGAAACCCCTCCCTGCCACCGCACTTATCGGCCGCACCCCTCCCAAGGGAGGGAATTGGAAAAGGAGCACAGGCCGGTTGGCCGGTGAATTTAAATCGATTACAATATGAAAATATCACAATACCTGATCGCATTAGGCCTGGCACTTGGCAGCCTGACACATGCCAATGCCGCAGCCCGAGATACCATCATTCACGCCGAAGGTAACCCCATTATCAGGCACAAGTATACTGCCGATCCGGCGGCTATGGTTTATAAGGATAAGGTATACCTGTACACCGGCCATGATGAAGCTGCTCCCGGTCATAACGGCTATACCATGCACGATTGGACCTGCTTCACTACAACCGATTTGGTGAACTGGACAGAGCATCCCTCACCAATGAATGTTAAGGCTTTTCAATGGGCCAGGGACGATGCATGGGCATCACAGGTGATTGAACGGAACGGCAAGTTTTACTGGTATGTGGCTGTTGAACATGGCACTATTCATGGCAAAGCTATTGGCGTGGCGGTATCTGACAGTCCGTTGGGGCCGTTTAAGGATGCGCGCGGCAGTGCTTTGGTTACCAATGATATGACCAAAGCCGTTAAGCATTCCTGGGATGATATTGACCCAACAGTTATTATTGATAAAGACGGGCAGGCTTACCTGTTTTGGGGCAATGGCATTTGCTATTATGCCAAGCTAAAAAGCAACATGATCGAACTTGACGGCGAGATTAAAACCATCACCCTGCCGCATTACACCGAAGCGCCGTGGATCCACGAGCGTAACGGCTGGTATTATTTATCTTATGCTTATGAGTTTCCCGAAAAAATAGCGTATGCTATGAGCCGGAATATCAATGGCCCGTGGGAATATAAGGGGATCATTAACGAAATAGCTGGAAATTCTAATACCAATCACCAGGCTATTATTGAGTTTAAAGGCAAATGGTATTTTATATATCATAACGGGGCGTTAGTGCCTGACGCTGGCAGTTTCCACCGTTCCGTTTGCATCGATTATTTGTATTACAATAAAGATGGGAGCATTAAGCGGGTGATAATGACCAGCGAAGGGGTTAAGCCGGCCAAATAATTAGTCCCACTCAAGCCTTCCCGGGGTAGGGAGGGCTTGAAGGTTGTCCTGACATGATAGTCCAAAGGGCGAATTATTCCGGTTGATAAATACATAATTTAATGAAAAGTAATTTTACCAATTATTTTACTGATATTGCGTTGCTGAAGCAATATGGCCTGTAACCAGTTGGCTATGATTGCTTTGGTAAGGAACCAATTATAACAAAATATGATCATTAAAAATGTTTACTTATTACTTGCCGGACTTTTATTGGCCGGTTTTACTTCATGCAAAAAGAAAGAAGTTTTGCCGGGTAATTCCGGGAACGTTCCCGGTGATACGGTGGTAAACACCGGAAAGGCGTTGCCGGCTGGTGCAAAAGATGGGGTTACCTTTATCAATTCGGGTAAATCGGTAATTTTTAACCTGTATGCGCCGGGCAAAAAATCCGTATCAGTGATAGGTGATTTTAACGGCTGGGATGTAAATGATACCAAGGCCGTGATGAACAACACACCCGATGGCAAACGTTGGTGGGTACAAATTGATAACATCGATCCCGCTGCTGAATATGGTTACCAGTTTTATATTGATAAATCATTGAAGGTAGCTGATCCATATACCGAAAAGGTGCTTGATCCCGATAATGATTCATACATTTCTTCAGATACCTATCCCAACTTAAAAAAGTATCCAACCGGGAAAACTACCGGTAATGTAAGCGTTTTTCAGGCCAATCAGCCTGCGTACAGCTGGAAAAATACCAGCTTTACCCGCCCCGATAAAAAGAACCTGGTTATTTATGAATTATTATTACGAGATTTTATTGATGCCCATAACTATCAAACCCTTACAGATACTTTGAAGTATCTCTCAAACCTTGGAGTTAATGCTATTGAACTGATGCCTTTTAATGAGTTTGAAGGTAATCTTTCATGGGGGTATAATCCGTCTTTTTATTTTGCGCCTGATAAATACTACGGTACCAAAAACGCTTTGAAAGCTTTTATTGATGAGTGCCACTCGCGGGGTATAGCGGTGATCCAGGATATGGTGCTTAATCACTCCTTTGGCCAATCACCAATGGTACAGATGTATTTTAACACAACAGCGGGCAAACCTGCGGCCAACAATCCCTGGTATAATGTGGATCCAACGCATCCTTACAATGTAGGTTACCAATTTAACCATGAAAGCGCCGACACTAAATATTTTGTAAAAAATGTGCTCAAATTCTGGATGACGGAGTATAAGATAGATGGTTTCCGCTTTGACCTTTCAAAAGGTTTTACCCAGGTTAACTACGGCACGTCTGATGCAGCCGTGAACGCATGGAGCCAATATGATGCCAGTCGTGTAGCCATTTGGAAAGATTATAACAACTACATCAAAAGCATCGATAATAATAATTTCTACGTAATACTGGAACATTTTGCGGCTAACCAGGAAGAAAAAGAACTGGCGGGCGAAGGCATGATGCTTTGGAACAACCTGAACTATAATGCCAACGAAGCTACTATGGGCTGGCTAACCAACTCCAATTTTCAGGGTTTGTTTTATGATCAGCATACGTTTACGCAGCCGTATAACCTGGTAGGCTATTTTGAAAGCCATGATGAGGAACGCCTGCAGTTTAAAAATGAAAGTTATGGCAATGCGGTTGGCAGCTACAATGTAAAAGATAAAAACACAGGTTTGGCGCGCGAAGAAATGGCAGCCGCGTTCCTGTTTTCGGTTCCGGGGCCTAAGATGCTATGGCAGTTTGGGGAGCTTGGTTATGATGTAAGTATTAACCAGGGAGGCCGCACCAGCAATAAACCTATTTATTGGAACTATAACACCGATCCTAACAGGAGGCATTTATACAGCATTTACTCAAAAATGATTAAGATGAAGGAAAAGAACCCTGTATTTGCCTCAACCAATTATACGTACAGCCTCGGTGGCGCAATTAAAACTATACAGTTAAAAGATGCCAGCGCGAATGTGGAAGTGGTAGGCAATTTTGATGTGGTGCCGCAAACCGGCAGCATCAGCTTCCCGGTTACCGGAACCTGGTACGATAACATTAGCAAAACCAGCATCAATGTAACATCATTGACATATTCCATGACGCTGCAACCCGGCGAATATCATGTTTACAGTAGTGTTCCTTTACAGCAATAACGAGGTTAAAACACTAAGTGTTAAGGCCTCCGGGAGTTGATAAATGCTGTTTTTGCAAGGTGGTTTTCAACAGGGAATTACACTTCCGAAAACTTTAAACGTGTAATGGCCTTATTTTTAATTGATTGTTAATAATTAATGTTACCTTTGTAGTAATTAAATAAAAATATAATGCAAGGAACAGTAAAATTCTTTAATGAAACCAAAGGTTTCGGATTTATTACGCCAACTAATGGTGGTGCCGAAGTTTTTGTACACGTCTCAGGCCTGATCGACACTATCCGTGAAAACGATAGCGTTACCTACGATGTAGAGCAAGGCAAAAAAGGCTTAAATGCGGTAAATGTAAAAGTAGGTTAAACTATCAATTATATAAAAATCGTACAGCATCTGTTCAGCAATGGGCAGATGCTTTTTTTATGCAATAAAAAAGCCTAACGTATGCTATAAAAAAGCTCCGTTAGGCAATAATTATATTCAACAGGGGAGTTTTCCTAAGAAGACTTTACCATCTGCACTAAGGCATCAATAAATTTAGGTGCATCATTCAAACTCTCAACCAGTTGCACATGCTCACCGCCGAGGGCTTTAAATTCGTCACCATATTCGGTAGTTACTTCATATACGGTTTCAAGGCAGTCGGCTACAAATGCGGGGCAAAATACCAGGAGACGTTTTTTACCTTCGCCGGCCATTTTGGCTACAATTTCGCTGGTGTAAGGCTGCACCCATGGGTCGTTGCCCAGGCGCGATTGAAAGCAGATGGTATATTTCTCTTTCGGAATGCCCATTTTTTCAGCTATCAGTTTCGCGGTATGGTGCGATTGTGCCGAATAGCAAAACCTGTTGGCATCAGTAAGCGTTTCGCAGCAGCCGGCCGATTTAAGGCAGTGGGTATGCGTATGGTCGGCTTTAATCAGCTGCCTTTGCGGCAGTCCGTGAAAGCTGAATAAAATGTGATCGTACGTTTCGGGATTATATTTTTGAGCGTTATCAGCAAAAGTTTCAATCATCAGCTCATTATCATGGAAAGAGTTGATGAACGTAATATTTGGCGATGTTGGCCATTTGCCAACAATGTACATCACCTTTTCATAAACAGACCCGGTACTGGCCGAAGCATATTGCGGAAACAAAGGGATTACCTGGATACTTTCAACAAGGGCTGCTTTCAGTTTCTCCAAAGCCGATTCGATAGAAGGGTTTTGGTAACGCATAGCCAGCTCAACCATATAGTCATCGCCAAGGCGCTGTTGCAAAGCTTTTTGTTGTAAAATACTGTAATGTAATAGTGGTGAGCCGGTTTTAGGGTCCCAGATGGCCTGGTACAATTTGGCCGATTTAGGTGCCCTGAACGGAACGATAAGGCCCTTAACTAAAAGAGTACGTGAAATGGCCCCGATATCAATAACCCGCGGATCCATCAAAAACTCATTCAAATAACGCTTTACATCTGCTGTGCTGGGGCTATCCGGGGTGCCCAGGTTAACCAGTAAAATTCCTTTTTTAGCCATAACTGTAGGCGCAAAAATAGCAAAAAATGCCCCGTAAGTTATGACGGTGGTCACAATTTACAAATAAATGAGGTGTAAGGTTTATTTATTCCCTGTCACAGTATACTCCCGTTATTATAGGGGACGAAGCAATCCCCAGCTTCGCAGGGAGATTTGCACGATTACCTGTCTGTTTGAGAGGATTGTTGGTGTTTTTATCATGATGTGGTTGTAAGAGGTTGATTATTAAAGGTTTTTTTGAGCCGGTTTCATGGTATGGGCGTTGCCTGCGTTAGGGCTTTACGCTGCAAATCCTCGCCTTGCCTGTACGCACTGAGGCCTGCACAAGGCTGTGGGTTTTCCGCTGCAATCCCTAACGCAGCCCTGCGCAACATCCCTAAAATATATTTTATACATCATTACCATTTTTTCCGAGCTTAATAGTGGATACGATGACGAGTAGCGGATTATGGATTGGTTAATCTGTGTTTTTCGGCAACGGAGCTTTCCACAATCTCCACCACGGTACACCCGGCGATTCATGGTGCTCATAATGATAGCCGAAAAAATAGCAGCTAAAAAATGCAGCCAAATGATTACGGCGCTGGCTCCGGGCAAAGTGCCGGTTATTGTGTTCGCCTTTATGCGGTTGGTACGTACCAAAGTAAAATAACTGTAATGTGCTTAGTAATGATGGCGCAACCCAAAACATGATCAGGTTTGGCTGTGGGATCCAAACCTTCAGGATATTGAATACAACAGCCATCACCACAATTTGCCATATGGACAGGTAATTGCGGATAAATTGTACATACCACGCAAAAAAGCTGCCCTGATGATAGTCCGGATCTTCATGTGTATGTACATGGTTATGGTGCCTGTGGTGTTTGGTGTACAATTGCGGGTACCAGAACGAGGCATATAGGAAAGTGCTGAGGTAACCCACAAAGTTATTTAAGCCCTTATCAGGCGAAACTGTACCATGCATAGCATCATGTGCGGTGATGAACAGTCCGGTATAAAGGTGCATCTGCACCAGCATTAGCACATAAACAAGAGGATTGCTGAAGCTGAAATGCCATTGCATCAGTAATGTAATGCTTGTTGCCCAGCAGCCAATTACCAGCGCGGCCACAAATAAACCAATATTTGACGGACTTTTTTGCATGTTACCTATTACAGCAAAAAGCGTGCTGTTAAAAGCTTTCTATAGTGGCTTTTACTTTCTGCATCAGCCACATGGGGGTTGATGTTGCACCGGCAATACCAATGGTATCATTTGGTGCAAACATGTTTTTATCCAGTTCGTCGGTTGAGGATATGAAATAAGTATTGGGATTGTGCTTGCGGCATACTTCATACAATACCTTACCATTTGATGATTTTTTGCCCGATACAAAAACAATCTTATCAAAGCGCGTTGCAAATTTGGGCAGGTCTTTATCTCGGTTACTTACCTGGCGGCAAATAGTATCATTAGCCTTAAGGGCGTAGCCGCGTGAAATAAGCTCATCTTTAACCGAGTAAAATTTATCCATACTCTTGGTGGTTTGGCTATACAACGTAATGTTGTGCGGTAGTTCTACATTGTCAAGCTCGGCAATATCCTGGAAAACTATCGCTTCATCATTGGTTTGTCCCTGCAGGCCAACCACTTCTGCATGACCGTGCTTGCCAAAAATCAGGATCTTCTCGTTCGAGTCATATGAGGTTTTGATGCGGTTTTGTAGTTTAAGCACTACCGGACATGAGGCATCAATAAGGGTGATGTTATTCTCTAAAGCCGTACGGTAGGTGTCGGGAGCTTCACCATGGGCACGGATGAGCACCTTTTCATTATGGAGATCTTTAAGCTGGCCGTGCTCAATGATGCGCAGGCCTTTTGCTTTCAAACGTTCAACCTCTTCGTCATTATGCACAATATCACCAAGGCAGTACAGATAGCCATCCTCTTCTAAAATCTCCTCGGCCATATCAATGGCATAAACCACCCCAAAGCAAAAGCCCGAATCCTGGTCAATAGTAACCTTTAACTGATAATCTCCCATGGTGCTACAAATTTACGGCAAAAATAACCGTTGATTGTAATGATTACGTTGATTTTGATGATTATTATATCACTAAATAGTTGATCACCTTGGCTCAATATACCAAATTCAAGACAGCAAAAAATACAAATTGTGCAATCAGTAATGCCGAGCCAACAATGCTTTGCCGTTTAAATTTAAACTGCTCAAATATAAAAAGCAGCAATGCACTCAGCATAAACCAGCAACCATAGTTTTTAAACGGAACGCCGGCATCCAGCCAGTGCCAGTAATCAAAATGTATGGCAATAGGCTCAATCAGCACATCGAGCAAGGTGAGGATCGTAGCTCCTGAAAGTATTCTTACCAACGTACTTTTTAGGCGGCTTCGCTGCAGGGTAATGCCTGCGGCATAGACCAGCAGGAACCAATTTACCCCTATCATCAGGGGAATTTCAAATAGTTTGATGCCAAGTGTTCTGCCATATTGATAATGCCCGAAGAGCCAACCGGTATGTACACCGATGTATTCGGCCAGGAAGCCGATGCCGAAGGCGGTCAATGCAAACAGCAGAAACCTGCTGTCAAAATTGTCATAACTATAAACGATAATCCCAAGCATCAATAGTAAATGCCATGGTACCAGGGTTATAAATAATACGGTTAATGAGGGGATAATAAAGCCTGCCAACCCTACCAAATGAAACAGGAAAATAACTATGATACAGATCCTGTTTTTTGCGCGGACAGAATTATCGGATGCTATGGGTCTCAAATTTTTCGCCCTTTCCACATCGTGGTTTTGGTGAGATACCTTTGGATGGATAAAACAGCTACGACAAGCAGGCTAAACATTTGGGCAGGATGTAAAAGGATGTTATACTCCGCTTTTTGACCGGCCGAAAGGGAGATCATGATCCGCGTAAGAAAAATCAGCCCTGCGGTAAAAAATATCAGCGGCATGTTCAGGGTTGTCAGGATAATCAGCGGACCGGCAATAGTGATGGTAATGTACACCAAAAAACCAATGATGCTATAGTTAAAAGCCGCCAGGAAATTTTTACTGAACCCGTTTATAGCTTCGCCATATCCCCGGTACATACGGCAGCTGATCATGCCGTTGGCCAGCAGGGCCTCGCCATTATAACGCTCCGCTTTTATGAGGCGCATGATCTCCACATCTTCCACCACCTTGTTTTTTACTGCTTTGTGCCATTGGTGTTTGTGATAAATAGTAGCATCAAACAACATAAACTGCCCGCTGGCGGCTGCTACTGAGGCGTTTTTTAATATATATACCAGGCGTAAAGGCAGCAGGTTTAGCAATATGAAATGCATGAGAGGTACTACCAGGTTCTCGCCAAGGGTAAGCATGGTTTGATTGCTGAACAGGCTTAATAAACCCAGCTGGTGCAAATGCATACGGTGTACCGCACTGTTGATAAGGCGGTTATTAACTTGTTCGTCAGCATCCAAAAACAGCAGGTATTTACCATCGGCCTGTTTAGCCATTTGATGGCAGGCGTAATTTTTTCCCATCCAGCCATCCGGTAATTTACCTCCCTTTAACACCCTGAAATGAGGGTGACCGGCGGCAAATTCAGTACAAACCTGATAAGTATCATCGCTTGAATCATCGTCATAAATAATAACCTCGTAGTTGTTATAATCCTGCTGATGGATGGAATTTAACAGAGTTAATATGTTTTCGGCCTCGTTACGTGCAGGGATCAGGATAGAAACTTTATCCGAATAATACCGCCCTATATGGGGCAGTTTAGGGTTGGAGATATAATTGAATAGCGTTACTGCAAACCTGAGTATGATAAAAAAGAGGGTTATTAATATAGCTATGGTCACTTTTTATATATCAAATTCGGTTTGCAGCGCTTTGGAGGCTTCATAATGCCTTTGGTAAGCCTCTTGTAATTTACTTATGCTTTTACCGGTGTAATTTTCTGGTTCGTTTTTTAAATAAACGGTTGCCGTTGCCTTTTTATGTTTAAAGTACTGAATAAAAGTTGAAGCAAAAACGAGCTGGAAATTCCCGTTTGCTTTTTCAATGATCCTCATAACCCCCTTTTCAAAGTTTATGCTGGTAACAAAGTTAGCATACAGTTTGCCCTGCGGAAACATCAAAACCAAATTTGCGGGATCGGTAAGCAATCCGGCAGCATAGTCAAGTGATTGGATGATACTTTTTGAATCTTTTTTTACCGAAAAAGCACCCACATATTTCAGGAAGCGCTCGTTACGGGCAGTCTCTTCCAGGATCATGACATGTAACTTTTTCTTCAGCAATTTATCGTTTACGCAGTATAATATCAATCCATCCCAAAAACTAAAATGGTTGCCTATCAGCAGCACCGATTTGTTTTCATCAATCACAATATCGTTAAACAATAGCTCATAAAACGTTTTGCTAACTATCCATTTAATATAATAATGGACAATACGGCTCATGAAAAAGTTGTTTTTATTGCGGATCATATTTTGACACGAATGTATTGCATGTTGCCGACAATTTTATCGAATTACACGAATTTTGATGTACGTTTATCAAATGAAATTAACGTCAATTCGATATAATTCAAGAAATTAGTGTCAATTAATTAGTGCTCCATATTGATCTGGTTCTTTAACGCTTGCTGATGTGCGTTATTAATGTTTTCCTTTAACTGCTCAAAAGTAAGCTCATTAGCAACGCCTAAATCAAATAAATGAACATAGGCACGGGGTTTCAGACTTTCAAAGTAATCGATCAGGGTACAATGATAAACCACCTGACAGGGGCCTTTTATCTGTCGCATCAGTTTATAAACACCGGTTTCAACACGGATATGCGTTTCATGGTTTGAATAGAGCTCGCCCTGCGGAAATATCACAATGAGGTTATCAGGATCATTTAATATTCCGGCCGAGTAGCTGAGCGAGTCGAGTATTGCCCTCGACCCTTTTTGAATGGAGTAAGCACCAATGTACCGAAAATAACTATGCTGATCGAACTGGTCTTGCTGCATCATGATGTAGAATTGCTTTTTGAGATCATAAACAGCTGTCCGGTTAGCAATGAAACCGTCCCACCAGCTAAAATGATTGGTCAAAAGCAATATTGAATGGCCCGGGCGTGGCTCAAAGGGCTGTACATTAACCTCTTTAAAATTACGGCCGATCCACCATTTTACACAACGGATGAATAGTTTACTCCAAAATTTCTTTTTACGTGAAGGTACCATGTTTATTTAACTAAATACTCGTCAAGTGCCTTTGTAACCAACCAGTGCCCAAGCTCAACTTCATGTACTTCGGCATTATGGAGCATTCCTAAAAATGGCATTGCCGCCGATTTAGGGAATAGCTGGTCATGCCTGCCAAATATCAGCAAACATTTAATTGTATGCTGATTGATTAATTGTGCTACTTTCTGTACGTCAGGTTTTAACTGCCTGATCAAATTTAGGGTATAATAGGTGTCAAGCCGTTTTTGTTCGGTATCAATTTCATTATAAGCTATGCGGTAAAGGCTTTCGTCAATAGCGCCAACGGTTTTCATGCTTTTAACTAAAAAAGGTGCCAGCCATTTGCTTTTTGTAGCCGTACGGAAAATTGCGCGTCCAAGCTTATTATGCAATATAAAATGAAAGCCTTTAAATACAGCCAGGCCATCAGGGGCCATTAAAATGATGTCATCAATCATATCGGCATATTCTTCAACTAAAATCAGGGCGATGTTGGCGCCTATAGAGTAGCCCATTACCGAAAAACGTTGCCGGCCGTAAAGCTTAAACCATTCTTCCATGTAGCTGCGTACCATGGGTTTTGGCATCCCGGCCACGATCTGTTGTTCTGTCCAGCCATCCAGCCTGCTTTCGCCGTGAAAAAAGTGATCGAAACCATAGATGTGATATTGGGGTAGGATAGACTGATCAAGTACATGAAACTGTTTCCCTGTCATGCCATAGCCATGAAAGGCCAGCAGCGGTTTTTGACCGGTACCATACTCGTGAAAATGCGCTTTGCCCAGGCCGGGCAGATGTAAAAAACCCATTAAGGCAATATTAAGAATTTATGACTTTTGTACAGTAAACAACCATGTTTTGTTTGAATGATGGAATAGTCTTTTAAAATTGTCATTTCGATGAACCGCGGAAGAGGGAAGTGGGGCGTGAAGAGAAATCTTCTGCTTCCTGCAAATCCACCATACCTGGTCTACTTACCGGGTGTACAAAGTCTCACTCGTTCCTCGTATGATAGATGACATTTTTTATTTATCGATATACTTCATGATCATTTCCGTGGCCCCTACATTTTCCTTCACATAATTAAATACCTTTTTACGGGTAATATTATAAAACGGCTCGTCATTAACCAGTGTGTCAACAATATCTTTTAATTCTGTTTCATTGCTGATGCTAAAACCGGCTTTAATGGCTATAAGTTCCTTGGCTTCGTTAAATTTCTGATAATTAGGGCCAAAAATAACCGGCAGACCGAACGCGGCTGCCTCCAGGGTATTATGAATTCCCACACCAAAGCCGCCACCTATGTAAGCAACGTCGGCATAAGCATAAAGCGATGAAAGCATGCCGATATTATCTATCACCAGCGATTGAAGATTGTTAGATGTAAGCGATTGGTTAATAAAATCTCCTGACTTTAAGCCTTCTGCCTCAGTTCTTAGCTGAGAAAAAGTGATCGCCTTTCCCTGCGGAAGCAAGTCAATAAGGTTATTAACTTTTTCCTCCGGTATTTCGTGAGGTGCAAAAATGAATTTCCAATCGGGATACTGGCTTACTAATTTGGCTAATATATTCTCATCCTGTGGCCAGGTGCTGCCTGCTATAAATAACTTGTGACCATTTTTAAATTGTTCTATCAAAGGCAGCACTTTAGGGTTTTGTGCATTTGCCCAAACGCGATCAAACCGGGTATCGCCGCTCACTGATGTGTTAGTAATACCGATACCTTTCAATAATTGCGCAGATGCCTCATCCTGTAAAAAGAAGTGCGATACCAGACTTAGGATTCTGCGATTAAAACCTCCATACCATTTAAAAAACACCTGTGCGGGCCTGAAGATGCCTGATACGATATACAGGGGGATGTTACGCTTGTTTGCTTCATTAAAAAAATGGAACCAGTACTCGTATTTAGTAAAAATGACAATCTCGGGGTTAATGGCATCGATAAACCTGCGGGCGTTTCGGGCAGTATCCAAAGGCAGGTAGTAAACAAAGTCAGCAAGCGGTGTGTTTTTCCTGATCTCATATCCCGAAGGAGAAAAAAAAGTGACTACTATTTTCTTTTTGGGGTGTAAATTTCTCATTGCTTCCAGTATAGGCCTTCCTTGCTCAAATTCGCCAAGTGAAGCAAAATGAAACCAAATACTGCTTTCTATACGTACAAAGACAGGATTTTTACGCCCTGCAACCCAAAGTTTTGCCTTGTTGTTAAACAATGCGGCAAAACGGATAAAAAGGGAATATAATTTGATACCTATATTATATAATAACATCAATTTTAATGCTGAATGATTATCTTAGCCGGGCATAAAAGTAATAACAATAATTACAATATTAGTTTATGGCCCGCCCGGTGCTATAATAAGTCAGTTATATGATTGATCATACAAATATTGCTTACTTAAAATTAAAACACATTTAACACTATGAAAATTGCAGTAATTGGTACGGGCTATGTAGGCTTGGTAACGGGAACTTGTTTAGCCGAAACGGGAAATGAAGTAACCTGTGTGGATATCGTGGAAGAAAAAGTAAACAAGATGCGGAATGGCGAGATGCCGATTTATGAACCGGGTCTTGATATTTTATTTCTGCGTAATATTAAACAGGAAAGACTAACCTTTACCACTAATCTTGCCGAAGCAATAGGCCCGGCCAAAGTGATCTTTTTGGCATTACCTACGCCTCCGGGAGCGGATGGAGCAGCCGATTTGAGTTATGTGCTTGGCGCAGCAAAAGATATAGCCAAACTGATCACCGAATATAAAGTGATCGTAACCAAATCAACGGTACCGGTAGGTACGGCAGATAAGGTAACCGCAGTGATGAAAGCCAATACCGATGTTCCGTTTGCGGTGGTATCCAACCCCGAGTTTTTACGCGAAGGTGTAGCCGTAGAAGATTTCATGAAACCGGACAGGGTAGTGATCGGTACAACGGATGAAAAAGCCCGCCAGGTAATGGGCGATTTATATGCACCCTATGTGCGCCAGGGCAACCCTATATTATATATGGACGAACGCTCATCCGAGCTAACCAAATATGCAGCCAACTCATTTTTAGCCACCAAGATCACGTTCATGAACGAGATTGCCAACATGTGCGAGCTGGTAGGAGCGGATGTAGATATGGTACGCAAGGGGGTAGGGGCAGATGGCCGCATTGGCAAACGATTCCTGTTCCCGGGTGTTGGTTATGGGGGCAGCTGTTTTCCTAAAGATGTGCAGGCCCTTTCCAAAGCAGCCGAAGAAAATAAATACGACTTCAAGATCCTCAACTCGGTGATGGAAGTGAACGAAACTCAGAAGAAACGGCTGGTAGTTAAAATGCGTGAATATTATGGCGAAGGCGGACTGAAAGGAAAACATTTTGCCCTGTGGGGACTGGCTTTTAAACCGGAGACCGACGATATCCGCGAAGCACCGGCACTGTACATTATCGATGAGCTGTTAGCAGCCGGGGCAACAGTAACCACCTACGACCCGGAAGGCATGCCAAACGTTAAAAAACTACTTGGCGATAAAATAAGCTATGCCACCAACCGGTACAATGCCCTTGATGATGCAGATGCTTTGCTGATTGTGACCGAATGGCCGGTATTCCGTACTCCAGACTTTGACTTTATGAAGGAAAAGCTGAAATCGCCGGTGATCTTTGACGGGCGTAACCTGTATGACCTGGACAGGATGAAAGATTATGGATTTTATTATAACAGTATAGGCCGTAAAACAGTAGCAATATGACAGAAAGAAAAAGAATCCTGATTACAGGAGCGGCCGGTTTTTTAGGCTCGCACCTGTGCGACAGGTTTATTAAGGAAGATTATCATGTGATCGGGATGGATAACCTGATCACCGGTGATTTAAGGAATATCGAACATTTGTTCAAACTGGAGAACTTTGAGTTTTATAACCATGACGTATCCAAGTTTGTATATGTGCCGGGTGAACTGCATTATATCCTGCATTTTGCCTCACCGGCCAGCCCGATAGATTATCTGAAAATTCCGATCCAGACATTGAAAGTAGGCTCACTGGGAACCCATAACCTGCTGGGACTGGCCCGGAACAAGAAGGCACGGATGCTGATCGCCTCCACCTCGGAAGTATACGGCGATCCGAACATCAACCCGCAGCCAGAGGAATACTGGGGTAATGTAAACCCGGTAGGCCCGAGAGGGGTGTATGATGAAGCCAAAAGATTCCAGGAAGCTATTACCATGGCTTACCATACCTTCCACGGGTTGGAAACCAGGATCGTTAGGATTTTCAATACCTATGGTCCAAGAATGCGACTGAACGACGGAAGGGTGTTACCGGCTTTTATAGGGCAGGCACTGCGGGGCGAACCGTTGACGATGTTTGGCGACGGCTCACAAACGCGGTCGTTTTGCTATGTAGATGACTTGATAGAAGGGATCTACAGGTTGCTGCACAGCGATTACGCCCAGCCGGTGAACATCGGCAACCCGGACGAAATCACGATAAAACAATTTGGCGAGGAGATCATTAAGCTGACGGGCACCAACCAGGAGCTGATCAGCCTGCCTTTGCCAACGGACGATCCGAAGCAACGCCGCCCGGATATTACCAAGGCTAAAGCTATATTAGGCTGGGAGCCAAAAGTATCCAGAAGTGAAGGTTTGAAGATCACCTTAGAATACTTCAAGTCGTTGCCCGAACATGAAATAAACCATAAAGACTTTACTTATTACAATAAGTAAGGTAACGAGGCCGGAAATTAATTTTTTTGGCCTTTTTTATAATATAAAAGTGGATGAATTGTCACAATCTGCTTACTTTGCCAAACATTCAAACATACTCTCTATTTAAACCATGAAAATATTAGTAACAGGCGGTTTGGGTTTTATTGGTTCGCACACCGTTGTTGAGCTGGTTAACGCGGGGTATGACCCCATTATCGTTGACGACTTGTCGAATTCGGACCCTAAAATATTAGATCAGCTTACAAAGATCTTAGGCTTTACCCCGGTATTTCATAAGCTTGATCTTTGTGATGAAGCTGCCGTTAGATCACTTGCTCTTGCCGAACCCGAAATAGGTGGTATCATCCACTTCGCAGCCTTTAAAGCGGTGGGCGAATCGGTAAAAAAACCAATGAAATATTACCGGAATAATTTTTATTCGCTTATCAATCTGCTCGAAGCTTATTACGGTAAGGCTATCAATTTTGTATTTTCATCAAGCTGCACAGTTTACGGACAGCCCGAAAAATTACCCGTTACAGAGGATGCCCCGGTGCAGCCTGCACAATCTCCATATGGTAATACCAAGCAAATAGCCGAAGAAATTTTGGTTGATATGATAAATTCCGGCAGCGATTATAAAGTGATTTCGTTGCGTTATTTTAACCCTGTAGGTGCCCATGAGTCTGCTTTGATTGGGGAGTTGCCAATAGGTGTACCACAAAACCTGGTGCCTTTTATTACACAAACTGCCATAGGCAAACGCGAAAAAATAACCGTTTTTGGTAATGATTATAACACGCCTGATGGTAGCTGCATCCGCGATTATATTCACGTAGTTGATTTGGCGAAAGCCCATGTAGCCGCGTTAAGGCTTGCCGAAAAAGACGAATTTAAAGGTTATGATGTGTTTAACCTGGGCACAGGCAACGGCACTTCAGTATTGGAAGTAATTCATGCTTTTGAAAGCACTACTGGCGAAAAACTGAACTATGAAATTGGCCCGCGCCGTGAAGGTGATGTGGAGCAGGTTTGGGGCGATGTTACCAAATCATCAACCAAACTTGGCTGGACAGCTAAACTTGGTATTGGCGAAATGATGTCATCAGCCTGGGAGTGGGAAAAATATATTGCTCAAAATCCGTTCAATTAATATCAACAGCAGGGAATGAAAAAAATCATTATAACAGGGGGTGCTGGTTTTATTGGTTCGCATGTAGTACGCAGGTTTGTGAAAAACTATCCTGATTACAGCATTGTTAATTTAGATAAACTTACTTATGCGGGTAATCTGGCCAATTTAAAAGATATTGAAAATGAGCCTAATTATAGGTTTGTAAAAGGCGATATTGTTGATATTGCTTTTATCAATGAACTTTTTGCAGCAGAGAACCCCGATGCGGTTATCCATCTTGCTGCCGAATCGCACGTAGACCGGTCGATCACTAACCCCCTTGATTTTGTGATGACCAATGTAGTTGGCACCGTAAATTTATTGAATACAGCCCGCGAGCATTGGAAAGGCAAATATAATCAAACCCGTTTTTATCATGTTTCTACCGATGAGGTATACGGTACGCTTGGTGAAGATGGCATGTTTACCGAAGAAACCGCCTATGATCCGCATTCGCCCTATTCGGCTTCAAAGGCAGGTTCTGATCACTTTGTGCGGGCCTACCAGGACACTTACGGCATGGATACCGTGATCTCAAACTGCTCAAACAATTACGGATCGTTCCATTTTCCGGAAAAGCTTATTCCACTGGCAATCAATAATATCAAACAAAATAAGCCTGTGCCGGTGTACGGCAAAGGCGAAAATATCCGCGACTGGCTTTGGGTTGAAGACCATGCCCGCGCAATTGATGTCATATTCCATAATGCCAAATCGGGCTCAACCTATAATATAGGCGGGCATAACGAATGGAAAAATATTGACCTCATCAAATTGCTTTGCAGTATATTGGACAAAAAATTGGGCAGGGCCGAGGGAGAATCGGCTAAGCTGATCACTTTTGTAACCGACAGGGCCGGCCACGATCTAAGATATGCTATTGACGCAACCAAGCTTAAAAATGATTTAGGCTGGGTGCCGGGCATAACTTTTGAAGAAGGTTTGGAAAAAACAGTTGATTGGTACCTGGCTAATGAAGATTGGCTTAATGATGTAACGTCGGGACATTACCAGCAATATTACAGCAGTCAGTATAACGATAGATAAAAAATGTTCGGGCTTTTTAAGAAGAAGAAGGAAGTAAGGGAAGCAAAGCACAGCTATGAGGGGATCATGGTTGATATGCACTCGCACGTGTTACCGGGAATTGACGATGGTGCTAAAACGCCTGAAGATTCGGTAGAGTTGATAAAAAAAATGATGGAATTAGGCATAAAAAAAATTATTGCCACACCTCACATCATGATTGACTTTTATCGCAACACCCCCGAAACCATAGGAAACGCACTGACCATACTAAAAGCTGAGTTGGTTAAACAAGGGATTGATATACCTGTTGAAGCCGCTGCCGAACACTATTTTGATGAAACGTTTGAAGCACGTGTAGAGAACGGCCCGATCATGACCATGGGCGATAATCACGTATTATTTGAATTTTCATTTATAAATCAACCGCCAAATACTTACAGTGTAATTCAAAAGCTTCATGATAAAGGGTATAAACCTATTTTGGCCCACCCCGAGCGCTATCAATACCTTGATTTAGAGAAATTGAAAAATTTGCACAGTTGGGGTGTCGACTTTCAGCTTAACACCATATCGCTTACCGGGTATTACGGCAAGGAGATAAAAAAAATGGCCGAAGAACTGGTTGATAATAGTTTGATAGACTTTATTTCAAGCGATATGCACCACTTAAGGCATGCCGCCGCATTGGGCGATGCGCTGAGAACAACTTATATTGAAAAATTGCTTGTCGACTATCCGCTTAAGAATAAGATGTTGTTTTAAACAGGTATTATCCAACAAGAAAAGCGTCATTGCGAGGAACGAAGCAATCCTCGATTAGCAGATCGATCCGCCCTGTATGGTTCGTGATTGCTTCGTTCCTTATAATGATATGGTCGTAAGTTATTGATTATTAAGTGTATTTTTCTGATGGATTTTATACCATGGGCGTTGCCTGCGGCCCGGGCTTTCCGTTGCAAGTCCTCGCCTTTCCTGCCCGCAGTCTCTCTACTCGCTCCGGGCTTTACACTGCAAGCCCTAACGCGGCCCACGCGCAACACCGCTAAAATATATTTTACATGTCATTGCGTTTTTTTTCAGGCTTCCCTGATTGTTACTCGCAATGACGTTTTTTGTTTGTAGGCAGCTTCTAAGATTTTGAAGCGTTGTCTATTCATACCTCAAAGCTTCAACCGGATCCAGTTTTGCTGCTTTTTTTGCGGGGTAGTAGCCTGATATTAAACCGATAAACGTACAAAGCACTACCGCGAAGAATAGCCATCCCCATGGCACTACAAATGCGCCGCTTATTTGTACGGCAATGAGGTTTCCGGCAGCCATGCCCAGTATCATACCTGCTGCACCGCCTATAAGACAGATCACTATTGCCTCTATTAAAAATTGTTTACGAATGATTGCCGGAGTTGCTCCTATAGCTTTTCGCACACCAATTTCGCGTGTGCGTTCTGTTACTGATACCAGCATGATATTCATAAGCCCAATGGCGGCGCCGATGAGCGTGATAATACCTACAGCAAAACCGGCGGCTGTAATACCCGCAAGCTGGCCTGATAGCTCTTTTTGAATGGAATCGCTCCGGCTTATTTCAAAGTTGTCCTGGTTAATTACGTTAAGCCCTCTTACGTTTCTAAATAAGGAGGTAGCTTCGCCAATAGTAGCATCAAGGGCGCCGGGACTGGCTACTTTAATAGTTACCGTGAACGACGCATTCTTGGTACTGTCTATCTGTTTAGCTTTCAATACAGGGATCACGCAAAATTTATCGCCCCCGAATGAGCTTGAACCTTTTGATGCAAATACACCAACTATCCTGAACCTATCGGTACCGAGATATATCGATTTATTTATCGGGTCTTCAGTTTTAAACAGTTTCTTTTTGATCTCGTCGCCAATAATAACCACGTTCGATCCATGTTCCAGTTCAGAAGCGGAAAAATTACGCCCGAAAGCCAGCTTTTTACCAGCTGTAACCAGGTAATTTTCGTTTGATCCGGAGATAGATATGTTTGGATTTGTTTTTTGATTGCCGTATTTGGCTACTGCGGTACCATTTACCTCTAAATTAATGGCTACAGCTACCGGCAATTTAAAAGTATTTTTAAAGCGCACCGCCTGGTCATAAGTAATGGCCGGATACACTTTACGATGCCCGCCGTTGCCGAAGTTCAATCCCTCACCGCGGTTTTGCAGGGTGAATGTGTTGGCGCCAAGATCGGCGAAAGCATCGTTGGTGAACTGCCTTATGCCTTCAATGGCCGTTAAAATACCCACCAACGCCATGATACCAATAGCTATGATCAGCGCAGTTAATGAGGTGCGCAGCCTGTTGCCGGCTATGGACTGTAATGCAATGGAAATGTTTTCTTTGTAAGAGGTTTTTACCGGCATGGTATAAATATAAAAAACTTGGTGGTATGACTAAGCATTATACCAGTTTGTTACATGCTGATTTAACTTATTTTTGTGATTGGTGTGGCTAAGGCCCCGATTTGGTAACGTGCTATTTATGTTACAATTTTCCGTTGAATTTAAACCTTAAAATGAGAAATTATTATATCCTGTTTGCTATCCCATTGCTTGTTTTTAGTATTTCAAGCGCATATGGTCAGATTGAGATAACACGGCCGATAGAACAATATGGTTTCAATCAAAAAACGGTAGTTACCAATGCCAAAGGCGAAAAATATACTTATGCTAAATGGCGTGAATTGATGGCAACCGGCTATTATATGTTGAAGCCCGTACAGCATGATAGTGATAGCTCTGCTTTTATATTAACAAAACGTGATCCGCTTGCCGATGGTATTTTGCCGGCTAATGCTATTAAGCCGCCCGAAACCAGGTTTTTTAAAACGGGAAATACCTTTAGCTTTTTCAATATGAGAGATGTTAACGGTAATGTAATTACAGCTGCGGAGCTGAAAGGGAAAATAGTTGTGCTCAACTTTTGGTTTATTGCCTGCCCGCCATGCAGATATGAAATGCCCGAACTGAACCGCCTTGTCGACGCTTATCAGAATAATAAGGATGTTGTATTTATTGCAATTTCGTTAGATAAAACTGAACAGGTGGAGCGATTTCTGAAGGTGTCGCCATTTAAATACCATGTGGTTAGCGATTCGATGCCTTTGTTTTCTTACTATGGGGTTGACGAGTGCCCGGTGAGCCTGGTTATTGACAGGGACGGGGTTATACGGTTTAATAGCCAGGGCTATAGCGATGGAATGGTGCCAAACTGGATCAGGAAAACGATATCTGAAATTAAGTAATGGTTTTAAATATCACCGGCTAACTAAATAGGCACGCTGCTGATAGTTTGCGACATTACCGAAATACAAAACAAAAGCCGCTTCATATTTACAATGAAACGGCTTTCCATATTTTAACCGGGTTTATTTAAACCGAGAAAGAAGAGCCGCAGCCACAGGTGCTGGCAGCATTAGGGTTGTTGAAAGTAAAACCACGGGCATTTAATCCGTCCTGGTAATCAATTTGCATACCGGCCAAATACATGCCATGGGCCTTGTGCATAAAAACTTTAATCCCATCAATAATATATTCCTGGTCGCCGTCTTTTTTCATGTCAAAGCCTAAAATATAGTTCATGCCCGAACAGCCACCACCCTCAACACCAACACGTAAACCAAATTCGTCGTTTATTTCTTGCTGGTCTTTTAATTTAAAAAGTTCCTTTACTGCGCCCGGTGTAAAAGAAACCGGAGCAGCTTCAACAGCTATACTCATCTTTATTTTTATTTATTCCACACAAATATAACGTAAAATGCAGATTTTTGTTAGTGTCATAATTTTATGACCCCTGTATAACATTTATAAACATGCCCACTCTACCTTTTTTGTTTGATATTTTAAAATATACTATTTCGGGCTTAGGCGTTGTGTATATCGCTTTTTACCTGTTTAAACCATATCTTGATAAATCAGAAAGTATCCAGTTATTGGAATTAAAGCGTACCATCAGTAATCAAACCCTGCCATTACGTTTACAGGCCTATGAAAGGGTTGTACTTTTCATTGAAAGGGTTAATCCTGCAAGTTTACTTATCCGCCTTAACGGATCGGCCGATACCGCCGCCAAATTGCAGGCTATTATTGTTAACGAGGTGCGCAACGAGTTTCAGCATAACATTACGCAGCAAATTTATGTAAGCGCCCGGGTTTGGAATGTGGTAAAAAGGGTAAAGGACGATACCATTAATATGATCAATAATGCTGTAAAGGCTTTACCTCCTGATACTTCAGCACTTGAGTTAAGCAGGGTTATCCTGATACATTTAAGTAAGCTGGAAGATAATCCATATGATGTAGCACTTGGGCTCATCAGGCAGGACATGGAAGAATTATACTAAGCTTATGGCCAGGGATAAAAAAATTACCACTACATCGGGTATCGAAATTAAGGAGGTTTATACCGAACCTTCAAATATGAGTGAATTGCCAGGTGAGTTCCCCTTTACCCGCGGTATCCAAAAAGATATGTACCGGGGCAAACCCTGGACTATGCGGCAGTATGCCGGCTTCTCAACTGCCGAAGAATCAAACAAGCGTTATCATTATTTATTAAGCCAGGGTACAAACGGTCTTTCGGTAGCCTTCGATCTCCCAACACAAATAGGCTACGACTCCGACCATGCTCTTGCCGAAGGTGAGGTGGGCAAGGTAGGGGTAGCTATTGATTCATTGAAGGACATGGAAATCCTGTTTGCTGGTATTGAGCTAAAGGATATCACTACCTCCATGACTATTAATGCCACGGCCCCAATCTTGCTGGCCATGTACATTGCCCTGGCCAAAAAGCAGGAAGCAGATCTCAGGCAAATCTCCGGCACCATACAAAACGATATATTAAAAGAGTATGCTGCCCGCGGCACCTATATATATCCCCCTGCGCCATCCATGCGGCTCATTACCGATGTATTTGAATACTGCAGTAAAGAGGTGCCCAAATGGAATACTATCTCCATATCAGGTTATCACATCCGCGAAGCAGGCTCAACCGCCGTGCAGGAACTGGCATTTACTTTGGCCAACGGCAAAGCCTATTTAAAGGCCGCGCTGGATAAGGGACTTGATATTAATGTGTTTGCCAAGCGCCTTTCTTTCTTTTTTAACTGTCACAGTAATTTTTTTGAGGAAATAGCCAAGTTCCGTGCCGCCAGGCGCATGTGGGCGCATATTACCAAACAATTGGGGGCTACCGATGCCGGCGCCCAAAAACTTCGCTTTCATACGCAAACGGGCGGCTCAACGTTAACAGCACAACAGCCGCTTAATAATATTATAAGGGTAAGCAACCAGGCAATGGCTGCCGTGCTGGGGGGCACACAATCATTACACACCAATGGGTATGACGAAGCCTTGTCGTTACCAACAGAAGCCGCAGCCAAAATAGCCTTGCGCACCCAGCAGATCATCGCGTTTGAAAGTGGTGTTACCGATACGGTTGACCCGCTTGCCGGTTCATACTTTATCGAAGCATTGACAGATGAGATGGAAGCCGCTGCCCAATTGTATATAGATAAGATTGATGCCATGGGTGGCGCGGTAAAAGCCATAGAACAGGATTATATCCAGCAGGAAATAGCAGCCTCTGCTTACCAGTATCAACAGGAGATTGAAACCGGCGAAAAAGTTATAGTAGGCGTTAACCGGTTTACCCAGCAGGAGGAAGCCCCTGTTAATGTGTTTAGGGTGGATGACGCGATCAGAAAAATGCAGTCGGAAAAAATTGCTGAGCTAAAAAGGGAGCGTAATAGTAACGATGTTGAGAAAAGTTTACACCTTTTGGGAATAGCTGCGACCGGTACCGAAAACTTAATTCCTTTTATCGTAACTTCGGTAGAAAGCTATGCTACCCTTGGGGAGATCGCCGATGTATTGCGAGGTGTTTTTGGAGAGTATTAGCGTCGTGGTGTGGCTTCCGTGCATGTAGTATAGTGCACCACAAATCAACAAACCTGGTTTTTATTTTTTATAAGGCACTAAACCAGTGCGTTATTTTTTTGTTTGCAGTAACCATCAAAAAAGCGCAAACATTACCCATGTTTTGGCGTATAACTAAGGGTTGTAATTGACAGTTTTATTATTCTTTTTTTTGAAATTTCAAAAAAAGAAAAAAACAATTGAGAAATATTCGGATTGTGATTTTTATATCAAAAATTATGTTATCCATACGAAAATTTCATTAAAAAATCGAATTTGTTAGTAAAAAGCCAAATGTTAAAAAAGTGAAAATTTAATTTTTTTATAAGCTTTTTTTGGCAATATTCGATGTTCCGTAGCAAGGCCAAAAGTTGTTTCGCTGGGGGTTGGAAATCAATATTTTACTTTTATTTAT